>JBKEFT010000022.1:0-94509 GCA_046709645.1 Arenicella sp.
TGAAATAACGTCTTCTTTAAACTCATTTGAATACTGCTTATACGCTCTTTTTTCAGCCATAGTGACACCTCATTAATTGATTACTATTGTCTCTTAATAATGTGTCCAGATGTATTAGACCACTTCAGCGGGCTAGCCTCATCGTCTTTATAATGATTTTTATTAAACGCAAAATTACATTGATTATCAGCTTCCTTTAATTTACCAATATTACTGCTCTCAAATGCGTACTCCCAGAGTATGTTTCCACCATCGTTATTAGTGTACAGGCGCATGGAAACAAAATCCTCTACGTCTAGTTGTGATAAGCCGGCCAAGTTGCTAAACCGTATACTTCGGTCTTGTCCAAAACTGATACGTTGCTCCTGCTCACCCAAAGCAATCACTAACTCCTGACCACCATCAATAGGCATCAGCGCATCAAACTCATTCGAAATCAAAGAATATAGTGCTGTAATATAATCATCACTACTAGCAATTGTCGGGTTATCCAAATCAAAAATATCGATAACCTGCTCATCACCATTTTTATCCGTTATGGTGCGTTCAATCGCATCAACCTTAAAATCAAACTGACTAAACTGATACTCAGGCCGATACTGCCAAGCATAACTCGGCAACGGCTTGTTAGGTTTATCTGCCTCGGCTAACTCGCCACCTTCTGGAAGGGCTTCCTCAAGCTCTTCGAGGGTCTTTCGGTAAGCGGCGTACTCCTTCCAACTTTCATTCTCATCCCAAAGGGGTGTTAAGAAAGGCGTGAGTAGCATTGGTCTACCGGCAAGTTCAGCTTGACCGCTGATTACGTCAAAACTCGGGCAGCTCGCCCCGTTAACGCACTCTTGGTCTTTTGGCTTGCCGATGACGTGAATGTAAAAGTGTTCGGTATTGTTGGTCTGGCCTTTTAATTTGAGTACTTGGGTATTTCGCCCAGGCGCGATGGCAAACTCGGCCATGTCGTCGCCGATGGCGGTGCCTTTGAGTTGGTTTGCGCCGACTAATTTTGCAAGTCGACCAGTTAGGCCATATTGTTTTCCTGAGTTCTCGCCGAGTTCATCGGGCAGTGGCCGGCCTTCTTCATCCAACCATTCGGTATAGACACGAATGCTGGTGTCGCTGGTTAAGGATGCGCCTTCGTTACCGATGGTGTAGTTGCGGTCTTCGCCTTTGGTTAAGCCGTGTTCGACGGTGTAATCGCGTTCTGCCCAGACCTTAAGATTAGGCGGCAATAGCGTGATGGTGGGCACTTCGACATCGAGTAGGGTTGTTGAGCTTTTGTTGGGGTCGCCGGCGCTCTTGAGCTGGACTCTAGCTGTGCCGGTGTAGCCTGTGGCTCGGTTGATTGCGACGATCTTGATGTATTCGCCGGGCCTTGGTTGATCTGACTCACGTTTTCTTAAGGGTTCGGTCAGTTGGTATTCGGTGGCCCAATTTTCGAAACTTTGGCGACGATCGACTCCGCCGCCCACGTTTAACCGAGAGTCATTGCGGCCCCGCAGCATAATGCGGTACGCCACTTGATTTTCATCGGCGTTGTAGTCAACCGTCTTTCGGTACTTGGCTTCTTCTGGCTTTAAGCCTCGGCGCTCCAGAATTAGCTGACCGGTTGATTCTCGGAACATTACGACGTCTGTGTTTCTTAAATCGTCTTCACTGATACTTTTGAGTATGCCTATTTCCTCATTACGAAACTCGCGATCAATCAGGCGAACCAAATCAGGGAAGTCTTGTGCGCCGTCTTGGCTGCCATCAAAGAAGATTCCCTGCCAAGGGCCTTTGTCGCTGGCTTTGAGTTTCTCGGCGGTGTGCGTGTCTTCGCAGGTGTACCCCTCGATTGACTCATCGGCGCTGCCGCTGGTGTCACTGACAAACACATCGAGCTTGTCGGCTTCTGGATAAGCATCGTCTTGGCAACTAAAGACTCGGCCCTGTTCGACATGGTCAGGCTCATTATCGCCGTTAAAGTCATAGAATTTTTGCGTGACTTGATCTGGCAGTTCGTCAAACGGGGTGTAAGTGGTCTCGCCTAACTCAACCGTTTGGTTCATCGGGTTGCGCAACTCAATTTTACCGATGACAAACATCACATCGGCGTAGAGATTACTTTGAATATTGGGAACCGACGTGGCCGCTAAAATACCGATCACAGTCGGCGCTATGAACGCGGGCACTAAATCCGCATAGCAATAGCTATAACCGGGCGTGCGTAGGTAATACGGGATCGACGGTGCGCCGGTGGGTAAGAAGTTTCGGTAACGCAGTTCAGTGGTGACATCCGTCGTATAGGTAAAACCGCCCACCGGGCAGATCGGCATCATAAATTGAAAGGAATACCGCCCATCATCTCGAGTAACCGCAAGACCGCCACGATAAACAAACTCATTCACCGACGCCTTCACGTTGGGGATTGGGCCAAACACCGTGTCGTCGTTATCGACGCGTCCGCTCCTCTGGTCTTGCGGTTCATTGGGGTCACCAAAAAAACCGACCCTGAAACCAATATTATTGTCGCTATTGGCAATGATCTGGCCTTCGTCGTTAACCAGTAGGCTGACATTACTTTCGGTGATATTGATCTCTTGGCTGAGATCAATATCGAATTTGAGTAGCACCAGCGTATCGTTTACCGAGCCTGAGCTTTGTGCTGGGTCTAAGCCCAAGTTGTTCTGGCTGCGAACCCAGACACTTTTTACGTTGGGCGATAGCGGATCTTGTTGAACAGCGGTTTTATTGTCGGCCAGTAGAAAGCTGCGTTGCTCAAATTGCCGGTGGCTTAATAGCTCGGCGTTTTTTGCCAGCGTGCCTTTATATTGATCACGATACTCGGCAAGCTGTTTTTTTATAAAAACGGTAATCAGCAGCGGGATAAACCGTTAGATCTTCGACATTGAGGCCACCCGTATCCACCGTAGTAACTTCTTTGCCTTGCTCATCGAACTCAACCAGAATCGGTTGGCCGGTTTCAGGGTCAACCACGATAGAGCGCGCCATCACCCGGCCCACTTTAAAACTCATATTCGGGATCGGGCCAACATAGACCGCCTCAGCGCCCTAAATTGGCGCGATGATAAGCGCTAAAAAAAGCGCACTGCAGTGGCCTAACATGGCCAGACGTGTTCTGAAGCTTGATGGGTTCATCTTTTTGGTTTGTTTACAACTTACGCTGCTTCTATTCCTTTTTGTTTTTCTAATCGACGTTATCACTCCATTGGCAACATGACTGCTTGCAACGGCGCTTTGAGCGGTAGCAAACCGACTTTATCCGTCGTTTAGTCTCTTAAGTCTTGGTCGGCACTTGGCGCCGCAATCGCATAAGCAATATAGTTAATACAGCTCAAGTAAACCTCACCAACACTGACAACGCTTAAATTTTATATCTTGGCGACACCGATTGTCTCTACAGCTTGGCCCGGCGAGGGGGCTTAGTTTCATTCGCAACTTACTGAAATTATTGAAGCCATCTAAGCACTGTTTTTGAGCATGAGCGCCCGAACTAACCTAGTACCAAGTCTTGTGATTTTTTGATTTATCCAAAAATAGCTGTGCATGTCCTTGCCATAATTTCGTATTCAGGCGTGCCATGTCTCCCAACACGCCTGATTTCTTTCCAGTCAGAATAATTAGTCCAAATAATTCATGCTAATCGAACAAAAAATTTATCAGTCGTAATAGATTTCGTTGTCGTCCATGTAGATATTGCTGGCATCACAAATATCAATGCTAATCGGCTCATCTAATACTTCAGAGTCACCATCATCTCCAAGCCAACCAATCCGAAACACTTGATCACAACTGCCAGTATCTGCGTTAAATTGAGCATTCGCCGACGCACCTGGTTCCAAATCTTCCGCCAACCAGTTAGCACTCCAACCACCGCCGTCATTAGTATAAAAACCAATTACAAGATTGTTTGACGTGGAATTATGGATTTCGAAGCTTCCTTCTGATCCGCTTCCTTGGGCAAAAACATCGCCTGATGTGATATTAAAACCTATCCCTAAGACCAATAATATTATTAATTTTCTCATGTGTAACCCGATCACCTATTGTTGTTGAGGTTTCATCTTAGCCCTTCAGTGAACGCTCGACAAGAGCAAGCGCTAGACAAAATAGGGCTGATTTTTACTAACAGAAACCGAATACTGTCAAAGACTTAGCTATATCGCTATTTATTTGACACTTGTTCGCTAGGTGGCATTTTTTAGTCTCGAGCAGATGCCATTCCGCTTTGAATATTCTGCCGCTAACTACTTCCTCAATCTAGACCCGTTGCCAACCAGCACTGATTTATTGACGTTAGAGTGCTAAATAAAAACGACAAATATCATATAAAAATCACGGAAATTTTATGCAAGTTTAACTGCGCTTGACTAATCTTCGCCGGGCTAAAGCGATTTTCGCTTGCTACGTACTATTGGAGATAATATGAATACATTAGGGAAGTACCTGGCTGCGTTCTGTATTACAGCTACACTGTTTACTAGGTTCGATGCATTCGCGCAAAACAATGAGAGTGAGCTCGATTTTGCAACGGCCGCACATCACGGAATTCTCAATTCCAAAGGCATGCCCATGTCGCCGAAACTCGACGAGATAGACGCTTGGATCGAGATACGTTACCGCGAGTTATCAGAGCGCGCAGATAAGCGCACTTTAAGGAATGTTGCGACGCTCCATAAAGAACTTTCTAAGTTCAAAGAACTCGACAAACCTATAGTGGATTCGATTTTACTCGATCTGTTGATGTCTAGCGTTAAGGAGCATCGGCCAATTCAGATGATCGCGGTAAACCGTGTATTACGAGAACTCTGGTTCAAGCAAACGCTTAGACCGCAAATCTCTGATAATTTCGATTGGCAGACGAGCCTGCCCGCTGATATTGCTAAAGACTCAGCGGTCACGCAAGCACTGTCACTTGCCCCTGATTCTATGTCGACTGCAGAGTACATCGAAAGCTGCTTAAAACTTGGTGTTCCGGCTCCTGAAGAATGGCAGCGCGGCGGCAGCGAATGGAAATTCGAAGGGCCGCTTTTACGCAATTTTTTAAACCTTGGCCAGTTTACTGAAGTTTGGACTTTCGAAGATGACAATCCTGATGGGATTTGCGTGGCTCTACCACGATACAATCAAGACCCTGAAAGCATAGCCAGCGCAGGATCAAGCGCCGTTGGCATCATTTGCCTTGGTCGCGAAACAGGTAACGCTTGTTACTACGATACCGGCGAAGTTGAAGCAAATCAGAGCTTGGAACTAAATAAATTTGTAAACGGTTCGAATGTCAGTAATGGCGTTTGCAGCGACTGTCATGCGGGAGAAAACCCATTCATAACACATTCCATCGGCCCACTGGATCTCGGATCTAAGACTCGTAGCCCAAAATGGCATGTTCCGTTCATTCGAGATGATTACCCACAAAATCCAGGCCCGCTGACATTGCTTGATCAAGTAACGTTATCTGCTGGACAGAGTTCTTGCCTTGATTGTCACAATCCCGGCATTGCCGGAAGATTCCCAGATATTCTGGCCTTGAACCTGCATAGTTTACAGCGGGGCGCAGGCCCTATCTCAGACTACTGTCGAGCCATATTAACTAGCGCTACTGATGGTTATGCTGACTTGTTCACCGGCGAGCAAGTCGCTCCAACTATGGCACGCCTTGCTGACCCCAACGATCCAACTAATCTGCGAAAGGGCTCTCAAGATCCCGACTATTCGACGCATCGATCAGCCTTGGCTGCTTTGTGTCAGAGTGGGGCGATAACGCCACCAGAAGTAGTACCTTTCGACCCAAAGGATGATCGCACCGTGATTTCGCCGCCGGTGATTGGGCCGCTGTATGCCTGTTCAAATGCCGTTGAAGTTCGTGGTGGTATCTATAATGCCAGTGTGTCGCTTATGATCAATGGAATCGAAGTCGCAAACCAAATCGTCAAACAGCCTAATGGATTCTCAGTTAAGGTCCCAGCCTTAGAGGAAGGTGACCAAGTGATAGCCACGCATAGCTTTTCTGGTGTAACCGCGACTACTGACGTGGTCATAGTGAAAAGCCATCTAGACGACTACCCCAACGGACTGCCCGCGCCTGAGATTGACCCAACGGTGGCTCATCAATGCGGGCGAGTGATAGCCGTTCGCCACGTGCCAGGGGTTGATCTATCTGTGTTTAGTAATGGCGCGAATGAGCGCAAGTTTTCACTGGGTGGCGATTGGAGCAATTTGCGTCCAGACAAATCGCCTTTTGATCAGGGCGACAAGTTTGATGCCCGGCAATCACTGTGCGACGACGTTTCTGCGATGTCGAATACGGTGACAGCCGGAGCTGAACCTTCACCGCTGCCGATTCCTAGACTAAAGGACGGTAAAGCCATTGCCGGTCAGCCATTGTTGCATATTGAAAATCTGGCAGAGGGAGCGCTTACTGACGTCGGTGAAAATTCAGCTGGCCAACTAACCTCGTTTTCCACTGCCGTCACTAGGGCACCCGAAGTTGATGTAGCTAGCGGTTTAGGGCGCAATATCATCGCCGGAGATAAATTCTTGATAGTGTCGACACTGTGCGAAGGCACTAAAGTTGAAACCGACCCAGTAGAACCATGCGACGTTCTGCCCGCACCGAGGATTGCCCAACCTTTAGTTGGTGACATCACCGTCACGGTTACACAGTATGTCGCGGGTGCTCAGATACAAATTTATGATGCGAATGGAAATGAAATAGCCGATGGGTCGGGTAATGACGTTGGTTTGACCCGCCCAATTGAATCTGGAGATGTACTAACCGTGGTTCAACGGCTAGGTGAGTGTGTCAGCCGAGAGGCTTACCGCATCAGCGCGATTTGTTTGGACCCTGAGCTTTGTAAATAAGAGTTATGTAAATAGGGATAATTCGAAGTTCTGGCGTTATTTTCACTTAGAAGCGTCCTAGACTTTATTAGACCGACATGCCACGTGATACTGGGTATAGCATCCAGCTTTACGTGGCTTTTTTTGACCGAAGTCGAAAGGAGTAGGTGCCCCTTGAGGGTATCTTATTATCTTATGGTTCGCATACTCAACTTCGCCCATAGTTTGCCACTGCGGTGGCGGGCGTTGATTCTTTTGGCGCAAAAGATACCCTCAAGGGGCACCTAGACAGAACCAAGTACCTCAAGGGGCATCTAAAAAACACACCGCTGTCGTAACTTATTCGTACCCTCCATGATACTTGCCCTTTGGGCTGCCGATGGCAGTTTAATTACGCTCCAAGCGTAATTGTTGTTACGCCTTTAAGCGGCTCTTGGTTCGGGCTAGCTCTACGAGCCGCGCTGGCGATGAAATGTCGTCTCTTTTTTATTCAGACCATTGCCTAACGCTTCGCTAATGAAAATGCCCCCCGACACTTGTAAGCAAGCGCAAATATAATCCAAGGATCTATAATCATTTTGAAAATTTTTTTTAGACAGCTATCGAAAAATATATGTTTTTAATCCTTATTTGGCGTCTGTTTAGATAAGCATGGTATGAAAACTACAAGCCTTACGTTCTCTTCTCTTCAAATGAATTAAATACCACCGATGAGTTGTACCTATGATCGTTTTGTAGAGACGAATATAATTCACAGCCAAAGCGATCACAGATACGCTGAACAATACTGAGTCCGATACCAAACCCCTTATTTTCGTGAGTCACCAAGTTAACCGAATTACTTACCGTGATGCGGTCGGCATGCATGTCGAGCATGATTTTTGGCGGGTCACCATGCACTACCGCGTTACGTATCAGACTTCGTAACACCACCGACAAAGCCGTGCTCGGTAGCGGATAATAACGCGGTGCTAGCGATGTAGTATTGATGATGATTTCATGCCCAGGAAAGCCTGATTGAAGCACAGCAAGCGTTTTTTGTAGCGTCGCCGTAGAACACATTTCACTTTGTGCTACTACACGGTCACTTGCCAGCCACAAAAAGGCTTCGGCAATCTGAGTCATCTCAGAGATTGATCGCTGCAAGCGAGCAATCGGTTTACTTAGTTTTGTGTCACCGTCGCCGGCAACTAGGTGCAATAATTCGGTGGCTGACTGTGCTACCTGCATTGGCGAGCGTAACTCATGACTGACTCCGCGGTTGAATTGGTATTCACGCTCGGCCGATTTGCGCACTTGCTCCAGTGCTTGCGCTAACTCATGCGCTAAAACACCGATTTCGTCCTCTGAGAACTCATTCGCTAGCTCTATTACGACGTGATCAAGGTCATTGTTTTGCAGTGCGTGACTCAAGCGAGATACTGGTGCAAGGGTCGACTTGGTAAGTTGACGTGCCAATAATACCGCCACCAAGGCAATGAACAGTGTTAATCCGCCAATCAGATAAAACAGCGTGCGCTTGGTATTACGCACAACCAGCAGGTCCTTAACATCGTATACCAGATAAACCCTGCCAGCGTTGTTTGGCATCATTAGGCTAGCGATAAACATCGCGTTGTCATCATCAAAATATTCGTGCACTCCTGGGCGTTCGGCTAAGCCCGATAATGCCGTAGCTGGCAAGCTGTTAGGTAGATTATCCAACGAGTCGATGCGCTGTATGTTCCTATTAATGGGTTGCCAATCGCGTATTAGTTGTGGGTTGGCATCATCGATGATTTTTTCAAACATCGCCTGTTCAACGTTCACCTGGTTTACAAATACTTGGTCTTCAATGACGTAAACCAGCAAAAAAATTAAGGCCGTAAACAGTAGGGATAAACCTAAGGTCAGACCGACCATAGCGTTACGAATACGCGAGGTAATACTAATCGCCATGCTTGCCCCCTTCGGCACTTAGCGCGAAGCCTATTCCTCGCATTGTTTTGAGCATTTTAAATTCAAATGGTTTATCCAGTTCACGGCGCAATTCATACATGTGAGAACGCAGCGGGTCGCTACTGGGAGGGTTATCGCCCCATAAGAAAAACTCTAACTCCTGCCGAGAGACAGCATTGGGCGACCCACGCATCAACATTTCAAGAACTCGAAGACTCGCACGATGCAGATTCAGTACCTTGCCGTCGCGCACTGCTTGCCATTTATCCAGGTTTAAACTTAGCTCTCCAATGCTAAGGGTGCGACTTCGATTTGGCGCTTGTCTGAGCTTCAACGCATCAAGTCGCATCGACAACTCCTTTAACTCGAACGGTTTTACTAGGTAATCCCACGCGCCCAACTCAAAACCAGTGGTCTTGTCAGCCAGTGAATCACGTGCGGTAAGCATCAACACCGGAGTGTCGAGCTGATGTTCGCCACGCAGTTGACGGCATACTTCAAAACCGTCCATACGGGGCATATTAATATCCAGAATGATGGCGTCGAAGGTGTGTTCTATGGCCAGATGGAGCCCCATCAAACCGTCGCTGGCGAAGTCAATTATGTGGCCCTGCAGCTCCAGATAATCGCCAATGTTGCCAGCAATATCAGGATTATCTTCAATAATTAGAATTCTCATGGTGTTATTCATCTCCGCTCTACGAGAGTTTGACAGCTTGCTGCAGTTGACGAAAGGCAAACAGCCAACCCAAGCCGACAAATGCGGTGCTGATTAGTGCCGTTAAGAGTAGGGCGCTAGCCCACTCTAATTGATAAGGTAAGGCGAACAAATTTTGAAACATCAAGCCCGCGATCAGCTGCACACCGAATATGCCTATTAGGCAGGCAACCAGCCCAACCACCAATTGTTCTGTGATGTTCATAGCGTAGCACTGGGCGCGGCGCAAACCGAGGGCGCGCATCAAGCTACTCTGCGTCTGCCGGTTTGCGGCACTGACGAATGAGCTTGCGACAATAACCATCAAAGCGCCGGCTAGCAATAATATCAAAGTAGTATTCATCAGCCGGGTCAGCACCACCATCATGTCTCGAATTCCTGAAATCTGACGTTCAAGGTCGGTGACGCGCACTTGTGGGAAGTTAGCGCTAATGCTACTAAGCACATTATGTGATTGATTATTAATCATAAGCCCGCCCATATAATGCTGATTGAACGGTGCAAGTGCATCAGGTGCAAACATAAACCAAAACATCATGCGCGAACCACCACCCTTGTATTCTCTTTGGCTGGTGATGGTCGATGACAGCAATGCATCGCCTAATTGAAAGCCCAGTTCATCTCCTAATTCAAGGCCCAGATCACTCATTACTTCGCCTTCAACTGACACCTCATTGCTGCCAGCGGTTGGCCAGTTACCCTGCAATAGACCGTTATTTGCTGGCAATTGCTCGGCCCAAGATAGACGAACCTTGGAACGAGTCTCTTCACGAGTGTCGCTTTCCTTTGTTAAGGCTTTATCAATCGCCACACCGTTAATGCTCACAAGCTTTGCGGACACTGTTGGATAAAGGCCCTTAAGCTCGGCCTTACCCGACGCTATTGTTTGCTTGAAATCATCTCGCTGTTCGGCTGGCAGACCAGTAAAAACATAGTTGCCATCGATATCCAGCATCTGCAGCTGCAACACATCCAGAAAGCTACCCCGTAGTGTTACCGTCATTAAAACCGCCATCATTGCGATTGAGACACTGGCAAGTGGGGTTATATGCCGACTAGGCGATCGGCCTATCGATCGAATGGCAACCTTTATTGGCCCACGAAAGAACCGATGCGCCTGCGCCGACACCTTACTCAGGCCCCAGCCAAAACCTATCGACAGTATGATCAAAAATACCACCGCGCCGACCAACATCATGGTTAGTTCTATATTATCGCTGCTGAACCACAACATGCCGATTACCACCGACCCGGCACTCAGTGTGGTTAAATAGAAGCGCTTAGGCTTTTCAATGTGACCACGCAGCACGCTGCTGATCGAGACAGAACCGAGTTGCTGTAACTTCGGAACAACAAAGGCAATAACAGTGACTAAGCCGATGCCGATAGGGCCTAGTAAATCGGCAAAGGTTAGCTCTGCTACCTGCAAGCTCATGTGCGGCTGCATCACATCAATCAACAGCGGTTGGATAAACCACCCTAGCAGGCAGCCAACTAGACTCATTACTAGCGCTAGCAACATCAACTGTAAACACAGAGCCCAGGCAACGGCTTTGCGGTTCACGCCCATGCAACGCAATACGGTTGCCGGCATCGCGTAGTTGCGTACCGAGTGATCGGCCAGTGTCGCAGCGGCACCACCACACATTAATAAGATCAGAACTAATATGACGGTTAACATGCGTTCAGCACGCAAGCTAATGCGTGAGAATGGATGACGGCCTTTGCCGGGCCTAAGCACTTCATAATTTTGAGTAAGTGAGGTAGCGAGCAATGTTTCAAGTTGCAACAGCGCCGCTTCTTCACCGCTAATAAGCACACGGTGCTCGCCGCGATTGTTGTCAACACTTACGCTTGTTTGCGCCAAAGTTTCGAGGTTTACCATGGCCCTAGGCAGAGCGTGCTGTAGCTGCGTAAGGCGGTCAGGCTCATGCACCACTTCACCTGTCACCGTCAACCATGCGCTGCCGATTTGAATTTTACCGCCGAGTTGAATATCGAGTTGATCCATCGCGCGTCGATCGAGCCATACTGAACCCGCGCTAAGATTTGCTGCAGTGAGGCTAGCTTCGCCGTCAGCCGTTCGAATCAGGAGTTCCCCCTGTAGAGGGTAGCCAGTAGAAACGCCTTTCAGCGAGACACTTTGATAAGCACTGTTAGCAATAGCGCCAGTGGTGATGCTAGTGGTAATAACCGGAGCAGTGAGCCCATCTACTATGAATAGTTCCTGCGGCAAAGGCTGTTCAGACCGTACTACCATGGGCGCACCGAGATAACGGGCGATGTCATTATCAAGCGCTGATTGAACGCTGTTGGAAAAAAAGCCTAGGCTAGCCGCCACGCAGGTACAAACAATGATGCAAAGGCTCAACAAGCGATTCGCTTTCTGCCCAATTGTTGGCCGACTGAGGCGCTTGGTTAATATGATGATTTGAGTGAACTTATTCATCTTCAAACCTCCGAGACTAAGCGGCCAGACTGCAGTTGCAATACTCGATCGCACCGCAGCGCTAACGCTCTATCATGTGTCGCGATCACCATGCTGGTGTTGAGTTCGCGTTGCAAAGAAAAGAGCTGATCCAGCACGGTTTCTGCCGTCGCGGTATCGAGGTTGGCCGTGGGTTCATCGGCGAACAAAATTTTAGGCTGCACGGCAAAGGCACGACACAAGGCTACCCGTTGTTGTTCTCCACCAGATAGCTGACGCGGCAAGTGGCCGATACGATCCGCCAGACCCAACCTCTCGAGCCAGTCTGTTGCGGTTGCAATAGGGTCGGCGTGACCGAATAATTCCAATGGTAGAGCTACATTTTCCAGTGCGGTTAAATCGTCGATTAAATAAAACGACTGGAATACAAAGCCAACATTATTGGCGCGTAACACGGCGCGTTGATCTTCGTCGAGATCGGTGATGTCACGGCCGCCAATAATTACTTTGCCCTGTTGCGGAATGTCCAAACCCGCTAACACGCCAAGCAGGGTAGATTTGCCACTACCGGAGGTGCCCTGTATAGCGACAGATTCGCCCGCTTTTAGCTCTAGGCTAACGTCATCAAGAATCGTTAGCACGCCGGACTTTGTATCCACTTCGCGTTTGATTGATTGTGCTGAAAGTATTGAGTTCATTATTCGCTCCCACTGATTTTAGAATTAATGCTGGAGGAACTTGAGCTGTGTAAATCAGAGCTGTGTAAATCACAGCTGAGCGAATCACAGCTGAGCGAATCAAAGAAAGACAACGCTGTATGCAAAAAATCTGGCGGTAGGCGATGCCCCGCATCGAACCATGTCAGAGTCTTATCGCTTGATGAGATTTGATCAAAAGTCTCTTGAGTCTGATTTTGGTCAGAATGCGGGTCGCTACTGCCAGCCAGCCACAGCACTTTTGCATCAGTGATACGCTGCACATGAATGCGTGGCGCAACAGGGGAGGTTGGTGAGCCGACAAACGGCGGTACCATAGCGAGAACAGTATCGACACTCGGCTCAAAACTCGCCAACAACAGGCTCATTTGTGCCCCCATGCTATAACCCATTACTAATACTTCGTCTGGGGAAAATTCAGTTTTTACCCAGTTCAACACAATGCGATAATCGCGCACCGAACCGATAATAGTATCAATATAGAGTCGCGGCTCGGCACTGTGAGCACGCTTTATAAGCTCACGTGGGCCAAAGCCTGGGCGGCCGCGCTCACCATGCATACGAGCATCTAGACTAATTACGGTATAGCCTTTCTCTCTTAATCGAGCGGTCATTTTTTGCGCCGCTAATGGGCTTTTCTCGCTCCACCAAAATTGCTGATCAATTCCCATAGGGTGTAAAGCCAACGCTAGTTTTTTTGACGAGGCTTTGTTTTTCGGAAACGCTATCAACCCGTTTACCGCTTGTCCATCATCACTGGTGAAATGAATTTCAGCACGCTCTCCAAGCGCATCACCTTTCAATGGCGTGAGACTAAGGTTAATGTCTTCTGCTGAATCGTAAGAGAACCAGTGTGACAAATAAGCCTGGTTCAAAGGTTGATTGTTGGTAGGGGCTTCTTTTGCGTGAAGCGCTGTCGCCATTAGAGCCGCAAGCAGGCCCAATAGAAAACTCGTTTTGCTTGATGTCATTGTCGTATTCCATATCTAAGTTTGTAGTTGATATAGAGCAGACTACTGGGGGAAGGTTCAAATGAACTTCAAATGGCGGGGTTATGTTTTCATGCTGCGCTAGCGGGTAAACATTATGAATGCAGCGACTCACCACTTTGAGCCGCGGTTTATTTAGCACCGTTTACAGCTTTTCGGGCTTTGTCTAATCGGTGTTTAGATAGCGCTTCAGCTGCCGATCTGTGAGTGAGCTATGAGGGCATGCTTGTTAACAATTTTTATATGATCAACTTTTTATTGAGAATAGAAGTTCGGGCCCAGCCGTCATGAAAACTTATAACCCTTTGATTTGCATGAAAATAATCTAGGTATTTCTTTGTTGTGTCATTATTGAAATGTCCAATTCAATTAAACCAGAACAACAAGGCATGGCGAGTCAAATGTGGGTTGATTAAAAATTAAGCAATTCAATTTAGCTTAGTGAATTAGAGTCAAATTGAAAACTATAAACAGAGTTATCCACAGGTATTGTGTGTAACTTTCATTAACGAATTAGAAAGACAAATTACTAACTAGTAAATACCAAATAATCGAGACGGGCAGGCTATGAAATGAAAAGCAGTGCGTTTAAATCTGATTAGATTATCTAATCCTCTATTTCTTTTTCAATTTTGATTAAGATAATTAAAGTATGTGTTGTTTACTTATTGAAAGTGAACATGGAAATATTAAATGCCAGCGATGCTAAGCGCGAATTTGGCGAGTTGCTGTTGAAAGCGCAATACGCGCCTGTGGGCATTAATAAAAATGGCAAACCTGTTGCGGTGGTGGTTTCATCGAATGAATATGAAGCTATCCCCTTGTTGAAAAAACAAGTCTTACAACATGAAATTGATCTGGGCATGGCGGATGTCCAAGCGGGTCATGTTTCTGACGGTGGTCAGGTAATGCAACGCTTGAGGAAGATCGTTACGGATGCCGGCCTATAAATTTTCGAGACGCGCAGAAGCTGATTTAGAGGTTATTATTCGTTACACGCTTGATAACTGGGGTGCGAAACAAGCTAGCAGTTATATTGACGGGCTTGAAAAACGGGCGCAGTCGCTCGCTGACGCACCAAACCTTGGTAAGGGTTATGGTGATCTTGCCATTGGCTTACGTGGGTTTGGGTTTGTGTACCAGAGCCACGTGATATATTACCTTGAGGCTAAACACGGGGTTACGATAGTGAGAGTTGTTCATCAACGCATGAACCCTTCGCTGCATCTATAAGATTTAAAAACAGAAAGAGCTTCAAGTAAACCTGATTAATACGGCAGGCATGATGGCGTTTCTTGCGTATGCCGTTCATCTCACGGCCACAGTCCAGTTTGGGAGTGTCACGTCTTGAATCTTGAACCAACTGGCAAAAATTCAACACTCAAGACGTGACACCATAATTTTCGTTAGACGCGACACTATAATTTTCGTTGATTAGGTAAATCGATGGCCTAATTTATAAAATTGGCCGATAAGGATGGTGGATTTTATTCGGCATGTTGACACTGGCCGGCCCTAATCACATTTTCATTAAACTACGTTGTGAAACAAAATTCGTTAGTTTGGTGTTACTCGGCACATAGCTAATAAGCGCACGAGTGTAGCTGTCATAATAAGGCCTTAAAAGCATACAAATGAGTATACTTTTAAGGCTGTTACCATTACCAATCAAGCTAGGGAGCCCTTGATTCGGTGACAAGTGCTACCGATAGCATGATTGGTCCATGCATGGTAGGCATTGCTATTTTAGTGACATGATTGACATGAGCCTGGTGGGTTGTTAGATGGCTCAGGTGGCTCAGATAATAGCTCTTGCTCACCTTTAAGAAGACTGAAATCAGTCGAATTAAATGAAGATTTATTTCCTTGGGCATAGAATACCTCTAGCACTGCACCGCCTTGACCTTCAAAGAAAACCACTTCAACCTGATGAACACCTTGCTCAAGCCACTTTTGACCGACTGGAGATAGCGCGGCAGAGTGATAACCATCATAGGACACAATAGTTTCGGAATTAATAGAAAGAACCGAGCCATCGTCCGATTTCAAACCGAAAGTATACCAACCGGCCTTAATGACCGTGATCGACGTATTGGCGATCAGTGCGAAGTTGTCAGTCCGCTCATCATCGCCTGCCTCAAAGGGCTTAGCGCCAGTTAGAAAGTTACCCGTATCGTAAGATGAATCTGTGAAGTCTAACGTTTCTTTGGTAAAGCTAATGGTATTACCTAGATCATGAGCGGTACTCACCATCTGCTTTGCTTCAGTCGTGTTTGCCGGCCAGATGGGCGTATCGGCGAGCTTAATTCTCCAACCTTTATCGTCAACATAGACGTACCAACGAATATATGCCGTGTCACTATTAGCCGGGCCCCACACCCAAGCCGCGTCGATGTCGTAGTTCTCTATGGCACCGAATTGTGTTCCCCAGGGGCCAGTTCCATATGCGGCTTGTTTAAAAGCCTCCGACCACGCCGTGTCATCATGGCGAGGGGTATGCCAATTAGCCTGATAGCTAGACGACACAACAGCACTCTCATTGAGTGATTGTCTTGACCCTCTATGAAATTCCAAGTTTGCAAATATGCCTTTAGGTCCACCCGCGTTTCGCACCTTCATTGCAATGACGTTTTGCCCTGGGTTCAAATCGAGATTATCTATTGTGTCGGTATACCACCAAACGCTTCTATTGGGCATTTTGGAGTCATCAATTTGTATGCCATTGACATACAGCTCCTGAATTTCGTTGTCCGCGCTAATTTTAAGCGTGTTAGTAAAATCTAGAGCATCTCGGTGGCCTTTAACTAGAAGAATGTTTTCCTGTGACGCACTAAGGATTCGAGCATTGTCTGAACCATAGGTTTTGATAAGTTTTTTCACATTTGACCGGTCCGGTGTATATGTAAAGGCGTCGTCCGCTAGTGTAAATGAACTAGCCCCACTGGTCATCACCATTGCACCGCCAGCGGTCATCATAGATCTCAGAGTAGAATCTGAAGAATCAGCGTTTAACGATGAAAAAATTGGTAAGTCCACTGCATCTGTATCCGGATATTTTTGTAAAATTGGATTGAGCGGAGGAGAGGTTGCATTGGCGCCTTGACTTCCCAGATTTGTTTTTGTAGCGAAATAGTAAAGCCTGCCATCAACATGCCGCTCTGTCACGTGAACAACCGGGTTACCAAGGTAATTCAGATTCAGCTTTTGATAAGCCGCATAGTCGCGCAGCGGCGTGTTTGGATTACCGTTTCCATAGAAATCGGAGAGAATACTTGTATCTAAATACAATACTGGAAACTTGCCAGTACTTGGGAAGCGATCTTCGTACATTTTATTAATCGACATCACATAGCTATAAGCCTTGCCCCAAGTCGTTCTCAATATATTTGCTTTCTGCCCGGAGTCGTTGAAATTATCAGGCCGGTAGTCTTTTAAATATTTTTTTGTTTGAGACGAATAATACGGGTCTAATAAATCCAAACGTTTTGGAAGTGCAGTAGTGCTCATATTAGTGTTTACCAGCGACTTCCACCACATTCGGGTAGCTGTCTGCACGGCGGCTTGATTCCCTAAAGAGTGGCCGGCAAACCTCACTTTGGAGTTAGTTTGTCTACCGTCGAGTACCCCTCGAATCATTTCCGAAGCCATAACTCCGACTGACGGTATTTCACAAACCTGTGGGACAAAAACCTCTTGCCAAAAAGGTTTTCCATTAGTCGTTGCAGGGCATGTTTTAGCCAGATCTACGCTGAAACTCTCGTCGTGGTCGTTACAAGCCACTTTTCTAACAAATTCTTTGCAACTGCTGGTGCTTTCTCTTAAACCCACTAGGGCCGGGTAACTATAATAACTGTCGTGATCCAAGATGAACTTGAGAGCTGACTTGGCTTGCGAAAGAGGTGTGCCATTATGCATCTTTATATTCTGTATATCTGCTGTGGTTTTCCCATCAATCCACGGGGGGCCTGTGAAGGATAGCGCTTTGAGTTTGATCATATCAGCGTAGGCTTCTTTGTCTGCGAGAGAACTTGAATTGGTTACAACTTGCCATTTAGTCTTATCAGCGGTAGCGGGATCATAATACTTAAGCCTCATGCCAGTGGCCCCGTTACTGGACCAAATTTTCCCCTCCGCAGCATTTACATTGAAATTTAATAAAGAGGCAAATTCCCCGCCTCCGGTCCCGGAGCCGACACTAAGCTTTTCACCACTATCATCAGCCCATGGCGTCCAATAAAATATTCCTACGTTCCATCCATCGTCTTTCCATGCCTGAAGCGCATTGTTTGTCTCGGTGTCAAATGTGTAGGTAAAGTTCTCCTCTTTTCGGTCACTCATTGCTCCTGCTTGCCAACCGTGAAAATATATTATCGTGGGCCTTGTTGGCTTGTAATAATCGTCTCCTAGGGTGAGATTGGGGGCCCAGCTTGAATTATCTAGGGTGGCAGAAACACTCGAATTCGAGCCATCAACTGATGTGTCCCACCAATGTAAACCCCATCTACCAACGTAATCGCTCGCATTATTCGCGTTCAGCTCAATTGCCGATACATGGCAGCTCACTAACGTTGTTATCGCTATAACAACAATTTGCAGGCATCGCCTCATTGCTGTTAATTTTTTTTTGTGTGTCTTCATAATTTACCTAAGTTCCCTTGTGAAAGTTCTATTTATTAACCATTCCTATTTGCCATAATAATTGACAAATTTAATGTTAGCATTTGGCTAAATTGCCTGTCTTGAACTTACTTCACACATTACGCAACTCATTGTTACTGGAGTGAGGAACCCTTTATTCGCATTCGGTTAGCGTATTTAGGCATTGTGCCCATGGGCCTAAAAAACCAGTTTCTATGGGGCATTAGCTAATTAGCCAAGAAGTTTTTTTTCACTGAAAAAATTATTTGCGACATTGTTATTCAGCTTTGTGCGCAAGCTAATGAGCTCGCCACAAGCTTTCAACTCAATTAAGCATGATTCTAAGCGAGTCATCTGATTAGGCCCCGCCGCAATAAAAGCCCGTTATATTTTCTAGCAAAAAACCTTATTTGCATTCTTTTTGAAAATAATTGGCGTACTTCGCCAAGCTTTATCGCCTCATATAGGTAAGCCGAGAAAAAATTTCTCGGCGCTCTCGGCGCAACGGTCGGTATCCAGCGCACTCCATCTTGTATTCGTGCTAGATTCGCCTTACATAGCCCACAGGTTTAACACTCTGAAAATATATAATTGGTGGAATTTTCTTGTGACGTCTCTAAAAGTGGGCAGTTTAGAGGCATAAATCCTTAGGTTTGAAAAATTAGAACACCCCCACACAAAAAAGCTACAGCGAACTAATTCGCGAAAAAGGTGGGCTTAGATTTAAAGGAAGTAATGACCGTAAAACCGTCAAAATTTCAATATAATAAGGAGAAACATTAACGATGATCTGTAAAAATGAAAAGGCTCAGCTCTATCTTGGCAATACTTTTTGTGCATTTAGAGGCAACATATTCAAACCTATAGATGTAAAACCTCCATGCTTCTGTCTCTACGCGTGCGAGTCACCAATGATAATATCGAGCAGGCTTACCACAGCATTGGTAAGCGTTGCTCTTATACCACCCAATGACAGCGTAAATGTTGATTGCGGGGGCAATCAAGTTCTCGTCTTATATCTCAGTCCTAAATGGGCGTCAGCCTTATTGGAAAAACACGGTGGTGTAGTGACTGACTTTAGCCGTAACGTTGTCGGGCTTATCTCAAAAATCTATCAACAACTAGAAAATCCATGCACTGGAACTCAGCTAAAATCACTTGAATACCTTTTAGAACAATTAAAAATCACGTTGTCTGGTGGTCAAGTGGTAGATCAAAGAACGATACAGGCAATTAAAATGCTTGAAAATAGCGCCGAAAAAAATTTTCGGGTAAACGAGATTGCACAGGAGCTTAATTTATCACTTGGCGGCTTTTGCAATTTATTTAAAAGAAAGACAGGGGTGTCTGCGAGAACCCTACGACTGTGGATAAGGTGTGTGAGTGTTGCGAAATCCGTTGGATTCAGTAGCGACCCTACAGCGGCTGTAATGGACGAAGGGTTCTCCGATTATGCTCAATTTTCGAGAATATTTAAGGTGTTTGTCGGCACCTCACCATGTACGATCAGAAGACTGTATAATAAAGTCACCATCACACAAAATATGAATGAACAAGGATACGGCTCATAACCGGGACAAGTCTAATATCCGATTGTTCAACCGCGCGGTGCAAATTGGGCTTACTAGCTAGTACCTATCAAACGTGATGTCTGCAAAAAAATGTGTCGCGTCTTGAATCTTGAACCAACAGGCAAAAACTCAACATTCAAGACGTGACACTATAATTTTCGATATAATTTTTGACACTATAATTTTCGTTCAAAGTATTTAGGCGAGAGGTTATTCAATCTATCAATATCGAAGAGAACCGCTTTGGTTTTGAACCAGAGATAACAGCAAAGACCTCGAGATTAAACCTACGTATTTATGAGGTTGGTATTTCGTATTATGGAAGAACCTATGACGAAGGGAAGAAAATCGGTTGGCGAGATGGTGTCAGAGCTATTGACTGCTTTTTTAAGTGCGGGCTTTTTCGAAAATAATTCGAAACTGGAAACGCGCGCTTAACCGGTTTATGATTGAATTTGATCATCATTTGACCGATTATCGGTAAAGCTGAAAAATGGCATTTACGCAGTAAGGCTTACAATCTCTTAAGCTTTCATCAATATTCAATTTTAGTCTAAAGTCCATCTTCTATAAATCCATCTTCATATTCCGTAACGTAGATCAGTACTTTGAGTAAGTTTAATGATTAAAATTAATATCTTCGTCCCATCAATGACAATAAATAAAGGGACATTTGCGTTTATTTCAGGCCTGCTTATTTTGCTTTCTATAGCGACGCTAGCGCCAACATTATATTCTCCGGTATGGCAGGATGAGGCCTACTCAATATTGGAATTTCAGACCAAGCCATTTTTATTTTCGTTTCAAAACTATCCTATTCCAAACAATCATCCTCTATTGAATGCAGCGTCGTCGCTCATTTGGGATATCGAAGATTCGATATATAGAACCAGACTGAGTTTGCTCGCAGTGTTTATGTTTAGTTTGGTGTCTTTCTGTTTCGTTACATCTAAAGTGTTTGGCAAAAAAGTGGCAATTATTGCTCTACTTATATTTTGTTCCAGCAATATTGGATTTTCGTTCGCTACGCAGATTAGAGGCTATGGATTTTCTTGGATATTTGTAGTGTTACTAACGGGGGTAACCGCCCAGTTTTCTTCTTCGGGCAAAGTATACCTTGGGATAGCGTACTTAGTTTTATCTTGCGCGCTGGTTGCAACGATTCCCTCAAACTTAATTGTCAGTAGCACATTTGTCGTATGGGGGTTATTAACCATGCAGCTCAATAAAGAATTGATAGTTAAGAACTATGGCCGAATACTCACTCTTGGGTTAGGGCCAGTGGTTGGTATATTAGCTTATTATGAAATTTGACAAATGGTGCTTTCTAGCGCTCAAAAATCGTGGAGCCCATGGAATAATATAGATTTAGTTAAACATTGGGGCTATACATTCATAGTAGATTTTCCTTGGCTAGGGCTAATTATAGTCTTAGCTTTAGTTTCAAATCGTTTTTGGGACTTACGTCGACTTGCTAAGGTGTTGGTTGTGAGCAAAAATTTTCGATTCGCGCTTGCTGTTTTTGTGCCGATTATTGGAAGTCTTTTGGTGCTAACGAATACTCCGTTCCCCAGATCATTTGTGCCTTATTTACCTCTTTTTGCGATAGTGCTGGGTATAGTTGTTGTTAACATTATTGACCGCTTCGAGTCATCATTTAAAGTCTTAAGTTCTAGTGCTTTAGCTTTAGTTTGTCTTTTATTCTTCTTTTATGCTCGTGTTTGGTCGCCTTGTTCCTATGACCCAAATGTTAAGACAAACGAACAAAATCTATGTAAGCAATTCTACTTAGGGGCCTACCATCCTGAAAAATTACTGCAACAATTAAATGTGTTGAATGAGACAGAAAAGTCATTAGTTATTACCGGCTGGGAAGCCACACTCGCGTTTAATTTTCTTGTTCAAAATAATGAAATTAAAAATGAAATGCCAATGATCGGTTTTTATTCATGGAGTAAATATCTAGAATACAGTCAGAAGAACGGCGTAACGCTTCCAAATAAAATATTGTTAGTGTCTGATAAATTATCGAATTATAAAAAAATAGTCTCGTCTTTAGGCATAAACCCCAAAAAAATGACAGAATTATCAAGTTTTGGTTTTTTCACTGTCTATGAATACGATACTACTAAATAAGACACCAAAAAGTTATTACCAGTGAATAAATCAGGGTGTCACGCGTTGAATTTTGAACCAACTTGGAAAAATTCCAAATTCCAAATTCCAAATTCCAAATTCCAAATTCCAAATTCCAAATTCCAAATTCCAAATTCAAGACGTGACACTCTAACTTTTGTTAAAAAGCAGAAAGCCAAATACGGCAAGCGATATCAGAAACCAAAGAGCCAACAGACGAAGAAGGTGATTCCGGCAAGTGCCTTTGAGTTTGACCCAACGACATTATGTTGTCGTTGCCCAGCGGGCAACGAGATCAGTTTCCGTGGCGTTCGAAAAGACAGCCACGAGAACGAGAGAGCGACGTTCGAAGGACGACTGAATCAATGTCGATATTGCGAGATAAAAGAGCGTTGCATGAAGAACCCAAGCTCGACGGATCATCGAAAAGGCGCAGGTCGTCAAGTGCCGTTTGCGCTAACGAAGGGGCGAAAATCAACGCATACCGATTGGGTGAAACATCGTATTGATAGTGAGAAAGGCAAGCTGATATACAGTCACCGGATGTCGGTAGTGGAGCCGGTCTTTGCAAACATAGGGACACAGAAAAGGTTGAATAGGTTTAGTTTACGAGGGCGTAAAAGGTCGACAGTCAATGGAAGTTGTATTGCATGGTGCATAACATCTAAAAGATAGCCAATTACGGTCAACTGGCGGCCTAGAATGAGGTTCATAAAGAGAGTCTTGCGTTTTAAGCAAGAGCTGAGTCAAATTAGAGCCATGATAAAAAATACAGCGACAAGGAAAAAGGGATTTAATATGACGCTTTTTCTACAGTCTCGTTAGCTTCAAAGAGAGATTATAGCCGTGTGGAAATTTTCAGGAACAATCGGATATACCTGCGAAAGTCGTGGCGATGGAGGAGAGATACCTATAGATGACAGTATCTAGCCTGTAATAAGGTGTAATAGTTTTATCGTTATTGTTCCCTTAATCTATTTCGATATACCACTGATTTGGAGTAAAAAGTTAGCTGGTAGCAATGATTCAATACGAGAAAGTTCAGTACTACTTGAATCCATTATATGAAAAATCGTAGTAACAGGCCGGAGAGCACCCAATGCAAAAAATAGTTTTAAACTTAATGCTGATTCTCATCACAATCACAACCATTGGGTGTAGTAACTCAAACTCTGCAGATAGCAAAACGGGCATAGGTTCTGACTCTGCTGAGTCTGAGAAAAGAGATAACACTACTAACCAGAATTCCAGAGCTTATCTACTGCGCACCTCGCATAAAGATCAGCACCCAAGGTTTAGAGCGCTGGCTCAATCTCGAAACAGAGAGCTTGACGCAGGATTTAGTGAGTTAGCCCTCACGAACTGCCCCCCTATTGACCCGACAAAGATTAACCGCTTTATCAAGGGTAAAGACAATTGTGCTTTTGTCATGCCAGCAAGCGAAATCACGAGCCAACTCAACGACCCTTTTGGCGTGTCAGTATTACGCAAAGGAGACTTTAAATTCTCAGTCGAAGGGTTACTTGGGGCAATCTCAAAAGCAAATCCAAACTTATCGCGTAATAGTTTTTTGGTGGCTGAAGGAGGCCAAATCCCAAGCTCAGTTACGCCTAGAACTTCTCCCAGAAACCCACGTTTAGTCGTTGTATGGGGAGCAGAGCCGCCGCAAATACTATTGAGTGCTGCACCAGGTGGGAACTCTGGCTTTTTGCAGGTTATGAGTTGGGATTCTCAGAACAATAAATTTAATTTCTACGATGTCATGCCACAGATTGGTAAAGACGCCAACGATGTAACTATAGCCTGGGCTTGGAAAGGCGATAGCACTATGGCAAGACAGCCTGACACCATCGGCCAAGGTTGCTTCGATTGCCATCATAACGGCGTTCCAATAATGAAGGAACTTAAATTTCCGTGGAATAACTGGAACTCTGAACGCGTGGCAATCGCACCAGAAGTGCTCCCGCAAGATGTGGCGAACGACCCGTTGGTAAGCAGCATGGCCGGAGCTCAGGCGCTTGAGTCTGTTATTCAAAGCGGCTTTCAAAATTACTATAACAGCTTCATGGCTGATAACGTTAAACGCGTTTCAAATAGCAATAGCGACTTTAATGTTACTAACGTAGATCAGATGCTGGCGCATATCACCAGCAACACAACTATTAATTTTGCCTCGTCAGCTCAAACTAGCGATGTCAAAAACAGCTCTTTACCGAACAAAGACGTAAGGGGTATTCCAAATGACTTCTTCTTGTGGGATAGCGTCTTAGCAACGTTATTAAGAATTGATTATAAAATTCCCGATATATCCTTGGCTCGTGCCCAATACGATGGTTTTCTAAAAGAGCATAGTTATGAGTTGATTCAAAAGGATGGTTCACCTAACTACCAACAAGGCGGATCGACATTTTTCTCTTTCTTTGTGCCTGTACCAGCAGCAGAAGACAATTATATGGCAACACAACTGCACAATTATCGAGGCTTACAACTTGTTCCCGCTAAATTTATCGCGGCTGTTGCCAGCGTCGACTTTAGCAAACCGGTATTTTCCAGCAAACGTAACAAACTCAAAATCTATTCAGATCAACTTAAGGAAGGAACGATAAGAGATGGCATTTCGAGTATACCCGAAGATTTCGCTAAGATAGTTCGCCCTGTAGCCGCCAGACAGCCAGCTTGCGATCCAGCAAAAGTGGATGCATGTACCGCCGAGCAACAATTCTTAGCCGTATGGGATATGCCAGAGAAACTCTGGAAAGAGGCTCTTAAAACAAGAATTCAAGCCCATCTCGACCAACTAGCGGCGATGCCTGCACAACAGCAATTGGACTTTCTTATGAGTAAAGCCATTGAGCGGCACAAACAATTTGCGAGTTATCCAATAATTAAAAACTTGAATGAATTCAGCTTACTGCTCCCACATATAAAAGGTCAATAAATCCGGCTATCAAAACTTACTAGGAGAATCATATGACAATACTCGACAGCTTTGCACCACCAGCTTATCAGGACGACTTCATTAATGGAGAAGAAAAGCAGCGCGATGCATTTTTAAAGCACTGGTCTGATAACTTAAATACGTTCGTCAACCAAACACGGCAAAACAATCCGTGGAGCTCGTTAAATCAACCCGCATTGACCGAATATTTCAACCCTCTAGAAACTGACATTCCAGCTGGTGCGGCCCTAGCACCAGTGCTTTGGACTGCCTTTCCTCGACGCATTCAAACCATTTTCCCGAACGTTGGCCAACGTAAACAATGGCAATACGCTGATGAGGGCCCACCTAACAATGGCAACCCAGGACAGCCATACCAGCCACAAGGGCCACGTGGTTGGCAAGACGAATACTGCGAATGGAGCGTCACTCGTGACCCTGAAACTAACAAAATAACTAAGGTCAGCTTCACCTGCGAGAATCGTGAGTATTGGTATACATTGTGGGACACTGACCCTGAGGTAGTACTGCGCCAATACCATGAAATTGTTGGTCCAGAAGTTAAGCTTGAAGACCTCTATCTTAGGGATGCTAATGGAGGAACAATAGTCGACCCTGAAACCGGTCGCCCAGCCTATAATGGGCGTAATCGTTTCAACAATACAACAAGCAACGGCGCGGTACACCTAATTAGTAATCCTAATGCGTTAAGCGCTGAAATTTTTCTTGCAGGCCAAGCAACGATTTTACGCAAAAACTCTGAAGGGAAAGCAATCACAGATCGTGACCAGCTGATTGAATGCAGTCGTTACGGCACACCCAACCGTAATAGTGACCCAACCATTGGATCAGATGTAAATACTGCGGTACGCGGCGGCTCACAAGTAAGCTTGCATAATCCAGTTGGCTTGTATATTCAAACACCTGATTTTTCTCGATTCCAATTGCCTTTTTCAGCACCAGGAGATGCTAAACCCTCAGATTATTGGACGGTAGTTCGTGGTATTGCTAAGAGTGGTGAGGAGCCCATCGACTTTATCCTTCACGCTGTTTACGAAGTACCTGATGATCAAAACTTCACCGTTAGCGACATCACTATCGACGGTCATATGATTGATTATGGTTCGCAAATTACTGAGACATTTCAGATAGGCCTAGTCGCAACGGTATTACCGCAAGTAGGCCCTTCACCACAAATGCTTAAATGCGCTAAACCTTCGCCCAACCCCCTTCCAAGACCTTATGTTCTTCGGGACATTGCCATGTTGCCAGCGGCTTACCGTTCCGGCCTTGCTGCACGTATCGAACTGGGTCAAACGCAAACTAAGATCGCATTGATTGCGTCTAACAGCTCTCGAGGAGCGACAATAGAAATTTTGGGAGGAGGTATTTCGGTTAGACAAACAGGGTTTGAAGTGATCGATAGTGACACTCAATTATTTGTACTCGAAATTAGGGCCGATGACGATGCGATGCTCGGCCCACGCTCATTGTTGCTGACCAATCCAAACGGCGATCATGGACCCGCGGTTTTCGGTATGTTGCAAGTTGTGGCTAAAGGCACGCTGGCTCAAAGTTCAGAATCTTTAAGTCGAAAAATAAGTATTGACAGCCGTACTAGCGATAGTATGGAGTTGCTTGATTTGAAAATTGCCACAAACTCGCGCGGTTAATTACTTCAATCTATGGAGATGACTTTTGGTTCTAACAAATCAACTGATTTGAGAGTAGTGTAAAATCAATTATTGATAACGACTATCAACGTTAAACCTTATAAGAATTTTCTATTAAACGGCACGCGTACTATTTTTGTGCGTGCCGTTTTTATTTATACACAAGCTTAGCTACTGAAATACACGCTTACAACAAAATGACTCATTGGTCAGTGTTTTAGTGTGCTTATTAGGTCGCGGATTTTAGTCACCAGGGAAAATAAATTGCAGGGAAAATAAATCGGACAGCCATCTATAGGTAGAGAGAATACAACCACTTTGTAATTGTGTTCTTCGATACTTAATTTGGACATGAGCCGGACGATAATATACATTAAAAAAATGACACCCGTAATAAAAGCAGCTCTATTATCAATAATTCTCTGTGCTAGCGTGCCTGTTAGTGCGAGTGACGCTGATAGGTTTGACTTTTCTAAAAGTTTGCGTAGCTTTGAAAGCCATCGGGATCGCTATTTCGAGCGAATTGTATTCGAGTCATCTGAGAGTGAATTTAAGCAATACCGCAAGGAGCAAATATTAGGAATTCAAGATAAGTACTTCCGGCTTGCAAATCGATATGGGCCCATTTATGTAACTGTGTTGTTTGATGTTACGCAAGAGGTTCCAATAGAGTTTGACGTGTATCAACATCGAGAGTCTATTATCGGGCCTCATTTGAAGTCTTTAATAGACGGGTTAAGCGAAGATGAAAGAAGCCGTCTTCAGTTAAAAACCTTTGGCGAGCCGGTGTTTGCTGAGAGCCGCAACACTAATAGGTACTACGAAAAAATAGATCTTTTTATTAATCGGGCGTTGGTTAATGACCTTATTGATCACCCAAAGTTTGTAGATATAGTCTTCGCTGGTGTTAGTGAAGGTATCGCCGTTAAGGAGTCACCAAATCACTCAGTGGTTAGGCTTTCAAGGCCTCAGTATGAAGGTAGGTATAAGAGTGAGTTTTTAATAAAAGGCTATTACCAGGAAATATCAGAAGCTCTTACCAAGAAGTCAGAAGTAAATGTCCATGTCGAGTTAGATCAAGCCAGTGACTTTGACGCTGTGATCGGTGCATTGAAGCCACATGATTATCGAATAATACGCACAGACGGTAGTGAGTTTCTTGTAACGCTAAATAGCTCGTCTGCGCAAATGCTAATGCGCGATCGAAGAGTAAAGCTGATGAAAGATTATGAGTTTCATCATGATCTTAAGTTAGCTCGTGGTATTTGGAAGCCTTTCCCATTGAGTAAGGCTCGTGATGCTTCAGAAAGTGAAATTTCACGAATCCCTTTTGACAGCCGGGTTAATTTTTTTGATCAACCGACTTATGTTCTCGAATCTCAAGCTCAGCTAAATCAGTATTTGAGTTTGATAGGTGAAGAGTACAGGCATAGACAAGAAAGTTTACTGCAAGCATTGCAATACCAAAAAATTAATTTCTCGAAGAAGAATTTAGTAATTTATTCCCAGCAGGAAACCTCGGGCTCAATTGGCTTAAAACCTAAAAAGCCTGTTTGGGTTGATGATGAATTGGTTGTTATTATTGATCGTAGCGTACCAGAACTCGGTTCGGCGAATGTAGTACCCCATTTTTTTGCTTACATCATTGATAAAGGTATACCAAAAATAGTGTTTCGATCCGCTAAGAAGAAATCGATAGTCGAAAATTCAGCACAGGTAAAGCCATAGATGCAGACTAGAACTAAAATGCGTGTTTGCTAAACAAGAAATATCGAGGGAGGGAGGAACCACTAGCGGGGCATCCATGCTAAGAATGATGAAAATCAACGATTTAGTGATGGCTGTCCGTACACAATTTGCTGTCCGCACACAATTGGTTCAGAAAGTAGGTTTCTACTTAGTCAATACGGAGCTCTTGAATCGAAAAAACGGCTACTGGCTTTAATTTACTTATGTTGAATTAATCCGCCATCTCAGCAATACTTGATTCCACTAATCGGCTTTTCCAAGGAGTATTGATTCATGAGCAACCAAGATCTACATGATTTTCTAACACAGCTGAAAGAGCAGAGAAAAGGCTCAGGCATAGTAGACACTGAATACCAGAATCGACTGGATGAAATTATTGAATCACTGGAACAGCAAGTACTTTATCCCGACACTTTTGATCAGTATTCTGCTCTGGCTGAACAGGTCAGCGGCCTGATGGTAGACTTCGAAGCGGAGCACCCAGTGATTGGCTCGCTGTTGAGCGGAATTCATCGATTACTAAATAATTTCCGAACCTGATCATATGAGTCCTCGAGAAACGTACTCCTTTAGGTGTCTTAGAGCGCTTTATAGATATTGCCGAGAAAATTTAGTTTTTAAACCTTAGTCTGCTATCGGCGTCTCATTATTAATCCTCAGACCTGCTGTACCCCGAGCTAGAGGTGGCGGCTAGCCTTGTTGTCTATGTGCCATGCTGTTAGCATCATATTTGACAAAGACTTTAAATCAATAAAGAGGCACGAAATGGCAATTGGAGTTACCGCGAAGTTACGCGTTCAACCGGGCAAGAATGACGAGTTTGAAGCGCTATTTAAACAGCTGGAAGAGGCTGTTAACAGTAACGAAGATGGCTGCAACTTTTACGCGCTGCATCAATCTCGTGAAGACCCTCTACTTTACATGGTGCTTGAACAGTACGCCGACGAGGATGCCTTGGCGGCACATGCTAAGACTGAGTATTACAAACGTATTGGTGCCGAGTTGGGTAGTTGTGTGTCCGCGGCACCTGAGGTTGAATTATTCGATTCAGTGTAGACCTAGGTTCAGAACTTGGGTTTGATTTAAATTAAGAGAGGCTGAGTTATTAAGTACTCAGCCCTTTTTGTTTTTCTAACTAACTTAACGCTTCAACTAACTTAGCTGTTAACCGCGTTCGCTGATCGGTTCGACTTTACGATGTTCTGGCCCGGTGTATTCAGCGCTAGGGCGAATAATACGATTGTTAGCGCGTTGCTCAAAAGCGTGTGCGGCCCAACCGGTTACTCGTGAGATTACGAAAATAGGCGTGAATAAGCCAGTAGGGATACCCATAAAGCTGTAAGCCGACGCGTGGAAGAAGTCAGCGTTGCAGAACATGCCTTTTTCACGTTTCATTACGGCTTCGCAGCGAACCGATACGGGGTAGAGAACTGAGTCGCCAGCATCTTCGGCAAGCTTTTCAGACCACTTTTTGATGATTGCATTTCTTGGATCTCGCTCTTTATAGACCGCGTGGCCAAAGCCCATGATCAGTTCTTTGTTGGCCAGCTTTTGCATGATTGCGGCTTCGGCTTCGTCGGCTGACGACCATTGTTTAATCATCTCCATTGCCGCTTCATTGGCACCGCCGTGTAGTGGGCCGCGTAAGGTGCCGATTGCGCCGGTAATCACAGAGTGAATGTCGGTAAGCGTTGATGCGGCTACGCGACCATTAAAGGTTGATGCGTTAAATTCGTGCTCGGCGTAAAGTATCAATGATACGTTCATCGCTTGCTCATGCAGTGCGCTTGGCTTTTTACCGTGTAGCATGTGTAAGAAGTGGCCGCCAATGGTAGCTGCACCGGTGTCCGTGCTCACACGCGTGCCATCTTTGACAAAACGATACCAATAAACAACCATCGCTGGGAGTAGGGCTAAGATACGATCTACTTTGTCACCCTGTTGCTCGAAGCTGGTTTCTTGCTCGAGGTTGCCGAGTAAAGAAACACCGGTTCGCATCACGTCCATCGGGTGAGCATCAGCCGGAATCAGTTCTAAGCCTGTTTTCAGCGCGGCTGGTAAGTCACGTAAGCCGTGAAGCTTGACTTGGTATGCGTCTAACTCCGCTTGAGTTGGCAGGTGGCCTTTGAGGATTAAGTGAGCGACTTCTTCAAAGATGCAATTATCGGCTAGGTCATCGACATCGTAGCCGCGATAGTTTAGGCCTGAGCCTTGAGTGCCGACGGTGCATAGAGCGGTTTGGCCAGCGACTTGGCCGCGTAAGCCAGCGCCAGAAAGTTTTTTATCAGTTGCCATGTGTGTTGCCTCCTAAGATTTTCCTTCTGAAAACAACTTATCTAAAGTGTTTTCGTATTCGTGATAATTTAAATAGTCATACAATTCCATGCGAGTTTGCATGGCGTCGACTACGTCGCGTTGATGGCCCTTCTCAAGCACATCTCGGTAGACCATTTCAGCGGCCTTATTCATTGCTCTGGTGGCGGTCAGCGGGTATAGCACCATGTCTACGCCATGCGCCGCAAGCTCCTTAGTACTGAATAACGGTGACATGCCGAATTCGGTCATGTTTGCCAGCAGCGGCGCGTCGACCGCTTTGTCGTAGGCGGTATATTCTTCTAGGGTCGCCATCGCTTCAGCAAAAATGCCATCAGCGCCAGCGTCAACGTAGGCACCGGCGCGATCTACCGCAGACTGCAAGCCTTCACCGGCGTATGAGTCTGTGCGGGCCATGATAAAGAAACTGTCATCAGTCTTTGCATCCACCGCGGCTTTAATTCGATCGACCATTTCGGCGGTGCTAACAATTTCTTTATTCGGGCGGTGGCCGCAGCGTTTAGCGGCTACTTGGTCTTCGATATGCACCGCCGCAACCCCTGCGCGAACACTCTCTTTAATGGTTCGCGCAATATTAAATGCGCCACCCCAGCCTGTGTCTATATCGATCATCAGCGGAGCCTCGACCACGGCGGTGATACGCCTAGCGTCTTCGAGCACATCATTCATACTGGTCATACCTAAATCGGGTAGCCCGTAGGAGGCATTGGCGCAAGCGCCACCGGAAATGTAGATTGCCTGATGTCCGATCTTGGTGGCCATTAGAGCTGTATAGGCATTGATAGTGCCCATGATTTGCAAAGGCGAATTGTCGTCTAAGGCTTGTCGAAAGCGCTGGCCAGGAGTAATTTGGGTCATCGTCATGGTTCTCTTAGTTCTATTTAAGTAGTTCTGCTAGTTTTCTTTACGGTTCTCTTTGATAAAACGGATTAGTGTTACGCAAGCGGCTTGCTGTGAACTAGGCCATCGGGCTAATTCACCGAACCATTTCCCGGAACTATTTCCCGGAACTATTTCACCGAACTATTTCACCGAACTATTTCACCGAACTATTTCACCGAGCTGGGTTCAATGTCGCTTGACTCGATATTGCCTAGTGCTTGCTTTATCGCTGTTTTGGCTCGCGCAATGTGCTTGCGCATTAGCATTTCGGCGAGTTGTGGGTCGCGCTGTTCAATCGCATAGATCAATTGCTCGTGTTCAATTAATGCTCGGTTCGATCTGGATTTAAATCGACTTGTCTGAAAACGAAACATGCGAATCAAATGATATAGCTCGTCGCATAGTTGGTCTGTTAGTAATTGGTTGCCACTGCCTTTAATGATCTGATAATGAAAATCAAAGTCGCCGTCGGTTTGCATGTATTGCCCTGGATTATCTTCAGAGTGCTGGCGATGAAGTTCCAGTAAAGATCGTAACTTTGCGATGTCTTGCTGGCTCATATTTTCAGCTGCAAGCGCCGCGGCTTTGCCTTCTAATGCTTCACGTACGTCGTAAAGTTCTAAAATACTTTTCAGCTCAAGAGTCACCACTGTGGCTCCGACATGCGGTACATGTTTAACCAAGCGCATGGCTACCAAGCGCCGGATCGCTTCTCTCAACGGCCCACGGCTTACTTGAAATTGTTCAGCTAGCTTCGGTTCATTTAGTTTTTCCCCAGGGGCGATATCGCCTTTGATAATCGCCTCACGTAACGCCAAGGTAGTTTGGCCACTTAAGGTTTTGTCATCGGTCTGGTTTTGTATCTCTGCAACGCTGGAGGAGGGCTTATTCATAGGCCGCAAAGTGTGCCGTTTTGAGTCCTTATTGTCAACAATATCTTGGTTTTATGGCTGTAATTGCGCTAAATAGATTTTAATATTTGATATGTGTATACAATCCTTGTCGGTAGAGCTGATGCCTTGTTCTCGACCTTTGAGCTATTCCCTGTGAGCTATAAATTTCAACTATAGCTATCAGCCAGCTTTAAAGTGTCAACTCATTTGGCTGCAATTTTCATTACAAACTGGCAAAGCACCGCCTTGGTCTTGCGTTTGCCGGGATTTTTACTAATAGCAAATTGCATCACGCTACCGGACAGCATCTGCGCTATCAGTTTTGGCTCTAAACCTTTGGCAATCTCATCACGTTTCTCGGCATTTTTGATGATGCGCCCAACCATTCGGGCATAGGGTGCGCGGAAGTAGCGGCTGGTCTGAGTTAGCTCGTTCTTGTCGTTGACCACTTCCGAGGCTAAGATAAGAAAGCCTTTTAATACATTGGGTTTATGAATGGCATCAATGGTGAGCTCTAAAAATTGCTCTATGTCTTGCATAAAGTTGCCGTTGTCCGGCATGGGCCAAGCACTGACGTCGGGTAATAGGGCTTCTTCGACGATGCTGGTGATGTCACCGTCCCACCAATTGTAGAGCACATTACGCGATACTTTAGAGCGACTTGCGATCGACTTTAACGAAAGGCCGCGATAGCCTTTCTCTTCAAGTAGCTCCCGTGTTGCTTGAAGTATCGCCTGATGCTTGGTGCCGTCACGGCGGCGACCGCAGTTGGCATCCTTTGTGCGAGTTGGCCTCAACGGCGTAGTTTTTTTTGATTTTATTGGCACTTTATAGGGTGTGGGCGAGATTCGGGATGAGCAGTTTAACTCAAACGGCTATTAAATTAGAGTAGCTGCAGGCGTCAAAATTCAGACAAGTTGATTGGGTTATTTGACTTACTTGTTACAAACAAGTAAGTTTGATCAGGTAAATTCTAACTAATATACCTGAAGGCAGTCCAAATGGCTGATTACAAAGCTCCTATTTCCGAAATTTCTTTTGTTATCAATGATTTATTGAATATAAATCAACTTACTTCTATTGATTGTTTTGCCGAAGCTACGCCTGAGTTAATTGAGGCTGTGGTCGAAGAAGCGGGTAAATTTGCCGCTGACGTAATTGCACCATTGAATCGCATTGGCGACATACAGCATAGTAAAGCAAGTAATGGTGAGGTGAAAACGCCGGATGGCTTTAAGGAAGCGTATGCGATGTTTATTGAAAACGGTTGGCTGAGCTTGGCACAACCAACAGAGTATGGCGGTCAAGGTTTACCGTTTACCCTGCACATGGCCGCCAGTGAATTCTGGAACAGCGCAAACATGGCGTTGGCGCTCTGCCCAATGTTGAGTGCTGGTGCAATTGATGCCTTAGTAGCGCATGGAAGTGAAGAGCTTCGCGAGAAATTCTTGCCAGATATGATTAGCGCAAACTGGTCGGGAACCATGAATCTTACCGAATCGCATGCGGGATCGGACTTATCAAACCTGAAAACTAAAGCCACCCCAAATGGTGATCACTACCTAATTAAGGGACAAAAGATCTACATTACTTGGGGCGAGCACGATATGACCGAAAACATTATTCATATTGTCTTAGCACCCTTGGTCGATGCTCCCGCAGGTGTAAAAGGCCTGTCGCTATTCTTGGTGCCGAAGTTCCTAGTGAATCCAGATGGCAGCTTAGGCGGGCGTAATGATCTTACCGTGGTCTCGACTGAAGAGAAGCTTGGTATTAACGCTAGCCCAACCTGTGTAATGAGCTTCGGTGATAACGACGGCGCCGTTGGCTACATGATCGGCGAGCCAGGGCAGGGTTTGAACTGCATGTTTACCTTAATGAACCACGCTCGTTTAGAGGTGGGTCTTGAGGGAGTCGGACTCTCAGAGCGTGCTTACCAAGATGCTTTAGACTATGCCAAAACACGAGTACAAGGCCGTAATCCAGAAACTGGCGAGCCGACGACAGTTATTGGCCACCCTGATGTGCAGCGTATGTTGATGCAAATGAAGTCGATGACCGATGCTATGAGAGCGGTCTGTTTCGACGCATCGATGTCGCATGATCTGCGTGGTCACGCTAACACTGAAGAAGAGCGTGACTATCACTCAACTAAGTTCGCATTGCTAACTCCGATTACTAAGGCTTGGTGTACTGAACTGGTAAATGAAGTGACCTCGTTGGGCATTCAGGTGTATGGGGGCATGGGCTTTATCGAGGAAACGGGTGTGGCGCAACATTATCGGGACGCTCGCATTACCGCAATTTATGAGGGTACCAACGGTATTCAAGCGAATGATTTAGTTGGACGAAAACTACTGCGTGATAGTGCTGCGGGGTTTAATGCGTTGATGGCAGAAATGAACGCAACGATTGACAGTCTCGGAGCAAGCACCGAATTGGTCACCCAATTCGCTAAATATAAAGACTCATTGCAGCAAACAGCGACCTATATTTTAGAAAACTCGGGTAAAAATGCGAATTTTGAAGGTGCGATTAGCTTTAACTTTTTGATGCAAATGGGCTACGTTTGTGGCGCTTGGTATCACCTTCGCTCGTTTGAGATTGCTCAAGCTAGGGTTGAATCAGGTGTTGGTGATACGCAGTTTTATGCTAACAAGGTTTTGGCCGCTCGGTTCTTTATCAATCAACTGTTGCCACGTGCGACGGCCTATGGCGATGCTGTAATTGCTGGTGCTGATATCGGTTGTGAACTTAGCGCTGCGGCATTTTCTTAAAGTGATTAATTACTCTGCAAATCACTGGCTAATGGCTCTTCAATTAAAGGTTAATGACGTTCATAACCACAAGCTAATGACGTTCATAACCACAAGCTAATGACTTTCATAACCAAAGGCTAATGGCCTCCTCAATTACACTTAGAGAGGCTCGATTAACGCAGGCCGAGCGCACTGAAATATCCGACAGAAAAATGTTTGATACGGCGGTCGCCTTAGTTAACCAACATGGTCCTGCTGCGACTAGCTTAAGTGATGTTGGGGTATTGGCTGGTTACAGCCGAGGGCTCGCCAGTCACAGATTCGGCTGTAAAGATAATCTGTTTAATTTTGTTGTTTTGCGAGTAGGCGATATTTGGTTAGAGCAACTAAAGAACGCCACTGGTAATCAGTCCGGTTTTGCCGCTATCGAAAAAGCGGTTGATCAACATTATCAATTTTGCGTAGAAGCGCCTGCCCATTTGCGGGCCTTTTATACGCTTTGGTTCGAGTCGGTAAACGCGAAATCTGAGTTGAGTGATACCATCAAAAAGATCCACCAGCGGCGTTTTCAAGACGTTGTCAATTGGGTTCTCAATGATGACGAAACCTCTGAAGCTCACAAGCGAGATGCCGATATTATCGCCGCCCAGTTTAGTGCTACCGTGATAGGTATCGTTTATTACTGGTTAGCAAATCCTGAAAAAATCAAAGAAACCAAGCGCTTACATGATGGTCTTAAGCATACAATGATGCACTTACTAAAGTAGATTCTCACTATGAATAACAGCAAACTCAAGCCAGTAAATAGCCCAGCCAAAGTAACTTCGAAAGCACCGCTACGTTTTGTCACGGCGGCGAGCTTGTTCGATGGGCATGATGCGTCGATTAATATAATGCGACGTATTTTACAATCGCTCGGGGTTGAGGTGATTCACCTTGCGCACAATCGCTCGGTCGCCGAAGTGGTGCAAGCTGCGCTGCAGGAAGACGTACAAGGCATCGCCATGAGCTCGTATCAAGGTGGCCATGTTGAGTACTTTAAGTACATGATTGACATGCTCAAAGAGAACAACGCCGAGCATATTCAGGTGTTTGGTGGCGGCGGTGGGGTGATTATCCCCGATGAAATTAAGGAGCTTGAGGCCTATGGCGTCGCTAGAATCTACTCTCCGCAAGACGGCATGGAGCTAGGCCTAGTTGGGATGATTCAAGACATGGTCGATCGCTGTCGCGAGCAAGCTCCATCGGCGGCGTCGCTGTCTGATTTGATCAGTGAGTCTCGAGATTATTTAGCGCTCTCGCGACTGATCTCGAATATCGAAACCAATACTGTGGCTAAAAATGCGCTGGCAAAAGCGCTAGAAGATCACCAAGGCGACTCGGCGTCGCAAACGCCAGTTTTGGGTATTACCGGCACCGGTGGGGCCGGTAAGTCGTCACTAACAGATGAAATGGTTAGGCGCTTCAGAATTGACTCTGGTGACACTGCGCGTGTTGCCGTGCTGGCGATTGACCCCACTCGCCGTAAAACTGGCGGGGCATTACTCGGTGATCGCATTCGCATGAATGCAATTTATCAAGAAAACATTTATATGCGCTCTATTGCGACTCGTGGCTCGACTGGCGAAGTGCCCGATTACTTGAGCGATATTATCGCCGCGGTTAAGCTATTCGACTTTGATTTGATCGTGGTAGAGACACCCGGTATCGGTCAGGGAGATGCTGGTATTGTGCCCTTTGTTGACGCGTCAATGTACGTCATGACACCTGAATTTGGCGCACAAAGCCAGCTAGAAAAAATCGATATGCTTGATTTTGCTGATGTTGTGGTAATCAATAAATTTGATCGCAAGGGTGCCGCTGATGCATTACGAGATGTCTCCAAGCAAGTGCAACGCAATTTAAATGCATGGGACACACCGCCGTCAGAACTGGCTGTGTTCGGTTCGATTGCCTCGCGCTTTGGTGATGACGGCGTTACCGCCGCGTATCATGGCTTGTTGTCGGTGTTAAGGGCAAAGGGCTTACGGCAATGGGAGTCGCTGTTACCCTTTAATGATAATCGTGTTCCATCAGAGCGGTCGGTAATAGTGCCAAGCGCTAGACAACGATATTTAGCCGAAATCAGCGAAACGGTACGTGCTTATCATCAAACTAATGATGCACAAGCGGAGCTTGCCAGCGAGCGTCAAGCGCTACAAACCGCCAATGCACTTTTAGCTGATAGTAATGCTGATCTAGAGCAATTGATTGGCCAACGCAAGCAGTCGTTGACGGCCGAAAATAGGGCTTTATTAAGTAACTGGGAGTCGGTTAAACAAGGATATCAAGGTCAGACGCGAGTCGACACTCTAGCTAATGGCAAGCAGATCACCACAGAGCTGACTCGCGAGAGTCTTTCGGGGACTCACGTTGCGCGTGTGGCCTTGCCTAAATATCGAGACGCAGGTGAACTACTGCGTTGGATGAAGCGTGAAAATTTACCAGGTTTCTTCCCCTATACCGCAGGAGTGTTTCCATTTAAGCGTGAGGGCGAAGACCCGGCGCGTATGTTCGCTGGCGAGGGCGACCCAAAACGCACTAACTTACGTTTTAAGCGGCTTTCTAAACACGCACCTGCGATACGATTATCGACGGCCTTCGATTCAGTAACCCTATACGGTTTTGATCCGGCAACTCGACCTGATATTTATGGCAAAATTGGTAATTCGGGCGTGTCAGTTGCCACCCTTGATGACATGAAGCAGTTATTTGATGGTTTTGATTTGTGTGCGCCATCAACCTCGGTCTCAATGACTATCAATGGCCCGGCACCAACAATTTTAGCGATGTTTTTGAACACCGCGATCGATCAGCAAGTTGATCGTTTTGTTAGCGATAACGATCGTCAGCCAGATGCCGATGAGCATAAGGCGCTAAAGGCCAATGCACTTAGGCAAGTTCGTGGCACTGTTCAGGCTGATATTTTAAAAGAAGATCAAGGCCAGAATACTTGTATCTTTTCAACTGAATTTAGCCTCAGAATGATGGGTGATATTCAGCAATACTTTATCGAAAACGAAGTGCAAAACTTCTATTCGGTATCGATCTCCGGTTATCACATTGCCGAAGCCGGTGCTAATCCGATTTCTCAATTAGCGTTTACCTTGTCGAATGGTTTTACATTTGTTGAAACCTACCTTGCACGCGGTATGCACATAGACGACTTCGCCAGCAATCTGTCGTTTTTCTTTTCCAACGGTATGGACCCCGAGTACACGGTTATCGGCCGTGTTGCACGTCGTATTTGGGCGGTCGCTATGCGAGAGAAATATGGTGCCAATGCCAAGAGCCAGAAGCTCAAATATCATATTCAAACCTCTGGCCGATCATTGCACGCGCAAGAAATGCAGTTCAATGACATTCGCACCACCTTGCAAGCTTTGCTTGCCATTAACGATAATTGTAATAGCCTGCACACTAATGCCTACGATGAGGCCATTACCACGCCGAGCGAAGAGTCGGTGCGCAGAGCGCTCGCTATCCAATTGATTATTAACCGAGAGTTTGGATTGGCAAAAAATGAAAACCCTAGTCAAGGGGCTTTTATCGTTGATGAATTGACCGATTTAGTCGAAGAGCAGGTGCTGCAAGAATTCGAGAGAATTTCGGATCGTGGCGGTGTCTTGGGCGCGATGGAGACCGGTTATCAACGTAGTCGCATACAAGAAGAGTCAATGAAGTATGAAACTAAAAAGCACGACGGTAGTTATCCGCTAATCGGGGTAAATACCTTTTTACCTGACGCTAAGGAGGAAGAATTTGAGGTGGAATTGGCGCGCTCAACCGATCAGGAAAAGCAAGATCAGATTAGCCGCTTGGCCGATTTTCAACAACGTCATGCAGATCAATCAGTGCAAGCGTTAGTCGATATAAAACAAATCATAAATGACAATGGCAATGGTTTTGAAGCCTTGATGGAAGCGGTTCGGCACTGTTCCTTAGGGCAGCTTACAGATGCATTCTTCGACGTTGGCGGGCAATACCGTCGCAGTACTTAAGTGGTCCTATAGCAACTAGAAAGCAACTAGAAAGCAACTAGAAAGCGACTGTATAAACCTTAGAAACTTGATTAGGATCAACTTATGAAAAATGATAATACCGCGATGGCCGACGATGCCTCCTCAGAGGGGCCTCGTTGGCCAATTCCAGTGCTTAAAGAAGACATCCATTACTATATGGAAAATGGCTTCATGGTGTTTACTGAGGCCTATCACTCTGCGCGTGGCCGATGTTGTGGCAACGCGTGTCGTCACTGTCCCTTCGAACACGCTAATGTGAGAAAAAAATGACTAAAAAAATTTCCACCCCAGATCTTTGTGATGCTTATGAAGAGCAGATTGCTGCCGGTAAGATTGGCATTTTAGATGCTATTTTTAATAATTATGGTGGCCTCGATAGTTTTTATGGCGAGGCGGTGACGATTAAATGCTTTGAAGACAATTCAATCGTTAAGCAGCTAGTGGGCACATCGGGTAATGGACGGGTGATTGTGATGGATGGCGGGGGCTCTCTGCGCCGGGCTATTCTAGGTGACATGTTAGCCGAGAAGGCCGCTAGCAATGGCTGGGCAGGTTTAGTCATCAATGGCTGTATACGAGATTGTGATGAAATAGCGGCCACTGCCTTGGGTGTCAAGGCGTTGAATATCCATCCAATGAAAACCGACAAGCGGGGCTTAGGTGACTTAAATGTTGATGTTAGCTTTGCTGGGCATACTATTCGCTCCGGCAATTGGATCTATTCCGATAACAACGGCATTTTGGTAAGCGAAAATGAGCTAAAGGTGTAGAGCAAAGAAAGCCAACGGCTGAATTCAAACATTAAAAAGCCCACTGACAGGGATTTGTCAGTGGGCTTTTTTAATTAAAGGGCCTGTCGGACAATGAATTTTACTAGTGCGAAAGCGAGAAATTGGTCTATTTTTCCGTTTATTTTCGAGCAATGGAATAACCATTACGTCTCAAATAAACGATAAACTAGCCTCCCCGAAGGGCGAGCTAGCGAGTTGTACCACTTTCTCCTGACGCAAATCATCATCCGACAGGCCCTTATCGTCGACTATTTCTTAAACTCAGCTAACACTTGCTCAGTCATCTTCTCAGTTGAGATAAAGCCCCAACTATAAGAATCATGGACGGCTAGCGGGTTAGCTTTGAGCACCTCGCTATCACTTTTACCAGCGGCGACCATGTTGCCAACCAAGGCCTTGGCGTCTCTCATCATTGCCAATGTGCTTAGCACATCGGCCTTATTCGCCAATGGGCCATGACCAGGAATGACTTTAGTCTCATCATTGATCATCCCAGCAATGGCTTCAAGCGCCCGGATAACGCCATCGACGCTGCCACCGTTTTTACTATCAATAAAGGGGAAAACCTTGTTGAACATAACGTCGCCAGTATGCAGAACATTATCGTTCTTAAAGTAAATTACCGCATCGCCATCGGTATGGGCACGATCAAAATGCATGATTTGTGCCGCATCGCCGTTTAAGTGAATTGTCATTCGGTCATTGAAGGTGAGCACTGGGAACGATACTGGGCCACCGTTTTTCTCATCTTTGATAAGCGATGCTCTGAGGTTTTCATGGCTTACGATTTTGGCTCCATCTTTGCCAAAGACGTGGTTGTTGCCGATGTGGTCACCATGAATATGAGTGTTAATCATGTAGTCAATCGGTTGTTCAGTTATCTCGGCGATCTCAGCCTTTAAGATATCGATGGTGCTGGAAAGGCCGTTATCGATCAGCGCAACGCCGTCGCTACCGACACTTAAGGCCACGTTACCACCGGTAAAGCCACCGTCACCTGACAGCATATAAATAGTGTCGGTGATTTTCTCAGTTTTATAACTTAACTTAGCGTCTTCTTGAGCTAATGCATTGGTTGAGATGATGCTTACACCGGCAAATAGGGCCAGCGTAATCGACTTTTTTAGGAGGTTTTGATATTTCACGACAGTACTTTCTTAGTTTCAGTTGCTTAAGTATAGAACAGTCGATGTTGAAGTAAATCTCACCTAGTTGATTATGTTGATGTCTAACATGGCAGATTACTGATTTATTCATGCTTATGCTGGGTATATGAAGCAATAAGATTGTTATTTCTCTATAGTCCCTTCGAGATCAGCGGAAAATCAGCTAGAATTCAGCGCGATTCGAATAACTAACCACAGCATTTACAGTGAATAAATATAAAATTGCCATTTTGGCTGGCGACGGCATCGGCCCTGAAATCATGAAAGAGGGCGTTAAAGTCCTTAAAGTCATCGAAGCTCGTAACGATGTCGAGTTTGAATTAGTAGAAGCCCCCTTTGGTGCTGGTGCATGGTTTAGTCACGGAAGCTCATTTCCACAAGAGACAAAGCTGTTAGTTGACATCGCTGATGCGGTAGTTAAAGGCCCAATCGGTTTGAATCATGAAGAATCCAAACAAATCCCGATTGACGAACAACCTGAACGCGGCGCGTTACTGCCATTGCGTAAGCGTCTTAATACCTATGCAAACTTTCGGCCAGTGTATTTACCTAAGGCTTTGGCCCATTTCTCGCCGTTAAAAGCGGAGGTTATTGGTGACGGCATTGATATGATCATGGTGCGTGAATTAGTTGGCGGTTTGTATTTCGGCGAAAAAGAAACCGGTGTTGATGAAAACGGTAAGCGTTTCGTACGTGAAGTATTAGAGTACGACGAAGACCAAATTAGCAATATTTTGCATCGAGGCTTCAAGCTCGCTCAAGGCCGCAAAAAGGTTTTGCACAATATTCATAAGAGTAATGTGCTCAAATCAAGCGTACTGTGGAACGAAGTGCTTGAAGAAATAGCACCGCAATATCCAGACGTGACCGTGATTCATAACCTCGTTGATGCGGCTGCCACAGCCTTGTGTTTAAACCCAACGCAATTCGACGTCATGGTAATGGAAAATATGTTTGGTGACATATTGAGTGACCAAGGAGGCGGTATTTTGGGCTCGCTAGGCCTTATGCCATCGGCTTGTCTTGGTCATGACGGTAAAGCGTATTACGAACCGTCGCACGGCTCGGCACCGGATATTGCTGGCAAGCAAGTGGCTAACCCCTACTCAATGATCGGCTCAATGGCGATGATGTTGGAGTATAGCTTTGGCATGGTTGATGAGGCTCGCAATGTGTGGGACGCAATGCAAAGCGTATTTGCTGATGGCTTTTCGACTTCAGATTTGTCTAAGCCAGGCAGCGGAGTAACGATGTTATCGACCGAAGAATTCGGCGATAAGGTTGTCGCGCACTTACAGGCTAATACTTAGGCAGCATTAAGAAACAGCCGCACCAGTAAGAAACAGTAAGATAAAAAGCCGCGACCGAGTCTGATAATTATCACGGACTGGGTTTGCGGCTTTTTTCATTATCAAATCGTTACTAGCGCTTTGATCGGTCGCTAAGCGTTAAGCCTAACGCTCGAGTCTATTCGCTAGCCTATATGGCGAGTCTAGATGACGAACCTATAACTTAGCTAAACGCTCCCAAGTTTCGACAACCGAATCAGGATTAAGTGATACTGAATCAATACCTTGCTTAAACAACCATTCGGCAAGTTCAGGGTGATCACTTGGGCCTTGGCCACAAATTCCGACGTACTTACCGGCTTTGTTACAGGCCGCAATCGCCATCGATATCATTTTCATGACCGCTGGGTTACGTTCATCAAAAAGATGAGAGACGATGCCCGAGTCACGATCTAAGCCGAGTGTTAGTTGAGTCATGTCGTTTGAGCCAATCGAGAAACCGTCGAAATATTCTAGGAACTCGTCAGCCAGTAAGGCATTAGCTGGCAGCTCGCACATCATGATTATCCTGAGCCCGTTTTCACCACGTTTCAAACCATTTTTTTCCAGCAAATCAATCACTTGAGATGCTTCGTCGGTGGTTCTTACGAAGGGAATCATGATTTCAATATTGGTTAAGCCCATTTCATCACGAACGTACTTAACCGCTTGGCATTCTAACTCGAAGCAATCTTGCATACTTGGTGCAATGTAACGCGAGGCGCCACGGAAGCCCAGCATTGGGTTTTCTTCATTTGGTTCGTAGTCGTGGCCACCGACCATGTGTGCGTATTCGTTCGACTTGAAATCAGATAAACGTACGATCACCGGCTTGGGGCTAAAGGCGCAACCCAGCGTGGCTATACCTTCTGACAGCTTCTTAACGAAGAAGTCAGTAGGGGAGTTATAACCGGCTTTGTACTCGTCAATAATAGACTTTACATCAGGTGACTGTTTGTCGTATTCGATCAATGCTTTTGGGTGTACCCCAATCATGCGATTAATGATGAACTCCAAACGCGCTAGGCCAATACCTTCGTGTGGTAACTGCGCGAAACTGAATGCTCGATCAGGGTTGCCGACGTTCTGCATAATCTTGAACGGGATATCCGGCATTTTATCTAAGCGCGTGACTTGTTTTTCAAAGTCGAGTTCGCCAGCGTAGATAAAGCCCGTATCGCCCTCAGCGCAAGAGACAGTCACTGGCGCGCCATCTTCAAGTTTCTCGGTTGCATCGCCGCAACCAACAATCGCTGCAACCCCGAGCTCACGCGCAATAATTGCTGCGTGGCAGGTTCGGCCGCCACGATTAGTAACAATCGCTGCGGCTCGTTTCATCACTGGCTCCCAGTCGGGATCCGTCATATCAGTGACCAAGATATCGCCTTCTTGCACGATGTCCATTTGCTCGATGCTGAGTACCTTACGAACCTTGCCTGAAGCAATACGTTGGCCAATTGATCGGCCTTCAGCAAGAACCTCGCTTTGTTGGTTTAGCTTGTAGGTAATTTTAACGTTAACATCGGCTTGGCTAGTTACTGTTTCAGGTCGAGCCTGAACTATATACAGTTGCTGATCATCACCATCTTTGGCCCATTCGATGTCCATTGGCCGTCCATAGTGCTTTTCGATGATAAGTGCTTGCTTAGCCAATGATTCAACATCGGCGTCACTAATCGAAAACTGTTGGCGTTCGGCAACATCTACTTCAACGGTATTAACAGAGCGGCCGGCGGTAGTCTCATTTGAGTAGATCATTTTGATCAACTTACTGCCCAAATTACGACGTACAACCGCTGGGCGGCCTGCAGCCAGAGTTGGTTTGTGTACATAGAATTCGTCAGGGTTGACCGAACCTTGTACCACTGTCTCACCCAAGCCATAAGACGAGGTGATGAATACAACATCGTCAAAACCCGATTCAGTATCTAGGGTAAACATTACCCCAGCCGAACCCGTCTCGCTACGAACCATACGTTGAATGCCGGCCGATAATGCTACGTTTTCATGAGCATAGCCCTGATGTACGCGGTAGGAAATGGCGCGGTCATTAAACAGCGAGGCAAATACTTCGTGCACCGCATGTTTAACCGAGCTTAAGCCTTCAATGTTTAAGAACGTTTCTTGTTGACCGGCAAACGAGGCATCGGGTAAGTCTTCAGCGGTTGCCGAGGAGCGCACCGCAACCTTAAGGTTTTCGTTGCCGCCTTGCATTGCTGTGAAAGCCGATTCAAGCGCGGCATCGAAAGCCACTGGAAATGGAGTATCGATAATCCACTGGCGAATATCCGTACCGGCCGAAGTTAAATCGGCAATAATGTCAACATCGAGAGCGTCGAGCCGCGCATTGATTCGCTTGTCTAAGCCGTCGGTTGCGAGAAACTCGCGATAAGCGTCAGCGCTAGTGGCAAAGCCGTTCGGCACTGACACACCCAACGCGGTTAGGTTACCAATCATCTCGCCCAATGAGGCATTTTTGCCACCGACTCTTTCGACGTCGTTTATGGTAAGCTGATCGAATTGAAGAATGTACTGCATGTCAACCGTAGTCAAAATCTAATCCTCTATCGTGGATTACTTAATTCATGGAACCATAGTTTACCATGAGCGCGCGCAGACAGAAGCGATAGCCAACATTTCACATAACTATTTTCCTTTAACTATTTTCGCCAAAAATAATCGATGAAACGTAAAGTATTTTTCCTTTCTGATAGCACAGGCATGACCGCCGAAAACCTCGGTCGCAGCTTATTGGCTCAGTTTCCACACATTCAGTTCGAGAGTGTTACCAAGCCGTTTATTGATACACAGGAGAAAGCGCAGCGCATCGCCAATGAAATTAATCAAGAAGCTCAAACCTCAGCGGAGCGGCCGATTGTTATCGATACCATTCTGAATACCGAAGCCAGTGAACTATTGCGCAGTTGCGACTGTTTCTATATCGATATTTTTTCAACCTTCTTGTCGCCGTTGGAAGAAGAGCTTGGGGTGTTATCGGCACATACCGTTGGTCACCCAGCAATTTTTAAAGAAGACAGCCGTGTAGCCGATGAAAACTACATGCAACGCATAGACGCGGTCCATTTTGCCCTAGCCAATGACGACGGTATGCACCTGCACCGTTACGCTGATGCAGATATCATTCTTATCGGCGTATCGCGCACCGGAAAAACACCATCGAGTGTTTATTTAGGCATGCAATACGGCATTAAAGCCGCGAATTACCCACTTATCCCCGACGACCTCGAGCTAAACAGAATTCCCGATGCGCTCAAGGACCACACAAAGAAGCTGTTTGGTTTAACTATTCGCCCAGCCCGCTTAGCTGAAATTCGTCACGAGCGTAAGCCAAATAGTCATTACGCAGCATTGAGAACCTGCGTTGATGAAATTCGTCAGGCTGAAGCCTTATACCGCCAATACCGAATACCTTATATCGACACCACTTTGTTATCAATTGAAGAAATCGCCGCCCGTATGCTGCAACGAGCGGGCATTGAACGCCGAGTAGCCAGCCTTTAAAGCGCTGAGAGTGTCCCCAATGATAGAAGATCAGAAGTCGATGGATGATCAAAAGTCGATGGATGATTTAAAATGGATGAATCGTGCATTAAAATTAGCCGAATCTGCTGCGGCTATAGGCGAAGTGCCTGTCGGCGCTGTGGTCGTTAGCGGCAACGAACTTATCGGTGAGGCTCATAATTCGCCCATCAGCAATAACGACGCTTGCGCTCATGCCGAAGTTTTAGCAATAGGGTTGGCTTGCAAGGCCGAGCAAAACTATCGATTACCGAATTCCACTATGTATGTCACGCTTGAGCCTTGCGCAATGTGTGCTGGTGCTTTGGTGCATGCCCGAGTTGGGCGTGTGGTAATCGCCGCTAGAGAGCCTAGAGCCGGCGCGGCGGGTTCCGTGTTGAATGTGCTACAACATCCGCAGCTTAATCATCGTTGTGATATCGAATTTGGTCTGATGGAACAGCAGAGTGCGGCTCTGTTGAAGGGTTTTTTTCGAGCGCGTAGGAAGAAAGATAGCTCGTTAGGCTGATATAGGGTCAACTATTTCGATTTTACCAAGTGCACCTCAACAGTTTAGTTCAAGGCGCGCCATATTTGGGTTCCTGGGTTTTAACCACCTTGATCAGAGGCTCCTTAAAGAACACTGCGGTAAAAAACAGCATAAAAATCAAATCATTTAGGCCATAGATGCTGTAAAAAATCCCGGCAAACGTGTCTGTCGAATAAAGTGCTTGCACACTATTCTCTAGATGCCAATTAATCCAGATTACAGCGTAAACTAGCTTCTCCAAGGCAAAAGCCCCAGCTAGCCACTTTAAATTGGCAATGGTGCTCGCCGCGCCAATATAAGCCATGCCCCAGATGATAATCATCAGCAAGCCAAAATTGGACATCACAACAGGGTCGGCCTGATTAATCGCAACATTAGTAAATCCGCGCGACCAAACAAGTACACTGAAGTTCATCAATGCCGCTAGAATAAAGCCGTTTCGTACTAATTTTTGATTCATATATATTGCTGGTAGTTTAATCGTCGAAAGCGCCTAGCTACGCTGGATGAATAGCTACGCTGGATGAATAGCTACGCTGGATGAATAGCTACGCTGGATGAATAGCCACGCTGGCTGAATAGCCACGCTGGTTGAATAGCCACGCTGGTTGAATAGCAGGGCGGCATGAAAATAGTAGAGCGCGGTCGAGTCGATGAGGGCAGCGTTTGCGGCTTCGTTATCGTCAAGCAAACCAGTATTTATCTCGATTATGTTTTACTGGTTTTAGTCCGCTCTGACTCAGCATCTTCGGCTTTGCATAGTTGTTCGGCTAAAAACTCTCTATCCATATCGTCGATCGATACCTCGGTTTGCCTAGAGAGGGTTTGCAGTTGTCGATGGGCGACTAAAATCAAACCAACGGATATCTTTTTATACGGATCAATATCGAATTGGTTGAGAAGAGCCTTATCTATTAGTCTTTCTTTTGCTTCATCCATACTATTAATGCCCGTCTTTATGGCTGTTTTGCAGTGCTGCACAATGCCTGTTGAGCAAACAGCACTCGTTAAATTTTATTGCTAATGTACTAGAAACATTCAATATCGTGGCTATTTAACCACGTGCTTAGCCAACCTTGTATATAGCTATCGAATATATTGGATGCAAATGATTGGGTATTGGACGTATTTGAATATTTGTCTGAGTACTATCTGAGATTAAGTGCAATCTTGCATCAAATCTCGATGTTTATCAAAAGAAATCAAAGTCGTGGTTATTACCAGTAAATTGCCCGCAGGGTTGAGCATATGCTCATTTGTTTTTAGTGGTTTCGGTTAACGATTCGATAGCGGTCTAAAGTGCAGCTCTAATTTTATCTGCGATAGCTTGCAAATCGCCAGCGTCAGAACTCACACTGGCATGTGCCTTAGCGGTTAAATAGCTACCGGGTAAAATATGAAAATGGATATGTGGAACCGTTTGTCCTGCTGGCTCGCCGTTCAGTTGGAATAGCGTAATTCCATCCGCATTCAGACCTTTTTTAACGGCATTGGCGACCAATTTTACCTTCTTAATCAAATTTGCAGCGGCGTCGTCAGACAAATCATGAATGGTGACGGCGGCTTCTTTGGGGATCACTAAGGTGTGACCCTCGGCTTGCGGCATGATGTCCATAAAGGCTAAAGTTTGATCATCTTCATACACTTTGATGCATGGGATTGCGCCAGTTAAAATTTTGGCGAAGATATTATTGTTGTCGTATGTCATGAATCTGCGTAAAGTATTGAAAAAGTTAGAAATCAACCATAGCTAATCGCGCGTTTGGTTTCAATCATCACTGAAAAGGTTGATAATGTCCGTTGATAAAAATGATACTTAAATAATAATGACTGAAGTCAAACAACATCGTTCACTGCGTGACGCATTTGGACAATTTGCTACCGGCGTAACGGTGGTTACTACTCGATGTAAGGAAGGTAAGCCGATTGGCATGACGGCTAATAGCTTTGCGTCAGTCTCTCTTGACCCGCCGCTGGTTTCTTGGTGCGTTGATAAATCATCAACTCGATTTTCAGAATTTACTGATGCTAAGCATTTCACTATCAGTGTATTGACTGCCGATCAGCAAGAGACTTCAAACCTATTTGCGATGCGGAGCTGGGACGCAACTGTATTCGACGATGCTGAATGGTTTGACGGCTTAAATCGGGTGCCTCAAATACCTAATGTCAGCGCACGTTTCCATTGTGAAACAGCCCATTTATACGAGGGAGGGGATCACATTATTATTGTTGGTGCGGTGCTAGAGCATGAGAGTGAGGACGACAAGCCTTTGGTTTTTTTCAAAGGTGATTATCGACAACTGAGTTAAACGGATTTGCTGAAAACATTATGTATAGACTAGAGAACTTAATACCACCGCCAGCAGTTTTATTATTTACTCTGGTGAGTATGTTTTTTATCTCTGGTTTTGACCGAGCGCGTAGTTTATACGCCAAAGATTTTTCTTTGAACGCATTGCTCGCAACTGTGCTGGTGGTCACAGGATTAGTGATAACCGTATTGGCCATCAAGCTCTTTAAGATAAATCAAACCACCGTTAACCCTCTGAGACCAGATACTGCTACGTTTTTGGTGACCAAAGGAGTCTTCAAGCTGACTCGAAATCCGATGTATCTGAGTATGGTCTTGTTCTCTCTCAGCTCGGTAGTCTTTTTTGGTAGTGCATGGTGTTTGATTGCTGTCGCGGGGTTTGTCGCTTTTATGGTACGTTTTCAAATCATCCCTGAAGAACGAGCCATGGAAGCACTTTTTGGCAAAGACTTCACCGAGTACAAAGCTAATACGCGCCGTTGGATCTAATCGCTCAGAAGTTTCTTAAAGACTTTTAAAGCCGGTTATCAGCACTCGTAAAACCGGTTATCTACATTTCCAAAACCGGTTATCTACATTCTCAAAATCCACGTTAACAATACTCGAAACTCTACTTAACAACGTTGGATATGTTGAGGTCAATTGTCTCAGTATTGGTGTTTTTGGTTGGCACTACTTCTGATTGCAGGTCGCCGGCTTGCGCAATCGGTTGCCCCGATTTTGAAACCCTCGCGCTAACTACTACATCTTCAAACTTAGATAGAGTCATGGGTGCGACCATCGCATCTGAGTCGCTTAATGTGACCGTTGTAGGTAGATCAGCGACGCGTAAACGCTTTACCGCTAGCGGGGCAGGCGGGCCTTGCGATGCTCTGGCAAAGATAAATACAAAGTCGTTGGCGTCAGCCAGTTGAGATATCTCTGCGTCAAGACTTACCGTTACGGTCAGGCCAGTTTGGATGCTTAACTCGGCTGTCGGGGCGGGCGTACTGGCTTGTTCTGTTGCTACATTCTCAGCTGACGAATCGCCGAAGTTATCACGGACGATATCGCGCAGTTCTTGTTGCTGTTGAGGAGCGTCGTCTAGCAACGGAATTAAGCGGCTCCAGTGTTGCTTGGCCATCACTTGGTCGCCGCTCTGAGCCGAGCCCAAACCGGCCAGCCATAATGCTTGGCGATTATTTGGGTCTATAGTTAGCGCTCGTTGAATATACTCAGAGGCTTCTTCGGTGACCTGTCCACCGGCGGCTAACGCGGTTGCGTCTGCCAGAGACGCATAGGCAAATGCCGTTTCACCACCTAGGGTAAGAACCCGTTGATAGGCTTGTTTAGCATCGCTGTAACGGCCAAGCGAAAGGTAAGTTTGAGATATAACCTGCCAGCCTTCTAAGTCATTGGGATTTTCTTCTAAGCGCTTCTCAATGTCGACAATTAGCTCGTCAACCTGCTTTTGTGAAGGGCCACTTTCTACAATTGGGTCAATTGCCTCAGGCGTCCCCACTATCAGATAAAAGCCAAGCGCTGAAAGTGGTAAGAACACACTCATGAGGCCAATAGCTAGTTTATTTGATCGTCTCGGGCCAGCTACTTGGGTGTCGTTTGAGTTATTTACGATGTCTATGTCGTGCGCTAGTGTGCTTTCAATTTCTAATTTTAGTGCCTCGTAATCGGTGGCCGAGATACTGGCATTCTTTAATTGCGCTTCTAATTCTTCTAAGCGTTCTTTGGCGTAGTGAATATTTTGCGCTTGACGCTCATACGACACGGTGTTTCGCGTGCGTAGCAGCGGCATGATGAGTATGCCTAAGGCGATAAGGGTGATTACCGCAGCGGCTATAATAAATGGAGTCATGGGTGGTTACTCTAATTGGTTTGCGGGGTTTAACGCTTTGGTTTTTCACTTTCGTTGGGTTTCAACGATGGTGTATCGCGCATTAGGTTACGCACTTTGATTTGATCGGCATCGTTGGTTGCATGAGTCGGCTTGAATAGTTCCTCTTGCTGTCGGCGTCTAATATTCAGCACTAAGCCAATAACTACGAGCAATAAAAGTATAAAGGGGCCTAGCCAAAGGAACGCGGTTGACCAGTTGAAAGGCGGCTCATACAGCACAAAGTCGCCGTAACGAGAGCGCATGAAGGTTTTGATATCAGCATCGCTATCACCACGCTGGATCATCTTTGCGGCGATCTCTCTCAGGTCTTTCGCCAGAGGCGCATCCGAACCAGCGAGATTTTGGTTTTGACACACCAGGCAGCGTAGCTCCTGAATCAGCTCTCGGTATCGTTGTTCTTGACTGGCCGTATCAAATTCTACGACTTCAATAGACGCTGTGCTATCGCTCGGAAATACAAGTAGAGAAAGCAGCAATGCAAATGTATAAAAAAGGTGTTTCATGTTTCAAATAGTCGATTAGTTGATAGCACTTTATTGATTATTGACGCTTAACAGGGGAATCATCTCGCTGTTGACCAACTCGCGAGTGATTGGCCCTGTATGTTTGTAGATCACATTGCCTTGCTCATCAATAATAAACGTTTCAGGCACAGCGACTACGCCCCAGTCAATGCCAACGCGACCGTTATTGTCTGTTACGGCTTTATAGTAAGGATCTCCGCGCTCGGCTAACCATTGGGCCGCCTCATCATCTTGATCTTTGTAATTTAAGCCAACAATTGGCGCTAGCCCAGCCCGCGCCATATCATTAAGAATAGGGTGCTCATACCGACATGAAACGCACCAAGACGCCCATACATTGAGAACCCAACGCTGGCCTTTCAGGTCTTCGGGGCGAAACTTCTCGTTGGCATTCGATAGCACAGGCAATTCAAAGCTCGGCGCCGGCTTGTTGATACGAGTCGACGGTATCGCTTTGGGATCAAGCGTCAATCCCTTAGCTAATAAAACCGCGAGACCGAAAAATGCCAGCAGAGGTACTATGTATTTAAGTTTCATTAGGGTATTTAACTTTCATTGGATCAGCTATTTACGGTTAAGCTAGCGGGATTAACGTCAGCGATTTGCTGCTTGGTCATCTTTTTAACAGGCCGTCGATAGCGTTTGTCGGCAGTCGCAATTAAACCGCCAAGAGCCATTATCAGGCCACCAAGCCATATACAAGCGACAAACGATTTTAAGTAAAGCCTGACACTCCAAGCTCCATCTTTTAGATCTTCGCCCAGCGACACATAGACATCGCGGCCTAAGGTGGTGTTAATAGCGGCTTCAGTCATAGGGTTGCCAGATGAGTAAAATCGTTTTTGAGGTTCGAGCTTAAACATTGAGCCTGATTTGGCCGCAACTATAAAATTGCCTTGATCAGCGACATAGTTCTCCCCTCTAACCTTAGTTACGCCGTTAAAGGTGAATTCATAACCGGCCATTTCATAGACTTCGCCAGGTTGCAGGCGAATATCTTTTTCTTGGCTATAGGTATTTACGTGGGCAACGCCGATTACAAAAATCCCCAAACCAAAATGGGCGACACTCATACCCCAAATTGAGGCTGGAATCTTTCTTAAGCCAGTAAATTTATCAGTTTGGTTTTTTAGCCGATCAAGAATGCTGTGAATACTCCAAAGTATTACCCATAGGCCTAACGCTAGGCCGGCAAAGCCGCCGATTTCAAAGCCATCAGTAGATAAAATCGAGGTGAATATAGCGCTCAATATTAAACTAGCAATTAGTATCACTATTGTTTGTGGGCTAAATCGCTTTAATTCATCACTTTTCCAGCGGCTGGTTGAGCCTATACCTACAACAACGGCCAGCGGGATGGTTAGCAGTGCAAACATGAAGTCGAAGTAGGGAGCACCAACTGATATCTTCATTCCTATGGCGTCCATAAATATGGGTGCGAGTGTGCCAACTAGAACCATGAAGGCGGCGACCACCAACAAAACATTATTGAGCAGCAGGCTGGTCTCTTTGGAGAACAGCTTATAATGCACGTTACTAGTGAGCTTGTGGGCTCTGAATGCATAGAGCAACAGCGAACCGCCGATCACAATTATCAGGAACCTCAGAATAAACAAGCCTCTTTCGGGATCACTTGCAAAAGAATGAACCGATGTTAATACCCCTGAGCGAACTAAAAACGTGCCTAGAAGGCTTAACGAAAAGGCCAAGATTGCCAGTAATACGGTCCAGGCTTTAAAGGCCCCGCGCTTTTCGGTAACCGCCAGCGAATGAATTAATGCGGTGCCGACTAACCATGGCATGAACGAGGCATTTTCTACTGGGTCCCAAAACCACCAGCCGCCCCAACCTAGTTCGTAGTAAGCCCACCAACTGCCGAGCACGATGCCAATGGTTAGAAATAGCCAAGCCACTACGGTCCAGGGGCGAGACCAGCGCGCCCAGGCCGTGTCGAGTTTACCGCTAAGCATCGCTGCGATGGCGAACGCGAAAACTACGCTAAAGCCAACATAGCCCATATACAACATTGGCGGGTGAATCAAAAAACCAAAGTCTTGTAGTAGAGGATTCAACTCTTGCCCATCAAGAGGCACTTGAAGTAGGCGTGCAAATGGGTTTGAGGTGTAAATAGTGAATGATATAAAACCAATACTAATCATGCCGAGCACCGATAATACGCGAGCAACCATGTCGCGCGGAATACCCCGGCTAAAGCGGGCAACAAGGGCTGTCCAGCTGCTGAGCATTAATATCCAGAGTAATAGTGAGCCTTCATGCCCACCCCACACGCCTGACAAGCGATACATTAATGGCTGTGCTAGATTGGAGGTGCGCGCTACATATTCAATTGAAAAATCGTTAAGATAAAAGGCATAGGTTAAAATGCCGTAAGACGCAACAACCAGTAGCCACTGGGTATAGGCCGCTGAGCGGCTAAAGGCCATCCAGCTCTGTCGATTAAAATAGGTGCCTGCAAGCGGTACTATGCTTTGTACAATTGCCACACAAAGTGCCAGTACTAAGCAAAAATTTCCGAGTTCTCCTAACATTAGTTTACTACTCCTCTAGTACTTAATCGGGCCATCAGTGTCATCACACTTATTGGCTTGTTGTAACATAATCGCATCTGCGGCTTCATTAGGAACGTAATTTTCATCGTGTTTTGCCAGTACTTGAGAAGCAATTAACATCGGTTGGTCTATAAACTTGCCTATCGTAACGATCGCTTGGCCCTCCCTAAATAAATCGGGCAAGATGCCGGTATATTGAACCGTAACGTCGCTTTCACAGTCTGTAATATCGAAACGTTGAGTGATTCCGTCGTCTAAGCGCCTAACCGTTCCTTTGCGAACAATGCCTGCTAGCCTATATGTCTGCTTAGCGTCAAAACCCTCTGTTTTAATTTGGGTTGGAGTTTTAAAGTATTCGAAGCTGCTTTGCATCGACATAATGGCAAGGAAGGTTGCCGCGGCTACTCCGGCGATGACTAAACCGACAATGGCAAGGCGCTTTTTCTGACTTGGACTCATGGTGCTTTCTTAGCTCTATTTTAGTAATGGTTTATTTCTGTTGCAAAGCTGTTCTTGATCGCAGTCGAGCAAGACGAATTATGTACGGTGGCGGTGACTATCTCAGAATCATTATGCCTTAGAATTATGCTTGCCGTCATCACGTTGTTCGCGGCTAATTTGGCGTTTGATTTCGGCTTTTATTTTAGCATTACGGCGTTTAGGGAAAATCACAAATGCGACGAGCGCAAATAAGGTTAAACCCCAAGATGTCCAAACTTCGAAGGCGTAACCGCCCATGTAAAAAAACTCTGACCAATCCATTATTGTTTTCCTTGGCTAATAACCATTGCTCGAACCCAGCGACTCTTATGCTCATTCTCTAATACTCGGTTTTGCATACTAAGAAATAGAGCGTAACCGTAAAAAAACATAAATCCGACCGCCATGAAGGCTAATGGTAGTAACATTTCAGTTGGCATTTTCGGCCCGCCCTCAGCAAACACGGTAGCACCTTGATGCAAACTACTCCACCATTCAACTGAGTAATGAATAATGGGTACAATAACAACGCCCACTACTGATAATAGAGCGGTGGCTTTTTCAGCTGTTTTACGCTCTTCAAAGGCGTAGTACACTGCTATTACGCCAAAATAGAGGAAGAGTAATATCAGCTCAGAGGTTAAGCGCGCGTCCCAGACCCAATAGGTACCCCAAATAGGTTTGCCCCATATAGAGCCTGTCAGTAGAGCAAGCGCGGTAAACGCAGCACCAATCGGTGCCGAGCAAATAGTTACCACGAAGGCCATTTTGATTCGCCATATTAAGCCTATTGCACCGGCTGTCGCCATTACCACATAGACGAACATTGACATCCAGGCTACTGGAACGTGAACAAAGAGTATGCGAAAGGCATCTCCCTGTTGGTAATCAGCCGGCGCTACGAATAGGCCGAAATAGGTGCCGATGAGACTCAATGTCAAAAACAAAATACCGAAAATCGGAGTAGTGTAGCGACTTATCGTATAGAACTCTCGTGGTGACCCAAGCCGATGATAGGTGTTGGAGAGAAAGTTCCAGCTAGCGGAGATAGGGTTCACGGTATCAGTTAGGTCTCTTTTTAGAGACTTCTGCATAACTAAAGTGCAAAAGGAAAAGATCTAATTTTTTCAAGATTGACCTAAAAACTGAGAGTAATAGCAAGCTATTGCGCGATGTTTTTATGAGAATATTGGAAAAATCAGGCATTTTTTCTTGTGCTTTTGTTGTGCAGAGGTCTCTTCTAATTAATGGTGACGCGCAATGCGCCTGCGATGGCAAATGGTGCCAAGGTAATCGACAAAGCCAAAATGGCGGCTAATGCATACAGTTGACTGGCTACCTCTAATCCTTGAGCCGTTTGCGTAAGCATACCTGCTCCAAAGATTAAAATGGGGATATATAACGGTAAAATCACGATCGCTATTAATACACCGCCGCGCCTTAAGGTGACGGTAAGCGCGGCACCGATCGCGCCAATTAAACTTAAGCTCGGCGTACCCAATAAAAGCCCTGCAAATAATACCCAAATTTGTTCGTTCGGTATATTAAAAGTCACGCACAATACTGGCGAAAAGAGCGTTAATATTAAGCCAGTGGCGGTCCAGTGTGCGAGTGCTTTACCGAGCATCGCCAGCGATAGGGAGCGAGGGTGAATCAGCATCTGCTCTAGCGTACCGTCTTGGTAGTCCGAATGGAACATGCTCTCTAGGCTTAGCATGGTGGCCAACACCGCCGAAACCCAGATAACGCCACCACCGATACGTTGCAGCAGTTCACCTTCAGCGGGCAAGCTAAATGGAAAGAGCAGGGCGATGATGACAAAAAACACCAGTGGTTGAATCAGCGAACTGGTATTGCGAAACATCAGCTGCCACTCGCGCTGGAAATATAAACTTAGTGTATTGATTGGCTTGTTGCTCACGCGTGCCCCAACATTAGCTCGCTGCGGTATTGATTTAGCGGGCTGTCGACCAAACTTTGGTGGTGAGTCATGATGATCATGCCGTCGTTTTCAAGGTGTTCAACGCATAGTGACTCGATTAAGTTTCGACCTGAGGTGTCGATGCCAGTAAATGGCTCGTCTAATATCCATAATGTGAAGTCAGCAATTAAAAGGCGCGCAAACGAAAGTCGGCGGCGCTGACCGAAGGATAATTGCTGAGCCAGCAGATCGGCGCACGTCAAAATACCCATTTTGTCGAGAATGTCATCGAGCGCAACTTCGTCAGCGCCGCGGTCGAGCTGTTGACCATCTAACTGCTGATAATAGCGGAGGTTTTCAATCGCGGTTAGTTCATTTTTCAAACCTTCTTTGTGTGCAATGTAGGCACACTCTCGATGAAAGTCCGAATTGTTCGCCGTGTCCTTACTGTTCCAGCTGATTTCTCCATGTTCGGCAAAGTTTATTCCGGCGATCAGTCGTAGTAGACTGGTTTTTCCGCACCCATTTGGGCCTGTGACATGCAAGCACTGTCCAAGGCCAACACTAAAGTTGACGGCATCAAACAGCTGATTGTCTCCGCGCGTGCAGGACAAGTCTTTAATCGAAATGACCTTTGAGCTAGGCATTGAATAATCAGCGAGTGAGTTTTGCAAAGGGCAGAGTTTAGCAATACCATGTATGGTTTGCATCAGTTATATCAACACCATTTAACAGTAATCGCTTCAGTTCAACGGTTTATTGTTAACAACTGAGACCTCTGGATAACTCAGGGGCGAAATAAAAAGTGCTTGGAATCTCTCCAATTGAGGCGGAAAACGTATCTAATAGCTCGCTATTGGCACGTTTTTCAACGAAAAGTGGAAGAGTTTCAACCCAAGTAACAGGGTCAACCCAAGTAACAGGGTCAACCCAAGTAACAGGGTCAACCCAAGTAACAGGGTTACAAGTATTTTTATTCGTTCGTCGGATTATGCATCGGTCTCGAACTAAACAATTTTGAGGAAGAATTAATGGATTTTGGGCAATTTAAAGTTACTGGCACAAAGCTTAATCTGAGTAAATTCAAAACCGAGTTTGATGCTGGCGAGTCAGATTCAAAGTTGAAAAAGTTGCGTGAAAAAATATGGGAAGAGGTCGCTGAGCTGCAAGAAAAGCTTTATGCCGAAAGCAAGCAGTCGTTACTTATTGTGCTGCAAGCCATGGATGCTGCTGGAAAAGACAGCACAATTGCTAAACTCACTAGCAACCTAAATGCACAGAGCTGTAAAATTCACAGCTTCAAAAAGCCCTCAAAACGCGAGCTATCGCACGATTTTCTATGGCGAATTCATGCGATGGCGCCAGAAGCCGGAGATATAACCATCTTTAATCGTTCCCACTACGAAGATGTATTGGTGGTCAAGGTTCACGGTTGGGCAAATGATGAGAAGATTGAACGCCGTTACCAACACATCAATAATTTTGAGAGCCTGCTTGCTGATCGCGGCACCAAAGTCATTAAGTTTATGCTAAATGTGTCTAAAGAGTATCAGCTGAGTCGCTTCAAGCGGCGCTTGGATAACCCTGGTAAGCACTGGAAGTTTAATCCTGGCGATCTTGAAGAGCGTAAGCTTTGGGATGATTACATGAGTGCCTTTGAAATTGCGATTGAGAAGTGCAGTAGCGACGTATCGCCTTGGTTTATTGTGCCAGCCGAAAATAGAAATTTTCGTGACGTGATGATCGCCTCAGTTATCCGTGATGCATTACTAGAAATGAACCCTGACTACCCAGCACCAGCGTTTGATGAGGCCGTTTATACCTCCGATGGTATTTCTTAGGCAGCGTCGGTTTACTCGGTTAATCGAATAGCGTTGAATTAATGATGTTTTCTCTGCCGCCTCGAGATCTGCCAGCGGTGTTGATCGGCGTTAAACTAAGCAAGTATTCGCTAGTTCGCGCCCATCGTTTCCAAATTACGCTGAGCGACACTATCGCCTTGTTTAGCGGCTCGTTGGAACCATTCGATTGCGGTGCGTCGGCTAGTCGTTACGCCACGACCTCGGGCGTACATAATGCCTAGATTTGTTTGTGCGCCAGGGTAGCCTTGCTTGGCGGATGAACGATACCAGTAGACCGCGTCGGTGTAGTTTCTGGGTAAGACTAAGCCATCTTCGTACAGACTGCCAATGTCAGATTGAGCCCATGCTCGGCCATCGTCAGCGAATTTCTGAATCGCTGGTAGGGCCGCACGAATTATGCTGTCGGCGATTGTTCTATCAGCTTTAAAGCCTCGGCCAAGAAAATGCATGTAGGCCAGCCTGAACTGGGCTCGCGCGATGCCTTTGTCCGCTAATGGTTGAAGCAGTGCCGCGGCGGTGCTGTATTCGCCCTTATAGTAGGCTTCAAGCCCTTCTTTTAGATATTGTTTATCAAATGCTTGTTGTTCTGATGTTTGCCGTCTTGGGGTACGAGTATCGTCCTTTATGGGTGTTTCGCTAGGAGTCGTTATTGGCGTTTCAGTGCTATCAGCTTGGTTTTCCGAAAGCTTCTGCGCTTGCTGTTCCAGTTGGCGTTGCTGAGAGGCTAACGCTATTTCGGCTAACGGTTTAGCGCGCGCGATCATGGCTTCAACTAGCGGTATTGATGAGTGGCTAGGGTCAATAATACTGACCGTCGCTAGATGTGCGGAGGCGGCTTCGTATCGGCCATTGAGAACCGCATCGTTGGCCTGCTGAATATATGAGTCGCCAATTCTCTGCACTCCAGCAAGTGCGGTTTGGTTTTCTTCGTCTAACAATAGTACCTGCTGATAATAATAAAGTGCATTCTCTTTGGCTGGCAATATGAGCGCACGCTTAGCAAACGCCGATTTTGCATTCTTTAACAGGACTTCGGTTTTGCGTTGAATGTCCCACGCGCCTATTGCCGCTTCTAGTTCAAGATATTGTTCCGAATCAGTGGTTGTTACTACGGCTATTTTACCGAGCGCATTTTCGGCCAAAGATTTATTGTTCTGATCCAGCGCGCCTAAGCCAGATGTTAGAAAACGTCCCACAATGAAATCAAGACCTTGCGTGGCCTCGACGTTTCTGGGGTTCAGGCTTAGTGCTTCCTTGTAGCTAGCAGTCGCATTGTCATCGCGTGGAAGAGTGTATCGTCCATTTTCAATCTGGAGTTTAGCTTGCTCGAGCAAATCACGAATTTTTAGATCTTTCGCGTCTTGTTGACGAAAGTCGCTGGCTCGACCTATATCGTCATCTCGGCTGAAAGATAGTGCGCTTTCTCCTGCCTCATTCTCAAGAAAATCATTTTGCTCGGCTTCAGATAAGTCAGTTTCGCCTAACTGAGGCGCTAAGGTCACACCAGGGCCAACGACCTCTTGGGTCGAGTTGTTTTCTTGTGGCCAAAAAAAGGCGGCCAGAATCAAAATAACGATAATACCAGCGGCCCAATTGCTTAGCCCGTTGTTGCTATAGCGACTAAAGATGCCGGTTCTCGGTCGGCTTGCCACGCCAGTTAGGTCCCCGCCTATAACTTGTTGTCTGCGAGGCGGGGCGTTTAAGTCAAACGCGGTACTCGCGGCAGGTCGAGCTTTTTTCTTACTACGAGTGGTTTCGCCCGATAGGGCACTCTCTATTTCTGAGCGCGAGCGCACTATTTCTGATTTGTCAGACTTTAATTCGTCCACAGGCTTGCTGCTAGGTTTAGAGTTGGTGGCCATTTAGTTCAGTGTTTTTGTATTTGATAGCTTGTAGCAATTTTGATCCAGATAGATTTTAACACACCACTGGCGGGGCGCTGTATTACTTGAGACCTAAGCATAACTCGGCGAACGGTTCAAAAATGTCGTCACTTTTCATTGAAACAACCCCAAAGGCACTTAGACTTGCCAATAGCCTGGGTTTTCCGCATAAATTGCAAACGCTTGTTATCTCGTCCCTGAGTTATACCGAGGCCTCTTCTTAGAACTCTCTCACTCAACGGCTGCCATTTAGAGTCGACTAGTCTATCCGGACGTAACCACGCTTTCGATTAATCGACTCGACTTCAAAATAGCCATCTTGTTTTGAAATAACGTAAATTCCAGTACCAGGGGCTAGTTTAAGCAACTCAGACGAGTAGGGGTTAGGCTTGCTAAGTACTTTGTATTCGTGATCTACGATAATCAATTGAGGCCCTGCGCTCAAGGGCACACGTTTGTCTAGCTTTGCTAGAATTCCGAGTGGTGTTTTGATCGGCAACTTACCGTAACTTTCTCTAGAGAGGCCGCTAACAATTTCCAAAGTGTGCAAATTTAACTCGGATAGATGGCCATTTGCACTGGTCAATTTGTTTTCTAATTCGAACGCACGGATAGCGTTAGCCGACCTTGGACCCCACAAACCATCAACCGTACCAACCCTAAAGCCTGCTATGTTTAACGCTTCTTGCGCGAAGCGCACATCATGCGCAGTCGCACGAATAATCGGTGAAGGATCAAATTGAGGGGGTTTTTCGACTTCCACAACTTTGGGCTGCTCGACGACGACTATCTCCTCCTTCATTGGCACGCAGGCACTTAAAAACATAATAAGACCAAGCGCCAACAACGGCGATAATCTTGCTATAGAGAAGCGGTTCTGCTGAATGGTGATCGCGTCGTTTAGATTTTGGGGCATACTGATTTAGTTGGGATTAGGTTTTATTTTTATAGTTATACACAGCGAGAAAGCATGCTTGCTTTGTGATACCGAAACCGATGGTTAGGGAACGATTTTAGTCATGACTCACCTTATTTTATTTTCGTGTAAAGATTTTAGCATAGCTCAACCAACGAATAAAAATGCCTGTAACTGTTTTATTTGGGTTAAGACTCTTTTGCTTAAGGTTGGAAATACCCCAAGGACAGTTACACCTCCCAATAACTCACTATTAGCTGAGTTTTCATAAGATCTCTTATAGCCTAAATATAATATTGATAGAAGAAATACAAAAATTGTCACAGGTGTTTGATGGTAAGCAGTTCCGATGTTCGGTCTGAATTGATCTCCAATATTGCACCAAAACCTAATTGTAGTCGAAATAAGTGTGTCATTGGCGTCGCTAATACATGACCATGGATAAGTCTCAGTACGCCAGAATGAGTGACAATTGCGACCTGCTGATGCTTACTGTCTAATAAATCGGCCCAAAATTCATTAACTCGAGCTTGCATGTTTAGCATGCTGTCTCCGTTCGGGGCCGCTTGATCTACAAAATTATTCATCCAGTTCTGCGCAGCCTCTGACGTGAAGTCGTCCCATGGCACGAGTTCCCAATCGCCAAAATTGTATTCCATCAGGCGATCGTCATTTATAAGATTTGGCGACTCAAGCTTGGCCGCTAGTAGGGCACAACGTTGTAACGGGCTGGTATAGACGACATCATAGCGATCACGCAGTTTGCTAAGTACTGCGTCGGCTTCTTGCTCAAACGAGTCAGCCAGCGCCAAATCGCTTTGGCCGTAGCATATACCGGCTTTAATATCGGGCGTGGTATGTCGAATCAGGTGAATAATCATGTGGCGAGAGCCGCGAAATAGTGTGTATTAGAGTGTGCGAATACCAGCACTAAAGTGCGGCGGCTAGTGATAAATAGAAGGTCAGTTCAGAGAATTGTTGAATTGCGCCGAGTACATCACCGGTATAACCGCCAATTCGACTTCGTGAATACGCGATGAAACTGAGCGCCCCCACGCAGCAGCCCAAACAGGCGAACATGGTTGCTGCAGGGGCCAGCCCAGCCAGTGCAATGATTGGCAGCGCGGTAATGCCGACACTTACTAACTTATCTTTACGGCTAAGATTTTTCTCAGTAATCGGTTTGATCTTGCTACTGTCTATATCTTGCACATAGTCGAATAAGTCGATCATGGAAGACGATAAGGTTCGACTAAGTGTATGTGCGGAAATGTAGGCGAGTGAAAATAATAGAGGTGTGCTTTTGCTCACGATTTCGAGCAGGCTTAGAAATTTCACCCCCAGAACAAGTATCAAAGCCGACGCCCCATAGGTGCCTAAGCGGCTGTCTTTCATGATGGTCAGCACTTGCTCTTTTGTCCAGCCGCCACCAAAACCGTCACAACTATCGGCCAAGCCGTCTTCATGAAATGCGCCGGTAGCGAGCAAACTTAAGGCCATCGATAGGGCGATACTAAGCGCTGTGCCAAAAAACTGATTGGCGACAAAAAAGGTGACCGTGGCAATCATGCCAATAATAACGCCGATTAACGGGAAGTACTTTCGTGACCGATCCAGCACCGTTTGCGAATGCAGCGCCGTGCTTGGCACCGGAATGCGGGTGTAAAACATTAGCGCGGCATAAAAGTAATCGAGCTCAGTTGCTTTTCTATTGTTCATCTGCGCCTAACTCTATTGAGCGTTTGGCGCGTGCCTGCTGCAGTTGCTCGCAAATAGTATTTATGCCCTTGATAATGCGCACGGTGTGGCGTTGAATATGATCTGGGTCGACAAAAAATAGGTTGTCTGACTTCACCGCCGATAATGATGGCCATGCCCGCCAATCGTCTAGCCAGTCTGGCCGAGCGTCTGACATTCCACTGGCCAAAATCACCTCGGGATCGCGCTCTAAAATAGACTCTATATTAATAATCGGTGCAACGGTGGCTTCGTCAGCGTAGATGTTTACGCCACCACAGAGCTCGATCGCATTGCTAATTATGTGACCACCGTTAATGGTTCTAAGTGGGCTATTCCAGACCTGATAGAAGGTAGAGACAGGCTGCTGAGCTAAGTCTTTGTTGCGCACCTCGTCGATGCTGTTTAAATATGCTTGGGCGGCTGGCTCGGCGATTGCGCTGGTGCCTGCAAGTATTCCAATATCTCTAATGCTTTTGGCTACGTCATCCAACAAATCTGGTTGGTCGATGTATACTGGAAAGCCTAATTGTTGAATCCTGTCGACACTAGAGTCTGAATTGCCAGATTCCCATGCGATCACTAAATCTGGTTGTAACTGTAAAATTTTTTCCAAATTAGTTTGCGCATAGCCGCCGACAATCGGCAGCGAGGTGGCGGCTTCAGGGAAATCACTGTAGCTGACGACCCCCACTAACTGACTTCCAGCGCCTGCTGTGTAAACGTTCTCGACGACATGAGGCGCTAGCGCGACAATACGTTTCGCTGGTTTATCTAGCTTTATTGTTGAACCGGTGAAGTCGATAACCTGAACCGACGTATCAAGCGTTGGCTCAGAGGAACTAAGCATGCCATTCGAGCTAACCTTACTATTGGGGTCTAGCTGTGTCTGCGTCGGTTTTGAGTCGCAAGCGCTTAACAGTAAGCACGACAAAATTAAAGCTACTACAAAAACTGAGGGTGTATTTTCCATTTTATGATTCACTGACTCCGGCACTGGTGAAAGTCGCCATGTTGTTGTGTAAGGCGAGGGCGCTAAGAATAAGTGGTGTAGCCACGGCCGCACCACTACCTTCGCCAAGGCGCATCTGCAAATCTAGCATAGGCTGAGCGTCTAAAGAGTCAAGCGCTAGCGTGTGGGCTGGTTCAGCTGACTTGTGTGAAAACATCATCCAGCTACGCGCAGAAGGGTTAATTTGGCAGGCGAGTAAGGCCGCCGCCGTGGTTATGAAGCCATCTACGAGTATTGGCACACCCGCTTGCGCGCACGCAATATACGCACCAACTAGCCCCGCTATCTCAAGACCTCCAACACACTCTAGTATGTCGAGAGGCGTTTTCATCTGCTCACCATGCCGGTTCAATGCTTGGTAAATTGCCTTGCGCTTACGCGCGAGGCCATCTTTGTCTACGCCAGTGCCGGGGCCAACGGTTAGTTCAGGCGGCTGCTTGAGCAATATGCTATAAACTGCTGAAGCGGAACTGGTATTACCGATACCCATGTCGCCGCCAATAAATAGATCGGCCGCACTATTTAGTTGCCTAGCGCCCTCAGCTAGCGCGGCTAATAGAGTTTCTCGAGACATCGCTGGCTGCTGTGTAAAATCGTTAGTGCCCGCCATTAGCGGCGTATTGATTAAGCCATCAGTGTCATCTATCGCCGATATCAGACCCAGATTAATCACCTCAAACTCAGCCTCGAGCTGCTTTGCCAAGACACTTATCGCGGCGCCGCCACTGGTAAAATTATGTACCATTTGCGCGGTAACTTGCTGCCCGAAAGCAGAAACTCCTTGCGCACAGACGCCATGGTCGGCGGCAAATACGGCGATTTGAATATGTTTGCAACTCGGAGTTAAAGACTTTTGCCAGCCGCAAAACGAGATCGCAATGTCCTCAAGTTGGCCAAGCGACCCTGGTGGTTTAGTCAGTTGTAATTGATGCGATCGTGCCGAGTCTAGATCAGCTTGATCGATCAGCTTTGCGGGCTTTAAAAACCAATGATCGGTCATAATTGTGTCGTCAAGTTAGGGTGTGTTTTATAAAATAATATTAGCGCCGCAGAGAGCCTATCGAGCTGATCTCCCGCAAGCGATAACCGTAGCCAATTGAGTTGCTGGCTATGGTCGACAAACGGATCAACATAAGGGTCGCCAAGCCTTGCCCAGATTTTCATTCGCGCAAGGTGCTCATGCAGTCCAACGATTCGATCATTTTCGCCAAAAACGCTGAAGAACAAGCTTTGATCCATTATCCTGCAATTTGGCTCGTTCTGCTTAATAACCGCCATCGCTATGCGTTGCTGTTCAGCATGCAGTTTGATTCGCTTTATCTGCGAGCGTTGCCATTGCCTGTCGTTTAACGCCAAGGTCGCGACTTCCATTGACGGCCCAGCAACACTCCAGGGTGATAGCAGTGTTTGCAATTGGTGCACAATAGGATGAGTTCCAACAGCGAAACCAACGCGGGCACCCGCTAAGCCAAAAAATTTACCGATTGATTTCAATACGATCACATTGTCGTTGTGATGCAAAGGCTTTAACGAAGAGTGCTGATTGTAATCAACTTCTAGATCTGAGAATGCTTCATCAACGATTAGCAGACCACTGAGCATTGATGATATTTTCTCTAGACCGGCTGCTGATAATCGTTCTGCGCTTGGATTGTTCGGATTTATAACTACCACGTCGCTGACCAAATTATCGCTAACTAACGTATCGAGCTCATCGAAGTTTCGGTACCTAATCACTTTATGATTGGCCAGCTGCCAAGAGTTTGCATGCTCTTGATACCCTATTAACGGTATCGCCACTGCATGCATTTTTTTACCTAGCGCAGTGTTAAGTAATTGGGGGATTAAACGAATCGCTAATTGTGATCCAGGCGTCACAGCGATGTCACAAACTAGGCACCGATAATACGCTGAGGCAGCGGCGATCAGTTGCGTCTCTGGTGAGGGTAATGTCCGCCAAGTTGACGATTCAAATTGCGGGATCGGGTAATTCCAAGGGCTGATTCCGGTAGATAAATCTAACCATTCGTGTACAGCGCCTCCGTAACGCGTAATCGCGTTCTCAAGGTCACCACCATGCCGCACTTGTTGATTTACCATAGTAGGCTCAGAAGATTTTGCAGCCAACAAAAATCAGTGCGATTGCTCCCCACCAATGAAGCAAGGTAAGGTCTAGCATTTCATTGGCGCGTAATATGTCGCGAGATACGGGCTTAATATTGGTGCCAAACCATGGCTTGTCAAAAAACGTGCCATGGTAATAGGCTGGCCCACCTAACTGAATGTTTAAGCTGCCGGCTCCAGAGGTCATAACCGGGCCGCCATTGGGGCTGGCCAAAAACCGTGATTGTGTGCGCCAACAGTGAAGAGCTTGACGCGTATTACCGATTAGTGCGTAAAAAATCGCGGTAATACGAGCGGGAAGATAATTTAGTAGGTCGTCTAATTTGGCAGCGCTTTTACCGAACATCTCGAAGCGTTGAGTTCGATAGCCCCACATTGCATCAAGGGTATTTGTTAGTCGATAGCCTATGACCATCGGTGCGCCGCCAATTAAAAACCAGAACAACACCCCGAAAGTCGAGTCGCAGCCGTTTTCTAAACTTGATTCTACAGTGGCGGCGGTTATTTCAGCCTCGGTCATGTGTTCGGTATCTCGACTCACCATCAGTGAAACGGCGTAGCGTGCTTGCTGATAGTCGCTGTCAATTTTTACGTTGGTAACATTCAGTAACAGAGCTTCATAGACTCTCCGGGAATGCTCAAGCAAGCTGTTGAAACCGATCGCTGAATAGACCACTACAACATTGAAAATCCAACCGTATGGACCAAGAGTTGATTCAATAAAATAGCCTGCTAACGATAACGGAACGATCAAAATAACCAGCGCCATAAGGCCATAAACAAAAGCCAGCGATGAGTTTGGGTCTGAATTGAGTTGCTGTTCAAGCCGATTGGCGCAATTACCAAAACCGACTAATGGGTGATATCGCTTTGGTTCACCGAGAAAGGTGTCAAGCAGCAAAGCGATACTTACGACCAGCAATACCATGTTTATCGGCCAGCCCGTTTGAGCGGCATCTCGAGACCGGCAACGACCAAGGTTACATCGCTAGCGATGGCGGCAACTTGTTGCTGTAGCCAACCGCTTTCATCAACAAATTGGCGAGACAATTCGCCCATTGGCACGATGCCCGAGCCGACCTCGTTGCTAACCAAAATGATATTAGCCGAGCTGTTTTCTAAGGAGCTTAAAAAGTTGGTTCGATGTTCAGGCCAACAGCCGTGGTGCAGGCAATTACTCAGCCACAAGGTCAAGCAGTCGATTAGGATGGTGGTCTGCTTTGACGCATTGTCGACTACTTCAGCTAAGTTTAGTGGTTCTTCGAGTAACTGCCATTCGGGGCCACGGCGCTGCTGGTGATGCGCTATTCGAGCTTTCATCTCATCATCGCCGGCGGTCGCCGTGGCAAGGTAAGTAAGCGAGCTCTTTTCTAGGCTTTTATTTACACTTTGGCTCTGTTCAAACGCCGTTTGAGCGACTTTTTCTGCAAAGCCACTTTTGCCGCTACGGGCACCGCCTAAAACGAGATGAATAAGCTGCATTTATAAACCTATTACAACTGGTGAATTATGCTCAGGGTGCTGAGCGATATGCACATCAACATCAAACAAGGATTTAATGTTTTGCCGGGTGATAACTTGCTCGATAGTGCCAAATGCTAAGCGTTCGCTGCACAGTAGCGCCAGCGCTTTGTCGGCGTAGCGAGCGGCTAAATTGATGTCGTGTAACACCATAACCACTGCGACACCATGGCTTGCTAGCTCTCGGATAGCGCCCATCAATAGCTTTTGATGACCAAGATCCAGAGCGGCGGTTGGTTCGTCGAGTAATAAAAGCCGAGTGCCATTTGGCGCGTCGGCTTGCTGCCATATCTGAGCAAACACTCGAGCTAATTGAACTCGTTGTTTTTCACCGCCAGAAAGTTCGGTATAAAGCCGCTCAGAAAGATAACTGATATCCATCAACGTCAGCGCTTCCTGAACTATTTCATCGTCTCTTTGGCGACCACTATCATGGGGGATGCGAGCAAGCCCAACAACCTCAGAAACGCGATATGGAAAATTTAGCAGGCTAAGCTGTGGCAATACGGCGACCTGACGAGCCCTAAGTTTGGCTTGATCCGAAACGCCGTCGATGGTGATATTACCAGTAAACGCTATGTCGCCAGCGATGGCATTTAGTAAGGTTGATTTACCGGCACCGTTGGCTCCAATAATGACCAGCACTTCACCCGCGTTAACGTGGAAACTTACCGAATTGACCAGCACTGAGTGCGCCGTGCTCTTCTTTGCGCCTTGAACTCGAATGCTAACCTTGTCTATGTCTAGTAGTCGTCTGATCATGTTTTAGCCATTAACGCATACCAAATTCATGCCGACGCCTTAACAATGAAATAAAGAACGGTGCGCCCAAGATTGCCGTCACCAAGCCAACCGGTAGCTCGATTGGCGACACGATAGTTCGCGCAATGGTGTCAGACAATAGTAATAGAATAGCGCCGCCTAATGCGGAGATCGGCAGCAAATATCGATGGTCGGGGCCAATCAATAGGCGAATCATATGTGGAATTATTAGGCCTATAAAGGCAATTGTGCCAGCCAATGCGACCGATATTCCCACGCCTGCAGCGACCAATAGCACCAATTTTATTTTAATCGACTGTACCGACAGACCTAGGTGACGCGCTTCAGATTCGCCCAGCAGCAAGGCGTTTAAAGCGGTACTAAAACGCGGTAAAATGACTAAAATAATTGAGCCAAAAATTGCCGCAATAGCGACCCGCTGATAGCTAGCGCCATCGAGCCCGCCCATTCGCCACAAACTAATTCGGCGTAATATTTGCTCATCACCAAAAAACTCTAAAATGTTGGTCAAGCTGCCGGCTAGGGCGGTGATGGCAATACCTGCTAACAGCATAGTAGCTACTGATGTGCCTTGGGTGTTGGTGGCCAAACTGTAAACCAAAATTACTGCGATACTGCCGCCGACAAAGGCGCCAATCGACACCAACCCGAGGCCGGGTAGGCCGCTAAGGCTGGTCAAACTGCCAGCATAAAAAATCGTCAGTGCCGCGCCCGCTGAGGCTCCGGCGGTAACGCCAATCAGCGAGGGATCGGCTAATGGGTTTCTAAACAGGCCTTGGGTGGTGGCACCGCAAATACCCAATAGCGCACCAACAACGGCCGCGAGGAGGGCACGTGGTAATCGAATCTGCTGGACTATTAAGTCTGTACGGCTTATCAAACCAGTGCCACTAGCGGGCTCGCTGGCTATAACGCTGTTTAGCAAGGACCATAAGGTATCACTGAACGATATTGATACCGTGCCGAAGCTCAGCGCTAGAAAAAAACTAATCGGCAATAGCGCACAGGCACAGCTTATGACAATCGCGCGATTGGTAAGAGCTTGTTGCTGGCCGACAGAATGCATCGGCTAGTGGCCTTTTAATGAGCTGATAAAATCGGCATCTAGACATTCTTCTAAGCAATCGGCTAAACGTTCTAGCTGATGCTCGCGAATAACATCAAGGTCAGCGCCTTGGTTTGATTCTAAGCCGGCCCATTGCAGCAAAGCATTGGCCGCCGCTGGGGTGTCGAACAGCCCATGTAGATAGCTTCCTAATACGCTGTTATCAGTATTGATAAGACCGTCGGTCTTGCCTTCGCCAAGATCTATTAGCGCGTTAGAAGCATCTTCAGCCGTATTACTGCCTTCAATCGGGCTGGTGACACCGCAATGAATTTCATAACCGTTGACTATCGATTGGTTCATCTGCGGGTTAATAAACGTAGCCGATACACGTTTCAACTGTTTCTCGGGGTGTAATACGGTGGTGGTCTCTAATAAACCAAAGCCTTGTGCGCTACCTAACTTAGTCTCGATGGCATCTGGGTCTGAAATCAAACCACCGAGCATTTGGTAGCCACCGCAAATACCAATTACCTTACCGCCATATCGTAGGTGGCGTTTTAAGATGTTCTCCCAACCCGCGGCCTTAAGAGACGCTAAATCGCCTAGCACGTTTTTTGACCCTGGCAGAATAATTAAATCGGCTTGAATCTGCTGTTGCTTTACTGATACAAATTGAAGATCAACATCAGGGTGCATGCGCAGCGCATCAAAGTCAGTATGATTACTAATTCTCGGCAGAACCGGCACCATTATTTTAAATTTTCGTCTGTTTTCGCTAGTAACTTGTGCGGTAGATATCGCGTCTTCGGCGTCTAAGAAAAAATCAGTCAGGTAGGGCACCACGCCAATAACCGGTTTGCCGGTGCGTTGTTCTAGCCAAGTAAGCCCAGATTCGAGCAAGCCGATATCGCCGCGAAAACGGTTAATGATAAAGCCCACAACACGCTGTTGCTCGCTCGGTTCCAAGAGGTCTAAGGTTCCTACCAAGTGAGCAAACACGCCACCTCGATCAATATCGGCAATTAATACAACGGGGCAATCGACCTTTTCGGCAAAACCCATATTTGCGATGTCGTTTGCACGCAAATTGATTTCGGCTGGGCTTCCAGCGCCTTCGACTACGATCTTAGTGAACTTCGCTTGAAGGCGAGTATGCGATTCGATAACCGCCGTCATGGCCACTTTTTTATAGTCATGGTATTGCGCTGCTTGCATCGCTGTGACTACTCGGCCATGCACAATTACTTGCGCCCCTGTGTCACTCGATGGTTTTAATAGAATAGGGTTCATGTCGGTGTGCGGTTCCAAATTACAGGCTTGTGCCTGTACCGCTTGGGCTCGGCCAATCTCGCCGCCGTCGATGGTAACCGCACTATTAAGTGCCATGTTCTGTGGTTTAAACGGTGCTACTAAGGTGCCGTGACGGGCAATGACTCGGCACAAACCAGCCACCATAACGCTTTTACCGGCATCTGACGTACAACCTTGAACCATGATTGTATTTGGCGATCGAAAAATCGTTTGGGTGTCTATCGCCACCTTAGCAGTCCACACCTCGACGGGCCTTGATGCCAGCCTTATAGCCATGCTTGATATTCTTAACGTCAGATACGGTGTCCATAATTTCTCGAAGCTCGCGACCACCACCGCGACCAGTGACTACCACGCTTTGTTCGACAGGTCGCTTGCTAATCGCCTGGATAATCTCGTTGCGATCTAAATACTTGTAACCAATCATGTAGGTTAACTCGTCGAGCACAACCAAATCATAGGAGTCGTCGGATAACATTTTTTTAGCGACTTCCCAGGTTCTCTCGGAGGCGGCTATGTCGGCCGCTTTGTCTTGCGTGTTCCAAGTGAAACCAGTGCCCATTTGATACAATACGGCGTTCGGGCAGTGGTCATTAATAAAATTAACTTCGCCTGATTCCTGCGCGCCTTTGATGAATTGAACGATAGCGACTTTTTGTCCGTAACCAAGCGCCCGAAAAACCATACCAAAGGCTGAACTGGTCTTGCCCTTACCATTACCAGTCATCAAAATAGCCACCCCGCGTTCTATCGAGTTTTTAGCAATTTGCGAATCAACCCGCTCTTTTTGAGTCTGCATTTTTTGTTTATGCAGCTGCTCTTCGCTGAGTCTGATTTTATCTTTATCGTCTTTAGTCATGGCATCAGTATAAGTAAAAAGGGCCCAAGTCCAACTCTAACTATGAGATTTGAAGCAAGAGCCCTATTTGTCAAAGCGTTAATTGCTCAACGGCTTTGAAAAGCATAGCTAATCGGAGCTACTAAAAATTAAGTCTTAGGCTTATTTTAGCTTGCCGGCCTTGGGTGTTATAACGCTCAGTGGCGCTAATTAAATTCACCGTGTAATCTTTATCGAATAGATTATCAACTTTTGCAAATAACGACAAACTATCGTTAATTTGGTAGCTCGCGTTGATATCAAATAGAGTGTAGCTGGCAAGTTCGGTGCCGGATCGATCAAAGCGACCATTTTCTGACTTCACTTTGAATTCCAGGTCGAGTTTGCCAAAGTTTTTTGATGCCAAGAGCGCGATAGTTTGCTCAGCTCGGTCATCTAATTCGATGCCAGTCTGCTTATTAGTGGCCGACAATAAATCAGCGGCAAGGGTTAAATCCCAGCCTGCCAATGCGGTCGACAAACTTGCTTCAACGCCTTCGATTTCGGCTTCACCGACGTTGGCCGCTAAGAAGGTATTTGAATCAAAGCTAAATAAGTTTTCGAAGTCACTTTTATAGGCCGCTACATACCAGCTAATGTCGCCAGCATTACCGTCTAGCTTGACTTCGAAGCTTTCAGATTCTTCCGGTAACAAATCGGGGTTACCGAAAAACGGGAAGTATAAAAAGTTAAACGACGGAGCTGAAAAGGCGGTGCCATAGCTCACTGTTGCCTCAATACTATCAGACATCTGATAGCTCATTGCGACACTGCCATTGGTTTCTGTGCCGTAGGCTGAGTTGTCGTCGTAACGTAAGCTCGCCGCAAAGCCAAGCGCGCCGGCGCGCGTCGTAAATTGCGTGAACGCACCTTTATTGTCGCGGTTTGTTATCGGGAATGTAGTGGTCGGAGACTTTATATCTTCTTCATAGTAATCAACGCCTGCGGTCAATACTGACTCGCCACCCAGTGTAAATATCAATTCGGTGCCAGCCGTGTCTCGGTTGGTGGTTAAATCAGACGGGAAAGCGCCATTAGTCTCTGCTTGGTCTTTGTTCGAGCCAAGGGTGATGTTCCAGTCGATGCTGTCGCTCAATTGAGTGTTCAAACTGAGCGCTGAACTGAGCGTTTCAGATTCAGTTTGCAGCCCAGGATCTGTACCAAAGGTATTATCAAAATCGACCGTACTGTCAGTTGCTAGTAGATTGATGCTAGCGCTGGTGAATTCACCAAAACTAAGCTTACCACCGAGTGCAAATGCAGTTTCTTCAAAGCCGTCGATATCGCCGTTACCGCCGCTCTGAATACTGGTTCGGTCTATACCGTCTGTGGTTTCGCTGTGGGCTGAAAAATGCAGACTGTTGCGAGCATCACCGGCGTTAAATGAGACATCAAACTCTTCTAAGGAATCGCTGCCAACAGATGCTTGAACAGAGCCAAGGCCGTTGCCGCCTTTCTTAGTGAATAGTTGAATAACACCGGCGGCTGCGTCGGCACCGTAAACGCCTGAGAATGGACCTTTGAGGATCTCGATTCGCTCGATTGCTTCGATTGGGTAACTATTCAATGCCGCTGCGCCTAGCGTTGCGCTGCCGACACGTACGCCGTCGATTAGCACAATCGTTTGTGAGCTCGAGGCACCACGTAAGAATACGCCAGTGGTAGAGCCTCGACCACCTGAGTCGCGGAAGCTAATGCCTGGTATTTGATCGATCAAGGCTGGAATGCTTTGTGCCTGCGAGGCTTCGATATCGTCCAGATCGAAAACATGAATGGTTTGCAATACGTCTTCAATCGTTTGATTGTTCTTGGCCGTTATCACAACTTCTTCTATCTCTTGAGACAGAGCAGTGCTTGACATAGCGATACAGGCTAATGCCACACTGGTTTTAACTAATTTGTTCATTTTTTAACACCTTAGTGCCGAATTTAGTGCCGAATGCGGTACCGAATTGTTCGGAACTTCTAAAAGTAAATTTTTAAGGTGATAAAGCGAGGTATCAAGGAAGGGCAAGAGCCGAGTTGCGGTCGCAATAAGGCTATCTGCTTTGCCTTGGATGGTAGCCCTCCGCTCCATCAACGGTCTAGAACTAAACCCAATTTGTGACTAAATTTATCAGTTACAATTTCGGTTTTGATAGGCCGGTTCCGGACTTACTGAGCCTTTTCGATGTTGCTGAAAAGCATCTCTGAATACCGTTGCGGGGGCAGCGTTGGATTTTTACCAACTTCCCAGTTTAACCGCCATTTGACATAAGGCAGGACCTAAGTTCTGCGGCGATTATAGAGCGGAGGGGCTAGATGTCAATACGATGATTGCGAATAGGATCAGTCGAGGCGAAACAGGTCGCGGCTGAAGAAGGCGAGTCGCACACGCAGAAAAAGATCGTGATTACACAAAAAAGCCGACTGTTACTCGCGTAACAGTCGGCTTTGACTTAAGCAGCGGTTGCTTTATTAAGCCGCTTTTTCTTTATGCTGAATTACGTTGGTCGTTGAGCCATTTATCGCAATAGTGCGTGGCTTCATCGCTTCGGGTATTTCTTTCACCAGTTGCACTGTGAGTAAACCATCGGCCATATTGGCTCCGACCACTTCTATATGATCGGCGAGGTTAAACTTGCGCTCAAATGAGCGAGTGGCAATACCTTGGTGTAAGTAGCTTTTCTCTGAATTCGAGGCTTCTTTCTTGCCTCGTACAGTCAACACGCCGTTTTCTACCTGTAACTCAATCTCGGCTTCTTTAAAACCAGCTACAGCAACAGTGATCGCGTAGTTATTTTCTTCTACTACCTCGATATTGTAAGGCGGGTAGCCCGATGTTGCTTTTTCTGTTTGAAACGCCGCGTCTAATAGTGAGCCGAAACGGTCATAGCCAACGCTGTTGCGATACAAAGGGGTAAGGTCAATTCTGTTCATAATAATCTCCAGTTTATGCTCGGCGTGAGCCGCCTTTGAGCCATAAATATTTAAGTTAAACTCATTGTTCGCCTCTCGTGAGCGCAAGTTTTGAGTCGTCTTTGTCAGCTCTCTCGACGCCGACAATAACTATTTGGAGACAGCCAATTTAATTTCAAGGATTTTTTTCAAGTTTTTTTAAAATGACTATTCTCGAGGCTTAGCGTATTCTAATCGGCCTAAAGAGGTGGCGATGTGGTATTCGTCTAAGCCAGAGACGGCAACTGTTTTCGCTGCAACGAGGTCTATTTTTCCATCATCGGCAATCAGTTCGGGTTCAAGCAGAACTTCAACAATCTCGCCAATAATCATCACCGTACCATTCAGTTCTATGTCTATCTTTTGGCGAAACTCAACCCCCATTTTAATCCGACTTTGTTGCACATACGGCGCTGCAAAATCCGTGTAGTACTCGCATAAAGAGGTCTGATCGAACTCCGATATCGCTGCCGGATAGCGAGCCGAGGTGTGATGGGCGTCTTCAAAAATAGTCGAGTTAACATGATTGACCGTGTAAACGCCGGTCTGGTAAATATTATCAAGCGTATTCCGCTCAGCTGTGTGTGGTCGGTTAATAAATGCGATCAGCGCTGGGTCAGCGCCGAGATGAATCACCGAGCTAACAATGCAAGCGTTAGTTGCGCCATTTTGGTTCTGAGTGCCGATAATGTTAGCACTCTTATAGCCAGAAAGTGAATTGATGAAATGCACTCGTTGGCGCTGATCCATGCTGTGAATGTCATCAGCGTTTATCCGTTTTAGAGTGCCGGTAGCTTTATTTAGAGTGCCGGTAGCGTTATTTAAAGTGCCGGTAGCGTTATCTACACTGCCGGTAGCGTTATTGCTGCTTACGGATGCTCTAGGTTTTTGCTCGTCTACTTTTATTGAATTGTCGGTTTGGGTCACAATTAACTCACTGGGTGTATGAAATTATTTAGCGATGAATAAAGACGTTAAAAATACGCTGATCATTGGCGCAAATGGCACCATTGGCTCAGCTCTGGTAAGGTACTTAGAGAATCAATCAGGCACCGCGCCTCAGAAAACCGAATTGTATACCTTGTCACGCGAAAACTGTGACTACACCGAGGAAAGTTTTAAGCAGCATGCTGCTCGACTAAGAGAAGCGGGCTCTTTCACCAGCATCATAATTTGTATCGGTACTCTGCATAACAAAATAGTCTCTCCCGAAAAACGCCTAGGTCAGTTATCTGAAGATGCACTACTCGAATATTTTCGCATCAATACGATTTTACCATCCCTATGTATAAAGCATTTCGCGCCTCTTTTGGATAAAACTGAGCCTTCGCAGATGGTTGCACTGAGCGCCATGGTGGGGAGTATCGCCGATAATCAGTTAGGTGGTTGGTATGGGTATCGAAGTTCAAAAGCGGCATTAAATATGATGTTTAAAACCGCGTCGATTGAGATTGCGAGAAGTAATAAAATGGCATGTTTGGCGACTATCCACCCAGGTACTACTCAAGGGCCGCTTTCAAAACCATTCGCCAGTGGCGTATCAAAAGACAAATATTACACCCCGGATCAATCAGCTGAACGAATTTGGAACCTTACTCGAGGGCTGCAAGCACAACAAACGGGCTCATTTTTTAATTGGGACGGCTCAATATTGCCTTGGTAAAGCCGCCAATGTTGTTATCTGAGCGCCGTAAAAAAGTGTTATAGTCGCGCGCTACCGAGCACAGCAACTTTTTTCGGAATTAAAGCATGAGACACGCCGCACAACTTCAAGCCACTATCGAGTTATTGGATGAGATTGCAGAGACAAAATACCCTGCCGATCGAATTATGTCGGGCTACTTTAAGCAACGTCGGTATATAGGCTCTAAAGACAAAGCAGCCATTTCTGAAAATCTCTACACTATTTTGCGCAATCGAATGCGTTTTGAGTACATTTTAAACAGTAAAGACCTTGGCGTGCACAGTCGTATGCTGGTTGCTTTGCTGCTAAAAATGGGTGATGGCGATTTATACGATACTTTTGATGGCGACAAGTACAGCCCCAAGCGCTTGCGACCTGGCCAATTAGAACGGTTCGCTGAACTCGATCTGAATGTGATTGATCAAGCCCCGTTGCACGTAAAGCTGAATGTGCCCGAATGGATTTTGCCAATGCTTGAAAATGCCCTGGGCGAGCGTTTTGAAGAGGAGATGATCGCCACCAACAAAATGGCCACCACCGATGTTCGCGTCAATACATTAAAGAGTTCCGTTGCTGCCGTAGAGCAAGCATTTGCTAATGTTGGTTATGTGGCTTATAAAACAGAATTATCTCCATGGGCAATTCGGTTTGAAAAACGAGTATCTTTATTTGGATTACCTGCCTTTAAGCAAGGGTGGTTTGAAATTCAAGACGAAGGCTCGCAACTTCTAGCGCTACTTACCGGCGCTAAGCCCGGACAAAAGATAGTCGATTTTTGTGCCGGTGCGGGTGGAAAAACCATCGCAATGGCGGCGATGATGGAGAATAAAGGCACCATCTACGCCTGCGATGTTCATACCAAACGATTAGAGCAGCTTGCCAAGCGGACTAAGCGGGGAGGGGTGCACAATGTGCGTACTCACATCCTGAGCTCTGAGAACGACAAATGGGTCAAGAAACATGCGGCCTATGCCGATACAGTGTTGATCGATGCGCCATGTACCGGCACTGGAACCTGGCGCAGAAGCCCCGATAGCCGCTGGAATTTGAACCAGCAAAGCGTCGATAATCTAGTGGCGCTCCAACAGTCAATTTTGCAAAGTGCCAAGCGCTTGGTTAAGCCAGGTGGTCGATTATTGTATGCCACTTGCTCAATGTTAGAAGAAGAAAACGAGCAGCAAGTGCTCAAGTTTTTAGACAACAACCCCGAGTTTTCAGCGGGCAAATTCGAAATTCCCGAGCCTTTAGCAAATCACCCTGAGCGTTTTGTAAACAATGGCCACGAGATTCGCACCTTTCCTGCAATGACCGGCACTGACGGGTTTTACGTTGCTAGTTTGGTCAGAGATCCAAAAGAAGATAAAGAGCAAGAAGGCGATAAACAATAAACATTGCCGAAGCGATTGACGTAACGATACCTCAGCTGAAGCTGAGGTGTTTTTGCAGTCAGACGGTAAAAGCTTGAACTCAATCTAGTGCTATAACAATCGTTTTTAGACCAAGTTTAACAACTGGGCTGTATTCCTTTAAAAAGAAAGAATCACATTTAAAGCTGCAATTCGATGACTATAAAGCACGAAAGCACGTCTACTAAGGTTGTCTGAATATCGCGACGTTAGATTGCGGAAAATATACTGTAAAGAGACGAGTCAATGACTAGATTAATTTTCATCGCTTCAATCGTTTGCGTAGCATTCACGGGCGGCTGTACAACTACTAAGAATATTCCAGCAGCTCAAGTAAAAGACTTGCGAAATATTAGCCATGATGATGCTGTTGTTTATCATCTTAAATGGATAAATTCAACAGACCCAAAACTAGAGGCCGAGAAGTCCTTTAAACCTGAAAGGCTGGGCCTTTTGTGCTTTAAGGAAGAAACAAAAAACTGCCCTGGCGGTATCGATGGTGTGACTACAGAAATGATTCGTTCTCTTGATATTTCTCCCGTCTTCTTTTGGGGCTTGACGGGCCCGATAGCTGATGAAGACACTAAAGAGATGTTTACTCAGTATATGACTGATTACAATAATACCGAGTTGCAAATAATTTTTGATGGTGATCTCTACGAGCCTATGAGTGAAGAACGCCAACTCGAGTTAGACTCCTTGAGTCCATCTAGCTTGTATGGAACTTGGAAGGGCATTGAGCATTTTAGAGCCGAAACAAAAGATGAAATAGGTAAGGTTCCATACTCACTGTATGAAGACCCTACGGGTGAGGTCGAGTTGACAATTGTCTTGGATGAAGATTTATGCACTATCTCGAAATTTGGGGAGCCGATTAAAGATTGTGTTTACCACCACCAACGGAAGTTAATTGCTGTTTCGGATGGCATGTATGGAGCTCACTATGAATCTGGCTATAGGATTGTTGGATTCACAGATAATAAAATCAGTCTCAAGTCCACCCTGAAAAATTGGTTAAAGACGGATGATTACTCCTATACGCACTTCGAATTTGCCAACGCTTTTCTTAATAAAGTTAAGGGTAAAGTTTTGAAGGAATAACTAGCAGGAATAACTAGCAGCGGGAATAACTCGGGACAGACCACGGGTAAACGATTGAATGTCCGCTTATGGCTAACTAGAGCCTATTTAGTTTATCGAACTGGACTAAGCAACAGACTCTGAGATACTGCACAAAGGCGATCTAATGACTATAAAATTAAAATAGATACTAATGAAGATAGCGATTCTCTCTGATATTCACAGTAACGTTTATGCTCTTGAAGCCGTACTACAGGATGCCAAGCTGCGTGGGTGTACTTCTCTAGCTAACCTTGGCGACATTCTGTATGGGCCAATATCCCCGAGAGATACATATGATTTGTTATTGGACAATAAATTTCTGACCATCAGCGGTAATCAAGATCGTCAGATTTACCAATCTACCGCAGCAGAGATATCGTCAAACCCTACCATGCAATTTATATTGGATGATTTAGGCGACGAGCCCTTAGCGTGGATGCGCTCTTTGCCCTTCGATATGCAAGTTAATGCAGATCTATACTTCTGTCATGGCACTCCAACTAACGACTTGGTCTATCTACTTGAAGATGTGTCATCTGGTTCGGCCCAGCTTCGTTCGGATGATGAAATACATCAACTCTTAGCCGGCCAAAGAAGCAAATTGATATGCTGCGGTCATACTCACATACCGAGGTTAGTTACGCTCAGTTCAGGCTCTCTCGTTCTAAATCCAGGAAGCGTTGGATTACAAGCCTATACTGACGACCAGCCGGTGGTTCACTCAATGGAAAACTACAGTGATCGAGCATCGTATGCGATTGCCGAAATACAAAATGGTGAATGGCTTATCGATCATATAAGGGTCCCTTATGATGTAGCGAGTGCTGTCGAGAAGTGTTTATCACGAGGTAGGGAGGATTGGGCTCATTTCCTTACCACTGGCAGAAGGGTCGCTTAAGAATTAGTAGACCACATAGGTCCGTATTTACTTTACCGGTTCGCATTGGCACACTTAAGGCAATCGACAACTCACAGTGGACACTCCTGCAGATGAACTTCTCAATCAAGCCTTACTTGCTGTAATACAGAATTCATAGTACGCAGAATTCATAGTACGCAGAATTCATAGTACGCAGAATTCATAGTACGCAGAATTCATAGTACGTAGAATTCAGTATGATGAACCAGCACATACTATGGATGCCATACTAATTTTCAACTCTCGTTTTCATTACCCAAACTAATACCCATGCTGCCAGCCATCACCAACCTTGTACTATCGGCAACCGGTGCACAAACAATTGTCAACTCTACGGTCATTCAATCGTTGTGGAGTGGCTATGGCCAAATTGTGCGTCTTCAGCTTAGCGGCGGTGAGCATCCTTCTGTGATACTCAAGCATATTAAACTACCAGAAGAAGGCAATCACCCGCGTGGCTGGAATACGGGATTATCTCATCAAAGAAAAATACGCTCTTATCAGGTAGAAGCACATTGGTATCAGCACTATGCCGCACAGTGTACAAGCGATTGTGTTGTGCCAGTTTGCCTTGCTGTGAACGCAGGGATAAATGAAACTGTTTTGGTATTAACAGACCTTGATGCAGCCGGTTTTGATGTAAGAAAAAGCCCAATCGACATCCAAGGCGAAATTCAAGACATTTACGCCTGCCTAGATTGGTTGGCCAGCTTTCATGCAACATTTTTAAACAGCAATGCAGATGGATTGTGGGAGTATGGTGGCTATTGGCACCTTGATACACGCCCGGATGAGTTGGCCGCCTTGACAGATAGTGCACTGCGCCAAGCAGCCCCTCTCATCGACCAGAAATTGCGGCAGAGCCGTTACCAAACCCTAGTACATGGTGATGCCAAGCTGGCTAATTTTTGCTTTCGTCCAGGTTCTTCATCGCCTAGTACCCTAGCTAGAGTTGCCGCTGTTGATTTCCAGTATATTGGGCGCGGCTGTGGTATGAAAGACGTAGCCTATTTCATCGGCAGCTGCTTGAATGAAGATGAATGCGAAGCAATGGAAAGCCAACTATTGGATTACTATTTTTCTGTTCTAATCGATCGAATCGTAGAGAAAAAGGGCAGCGTCAATATCGTTGAATTAGAACGTGAGTGGCGTGAACTCTACCCCGTTGCGTGGGCTGACTTTCATCGTTTTATCAAAGGGTGGAGCCCAGGACATTGGAAAATTAATAGCTACAGTGAAAGACTCACTAAAAGCGTTATTAAAAATATACAGCCATGAGCTCAACACTTTCAACAGCCATGAGCCAAAATTTGTCGAGCTCACAACTGAAAACCTTATGCAGCGCGGCCATTCAAGCCGCACAAGAGGCTGGTCAGTGGATAGAAAAATTTGATCGTCGTGATTTGCAAGCAATGTTTAAAGACGCCGGAAGCAGTGAGGCATCGCAGATTGTTACCAAGGTGGATATTGCTAGTGAAGAGATTATTCGCAAGCGTTTACAAGAAATCTCAGAGCCGCTAAACATAGGGTTCGTTGGTGAGGAGTCATCGACGAGCAGCTCGACTGCAAACACCTTGTCTGAAAACACCTCGTCTGAAAACAAGTGGGGCAATGCGAATGAGCGTTTTGAAAAACCGTATTTCTGGTGTGTTGATCCACTTGACGGCACCTTACCCTTTGCCGAGGGCCGTTCAGGCTATGCGGTATCTATTGCGTTGGTTGAACAATCAGGAAAACCAGTAATCGGCGTTGTATACGACCCCGCTCGCCAAACTTTGTTGCATGCGATAAAGGGGCAGGGCAGCTATCGAGATTTGACTCCATTCAGTCAGATCAAAGACACCTCAAATTCGTTAATGGTCTATGCAGATGCGAGCTTTAAAACACATAAGAAGTGCGAGTCGAGCGTTAGCGCCTTAGAAACGTGCGCAAAAACCTTATGCCTAGATGGCGTAACATTTATTTATGGCAGCGGGGCCGTGAAAAACGCCTGCCATGTATTAGGGTCAAGCCAAGCTTGTTACCTGAAACTTCCAAAAGTGGAAGACGGCGGCGGCAGTATTTGGGATTACGCCGCCACGGCTTGTATTGCTCATGAGGCCGGAGCTTGGGCCAGCAATATATATGGACATCCCCTTGCGCTTAATCGCTCGGATTCAACTTTTATGAATCATGAAGGCGTTATCTTTGCATCCAATGAGCAAATAGCGGGCTACTTAATTGATGCACTCTAGATGCTCTGACTCGAATGGCAACCTTGTTTCTCCATTCAATCCTGAAGGTTCGCGATGTCTGTTTAGGGCTTGAAGCGCAACTTATTTACAATGTGTGTCTCGAATTTGTCCGCGAATGAGTGCTTCAATCATATAGTTTTTAGTAAATGTTTAAATCCAAATAGGTTTTTATCATGACGACTTTTTTATAGTCAGAATCTACTTTTGAAGAAAGCAGTCCTTTTTATTGGTGGCCTTCTTCTAAATCACGAGCATAATTACCAACATGGTATATGCCTTCTACTCGATCGTCATCCAAAAACTGTAGCAGTTCTTCGCTTGATTCAACGTAAATGTCAAGTGCTAAGCTTTCGACATTAGAGCCACGCAACTCAGGATTATACGATTCATGATTGAAGCCCAAGTAATGTTCAAAAATCTTATTCTTGAGTGCTTGTTCATACTTTTTCGGGACTGATTTGAAGGACTCGTGGTGAGCGTATTTGGCTGGAAATTTTTTGTCATTTTGAAAAACAACGGACACTCTATACTTACCATTAAGTACAAAGCTTTTTTCCTTAGGTATGGCTTGTCCGTTTTCCATGTCGTGCATCAACTGTTGTATCTTGCAATTGTGTTCACTTGTTTCATCGCAAGCAAATGGAGGTATCTTCTCACTGGTTTCCGGTTGCTGTGCGAGTGGTGTGTTGGCTGCAGGAGCTGCGACATTGCCTTGAAATGTTAACGGCGCTGGTTCCACTGCGGCTGATTCCTGGCTTGACTGTACGTAGGCTCTTAGAGAGTCAATTTCTTGCATCTTTTGTTCATAACTAAGACTTGTTTCTTTTGCTGCTAATGCGTTTGCATTCAACACGCTGAACAATGCCAATAAAAATATCCTTTTTGCTGACTTCATTTTCTTCCTCGTTGATATGCGGCCGTTATAGACCGCCGCTAAGTTCAGTCGCGTTTTTGTATGAACATTTTCATTATACGATACTTATGTTTCGACTAAGAAGAAACAAAAAATTTCTAATCTAGCTAGTTTGCCGCCGTCATTAAAAAATAGCATTTGTACACAGGTCAGAAATAGACCACAGCTTGCCTTATCTTGGTCTGACACTAGGTAATATTTCGTGGTCTTCGGTGGCAGACCATGTTTAAAACAACTACCGTTTTAGGCAAGTCACTGTCATTTTGATAGAGGGCGCGAGTGGAAAATGCGCAATGCAAGATAGGGACCTTTTCAATTGCGCCTGCCTTTTAGATAGCCTCAGCACCTAGTCTTACATCTTCGCTCGAGATGATGGATAGGGCATGCAATGGGCAATTTTCTGCCAACTCCTCCATTAGTTGGTTTTCAGCCAGTGCCTCAATTTAGGAATAGGTTTCGTCAGCTCAAGTTTAAGCTTTCACAGTTCCCCTTAGTTAACCCTAAGCCGCTAACGCCACCAAAACTAGCCGTTTACGCTCGCCCGAATAGGGGCGGCGGCCATGCATGGTTATCTTGTTGTCGAGTAGGGCGACGTCACCATCTTGCCATTGCAAGTTGTAGGTGTAGTTTTCAGCCAACGCAGCGATGCGCTCCAGCGCTTCTTTAGGTATCGCTGAACCATCACCGAATGCCAGTGCGCGAGAGGGGTCTTCACGAACTCCGGCCCAGCCCATATAGGCGGCAATTAATTGATTGTAAAATACCTTTTTACCATCGGCTAAGGTCAATACCGCAGGTAACACCGGGGTGATTGCTCTCAGGCTGCCGTCGGTTTGCCACTGCCAGTCGTAGCCTAGCGCGGCTAGTTTTTTCTCGGCTTGTTGTATTGTCTCTACATTCAAGGTGCTTGCCCAGCTACGACCTTGGCCGGATGCTGCGTCATTCATAGCCGGCATGTGAGTAGTGTATTTTAAGCCTTTGTTTTCAAACTGTTTTGCTAGTTCTGGAAGCTCTGACTGAAGTGCTTTAAATAGCTGATCTGAGCGACAAATTGGCGTGGCTCCGCCTTGATCTGCGGCGCTATTACAGAAAAAGAAGAGTTTCTCCGGTGAGATAGGTGTCTGTGCCATTTCATGATGAAGATATATTTCTACGTCTTTCGGCGCTTCATTGGCGGTAAACACACGTTCGGTGAAATTAATTCTCACCGCGTTTGAAAGAGACTCTTTATAGGTAAAGCTGGGGTAACCAAAGGCGGCCGAAAAAGCGTCGAAGGTTTCCGCGCTATCAACCGGAAAGCCACGAAACAAAATAGCGCCAGAATTGCTTAATTCGGCCTCAAGCTCAGATTTCTGTTGTTTGATCCACTCATTAGTGGCCTCAACCGTATCGAAACCAGCACTGTTTAGAATAACGCTCGGGAAAACGCTGTCATCGAAGTTCAGTTGTCCGTCACTCTTGTGAAAATTAATCATGATGCTAGTACCTAAATTGTGGCTGATTTTTGGCGCTTGGTCGTCGTCTGAGGCTAATCGTAAATTGGGTGAAAGGTGTTGAATGCGGCTTCGCAAAACACGCCTGGATCATTGAATCGTCGGTTACGGTTGAGGCCGCTAATCGATGCCATTTCAGTTTCGTTTAGTTCGAAATCAAATAGCGCCGCATTTTCGATCATTCTATGCTCTTTAGTGGTTTTTGGTATCACCGCTGTGCCGCGTTGAACACCCCAGCGCAGAACCACTTGGGCCGGAGTTTTACCGAGACGCTTAGCTGCGTCAACAACGACTGATTGTTCGAGTACAGATTCTTGTTGCTCAGCCATGTCCAGCTCAAGGTAAGACAGTGCGCCCAGAGGTGAGAACGCGGTGACCGCAATCTGGTTGATATCACATAAGCGTAGCAATGCTTCTTGGGTCAAATATGGGTGTGATTCAATTTGCAGCATCGCCGGCTTTATTCGTGCATAACTCAAAAGGTCGTGCATCAACCCGGTGTTGTAGTTGCACACGCCAATCTGCTTGCTAAGGCCGCTATCAACCAGTTGTTCCATCGCTTTCCAGGTGTCGATTAATGGAACCTTGGCCAACTCCATCGCGGGGTTTTCAGCCTCGGGGTCGGCAAGCCAGCCCGCCGGGTAACGCTGATCAAACGGCACATAGGCCTGAGCGATCGGGAAGTGGATTAGGTAGAGATCTAAGTAATCCAGTTGCAGGTCGCTTAAGGTTTTCTCTAGCGCCGGCAGCACATGCTCGGGTGCATGATAGGTGTTCCATAGCTTTGATGTAATCCACAGATCTTGGCGTTCACAGAGGCCGTCTTTAAAAGCACGAGTAAAACCATCGCCCACTTCCTTTTCGTTGCCGTAATCGCTGGCACTGTCAAAGTGGCGATAACCAAGTTTAATTGCTTGATACACTCTGTCAGCACAGTCGGCTGGGTCAATTTTCCATAAGCCGAAGCCAACGGGTGGAATGGTTTTTGATTGGGACATAAGTCTCTAACGCCTTTTTAATTGGTCGAAATATTGGGATAACGTGATCCCGCTGTTTTAATTTTCTAGAAACTATTATATCTTATATAAGACCTGAAAAGGCAAGAGTTATCAGCACGGTTTTTTCAACGCCTTTATAATGCGTGGTTAATCGAAGTAGGCAGCATGGGCTAAAAACAGTAGTCTGCTAATAAAACTACGTTATTTAGGATTGATACAATGAGTTTGAGTACTAATTTTCAACCGTTATACAAACAAGTTTACGACAGGCTTATCGGTCGTATCGCTGACGGCTACTGGAAACCTGCGGCGGCTTTGCCAAGTGAGTTTGCCTTAGCCGATGAGCTAGGCGTGAGCCAAGGCACGGTGCGCAAAGCGTTAAACCAGTTGGTGGCCGAAAATATTTTGATTCGGCGACAAGGTAAGGGCACCTATGTGTCGGAACATACTCAAGAAAGCTCGATGTTTCGCTTCTTTCGATATCGTGAAGCTGGTGGCGAAGATTTGATACCGATAACCGAGATTGTCGATGTCGAGCGACGTACGGCGACCAAGCGAGAGGCGAAAAAGCTCAACCTCGACAAGCTGCTTGACCTAGTACAAGTAACCCGTATTCGTTCGATCAACGGCAAGCCCGCAATCTTTGAGCGAGTATTACAGCCGTTGGCTATTTTTCCCGGCATCGATACAGAAACTGAATTACCGAATTCGCTTTACACGCTTTACCAAGAAAAATACAACATCAGTATTGTTGAAGTGCGAGACGAATTACAGGCGGTGAGCTTACCAGCCGATATCGCCGCACATCTCAATTTGGCCGCCGACAGCCCAGTGCTGATGACCGAGCGCTCTAGCATCAATATTGATGGCCGAGTGGCTGAATGGAGCCAGGCTTATTGCAGTACCGATAACTTTGTTTACTCGGTGTCACTCAAGTAGTTAGCAAGTATTTTATTAAACTTAGGATCTACCAACCTTACTTAGGATTTATACGTGTCTCAATCTGTTACCGCGCCTGAAATTTTCGAATTTAATACTCCAGATTGGAACGCTATCGATGCTACCAATGTGATCAGTGACGGGCTGTTAAGTTGCCCCACGCAGGTTTGCTTAAGCACGACTCACGGCGATCTTTTATTTGAATTCAGCCAATTGGGCGTGCGACTGCGCAGTGCCGCCGAGCGAGACTATGATTATGGCTTGATTCTTAATCAGCCTGAATTAAACCAACTCACACTTGAGACCGCTGAGCATAGTTGTACGGTTAGCGACGGTAAGCTGAGCCTTTCAATCGAGTACTCTCCGTTCGCTTTCAAGCTCAATGATGCCAGTGGCAGGCTAATCAGCCAGTCGCCGAGCGATGGTCATTTCGTTCGACGACACAGAGTGCCGCCGCTGGCTAAAACAGATCAGGGTTGGGTATTCAGTGTCGACCTTAAGTCGAATGAAGCAATATATGGATTAGGTGAGAAGTGGGGCGCACTAAATAAACGCGGCCAACTGATTCGATCATACAACTCGGACGCGCTTGGGGTTAACGCTGAGGTCTCCTACAAGAACACACCCTTTGTATGGAGCCCAGAAGGCTGGGGTATTTTCAGCCATACTCCGAGCATTGTGCTCCACTCAGTCGGCCATCCAAGCTGGTCTCAACGCAGTTACATCACCGTGGTCGAAGACGATTGTTTAGATCTGTTCATCTTTGCTAGCAATGCTGAGTCGAATAACTCTCAATACACTAACTCTCAGACCTCTAACTCTCAGTCCTCTAACAAAGGCATGGACATCATTCGCGCGTACACCCGTTTAACTGGCACAGCCTCTATGCCGCCGAATTGGAGTGGTGGCGTGATTCTATCGAAAGCCTATTACCAAGACCCGGCTGAATTGCTGTCTGTTGCGCAGCAGGTGAGAGACAGAAAAATGCCGTGCGATACCATTACTATTGATGGGCGCGCATGGCAAGACACCGATACTCGCTTCGCCTTTGAATGGGATAAGTCACGCTGGCCAGACCCGAAGGCGGTATTAGATGAACTCAAGGAGCTGGGCTTTAAAGTCTGCATTTGGGAATACCCGCTTATATCGGTTAAGCACGATTTGTATAAAAAGTTTGATCAGAACGGCTGGTTCTTGAAAGACAAACGCAATGGTCAAACCTATCTATATGATTGGGACCAGCAAGCGTTTGGCAAAGTGCTTTCGCCACTACCGAAATCAGGCATTGTCGATTTTACACACCCTGACGCATATCAGTATTGGAAAGAGGCGCACAAAGCCTTGTTTGATATTGGCGTTGACATGATCAAGTCTGATTTTGGTGAGCAATTAGAAGACAACAATATGCTCGCTTACAACGGCGAGACGGGAGACAATCTACATAACGCCTACGGCTTCCTTTATAACAAGTGTGTTTACGAGGCGGCCGAGAAATATTCAAAGAATGGCCCTTTCTTATTTAGCCGCGTTGCCTGGACCGGTTGCCAGCGCTTTAATAGCCAATGGGGTGGTGACCCTCAAGCTGACTGGGAAGGCATGATTGGCAATATCCGTGGAGGTCTTTCTTGGGGGCTGTCAGGCGGCCCATTTTACGCTACCGATATAGGCGGCTTCTACAAAGACACTAGGGATGACGCACTCTACGTTCGTTGGGCTCAGGCGGCGGTATTCTCCGCGCATTACCGTTTGCATGGCATTGGCCCGCGCGAACCTTGGTCGTATTCCGATGAGGCGAATGAGGCGGTAATGCAAGCCTTGGACTTACGATATCGTTTGCAAGCATACCTGCAAAAAACCATGCGCCAAGCGGTCGAGCACAGTGTGCCGGTTCAGCGGGCGATGGTGCTTGCCTTGCCGAATGAGAAACAGTCGTGGGCGTTTGAAAACCAATTTATGTTTGGCGACGATCTTTTGGTTGTTCCTTGCTTCGACCCACAGGGCACAGTCGAATTCTACCTGCCCGAAGGTGAATGGTTGACGTTTGATCTTAGCGATTCGTCGGCTAGTAAAAGTCTAATAGGATCAAAGGTTTATCAACAAAATTTAAGCCTAAATGAAATGGCTGTTTTTGTCCGCAAGGGTACTCAAATTCCGCTTAATGCTAAGGCTTTAAACACTGTCGACATTCCACAGGCCAGCGATGGTAGCTTCGAGATCGAGGAATACTGGCCGAGCAGTTGAAAACATTGCGCTATAAAAAATAACTAGAAAAAAGTAGCTAAAGAAGTAGTTAAAAAAACAGTAAAGAGTCTTAAAAGACCGCGCTACAAAAAACACCCAAGGAGAAACTATGCAAACATCAGACTTACTATTTACCCTAGGATCATGCATTTTCTTCATGGCGCTGGTTGGTGTCATTTCGTATTTGAAAACCAAAGACAGTGTCGATGATAAAGACGGTTATTTTTTAGCTGGACGCGGCTTAACCGGTATTTTCATTGCCGGTTCGATGCTGCTGACTAATTTATCGGCTGAGCAGCTCACCGGCCTGAATGGCTCGGCCTATCAGCATAATATGAGCGCCATGGCTTGGGAAGTCACCGCCGGTTTTGCCACCATCATCATGGCGATGATATTTTTGCCGCGTTATCTAGCTGGCGCGTTTACTACCTTGCCAGGTTTTCTCAAAGACCGCTACGACGACGGTGTACGCCGCATCACTGTGGTGCTCTTTATGCTCGGTTATGGCCTGGTCACGATTCCATCGGTGCTTTATTCAGGCTCACTCGCGGTGATCAAGCTTTTCGATGTGCCAAGCATAACCGGCCTTGGGAATGAGCCGTCGGTATTTTTAACCGTGATCGTTATCGGCTCAGTGGGTGCTATTTATGCTGTGTTCGGTGGCCTCAAGGCGGTGGTGGTATCCGACACTATTAATGGTATCGGCTTGCTTATCATTGGCATATTAGTGCCAACGCTCGGGCTTATAATGCTTGGTGATGGCAGTTTCATGGCTGGGCTTACAACCATTGCTACCACCAATACCGACAAATTAAATGCCATCGGCTCAGCCTCTGACCCTGTGCCGTTTGGTACCATTTTTACCGGCATGATTCTCGCTAATCTATTTTATTGGGGTACTAACCAATACGTGATTCAGCGAACGCTTGGCGCGGCCAGTTTAGCCGAAGGCCAGAAGGGCGTATTGCTATCGGGTTACTTCAAGCTGCTGGTACCGTTTATGATGATGGTGCCAGGCTTAATAGCATTTCATCTCTACGGGCCGGTAGGTGGTGCTGTGCCGCAAATGGATCTGGCCTACCCACAATTAGTTAAAGATGTACTGCCGATTTACCTATCTGGTTTTTTTCTCGCGGTGTTACTCGGCGCGGTATTCAGCTCGTTTAACTCGCTGCTTAATAGTGCCGCTACCTTGTTTGTGCTTGACGTGTATCAGCCGTTGGTTAAATCAGAGATGAGCGACGCGCAGCTCATCAAAGTCGCCAAGATTGCCAGTGTTGTTATCGCCTTATTCTCGTTCATTGCGGCACCCATGCTGCAATACGCGGAGCAGGGCTTGTGGCAAATTATTCGTATCTTTACCGGTTTTTATAACATTCCAGTTATCGCAATTGTGCTGGTTGGCCTGTTCACTAGTCACGTACCCGCCATCGGTGCCAAGGTGGCGGTGGTTTTTCACGTGATCGCCTATGGCGTTATTAAATTTGCTATTGATCCTAATGGCGAGCTTATACACTTTATTCATCTATACGCCGTTCTGTTCTTTATTGAAGTCGCGATCATGCTGTTTTTTGGTTATATACAACCTAAGCAGGGCGGCACCCATTTTAGTAATAGTGCCAAAGTAGATCTAACCCCGTGGCGCTATGGATGGGCGGCCAGTTCGACGATGTTCGCAGGAATTATCGCCTTGTATCTGCTGTTTTCACCGGTTGGCTTAGTCGGCGGCCTTTCAGGCGCGTTTTGGGGCTATCTGGTCATCGTGTTGGCGGTAAACGTGGCTGTTTGCATCTGGTCGGTTAAGCGTTTCGATAAAATGCGCCTATCAATGTAGGCTTAGGGCGTCTTATTCGAGCACGGGCCTATCTTTCGCTGCCTTAGAGTTTATGGGCTAGCTTGGCCCAACTGTCTTGTTAGCTGCGGTTTCTATTTGTGGCTCCTGTTTTGAGCCATAAGCGTGTTATGCATGATAGTTATGTCTTATATAAGATATCTATTGTTTTAATTGCTAACTGTGGTTAGACTTGATTTGCTCGGGAATAGCAGCCAATTGACTATTTTTACACGGCTGTTTGCCCTAGGCGAAACTAACTAAAAAAGAGAGGAGATAGAGCAATGAAAATTAATTTTCTACCCAGAGCTCAAACCACCATTGTTAGCGCACTTGCAACATTGCTTGCGGCGTCGCCTGCATTTGGTCAGCAAGACGGGTTTCTGGAAGAAATCATCGTCACCGCTCAGAAGCGCGAGCAAAGTGTTCAAGACGTTCCGATTGCCGTTAGCGTGTTGAGCGCAGAAAAAATTGAGTCGGCCCATGCGGTTGGTCTTGAAGGCCTGCAACAGCTGATTCCATCAGTGTCATTTCGTAAGGGTAATACCAATCGTAATTCAGCCGTGGTAATTCGCGGTATTGGTACTATCTCGTTTAGTACCGCGGCAGAGCCAAGCGTATCAACGGTTGTTGATGGCGTGGTATTAGGCCGTTCAGGACAGGCTTTTACCGATTTGTATGATCTTGAGCGGCTGGAAGTGTTACGTGGCCCCCAAGGCACCCTATTTGGTAAGAACGCATCCGCTGGTGTGGTAAATCTGACCACCAAAAGACCAACCGAAGAATTGAGCGGTTCGGTCGACTTATCAATATTTGAAGACGATGAATATCGGCTAAAAGGACGCGTTTCAGGCGCACTGAGTGATAATGTACGAGCCAGTTTAACTGGCTTTGTCGGCGATTTTGACGGCTATATTACCAACACCTTTAACGGCGATACAATTCAAGGCTATGACCGACAAGGCTTTCGAGGAATGCTAGAGTGGGACATCAGTGACAGGCTAGATGTACTTGTTATTGCCGAAGACTATAGCGCCGAAGATGATTGCTGTGCTGATTTATCATTGCTGCCAAATGGTCGTGATCCTAACTCACCGGCCAATCCTAATAGCCTCGGTGTGGTCAATGGAGTTGCTGATTTAGATTTGGATCAACGCTTAGTTGATCATGATTTAACCACGCGCACGATCGACGACTCTACCTCTTTATCGGTGCAAGTAAATGCGGCTCTTGGCGAGTTGACCCTGACATCAATTACCGCGTATCGCGAATGGGACAATACCGAGATTCGCGAAGGTGACTTCACCTCAAATGCCGGTGATATTCCATTGCCCGTCGATTTTAGTTCAACTTTCTTTCAGTTGCATGACATTGGCATACAAGAGTGGACTCAGTTTTCGCAAGAGGTTCGCTTAGCATCCGCCAACGATCAACAGTTCACTTGGCAGGCGGGTATTTTCTACTGGAAGCTAGAGTCTGATCGTAGCTTTCGCCGTGATGCAAGTTGCCAAGTACATCCAAACAATGCGGGCATATTAGCCGCGAACCCCGGCCTAACCTGCCTATCGACTGACATCGTTGCCGCAACTGCGGTGTTTGATACTGAGTTTGAAAACCTCTCTGTGTTTGGTGAAGGCTCTTACGCTATCACCGATAATTTAGATGCGATATTTGGCTTACGTTATACCGACGACGAGGTGTCATTCAATCATCGCCGAATCAATGACGACCCATTCGGTCGTCGTGGTGTGGGTGTGCGTGGAGCGGCCAACAACTCAGATTTCAGCGGTGCTACCGACGAAACTGATACCTCTGGCAAGCTAGGCCTTACTTGGGCGGCAAGCCCATCGAGCTTAGTCTACGCTACTTATTCTCAAGGCTATAAAGGCCCTGCGTTTAACGTGTTTTACAATCAAGCGCTGGCAAATACCTTGCCAATTAGTTCTGAATCTTCAGAGCAATTTGAATTAGGTTATAAGCTAACAACCGGTAACTTATTTGCTAACTTTGCGATCTTCAGCACCGATATCGAAGATCTTCAAGCCAACAATATCGACACAAGTTTAGGCACAGCGACCACCACATTGACCAACGCCGGTGATATCTCCACTGAAGGTCTTGAGGTCGATTTTATCTGGCAGCCTAGCGAGAATTTTCAATTAACTGGCGGCTTCGCCTCGATTACAGCTGAAATTGATCGTTTTAATTGTCCGGTTGGTGTGCCAGCAAGTGCGTGTACTGATCGAAGCGGTTTAGATGTGCCGTTCTCGCCTGACTTGAAATACACCATCGGTGCAAATTACGTGATGAACTGGAAGCCTGGCACCGACATAATCTTCGATGCGTCATTTGTACACACCGACGAGCAAGTCGCGGGCCTACCTGCTAACAATGGAACGACCGCGCCGCAAGCGTTACTGCCTGAATACGACATCGTCAACGCCAGTGTCGCTTTCTCGTTTCAAGAAGACAAGTATCGTCTAACCTTAATCGGCAAGAACCTTGGCGACGAGAGCTACGTAACCACATTCAGTGGCGACGGATTTCGTTATCAAATCCCACGTGATGCAGAGCGTTATTTCGGAGCGTCTTTCCGAGCTAATTTCTAACCGTTTTAGTGCGTGAGTAATTAAGAGGGCTGCCAGGTGGTAGCCCTTTTTTTGAGTTGATTTTACCGAGGCGTCGAGACGTTGAGTGTTACTTAGTCCTTTAGTAATACCCCTTGTCGAGAAGGTCACCTTGAGGCTAGTTAAAAGGCAACCCAATTAAAAAGCCCTGATCATGCATTGAGGTTTCCCGCTCGCGTCCTCGGTCAAAATGACGGTGACTTGCCGTCATCGACTGCTTGAGTTTTACTCTGACCTAAGATTTAGGTTTAGCCAGCATCGTCGAATACACATCAAAAAATAGTAGTAGCGTAAATAATCAATTAGAGTAGAGCTCTAACAACGACTGATAAGGCACATCAATGAACTCGAGCAAACAAATTTTCTATGCAGTGATGGCGATTGTTGGTGCCTGTGCTACTTGGTACTTTAACCTACAGGCAATGGAGCTTGATCCTAATTTCTCGTTTGCCAGCTTTGTGAGCGATAACTACGTAAACCCCTCATCCGCTTCAATAGCTAACGACATAGCGGTGATTTTGGTGGTGTTTTTCTTTTGGTCGTTCGTCGAAGCGCGCCGTTTAGGGATGAAGCATTGGTGGGTTTATGTGCCGCTTTCAATCTTTATAGCGCTTGCGTTTGCCTACCCATTATTTTTATTGATGCGTGAACGTGCAATTGCTAATCATTAGCATGACGGCTTTAGTCTGGTCCCAAATATAACGAGTGACAGAGTAATACGAATAACGAGGCAATAGAAACTGCTTAAGGAAGTGTTGGGTATGCTCGCAAAGAGGTTGGCAAGTATCGTGGTTTACACTGTAGTACGACTCGCTGAATATTGGTTAACCATAAATCGAAGATCGGATTCAGTGCGTTTGCTCTGCGTCTTCCTAATCGACGGTAATTAATTTAAAAAACCATTTTCATATTTCAATTGGCAAATGATCTAAATGCTATTTTTAAAATTGGAAAAGATAGGTATCAAAAACGTATTCCTCCAGGATTTCATGATTCATCTAAAGGCGAAAAGGGTATTGATAACTTCTCATATGCTGGGCTTGTATATGAGAAGAAATATGAGAGTAACGCGATTAGGGCAAGTCGAAAATTTCCAAATTTACAATACGGAGGGATTTCTTTTTTATGCAAACCAGCAGCTTGGTACGCAAGTAGATTCAGATTCTATTGATGATGTATGAGAGGTATACGACGAGAAGTCGATCCAGTCTCGAGAAGAAAAAACATGGCTTCTGATGAAATTTATAAACTACTATATCCAAAGGGGGTGGAACCCGATTAAGATGGAGCGGTTCCCTATTAGCTTGATGCTAATGGCTAGGGCGATATGCGCGCAAGTACAAATTATGACATTAAGCTCAGCGGCTTTGAACACAGTAGCAACGTCGACTCTGCTTGTAATAAGCTGAATACATTTGCCTAAAGTTATCGATTACGTTTCTTTCAACCATCTATTTTATTTGGATTACACCGTTCGCGCTGAAGATCGATATGTTGATAGGTTGATCAAAAGGATTGTTATAAATAGCCAAGACGTAATGAATAACTCAACAAAAAAATGAATCAATCAAACTTACGCAAATGTCTGGCCATGTTAGGCCACTGTGGTGCGCTTTTTTTAGCGCTTATCATCGCGCCAATTCAGCCTGCAGAAGCTGTTTATGTTGGCCCGATCCCGAATATGAGTTTTAAAGTGGGCCGGGTGATGGCGCGCTCTATTGTGGTCGACCCCGAGACCGGCCAACCGATTCTGGTTGAGTTCGATGAGCAGGGC
>JBKEFT010000023.1:0-94068 GCA_046709645.1 Arenicella sp.
CGACTTTTTTAGTGGTGCTGTTGGAACAATATGAGCAAGATATTCAGCCATTTCGCTGAATGATTTTTGCTTTATTTTAGCCAACTCATCAACCGCTTTTTGACGGGCTGTACGAGGTGTTCTTCGAAGCGTTGGTAAGTGAAAACCGGGGAATAATGGAGTCGTATTTTGCATGGCTAATTTTACCAATTCAGCCCTTTTTTAACCAATTATTAGGCATGTTAAACAGCCTTAACTTAGTGCCATTCTACTCTGACCCCGATTACTGGTGCCACTCTACTCTGACCCCGATTATTGGTGCCACTCTACTCTGACCCCGATTATTGATTGTGACCCCGATTATTGTCGTTAACCGCAAGAAGGCAAGATGACTCTAAATAGAAATTTTACAGAATCAAAAAAGTGGCCACGCTTCGACAAAATTAGGTGGTCACGATTGGTAAAATTAGGTGGTCACTCTACGCAAAATTCGGTGGCCACGGTTGGCAAAAATATGCACGAGACCTTACCTCCTCTCAGAAAAGCAACTTTAGCTGTTGTGGCATCTAAGTTTACACAGTATTTTGCTATGTCTTGATATGACGAAAATAAAAGGTAATCTCTTACCCGGTCGCTTAGCCAATCCTTGCTAAACACCTGTTGTAAAGCGAGGTTTAAACTGGCAACCGAAATCATCAGTCCAAGAAATAGAGCTGAGGCAGTAGTCTCGTCGCTTTTTTCAATGCGTTTAATGCCAAGTATCACACTTGCCGCCCCATAAACTCCATCGACATACGGCGCTGATCTAATCATGTTAAAAAGGACAAAAGCCGCTTGAAGAAAATAAGCGACCATTAGAACCAAAAAAACTGCTATCGATATAAACAACGCACTAAAAAGTAAAAAGTTTAGCCTCTGGGCATTTGGGAGTTCGGAAAAAGACTAAAAAAAAGACCAGGACAGGTATATCAAGTCTTCTTGTCCTAAGCGAGCGATAATGGCTCGCTGTAATCAGATGGCGACCGAGGTTAAATAAATTGTAAACCGAGGCATGCGTATCTAAAAAACGCTGTGCCTGAGTTATCGATTTAAAACGCCTCATCACCCGTTCTCGAACACGGGTTGGTTGATGCGATAACTCGGATCGATTATTCGCATATTGAGAAGTATCGTGCATTGAATCAGGTATTAATTCACGATGCGCAACGCCATAACTACGCAGCTTGTCCGTCACTATCTTTCTTGGCTCGCGTTTGTGTGATTTCAAAAGCCTTTTAAAGAAACGTTTAGCCGCTACGCCATTACGTTTACTTTGTAGAAAAACATCTACAGCCTCGCCATACCCGAAAAGAGGGGCAAGCTTTCTTGGTCGACGGCACGCCAAAGGTAATGTTGTTTATTTCCTATTCGTACAAATACTTCATCTAGGTACAATGTGTCACCAAAGCCCAAATTATTCCTCCTAAGTCTACGAGAATACTTAGAGCCAAACTTAATACACCAAAGCCGAATAGCGTCGTAACTGACAAATATTCCTCGTTCTGCTAGTAAATCTTCAACGTCGCGATGACTGCGATTGAACCGAAAATATAACCAAACAGCGTAACTAATAATTTCAGGCGGAAAGCGATGACGTTTATAAGTTTTCATTTCAGAATTATCCAACAACTGAAATTAACTTGTCAGTACTAACTCGCGCCATTGCGCTTTCGCTCTTCTGCTCATTATCGCGGCCATTATTAAAAACCCGACGATAATCTCATCAGACTAATTTGTTAAGGGGGGCGTTAACCATTCTCTTGCTCTGGGCGGGTCTAAGGGAATCAGGGTTGACTATATTCAGCCTGGAAATCCACAACAAAACGCCTATATCGAATGGACCGCAACCGTCTTTTGATGGCCGCATAAAATCCACTTTTAGCATCGGTTAAGAATAGAAAAATAACCTTTCCTTCTAAGCTAATACTTCTATATGATGCTGTTTTTTGTAGTCAATCTATTTGTATTAGTCTGAGGAAGTTTCCATGATCAAATTTTCGTTGCGCGCTTTTGTTGCGTTGTTTATTTTTCTTAGTGTTTCCTCTGTTTATGCTCATAACAAGGTCGTGGTTATTCCATTGGGTGAGGATTGTACTCTGGCTCCGATAGAGTATGTTATGCAATATAACGGGCCAGGTGACCGCCCAAGTTCCTTCACGCGTCTCGACATTGATGGAACCTTCTACGATGGCGTGCTTACATACAATACAACGTTCCTTGATACCTATAAAAGCTCGTCTTCGCCAACGCCGACTCCGCCACTATGGGGCAATAATGCTCTGGCAGAAGCCTTGCAAATGGCCTTGGTAGCCGCATTAAACGCTGATGAGATTCTCCCTCTCCTTGACACCATAATCCATCTACCAACCGAAAACAAACGGGGAACTAGTTTTCTTTTCGGAGTTTATGGATACAGAATCCTACAAAGAGCACCTAACCAGGATAGAATGCGCCCGGGCGAACCTTACAACGCTCGTGCTCCTTTTGATTTTAATGGACAAGCAGGAGTTGGAAACGACAGGACAGCATTATTGACCAGTCTTCACAAGTCTTGCATGTAGAATAAAAGTTGGTGAAAGGTGTCAAGTTGGTGAAAGGTGTCACAAGTGGTGAAAGGTGTCAGGTCTTGTCTTTTGCCTTTGAAATAATTCTGCTCACGCGAGAGTAGTATAAATCGAAGAAACTTCCTATTTCATTGAGCGTATACTCTCCGCTCGCATATGCCCTCGCACTTGCATGATTGCGCGATCTTGAACCCCGTTTACATTTGTCCAACTTTAATGGTTTAGGTCTTCTTTGAGATCGAGGAATTTCAGATCGGTCGATATCGTCACCAATACCTGCTTGAAGCTTTGTAACAAAGTGCTCACTTGCCAGATAGACCTGATTCCTTAGCTCCAGACAAGGTGATAAACGCCCTCTTCCGGCGCTTACAAAATGTTTATAAGCTTCAATTTCCTTTGTCTTTTGTGACCCAAGCGCCGATAGTATCCACTCTCTGTGTAACCATGACGGTGCCTGTCTATTCTTTGCGGTTCAGGCTTGTCTAATGGGAATTGTGACTCGTATGGGGTGGATAGGCGTTCTGAATGATTGTTTTCTTCTTTATCCTCGGCTAAAGCTGCGATAAATCAAGAAATCAATGACATGGATAAGATAAAGAATATAAGAGGTGAGCCTACTTATCACCTTTTGTATTCTTACTACTTCAAGTTATAGAGCAATACCTCTAAAATTAGAAAACGTTTAACATCGCTGGTAAAACAGTTGCTCTTACTGAGAAAATAGTTAGAGCTTATAAAAGTTTAAGACTTATTTGTGGTTAGAGGGCTGTCAATTTGAAAACTATATATCTCCATATTGGGGTTGCTAAGACTGGTACAACTTCTATACAGCAGTTTTTAAGCTGCAACAAACAAGCTTTAGTAGCGTTAGGGTATAATTATTTACACTCAGACGATGGCGGATTAGGACTTGGGCATCAGCATTTTGCAAAAAGCTTCATCGTTGAATATCCTTATTTTATGGAGCCGGCAGATAATCCGGAATGCATTAAAAAAGCCATTAGAACAGATATTATTAGTTCAAGTTCTAATAAAATAGTTATAAGTTCTGAGAATTTTGGATTGGCTTCACCAGAAGGCATTAAAAAGTTTTTTTTGGATATAATCCCTGATTGTCAGTTCAAAATTATTTTATTTGTACGGTCTCAAGATGAATTAGCTGAATCGGGATACAATCAGCTTGTGAAAATTAAAAGAGAAACTAGAAGTTTTCACGACCACTTTGAGCTTGCATATAATCTAGGCTGGTATGACTTCTTTGCTTTAAGTCAGAAGTGGGCAAATACATTTGGCGATGAAGCTGTAGTTGCTAATGTCTTTGACGCAAGTAAGGGGCTGGCTATCACCCAGATTCTAACTTCTATTGGTATCATGAGTGATGAGTTTCATAAATTCAATTTTGAAAAAAAAATGACCAATGCGGCTGTAGGTTATAAAGTTTTGAACAGGTACCGCTTTCTTAATAAAATTGAAATTGAGAATCGTCAGAAAGTTTATGCAGACATATTTGAAAAATCCAAAGGGAATGATTTTCCTGCATTAATGTTCGATAGTCAAGATGGTGAAAGATACAGAGGCAGGTATGCGGCAAGCAATAAAGCTTTTTCCGCTAAATACCTCACATCTGAAATAGATGATTTTGGAGGCCTCAGGTATGGCGACCATGAGAGAAATACCATACGTACAAAAATAAGCAATTTAATATTGCCTGAATTAGTCTCAACTTGATCTAAATTAGTCTTGACAGACGCATCAATATACAACGGAAACCCTGAGTGGATTTGAATGTAATTCTTTGTTTTAAGTTGATCTGCAAAACAATAGTGATTTATCTATAAGGTTTGCAACAACTCTACCGCTCTCCTTATCATAAACTGATACCGATATGGAATTGACGTAATCAGCATTTTCTTCTTTGAAGTCAATTCTATAAAAACTTCCTCGACTTTCTTTTCTCCCAAGTGAGGAAACCATAATAGCTTCTGCAACCAGTAAATAAGAAAAAGCATCGTCCAATGATTGACCAGCCTCACAAAGAATTTTTCTTTGTTGTCTAATCCATTTTAAAAAGTCTTTGCTTGAATTTTCATCGACACCATTTTCCTGATGTTTTTGTAAATTCATTTGAACAAGGCTTAACAATTTGACATCAAAATTAGCTAGCTTTCTAACCAAAGGAAAAGACTCAGCATACAAGCCATCAATCTCTTTTAGTTTTGATATATCTTCAGCAATAGATCTGGCAGAACAAAGGTACAAAGCCCAAGGAAGCCCTCCCACTCGATGAGCACCAAAATCATGCATTGCTTCACCGGTGACAAATACATTTTTCAGATTCGTTTTAAATCTATCATGCATCATACCGCCCATTGAATAATATGCAATTTGTCTAATTCTATGCTTATCTTCGACAAAAGACTTAGATAACATGCTTTTCAGTTCGCCAAAAACTTGATAGTTATAATCCCGCTTCTTTTTTACAATCTCTAAAACTATTTTCTTTATCTCTTCTTCGCAACCATGATTACACTTTTTAACGACATACATTAATAGTTCGTTAATCTTTTGGTCGCGATTAGCTCCAGCACCCTCTTCTATGGCAATAAATTGAGATTTAAGTAACCTATGTAAATCTCTATATCTAAAATCAATATAATATTTTCTGTTCGGATTCTTCCTCCATGTCATAAATGCTTGAAAATGATTATTAGTTCCTTTTCCATAAAAAAGTTCTTCTTCTAACCATTTTAGGTGCAATTTATCACCATGATAAATTTCGACACCAGGTAGCTCCTCTGTTGGGGTAAGCCCTCCAATGTCAGGTAAACCGTACCCGTGTTTAAAAACAAACTCTGCATTACTTAATTGGCCGCCGGCCTCTAAAAAACGGCCATGAATTGAGCCATAAGTTCCGGTTTTGAGTGCGCCCTGATATAGCGAAGAATATCCACCTGATGCTAGTACCACTGATCCGGCAACGATAGAGCCAACATTCTTTCCGAGTTGATATTGTAATCCATGGCATTCTGCTTCAGATGCATTGATTTTGACGACCCAGCCGCATTCTATTACTTCAACGCCCAGATTCTTAAGCTCTTTAAGTAATTCTGTCGTCAGCTTGCTAGCAGAGCCTGACTTTAAAGCCACACCTAAATTTATCGGCTTAAGTACATCATATTTCTTTAGCTCTTCCAGCTCCTCTGCTAAAAATGCTTCTGTAATGTCACAGATATTCGCTTGCACTTGCCCGCGCCCCATCTCTTCTATCCATGATCTATAATCTGAACGAGTGAGTGCGGATGTATTTATTGCACCCACAGATAATGCCGTGGATCCTAGATTACCACCGCGATCATTACTACTGTAATAGATTAAAACTGTTTTTATATTCTTAGAATGAAGCTTTAGGGCTGTCCAACACCCAGCTATTCCTCCCCCCACAACGACGCAGTCGGCATGAATTGGTTCAAGATATTCTCCTACCACCACTCATTCTCTCTACTATTAAATAAGCGAACGAGATGTTGTTTCTCGGCTAAAATCATTGATTTTAATAACTACCCCGCTGGATTTCTATTGAAAACATCATACTACTATCCGGCTTTTAAAAAACAAAAAGGGCCTATGTTTCAATATATTGTCACCATGCTTTAACCAGAAAACATTAATTAGAAACTCAAACTTAAGTCTTAAACTTTAGAAGCTCAAACTTAATTTAACCGTTATCCATTTATTACGATTTCCATCAGTAAAAGGTTGAGCTAGATCTTAGTAAACTTTCTGAGGAGCAACCGGTTTTTATGCATCATCTACCGGTTCTTTGATTACCAAAAGCTGATCCGCCGGTATATTCTCGATTCGACTAATAGCGCCAGAAGGCCAATGAACTTCAATCACCGGTATAGTCTGATTTGGCCCGAGTCCAAAATGAACCGTTAGCGCACTTTGGCTTAAATAGGACTGACCTGATCTCACTTCTCGAGTTAGGGTCATATCCGCAAAGATGACTAAAACGCGCGCACCGATTCCGTCACGGTTACTACGGGTACCAACTGTTTTAACTTTAAGCCAATGGTTATTGTTCCGGGGAGAATCATTCCGGTAAAGCTCAGGAAAATCATTAAGGTTAGTCAATAGGGTGTCCAGATCACCGTCACCGTCTATATCGGCCAGCGCTAGGCCACGGCTCTGCCTGACAACATCAAAAGCTGATCCGGCATTGTTGCTCAAATCGTTGAAAGAACCGTCGCCACGGTTCAACATGAGCGTATTGGGTTGCTTATAACCTATTTCATGGCGCTTTTCTGGCATGCCCGGTGCCCGGTACATTGCATGCCCGTTAGCCGTTATCCAATCCAGGTCACCATCAAGGTCAGCATCAAAAAACTCCGTTCCCCATGAAATATTTCTGGCTGTTGAATGCGCCGTACCGGCGGTAACTTGGGCTTGTAAAAACCTGTTATTACCAAGATTTTTGTATAAGCCATTCGCTTCAGCAACAAAGTAAGTGGCTGCAATATCGATATTTCCATCATTATCATAATCGCCAGTGGTGACCCCCATTCCTGCCTGGGCAATACCACCTTCCCCAAGCGCAACCCCACTTGCCAAGCCAACCTCTCGGAATCCATCCGGTAAATTTTCAAAATACAGATTGGGATTACGATCACAAGTCGTCAAGATATCTTGATCGCCGTCCCGATCTAGATCTGAAAAAATTACGCCAAGACTTCTGCATTCAGTGTGATCACCCAAGGTGGAGCTAATGTCAGAAAAAGTCCCATCCCCCATGTTTCGGTAAAGGATATCCCTAGGGCCTTTAAAGAAATGTGGCCCGCAATAGGCCCGCTGCTTTGACTTACAGTTAGGATTATTTTTAATACTGTTATCTACATAATAACTGACATAGAGATCTAGAAAGCCATCACCATCAACGTCACCAAAAGCACACGATGCGTCAAAGCCATTTTTTCCAACAACCCGCGAGGCAGTAGCAATATCCGAAAAATGTCCGCTGCCATCGTTTACAAACAGTGCATTATTATCATCAAAGTTAGTAACATAAAGATCGGTATCACCGTCATTATCATAATCCGCACCGCACACTCCAACCGAAAATCGTGAATCATTTAGACCTGATTTGATCGATCCATCGGTAAAATGACCTTGCCCATCATTGAGAAAGAAACCATTGCTAAATGCTTTATCAGCTTTCTCCGTGACTATTTTTTTACCACTCAGTAGATAGAGATCTTGATCACCATCCTGATCAGCATCGAAAAAAATAGCCCCTTGTCCCAAAAGCTCTGCATAGAACCTTTGTTCAGAAATGCCGCTCGATTGAAAGAAGTTTAGTCCTGCTTCTTGTGTAACGAGTTTGAAGCTAAGCGGGGAGTCGCCGTTAACCGCAACGGCTGGTTTTTCCTTACCATAACGTCGCTTAATCACGGCTTCCAATCCAGATTCAGTGACTTCTCCATATAGTGCAATAATCTTTTTTATGCGGATCTCATCTGTATCCTTTTGCCCGACCGAGCCTGTTGTCACCGGCTCCAGAATCGGAGTCTGGCGCTTCACGAGGGGAGCCGGTCTATGTGTTACCGACCGTGAATTTTTACCGCGGAAATATCCATCAGCAAGTTGTACCGCATCCTCGGCGATGATAATCCCCAGCCTGCGGCCGGGCATATCATCAATAGGCGGGTGAATCCCCCCCCAAATACGTGACAGACTAGTCTGATCAGAAGCATCTCGGTAGGTTGCCCACTGCAACTCAACATCCACAGATGGCCCTTGTTCAAATACAAGAAACTCATTTTTCTTTGCCATGAACCGCCCCATTCCCCCGGGGAAGTAGGCATCACCTGTGAACGCCGTTATGATTTCTGCAGCCGCTCGAGAAAAAGTTGAGTGTCCTGATAGATAACCGGCAAAAGGAGGTGTTACGAAGTTAGGGCGTTGGTATGGCCACCAGTTTTCAGCCAATATCCAGCCAACACCCGCATAGTCCAATTTAGGGTCTTCAATATACTGTGGACCACGCCAGGCACGAACCTTGATCTTGCCGATGTTCTCGGTATTTTCATCAGCAAGCGGGTCATCAACATTGACGAGTTCGACATAACCATCAACCAGAGGTATGCCTTCAGTGCTGTAATTAGGCAGGGCCTTGTTTGTGCTTTGCCCATTTGATGCCATAAAGCGAATGGCCGATATTGGACGAACATAGTCGTACCAACCTTTTATTCCCCATGCGGCAACGGCGGCATCGTGAACTCCACCACCGAGAACAAAGTAGACTTTCACGTCCCATTCGAGATCCGAGAGTACAGGCCCAGATCCTTTGTACTGTTTTTTCACCGAAGGATGATCACTAACAGCCTCATTTAGGATCGTAAACCAATGTCCTGGTGGAGTCTCTGAATCGGGGCCATCTGCCCAAAATTCAGCTAACACACGGGTATAATCTCCACGAGGTACAATCTGTTTTGCATAAGCTTGGCCGGTGTAGGGATTTAGTTCGTGACCTTGCTCTATTTCACCACCGTTCAATGCATCATAAAAGTCATGCAGTGCACTTATTGACTGAGGAAGCACAGAAGAGTTTCCGATCCTTCTCGGCGAAATATCCCACAAGACACCATCACTTGGGTCTAAGTGTGATGACCAATAGGCGGGCACTGAATGGTTCCAAGCATACTCTGTAGGAAGGGCGTCATCACCGCGAATTAACGTAGGTGCGCCAGGGTCGTGATAAAGGCGCCAAGTAGCATTATCACGGCTTTTCTCAGTAAGGTTTTCTGGCGGTAGTGCAAAAGAGACAACATTCCCCCATTCTGCTCCAACAAAGGCGGGAATTTGAGTTTCTGTATTACCCGATTGGTCGGTAAATGCATCAAAAAACCAAAGGGGTTGCCAACGGTTGGGGTCAATGATACCCAGTGTGCCTGAGTATGTCGGATCTAAAGGCTCGTTTACGGATTGATAAATTTGATTTTTATATTCACCCGATTCGTTAGCGCCGTCTTGTTGACCAAACGCGATAACGCAGTCTGCAAGGTAAAGACCCAGAGCAGCAGCCCTTTTTTCCGCTTTAGCGCTGGAATAGTCACGCGAGGTAAAGCCCGAATCGTATTGCATATCAGCAAAAAGTTCGTCGAAACGCTTCAGCGCAGAAGATCGACCTGGCGATTTCTCAAAACGATGTGTCAAGAGGCGGCGCATTGCATAGCTTATTGCACGCGATCTTTCCATTTCCGGATCGAGTGAAGACGCACGTAATATTGTCCTTTCTTTCGCTGAAAAAGCACACTTGAAGCCATCTACTGTTTGCCCCAAAAAGAAAGGCATCGCCACGTCGTCGTAAACCGCCCAAAGATCGTACATCATCGCCGAAGAGTGAAATAAATTACGTGCATGTACCGTCGGCCTAGCAAGGTCGGTTCTTATCGCATCAAGTAATGCCTCATTCCAATTTCGTGCCGCAGATGAATTAGGGTCGAACGCTTGTGCCGCTGTCATCTGGGATACTGAGACCATGAAAACGAGTGTTAGCAGGCACCGCCTAGAGTAAATTCTAATCAACTCCTCCTCCAATAATTGAAGGAGGAATTAATATTCCCGTTTCCAATAATGACTAATTTCATTTCAATACTCCGACTAAGCCTGTGAATTAACTTCTACAGAAAACTCCTTGGACCTCATTATAACAAGAAAAGGAGTCTGTTGTTATTTGCGAAAACCCCATCGTCATACCGATGTGGGGCGACTGTTTTTTTCGTGCTCCTATCATACCGCCTCGAAACCTTGGATATCGCGGTCATACAAGGAATCCAACTTTTGCCACCACTGAAATTTAAGCACTATAATTCGTGGTCTATGTCAGGGGTGAGAAATCAAAGCAGGAAAAACCAGGATCCACTAAACTCTCAGCCGTAGCAATTTAGCATGATAAGAAAACTATATTCATATTGAATGAAAGAGTAATATGTATCAACTCCATCGAGTATTTGAGCGAAGACGTTACGTGCCTCCTCAAAATTTCCAGAATATCTCCAGAGTAGAGACGGTTTGCTTTGCAAAGTGTCTTTGAAGAAGACGCCTAAATAATTCACTACGCTAGTGTGGTAGCGAATATTTTATTAATTTAAATGAGTCAAACACTCAGCCAAAGCGGTCAATTGAAAACTTCGTATGCTCTGAACCAATCGTTCGACAAGTCTATTCAGACAAACATTATCAACCTATTCCGGAAACCGACCACCATTCGTCAGCGAATCGGTTAACAACCGCTTAGTGAAACACCGAATCGCCGCGAGCGAGGTCCTTGCGCGTCCAGTGTTTGGATAATTCGAATAAAAAGGTAATAGCTCCTAACATTTGTCCCTGGACAAACTGATCTGAGAAAGAAATATTGATTTTTCGAAGCTGATACTAGTAAGGTTCATTTTGTTCTTAGTTTGCCTGTCCTGTTAATTGCTGGTGTGTGTCCTGTTAATTGCTGGTGTGATTTAAGGACGAACTAATGACTTTTGTTGCTAGACTTAAGAGTAAAGAGAAATAGTATGATGTAGCTGGCAAAGGCAAAAACATAGGGTAGTGCGCCATCTATAGAGTAAAGATAAGTACCCAATATTGGCCCCACAGTGAATCCAAGTGCCGGGCAAGCCCCGGCTACACCAGCTGCTGCGCCCTGCTCTTCAGATGACACTGCCATGGAGGCTCCGGCCATAAACCCTGGCCCCGCGAGCCCCATGCCCAAACCTAAAATGCACATAGATAACATGTAGAGAGCCTGGCTGTGCCCCATTGCCATAATGCCGAAAGCGACCATCATTATCGGCATTGCAATGCTGAGTAACGTCTGTGGTTTCACCGACAAGCGCGGGATGATTAGCAATTGTACGAACAAGGCGGCAGCAGCTGAAAACATCAAACTAATGCCTACTATTTTTGCCGTTTCAACACCGCTGAGGCCCAACTCATCTTGAAAGCGAAAGGCTATAGTCTGGTGCACAATGGCAAAGCCCATAAACAAGAATACTCCTGTGACAACGAGTGGAAGAATTCTCGGGTCGGAAAATTTGAGTTTAGCCTGCTCTTTTTTCACCGCGGCCTTGGGTAATTTCGGCAAGGTATATAGCGTTAGCACTGCTGCTGTGAGAGTTAAAAACACCGAAAAATACAATGGCGTTAGCAAACTAATACTGGCGAGCAAGCCACCGATGGCGGGGCCTAATATTGAACCGATATTAAACGCGGCGCCGACTGCCCCCATCCCCTTAATTCGATCTTCTACGGTGGTGATATCGGCCATATAGGCATTTGTTGATGGCGTTACTGCGGCCATCGCTACGGCATTGGCAACGCGAGTTATAATTAACAATACGAGCGTTATAGCAGGAACAAAGTACGCGAGTAGTGCCATTTGGAACACGCCCGCAAATACAATTGTTCCCAGCGAGTAACCAAACAGCCCTATCAAGAGAACCTTTCTTCTCCCCCAAGTATCGCTGACCCGGCCCCACATCGGGCTGGCCAGAAACAGGGTTAAAGACGAACATGAAATAATGGCGCCAATTTGTACTTCCAGTAGGCCAACTTCTCTTCCTAATGGAGCCAAAATTGCAAATAAAACGGTCTGCGCGAAACCCATCGAAGCCGAAGCAAGCAAGAGTGTACGTTTGGCTAAAACGTTACTGTTGTGGGGTTTTGTCATTGCAAACTACTACTCTAGCTTCGGGTGATGAAAATGTTGACGTTGAACTATCTCAATGAGGTGATTAGGCAGCCTTAACGAGGCCGAAATCTACTGAGTAGATATGGTGTAATGCGCGACCTATTGTCAGAGCATCTAGTCTGGTGGCACTATCCTAGTCGAGTTTTGGCCTAGTCGGGTTTTCGCGGTGCCCCTACCTGCTGAGTTTGCAGAAGCGCGACGAGTGCTAATGGTACAGAAAGGTTGAGTGGTTAAACAGACGTTAACAAAAAATAAAGGGTGTCTGCTCTATGTTTGCCTAAATCATGATTAGATTTAGGGGCACTCAGGGGCGTTGACTCGAACAAACCTCATAAGTACTATCGAGCATCTCACAAAATAGTGTAATGCCCCTGTCTTTACTTGCCTGCCTTTTGGCCATTCTGCCTAACAATTATTCGAGACAAAACGATGACTAACCTATTTCAGCCTATTAATTTCAAATGCGGCGTCAGCATGAAAAATCGTTTTGTGTTGGCTCCCCTGACCAATACCCAAAGCCATGCCGATGGAACTCTATCAGACGATGAATACCGATGGCTAACGATGCGTGCTGAGGGTGGGTTTGGCTTAACAATGACCTGCGCTGCCCATGTTCAATCTGTAGGTCAAGGCTTCCCTGGGCAGTTGGGTATTTTTGGTGATGAACATCTTGAAGGTCTTACGCGACTTGCTAGCGGAATTAAAAGTCAGCAAAGCCTATCGGTAGTGCAACTGCATCACGCCGGAATGCGCTCCCCAGAAGCGCTTATTGGCGAACCACCTGTCTGCCCATCCGATAATGCGGAAACTGGGGCAGTAGCGTTGAGTCCCGAGGCGGTGGAGCAGTTGATAGAAGATTTTGTCTGCGCAGCAGAAAGAGCTGCCAAAGCCGGCTTTGATGGTGTCGAAATTCATGGTGCGCATGGCTATATTCTCGCCCAGTTTCTCAGTGCAACCATTAATCAGCGCGAAGACCAATATGGCGGCAGTATCGAAAACCGTATGCGGCCCATCACAGAGATTATCGAGGGTATCCGTGAACGCTGCCCAAGTGATTTCCTGCTAGGCCTGCGACTATCGCCAGAGCGCTTTGACATTCATTTGCCCGATATTATTGAAGTAGCAAAACGGGTTCTTGCCGACGCCAGCATCGATTTTCTTGATATGTCGTTGTGGGACTCTTTTAAAGAACCCGAAGATGAGGCTTATCAAGGCCGCAGTTTGCTGTCTTATTTCACCGATTTAGAGCGTGGTGATGTCAAATTAGGCATCGCGGGAAAGCTGCGTAACCCGGATGAAGTGCGCCAAGCTCTGGCGGCTAATATCGACTTTGTTGTGCTTGGTCGCGCGGCTATTTTGCACCATGATTTTCCACTGCAGATGCAGGCTAATAGCGACTTTACCCCGATCAGAAACCCGGTCTCCGCCGACCATCTGCGCAACGAGGGGTTGGGTGAGGCGTTTATTACGTATATGTCTAGCTGGAAAGGCTTTGTTAGCTAGCGAGTCGGTATTCCAACGAGTTGACCTATACTTTATTGCATCATTGGTGCCGTCGTTAATATATTTGAAAAAGGCCCCTCCCCTATTAAGTGAATAAATTGCCAAAACTTCTTTTAGTTAGGCAAGTGCAAAAGAGGGCAAGCAAAAGAGTGTTAGGTCTTGCATTTTGCCATTGAAATGATTCTGCTCACGCGAGAGTAGGATAAATCGAAGAAAGTGCCGATTTCCTTGTGTGTATACCCTCCGGTGGCATATGCCCTTGCAGTTGCATCATTGCGCGATATTGAAGCCCGTTTATATTCGTCCAAATCTAATGGTTTAGGCCTTCTTTGAGATCGCGGGATTTCAGATAGGTCGATATCTTCACCAATACCCGCCTGAAGCCTTGCAACAAAGTGCTCACTTCCTAGATAGACCTGATTCCTCAGGTTCAATCAAAGTGATGGATGCCCTCTTCCTGCACTCACAAAGTGTTTATAAGCTTCAATTGCTTTTGTCTTTTGTGACCCAAACGCCGATAGTATCCACTCGCTATGTAACCACGACGGTGCCTGTTCATATCCAATAATCGCTCGATAGTTACTCCAAGGCCAATCAATAGCATCCTTTACCATAAAAGCCCTGACCGGATTCAGTACTACGTAGCGTGACAGTTCGAGTAAATACCACTCTTTTTCAAAATGAATACCTTTGTATCGGCCCTGAAACACATGTCCCACTCTACGATGGGCTTTATTAAATTGGCGCGTGTATTCGCCATTTAGTTGACGCATACCCTTAGTTAGTTGACGCATACCCTTAGAGAGGAGGTTTGCATCGGGCGTTTCTATTACCAGGTGATAATGATTACTCATCAAACAATACGCATGACAGACCCAGTTGTAGCTTAAACAGACATCACCTAAAACTGAGAGAAAAAGTCTGCGATCGGTATCTTCTTCATAAATATCTTCTTGACCTTCACCACGCGAAGTGACGTGGTAAAGCGCGCCTGCGTATTCCATTCTTAATGGTCTAGATATTTCAAACTACTTTTGAAATTGGTTTGGCCTAACCTACTTCACCACATAGGCAAAAGACAAGATCTGTCACGCTATTTTTTCGCTATCAGTCCAATTTGAGCGCATACTTTATCTCGGGCAGCATTCGTTCCACACAATTGCGTCCTTCTTCGATTGCTTCGGCGGCTCGGTGGATTTCCAGCAACCCAAAATGGGACAGTTTGGGGGCGAGCAACACGTCGGGTGGGTCACCGGCCATCCGGCTTCGGGTGATTCTGTCTTGGGTTATATTTACCGAGCTGATAATGGCTTCAAATACACTTGGCGGAGGATTGTCATCGACCGATTTTTCGAACATCGACGGTTTGTATTCATGCACTAAGTCGCTGAGTTTGTTGACGATGCCATTTTTATTGGGTTTGACTGCGCTTTTTTCGTGTTTTGATCTTTTCAGGTGCTTGCCGACAATGCCGTCGTTTAAATTAACTGCGATGACAAAGTCAGCACTGAGCGCACGGCAGACCGAAACCGGCACCGGGTTTACCAGACCTCCGTCTACCAGCCATTTGTTATTGTGTTTTATAGCTGGGAATAAACCAGGCATCGACATCGACGACCAGACCGCCTCTAGGATAGAGCCCTTAGTAAGCCATACTTCCCTTCCAGTTTCGAGTTCCGTGGCAACCGAAGCAAATTTTATGGGCAGATCTTCGATAAGGTCCGCATCGTTTGCTACATACTCATTAAGAAACTGGTGAAATCGAGTCGTGTTCACAAAGCCCTTAAATGAGGTGGAGAGTTCCAAAAATCTGGTCGTGCCAAGTTTGGTTTGCGCGAGAGCCCATTGCTCCAATTTCTCAAGTTGATTGTCGGCATAACATACGCCCACCAACGAACCAACTGAGGTACCACACACGATATCGGGCTTGATCCCGTGGCTAACCAGCGTTTTGATGACTCCGATGTGTGCCCAGCCACGTGCTGAACCACTACCTAACGCTAAACCTATTTTTATGTCTGATGTCATTTTCTTACCGATGGGTGACGATGTGGGTAAGCCACGCTTATTTCCCGCTGACGCTTTAAAGCGTGGCCTGTATCTTTAAATGTCGGCATTGCAAAAGATAGGTTTAACGAGGCACTCTAATTAACCCTCAAGTCCTTTCCACAAATTTCTTGATATCTTCGAGGTCTTTTTGCAGAATTTTTTTCATCCAGTTTTTACCAAAAAAAACCATCATGCTCGACATGATTTTTGCCATCAGACTTTCAGGATGGTCGCTGAATGACATAGTTAGTGTACTGGTCTGGCTCGTGCCAGTGATCGCCATTTTAGATTTATATATGGTGCCATTACTTTCTGCTCGAGTCTGATAATACTCATATTCTACCGCCTCGGTTATCCACATTGTTTCGGTCGCTTCCTTGCCAAACATTTTGCGAGTTTCCTGCCACTTTAGGCCGACCACCCCCGTCGAAGGCTCATTAAGAAGCGTTACCTCGACAACCTCAGAAATCATATCTGCGCAATTTCGGATGTCTGTAATTGCCGTCCAAATTTCTTGACTGATGGCATTAATATGGATGTTCGCATTGACTTTCATAAGAGTCTCCGAAGACTAAATTGATTTTCTCTAGTGCGGCAATTAAATATTTTTTCGCGCAAAAAGGCGTCTTCTAACTAAAACTGCCGCTCATTCTCTATTCTAGCCTCTCTCTTCCCGATATCTCAAACTCGAGAAACGAATAATAGCAAACAGGGCCGGCTCTAACACAAGAAAGAATGTCAGGTAAGGTCTTGTCTTTTGCCTTTGAAATGATTCTGCTCACGCGAGAGTAGTGTAAATCGAAGAAGATGCCTATGTTCTTGAGCGTATACCCTCCGCTCGCATATGCCATTGCATCATTGCGCGATCCTGAACCCCGTTTATATTCATCCAACTCTAATGGTCTAGGCCTTCTTTGAGATCGCAGGATTTCAGATAGGTAACATGTGGCAAGCTAGTCTCTAGATGAAGATAGTCTGCCGCCCTTCCTCTTTCAAGTTTCTACGGGGCATTTACTCAAAAAATAATGTTAAGATTGCCTAAATAAGTTATTGAACATACAGGGATTACAAGGCGCTATGGCGATTTTTGATAAGTTAAAAAGCATATTTAGTAGCCCCAGCGGTATCATCAAGGAGGATATCAAAAGGCTACGTAAACACGGAGGTGAACTTTCCAGCAAAGCATCAGAATACATTACTAACGGCTCTCACAACCTGAGCTAGTTGGATGTATAACAACGCGGTGTCGATTTGACCTAGTTGCACAGCCTTGGAGTTGAAAGCCAGTTTCCATGCTCACAATGTTTCCAAAAACCAAACTATTTGTAGTGTCCTTGGGGCTCTATAAAAAAGTCTATCGAAGGAGCTCTGATCGAGGCATTAAAAGCCAGTATTTGATTCGACCTGTGCTTGGTATCAAAACAATTTTTTATACGACTGAATAGCTTGATTAGTATCTCGATTTAGAACACATCAGAGCCGTTGAACTCACAGCCAAGAACAGAAAGTCGAAACCATGGTCTATCCCGCTTTATTCCTTGTTCAGTCACAAAAAGACAGCAAAACATGGTTTTTTAAATATCCAAATTTTTATTAAATTCACCGAACCAGACTGATCAGTTTTAACTTACGGCATAGTCGCTATTGCTTCAGTCGCTATTGCTTCTGCCATAGCGCGGTCTGCAATTTTTTCTAACCAGTTCAAATCAATCGTTTGGTGTGATTCACAGATAAACCAAGGTTCACGTGAGTCCGGTTCTAGCATAATACCGTGTTTGATTAAGCTCATGGCGAACTCGGTGTACAACGCGCTATTAGTTTGCTTCCAGTCGCGGTAGTTGCTCGGAACAATATCACCAAAGTGAATGCCAAACATTGAATCTGGCCCTGCGAACCGATGTTCGATGCCATGCTTTGTGAATACTCGGCTTAACACTTTCTGAATGTTTGCCCCGACTCTATTAATGGTGTCGTAGGCATCGGTTTCATTTAGAACGGTTAAGGTGGCTTTTGCGGCGGTTAAAGCAATGATGTTTGCGGTGTACGTTCCGCCATGGGTGACACCCTTCCTGTTAAAGTTGATCACATCCATCACATCTGCGCGGCCTCCAAACGCGGCAACAGGGTAACCATTGCCCATGGCTTTTGCGTAGGTGGTTAGGTCAGCTTTGATGCCGTAAAGTTCTTGTGCACCGCCTCTGGCCACTCGAAACCCAGTTTTTACTTCATCCATGATTAATAATGTGCCATTGGCGTCACACATGTCACGCAGCTTTTGCATGTATTCTTGACTTGAGGCAATGCTACCGCAGTTGCCTAAAATAGGTTCGATTACGATGGCCGCTATGTCATGCCCTACTCGCGCAAACACAGCGTCGATGGCTTCAAAGCTATTCAGGGGCACGGTTTCTAAATGCTCACGGCTGCCTTCAGGAATGCCCACACCAAACGATGCAATTTCGGGTGGGTTGCCAGATTCAGCATCCCAGTTATCGACATCAGACTTCCACATCATCTCGTCGTATAAACCATGAAAGCCCCCTTCTACCACAACAATCTTGTTTCGACCTGTAAAGCCGCGGGCCGTGCGTACAGCGCCTATCACGGCCTCAGTGCCGGAGTTAGCAAAGCGCATTTTCTCGATGTTTGGGCACATCTGTTTAACCAGTTCGATGACTTCTGAATCAAGGTCGCTTGAGAAGCCAGAGATGGTGCCACGTTCGGTAATACCTTTAATCACGGCTTGGTCGATACGGGTATCACGGTACCCTAGAATAATAGGGCCGTAAGCTAAGCGAAAATCCACGTAGGTCTGATCATCAGCATCTGTAATGGTACAGCCTTCGCTAGTTTTCACGAAAACTGTGTTGTCTTCGCCCCAGTAGCGGTAGCTGTCGGCGACCCCCATTGGCATATTGGTATGAGACTGCTTCAATAGGAGGTTAGTATTGGGTTTAGCTGGATTGCTCATGGTTCGGTTCTTAAATATGCTGATCTGATAAAATAATTGCGCGCATAATACAGGCCTACAAGGACCTTTGCACCAAAGATAGTCACACTGATGTGAAATATTGAGCATATTTTAAAAAGTCCTCATACGCTTAACATTCTCGCCTGATCTTTGGGCATATATAGGATAAAGCTCTAGTGACAAGCTAAATGCGCATTGAGTGACACCCTATTTGCGATCCACTCACCAAATAGCCAAAATAACCTATAGAGAGTTATGCAGAGGCCTCCTATAGATTGGCATCGAAATAACAAACGCCCAGAGTGTTGTTAGATAGACCGATCGCCTAAATCGACTACGCTGGCCGGTTCCATTTGCACTTTTAGTATGACTGTACTAATTTATTTACCGGTCGCATGTAAGGTTGATTCAGGCTTACCATCATCTTTTAAGCAAATCTCCGGATAGTCACCCTATCCAACAGGCGTACTTTGACCGCCTTTGTGCGTTGGACTTAACTTAGTATTGAGAATGCACAAGTTAACGTTATAATCGTTCGCTAGCTCAACAATACTTGAGGGCAAGGTTTTGAATAAGAGACGCAATTTATTGTATTTAGTGTTGCTTGTATTATTACTTTTATGGGGGCTAAATTCACCGGATAACAGCGTAGACTCTCAACCACTAAGCGTTGATCTGAAACCACAAGTAGTGCCGAAGCAGCCGGAGTTGAGCGTTCTGACCCCTGGAGCTTATGAGAGTAATAAACAAGCAATTAAGGCGCTTATGGATATGAAAACGCGTCCGATACAAGACATAAAAGAATATGGTTATGGTGCAATTCCTATTTTGACGGAGTTATACAAGGAGGCTGAAAGTAATCGAGAGAAATCAAAAATTGCCGATGTGTTTTGGCGCTTAGGTTGGAAAAGCCCGCAGATCGAAGAAGCGCTAATGGGTGATCTAGATTCGACAGATGAGGGCTTGAAGATCAATGTGCAGTGGGGAATTGCTAAAAGCACGCAAAGTAGCGAGGTGATCAACAAATTGTTATATAACTTAGAGTATGACTCCAGTGCTCTTGTGCGAGACAAAGCTGCTTGTGCACTAGCGTCTGATTTTATTCATATATCGCCCGAACAGCGGATTGTGATTTTACGTGGGTTAATCAAAGGACTTAGCAATGATATTCAACAAGTACGGAACTCATCAATTTTGGCGTTAGCGATTCAAACCGGCCAAAGAAAAGGTTTTGTGGCAACTGCCGATGCTGACAGCAGAACAGAATCAATCACGGTCTGGCATGAATGGCTAGATGAGTACGAGCGCAATATATGAAGCGTTGGTTAATCATAATAGCGATTTCATTATTTGGATTAATGGGTTTCGAGACGGGCCAGTTTGGTTCAGTCGATATTAATTATAATTTTGAAAGTATCGAAATTGATAGTGGCCCTGACACATTTGAGCTTTTCGAAGCAAGTACATCAGAAGTATCTCTTAGTTCGCGATTTGCCTTTCGTGGCAGCCATTCCTTGCATATTCAAGACTATGTAGAAAACTCAAGTTTTCCGGAGTTTCAAGGATACTTTCCAGAGGTAAACGGCGGCACGATAGAGATCGGTTTTGCGCTGATGACACCTACACCGTCAGAGTCGTTTAATATTGCATTGGCGGGCTCCAACCATTTTTCGATGACAAAGGATGGCATAGGGTTTTGGCTATTTAATGACTCAGGATCACTCAGGCACATGTCTGACAGTATCCCTAAGCGACTCTTCGACTTAACCGCCTTTAAATGGTATTGGTTTGAGATCGTGCTCGATGTTAGTCGAGGGGAATATTCGTTAATTGTGAGCGATGACTATGGCGCTGTGATAATTAATCTGGATCAACAAAAGCACCCAACTAACGTTAAAAAATCCGGTTTAGACAAATACTCGTTTGCGGGTGATCTTAACGACCGTGGCAATGCGAACTTGTATATCGATGAATTTGTCTTAAGAACTGATTATGCAGACTCTCCAGAACCACTATTAGCGCCAGGGCGTAGGTCGCTATTTGTTGATCAATGGAACAAGTACCATAAGCAGATTGAGAATCTTGATGTTTGTTTGGCTCCCCAATTACCCTACGACTTTATTAATATCTACAATACTGTAGGTTTAAAAAACTTGCAGGAAAATGTTGATGTTTTGAAAATATTGCTGTCATCCCCCAGCGAAAAAACTCTTGTTGAATTTACTCATGAAAATAAATTAATGAATGGAGTTTCAAAGTGGGCACTAGGATGTTTGAATTTAAAAACAGGCGACTATTACCAAGCGATCAAAAACTTTGAGGCAGCCCAAACTATTATTGGTGTTAGTCCAGCAACACAGATGGGGCTTGCAATAGTGTATGCAAATGCGAAACATGAGTATAGCGCAAACGCAGTTGTCGCCAATGGAATACAGGCGTGGCCAGATGATGCTCGATGGTTTGTCTTATCTGCCGCCCTCGGATTTATATCTGGTCGAGCAGAGGACAGCGAAGCTGCTATAAGTGCTATGGCTAACTCATTCAAATTGAGTTCGAAAGAGGCTAAAGCATTGCTCGAAGATTTTGGTTGGCTGAATGAACCTGCTGTGACAAATCTCAAATCCAGTGAAGTGTGGAACAAGGAAGTAGAAGATCTTGTTGTCGCAGAGCAATATTATTTTTCTTTGCTTTGGCAAGATCGTTATAACGAAGCTCAAAATTATGCCGATGATGTGAACCGGTTATTAAGAAAGCACAGAATTAGTTCGCCTATATGGCTAGAGAGAGCTGGTGACGCAGCATTATTCGCAAAAGATCTTTCAAGCGCTGAACGCGAATATAAAAAAGCACTTAAAGCTCGTGAATATAGCTTGAGTAGCTTAATGAAATTGGCTGATGTTTACTTTTTACAAGGGCGGGTTGATGATGAGCGCGACATTAGAGAATCTATTTTTGGTGCATTAAATTACGAACAATGAATTAATTCTGTAGACGTTGATCTGATTTGAAAATTGACAGGCTCTCAACTGTAAATAGGGACAGTGACACCCCTATTCTGAGAGCTTTTCAACTGGCATCGAGGCCACTATTTTTGGATAATAAAAACAAAGAGTTGCAGCCCGCACAAGCATAAACACTCCGAGCCCAATGAAAAGCCCATGATTGCCGAACGCGGGAATTAGAAAGCTAAGCGCTAACAGGTAAATCAGCAGAGAGGCAATCATTGCGTTTCGCATTTCGCGGGTAAACCCCGTCCCAATAAAGATGCCATCAAGCTGAAAACTCCAAATCGACAATACCGGTAAAACAATTACCCAGGGTAGATAGATCATTGCGCTCTCTAACACCGAGGAAATATTGGTAAACACCCTTAAAATCGACTCACCAAATAACCAAAATAGCATACAGATCAGCAGCGAAATAACAAACGCCCAGAGTGTTGTTAGATAAACCGATCGCTTAAATCGACTACGCTGGCCGGCACCATAAGCACTGCCAACCAATGCTTCGGCGGCATGCGCAAACCCATCTAGAGCATAGGCTGAGATACTCTGTAAGTGCATTAATATGGCGTTCGCAGCAAGCACTGAGTCGCCAAACCTAGCGCCTTGCGCGGTGAAATAGGCGAATGAAAAGGTTAAACAAAGAGTACGAATAAATATATCACCATTGGCTTTCATTAACGCAAACAGTGCTTCACGCTCAAATAAGCGCGGCCAGCTTAGCAGAGTAACAGCCGCGCCAATTTGCTTTCTAAGTAAGATAAAACCAACACTCACGGCTAAGTATTCCGACATTACCGTGGCCACAGCAACGCCTTCAACCCCATACCCAAGCCCCAACACAAACCATAGGTCAAGGAGTACATTGCTCAGGTTTAGAATCAACTGTAAAGCAAACGCCTTGGCGGTGTTGTGCATACCAATGAATACCCCAGTAAACACATAGAGGCATAGGGTCGCTGGCGCACTCCAAATACGAACGGCGGCGTAATTGGCGGTTAACTGCTCCACCGCCTCACTGCTTTCTAAGAGGTATAACGCAAGATTAATGAAAGGCGACCCCAGCAGTACAATACAGCCGCCAAATACCAATGCGAGCATAATCACGCGCAGCAGTGTGTCAGCGAGTGCGGTTTGATCATCGGCACCATAAGCTCTGGCGATAAACCCGGTTGTTCCCATCCGCAGGAATCCAAAGCCCCAGTATAGGAAGCTAAAAATAAGCGCACCCAACGCTACGCCCCCAATAGCGGTTGGCTCGGGTAACCTGCCAACGACTGCGCTATCAACCGCGCCGACCAGAGGCACCGATATATTGGAAAGCATAATTGGCCCTGCCAGCATCCATACGCGGCGATGAGTTAAGGCTTTTTGATTAGGGTTAGTCATACTCGAGTGCGCGAAGCATAATCATCCAGTTACTCAAAATCAAGATTAACTCTCTTTAGAGGGGGATCCTAAGCAATACCCTACAGAAACAGAAAGTCGGCGTCCCCATTGTTTCTAGCTTAACCAGCCTACAGCGACAATTATTCATAAACTATCCTACATAATGACGATATACTCATTTCTTACTTACTCTCAGGATAAAAAAATGAGAAGAATACATTCGTTTCTTACCTTAGTACTAATCTTAAGCTGTGCACTAGCAATTAAGGCAAACGCGGACAACACGACGGATCACCACGAAAAACCTCATGAAGATCTCGTCGGTGCAATAGACAAATTCGCGTTGTTGGAGACTCCTTACGGAAGTTGGTTCAAGAAAAATCATTCGAGTTACTCGCCTGATAAAAATAGCTTAGAGGCTTTAGCAAAAACACTGAATGGAATTCAAGTGAAAGTGTTCATGGGCACTTGGTGCCATGACAGTCAGCGGGAGGTCCCAAGGCTATATAAAATATTGGAGAGCTCAAATTTTGATTTAAGTAATCTAGATTTAGTATCTCTAAATTCTGATAAAAAGACCCCGAAAGGCTTAGAAGAAGGTTTAAATATCGAAAGGACACCGACTTTTATTTTTCTTAGAGACGGAGTCGAGATTGGTCGAATTGTAGAGACGCCTCGAGACTCTTTAGAAAACGATATTTTGAAGATTATTAGTGGCCAGGAATATAAACATTCTTACCAGCAATAGCCTTGGGCATTAGAACTAAACGGCGGCAAAGCCAATTTTTAAATTAATCAAAGTATAGGGTTTTGCCTTTTGCCCTATAATTCCAATGACTTTCAACACGATCATTGCACCAAGAGGAAATGATCTAGATTGACCAAGCTAGGATGCTGCATGATCAAATCGATTCGCGTCAATTTCATAACCTTGTTGCAGACTCATTAGATTGTTCCATGTTTATTGATTCCCCGAAATCAACAAATAGCCATACAGTATGAGGGATCAAACCATGCTGTGGTAAAGCAAAAACCCATCTTAGGTATGAAATACGATAGTCGAAGTTATTGTATGTTCGTTGGTAGCCCCGAGCTTTGCAGTACAGGTGAGTATACAGACCACAGCCACAAGAGAGATTGAAAAAGCGCTAGAGCAATTTACCGCTTTAGGATATTTCATGTTTACTGTCGGCAGACAAATCGCTCAGTTCCTTATAGCTAATGGCCTTACCCTCGATAGCCGCATCAATTTGGGCGGTATTTATAGGGTTTCTTTTAATATACACTCCATCGATCGGTGGATGGCACACCAGCTTATCGTACATACCATCGGTCTTTGATTCGATATTTCCAACCATACCTATAACTCGGCCATCGTCTTCACAAGACCAAGCTACCACGTGTAAAATATTTGTTTTTTCATCGTTGCCTTCGACTGGGTGAATAAAGTACCAGTCACCCTCCGCAGCTATCACGCTCATATCTCGCTCTGTATATTTTTATAGTCGTATTAAGTATACACCTTATGATCTCATCAAGGATCGCCTACCGTATTTGATATATCAGGGGTATTACAAGAACAGGCATATCAAGTCTTGGATCAGGCTGGCCGGATAAAAAGTAACAGAGGTAACATCTAAGCCGATTGGCCTCCCTGTTGTAGTGCATTACCTAGTTACTGGTTATTCGTTTGCGCAATAAGCTGTTTTATACTTAATCGTTTATAAGCATACAAAGGCTAAAGCCCCATTTTTCGCCTTAATTGGAATACATAGTTCATCTATAACAGGAGGCATATCCTCAAGTCGGGTAATCCACTCCCTTTCACTACCGCTCAGAGAAACATTTGCACCTGCAACCAATAGCTTACCGTCTTTTTGCCTTGCAAAGGAGGTAATCAAGCCACTTATATTACTATTAAAATTTTCATCCAGAGTCCCATCAACATGCAGGCGCTCAGTACGTGCTGACCTGAGGTCTGCTGAGATTTCACGGAGAAAGCCATTGACCAAAATTGTATTATCACTTTGAACGGAAATGGCTTTAACGGTGCCGATTGAATTTGTATTAAAGGTAGCATCGAAAACGCCATCAGTATTTAGGCGTACGAGGTCGTCTCGAACCTCGCGGTCAATAATTGCTCTAAACCCACCAGTAACTAAGATTTTTTGACTTTCTTGAATGGCTAAGTGCCTTACCTCGCCAGTTACATTGGGGTTGCTAAATGTGAGATCCAAGGTGCCATCTGCATGCAAGCGTGCAACGTTTTTTCGTATATTGCCACCCGCTGTGGGGAACACTCCGCCGATCAAAACACTATCACTGTCTTGAACCGCAATGGCGTTAATTTTACCATTGGAACTGGAGCCGATATTAGCATTAGTGCCAAACGCGGCGTCCAAAGTACCGTCAGCATTGAAACGAGCGACATGTTTTTGGTCAACGCTGTTTATACTAAGGAAGTCTCCCCCGATCAGAACCTTACCATCTGCTTGAATTACGATCGAATTGACAGTAATAGGTTGGTCACTAAAAGCGGCATCTCTTGTGCCGTCAGTATCGAGTCTTACAAGACTGCCCACGCCCCTCCCTAGAGTTGGGTCGTACTTTCGACCGATAGCGACGAAGGCTCTACCATCGTTCTGGATCGCTAAAGCACTAACATTAATATCGTAAAAATTTCTATTATCTAAGGTCAGTAGCTCTCCTGCATTAAAAGACAAGTCCAGACTGCCATCTGCATTAAGGCGTGCAAGTCGATCCCGCTTGAACCCTCCAACAGTACTAAAATTTCCGCCGACCAAAATTTTGTCGTCGCCCTGAGCAACCATAGTACCAATTTGCACTCCATCTGAGGTAAGCAATGCACCAATCTCGAACGATGGATCGAGACTACCATCCGAACTAAGGCGTACAATTCGATCAACAGCACTACTCCCAAGCGTAAAAAAACTGCCTCCGATTATAATATTGCCGTCGCTTTGAATAGAGATGGAATAGAGCATGCTCGGGGTTGCCTCGATAACTGAATTAGAGTTGAAAGCAGCGTCTAATGTGCCATCTAAGTTGAGACGCGCGAGGTTTCTTCTTTGCGAATCACCGACCATATTTAAACGGCCTCCGATCAGTGCCTTACCGTCGTTTTGAATCGCAATCGAGTAGATCGCGCCATCTAGGCTCGGGTTAAAAGTCACCTGTAGAGTGCCGTCGGCATTTAAACGCGCAGCGCCTATACGCTCAACGCCCCCAACAAGGCTGAAATTTCCACCAATTAGGATTTTACCATCACTCTGAATAGCGATGGCTCTAACCACATTACTTACGTCGATATTGAAGTTAGTGTCCACAGAGCCATTGGCATTTAAACGCGCAAGTCGCTTTCGTTCAAACCCTGCAGTTGTATTAAAATAAGTATTAACCTTAGTAAAAGAACCGCCGATTATAATTTCATTATCGGCCTGAATGTCGATGGCTCTAATCTGCCCATTGGCGCCAGAATTTGGATCAAACGCGACATCTAAGGTGCCATCAGTGTTAAGCCGGGCAAGCCCGTGGCGAAACCGACCAGCTATACGCGTGAAGTTTCCGCCAACAACAATCCTGCCGTCACCTTGGATCGCAATAGCGTTGATCACCGAATTAGCATTGGGACTAAAACCATTATCTAGCGACCCATCAGTATTGATGCGTGCAATTGCACCACGGGTCGCGTCGCCAACTCTGGTAAATCCACCAGCGATTAAAATTTTTCCATCGGTTTGAATAACAATGGAGGTAACCTCCCCTGTAATATCAAGGTCGCTGAAGCTTATATCTAATGAGCCGTCGCTGTTGAAGCGTGCAAGTCGATTTCTTACCTTGCCTCCGACTTCAGTAAAGTTTCCAGAAATTAGAATTTTTCCGTCACTTTGAATAGCGGTCGAATTAATAAAAACATCGTCTGATGTTAGGAAGTCAGCTGCATTAAAAGATTCATCTAGACTCCCGTTAAAGGCGCTGGCTATAGCGGGTAGAGCAAAAGAAAAAAACAACAGACCTATAACTATCCGTGAACGAAACTGATTAAACATCTGATAATTAAGCCTATTTGTTTGGTTTTATACTTGAGAATGTATCGAGAAGTACAACCCATTGACTCTTCTTCGTGCAATATATTTTCTGCTGCAACTTAAATCGGCAAGCACAGCACATGCGCTAGTTTGTTCAGCTTGCGGCCCGAGTTCAAATATTCTACGCGCTTGTTTATTTAGCGGTCGAAGCACGGTGCTCAGCGCAGGCTGGGAGTGTACGATAAATCAGTTCTTTTTGGAAAGTATTGCCTCAGCAACTAGCAGAATCGATGCCAGTGCGCCCGAGACTTATAGGTAATCTACTTTATGACTCTTAAGAAGATGCTTTGAGACCCAGCCCCGTTGTCTATTTCAAGTGGTTTTATAGCTTCTTGATAGAAGCTAAATAGTCTAGTAGCGATACTTTTATTTGGTGACATTTTGTCCTAGGCCAATAGATAGAGGCTCTTTGGTGATTTTAGCGGGCTATCTACCCGACGATACGACAATCCTTGGACTAATTTGGAATGACTTTGTTATTTCTAGTTTAGGGGGCTAGACAATGATGTTTCGATTCCTTGATGACTTGGATGCCTAATTAAAACGAAAAACACTTGAAACGAAAGCTATCATACCTTCTTCGCCAATTCTTGATTCTACAGGTCCTCGCTAACTGTGCTGCACTTTGAATGGGGTGCAGCCTTTCGTAGAAGTCTTCCCGAGGTTTTTGCTTTGATCAATATCCAGCCAAAACTTATAGCCAACTTGGCCCGGCAAGCGTCTTTTGAATAAAGCTGGGGAATAAGCCAAAATTCATACAACAAGTAAACACAAAACCCCAGATCGCACCACTAAGGTGGGCCATATGCCCGACATTATCGCCGCCTTTTTTATCCCTATACCATGAGTAATAGAGGTAGGCTCCGCCAGCAAGTATTTGTGGGATCGCTATCACCCCATACAAATATAAATTTTGCCAGGGTGCAAAGACGATCACCGAAAACACAACGGCCGACACACCGCCAGACGCCCCAAGGGCTGAGTAATTGGCATTAGAGCGATGTTTTAGATAGCTCGGAATAGATGATACTGCGATGCCGCCAAGATATAGCATCAGGTATATTATTAGGCTATTGTCGCCCATTGCGTTGGGGTAGTATGCATTCTCGAGGGCATTACCGAATGACCACAAAACAAGCATATTAATAGCTAGATGCATGCCATCGCCATGAATGAACCCCGACGTGAGGAAACGGTACCATTGTTTGTTTCGGTTAATCGTTAACGGATGAAATATTAGCTGTCCTCGTAAAACAGAGCTATTAAATGCGAGGAATGACACCAGACAAGTAATCGCGACAATTAGATTGGTGGCCGTATATAAATCAGGATTCATGTTTTTGCGACTCTGTCTTTCGGTGTGTTGTATTGTGTCGAGCAAATAATAGGGTCGTGAGCAAGTTTTCCGTTTTGCCCTACCCTTTGACAATTTTCGACATGATTATAGTCTTATTTTTCGAATAATCTGTTGTAGTTCATTTTGTATTGCTCTTGAATCATCACTCGAGCGAAACAGTATTGAATTCCGATTGATCAGAGCCGACATACGTTTTTTTAATTTTCAGCGCGGAATAGTGCGAAAAAGGCTACAGTCAATACATCCTGTCTGTGCCTTTGAATCAGTGTCTGTGCCTTTGAGTCCTAGTCTGTGAGTTCGAGTCCTGAATAGAGGGCATTCATGACCATAGTATATTTTACGGTTTGATTAGCACTATTAAAGCTCGAGACCTGCTATTATTTATAAGATAGTTTGTAAATATTACTCCATGATTGAATAATATTAAGGCTTATAAAGTATGGAAAACTTAAATTTTAGAGCATTTTCAATAAAATGAGAGTGAGCTTTAATATTCTGGGCTTGAGTCTAATCCCCTAACTTGGACTGTTAATTTGCATAAGCTTAAAAGGATCATCTACATTGACGACCAAACGGACATTCTATTGATTGCAGAGTACGCTCTCACTGAGATTGGGGAATACGATGCGTTGATGTGTGAAAGTGGCGCAGAAGCCTTAGCTAAAATAGACGATTACAAGCCAGACCTAATACTTATTGATGTCATGATGCCAGAACTTAGTGGCCCCGAAACATTATCAAAGATTAGGGAGAAAACGTTATTCAAAGCCACGCCAGCAATTTTTATCACTGCGAAAGTTTTTCAGAGTGAAGTTGCAGAATTAATGTCCTGTAATAGCCACGTTATAGGCGTTATTCCCAAACCGTTTGACCCGACTACCGTTAGTGCGACTATTCAGTCAGTTTGGGATTCTTCATTTTCGAAATACAATCAAGAAAGTTTGTCATGATAAGTGGAACGATTCCAAACAATGAAACCAAACGGCTCGATAAACTGCGGTCGCTGAAGGTATTAGACACATTGGAAGAAGATGCCTACGATGACCTAACATTATTAGCAGCACAAATATGTCAGACGCCAATTTCATTAGTAAGTTAGTCGATGATTCTAGACAATGGTTTAAATCTCACCATGGCTTAGACGCAAGGGAAACGCCGAGGGAACAGGCGTTTTGTGGTCATGCCATCAATCAAGATCAGGTTTTAGTCGTTGAGAATACAGAGCTAGATCATAGATTTAAAGATAATCCTTTGGTCACAGGCCCGCCTAATATAAAGTTTTATGCAGGCGCACCGCTGATATTAGAAGACGATATTCGAGTTGGAACTCTCTGTGTAATAGATACGCAATCGAGAGTTTTGACTGAACAACAAATATCATCTCTGGAAGCGCTATCTAGGCAAGCTGTAGCACAACTCAATCTAAGGCTTAAGTTAAAAGAGATGCGCGCTTTAGATAGAGCAAAAGATGAGTTTCTGTCTGTGGTAAGCCATGAATTACGAACGCCGGTGACCTCCCTATACGGATCATTGAAAATTTTGCAACGTGAATCGAACAATATCAAAACGTCGGTTCGGCCCATGGTTGATATAGCCGTAAGGAACTCTGAGCAGCTGCTGAAAATAGTTAACGACATTCTTGACCTTGCGATGATGGAAGCCGGAAAACTTAACGTTGTTAATTCAAGGATTGATTTGCTCGATGTGGCAAAAAATTCTCTAGAGTTAAACCATGCATATATAAACAAATTTGGATGTGAGGTTGAGCTAAAAAGCCCCGACCAAGCAGTGTCTACTTTTGTTAATGGCGATAAGCAACGATTGCTTCAGGTAGCGACAAACCTAATTTCAAATGCTGCGAAATTCTCAAATAAAAAGGGGAAAATCGTCGTCAGCTTAAAGGTTGAACGCGGGTTTGTAGAATTCAGCGTTACGGACTTTGGAATCGGAATTGTATTGTCAGATCAAGAAAAATTATTTAAAAAATTTCAACAATTGGGCTTCGACAAAAACAAGCAGCAACAAGGTACTGGTCTGGGTTTGAATATTACTAAACATATTCTGGAGGCGCATCATAGCCTGATCGAATTTGAATCTTTGCCTGGCGAAAGAACAAAATTCTTCTTCAAACTACCCTTGCTGGACTAGTATTAGAATAAGCACAAACCGTTGGGTACCCTGTTACCCAACCGGTGTTAACAGGGCGAGTAAAACCCTGCATGCTTATCGTGCCGTGTTCAAAATCAGGCCATCGATTTATCTGATCTCCACACCAGATTTTCTCTGCTTGTGTTAAGTGAAAACTATCTGCATCAGCCAGCTATCAGCGTTAAGCCAATGCATGACTAGGCTATCAGGCCTTGCCAGCTCCGTGTGATGCAGCCTACTCTGCTAAGCTGTTTTACACAAACTACTCAGCTTGAAGTGCACCCGAGCATTGAAATTAAAAATCATATACGATGCAAGACCTGCGTCTTCGACTTTGAATGAACTACCCTTCATGTCAAAATGATAGAGTCACGGGCAATTGCATAAACGTGATTAGGATCCAAGAACGGCTTATTAATACGACAGTTATAACAAGAGCCTTGCAACATCGGCTGTCTTTTAGAACTTTGACAGCTCTCCGCATTAACTTGAGGTATGGATGAGATCTGAATAAAACTTTCAGTTTGCACATCCAGAAACAAGAAACATTAAAGAATCATCGTGAAAAATATCGTTAGTCTATTATCGGCCCTCTGGGTGGCCGCCAATCTGTTGATTGGTTTTACCTTACTGCTTCCGATTGCGGTAATTAGTTGGCTGATTCCCTTACCAGTGGTTTCTCGCTGGTGCTTTTTTATTGTTGATCATATTTATCGCTTTGCCGTAAAGGTAGATAGTTTTTGGATGATAAAGGTGGTGGGCATTGAGCTGATCATTAAAGGCAAAGCTAACACCGACCCCGCACCTGTGGTTATTTGCAACCATCGATCTTGGTTTGATATTCCGCTGGTACAAGAAGTAATTACTGGCAACGGTCCTATTATCAAATTCTTGGTTAAACGAGAAATAGCATGGGTTCCGATCATTGGCTGGATTTGCCTGGCGCTCAATTTTCCAATGTTGCAACGCCGTAGAAAGGATGGTGCTAGGGAACGTGATTTTTCTATCATTCAAAAGGCGACAAAAACTCATGGCGATGAGGCTGGTGCGCTGCTTGTGTTTCCCGAAGGAACCCGATTTTCTGAGCTGAAGAAAGCCAAGCAAAAGTCGCCATATAATCACTTACTAAAACCGAAAACCGGTGGCCTAAAAGTGATTAAACAGTACGCGAGTGCAGACACCAACTTGGTAGACATAACCATCAACTATCATCAGCAAGATATCCAGATTTGGAACTGCCTGCATGGTGATCCAGGCAAGATCACCATTACGCTGGAGTATTTCAAGCTTGCAGAAATAGACGATCTCGAAACCTGGTTGAATGACCGCTGGCTAGCAAAAGACAAAATTTTATCTATCTAATAAGGTGAGTCCTTATTCCACAATCTTTGATCCAGTTGCTCTTCATAGCAAAATAATAGAATTAACCGCATAGGAACTAATTATGACTAAAACATTTAAATTTATTGGCTATCTAGCCGCGCTTTTATTAGCTGTATGGTCGTTTGGTAGCTGGTATGTGGTTAAAGATATAGAAGAGCCGAGCTATCAAGTTTTGAGTAAGGCAGATGATTATGAAGTAAGACTTTATGAGCCTTACATCATCGCACAGACAACAGTAAGCGGCGACTATGATGATGCCATGAGTGATGGTTTTAGAGAGATTGCCGGCTATATTTTTGGCGGTAATAGTTCCGATGATGAGATATCAATGACGGCTCCTGTGCTAGAAAACGCACAAGACACGCCGCAACAAATTGCAATGACCGCTCCTGTTTTGGACACTGGAACTACCGATAAAAGATCGGTCGCGTTCATTATGCCGAGTAAATACACTTTGGAAAGCCTACCAGTTCCGAATTCCGATAAGGTAACCTTTGCTGAAATACCCGCAAGAAAAATCGCGGTATTGGCCTACGGTTTTTACGCTAATGAATCGCGGATAGAGGCAAAGAAATTGGAGCTACTCAACCGATTGCAGAGTGATGGTGTTAGCGTAAAAGGTGAGGTTATATCGGCACGTTACAATCCCCCCTTCTCGATGCCCTTGTTCTTAGTTAATGAAGTAATGGTAGAGATCGACTGAACCCTAATTGGCTTTTAGGTTGTGAATGACGCCTCTGCAGCCAGCGACTCACTTAGGATATTACTATGCGTAATTCGTCGCGCCAGACGTATCTCTTCTTTGATACTGATATCAGTATTCACGGTGAACAGATCGCGGGGTAATAATTTGAGCGCTGTCTTCTCATCCAGTTCGCGATCCTGAACCAAAAAGACCAGCCCCATAGCTCCCTGCCCGATAAGTTCTAGTACATCGTAACGGTCACCAGTCATTGTTCCTACTGCAATAGTTGGCCGACCAGCGTTGCTAGTGACATTACCGTCACCAACGTTTGCGACAAGAGTTGCATCAGCGTCAGAGCCCGGAGGTGAATTTTTTACGGTAATTCGCCCTAAGGTTAAGTCTCCCTCTAAGGCATTGCTCGATAGTGCTTTATCAACGTTCAATTCATTGGAAATCTGTGCCAAGTAGTTTTCTAGCTCGGCTTTCTCCTTTAGGGTATTTCCCATATCGTCAACAGCACGATAGAGCCCCCCCCTCCCCTATCTCGTCATTGGATTTAGGCGCCGCATTCTTCTCGGGGAAGTTGCCATCGCGAATATCACCGGTTATCGATACCAGCTCAATGATCGGTCGATTTATTCGTATCGACACAAATCCAGCTAAAACAAAGGCGACGATAAGACAAATACCACCGATAAAAAGCACTGTATTCTGAATGCTGGCAAACGGTGCCAATAAGTCTGCGCTGGAACGTAAAATTATCACGAAGCCCAACGGGTCGCTGCCGTCATTGCCAACGCGACTCGCGACCGCAAAATACTCTTGATTATTAAGCGTTGTCTGAAAGTTATGCACGGCTGATTCACCATCAAACATTGGCTTCCAGCCCGCCGTAGACTGTTCAAAATATTCGCTTAACGAGCTTTTAAGTTCATCGTCGGTAACGTAGATGTTATTAACACCATTAACCTGCCGGCTCTTATCGCGAGTAAAGCTAAAAAAGGCAATATCACTGAATGTCAAAGACACAATCTCATTCGCCATCTCGCTACTAAATTCATAGGCAAGGGCTACCGATCCGCGAACCACATCAGTCGCTACATTATCGAATATAGGCTCGGTCACTATCTGCATTAAGTGGTCTTGACTCAGAAAATACCCCTGCCCGGCTTACCTGCGAGCGCATCATCGAAAAACTGTGTCTTGCCGGCCATGTTTTGACCAATTGCTTGTGGTCGATCTGAGCGCGCTAAAATATTACCCGAACCGTCGGTAAAGAATAGTGAAGTGGTCTAATACATCTGAGGGTCACAATATACGAGTAAGCGATTTCAAAAATTACTGTCAGCGTATGATATTCGTTCAAGCATGGGCCATGTCGGTGCTTGTTGGGATAATGCGGTTGTAGAACGTTTTTTTGGTAGCCTAAAACATGATTGGGTGCTGAAAGTTCACCGACCCACACGAGAGCATATGAAGAACGATGTGGCGGCCTATATCAGATATTACAATACTGAACGGTTGCATTCTACTAACGGCGATTTATCGCCAATTAATTATGAAAATTCTCTAAGAAAAGTGTCCGAGTGTGCTTGACCAGAACAGTTTTGGTAATACCAATTTAAGATAAATATCTATTTATTTGACATATTTGAGTAATAATTCCATTTATGCTAGACACTTGCTGTAAAAAAGATTGATCGAGAAATATGAACCAGATTTTCCCTCTTGCCATCTAGTCTCTTTTGGTATGACCAATTTAAATATTTTTCTTCTCCGACAAAACACCTATCGGCAACAAAATTAACGCCAACAGACGTCCGGCGTTGAACCATCAGATGTTAGAAATCAAACGCACGATAGAGAATTAAATTTAAAACCAAATTTATGAAAACGCTCCTTTCTGACAGCGGTGACCCATTTGTTTACTTTTCCGTAATAGTGTTGTCACGTAATTCAAAGACACTAGCGCTAGACTGATTAAGGGAGCTAAGTAATTACTTTATGCGGGCTTATGATGAGCTGGCAATTACCTTTGAGAGAGATTTCGTGCTTAAAAAACTATTCGGTAAATATCGAGTTTTGGTTGTTTCAATTGCATTTTTTTTGGTCTTTGACTTAGGTGTGTTGGTTTTAAATTTTTACACCTCAGGCAAAATCGCCGAACAGACGGAGAAAATCAACATTGCGGGTAGGCAACGTACGCTGACCCAACAAATGTCAAAAGCCACCTTGTACATCAAAGCGCAAAAGCTGCAACAATGGGTTTATCAAACTGGGCTGGATGAACTGGGCGACCATTACGAGTTGTTCGACAGCACCATGCACGCATTGAACAACGGTGGGCAGACAGTCTCGGCTGAAACTGGTGAATTGGTGGCTCTATTAGCTGTCAGTGATGTCCAAGGCAAAGCAATCATGAGTGATGCAAACGCTATTTGGAGTGGTTTTCAAGATGCGCTTGAACCAATGATGGTGGATACGCTCATTACCGATGAAGAAATCAAGCCGGCATCCGCTTTTATTGCAAAAAACAATTTAAAGCTGTACGAGGTGATGAATCGACTTACTGAGCACTTCACTCATGAATCGGAAAAACAAACCTCTTTTTTAAGATTGGTACAAGTCGCTGGAATCACCCTTGCGACCATCAATTTTTTCATTATTCTGTTTCACTTTTTGAAGCAACTGCGAACCAGAGATGAGCAAATTGAAATTAAACAACACGAGTCTGATCAGATTCTAAAAACGATTGACGAGGGCGTGTTTTTGATTGATAAGAATCTCGTGATTGGTGGTCAACACTCGCATTTTTTACGGACGATTTTTCAGACTAAACGGATTAGTAATCGCCGGCTGGTCAAATTTTTAAAGCCACATTTTCCGAAGAAAGTGATTAGAACGACGATTGAGTTTGTGAAATTGTATTTTACCGACCATATTAACCCCGACCTGATTGAAGACGTAAACCCATTAAAACAAGTTCGCGCCAAAATCGCCTTGCCATCAGGTGAAATACAGGAAAAAGTATTGAGCTTTTCGTTTGCCCGACTTCGACAAGCGAACGATGAGACCGTTGTGCTTGCTACAGTGAAAGATATAACCGACACAGTTTTGTTGGCAGAGCAGAGTGACAAGTTAGAAACCGAGGTTGAGCAGCAATTAGCCTTGTTTTCACAAATTCTGCCAATTCCAGTTACCGATTTAGAGGTATTTATTGCTGAAGGCATGGCAAGTTTGGATCACATTAACGAGCAGTTAAAGTCAGGCAAACAAGGGCGCGACAATTATCAACGCCCTTTACAACGTCTTTTTCAAGAGGCTCATAAACTCAAGGGTAATGCTCTGGCGCTAAATTTTGATTGGATTGCCGATCAAGCACATGAGTTTGAGTCGTCCATAGATGTATTAAGAAAGCTGGCAGAGCAAGAACAAATAAGTGGGCGAAGTTTCGTACCACTAACCTTGTCTTTAAAAGAACTTTATCGGAGCTTAGAAAAGCTAGATAACTTTCGCTCTCGGTTGATGTCGTATGGCCGCAAAGAAAACAGCCGCGTTGTTAGCAATCCCATTATTCTACTTAACAATGCACCCGCGCCTGCTCCCGCAGTCGACAACAAACGATGGTTTGATTTGTTGGAATTTTGTACCAGGCTTGGCAAACAGACGGGTTGTCAAGTTGGCTTGCTGCTGCGGGGTTTCAACACACCATTAGCGCAAAAGTTGGATGATATCCTATACCCATTAACCGTGCAGTTGATACGTAATTCAATCGTGCATGGCATCGAGAGTGTTCAGCAAAGAGAAATTTTGAAAAAGCCAATTGAAGGTTGTTTGTCGTTGTCGATTAGTCATGACACACAGGGTAATTTTCGCTACGTTTTCGAAGATGATGGACGTGGGTTTAATTACGACTTAATCCGCCGGAAATTGAAAGACAAAGGGCTGTACTCAAATCAACAACTTGCCGAATTTGACAAACAGGGCTTGGTTAAACAACTATTTTCCGATCAATTTAGCACCCATCAAGATATTGATATCAACGCTGGTCGCGGGGTTGGCCTAGGACTTGTTCAAGAACAAGTGAAGCTTTTGGAAGGACACCTAAGAATACGTTCAATTCGCCACGAATTTACTCAATTCATCGTCGATTTTAAATACATTGAAGAGTCTAGTGAACTTCAAAAAGCGAGCTAGGAAATGAAACTTTTAATTGTTGATGATTCGCTGATAATCCGCAATAAGATTAATCGAAATTTGTTGTCCAAGTTTAATTCGATTCTACGTGCAGGAAACGGGGTTGATGCATTGCAAATAGTAAGTGCTGAAAAACCAGATTTTATCACCATGGACTTAACCATGCCTAAAATGGATGGCGTAACTTGTATTGGCAAGATCAAAAAAATTAGCCCTAAAACCCATATACTGGTTATTTCTGCTCTGGCGGATAAAGCAACGGCAATTGCCGCATTGAGTTTAGGCGCGAACGGTTTTTTGTGTAAACCATTCACCGACGACGAACTGAATCAGGCTATTAGAAAAACCTTAGAGATTGTGTTCTAGTCATGCAACATCAACAACTAATTAACATTTTTATTGACAGTGTAAAGGCTTATTTTGATCATTTGGGCGATGCTGAACTTGATATAGGCACACCCTATTTAATCACTAATATCGGAGACATTGGCCTGGATTATAATGGCGTTATAGCTGTATTCGGCGATACCGACGGTTCGGTTGTTTTTTCCGCTAACAGATCGATATTAAAGTACATTTTGCTTAGCCTTGGTGAAGTAGAGTTCAATGAGCCCTCAATAGTCGATTTGGTCGGTGAAATAGCCAATACAATCGCTGGCAACGTGCGTCGTGAATTGGGCGAAAACTTTCAAATTTCGCCCCCCAGAGTCGTTAAAGCTACGCTGAACCAAGGGAGTCCCGCGAGCGATCAACGTTCATTTATGCTGCCGCTACGATGGAAAAGTAAAGCGGCTCAATTATTGGTGAGTCTGAACTAGTATCTACACACTTCATGAGTCGTGCTTTTCTATGATCAAACCTTATTGGCGCAGCACTGCTGCGCCAGCGGATTTATTGAGACGCGTCAGCGTAAAGCTAGTAGCATCTCGAAATTAAATCTGCGCTATGAGCTATTAATGAGAGCTAGAAATGCAATTAATCTCAAATTGAAAAGCTTGGAATACCACCATCACTATTACCAAAGCTGTTTTGATTCGAGCCAAATGTATTGGCGACCAGTAACATAAGGTTTGCAGAAGTGCGATCTGCAGCATCAATACTCATGCCCGTCTGCACCCCTGTATTATTACCAGCCACTGCAAGTGTGCCGGTACTTTCCTGCTGATGATTACCACCGCCCATTTCAGACATCACTAACACAACGGTATGATCTATTAGCTTTCCGCCCCATTTAGGGTCGTGGCGCTGACTGAGTTCATCGACCAAGTTGTTAATTATTTGACAATACTAATGCGCCTGAGCCGTATAGGTCAGCTTTTCGCCGAGTGACCCTACATGACTTCGGGTATCGTTGTAAAACAATTTATCACCACTTCCAAACTCACCCATATGCGGCCGAATACTTGGGAAGTTAATCTTCAAGGATTCATCTTGCGCGCTCATTAACTGTAAAGTCGCAGTACTGGTGACGTCGGCTTGAAATGACATAGCAATATTGCGAGTCTGCGCGAGTGCAATATCATGAGCTGTCGCGTCTTCACCGGTCATAGAAATTCCCGGTGAGCTAGGCCGTCAATGGCCGTATTACTAGCTAATACCGACTGATTAAAATTCAAGCGACTCCTCATGCGACAGTAATTTACCTTGTTGCTTTACATTTAAAGCCTGAGTTTGCATGACATCTAAATTTTCGTGTAGCGACTCAATAACGTGTTGACGCATAACAACATCGGCACCGTTGTTGATAGAACTATTATTACTTTGAAATCCGGCTAGGTTATTATTATAAAAAAGTTGAGCGTCGTCTTGTACTTCAATCTTTTGACCATTCGCATCCGAAAATGGCATGTGATTTTTACTTCTTGCGCGGCTTGACCACACTCCTAAGTGAACATTATCTCGAAGACGACCGCCCAGTGAACGCCCCATAAACGTGTCAAAGCTTTGCCCTGGCTGACCACCTGAAAATAGTGTCTCGCACGCTTCAGGATGCCCAGAATTGCCACCAGCGCCAGTAAAATTTAAGGTTTTGAATGCCACTATTTTATCAAAGTTCGAGGACAACTCGGACAATGGGCTAGTCCAAAAGCTATTGCTATTTAACTGGCCGAGATTAAATTGGTGCCAACGAGTGTTTCCACGACTGACGCCATTAGGGAATACAAATCGACGCGCCTGAGCTGTTTGCGCTAAGGCATTGGGCGACATCAAGCGGCCTGCAAACGAGGTGGTTAAACCGGCGTAAGCAATATTTTTTAGAAATGCGCGTCGTTGCATTTTAAGCTTTAATAGATTGATCAGATTTTCTCCTATCGCCCTATTTACGTAAGGTGTAGTTTCGAGTTTGCGTAAAGTCGATGATCAAGTCTTTTAATGACACATCGTTCTGATTTTTGAAATCATTTGAGAACGCTTGCACAGTTGCAACTGTCTTCTTTGGTTTCTCGCCGGCCGTTGGCATAGTGAAACCACTGACGTGCAAAACACGATTTACCATGCGAGTTGCCGGCGACTAGCCCTACTAATTGATCCAATCATTGATAGTCGAATACGGTCAAGCTGCTCGACAGAACGGTCTCAGCCGAATTCAAACTGCCGATATACCCACTCGCGTCAATGGCTAATTCGCTACCATTGTCGGTAACTCTGTACGTACAAATTGGCCTAATGAATTGTATGACTCAAGCCCAAAACCAATACCGTCTATGTATTGATGGCAGGTATCGCAACCCGGCTGAGCATGAGCCGTTTCAAAGCGGTATCGTACACCTTGGCTTGGGTCTGTTTCTGGATCCAATGCAGCACCCAATGGCGGTGGCGGAAACTCGTGACACATTAAATTTATACGGACAAACAGATCACGCTTAACAGGGTGGGGTTTTTTCTTCAGCGGATTGGATTGTCAGTCCAGTCGCATGGCCCAACACGCCTCGCCGTTCGGAGTTATCCCCTGAGTAGAACACTTGCTGCCAACCGCTTCCTCCAGACTAGGGCAAACCATAATGGCTGGCTAGGCGCGAAGTCATATAGCTGTAGTTGGCGGTCATTAGCTCGCTATAGCGTCCATCGTTAAAGAAAATTGCTTTAACGAAACGTATTGTCTCTTCTTTCATGTCGGCCTTAAGCTCGTCACTTAATGCCCGCAGAGCCAATCTCCTTATTAAGCTCCATCCAGCCTGCGACAAAACGTTCAAATGCAATTTCAGCACGTGTATCACTGAGCATTTATTCAATTACCGAGCGAATCTCTTGTGCTGCCGACAAGCCATTAGAATCGGCCAAACCCATTAGCCATGCATCAGGCCTTGTGCCCCACAATGTGTAAGACAACATAGAGGCAATTTCGTAATTACTCAGCCGGTAAAGGCCTTGCTGACTTCCAGATGTTATTTGTTCGCCAACTTCAGATCGATATAACATCACTGGCACTAAGATCGACTAAGGCTCCCCGCGTGATCAGGCTCGAGCTTAAATCACTGCCGTTATTTGCCCAAAATATTCGCCGTTATTAATAATCAACTGTGTTCCCGATGACTCGGCTCCCGCGCCATTAGGTTCCGCCGTCAGCCATTGACCTGCGGTAAACCATTGCGCTGGCACTGCTGTGTCTATTTGCAAATCACTCGACTTGCAATCAGCGCTAGCACAGTTAAATACTACTTCTGTTTGTTGCTGGCCAAACGTATTGGCCTTAACCGCTAAGCGTATCCATTTGCCACCATACTCGACCGAAGGCTGAATGATTGCGCCTGGCCAAGCTCCCGCTTGCGCGGTTTTATTACCATTCGATATTGTAAAAACATAAGCTCTTACTTGTGGCCAATTAGTGCTCTTATTATTAAAGTACAGATAAGTTCCAGCACCTTGATTGACCAATTGTACCAAGCCTGACTCACCGCTAAACGAGGCCGCAATAGTGGTGGCTGTGCCCGCTTGGTTACCGCCAGAGACAACGCCACCATTCGACACACTTACCACACTTGAATTACTCGACGACCAACTGGCAGAAAGAGTTACTCCCTCGATCTCCCCGCTGCGGGTCGCTAGCGCAATTAGTTGGCGTGCTTCGTCTTGTAGCAATTGAAAATCGTTGCCTGTTTCAATGATAAGCGAATCTACCGTTGTAGGGGCTAAGGTATCAACAAGGGCACGGACAAAGGCAGAGGTGCCGTTGGCATTTGTGACTCGTACTCGGTAATAGTAACGTGTTGAAGAAGCCAGGCCTATGTCTACAAAATTACTCTGCGCTGCCGCTACATTAGCTACATCTGCAAAAGGCCCTGCGATATTAGTAGCGCGTTTTATTAAAACCGAGCCTACCGGCAAGCCCCAAAGGTCTTCTTGGGTAAAGGTAATTTTTTGCTGATTCGGCACTGATAAAAAGAACCGTTGCTGAGCGCCATCAAACCACGGACTGGAGTTGACTTGATATTCGATCACGCCGGCGACCGGGAACTGTTCTTCTAAGCTGGCAAATATACCCGTCTGTGACAGCTTACCGGGTATAACAGCGGCGACAACATCCCGTTCAACAATGCGATATATTTCTGATGCCGCCGACTCGAAACTAACGGTTGACACCACAACTTAGTCTCCGCTCAAGTTGGAACCAAAAGACACGATATTTGAAGGAAATCCGTCACTTAATAAGGTTTTATTTTGTCCCTTTTCAATGGACCAAATGTTTTTGCCTATATAGTCGCCAAAGAGAAATTTTCCACGCAGAGCTGGAAGTGCATTGCCGTTATATACGAACCCACCGATAATCGACACTGAGCAAATCTCATCCGAATAGCCTTCAACCGGGCCTTCTAAATCGCCAGTACAAGAACACTTCACCTGAGGGTCTCCTCCGGCTTGCCCACGATGATTTACGCCTTCACAAATAGGGCTTCCGTAGTTTTTGCCAGGCTCAATAATATTAACTTCCTCAAACCCAGCTTGACCAACCTCGGTCTGCCAAAGGGTGTAAGGGAATGTTGTCTGAAACGACCAGCGCCAGGGGTTGTAGTGCCCAAAAGACCAAATTTCATCCCTAAATGCTGTATTGCCTAAAAAGGGGTTATCGTTTGGCACGCGATAATACAAATTATTTTCAGGCGTATTTAACATCTCTACACGGATAAATGTTCCCCGTAGATTATCGGTCTCTTGGGCTGAATTATTCTTGCGGGGGTCGTTAGGGTCAACCGGCTCGCCAGTCAACACACCAGACCAAGTATCACTCTGCCAAGTCACTTCGCCAGACAGATCATTTTCAGGCAGCGTCAATACTATTTTAGACCCTCTATCAACCTTGCGATCGCCGCCCACGTCAAGAGCGTTTTGAGTCGGCACCCCGCATTGCTCTAAAGTCAGCCATGCACCATTATTGTAACAAAGGCTTGCTTGCGCAAAGTCCAAGTCGAGTGTTTGGTTTGCGCCACTATTGCTAAAAATCACTGTGCCTTGTTCAGCGTCATCACCCAACTCAATGAAAAATAAATCTTTGGCACCGACTGACTCTAACGCTACGCCGGGCCAGGCCAGTTAGAGTTGGGAACAGAGCCGGCTGGAGTGACATTCCAAATATTAGCTGTGGGCGTTGCCCAACCTAGTGAATTAACAAAATAGAGTGCTTTAGAGTCTGCGTAATTTAACTCTGAATCAGGGTCGGCGCTGTAGCCACATTCATTCAGGCTCACAAACTTACCATTTTCATAACAAGGCGCAGTCGGATCCAATTGTAAATCGACGCTCTGTGCCGCGCCATTATCACTGAACACCACACCAGCGCTGACCAGTGGTCCCCGAAAGTCAAAAGAATACCAATCATCAGCCAACGCATTCATTGGTTCGCCAAGCAAAGCCAATTCAAGTCTGGATTACTGGGCACTAAATCAAAAATATGTATCCTTGGGTTCACGTAATTAACGTCATTTTTAAAATAGACTGTGGTTAAACGGCCATTTGTAGCGTCGGTTGATAAGCCGCAGGCGGCATGCCTCTGCCACTGATTATTTGCTCTGCGTCGCTTATTATCGAGCAGTTCTAGGGTTTCAGTTTGTTGAGCGCCACTATCATTAAAAATAACATTCAGTGAGTCAAAATCGGCGCCAAATTCATGACCATAAAACGCACCCGTTTGCTGCATCGCAAGCCCCGGCCAAATTAACCGCCGCAAGTGCACCAGCGTTAGGTAAGGGATTCCAATAATAAATAGTGGGGGTATCAACGTTAGACTGATTGTCAAAACAAACCGATCTCGTCGTTACCGTCTGAGCAAACCCTGTTGAGGCAAAAAAAGTGGCCGCCAACACTGATATTAGTAGCCGCCATAAATAGTTAAAAGGGTGATGTAGCTCAACTTTTTTATAAAGATCAAACCTTGCAAAACTACCAACATCTACAAGTTTAAATGGCTGTTTAGAGACAAGATTAATCACGAAATTTCCTCAACACTTAAATTATAACTTATATTCATGACGTCATGATCTAGCTTTATATTGGACAAATAGGACGACTACATACGTATTCAAAGTCCAATATTCCGTATGTATACGTATCAAAAGCTGGGCTCTTACCGTTAAGCTATGCGAGCGTACAAAGAAAACACTATCTCTGGGAGAGACTAAAGTGACCAATGAAAATAATAAGCATATGTACAGCAGCCCTACTGAAAAAGTATTGCATCGACTTTTTTCGCCAGAAAGTGGGCGTAAATTTTCGTCGTGATTATTTAAATTCACCTTTATTATTAGTACTCAGCATGTGGCCAGTCACACGGTGACAATGAGGGTCACGCGTATCACTTTCTTTAAATATAGATTAATAGAAGCTCGCGCAGTATTTGGCGAGGTATTGTCGGATATCCTTCCTTACCGTATCAGTCTTTTGGTATATCAGCGCTGGCGGCTCTATCGTCTTGAAAGATGTTACTAGAGGGAGTGTTCGCCGCGGCTGTCTTTGTGGTTCGCTCAGTTAGCTTTGTCGGTTTTGAGGTAGTGTCAGCCATATCAAATAGTCCTTTTATTTAATCGAAACTCACCACCCGCTTCACCAACAATATCTTCAAAACTAGACCTTGTCATTAATTTGACAATAAATCTATGACTTAACTCCATATTCCGACTCTAGCCCCCTACTCCCGCTAGCTTCTAGCCTCCAATCGACTGAAAATTCCCTGCAAATTTGAAGCGATATTGCTGCTTGGTTTATCAACCTTATGACGCTGTTGAGACTCAGTATTATCTTTAAAGTACAAGTGACGACGAAAAGCTGCGTCTATCGTTTTATATAGGGTATTAAGCCCGATAGGCTTAGCCAAATATTTGAAAATTTGACCTTGGTTAATTAGCTCGACCGCTATTTGTGCATCGTATTCGTCGGTTAAGACGATTGTGATTAAATCGGGGCGTACCTGCTTAAGCAGGTTGATTGTTTGCAGAGTCTGGTCGGGTAGAAGGCCCGAAAGGTCAATTATTATCACACCTACGTTGTCTTGTTTGGTGGCGATGGATATCACTTCTTTAACGTTATCTATGCCGGAGACCCTGATTTTACGTGTACGACAAAACCGGTTGATTTGCTGACGCACGTCTCGATTCCTTTCAACTACCAAAATAGCTCTATCCTCGTAAACCGTCTCAGAATCATCATCACCCCGCTCTTCAATCGCCTCACCATCGCCGAGAAAGACGGTCTCTACGGGCAAATCAGATGCCGCCGCCGCTTCTGCCAATAAAAGCCTCATGGCGATATTATCCCATGGCTTATTGATGAAACGATATATCTCCCCCTCATTGATAGAATCAACAATTGCTTGCCGATCGGTAAACCCGGTGAGCAGTATTCGCATGGTTTGAGGGTAGGTTCGGCTTACAGTTGCTAATAATTCGCTACCCAACATGCCTGGCATGCGTTGATCGCTAACCAATACATCTACTTGGTTTTTCTCTATTGTGTTGAATTGCTTGAGTAACTGCAATGCTTCGCGCCCGCTGTTGGCGGTTAAGACCCTATATTCACGTCGAAACAATGCTTTCAATGCGCTTGTTATTCGAGGTTCATCGTCTACAAAAAGAACCGTATGCTTCTTACCCGAATCATTCATAGTTTGATCTCACTTCTTAAAAATTTGAATGTTTATCGCCACCTTGCTCTCCGCTAGCTTTTGATTTGACGCTAGTTAACCCTAAACGATTAAAGATCAATTGCAAGTTTGCTGCAATACGCCCTTTTGGTTTATCAACCTTATAACGCTGTTGAGAAGTCATGTTGTCCTTAAGGTATAAGTGACGACGAAAGGCCGAGTCTATCGAGTTGTATAATGATTGAAGACCTATAGGCTTAGCCAAATATTTGAAAACTTGACCTTGGTTAATTAAATCAACCGCCGTGTCGGCGTCATATTCATTAGTTAAGACGATTGTGACTAATTCAGGCCGCGCTTGCTTAAGTAGATTAATTGTTTGAATGGTTTGTTCAAAATGATGGTCCGAAAGCTCTATCATTACCACCCCTATGTTTTCCCGTGAGGTAGCCGCAGATATAACTTGTTCGAAGTTTTGCATACTATAAATCATAATTTCTCGTGTTCTGCAAAACTTATGGATTTGGTGACGTGTTTCCTGACTCCTATCCACCATCAATATGGCCTTACCCTTGGTCGCTGCGACAAAGGCATGATCAACCCCGCCCTCGACCACCGTTCCATCACCTAGAAACATCGTGTCGGCAGGTAATTCTGATGCCGCTGCGGCTTCAGCGATTAACTCTTTGATAGCCGTATTATCCCAAGGTTTATTGACAAAACGGTAAACTTCTCCCTCATTAATGGAATCAACAATGGCTTGCCGGTCGCTAAACCCAGTGAGCAATATTCGCATGGTTTGAGGGTAGTCTTGGCTTACGGTCGCTAACAATTCGCTACCCAACATTTTAGGCATGCGTTGATCGCTAACTAAAACGTCTACCTTTGTCTGCTCGAGCACTTGCAGTGCTTCGCGCCCGCTATCGGCCGTTAGGACATTATATTGGCGTCGAAACAGGGCTTTCAAGGCACTTGTTATTCGAGGTTCATCATCAACAAAAAGAATCGTATACAGCTTATCCGCATCACTCATAGGCTGGCCTCAATTTTAAAAAATTTATTATTATAATCATTAAGTTAAAACAGCATTAGCAGGTAATATAACAGAAACTGTGGTCCCCTGATTGAGTATTGAACTGACGTCAATCCGTCCACTATGGGCTTCAATTATTTTATAGGCGATTGACATCCCCAAGCCTGTGCCTTGTCCGATTTCCTTGGATGTGAAAAATGGGTCAAACATTTTTTGCCGGGTCTGTTCGTCCATTCCTATACCTTGGTCAATAAAGTCGATTCTAACCTCGTCGTTATCACTGCTTGTTCTTATCGTTAAGCTTCCGGTTTGTTCGTGCATAGCTTGGCAGGCATTAGTGATGATATTTAAAAACAATTGATTGAGTTTTGAGGGCGAGCAAGTGATCTTTGGTAGCTCTGCAAACTCCCTCACTACGCTCACGTCATTTTCTTTTATTGGATTGCTTGCGATGGTTAAAGAGCTCTCTAAGCAATTGTGGATATCAATAGATTCAATCGCTTGGCGATCTAGTCGAGAAAAATCTTTCAGGCTCACTACTAATTTAGAGATTTCTTGCAAACCAAAAATTCCATCATCGAGTAATTGCTGACTTTCATCTATAAGCTCATTCGCTTCAAGTTCTGTATAGATCTTGACCAGTTCGGCTGTCAGCGTTGAAATCGATGATGAGTCGGGTTGATCAGCACTAAGCTCAGCGCTTAATTGATGTAACTTGCTAGTTAGTTCGCCAAGATCAGACACATTAAGCTTAAGTGCCCCCACGTTGCTAGTTACGTAGCCAAGCGGCGTATTAATTTCGTGAGCCACGCCGGCAACCATCTGCCCCAGTGACGCCATTTTCTCGTTCTGAATTAATAGCTCCCTCGATTCACGTAATTCCTCGTACGCATTTTTAATCTCTTCTGTACGATCAGCAACTTGTTGTTCTAACAGTGCATAGTTTCTCCAAATTGTATATCCGAAAAAAATCAACGCAAGTAACAATGTCACCCCATATCCTAGCAATGCGCCCCCTAGAGCGTTCGAGCCCGCAATTGCGCTGTTATGGTAGTCAGCATAATCGGATTCAATCTGATTAAGTAGTTGATCAGTATTAATGGCAAGCAAGTCTTGGTACAGGGCGTCGGCTACTGGGTATTGCACAAGTATTTGCTTTACTGCCGCCTTATGCTCAGCCATTTTTTTGCTTATTGCCAGCGGTATTTCAAACTCAGGCTCAAGCAGTTCGAGTCCACCGGATAAGCCGCCACCTAAGGTGAGATTAAATAGGTCCGATTGGATTTTAGCAATAGACGCATATAGGGCTGACTGTTGCTTAATCTGATTGTTGGTTTGTAAGGAATGATAGACGCGATTTACCGCTAATAAGCTTTCAGTGATCTGAGTGTTGGCAATAATATATCGCTCTAATAGTTCGTCACGGCTAGTGAACGCCTGCTCAAATGCGCTAACCGTTTGGCTCAACTTAGAGCTATTTTCAATTTCTTCGAACAAGGCATCAAACCTTAGATTATCAAACTCTATACTCAGTTCAAAATTTGTATCGCGTAGCTGGTGATGATCAAAACGACTGTTAAAACGCGACTGGTTCAACAATAACCTTAAATTTTTATCTAAGGTTTGCAGCTTACGAATCGACTCGGTGGTTTGCAAAAAAACAGTTTGATCAAGTTTTTGATCTTGGTTGAAGAACTGAATCGTAAGGGTTAGGCCAATAAGGCCAAGAATAAGCAGTATGATCGCGTATTTTTTCATTAATGAACCTGTATCCAGCTAAGACCCGCAATCTGAGAAACTGACAAGTCGCAAAAACTCAAAGGTTAAAGCAAAACATCTCTGAACCAGTTTGCTACAAAATCAATCATCTTCTTTCTTTTTAAACTGACCGCCGATCCAACGAAAGGCGTTTCCAATCAAGGTTTTCTTCTTTTCCTGCGACTCATTCGACTCATTCGACTGAAGCTCACTCGGCTGAAATGCTATTTCAGGAGGCGCTATTGAGTCAGTTGCTACATCACGCAGCAAAACTAAAAACTCACTCGATGGGATTTTCACATCAGTGCGCTCGAGTTGTTCTTGAACGTGCGACATGCCCCAATATGTATACTCACCCGCGATCCCGTCAATTCTCAAAGCATACACACCTAAGCGTTTCAATTCTGTCTGAATCGCTTTGATCATTACCGCTTCGGGGAAATCCACCTCTTCAGTTGGCAACCCGGTGTTACTCATATCAAGTGAACCCTCGGCCTCGATATCTAAGGTTTCACTTTCGTTAACTGGCGGTATAGTGACTGTATTCTGCTCTGAAGAGTTTTTGTTGAAATTTACCGGATCAAAACTTGAAGCTTCAGCATAACTCAAGCTCAAACCTTCCATCTTTTCAGACGAATCATCCTCTAGTACAAAAACGGCTTGGGCATGTTGTGTAATATCGAAGTCGTCCCGCAACATTGTGACAATTGTTTTGTCGCTATAACGGGCCAACTCATTTACTTCTCGTCGATACTCTGACCGGTACTCTGATGAGTCGTTTAAAAATTCACCGGAGACAACTCCATTGACTTCGAATTGAACCGAAGCGACGAACGCATTGGTCTCATCTAAGGTAGAACCTAACTTAATAAGCACGGGGTACTGCTTACCAAACTCACAGTATTGATCGAACCTTGATTTTAAAAAGATAAGCTCGTCGATGAATCCGGTCTGTCTCAAACAGGTCGCTAAGCCTTCAGTGGTATAAAACCCTAACTCGAAAAAATTGGAGGAGCGTGGTGTTCTAAATTCAACTGGCTTCACATTCGAAATATGATAAACCCCTCGCCAATCGCCAAACTCAGTTAATTGCCACCGTTCATTCGAATCGAGATTTTCATTTCCCAGATAAGGCACCTTACGATTCCAGATAATAAACCCAAAATCGTTGTCCCACAGCTGCATAAGCAAGGCCCTACTTTGCTTCATTAATTCGCTATATCGGGTCTGTTCAGAGAGAACATTGTTAACCGCCTGAATAACCAAATCGGAGTCGTCAACCACCGGATTAGTAAAATCAGCAATTGGCTTACCTAATAATGTGGCGTGACGCAGGGGACCGTCTAAAACAAAGCCATTATCGCTCCTTTTATAGTTTAAATCACCAGAGAAGTTGATTTCAAGGCCGCGCTCATGCTCAACTTTAAGGAAAGTGTAATACTCACTGTCACTATTGGCGATACGAGTTGAGGCGCGAATTACTCGATCATAAATATTATGATTAGTTTCTCTTTCAGAGAAACGGTTACGTGCCAGCGCAGCAGCCACATTTTGACGAAAAATATGATTGCCCATGTCTTCAACAAACATGGGTTCTCTCAATGCCAACTGCCCATAAACCTTTATTGACCCAAACTGCCCACCCTGGTCTGCGACCACCTCATGTTCGATTGAAGCAACTTGGTAGTCATGCGCCACATGATAGTTTTCAATATACTCCTTGATCTGAGCGATATTCGGCTCAGAGCGACTGCAAGAACTAAGCAAAATCGCATACGTTAATAGCGCAAGCCAGCGACAAAGGTAATTTGATTTTCGGAGGTTAATCACTATTATTTTTGGTTCAACAGCTAGTGGATGGGCTAATTATACCGATATGAGTCATCGACGGTGAACACAATTTGTGTAAACGCGTTGTTAGATTTAATGTGCGTTGAAAAGATGCCACAAATTAACGTTCAAATTGGCCGTTTTCAGCTGTAAAGTGATGTGTAGAGTTAGTCACTACCATTCCAATTATCATACAGAGGCCTCAGCATAACTCGACGTACGAATAAAAATGTCTGCCATGCCCCAAACTTTTCCTTGAAAATACCCCGAGGGCACCTATATTTGCTAATGGCTGGTTATTAGCGGCGTTTTCCGCCTCAATTGGAGACATTCCAACCTATTTTTATTTCGTCCCTGAGTTATGCCGAGATCTCATACAACATGATAACCGATCAACCAATACACACCAATCAGTGATAAAAAGCGGCATATGCTCCGGCTATGATGTTCAATACAGCCGTAGTTGCAAACCCAGCAAGGTTTCTAGTTTTACTTTCAACGGCTTGCTTATAGTTCGGCTTTTCACAATAACAATATCCATCAATATGATCGGGCTGTGAGTTCAATCGGTCGATGCACAAATATCAGCCCCCTGACAGGCGGATATCAAAGACTTGAGTATATTTTAAGCCTGTGATCGTGTCGCCTTGCGTTGCTAGCCTATCCTCTATAATAGTAGCAAACAACATAGAGGGATCTCAGCTCAGTAATTTTCGTTGACACGGATTTATTACGGTTTTAAGATATTAGTCTATGACCGATGATTACGTAAATGAAATCACCACATTATTGAATGACGAGGATGCGTTTAACCCTCGGATTCAATCTCAGTTGGCAAAACTTGTTTATTTGGATCTCAAGCGAATCGGCTTTAATCGGCTGGCCAATGAATCATTGGATAACTCACTGACAATTACTGGGTTGGTGCATGAAACGTTTATTAGACTGAATGAGTGCGAGTCGATGACTTGGAAGAATCGACGGCATTATTATGGAGCTGCTGCCGAGGCGATGAGAAGGATTCTGATTGACCGAGCACGATATCATTTTGCTGATCGACGTGAAGGCGAGAAAATGGCAATTCCTCTGGAAGAAGGGTTGCTACTGGAAGCAGTAAAGCCGCGTCATCTGATTGAATTGAGCGATGCATTGACGGATCTTGAGGCGCACGACAAGGAGCTGGCAGAACTGGTCAAGTTACGATATTTCGTAGGATTGTCATTAAAGGAAATTGCTGAAATGCAAGGCGTATCTCCAAGAACAATTGATCGCAGGTGGTCAATAGCTCGTGCTTGGCTGATGACTGAGATTGGGCAGACCTAGGCTGTTTTTGTTGTACTTTTGGTCATTACTGTATTGCCAGCTATCAGTTGGTTTAATTGAATGGCAAAGAGATAAGCTTGTTGTTAGGCTTTCTGAAGTAACGCCAACCAACTTTCAATTTTCTGAATTTCTGTTATATTGGATTTTCCACCTTCTTTCAGTAATCCAAAAATACGCAATAGTGAATCAAAATCTTCTTGGGTTTTTTTCTGGCGTACACGTGCGTAAACATTACAGGCCTGTGTCCACAGTAATAACCTGTGATCTTTCGAGAGTGTCTTTGATAATATTTCAATTGATTCTGACGAGTCTTTCTCAGCCTCGGAGAACTTGTCCAAGCCGATCAGGATAACGCTTCTTACCATCAATGAATTCCCTAAGTAGAGATTGGTATTTTTTGATTGACCGAAATGAATCAGTGCTTTGTCAATATGCGGCATCGCCGCCCGCCACTCATTATTTTCGGTGAGCGAAGATGCCAAATTCATTTCAGCTGTAGCGATTCTAGGCCCATCGATTAATTGGTCGGCGATCTCATAGCTTAAGTCATACACTTTTCGGTGCACTATCAAAGCTTCTTTTGCTCTACCCTGTCGTCGATAGATCACGCCCAAAATATTCTGAAAGTGAATATTTTCGAGTGACTGTTCTCCGTGAATTTGTTTGATCTTGGACAGCAGATTCAACATCAACTCAGCGGCTTTGTCCAACTGACCAGCATAGTAATATATAAGGCTAAGATTTCCCTGAGCGGAAATAATGTCTGGGTGAATGCCATCTCGATACTTCAGTTGTATCGCATAATTGCGCTCTAAAATTGGCAAAGATTCATCATGCCTGCCAACCGTTCCCAACAGCGTAGCAAGCAACATCTGGTTGTTCATGTAAATAGGGTGTTCCTCGCTGAAAAACTGTTGGTTGATTTTCAGTGCCTCTCGATAGGAATTTTCTGACTCCTTAGTCAGCCCCTTACTTGAGGACAGCGTCGCCAAATCTACCAGTAGTCTTGCCTTCAGCGGGCCATCTTGTTCAAATGCCTTATCATACTCGCGCAAGGATTCTTCAAACAACGTCATCGCTTGCTTAACCTTGCCGAGCCGCTGGTAAGAGTCGGCCAGCAATCGGAGAGATCGAATCAAGGGTTCACCGCTGATGTTATTTTCTAGGCACATATCAACGGCTTGCTGGGCAATTTTTAATGCCTCTTGATTATCTGAAGCAGACACTGAAATAGCGTACGCGTTGCCTTTTGCTCGTATATCCAGAAGCGCATCAGGGTGGTCGGATCGTTGCAACACGAAGTTGTTGATTTCCTGCGCCTTTTTCAACTCTCCAATTCCCTCGTAGGCCATCGACAAGGTGAGTAACAGCTCATACCGGGCTGCAGGAGGTAAACTTGCCTGGTTAGAAACGTTGCGTAAACCATTTTCGAGGATTGACTCAACCGAAGCTTCTACGTCCTTGTCTTGATGGTAGGGGTTGGCCGACTTGAAGAGGTCAGAAATCAGCGTGGTGACTTGTTTAGCAACATCGCGTTCTTCTTCGGCAAGCTCACGCTGTGACTGAGCAATTTTTTGTTGTTGTTCGACTCGTACGAATTGCTCTCTAATTTGGACGTTTTGATTGATTACTGTGGCGACGAAAATGATTGCCATGATTATTCCTGTCGCCGTGGCGGCCGTCAGGACAAAATGTCTCTGGGTGAATTTTCGAAATCGATAAAACCATGAAACTGGCTGCGCATTTACAACCTCCCTCTTAAGGTATCGACGGATGTCGTTTGCCAGTGCCGCTACCGATTGATAGCGGTTTTCAGGGCTCTTGTTTGTCGCTCTCCGGTAAATCCAGTCCAGTTCCTGACTAAGTTGTTTTTGATACCGACCGTGTGACACGCCATGAGCTTCAATTAGGCGCGATCTGTCTATCGCCCCTAGGCCGGCGTAATACTCACTCGGCGGCAGAGGTTGAAAGTCTAATATCATCGCTTTTCGATCAGCGTAATTCAGCGTCAGAAAGTCTTCTCTGCTGAATGGTATCTTCCCGACTAACAAACTGAACAACACCATTCCTAGCGAATACACATCCGCCCGCACATCCATCGCCTCTATGTCTTCAACATGCTCCGGGCTCATGTACTCAGGGGTTCCCATGTACTTTTCACTGGTGCCCGCAATCATCTGGTCAGCTAGACGGGATATTCCAAAATCAATGATGGTTGGAGTATTGCCGGCTTCAAACTCCCTAACCAATATATTGGAGGATTTAATGTCTCTGTGCAGAATACCGCGTTGGTGTGAGTAGGAAATCGCGTCACACACTTGCAGAAACAGGGTTAGACGCTTATCTATTGAAAGGCAATTCGAATCGCAATGCGGTATAAATCGTTCGCCGCTAATGAACTCCATCACGATGAACGACACCCCCTGCGCGGAGGTCTCAGCCGTATGTATCGTCGCAATATTTGGGTGTGAGAGTTTTGCAAGCGCCTTTTGCTCTAAGCGGAATTGATCGAGATATTCATTCGGTGCATCGGGGCGCATCATTTTGATGGCAACATCACGTGGCACTGGGGTTTCCTGATACGCCTTAAATACAGCGGCAACAGGCCCTTCATGCAACAGTTCGGTTAATTCAAAACCATTTAGCTTTTCAGCTACCCATTCGCTTGCATACCAGTTGGGTTGACTAGAGATACGCGACGTTAGTGGTGTTTCGAAAAAAGGCCGTGTTTGATCAAGAGTCGACATCATTTGAGTCAGTTTTTTAGCCATCTCTGGGCTTGGGCACTCTTCTATCAGAAAATCTTGATGCGAAGATTCAGGCAGCTGCGTGAGTTGTTCGAACAATTCCGTTAGAAGTTTCCAGTCAACCAAGTTGCCTCTATTGGTTACACCAGTATCACTTGATTGAGCCATCGTTTAACCCCGTTATTGTTTAAAGACAGCCAGAAATTTATGCTTAGACTTAGACTTAGTTTGTTGGCAAACCCTAAGCAGAGTATAGACTAACGATGCGAACTACGACACCGCGACTATTGAACACAATCGAAGCATCGAAAACAGCATCACACCGACAAAACCCGAGCGGCAAAAAATAAGACTCACAGCGTTCAGAAAAAGGGCATTCGAGTGGTAAAACGGTGAGAACTTCTGTTTCAAATACAAGCATTGAAAACGGCTTTGACAAAGCATCTATTATGCTTAAGGGGCGGCTCGAAAAGGATTCATTCTGGCGAGGCATGGCTCGATATAAATTCAGCATTATTATAGGATTAAGGCGCGTTACCCGCGTCTTAATCCTATAATTTCACAGCCAGACTTGGTCAGATAAAACATTTTCTTAATAAAGTTGTCGAACTATCTGCAATTAATACGCCATAGAGACTAGGAGCAAATAAAATTTATCAAGAATGCATGCAGGTTGCACTTCTGAGCGTGTTTTCGAAATCACGGCGTTAAGAGGAGCAACTAAAGCAACATTATTTGGCTCCTAAACCGGCTTGGTTGAGAATATTTCAATTCGGCCATTTCTAAACGTAAGTGACTCTTTTTAAGAGGTTGGTGATCAAAGATGAAACGACTCAACTATTTATTTCAACGTTCGAGGGCAGCGGGGCTTGCCGTAATAGCTGCCTTTATTGGGAGTATTCCATTCACGGGCGATGCATTCGCGAATACATGGGTGGACTGCAGCGGTGAATGGGGAACTTGTACGATCGAAGACAACCCCTCCGAGGGAGCAACCGTTCGGTATGGCGCCAATGGTGTTTACGTGTTCAAGTACTCTGTAAACACAGGCGCAATAGGCTGTAACAATTCAACTTTTGGTGACCCTACTCCAGGTGCTGTAAAGCGATGTTCCTATTCATTTGATTCTGCCCCAAGAAGTACAGACGCGCTTGCGCTGCATTCGCTTATGCCGGCTGAATATAATGTTAATGATCACGATGAATTCCTGGCGCACACATTGAGCGAAAATGAAAGATTGGTTAGCTCGAATGGGGCTTATCGATTGGAGATGCAGCAGGATGGGAATCTGGTTTTGCGAAAAGTGACGGGCGCGGACCAAGGTGTTAAATGGTCGACGGGTGCGTTTGGCAGTACCTCGAACGGCTTGTACCGATTTCACGTGACGCATAAGGGTATCGAAATTCGTAAAAATGGTGCCGTTATTTGGTCTAGGTATCCAACAGCAGGGGATAATAAAAATTATGCACTGCATATTTCAGACTCAGGATGGGTTGGTTTGATCGATATGGAAGACCGATACTCACGTTGGTTTATCGCATTTGGAAGTGACCGCTTGAGAGACACTGAAGTATTTGATGGTGTCTTAATGGATATTTGGGGGAAAATGGGCTGGGATCATACTGACGACTGGACAGCCGACGAGATAGCTCGTCTGCGCTCTCTGCGTAATGACAGTTCGCACTGGACTCTTCATTCAGCGCTTAAGGGTGCTGAGAAGATCAGAGTCTCAATCGATAGGGCTGAGGATGATTTATTCAAAGAAATTTTAGGTGTTGTCGATAGTATCGATCTGCCGGCAGGCCCTGAGGCGATTAATGACATCATAGATGTCCTCGTATATGCACCGCCGATAGCTGAATTCGCTACAGGCGTGGGAAAACTGATCGAACATTTAGAGCCTGATGATCTCGATTTTGCTACCCTTTTCGAGAATGAAATCGATCGAGTTCTTAATGAAGAGGTCTTATCTGACGAGATCAGTGCGATGGTTGATTCTTTGCAAGAAACAGATGGTGCTTTGGGCCGTCGATTATCAAACTCATCGTCTAAAGCCGATTGTAAAAAGCTTTGTCGTTTCTTATCCCGTGACCAAAACCAAAATAAGCGAGTCGATTACGCCTTTGAAGTTGCGCCAACCATTCTCAAGAAAACATTAAAGGAAGGCCAATTTATTTCCGGTAGTTGGATAAACCAACTACAACTGCGTTTTTTTTTCACCCACCCGCGTGTTAATGGCGATGGGCGACTCACTACTGATCTGCGGGTTCGCGTGTTGGATTTTGCCGGAGTTACTGTCAGTGCTGAGTTTAAAAACCAGATAATATCTCCTGAAATTGACCCTTCGTTTGGCGCGATCGTCGTACACGATTTTAATTTCACTTACAGCTGGGGAAAGGACGAGTCTTACAAACATCATCGAGTCCATGAAGGCACTTCCTACATATCGACAACGGGGCTATTACTTGAGGCGGACTTAGCGTTTACAAATGGCGACTTTAATTTTAAAAACGGAGTCTCCGATGCTCTGGCAGGCGCTGTAGGCACACCAAATGTTGCGGTCAATTTGCCCGCCATGAGCCCTGGTTCAATAGCTTCAAGTAGCCTTGCCACAAGTGTGAATGCTTCGGTAGATGATGTAGGTACCCTAGCCAGTGCGTCAACATCCTCGGTAGCCGAGGAAGTGTCTGAAATGGCCGCCCGATTTACAAATAAGGTTAATGTTACCATCGAGTTTGGTGCCGGAGTCGGGGCGGTTGCCCAATATGATTTGCGAAAAATGCGAGATATAAAGAAGTTAAGGACTGGAGATAGAGGCACTTTAGGGGGCATACTCACCGAAATTATGCTGACTCAGTCACTTGGATCGGCTGCAGTGGTATTCCTGAGTACCAGATACGGGCCGAACGCGGCGGCTGATACGTTTATAGATTCCTTGAAAGGCGATCTTACCTTGGTAAACTCTGAGCTCATACTGGGTGGTTTAGCTGGTGATATCGCTTTCGTTGGCTTACATCACGCGGTTAATGGGAAAACTAGTGCTACCAAACTGAACGGTGCGGCCTTTGTATGGGCTGCTGGCAGGTTCAACCCTATATCTTACTTAGCGGATGGAATGTCAGGGAAAGTTGCAGAGGTTTTCGGCGGCGACGGCGCATTATTCGTCGCCCCCAGGTTTAGGTTTCAGTTTAATTGGGACTGGACTACCCCCGAATGGATAGACGTAGGTGATGACAGTAGAAGATTGAGCGAATATAGTAATCTGCAATTGCTAACAAAGCACAACCAGTGTATTTCCAATAGCACCGGAAGTTTAACGATTGTCCAGGAAAACTGCCTCAATAACCGTCAAATTTGGCAGTCTAATCGGACCGGTAGCGGTGATGTTTTTGAGTTTCGCTCTATGGAGAATGGTGCCTGTATTGGAATTCCGGATACCAGCTATGATGCCTCAAATACTGTTAACAATGGCGTGGCCACAAAGGCATTGGCCTGCGATGCCGTTAAGAATCGTCAATCGGTTCGCTGGAAAGCCAACTATATTGGTAATAATCGAGTAGTGTTGAGATCATCACTTGATCCAACTAAATGCCTAGACCTGTCGGCCGGTTCTCCTAATTCTGGCGCCAGTATGCAGACTTGGGATTGCAACATTAGTAATGCTAACCAGCACTTCACGATTCAACATGTAGATGGAATCAGGGACACCTCAACTCGGCATACCATCAGAATGGCACCCGATAAGTGTATTGATAATCAAACACAATCGGCTAATCCAGCCAACGGCACGGCGTTTAACATCCAGGATTGCATTGACCAAGGGGACAACCGGCAAGACTTTAAGTTTATAAGTAAAGGGGCAGGCTTTTACCAGATTCAGATGTTCAACAAGAATAAGTATCTTGATGTGTCAGGCGTTTCACAGTTAAATAATGCGATTGTGCACACTTGGTCAGGCACCAGTGGCCAAAATCAGCATTGGCAGCCGATCGTAAAGGAGGATGGAACAGTCCAGCTAAGAGTACGCCATAGCAGTCAGTGCCTTGAGCTAAGCACGTCCGGTAGCACCAGGGGCAAGTTGGTGCAGAACTTGTGCGATAGTACAAAAGGAGTTCAGCGATTTATCATTTCCAGTGCTGAATTTCAGAAATTCAGAGGTTATGACACAAACCCAGATAAAGTACCGTTTTTAAACTTCAACAACTATACATTGTCATCGTATGGCGGGTCGGCGCAAGATAAGGTCGATACAGGTCCTGTAACGGCGGGAGAATTTGGTAACACATTGACTATTTCCGGCAATCGTTGGCAGGATATCGATTTTGGTTACACTGTGAAGTCTAATACGATATTGGAATTTACGTTCGCAAGTTCGAGAGAGGGAGAAATTCAAGGCATTGGGTTTGATACTGATGATTCGCCGAGCGCGAATAGAATGTTTCAGCTTTACGGTCGAGATGCTTGGGGAATTAGAGACTTCACTTACACCGGCTCTGGCGCGCCTCAGACTTTCAAGATTCCTGTGGGAGTATTTTTTGAAGGCTCTTCATTTAATCGCCTAGTGTTTGCTAACGATGATGATAATCCTCTAGGTGGTGAGTTCGGCAATGCGACATTCTCGAATATTCGTATTTTTGAATTGACTGATACAGGAAGTGATGGCCCTATTAACTTCGGACAACGCTATGCACTCTTTGATGGTCCGAGTGATAAATTGTTGACCGAGAGCTCAAACCCAGTTGATATTGGAGCCGCTTGGACTGCATCGGCGACCTTCACTGACCTGACGCCTAATGGCACTTGGAGTACCCTGTTTCGAGGCACTAACGGTGATTTTCAAATTATTGTGAAAACAAGCACCGGTGAATTGGGGTCGTATTCTGGAGGTTTTAAAGGTACCGGCTACAACGCCTTGATTCTAGATGATGGGCAGCCTCATACCATTACGGCCGTCGGCAGTGGCAGCACCACAACATTCTACGTGGATGGTGTACAAGTGGGTAACCCCATTAACTACAAGTCCACCTCGGATATTTATTCAATTGGTAATCGCAACGATGGCGGCAACAACCAACAATTTGCTCAACAATTGGATAATGTGCAAATTCATACACGTGCATTGAGCTCGTCAGAGATCTCGCTGGTCGCCGAGGGTCGGCAGGTAGACTCTGGTTTGGGAGCTTACTACGACTTTGAGGGCACGTCCGTGGCTGAACAGCTCTCTGATAAGTCTGGCAATGGTCACAACCTTATTAGCACGGGTGTCGATATAAGCACCTATTGAGGTTCGAATGGCGGTGGGTTAGGTCTATGAATAATTGAGACCGCCTGCCTATATAGATACATCGGCGGCTAGCCTAGCGCAGGCCGCCGATGTAGTTTTTACCCGCATAGCGCGTAGAGTTATCCAAATTTCTCGACTCAGAGACAATAGTGCCAGGGTTGGTGGTAGCGACAAAACGGCGGCAGCACGATTGTCCCTCGTGGGCGATCTTTGGAGATCAGCCATCAAAAATAAATTGCTATTGATAATCGATGTTAGCCAGTACTAATGCAGGACACGATGCAACACGTTTTATCCGGTCTTAGCAATTGAGTGGTGCTCACCGTCAGCATTCAGATCTAATCTCACCAACGCGGCTTGAAACTTTTCATGCTCAATACCAGCGTATTCAAATTCTTGACTATCAAGCTGCACATGCAAATCTTTACGACGTGCTATTGCCCCAAAGACAGGCATCTTTTTAGCGTTTGAGCAGTAAATCAGGTTTGTTAGCCCTCGCGTTAGTGAATAGTGCGCAACCGCTTCGATTAATAATGATGCTCCCCGTGCTCCTTGGTATTGCGGCAAGATCGCCAAACGCGAAAATTCGCAGGTGGCATTAAGGCGCTGTCGAGTGGCTAAACCAAAAGAATCACTCAACTCTATATAGTCCTCAACCGGTAAACGACCGCATTCTTTCCTAGAAATGACCCTACAGCAACCGACGCACTGGCCATCGGCTAATAAATAGAGGGCATTGTCGTCGCTGTCGTATTGGTCGGTGCTAAAATCAATGTTGTGTAAGTTAAACTCGTCGGCAAGCACGCTATTGCGAATAATACCCGCGTTTAAGTAGTGTTTGGCATCGAATGACACGCTAAAGTTAGGCTTCGAATGGCTTGTTTTCATAGTAAGTACCTCAGTTGATGAGCACTTACTTTGCGGCGAGATCAGCCACTGAATTTTCTACGCTAACCTTAGAACAGCATTCGCTTTCTAACGTTAGAAACCACATTGTTAGCCGAGATAAAAGCCTATGCCAGAGACACGAAACAAGCCCAGCAACTACCAACGGCGGGTGTTGCTAATATCGGTCGGCGGAAGCCCGGCGGTTATAACTGAAACACTGTATGGCTTAATTAATTTGCAGCAAGCGTTTATACCCACCGAAATTCAAGTGGTAACCACCAAGTTTGGCCGCCAAGCGATTAAGCAACAGCTGTTTCCCGATGGGCAGCCAAGCTTGATCGAACAATTGTGGACACACTATAAAGCGCGTTTTGCTGGCGCTGGGCCACCCGCATTTACCTTCAAAGACCATGTGCATGTGATACGGGGTTTGAAAACAGATCAACCGCTATACGACATTATCGAACCAAGCGATTGCGATGCCACTGCAAACCTCTTTAAGCAGCTTACCTTCAGCTATATCAAAGACCCCGATTGCGCGCTGCATTGCTCTTTAGCCGGTGGTCGTAAAGTGATGTCGTTTTATTCGGGGTATTTGTTTTCATTGGGTGGCCGCCAACAAGACCGCTTATCACACACGCTGATAAGCCCGTCCCAATTAGAGTACGCGCACGACTTTTACTACCCGCTACCCCAGCAAACACATTCATACTTAGAGCGCTTGAGCGCTCGCACTGCGGATAACCAAGGCTCGGCGGATAAAGAAATCACTCTAGCCAGCGACCAAATCAACATCAATATTGTTGATATTCCGTTTGCGCCGTTGTCAACCGATAAGCAATTTAGAGACGCCCTCTTCGACCCTAAAAAAAGTTATAGTCACGCTATTCAATGTGCAAAAGAAGCGATTAGAGACCCGGTAGTCTCCTTTGATTTGTTCTCGATCGACGTTAACCAAGACACCATAGCCTTAAACCCACAAAGCATGGCCTATTATGTGTTGCTGCTGATTTTTCCTGAAGGCGTATCGGTTGAACACATGACCGCTGATCAAGCCAAAGTGATGACCAATATTTATACCTCAATCAAGGGGCCGACCAACGAACTGAAATTTTTCAAAAAGCGACTGCAAACACTCGAATCAAGGAGAGAATTCTTTAAATGGGTCAAACATCAAACCATAGATCGTTTTCTTGAATTTTCATCATCTGACCCGCGTAATATTCAGCCGCTCTACAACCGCAAATCAAAATTACACCTGATTCCAATTGCCACACACATCGCTGAAAGCAACCCTCAGCTATTAAATAAGCTCAAAGCCGATTTTATTGGCAGCGGCCTAAATCAAGCTACCGAGCTTTATATACAACAACACTTTAAATAGGCTGACTAAATGTTGGGGCTGCTTAAGGAGCCTCTGATTAAGTCTAAATGATCTCTGGCCTTCAAGCTGATTCACAATCAAGGCATTGTTTTGCAGGCATGACTGGTCACGTCAAAAAACAATAACGCCGGGTGTGGATCCGCTTGAAAGCCCCGTAGGGTAAGGCTTGAAGCGCACATCTACGTTGTTCCCGCTCTCACTAAGGACTACGGCCATTAGCCTCGAGCGGCGCCTAGTAGCTGTACGCTTCAAGACTTACAGAGACCGTTTATACTTAATCAGAGGCTCCTTAAACGTCTTGCCCTGTAAGCGCCGTTTGTTTTTTATGTTGACGTAAATAGTCACTCAACAGCATATTCAACATGCGCCGTTTCTCATGATTGTCGTTCAGCTCTGAAATGCCGAGCTTTAGGTAAATATTCTGCAAATGTTTTTGCACTGTGCCTGGCTCGTTACCAAGCTTACGCGCAATACTCTTGTTACCATCAGACTCGAGTGCCGAGCGAGCCACTTGCCATTCACGAGCGGTAAGGCGATCAAACGGCAAGGAGCAATGAAAATACACTAAGTAAAGATCGCCCTGCTGAACAACCTGCAAACGATAATGCTTATAATCAGTGCTGACGCTTGTGTTACTTCCGCTTCCTGTATTACTTGCGTCAATATCACTGGCGAGTTGCTGCAGCAAGGTGTTAGGAAAATAAGCCCCGTTATAATTAAGAAACTGGCTGCGCAGCCAGTTTTCTAAATGCGCGTCTATTTCAAAAATGAAACCGTCTTTGTCGATTACGGCACGTGGCTTTTCTATGCCTTCAATACCAAGGCTCGAGCCCACATTTTCAAGTATGTTATGGCGCAGCGCAAGGGTGAGCCAATGACTACATTGCTGATAAAAATCAACCTCAACGGCGCTAAAAAGATGCGCTCGGGTCGCACGATAAACCGAGATCGCTTGCGAAAAATTTACCCCTTCTTTCGCCACCACAATTGATAGAACCCGCTCCAGACCATATTGCTTAGCATAATTTAGATACAACTCGCTTGAATAATAATCATGGTCTAGCCAAATATCGCTTAAGTTAACCGCTTTATTCGGCTTAGCAATGACCGCCGCGAGTAAGGGATCGATTAAAATATACGGCTGATACGCAGCAAGCTTAGACCGGTCTAAATTATACAAATACGCTGCCGCTAGATAAGAACGATTAGCCTCATCTTGAATTCTGGCGCGCGTTACCCACTGCGCAGAATCAAAATTCAAATAATCCGCCAAGAGTTCAATTGCGCTTGATTTAAAACCTTCAATTTGGCAACGCTCAGCCAATGCCATTACGGTGCTTGAAAACTCAAGTAAACACCCTTGTATCGTATCGTTACCTAATTCCATAGTGTGGCCCCCAATTCCATTAATGTACGGTCGACTGTAGCAAAGATTCGACAAGCAAAACTGGACATCCATCAAGCCTATTGCAAAGCTAAGCCTAACATGCGACTCTGATTGCTCAAAGGAATGAATAAGGAGACAAGGATGACTCTTCCAAGAAAATCGCTCGTGTCGGTTGAGCACACGCCCTATTACCATTGCGTTTCTCGCTGTGTACGACGCGCTTATTTATGTGGCTATGACCGACTTACAACAAAAAGCTACGAACATCGCCGCAATTGGCTTGAACTTAAGCTCTTACGTACAGCAGATCTGTTCGCCGTTAAGCTGTGTTCATATGCCGTCATGAGTAACCACTACCATGTAGTGCTACACATTCGGCCCGATATTTCCCAGCAATGGAGCGAGTATGAAGTCGTTAAACGTTGGCACCAATGCTTTAAAGGTACCCTCTTCTCACAGCGCTTTATCAATGGTGAACCACTGATCGAAGCGCAATGGAAGGCCTTGCGTATAGATATCAAACGATGGCGTAGACGCCTGTGTAGCATCTCTTGGTTTATGCGAATCGTGAATGAGACCATTGCCAGGCAGGCGAACAAAGAAGACAAATGCACTGGCCGTTTCTGGGAAGGCCGTTTTAAAAGCCAAGCACTATTAGATGAGCGTGCGCTACTCTCATGCATGGCCTATGTTGATTTAAACCCAATACGGGCGTGCATGGCAACGACACCAGAACAATCAGATCACACATCAATTAAGTACAGGTTGGAACTACTCGAGAAAGGCGAGATACAGCATTCTAGCCTTGAGTCGTTTGTGGGTACCACTGAAAAGACCATTGGTATTCCGTTTAAACTCAAAGACTATTTAGAACTAGTAGATTGGTCTGGACGAATAATACGCACAGACAAGCGTGGACACATCGATAACGCATTACCGGACATACTCTCTAGATTGGGCTTAGATATCGATGTATGGAAGATACTCACTACCGAATTTGAAATGCATTTTCAATGCTGGGTTGGCAGTGAACATATCGTAAGACGAGTCTGTGAAGGCAAAGGCTACAGCCATCCTGACACTGGGGGCATACCATCGACGCGTTGGCACCAATCACTATTTAGTTAGTATAGCTCCGCAAAGTTAAATCGATCACTTGGTTGTGAGGGATAGGCTCGCCTAGAAAATAGCAATTCACGCTAAGGCAATGTAAGAAAACACCAATAACGGCCAAGTGCCACATCCAAACGCCATCCGGCCAAATAACTCCCATCAAAGAAGTTAATTTAAAGCCATATTTATCAAAAAGCTCCTTTCTAAGAGTGGATGTCCACTTCTGTCTATTCTATGACTGAGACTATCCCGATACTCTAGAAGGTTTATCAAAGCATCGTAGTCTAATTTCTCGCCTTTAGATTCCGCATACTGGTGGTTTTGGAAGTGTACATCAGCGTCGTAATGATACTCCAGTACTTTCGTAGATAAACTACCCCATGCTTGTGTACTTACGAAAACACTTACTAAAAATATAAAAATTAGACGCAGGGAAGTATTCATACCATTAAATTAAGAAGACAAAAGCTTAGTAAGTTTAATCTCAACGAACCCATACCCCATCACCGAATCTTTCGGATAATTTTGAATATCAATACTTGAAAGCTGTACTTTCTTTTCATCTATACACTTTAATGAGTCCTCATCATACTCACTGAGACAGCCGGTTGAAGCATTATCATCAAAACGTAAAAATAAAGGCATCGACCATTGCTCGCGAGACCAATTTGGAACTCTTCCAATAACTTCCCATTCTCTATTTAAAAAACCTAGGTCACCAAACTGTCCGCAAAAAATTGATTGCTCTATACCCAAGTCATTACCACTAATCTCTGCGACCGTTGTCACCTTTGGGCCAAAGAAATAACCAAACACTATGCCGTTTCCATCCATTCTAGTGACAACGCCGCATCCAAAACCACCTTCACGCAGAGGTATTGAAAAACAATCTCCTTCAGAATAATTTATTTTCTTACTCATTAGAGCTTCTCTCCTGCTTTTTTATAAATATCCCGTTTACGGTTGGTCGGACTAACAGGTCTACGTTTATTTAAACCACCGTTCACCGACTTAGCTTGAGGGTTATTGTCGTAAATTATTTGTTCTCGTCCACGCTGCGCATTACAACAATCTGATCTTCGATCTACTTCAAATTCAAGGTCTTTAGTGTCACTATTTCTGCCATGTTCACCACGACGACGATCTAAGTTATTACTTTTTCCAGTTCTTTTCACTACCCCATCAGCATCCTTGAGTACATAGGTTCCGCCCTTTGTGGCCTTTACAATACTCTTTGCAGCCTTAGTACCCATCCTCCTGAAAGACAAGAAATCCGTAGCACCGCCAGTTGCCCGACTCGCCAGTTCAGCAGCAACCTCTTTCGCAATAAAGATCGCTATCGGTATTAAGAAGGGAAACTCACCGTTGGGGTCTACGTATTTATAGGGGTTATTATTTACATAGGAGTATCGGTTAAAACTATAGTAGTTTTGTGCTGTGACCTTTGCTGGGTCAATACTCGTAAAACGACCAACCTGGGGGTCGTAATATCTGGCCCCGAAATAGATCAGCCCTATTTCTTCATCCAACGCCTTGCCAGAGTAGCCAATATTATTTTCGCGGCGAATTTCAGTCTGGCTGTATTCGCCACCAAATGGATAATACTCCGCTCGCCATTCTAAGTTACCTAACTCATCACTGGCTGCAACTGGTGTGCCTTGCCCATTTGAATGTATATAGGTGACCCGATCATAAGCTTGAGATAACGACGCGTTTAAGCTCGCCAATGCAATCAACGTACACAATAAAAATTGTTTCATCTTAAACACCCTCCTCGTCCAATAATAACAGCATTATGATGGGTGCTATTATGATATTGGCATTACCGACCGAACTAAAACTGACTCCCCAGGTATTTCCTGGGTTACTTTGTGTAAACGTGACAATATTTCTACCAACCAATAATAGATTGCTTGGAATGTTATAACAGGTTCTGCCATTCTCTAAAAAACCGAGACTGTGTCCATTTATATTCACGGCCACCTCTGTGGCAGAGTCAATTCCATAGCCATTAACACACACTTTAACATCACCCTTGATTTCAGTTAAATCAAAGTAGCCTCGCACGAAATGTTTATGGTTATTACCTCCGTACCCATAACCGTAAATAACGCTGCCTGATTCCGCACTTATTTGTGAGTTCGGGTTGGTAACATTTCTCTCTACCTCAGCCACCAGAGTGCTTCCAAGGTAGATATTATGAATGGTTGGTTTCGCACCCGTGATTTTTACATTTGAGAGAAGGTTCCCATCATTTGCGTAAATGTAGTGCCGCTGCTGAGCTGGCGAAACACTTTTCACCTTCATGTTATTGCCGGAGTAATCAAAGCTTCTGATTAGCTCACTCGACCGGTTATAGACCGTTCTTAAGTTCGACGCATCATCATAGGTGTATGTCCAGCCATGAGCCGTTGATTGCTTTTTAGTGACGTTGCCGTATGCGTCGTAAGTATAGCTCGCGTTGGTCATAAAATTAGGCAGCCCGCTTACGCTGCTTATTTTATTGCCGGCATAAGAGTACGTTAGATTGTTGCCGCCCATACGTTTGCTTGTAATATCACCCGTGTTTGAGTAATCAATCGCACCTGTGCCCCAAGGGCCAGTTGCCGTTTTAAGACGATGTAAGCCATCATACCCCAGCGTTCGATTATTCACAGAGCTTCGATAATCCCGTATTTGCGTGATATTCCCAACACCGTCATAAGACGTCACGCCTTGATCTGAAATACCACCGTCTGTCGTTGATCGCAGCGACCATTGCCTATTATTGAGTGTAAATGTTGATTTACGCCCGTTTTGATAGGTGATTTGGCTCGGAGCACCATTTGGGTGATAGTTTACCTTAGTCACATAAGGAGACGCCTTGGTTGGCCAACCTAAATCATTGGGGACATAGCTAACCACAACGTTATTATGATAGGTCAACGTTGAAAGGTAGTCTAAACTTGTGTAGGCGTATTTAGTCGAATACGTGGTGCCATCAATTTTTTGATTTTCCTGAGTTAGATTATTATTTTGATCATAGACGTAGGTAAAATCGGTAATCCCTGACTGCAGGCGTGTAAGATTACTGTTCTTATCATAGGTGTAAACCACATCAGGTGAAGAAATCGCTGGATAGTTCGTTCTCACCAAACGATACAAGTCATCATAAGTATAGACAGTGGACCCTGAACCTCCGACTCTCTTGGTTTTTATGTTGCCTATGGCGTCGCGAGTATAGGTAGTTGTGCCAGTTTCTGGGTGCACCTCAGATAAAACAAACCGTGTCGCTCCATAATTAAACGCCCGCTTTTTACCGTTTCGATTTATTTCCGTTTCTTGGCCTAAACTATTTCTCGTGACCAATACGGATAAATTTTCAGGCCCGGTCGTAGACATAAGAAGTTTCGCATCTGGGTCAGCATATGAGCGATATTGAAAATTAAAAGTTTGACCAGTCTCGTCCCTGAGCTGAACTTTATTATTATTCTGATATGTGTACTGACTATACGCACCATCAACATGCGTTGTGCGACTAATTCTGCCTAGAATATCGTAGGTAAAATTGGTGTCTTGTGCTGATGTACAGCTAGAGTAATTGGGGTAGGTTCGTCGGGTCACTCGGCCCAAGCTGTCAAACACAGTGCCTGCATAAACACCTTCTCGTTGATCACAAGTAACACGGCCAAAACCATCATAACTCAGAATTTGAGTGCGGCCTCCCCGTGTAATCGTTTGTACATCCTTCGAGGAAGACTTACTCCAAGCCATTGTTGTAGCGCTGCCGCGAGCAGGCGTTACCTTCTTAATTCTGCCTAATGCATCATATTGATAAGATGCGGTATGGCCTCTGCCATTCTTTTCCGATGTTACCCAGCCATCGGCCGTTACTGTTCTTGTTAGCGTAATACCTTCTGGGAGAGCTTCGCTTCGCGGCTCTCCACGATAATAATTACTGTATGAAACAGTCTTTCCGAGGGCATCCTTTTTCGTAGCAACATCTCCATTACTAAAGTACGTATAATTTGTGGCGACCCCGTATTCGTTAATATTGGTCAAACGCCCTTTTGAATCATACGTTCGAGTAATGTTCCTATTTGAGCCTGTACCATACGACTCATCTTCTACAAGGTATGCTGTACGTGGTGAATCTGAATACGGAGAAATATCTTTATAGCTCAGCGTTTTTGTTCGCGTCGCATCACCCGTCTCAACAATCGCATGAGGATTACGTCCGTCAGAAAAGTTTTGGTAGCTGGTAACGTAATTTTTTCCTCCTCGGTTAATTGTTCTACTCGTTACTCGATAGCTGTAACTAAAGTTGTCGAAGATACCGTAAAAACTCCCAGGAAAGCGCGACGTATTTTGAGTCGACAGCGTAACTGTTTGATACCCATAGCTTTCGGTTTGAATTATCGAGTCTCCACCATAGGTTGACTTGCTCACCAACAAACCGACAAGAGAAACGTTGGATATACCACCATTTGAAGACGCTATTCCACTATTGTGTTTATACACATACTTACCGCCGGGAAAGGTTGCTGTGGTGAAATCAAACCCATTGGAATAAGAATATGAAAAGCCCCACGTGCTAGCGTTCCCATTAATGTCGTTTTCAACCTTGCTTGAGATAGCATGATTATAAGTAACGGTGGTTAGCACATCACCATTTCGGATTACACCGCACCCCGTAATCGCTTTACAGATATATCGATAGTCATAAGTTGTGTAACCACCCGCCCTGCGGGTTGATTTTTGCAGTAGGTATTTGTTATTACCGCTTAGATAGTAAGCGTATTTTCTAGCGCGAGATTCAGGGTATTGTACTTCGATCAAGGAACCACTAGCGCTGCCATAAATGTAATGTATGTTTTTCCCGTTGTAGCTGATTGAACTGAGCTTGTTATTCGCGTATTCAAATGTAATCTCTCGATTATCAGACGTGGTTATTCTGCTTGGCTTTATGACTTCTCCGCTGGAAGACGAGTCATAAAAGAAATTCATTTCATTGCCATTACGATCACGTATTTTTGACACATACCAAACGTAGCTTGATAAACCAAAATAGCGTGATGCACTAAAGACCCGGTGAGTCATCCAATAGGTCGTTCCATTCGGGTCAACAAGCAAAAGACCTGTTTGGCCATTTAGGCAATAGGCATGCCAATAGTCCGCCGTAACATAAACCGCGTTTGATCGGCTAGCTAGTGCGTTATTATAAACAAGTTGCTTTTGACTGCCCTCCGAGGTCTCTAAAATAGGACTGCTTGACGAGTCAGAACCATTCGCCCCCGAGCACGCATTACTCGATTGTCTGCGGATACGACCAAAGTGCATTTCCCAACCCGCTCCTAATTGCGTTGCTTGCATGAGTTCAGACGGCTCAATGTCTAAGGTGCCACTTGGGCCCGCTTTGTAGACATTATTAGACGAATAGGTCCGAATGACATTCAAGTCAAAACCACCCGATCCCGGAATCGAAACGTCTGTATGACGTAAGTTTAAAGAACCCGTAAACGGATCGATAAACTCGCCAGCACTCTCAGCGATTTCCTCTCTCTGAGAACCCGCATTAAATTCGCTATAGTAACCAGGCATCATTTGCGCCCCGGTCGACGTTGTACTGCTCGCTTCGATACCACTTGACTCGGCGACTACCTCTTCAGGTAAGTCATTGATCGTCAGTATGTCTGGATCTAGTTCTAGGTCTAGGGCAAATGCTTGAGGTGTGCATAAAACCGAAATAACGACTAATACCCGATAGAACGCCGCTATAACACTGTGATTTTTTCGTTGTTCTGTTTGTTTAAAACTACCCATTTTCCCTTTCTCCCTATTTTTAATTACCCTCTAGCTATCCATCATCATTAACAGCACCCAGGCTTTAACCGACTGCTATAAGCACAGAAAATCCTTCAGTCGCTTGAACTAGTTTGACCGTAATCGTTGCTGAGTAATTTGCGTCGCTATTCCTAAGCTTTGCAAAAAAAAGCGCTGTGTTTCCGCTAAGTAAATTTGATAAATGGCGGAGTAGTATAGACACCTAATGCCCTTAAGGCCATAGGCTGGGCCAAACTTTACTAGCACATAAGCGTAATAGTTTATGGTTTTCACTCCCCTGAGTTCAAGATGGTCTTGCCGCCGCAGTCGTCCCAAGCGCAGCCGAAGGATCTTTCACTCCCTTGAGATCGGGATGGCCTTCTAACGAAAAAAAACGACGAATCAATGTATTTTGAAGTTATTGGGTTTTCACTCCCTTGAGATCGGGATGGCCTTCTAACTGAGTATAAGCGCGAATACAAAGATCCGCTAAAGCAGGTTTTCACTCCCTTGAGATCGGGATGGCCTTCTAACGCTCTGGCCGGGCTATACCTCAATATATAAGGATTATGAGTTTTCACTCCCTTGAGATCGGGATGGCCTTCTAACCATTTACTTATAATTATGGTACTTTAAAATGACAAACGTTTTCACTCCCTTGAGATCGGGATGGCCTTCTAACGAGTTATCAATAAGATAAAAGACGAAAGCCCTCAAATTGTTTTCACTCCCTTGAGATCGGGATGGCCTTCTAACAGCACCCCTTATAAGATACTGATTTTAAAGATAAAAACCAGCCTATTTTGGCGCATGTGGCGATATTCATATTAACTTACTCTAAAATCTATCTAAAACAGGTGTTTATTGTTTAAAATCAATGATTCGCAGTCGTTTTACAATGTAATTTATGCCATTTATATCTTAAGCAATTGATTTATAAAACAATAAAGTCCTCGCGTTTAAGTTCGCTTTGCAAGCCTATGCGAATCACTCTAGGCTCACAAACGTCGCATAAGCGATGATATTGAATATCATCGTCGGCATCAAGAATATCACTCATTGTCGCCTGTAACTGGGTAAATTCGGCCTTATCTAACCATGCTTCAAAGAGGCTGTATTGCATTCGTTCGGCATAATCTAATAGGCAATTGGCCGCCTTTTTCAAACGTTGTGGATCTCGAATGTCATAGCTGATAATGGTGAATTGCTTTTTCACAATGAGCCTGCCGGATAATGATTTGCGTCAGGGGAAAGTGGTAATTTGAGGCTAGTTTTTCGTTTATTTGAGACGTAATGGTTGCTCCATTGCTCGAAAATAAACGGAAAAATAGACCAAAGTGGCGCTTTCGTACTAGTGAAATTCATTGTCCGACAGGCTCACAATATACCATATCCGTTTATGTTTAATAACACCCCTGCCGCCGCTGATTCAACTAGGGTGCTGTTATTGCTTAAACATTTTGCGCAAATTGGGTAAATAACGATGCGGTCTTGGTCTGGGTTTATCATGCTTTCAAGTTGTTGTGAAAAAGCGCTTAATTGTGAATTACTGATGGCGCATTCAAAAACGCTGTATTGAATGCGTTGGCCTTGGTCTTCAAGCCATTGGGCGAGCTTGCGTCGGCGTTTATTGCCTTGAACATCGTAAGCAATAATGTAAATAGCGCTCATTATTTTAACTTGAAGAAGTTTACATGCCGTTGCTCACCGAGTACCCACGATTTAGTTTGAGTTATTTGCTCAGCCATAATTCTACGTAAGTCTGTTTTCTTGCTATTCAGCGGGTTCTCACTCTCCGCTTGCTTAGCATTGTGTCTGGTGAAGCCAAATTTTTGATTCACTCTGGCTTCGAAGCGGTGAATTAGTAAGTCGATACCGGCTTTATCTATGCGGCACTGGCCGTTAACCATTGAGAAATTGTCAGGTGTAATTGCTTTGTCTCGCACACACGCGATCACAATATGGTCTACCACAATACTGCGAAATGGCTCCATTAGGTCTGACGCGAGTGCCGCGTGATTTGTTTTGGCGCTGTGTAAATAACCGATGTACGGGTTTAAACCAGAGCTGAAAATCAAACCGATTACGTTGTTGTACAACAATGAATAGAGAAAGTTGAACAATACATTAAGCGGGTCTATTGCTGAGCGTGCTTGGCGACCGGGCCAAGCCCAACCGTGTTCTTCAAAGAATTGCCCGAGCGCGGTGAAATAGGCTTTTGCCGCCACGCCCTCATAACCCAAAAGGGTGTCGATTGCTTGAGCCTTGCTTAGGTTTTGTTGTTGCTTTGACATAAACCCTATTTGCAAACTTATCGTATCGCTTAAAGCGGGTGTTGCGCGGCGCTTGATTCTCCTTAATATAGTAATAGAATTACTGCATTTTGCGCCAATCAATGCATGGCAAAACTCAATTGTGTGCTTGCCGTTGGCTGCTATGTCAACGGTTTCGATAAAGCCAAGATCACTCTGGCGGCGATACTGCGCTTTATGTAGGAGGCTTCGTTGAAAATTTGGGCTATGAAGTTGCCCTTGATAGTAGCCATTATTGCTTAAGAAATGTATGCCGACACCTTGGCGTAAACACAGTCGTATGGCGGGCGTGGTGAACTGAGCGTTGCCAAATACCACAATTTGATCTACCTGAATTAATGCAATAGAGCGTTTTAGTTCGCCCCATTCAATTATCAGCCGCTTTGATCGCTTGCTTATTGCTAGGTCATTTCGGGTCAAATAGAGTGTTTTTTGTAAGACATCAAGTTCAACGCCGTTTTGCTCAGAGACCTCATCTAAATTAGGGCTTGTGTTTTTTAACGGCAGTTCAGCCGTTGTGGATAGTGGCTTTGATGAATCGGGCGGCACCTCTGATAAAACAGCTGAAGGCTCTGATAAAACAGCTGAGGGCTCTGATAAAACAGCTGAGGGCTCTTGTGAAACCGGTGAAGTCTCTTGTGAAACCGGTGAAGTCTCTAGTGATACGGGTGACGGCTCTTGTGAAACGGGTGACGGCTCTTGTGAAACGGGTGACGGCTCTTGTGAAACGGGTGAAGCCTCTTGTGAAACTGATTTATTTTCTTGCGCTACGGCCGCTTGCTCTTCCAGCGCTTCTTGCCATGCATGGGCCATGGCCGTGAGGCGTCTATTGTCACCGGTATCGGTGCTCGGGCTGTCTATCGGCTTTGGTTTACTAACGCTGGTGTTACTTGTGTTTTCAGGTTTCGCGGCTTTGAATACCATTGAGCGAATAAACTGCCAGCCCAAGAATTGAAAGCCATGATTAAAGTGCACCACCTGAGTTTTGTCTTGATTAAACTGCAGCTGTAAACGAGCGAGAATATCGCCGGTCATTTTTTCACATCGTTCGGCTTGTTCTTTGCTTTTGCATAAAATTAGAAAATCATCGGCGAAGCGCACAATTTTCTTATCGCTTGCGATCAAGGCATCGTCAAGCTGGTCAAGGTAGAGGTTGGCCAATAGCGGCGACAATGGTGAGCCCTGCGGTATGCCTTTTGAATTAGTCCACCGCCGTTTACCCTCGACGATGGTGCAAGTAAGCCAAGCGGTCACGAGGTTGACTATTTTCGCAGTGTTGGCGACACCTTGCCCAGAACTGTCGATGCCTAGTTTATCCAGCGTTTTAGATATTAATAATAACAATGACTCATGATCAACTTCATCAAAATACGAGTCAATGTCAGCATCTACTACCCACTCGAACCCAGCTTGATAATATCTAACCACGCGAGCAATCGCTTGGTCTACCGAGCGCCCCGCGCGATAGGCAAAACTGATGTCTTCAAATAGAGGCTCAAACAAGGGCGTTAAATAATTTGCCACCGCCGTTTGCACAACCCGATCAGCCACCGACGGTATTGATAAGGGTCGGCGCTTGAGGCCTTTTTTCAGAATTACTCGAAGCAAGGGTTTTGGCGCATAGCGGCCAGATTCAAGTTGGCTTTGCAGGGCTGACAAATTGCTGAATAACGATGTCTGAAATTCGGCAATAGTGACACCATCAGCCCCAGCGCAGCCGTCGTTTTGCTGCACTTTTAGCCACGCGACCATCAACGCCTCTTGAGAGATCATATAGCCCCCTGCGCTAACGAGACGCATAAAACGTGCTCGGCTATTGATACTAATGCTCGGTTTACCATTTTGCTGCCCCCTTTTTGAGTTAATTGAACATCGCATAGGCATAAAGCCTGACCTGCGATGGCTAATATTTACTCCCTTGAGATCGGGATGGTCTTCGTACTCGATTACGATGAAACGGTTGTTGTTTTCGAAAAAATGCGTTTTCACTCCCTTGAGATCGGGATGGTCTTCGTACTATTTATTCTGAAATGGGTAAAACCCAACAAGAACTTGTTTTCACTCCCTTGAGATCGGGATGGTCTTCGTACCGTTAAAATAATAGGAGTTACAGCAGAGTACGGCGCTCGTTTTCACTCCCTTGAGATCGGGATGGTCTTCGTACAACGTAACAGAAGATCAGTATGCTGAGTTATTCGAGGCGTTTTCACTCCCTTGAGATCGGGATGGTCTTCGTACATATGGCTTATTGTGATTCTCCACAACTGTAGCGATTTGTTTTCACTCCCTTGAGATCGGGATGGTCTTCGTACAATACTACTGCTAACCACCTAAACCAAATGAGGCAAGGTTTTCACTCCCTTGAGATCGGGATGGTCTTCGTACCTAAATCGATTAGACATTCACGCATTAACTACTAAGTTTTCACTCCCTTGAGATCGGGATGGTCTTCGTACAAATTACCAGTTGAACATCTGGTCTGCTATAGGTAGGGTTTTCACTCCCTTGAGATCGGGATGGTCTTCGTACACAAAGCGATAATGAGGCTTTTAAATATCAACCCTAAATTGTTTTCACTCCCTTGAGATCGGGATGGTCTTCGTACGCGTAACAAAACGATCCACAGAAAGCCCCGTGGATCGGTTTTCACTCCCTTGAGATCGGGATGGTCTTCGTACTGCACCCTTTGTAAGGCATTGATTTTAAAGTAAAAATACAGCCTATTTTGGCGCATGCCATTCATTTTGCCACGAATCTACTGGTGAGCTGCGGATAACTCTGTTTTTTACTTTAAAATCAGTGATTGGCGGATACTTTATCATGTAATTACTCATTTATTAACTCTATAGCATTGATTTATAATCATAATTTAAATGCACTCGTAGGCTGCATCTAGTAAGCCATGGTCTTGTCTAAATTGCGACCATTCGGTCATTTCTTGCAGTGCAAACTGCGCGGTTTCGTTGCGGTTAACATCAAGGCAAAGCACCCTTCCTTTCTTATTTGATTGTAGCTGATGCAGGGTTTTATAGAAGTGTTCGTCGTTAACTGATTCAAGCTTGAATTGGCCTTCGGCTTCCATGCTGATCACGCCCCTGATTTCGCTGCGGGTAAAGTCTTTGCGCAATATGCTGCCGCGCACTTTGTATAGCGTGTTGTTAGCGGTGTCGCGCAACACGATATACAGCCGGTGTTGGCCGCTGATTTGTTGGCGTTTTTGATATACCCATACGCAGACTGAAATAATAATATTGACTAGTGAAATGGGCACTAATACCCACAAATCAGACCATTTAAACAGTGATTCAAGAAATGTTAACATCGGTGTTACCGGGTTGTATTGTTATCGCTTGGTATTCTTGTAGGTGGCCATCAAACTCAGCGATTTGATCGGCCACGAGTTCGTGTCCGCGCAGCGGTTCAGGTGTTTGAAGGCATAGGTGGAGGTAGCGAACGCCACGTTGATTGAGCGTAGCAACGTGCTGTATTGGCAGCATGCCAATGATGGTGTCGCCTGCTTGCGGCAGGTCGATATTAAGGTCATCAACGATAAAATCGGACTTGATGGCCTGCTGGCCTAGCCATTGCTTTGCGCCTTGGTGGCGAGTGACAATCCAGGTGGTCATGTTTTCTCGTCCAAGTAGGCCAGTACCTTTATAGTGTTTTGGTGGGCCTTATCTTTTTCTGGCTTTTTCGATTGGCTGCTGGGCTTCCATTGATAATTTTTTACAGTAGACGCCTGCATACGCTGTTGAATAATCGCCGCTATCGGCGCTTGCTGGTCTTTCCAGTGGCCGCTTTCAAGTAATTTAATCGCCGCGACGATGAACGGCGCTTTGAGCTTATTATTGGCCAGCACGTCGGCTTCAAACTGGCGTTCTAGGCTAGACATTTGTGATAAGCGCAGTTGCTCTGCCGCGTGTTGTTTTGATTGCTCTCGCTGTTGTTCAAGCTGTTGGCTGCGAGATGAGTCGGTTTTAAAATAGCCATAGCCAACCGCTGTTTTTGCACCCGCACCGATGAAGCTGAGAGCCTCGTCTAGTAGTTTGGGAAATTCACTTTCGGCGCGTTGCCATGCCTCATTTGACATGCTTTTTTGGCGCATAATAATGATGTCGAATTTTATTTCCTTAACCACCAAAAAAGGTATCGGCACGGGGTTGTGCCAACCCGCCGGAATGGCATCAGTATTTGGCGCTTTTTCGTTAATGCTACCGCCATGGCTGTACCATTGCCCATAGTGTGGGGTCATAATATCAACGACAATCTCGGGTATCTCGTAAGGTACGGCATCTAAAAAAATAAGCCCGCCAACCTGAGTCTGTTGGCCTTGGCTATTGCCGAAATACTCGATTAATGTACTTGAAGATTGGCTTGAATCGCTGTTATCGCACCAATATTCAAACCAGTGCCGTAATACACCTTTTAGGCTTGAGCCTGGTAGATAGGGAACCCCTAATGTGTGATGAAATGTGAAGCCATTTTCGACCGGATTACTATTGCCCATGCCGGTTACGAAGGAGCTGGTTGATTCTACGCTAATGCACATAGAGTTTTGTGCGTTGGCCAGTTTTCGCTGACGCTCGGCGGCTTGCTCAAGCCGTGGCCTTAGCACGTCTTTACGCTGCTCATAGTGAGCCACAGTGTCATCAAGCCATTGCTGCTTTGCGGTGATTTTATTGCCAAGCTCTGCAAGCCGAAACAGCGGTTCATTTCTATTATCAGAGCCACCGGCATTATCAGAGCCACTGGTGCGAGCAGTGCCTTTAGGGTCACGAGACCAGGTATTACAAAATTTATTAAACCAGAGGCCAGTATTGCCGTCAGTGCTTCCGCTAGCCTTGCTGCTTTGCGTGTGCGGGGCGTTAGCGGGGTTTTGATACAGCGGTGTTAGGGGCATACGCTCACTCCTGTTTGCTCTAAACGAGCTTGGGTTAATTATCGCTGACTTGAGGCTATTGCGACTGATGCGGCGGCTGCTCGTTTGGCGGCTCGTTTGGCAGCGCCGGAAACTCGGCGATTGCTAGCTTTTTTAGCCAACGCGTGTAGGCTAACGCTTCGGTTTGAGCGGCGATGTAGGTATTTTGGTCATGCGTGACTAGGGCTTGCAGTAATTGATCATCTTGATCAAACGGTGCATGGGGTGCTTTAGAGCACAGCCAGCTTTCTAAATGTTGATACACGTCTTTGGGGCCATCAGTTTTGGCAGCGCGATAACTGGCTAAGGTTTGCCCTAAGCCGTTTTGCAAAATAGCCGCCGGCAATGCCTTAATCGCGCTTAGATATTCCGAACGGGGGTCTTGCTTTAATACTCCCTTTTCTAATTTTTGCGCGACAGCCGTGTTGTACTCTTGCAAACTAAACAGTGCCGAGGCAGCACGTTGTTGTTCTATATTTTGGCTAACGGCGTGACTCATACGGCCTCCTGTTGTGGCGCTGGCATTACGCTCATTGCCAGCCAGCCTTGGCCGATGGTTTCATTACCACCGACTTGCAGGTAAGCGTTATTCTGAATCACCTGTTGCTGAAAACGGCCCATGAGACTGGCATCAAAGCGTGGTAGAAATACCGCATAGAGCACGGTTTCAGGCGGCAGTGCTTCTTCGTACCAGAGGTTTTTGCTGGCTTTGGTTTCATTGTTCAGCACGTTGCGTGCGTGAATCGGCAAGCTGTTGCCGCAAAACCAGGCAAAGTCATCGTTGTCAACAATCACTAGGCGTTGCCTTAACTCGTTGATGTCTATATTAGCCGGCATGGTGCTGGCGATTAACTGAACCAGTGCCTCATCTATATGGTTTTCTTGTGGTTCTAGCCGCCGCTCTTCTAAGTACAGCGCTTGGGCTTCGCTTGCTGCGCTATTATTGACACTGGCGTAAGTGCCACTAGCCACCGATGGCACGCTTACGCTGATAGGCCGGCCGCAACGAGCACTATCACGTTGTAGGCGGTTAACTACGTGTTGACAAGTCACCCATTTAAAGCTGCCGGTTAACGAGCGAATCGGCAATAGCAATAGGCGCGCATCACCGACCAAAATACCGCCAGCGCCTTCTTGTTTACCAAAGAAGTCGTCTAACGCTTGCTCAGATTGATCGGCGGCTGCCTTGGCGCGCAAGGCACCCTTGAGCGACGAGCCTAAAATCACCGGGTAACCGGTGACCTTCTCGCGCATTACCGGTAAATCAATGGCGCCTTCGTTTTGCCCAGACCCAGGGTGCAAAAAGGTTTCTGCGTATAGCCCTATCATTAATTTACTCATAGTTGACCTTTTTGCTTGTACGGTTTGATGATTGTAGATTTGCTTTTTTGTTGGCGCACTTTGTGTTTAGAACTTGGTATTAATATAAGCAGCATTAGCGTTTACCATCGACCTATGGCGACACGACCATAGCCCCAGCTTATACGCTCACCGAGAACCGGGTTGGCGACCAGTTTGGCAATGTCTTTGGTTTGGTCTGTGGCCTGCTCGGTTTGCATAAAAATGACGGAGCCAGCCGGTATCACGCTGCAGGTTTTAGAGTGTCGCTGCCCGTGTTGTTGTAACCATTCGCCATAGCGTTGCGATGGGTATAAACACGCTGAGACCACCTGCCCCGGCAAGCCAGCAAATGGCCTACTAGGGTGTGGCAATGGGTTAACACCGTGGTCAGAATCAGGCAAGACAATGGGCGTGCGCACATAGACTAAATATTGCCCATTGGTGAACTCGTTGAGGTTTGCGGGTTTGAGTGCGTCTTCGTCTGTGGCGGTTGAGGTGATAGTTGAGGTGATAGTTGCGGCCCGGCCTTCACCGCCTAGGGCGATGTGAGCTGGGCTTACAAGGCTAATGCCCATAGGGTTTGTATGCTGGCTGGTATCAACCTCCATGATTAGGCGAACGTCGTTTGCCAAGCGTAAGTGGTTGGTGCTGTAGAGCATGCCATCGAGCACTCGACCAGTGTTACGATCTATTTGATTGCCAACTCGTGTTTCAGTGGTGGTAAGGTTTAGCCCAAGGCAATGACGGTACCAATGGCTTGTTTGGTCGGGTACTCCGCCGTTTAAAAACACGCTCAAACCGGCTTCTGTAAGATAACAATCGTTGAGATTTTTACGACCTTGCGTTTGGTCAGTTGCAGGCGTGACGGCAACAGGCAGTCGCACCAAGCCAAGGTCGGTTTCAATTGCTTGGCTGGCCGGTTGTAGCCGCACTAGGTCTGATGGTATTGCTGGCATTGGGTGCTTGCAGCCATCAGTCTTTTTTTCGTCAGTCTTTTTCTCATCTGTCTTTTTCCCAATCAAGGCCGCCGGGGCTGGGTACAATCGCTCGACCGTTGCTGAATTTAAGGCGGCGAGTTCTGGGCCGATAAAGGCAAGGCCGACAAGCTCTTGCTCATCACCACCAAGGGCGTTGAGCAAGCCGGGTTTAGCAGCGTCCCACGAGCCACGCCCTTTCCACCCTTGTTGAGTCGCCCATTGTGCTCGAATGGCTCCTACCACGGTGTGTGGCGCGGGCGGGAACACGCTGTGTTGACCAACCGCATTTTCGCCCGAGGAAAACGGCCTAGCCTGACGAAAAAACAAACTATCAACGGGGTCAATAATATAGGTGGTTTTCATCAATCAGCGCTCCTGGTGAGAAACCGTGCGATTAAACCGGCATCAAATTGCACACCCGTCTGCGCTTGTTGCGGGCCCTCTTCTTGGTTTTTAATATGCCGCGACGCGGCTAAGTAATGCCTAATAGACTGCTGTGCTTGCTCTCGTTTGTCGGCGCGAGTGCTGGCCTCTTCTGTCATTAGTAGCTCGGCAAGGAATAGTTTTTCAAGTTGCTGGGGCTGCATTAAGCGAGTCAGCTCTGGGTTCTCGCCGTCTGTTTCATGAGAAGCCGATTGCATATAGGTAAATTGCCGTTTGAGCTTATGCGGAAAGCCTCGCGGCAAGGTGTTATTTTTGAATTGATCAACTAAGGCCATTAATGCCATGACTTGATCATTTTGGTTTGCTTGAGAGCCATCAGCTTGGCTAGGTGAAGAGCAATCAGCTCGGTTTGATAAATCGCCATCAGCTTGGCTTGAATTAACCTCAGATTGATCAGGCGCTTGTTCTTGCGCATTATCGAACTTGTTCCAGACGTTCACCCATAGTAAATGTTCGCCACCGGAGTTCAGTACCGATACCGCACAGGAGTCACGACCATTGCCTTCTTTGGCAATCGTATTAAGAGTGTGGTGTGCGACTTTTAATGCATTAGATAAGGGGTATTGATGGTGTACAAACAGCACCGCCGACGATGCCGTAGCGTGCTCAACGCCTTGCTCTTTAAAGGCGCGTCGATAATCTTGGTTTAACTCATGCGCACAGTGTAACGCGGTGCTAAGCGGCAACATGGCAAGCACATCGTCGCCGCCTGCGTAAATGGTTAAGCCATTGTGTTCGGCCACCGTATTGGGTACTTGGTTGGTAAAGGTACTGAGCGGTTTTGATATTTTTTGTTTTGCCTCGTCTGCGTGTGTGTGGAGTAGTTCACCGAGTCGGTCACCGTCCATGATGAGTATGGCGTAATACGAGCGTGGTTTTAGTGCTTGGTCTGAGGGTGATAAATCGCGGTATAAGGTGCTAAGCCCGGCCTGCAACCTTGCGCGTAAGGCTGAATCTGGATCTGAGTCTCGGTCTGTGTTTCGGTCTCGGTCATTGGCACCGCTGGCTCGCATGGCCTGGCTACTTAAATGAGTCGAACGAAAATTTGCCAGCGAAAACTCGTTGAGTAAATCGCCATCAATGTCATCGGGGAAAAAGTGGTTACCCCTACTATCGGTAACTTTAACAGTGTCGACACGTTTACTGTTTTCCCCGTTAAAGGCGGTAAAGGCGGTCGCTTGTTCGCTCATTAATAACTGCAGGTCTGCCTTGCTGCTGGCTTGATCGACAATAAGTTGTAAATAGCGGTTCAACGCCTGATGCTTGCTTGTGTCTTGGTAGCTATCGATTAGCCACGGCAAGGCCGCCATATAGGTGGTAGAGGGCCAATTTGACAGGCGTTTTAGATCGCCGCCCGGCACCCAACCAATTGTTTGCATCAACGCGGCTTGGTCTAAGGTTGGGAAAAGGCGTTTTACCAAACTGATGGCACACAAATATTCGCCATCGCGGATATTGCGAGCGCCACCCTTGGTTGTTTGTGCCAATTTTTTCCAAAACTCGCGTCGCTTGCCAGCTTCATACACCGAGAATGTTGAAAGCTCTTGTAAATCGCCCATGAGTGAGCATTTTTCGCCGTGTTGTTCGCTCACCCAGCGTGAACGCCAGTTCTTTCGTTGGTCTAGCCATTTATTGTCTGGCCCAGCGCTGTGATGGTCTTGAATAGTGCTTTGGTTGTCTGACCCTGCGCTGTGACGGTCTTGAATAGTGCTTTGGTTGTCTGACCCTGCGCTGTGACGGTCTTGAAGAGTGCTGGCGCTTGAATCGACTTCGGCCATTACCCAGTTGATATCCCAGAATTCTTTGATCTGTTGATCCCAAAGCTTTTCTCTTACCGCATAAAGACGGTCTCCATCGTCTTTTAGCGGTGCTTGGAGGCATTGATTAAAGACCGCCGCGGCTATGGCCTGCCATTTATCGGCAACACTGTTACTGACGATGGTCGGGTCAAAGTTCATCGGCACTAGTGCCTTAAAGCGATTCGGTACGGAACCGATAACTGGGCTAGTGTTACCGTCAAGTGGCTTACCCATCACTGCGGCTAACAAGGGGTCGCTTATCTGATTGTCATCTGACTGTACATTAGGAAATTCAACCAGCCCACCGTGCTCGATGATGGTTTTCATTGCCTGTGCGGCCAAAAATGACAGTAGAAATGAACCAGCCCAAAGATCACGGGTTCTTCGCGCTTGAGCAACGAAGCCTTGTACCGGCCCAATGGTGAAATGAAGCGTCTTGTGTGGGCTCATTTTACAAGCCTCTGGCCGTCTTCAAATAGGGTTTGTGTGTTTAATAATCTGGGTTGATTTTTGTCGCCTTGGGGGCGTGGCTTGCCACTCATAAAGTCACTAATGATGCTGTGTTGGTGTTCAGCGCCGAACATGTCGACGGTGCTTATTTTTAATCGTTTGGGGCCGCTTTTTATCGAATGAACCATGTCGATCTTATTCTGCGTGCTGGGTAAAAACACCGATTTAAAATAGAGTAAAACCCCAACCCAATGATTGTCTTCGAGCTTGTGAACATGAAACTGTAGCGGGCTTTGTCGACGAGTAAAGCTGTGTGGCTTGACCTCGGCTTTTAGGTTTGCCCCACCTGGTATATTTACAAAGTAGTTGTGGGGTAAGCCAAACACCGCACGCTCTGGGTGGTAGTTATCGTCTACGTTTTCTCTTCGCATAAACCAATCGCAATCCTCCTTGAAATTATTGTAACTGGGCTTTGCATTAGTGCGGTATTGATGAAGCGCAGCGCTGTATTTTTGCAACACATCCTCGGCCGATTGCTCGGGTTCGGTTATGTCTAGTCGGCAATGCTCAAGACACGGTATTTGGCTGGTTTTTGCAGGGCTAGTCCTTGGGGGGCTAATGTTTATAAAATTGCTGAGTTGGCTTACGTAATCTTCGCCGAGATCAAGAGCTTGAGGTTGATTACCGTATGCTGTGCTGGTTAATTCAATCAATTGAATTGAGCCAAAGCCTTTTAATGCTTTGGCTCCGAGGCCGCCTAATAGGCCAAATAATTTCACCGCGTTAATCACGCTGGTATCAATTTCTCTCTTGCTGAGTAATCTAAGGCTAAACTGCTGATTGGCTATTAAAGCCTTGCGCGCGCCCATGTCTTGACCAAGGAGGTAATCAGCATTGATTTGCTTGCACAATGTATTCGAATCTAACTTTTTATCACATTGCAGTGACATACGAATCGAGGAAATTGCGCTAGTGCTGCCAAACAGTTCACGCTCTTGGCGATGCAGTTCGGCGAGGTTGCCCTTGCAGACACCATGATTTGCTACCCGCCACCAAAACATAATGGCACTTTTAATCGCTTTAACAGAGAGCTCTGCTTGGTTTTGGTTTGCGCCACCAATTAACATCGGCGTGTTTATTTCAAACCTTGCGTTAAGCGTGTAAAAGCTCATTCAGCTATCTCCTCATGTATCTCCTCATGTATCTCCTTAACTATCCCCTCAACACTCGGTTCAACTAGCCCCTCAACTCTGGATTCAACTCTGGATTCAACTCTGGATTCAACTCTGGATTCAACTATCCATTCAAGTTCGCCCATGCCAAAACTTGTTTTACCACCCAAATTGATAGCCGCAATAAGTTCAAGCAGCGGTGCTAATTCTGTTGATACGCCGGAGTAAACCACGCTGCCAGCGAGGCCGTCGAAACACATCCATTTTTTACGAGATATAGAATGGCGCTTCCAGTTGTCTACGTAGGTATTGTCGTCTTTAATGCTTACTGTTAATGCGTGTTCTAATAGTTGCTTCCTTAGCGCTTCTGAAATTAGCACGCCTTTACCTGAGCAGACGGATAGCCAGTTAGCTCGATAGATTATTCGTGCGAGCAAGTAGGTGAACGTTGGAGCACAGTTAAGCAACCGCCCATTAGACTTTAGGTAGGCTGGTGTTCTTAGCGTAAGCTTGATATTTAAAGGCTCGGCGACAGCCGTTTTGTAACACGGGTAGCTGTCAGCTGATGGCGAATACTGAGAGAGATTCTCTAGTGGCCGCTTTTGGTAATCACATGCCGTGAGCTTGAATTTGGCGTCTTTGCTGCCTAAACCAAATTGGCCGATTTTATAGAAGGCCGTGGTGCAGGCGTTTGCGTGGCTAATTGCGGCCCCGAACAGCACCAGGCTAAATTCGAATATATCGCCGCGCTGATACGCTTGGTTGTGGTCCCTCGGCGGGTTTAATGTAAATGCTTTGGGCGGCGAACCCGCTCCGAATTGAGGGTAAAGCTCTGCATCGAATTCAGGCTTCCAGAGATGTTGAAATGCCTGTGAGTCTACCTGCTCTAAGACACGACCAAAGGCGTCATGCAGTAATCCGCCTTTACGAGAAATGACCTTAAATCGCCCTTGTGCTTCTGCGGTATAGTTAAGTTTAACCCATTGAAGTGTCTTCGCTCGTTGGTGCCACAAATGGTGCCACAATTGGCGAGGCGATGCTTCGTGAGGTTCACTAATAGCATTGCTTAATGTTTTAGCCTGATCCTTCATTCTGCTACTACCGCTGATGTTTAGATCGGTGTAGAAGAACATAGAAAGGATTATGATGATCTACTGCAATACCGGTAGATCATTTCTTACTGGCGTTACTTACGCAGACTTAATTTACGGCTTCGCAGTGTGAGACCTCTGATTGTTTTGCCCACTGGTCATTTCACCAATGTGTCGCTGCTGGTTTGGCTCGCGATTCAATTACCTGTACAAGCGCTCTAGTTGAGCGCTTGTCAAGCTGAACTCAAACATACCCAACTGACTTAATTAAAGAATCATCCAGCCAAGTCTAAAGCTGAACGCAAGCATTATTAACCAGCCGAGAATATACAGATTGGAACGCGGGCCTAGTTTATTGCTTGTAATATGCACAATACTTTGCAATAAGCGACAAGCAACATAAAGCCAAGCCATGACCAGAAATATCAAATCAACTTTCCCTAGCGAAACGGTGAATAGGCAAATAGCGAAGAATATAGGCGTTGTTTCCAGCAGATTAAGGAAACATCTCTCGGCTTGCCTCACTTCGCGCGGAAGCACTTGAACCGTGTCATAGGTTTTGTAATAAGCCGAGGTTAAATCGCCCCGAGCAACGGCTTTTGTTCTACGTCGAAACATTAATATGAGCACGGTTGCTATAAGCAATATAATTGCAAGTACCGGAAAAAATAGTAGACCTTGATTCATGTGACTTTATCCTGAATTATTGTTGTTATTCTGAGTGAATATTGTTGCTCTTGAGTTTGCTTTGTTGTCTAGGATCAATTGACTTCCATTCAAAAACTGCGAGACAGTTTGAAACCAAAACTAATTTATTCCATGCGACAGTCCATTAAAGCTTACATCTAAGAGGTAATTTCAAAACTCCGGGAATAACCGAATTTATTGCCGCAAAGGATAAAAAGGAGGGTTAATGTCTGGCCCCATTTGTTAAAATAGGTGGTGTGAAACAAGCTCTAATCAAGCAGATAGCAGGACTTCGATGAACCAGACACGGGAACAATTATCCACCATTTGGCATCACTTTCAAAGAGCTCTTTTTCCGGGACTCGAACAAGAGGTTGGCGAGTTGACATTCAAGCAACAGCAGCTCATCGAAGTTCTTGAGTTTTCCCAGTTTGAGCGATACTTACCCGAATTTAGCGGCTATCCGGGTCGACCGTTAAAAAGTCGGTCGTCAATTGCCCGCGCCTTCGCCGCCAAAGCCGTTTACAACATGGCGACCACAGAGATATTAATTGATCGACTCGAGTCAGACATTAAACCCCGCCGTATTTGCGGGTGGGAGAAAATAAGAGATGTCCCGAGTAGATCGATGTTTTCGCGTGCGTTTGATGAATTTTCGGCGGCGGGTCTTGGTGAGCGCGTTCATGCCGGCATTATTGAAGCACAGATGTCTGAGCAATTGGTAGGGCATATCAGCCGAGATTTTACGGCGATTGTTGGTCGAGAAAAACCAATCCGAAAAGCCAAGGCGGCCAAGGATGTGACGCCCAAGAAACGAGGTCGTCCAAAGAAAGGCGAAGAGATCATAAAGGAGCCCACGCGACTGGAACGCCAACTGTCCGGCGTGACACTGGCACAAATGACATCCGACTTACCGACTTGCTTGCACGGTGGGTACGAAACGTAACAGCAAAGGTTACAAAACGAGTTGGGTTGGCTACAAACTCCACATCGATGCGGCGCATGGCGGCATCCCCATAAGCGGCCTGTTGAGCTCGGCCTCACTGCACGACAGTCAGGCCGCCATCGCACTCGCAGAGTTAACGGCAACACGGGTAACAAGCTGCTACGATCTAATGGATTCGGCCTACGATGCGCCCGCGATCAAACAACATAGTGAATCGCTTGGGCATGTGCCAATTATCGACCCGAATCCTCGTTCGAAAGAGGCAAAGAAGCGAATCGAAGAAGAGCAACTCGGGAGAAAACGGGCGGGTTATAAACTAGTGGAATTAACCCGGTACAATGAACGCAGTACTGTTGAACGCGTAAATGGCCGGTTAAAAGATGATTTTGGTGCGCGCATGCTGCGCGTTAAAGGCCACGCTAAGGTGATGTCGCACTTGATGTTTGGTGTCATTGCTCTAACGGTAGAGCCGTTGATGCGATACGCAGAATAAACCAAGGATAGGAAGTAATAAGGCACTATAAACGCTGACTAATCGTCCGGCGAGGGGTTTGCTTGTCTAAAAGTAGGCGATTTATGTAAAACCAGTGAAAACAATTACGCCTGTTATTAAAAATCTAATAGCGCATAGGCAATCTAGGCAAATGGCCACTAAATGCTTTTAATCTCGTTATGACAGCTTAGAGTTTTGCAAACGGCTCTGAGTTTTGCATTAATTATTTCTCGTTAAATCGACTGGTCCAGCGTCCCGTTAATAACCCAACTAGCTGTGTTAACTGTTTCTTGGACGATCGACCGTATGGACAATTTCTTAAAGACAACAGTTGAATCTATAAACCAATGATTTAGGTTCATTTAATTTCACAAAGCATCTACTTCAGTACTCTTATTATGGAAATAGCAAGAATGACCTAATGTACCGTTTATTTAGTATTAAAAACCACGCCACACTCATCAACTATGATGATGACCTATCGCTTCTATGGTTGGCTTAATTGAACATTTTTGATCGAACCGAGGATCCCCTATTTCCGCCTTCAGTTGTATCTTCCGTACATTTTTTATGCAAAGGTTATAACAAATGTTGATCAATTGTAAATCTGTCAGACTAAATTAATTTAGAATTAAAGTCTACAAGTGTCTAGAAACTAGTGCTTTTTTCATTGGAGCCGATGATGAAAGAAACTACCTTAAGCTGTGGCCTTAAGCTAAGGCGTTTTCAAACGGATTTGCGATGCAAGCCAGGTCCCAATTACCGTGGGGCTAGCACCGGCAAAAATTGATATTAAATTTTTGTAAAAAATAAGGTATTTGCGCTCCAGCAACAAAGATAGTTTAGAGATCTACTTTAAATGAACTTCGTATTGAAACTCTGATACTACGTCTCTTACAACGGTAAATTATCACATCGAAAAACGGACTATCTTATTGGCCGCTAGATGGATTTGGAGGAGTTTGAAACAGATCAACTAAAATCGTTTTGCATTTACTCGCATGACTTTTGCACTAATTTTAGCGCCTCAGATTCTGTTATTCTCTATCGCGACGAACTTTAATGGGTCGCAAACCTGTAAATAATGCTACTGAAATTTATAAAGGACTAATTCATGAATATTACGTTAAAAATTCTTATCGGCTTAACCGCCATTATCTTTATTGTTCTTAGTGCGCGCTGGGGAATTGACCCTAGTGGTGCCGCAAGCCAACTAGGGATGCCATTGCTAGAGGGTTTGGGAATGAGCGCACAAATAGGCAATGTCGGTGCCGCGTTACTAGGGATGGGATTAATGATTTTATTAGGCTTAATCAGTCAAAATCCAATTTGGTTTTATGCCCCGGCTATACTGTTAGGCTTAGTAGCAAGCTTCCGCACCATTGCTTGGTTATTACATGGCGCGCCGTTCGCGATGCAGGAAATAGCGGTAGAGATTGTGTTGGTCGTGCTGTTAATTATTGCGGCTAGTCGTGCTAATAAACTTACCAGTAGATAATAACTAAAGCTAACTCAGCGGCAATTTGCACTTGATTGAGGGAATTACACGGATTGATAAGTGCTTCCCTCATATATAGCTTAGGTTGATCTAAACCCAATACCAGCTAAGCTACTTTAGAACGTCAATAACATGTCGACCGTTTTATCAATCGCCATTGGCGTGATATTGATTCGCTCTAAGTTTATTGAATCGCTGTATTGGAACCTTATAGGACTTCAGAAAGCTTAATTACATGGACACTAGCCTAACGTATGCTGTGATAGGTTCTAGACCTTAACGCTTAGTGATTTTGATTAGGCGGTACACTCAAAAACGGGGCATAGGCACAAAAGGCCTCTGGTTGTAATAAACCACTTTTTATAAAGATCTGAATGTTAATGACTGAAAACTTGGGTAGCGAACGCTCTAGCAAAATTACTTAACTGATTAAATTCAGCAACTTAGGCGAAGTAAGTACCTCCCTCAGGTCTTGGCTTCATTTTTGCTTGATAAACTAGTAGTAGATAGCATGGGGTACAATGACCGTAGCAAATATTCATTGTGCTACGTTTGGCGCTAGCCGAGTGACGACACCCTATTCAGCTGCCACGCAGCCCCCATTAATACAACGTAGCAAGGAGAAGATGATATCAATATGAAAAACTCATTTAACACCCTCACAAGTATTGAGTCGCACGGTGAGCTGTTTCACTATTACTCGCTTGAAAAGCTGAGTGAAACGTTTGAGCTTAAGACGCTACCGTTCGCACAAAAATTGTTGTTAGAGAACCTACTTCGCCATGAAGATGGTGTCGACATCAGTAATGAGGATATTGAGTTTCTGGCAAACTGGGATCCCAAGCATGAGGCCAACAGGGAGATCTCGTTCACCCCAGCGCGGGTATTACTGCAAGACTTTACCGGTGTACCAGCGGTAGTTGACTTAGCCGCAATGCGAGATGCGGTTATAGCGCTTGGCGGAGATGCCGGTCAAATAAACCCATTATCACCGGTTGAATTAGTCATTGACCATTCCGTTCAAGTGGACCGATTTGCCACGCATGACGCACTCGAGTTCAATGCCAAACGAGAGTTCGAGCGTAACAAAGAACGCTACGAGTTTCTGAAATGGGGCCAACAAGCATTTGAAAATTTCTCAGTGGTGCCGCCCGCTACCGGCATAGTTCATCAGGTTAACCTTGAGTACCTTGCGCGTGTGGTCTTCACTGGCGAGCAAGATAATATGCGAATGATTTACCCTGACACGTTGGTCGGCACCGACTCTCATACAACCATGATCAATGGTCTGGGAGTTCTCGGGTGGGGTGTCGGAGGAATAGAAGCAGAGGCCGCGATGCTTGGCCAACCGATCTCGATGCTTGTTCCGCAAACCGTTGGTTTTAAACTGACCGGGCAGTTGCCCGAAGCAACAACCGCGACAGACTTGGTGTTGACCGTGGTTAAAATGCTTCGTGAGCACGGTGTAGTCGGTAAGTTTGTAGAATTTTATGGTGACGGGCTCGACCACCTTCCGGTTGCCGACCGAGCAACGATTGCCAACATGGCGCCGGAGTACGGTGCTACCTGTGGCCTATTTCCAATCGATCACGAGACATTGCGATACTTGCGTCTCTCTGGTCGAGATAGCAAACAAATCGATTTGATTGAACAGTACGCGAAGGCGCAAGGGATGTTTCGAGAAGCGGGTGACGATCATGCTAACTATTCTGCAACCCTAAGTCTTGATATGAGTGATGTGGTACCCAGCATCGCTGGGCCGAAACGACCACAAGATAAAATTCCGCTAACGGATGCTAAGAAGAATTTTGAAGAGATAATGACACAGCACCGCCAAGCGCGAGACGCCAAGCAGAGTGTTGATCGTTTCGCCAACGAAGGTGGTAGTACAGTCGCTGGCAGTGAGCAGCTTGCTGACAGCGTTGGTGCCCCAGTTGTGATGGGTGACAAAAACTTTGATCTGCACGATGGTGCCGTGGTAATTGCCGCGATCACCTCTTGTACAAACACCTCTAACCCAACCGTTATGCTTTGCGCTGGCTTGCTCGCGCGCAAAGCGGTAGCGCTCGGTCTAACATCTAAGCCTTGGGTAAAAACATCGCTCGCACCGGGCTCAAAAGTGGTCACCAACTACTTAAAGAAGGCCGGCGTACTTGATGATTTAGAGAGCCTAGGCTTTCATGTTGTTGGTTATGGATGTACTACCTGTATTGGCAATTCTGGGCCGTTACCAAAAGAGATACAGAAAGCCGTAGGTGACCATGACCTAGTGGTCTCATCGGTTCTGTCCGGTAACCGTAATTTTGAGGGCAGAATACATTCGGACGTTAAGACCAACTATTTGGCCTCCCCTCCTCTTGTTGTTGCTTACGCACTGGCCGGGAGAATGGACATTGATTTATATAATGAGCCATTGGGGTTCGATGCAAACGGGAATGGCGTATTTTTGAAAGAGTTATGGCCAGATAACCAAGAGGTTAAAGAGTGTATTGAGCAAAACATAAACGCCGATATGTTTATTGATAATTATGCAAACCTTCTCGAAGGCAGTGACGAATGGAAGTCAATCGTGACGGGTGAAAGCGATAGTTATCAATGGCAAAACGACTCTACGTATATAAAAAACCCACCCTATTTTATTGATATGTCTACCGATGTGCCTGAACTAGAGGATATTAAAGATGCACGATGCTTGGTGAAATTGGGCGATACCGTCACCACTGATCACATCTCTCCCGCAGGATCGATTCAAGCTGACAGCCCTGCCGGTCGTTATTTACAGCAGCAAGGCGTCGAAATAGCTAGTTTTAACTCTTATGGTTCTCGACGAGGAAATCATGAAGTGATGGTCAGAGGTACCTTTGCAAACGTACGCTTGCGAAACCAACTAGCCCCGCAAACTGAAGGCGGTTGGACAACGCATATTCCGAGCAACAAAGTTGTGTCGATCTTCGACGCGGCTATGGATTATAAAGCCGATAAGACACCACTGATTGTGCTGGGTGGCAAGGAATACGGAACAGGCTCCTCACGCGATTGGGCCGCAAAGGGAACACTGCTGCTTGGCGTGAAGGCGGTATTGGCCGAGAGCTTTGAGCGCATACATCGATCAAATTTGATTGGCATGGGCGTTATCCCTCTGACCTATATGAACAATGATACGGCAGAGTCCCTAGGACTCACTGGGCACGAAACATTCAGCATATTAGGGCTAGCGGAGATCGAGCCAAAGGCTAAAGATCGTACGGTGACTGTCATTGCTAAGAATGAGGGCGGCGAACCTACCAAATTCAGCGCGTTGGTGAGGTTGGACACCCCTAAAGAGATCGAATACTACCGACATGGCGGTATTCTTCAATATGTCTTGCGGGGAATGATTAATAAAAACAGTTAAGCAAGAACCTTATTTTCAAAGAAAGTAACCGGAGTTGAAATGGCTGGATTGAGTACAAGAACCGAAACCGACAGTATGGGCGAGGTCTGCGTTGCAAAAGACGCTATGTATGGAGCCCAGACTCAGCGCGCGATCGATAACTTTAAGCTCAGCGATATGAGGTTGCCGAAAAGCTTCATCCTAGCGCTGGCGCAAATCAAAAAGGCGGCGGCGCAAAGCAATGCAAAGCTTGAATTGCTCAGCCCTGAATTTGCCAACGCGATTATCGCTGCAGTTGACGAAATTTTAGCAGGTCGTCATGCCGATCAATTTCCGGTTGACGTGTTTCAGACCGGCTCTGGAACCAGCACTAACATGAATATGAATGAGGTGATCGCAGCAATATGCAAACAACGATCGCAACTTGAGCTCCACCCAAATGATCATGTCAATCTTGGGCAAAGCAGCAATGATGTTATCCCCACTGCGATTCAGGTCTCAACTGTGTCGCAGATTCAGACCCATCTTGTACCGGAGTTTCGCTCGTTGATTTGGGCTATTGAAGAAAAATCTCAGGCGCTAAGTCAGGTTGTGAAGACGGGTCGCACACACCTGATGGATGCCATGCCAATATCGTTTGGGCAAGAGCTCTCCGGATGGGCCTCTCAATTGCAGTTGGGTATAAGTAATCTGGAGAAATATATGCTGTCAATGGCTGGCCTGCCGCAAGGCGGGACGGCTGTTGGGACAGGTATTAATACTCATGAATTATTCGCAGAGCAGTTTTGTGAAAATCTTAATAACAATCTACGCAGTTCAACGGAGATAGAGCGTCAGCCCTCATTAGAGTCTCAACCCAAAAAAGAGCCTCAGCCCATAATAAAGTTTCAACCCTGTGATAATTTTTTCAGCGCTATCAGCTCTCAAGATTTATCGGTCGGCTTGTCAGGCCACCTTCGTGTTCTAGCAACCTCGCTTTACAAAATATCGACTGATTTGCGATGGATGAATAGTGGCCCGCTATCAGGGCTTGCAGAGATAAAACTTGCAGCATTGCAACCTGGCAGCAGTATTATGCCAGGCAAGATTAATCCCGTGATACCGGAAGCGGTCAGCATGGCGTGTGCTCAAGTTGTCGGAAATGATGCCACTATCAGCATGGCCGGAATGTCTGGCAACTTTCAGTTAAACACGATGCTACCGGTGATCGCCTACAACCTTCTTCAAAGCATCGAACTACTGAGCAACTCAGCCGCACACCTTAAAGAGCATTGTGTAACAAACTTCTTAGTTAACACTGAACAGGTGGCCAAGAATCTCGAGCAAAACCCTATTCTTGTTACCGCGCTCGCACCAACCATAGGTTATGAAGCTGCTGCAAAGATCGCAAAAAAGGCATATCAAACAGGTAAATCTGTTTTCGAAATTGCCAAGCAAGAAACCGATATTAGCGAGCAAAAATTACGAGAGCTACTTGACCCACTCAAACTAACTAAACAATTCTGACTACTATAAAATTCTGACTACTATATTTAGAAAAACGATTGGTTAATACCGAAAACAATTTCCGAAGGCCGCGGTATTTGGCTACCAGCCTAAGTATCGCGACAGCGAGACTATGTTACGGCTATACCGTGGGTAATACATTTTTTGGTCGGATAGCTTGGCCTTAAATTTTTGCATCGATCAATCTGGCGTCTAGTGTAATAACTTTCAGTCAAAAGGGTCGCTGGCAACGATAAAACGGCTTAATCAAGTCCTAGGCTAAGCAACTCAACCTTTGCGGCCGCAACGTAAAGCGCGCTTGCCTTGGTTGTTAATGTTTCAGGTGGAATTAAGCTTGGCCAGTGAGGCTTCAATGATGCTAATAAGGTTAAAGCGGAAGCTTTTGCTGAACTCACCTTGGCACTACCACCATCAATTTCATTTACAAGGTCAGTAGCGATCGCTGTGAAGCCAAAGGCATCTTGATATTCGTGAGCGTTTTGCATTTTACCATCGACCACGGCAATTGCGTATTCTTCGCCGGCACTCTTAATATTTCAGAAACCAGCTTTAGTTTTTGCGCCGGGGCTAGGCTCTCAGCTTTTACCGCTGCTTCGTTTTCAGCAATAGCGGCTACCAAAGTAGCATAGGCGCTTGAGACAGCACTATCACCAAGATCAGCTTCAACCGCATCGGATATCCCCAATAACTCAGTTGAGAATCCACTGGTTCCTCTAACGCTGAATGCTGGTTCGATCTCAGCATACAGATCACTTTTAGGATGCTTCATATGGGTTTTAGCATGTTCTATATGACCAGCCTTATAAAGCTCATGCCCAATATATAGGTGTCCGCGCATTAAAGCTAATTGAGTTAGATAGGCTATATCGTTCCGACCCAAGTTGACGTCAGAGTCGGCACCTTCGCCTTCGTCATTTGGCGGTATCGAGGTATTCATGGATTTAGCCGATGCTTCAACCTCCGCTGCAGTTTCTTGCACGATTTCTTGCTCAGTGTCAGCTTGCTTAGATGACGGGCATCGAAGCCGCTTAGGCTAAATGTCGATACGCTTACCCAGGTTATTGCGCCGATACTTGTTCATAATTTTGTTCGTTTAATCATGCTGTACTTAGCTAAAAGAAAATTCTATTTTTGATTATCGTATTCAGTAATAATGTTTGGGTATTAATCTAAATTCCTAGTCTCTATTTCATGTCAATTTATCACTGCTGTCCCGTTAACTTAAAAGAAAAGGCCTGATTTTCCACAGTATTTGATAAAATGTGTTTAGCGATAAACCGTTGAATCAACTGAGAAAACCAGACCATGTCACATTGTAATACAGTAT
>JBKEFT010000024.1:0-89044 GCA_046709645.1 Arenicella sp.
ACTGTATTACAATGTGACATGGTCTGGTTTTCTCAGTTGATTCAACGGTTTATCGCTAAACACATTTTATCAAATACTGTGGAAAATCAGGCCTTTTCTTTTAAGTTAACGGGACAGCAGTGATTTCGTTTAGGAAATATAGAGTTCAATGTCTGGTTTAGATTATTCCAATCACTGGCCATTTTTTCAGCTTTCTCTTCGGTCAAAATTGAACCGTACTTAGCCTCTCGATCGCGTTCAACTTTAAGGTAATGATAAAGTTTGACATCAATGTCTTTTCTGCCAACGTACTTGTTATAAACATTATCAATATTCTTCTTTGAATCATCTACAAAGACAATAGCAGCGAAATTTCTGTTTGTTTTTTCCAATAGGTAACTCAGCATTTCGCCCTTGTTCATGCCAGAAGTCATCATAATTCCGTTCATGTAGCTGAGTTCTCTATCCGCCATCTCTCGATAGACCGGAGTTTTCTTACCAACTGGAGCCAAAGCCGTGATATTAAAATCAAACCCCTTATTGTGGAGTTCACGTTCAGTTGCCGCTCGATACTTGGGAGCGCGAGAAGTTAGTGCCATGAGAGTGTTTCCAGCAGATTGCCAATCAGATAAAACCGTAGGTAACATTTCTTCGGTTAAGTTCATTGTCCCTAATTCATACAATAGACCTATCGAATCCTCAAACAGGCATTTAACCTTTTGAGCTTCACTCGGCTTTACCTCTAAATTACCCCGCTGCCACTGATACCATATATCACCGCCTATATCGACGGAACTGGTCAGCAACGTATTATCAATATCAAGAACAATTAGGACATTAGCTGGCCCATATTTCTCATTTATACGCACGACATCTGAGATCACTGTATTGAAGGTACTTATCTCTTTCTTTTGAATTGGTAAATCTACCGAATTTACACTTGTTGTACACCCGGAAATTGATATTAATGAAAATATGCAGATCGATATATTACGAAGAACTGTGCCCATGATTTACTCTTTAAACGTTGCCTTTGTCATTTTACGTTTTCTTATACTGTAAAAATCATTATTTCTTTCGCAAAGTTGTTATTTTCAGCACTGCTGCGGATGAAACAACCAATATGCCAAGCCTTTTTAATCGTATCTCTTCTTTCTTGGCGCTCATTATCCACCAGATAGAATCTCTTCTATAGGATAGCGCTAAACTCTTCTTGGTTTTTAAAAAATAGATTCTCCATACTCTAGTTTTCATACTCTAGTTTTCATACTCTAGTCTCCATGCTTAGTCTTTAAATAGTTGCATATCAACACCCGCAGCAGGCGGGTTTATTTATACCGCGCTGCCCATGATTACTTAATGCTTTACACAGAAAAAGCTATTTTATTTTTGTCTAAATCTCTCGCATATGCAGAAAATTTAGGCCCCCGTTGACCCGGCTCACCCTCACAAGAGCCACCCAACTCAAGGACCTTTTTATGAAGCCTTTTTACTTCTTCGGTAGAACCAACATTAAAACCAATCATTGTTCCATTTCCATTGCTTGCAGGTTCGTCATTAAAGGGTTTAGCAATTGCAAATGCAAAATCATCACACTGCCAGAAGGTCATTCTTTCGGTTGATAAAACGTGCATAAGCTCTGTTTGTTCGAAAAGTGACTCATAGAATTTAATTGATGCTTCAATATCGTTTGTTCCAAGAACGCAATAGTCCATTTTCATAATTTAAGGTCTCCTAATAAATAGAAGGCAAATTATATCTTCACACTGCTGACACCATTATGTCAGCAGTGATATTGAGAGTTAACATATATTTAACAGCACTATTGCCGAAAGCGACCGTTTAACAACACAATTTACGGACGGCTGTAAGGCGCGTAACCACGTGGCAGCCGTTCGGTAAGGGGTGCTTTCTCACTCTACTCAGACCAATCGCTGACATAGTGAGCGTTTGCGCGTTCCGAAATTGTTACCCTAACGTGAGGCAAGTTCAAAATTGCCCGTTTTTAGACGGGCATTAGTGAGTTGAACCCGCGCTATCGTATAATTATATTCATTCCAACCAGTGCTAATCGGCCCACACGGCATCATACAGAAGCTTTAAACCTAAGGCGCCTATCGCAGTGCTAGCAAAACGATCCAAAAACAGTTTGGAGTCTAGATAGTGTTTTCTCGGTGCAGCGGAAGACAGCAAGACGGCTACCAATGAATACCACCCAGCCTCAAGAACAAAAATAATCGGCGCCAATATTATGATCAATGACAAGGATATATTTTGAGGTAAGAGTGCAGCGAAAACACTCCCGTAGAATATCGCCGTTTTCGGATTACTAAGTTGCGTCATTAAACCTACTTTAAATGAGCGTGACAATTTTTGACCCTCAGTGGTAGAACTATCACCGAGATCAATCGTTTCGTTAGCACCCCGCCAAATCAGATATGAAAGGTAAATTAAATAGAGCCCCCCTAAAACTTTTAGCGTCAAATATAAAACTGGAATACCGAGCAGTATTGTTTGTATGCCAAATAGAGCCAACAACGCAAACACCATTCCACCACAACCCATTCCCGCTGCTGTAGCAAGACCATTTTCCCTAGAGATGGCAAGAGATGTTCTGGCAACCAATACAAAACTCGGGCCTGGGCTCATTATGCCAAGACACAATACGCCCAAAATCCCAACAAATGACATGAAAACTTCCATTATTATAAACCTCTTTAATTTGGGGTATTCGCTAGCAAGCTAATGCTTAAGCTAGCTTTTTGTTAATCGTCTACAAACATCACAATTATACTAATCAGAAGCAGTTTCATGACTGTAACTAAAGTGAAATTAGGTTCAAAATAGTGTTACATATTTACTGTCATCCATTCTCGCTACACCTAACCGTCTAAACGTAATCATACAAAAATCTTGTCAGTGCCGGATCTGAAATAAACTTCGGGCTAAAAAAGTCACCATCCAAACTGTTGCTTGATACCCTGACGCCGATATATTTATCGGGATCATCAATCATTTCACATGGCATCCATGACTTCCTTGCACTCAACTTGGTGGGCCAAAATGGTTAAAAATGAAAAGCCACTTCTAAAGCTAAAACCTGCGAATACTAGAACTTGTCGGTGAGTAAAATATCTTCACTAAAGTGGTAGCTATCTATTATTAGATTTTGTTTAAAATAGAATCGGTGCGCCCTATACCGTTGGGTGCCAGAATCTAAATTAAAGTATGTGCATTGTTCATTTATTGCCTCGTTCTTTAACCAAGTCAATAATTGTTCACCTAGCCCACGGGAACGTTTATCGGGATGAGTTACTAGATCATCTACGTATAAATTTTTCCCTTTGTATAATTTAGTAAAAACCCGATACCCTGCGACCGCTGCAACTGCGCCGTTGTCTTCATGGTAGCAAAGGCGATAGCCTTCGCGCTCCATTTTTCTTATTAGCGGTAAAAATTCATCCTTAGATAAGTCGGTGCGTAGCTCTGCCATAACAGGATAGCACCGTAAAATATCGTCATCAGTAATAGCTTTTTTTGGCATAACCTACCTTATAGTGATTTGTTAGTCCCTGTCGAGGAACAAGTTTTTTTAAAATAGTGTTTTTTAAGTTTATTGATACATTAAGAATCAATTCTTGAAAATTAATAACTTGGTGCTTATGGGCGAGGCAGTCAGCTTAAGCTCGAGATACCAGTTTTGGTCTGGCGCGTAAACTGAATCATGGTAGTTTTATTAAGGTGCTATCGTTTAACCGCCATATTCCGAAGCAATTAATATTTGCTTCACCAGAAGCATCAAATTTAATAGGGCCGATAACAGTATTCCAACTTTTTATCGACGGGTTCTGATTAATGGATTGGGCCGCAATTTGGATTGACGCGATTGTTTCCCAAAAATACGTGCCTGGTGCTTCCCCCCATTTATTAAGATAGTGTTCATATATTTTATCGGCTAATGGTCCTTGGATTTTGGGTTCTATTCCAGCGACTAAAACATGTAAGTTTTCCGAGATACTTTCCTTCACTAAGGCCATAGATAGCGCATCATCAGTAAGTAGGACGCTTTCTTCTATGTTTTTCCCTTTTAAATACACGCTACGTTTTCTTAAGTAGTCAACGGACATAAAGTATCGTGCCGCATAAATTGAGATGGGTGTCAGTGGTACGTCTGATGAAATATCATTTGTTCTTTTTTCATTTTGTATATTGTCGAAAGTTTTTACATTATTACAAATGCTCTCGCCATAAAATGATTGGTCATGAGAATAACTACCTATCCTGTAATTATTGTTATTTAGATACTTAACAATGAATCGAACATAATCAACATCGTTATCACATATTCGATAGGTCGTTTTGTGTTTGGTTAAATCTTTAGCGGTAGATGCCGGAAGAAAAAGGTTGATATTGTGAGCTTCATAGATTGGCGCTGCATATTGTGCAGATGCAGAAGCAAAATGACCAACCACGGTATGTGCTTCATAACCAAGAACCTTTTCTACCGCTTTTATTGAACCTTCCGCACTTGCTTCATCATCGAAGCATTTAATTTCAAAATTGTAGCCATTATAGTTTTCTATAAATGACGCTGCCGATTCTGATAAATAATCTGAGCATACGGCTACCGCGCGTTTAAATGTTTGAGTGTGGATGGAGTCTTTTTCGTCTAAACGAGCGACACACGCTATTCTAATTGTATCCATTGGTATCTCCATAATATTACAGAAAAGAAGGTTCAAGCCGACTGGGAGAAAACGGCAAAAGTAAGGATTCAGATTGCGGCTTGTTGACAGACACATCATTCTTTGAACTTATTTTTCCAAGGCGTTTTATTATTTGTTGCGCTCCAATATCTGCAACACCGACAGCAAGTTTATACCCAATCCCTGCCATACCCGTTAGGGCATATCGAGAATCACTTGAGGATAAAAAACCTATCACTGGTCGTCGATCCGGAACGTAAGAGTCAAAGCCTGGAAGTGTGTCATAAATGGGGCCAGTTTCTGTACGCCCAGACAGCATAGACAATCGCTTTAATGCATCTATATGTTCTGATCCATCGTGAGTAAATGGAGTATCGGGACTTTTAGCCTCTTGGCGAACTTGAGAGCCAACATGCACTAGGTTGCCATTGAGAGGAACTGCATAGGTTTCAGCGACGGTGTCAATGATAGGTATTTTAAGCGGTAATGATGCAAATAAACGAACAAGAGGGATAGAGCGAGTAATTTGTTTTAGTTCAGGTAGCCAAGGAGCAGACCAAGCGCCCCCAGCAATAACAACGACTTTTGCTTTCAGCAAGCCTCGCTCTAAGTGTATATAGGCAACGTTATCGCGCTGCTCAATATCCAATACGGTAGAGTTTTCAAGAACGACTCCGTTATTTTTGACGAGGTTGGCCATGGCTGCAACCGAGCCTCTGACGTCTCCTTGTCCCGCTTTTTCTTCGTAGAGAATGGCTCGCCCCTGTTTTTCCGCCACGAATTCGGTGATTTGCAAGGCTTCGCCAGATTGGAGCAGCCGCATTGGATAATCAGAATTTCCGATAGAAGTAATAGCGTCATTTAATGACCCTAGCTCTGCTTCATCGCACATATAGATTAAACCTTTCCGTTGAATGGTCGAATTAAATACACGCCCAAAGTGTGTACTAGACAAGCAATGATGGGAATGTGCAGCGAGTGCCATAATATCGGGGTCGGGATCATACAGTCTCGTCAGGCCTCCAGAATATCTACTGGCACCCTGAGCACCGCAACAGCCCTTTTCAACTACAATCGTTTTTATGTTTTGCTCCACCAATGCGGCTGCCATGGTTGCACCCATGACGCCTCCGCCGACAACAACGACGTCATATTCCATTTCGGCGGAAGGCATTCCAGTATTGGGTGTTTTTTCGATAGAGTGCATAGTCAAATCGAATACTCTGCTTCATTAAGTCCGTTAATTAAATATTTAGTAACTTCGTCTTCATCTATCTTAAAGAACGAACAGATTCGATCAGCCAATTTTGGCGTTATCGGCTTACAAAAAACCGATAATAATTCAATTAAATATTTAGCCGGGACCTTTCTCACTAACCGCTGCTCAATTTGCGCCATAGTATCAAGAGTAATTTGCGCAAGATCACACATTGAAAACTGATCTACGGAGGTCGCTGACAACCAACGTTTACGCAGACCCGAGATCACTTCATAATCATCTTTTTTTAATTGGCCAAGAAATTCTGTGCTTTCGGAGCTTGAGAGCTTGAATAGGTTCTCTGAGAATTTTGCGTATACATCGTCATGCCATACATTGAATACGTCCATAACAAAATCGCTTTCCGTTTCCTCCGGCGAGATTGATGCCAGATAAAGACGCACGGGGTCTGATTCATAATTAGTCGCGATATCTCGCCCCCAAATTACATGGTTACGGCTCGTAGATAAATTTAAGCCATTTAACTTTAAGAATTGGTTGGGGTAAAATAATTGCTTGATCTCGTACTCGGGAATGCTTGACAATAAAGAGGGGTAAATAATATTGTGACTTAATGCACAATCGAAACCCATAAAATGAATGAATCGGCTGTCGCTGGACTTTAATATGTCATCATATAACTCTGGAGTGTTGGCCTCATGTGCGTATTCCTTAAGTGCCGCCAAATACCCTGAGAGGCCCATAAACCATGTATGGATTCTTCTTGAGCCGTCACTCGCAAGATCCAACCCCCCATCACCTGGGCGAGTTACTCCCCACTCTTTTAGATAATTTGTAAGAGTATATTTTATCCAACTTTTTAGTGGAAGACGAATAACTTTTCGACTATAGAGCGTGCGTAGAGTTTCTTCACATTTTTCCAGTAGAAGAAAATCTCTTTTTACTTCAACCCATTCATGTGCTTCACCACACAATTTGCAATGAAAGTTTTTCATTTCTTTGGCGATAGGCTCCTGGCCACAACCTTCGCATTGACTGGCATCACTATCTACACCACAATAATTACAATCACCACGCCCAAAAGCCTCATAACCCCAGCGGTCACAACCGGAGCAATAGGGTTCAAGAGAAGGCTTATTGATTATTAGATCGGCCGCAGTCGCTGCGTTGTATACTTCAGTGACCGCGTCTTTAAAAAACGGATTTTCATAGGGTCGCAACCAATTATCGATATCGATATCCATAATCTTAAGCGTTTCACATATTTTATCGGTATATGAATTCGCAAGCTCCATCGGGTCGGCGTCCAATTCGACACCCTTACGTAACATGTAAGATTGATAGTCGTCAGAGTACGAAACCAGTATAGCCTCATGGCCGCGTTGACGTTGAGCCCTAGTATAAACATCGGCTGATAAGAATGGTCCAGCGAGATGCCCAATATGTAAATCACCATTGGGTGTCGGAGGTGAAATGGTTACGAGCAACTTAGACATCAAGGCACCCCGTTTTCTCTGTCACGTCGCTTAGGTATTGCTCGGCATGCTCAACATCCCACCACAACACATAAAACTCAAAATCCTCGTCTGTATCATTATCCACATAATGGTCGGTATGTTTCGGTATAACGGCAGTATCACCTATTTTAAATGGACGCCTTTCATCGCCAATCACCAGCGTGGCCTCACCTTTAATCGCGATGAATATTTCTTGGTCAATTTGGGTGTGGGACCCGCTTTGAGTACGAGGTCTAACAACGCACCAAGCGCCAGAAAAAGGCATAGGGTACTCATCCCAGGGTTTTAGTCGTTTACCGTCGAGAACATATTCGTCTTCATAAACAAGTTGTGATTTATCATATTCACGAAATACTTCAAATTTAGGCATGGGTGCCATCTCCTTAGTTAGTTAGATGTTTAGACTCAAGCAGTTGCTTTGAGAATTGTGTTTTCGTGCGTATCTTTGCTCGAAAACACATTGTGTAGTTGATCATCACTTATGCCATAACACTGCATCACGGCATTATGCGCTTCCGCCATAGCGCGTGAATAACCCCCTCCGCTTGACGGGACGTAGTGATTGTAATAGCTTGAACCTTCACATAGCGGGCCAAAAAACCATATGCGTTTAGTGAGCTGTTGATTTTTCTGAACCTGGGTTTTAGGGTTACTATTCCTGTCTACGGCGATACCGTCGAGCCCCACATTATTTTGAACAGGCTCGATTATGTTCATTTCAAGCAGGTCAGAAAGCACTCTAGATTGACTGTTTATTAAACCTGAATCGGCTGTCTGTGCTGCAATGATATGATCAAAATCTACCGCTTGTTGCGGCGCAATCATCGTTACAGTTCCGGCTTCGATCAAGGCTAACAATTCTGCATGACGCTCTTTTTGAGGGCCAGCCACAATTCGATTTATCAATTTCGAAAAGTGACTATAAAACCACTCATGGGAATCTCTAGTTAAGCCATCGTAATTTACGATATCTCTCAAAGTTTCACGTAAATCTCGCCAGACTTCGATAGCCGATTTACTCGGGCTATCCATAAGCCCCAGCTCACTTTCTTTGAGATCATTAGATAATGTGCGCATTACCCAGTTTTGGTACTGATCACTTTGTATCGATTCAGGGATTGCTACCATTAGATAAGCTTGCGGGTCGAAACCACCGTGTAGCTTGGCCAATTCTAAGAAATGAGTCACTAAATTATGATTTTTAAACGATAGTGATAGCTTTTCTCGAAGTCTATCGAAAGGGATATTTTTATTTGATTTTTCTAGAGTGTCGCAATGGATATAATAAGCAGCTCGCATTTCATCTAGCATTAAAGGAAGTATGTCGTTTTTAAAATCGAGTTTTCCTTCAAGTTTTTCTTGTCGTAGAAACTCGATATGCTCACTGGTTAAAAATATTGCACGGTGTTTTTTTCTTCCAACAAACATAGCTGGTCGTGTAAAAAAAGGTAATCCCGTACGCGAATACATCACTATTTCGGGTTCGTTCCCAGAAGGCAAGTAGCTTAAATTAGAGCCTACATATTCAAATACCCCTCCGTTCCCCAGAGTCAAGCCTGAGAGCACGTCCATTGCCGCAAGGCCTAGGCCAGCAATAGCAACGGACTCGGTCGGATGGATATTAGCTATTGTGTCAGCAATGGGGTAAGGCGGTCGAGTTGAGTTTGCAACACCTTTTTGATTTACACGTGACGAGTTATTGTCATTCGAAATGGTTGTGTTTGCGGGTTGCTCAGGTGTATTTCGATGAGTATGGCCTAAACATACAAACACTCTATTAAAGCAATAGAGTTTGTTTGACTGGGTACTCAATGTGTAGACGTTTTTTTTACTGTCTGCTTCGATTTTATCGATTGAAGTAAATTCATGAATCAGTGTTACATTATCGGCAAGTTGAGATGTAATCGACCGATATACCCACTCGAGGTATTGACCTAACAGATATCGAGGAAGAAAATCCGTTTGATTCAGTTCTGCATTAGGGTTATGAACATCATTAGCTGTTACCCCTTGCTGAACGCACCATTGATAAAAATTTGGCCCTTTTCTGGCCCCTAAGGATTGAATAGCGCTTTCGTCGGGGAACATAGACAATTCGCATGCGATCGTATTCAACCTTAAGTATTCAGGTTGCGTGCTTGAATGCAAACCCGAACCAGGCTCGTTTTTGTCAAATGAAACAACATTGATCTGAGTGTCTGGGATGCAGGTCGCCAATTTTAGTACTCGCTCTAAAACGCCTAGCCCCCGTGAACCAAGTCCAACAATGGCAATGTCAATCGCCTCAATCATGTTAGTGTTCATCGACATCCACCGCCTCCTCAACATAGGGTTTGGGGAAAAAATTATCTAGTCGTGTAATACTGTCCTCGTGTTGTTCGGTTGAGTTCGCTGATCGGTATATCGAATTTGCCACGAGTAAATCAAGTATCCCCATTCCAAACGGAGAAAAAATTCGCGCCTTATTGAAGTTTGGTGTCAGTTCTTTTCTCGAAAATTGACAGATGTTACCTGCGATAAAATCTCGGTTTCCTGTAGCTTGTTCGGCTAAATGCAGGGAAGAGTTAGACTTTACGGCATGATCGACATCATCAGCAATATTTTGACTAGCAAGAACCAATTCCACCCCCAGATCACGCAGTGACATATGAAGTATCGTTGGGTTTCGTTTCAATAATTGCATGTCGTGGCAATAGGGTTCTATTGCCGACGTGGCAAACAAGATCATGTCCGCATCGTCTATTGATGATGTGCTCGAAGAAAAAGCGAATTCGCCAATGTCCACTATCTTGTCCTGCCCTGCCAGCTTACTAGAAGTATTTAGAGATGAGATTTCACTTTTAATTTTTCTAGCAAAGCTTTGTGATCGTTGCTCGCTTGTATCAACTAAGGTTAATTTATTTATTTTCCAACCAGTTTGCAGCATTAGTTTCACTGTTGTAAATGAAATCAACCCGCAGCCCACAACCACCATGTGCTCAACGATCCCCGGCCTAGGGTGCAGTAAATTTGCGCCAACCAATGCTGAGGCAGCCGTTCGATAACAGGATATTAAAGAACCTTCCAGGCAAGCCAAGGGATACCCTGTCTCTCTATCGTTTAAAATAAAAACCGCTGATGCTCTATCGAGATTGTGTTCAATATTACTGGGAAAGCTTGAAATCCACTTGATGCCAGCAGCTCTGGGTTCAGATTCAGAAGATGCTGGCAATGCAATAATTCGAGTATTAGGGTTGTCAGGAAACCTCAAGAAATAACTGTCGGGATTAACCGCCTCACCGTCGTGAAATTTATTGTAGGCATCTAGTACGATATCTATAAGTAAGCCGCCATTGTTAACCAACCATTGGTTCACAAAGTTGGCACCGATTACAGTAAAATCAGACATGGTTGTATGAACTCTCTTCGTTTTGGTGGTTGTTAATATGAATGTCGCTGTCGCGCATGGTGGGGTAGCATCTTGAAACCCATACTGGGTTATAAATTGTATCGAGGTACCTTTCGCCAAAATCTGGAGAAATACCGACGACTTTAGAACCCTCCGGGATGTGTGCACGATATTGCTCAATAGCTGACAATACCGTTCCAGTTGATCCGCCGAATAACAGCCCCTTGCTAACCATGCGGTGGCACATCTTTATGGTGTCGAGCTCATGAACAAGTAAGACTGTGTCGAATATTGAAAGTCGACTGAGAGGCATTTCCTTGCTAGCACCTAAGCCTGGAATAAAACGCTTACCGCTGGGGTTTCCGAAATTCACAGACCCCACAGCGTCCACTGCGATAATCTTTGTGTTAGGGAAGCGAGGTCTTATATACCGGCTAACACCGGAAAGTGTCCCTGTGGTTCCTGCGCCGATGAATAGGTAATCAATTTTTGGAAATTGTTTGGCAATTTCCGGTGCAGTCTGGAGGTAATGGGCTTCCGCATTATCCAAATTTTCATATTGATTAACCCAAACAATATCTTTGTTGCAAGATATGGCATCTTTGATGTACTTAATCCTAGTACTTAAATAACCTCCATTATCATCAAATTTCGTAACTTTAACTATCTCGGCGCCATAAGCAGAAATCAATTTCTCAGTTGCTTCTAGTATATGTGGGTCAACGACGCAGATAAAATTGTACCCCTTTACAGCACAAATAATACTTAGAGCAATCCCCAGGTTTCCTGAGGTACTTTCAATAACCGTCCCGCCTTTTTTCAGTTGACCGCTCATTTCAAGCCTACCAATCATCTTTAAGGCAGGCTTCATCTTTACGGAACCACCGATTGTTGAACCTTCTAATTTTAAGTTAACGGTATTGTTTTCAAGTATTCCTTCAATCGAAACAAAAAGATCATCGAAGACGAGATCTAGAGGGCTGTTTAACAACATAATTAAACCCTATTTAATGTAGCAATGAGTGTAACTTCTGGTCGAAATAATTCTTTGGTATGTTTCAGGTAAAGCTAAGTTGTTCATGATTACTCCATCTAAAAATAGGCGAACGATTAATGAGTGAGGGCAAGATAGTTTCTTGAATCAAACGCCCGTGATTGAAAACTTGAGTGCAGCTCAAAATCAATCCCTTGGTTTCCAATCGCAATGAACTATAATTGCGTAACGATCGTTACGCTACAATAGTCTAACTCAGAAGGCAACTAATAAAATGTTCATGAAAGCCCAACAACGAAGGCTAAAGAGCCAAGACCCGCGATTTCTAGGTTTGACGATGCTCTCGGAGCCAACTCAGTGTTTAAATTACTACTCAAATTTAGTGGTTAGAACCGTCCTTGTGTCTTCATTAAACGTTAGGCGATCCAGTACCGATGGTAAAGCGTTATCAATTGACGCCACGTTTGTCGTCTCTGCCCCCTACGTCCCAACGAACAATGCGCCTCATTAACAATCCTTGATTAAATAAGAGACAATCTCAGTTTAAAGACTAAATCTCAATCGGCTTATGATGGATGTCCGTTTTTTGTACTGAACGAAGGGTATCAGCCTGTTTGCCGAGAACAAGCCTTAACTCGGCTAGGCTGCTGGGTGCACGCGAGAAGAAAGTTCGTAGACGTAAGCCGGGCCAGCGGGAGGCCGCCCCGCAAAAGAAGAACGGTCAGGCGGCGTACGTGATCAAGCTGATTGGCAAACTGTACGCAGTTGAAAAAGCCAATAAAGACGCGAGCCGTGATGCTCGTTATCAAGCGCGGCTTGATAACGCTAAACCGATTATCGATAAACTCAAGGTTTGGCTTGATGAAACGCGACCCAAAGTGCCTCCGAAAACCACGCTAGACAACGCCTTGCATTACTTGGACCATCAATGGCCGAGGCTCATAGCATACCTTGAAGACGGGGATTACCCGATTGACAACAACCCCGTTGAGAACGCCATTACGCCGTTCGCCATCGGGCGCAAGAACTGGTTATTCTCGGCAAGTGTAAAAGGGGCGAAGGCGAGTGCCAACCTCTACAGTCTAATAGAAACGGCCAAATCGAATGGTTTAGAACCGTACGCATATCTCAAACACATCTTCACAGAACTACCCAAAGCCGAAGGGTTTGATGACGTTGACTAATTGTTACCGGCGAACGTTACTCTATAAATAATACGAAGCCGCCCGCAGGCGGCTTCAATAACACCGTTGAACATCCTGTTCAAACATCACATCCTAGTGATACGCTGCGAAATTATAATACCTAGCATCGCGACGTTGAGCCTCACCTAGCTGGGTGATTTTTACAAGGAGGTAGATGACTTGGCGCTTACAATAAAGCGGACGAATTTAATGCGCTTATTATCAGCGATATTACTATTTGGGAAATAGCCATGCTCGTGCACAAAGAGCGTATTAAAATAGATACAACTGCCTCCAACTTGGTAAATTTATACCTACAAACGAGAAATATTTCAGTTGTAAAAATTTCGCCAGAAATAGCAGAACTTTCTGTAAATTTCGGACCAGAGATAAACAATGACACCGCAGACAGAATAATTTCCGCGACGTCAGTAATCGAAAACGCTCAGCTCGTAACTGCAGATAAAAACCTAATTTCCAGTGATGCAGTCGATACACTTTGGTAATGTATAACGATACCAAACCGTGATAGCAAGACATATCTGGATGATTTAGAACGGTGAAGCGGCTCTTTATCTGGGTGTCTCAGTGATTTTTATTATCTGAAACTCTATACGCCAATATCTTCATTCCACAGCTCAGGGTTATTGTTAATGAACGTTTCCATAAGCTGGCTACAATTTGGGTCATCAACGACGACGACTTCTACCCCTCGAGACCTGACATAATCCTCCGGTCCGCGAAATGTACGGTTCTCTCCAACAATCACCTTAGGGATTCCGTAGAGTAGCACCGCACCACTACACATATCGCAGGGCGATAACGTTGAGTAAAGCGTAGCTCGTCGATAGTCGGATGCGCTAATTCGTCCCGCATTTTCCAAACAATCCATTTCTGCATGCAATACCGCACTTCGTTTTTGTACGCGCTGATTGTGGCCACGCGCAACTATTTCGCCATCTAACACGAGTACCGACCCGATAGGTATACCACCAGCGTCTAAGCCTTTTCTCGCTTCTTCAATTGCTGCCTCTAAGAATTTATCCATAATTTTTTTCACATAACACTTAAAAACATCAGCGCGGCGTTTGCGTCTGAGTGTCTTTGTTTATTAACAGCTGCATTGCATGCTGTCATTTGATTGAATTGCTAAGCTTAGGAACTGTAACACCCCATTGTGAAATCGGGGCAAGCCAAAGTCTCACGTCTTGAATTTTGCAAGTTGGTTCAAGATTCAAGACGTGACACCTTAATTTCCTCAACAAATAGCAACACCTTTTCACACCCTAAGTGATATTATCTTGCCTCTTTTTGAACCACTTTAGACCAGCAGAATAAACCGCCGTGCAATCTTCAAGTAATCCAATTCTTCCAGCAAAAGCGGGCGATGTTCTGCACTGGCGCAAACTTTATGGGGCGGCATCAAGCTTATCTCTGGCTGAGCTAGCGCGCGCTAACGGCCCGATCATCTATGTCTGTTCAGACGCGCAGCATATGCCTGTTGTAGCTAAGGAATTAGCGTTCTTTTTGGACCACGAGGCGCCGATTTTCACTTTCCCGGATTGGGAATGCCTGCCCTACGACAGGGTATCGCCGCACCCAGATATTGTCTCGCAGCGCCTATTGGCATTGCATCGCTTGCCACACCTTGCGAAAGGCGTATTAATTATTCCGATAACGGCGTTAATGCAGCGCCTTGCACCGATTAACTATATCGATGCTCATACATTTGATCTAAAAGTAGATGACGAATTCAAACTTGACGAATTCAGGCAGCGCTTAATTGACGCTGGTTACTACAGTGTAGACACGGTAATGGCAGCGGGAGAATTTGCCATTCGGGGAGGTATTGTTGATGTGTTTCCGTCGGGGATGGACTCGCCGTTTCGCCTTGACCTATTCGATACCATTATCGAGACAATTCGCTTATTCGATACAGAGACACAACGCTCGACCGATGCCTTAGATAAAATTCAACTATTGCCCGCACGAGAATTTCCTCTCGACTCGGCCAGTGTTGAGCGATTTAGACAAGCGTTTAGAGCTACGGTTGATGGTGACGCTAAGCAGTCGATGATCTATCGCGAGGTTAGTAAGGGCTTAGCGCCAACCGGCAGTGAGTTCTATTTACCGCTCTTCTTTGAGGAGACCAATACGCTGTTCGATTTTCTGCCTGAAAACACCTCCTTCGTGCTTGAAGAAGGGGTTATGGAAAACGCCGAAACGCTGCATCAAGAAGTAATCGAACGCTATGACAATGCCAGGTTAAACCCTGAGTGGCCGCCATTAGAGCCAGAGCTATTATTTTTAAGCCCGGATAAGATATTTGCTGGGCTGAAGGACTATCCACGAGCACAACTGCTCAACCTAAATCTGAAAGCGGCTAAACATTTAGTTGATTACGATACCCAGCCTGCGCCTAAGTTCAATATTAATCCGCGTGCCGATAGCCCCTACGCCGAATTTATCGATCATCTTCGCGGCACATCAAAGCGCACGCTGATTATCGCCGAATCAGCCGGTCGCCGAGAAAGTATTATTGGCCTGTTAAAAGAGAATAAGTGCGAATTTTCTAAGGTTGCATCGTGGCCTGACTTTATTACAGCTGATACTAAACTCGCGTTAACCGTAGCCGAAGTTGATCGAGGCCTGAGCCTTGGCGACAGCAATATAGAAATTATCACCGAATCGCAATTATACGGCCAACGCACCTTCCAACGGCGCAAACGTTCGGATAAAAACCGTGACCCCGATGCGATTATAAAGTCCTTAGCGGAACTTAATATCGGCGACCCAGTAGTGCATGAAGACCACGGCGTTGGCCGTTACCGAGGCCTTGAAACACTCAACCTCGACGGCAGTGATAATGAATTTGCCACCTTGGAGTATCAAGGCGGAGACAAAATATACATTCCGGTATTGTCGTTAGACAAAGTGTCACGCTATGTTGGCGGCAGCCCTGAGACCGCGCCTCTGCACAAGATGGGGAGCGATACTTGGGTAAAACTGCGTAATAAAGCCAAAGAGAAGGCTTACGATGTTGCGACTGAATTGCTTGAAATTCAAGCCATGCGGTTGGCGCGTGTCGGTCATTCATTCCCGCCAGCGGATCATAGTTATGATGCCTTCGCGTCAGGTTTTGGCTTTGAAGAAACACCCGATCAAAATCAAGTTATTAATGATGTAATTGATGACATGACCTCGAGCAAGCCTATGGACCGCCTAGTCTGTGGCGACGTCGGCTTTGGTAAAACAGAGATTGCGCTGCGAGCGGCTTACCTAGCGATTGCAGGCAATAAGCAGGTAGTCATGTTGGTGCCCACTACCCTTCTCGCCCAACAGCACTACAACAACTTCGCCGACCGCTTCGCCGACTGGCCGATTAATCTGGAATTATTTTCACGCTTCCGTACGGCTAAGCAAACCCAAGAAGGCATTAAAGGCATCGCCGCAGGCACCATTGATATCGCTATCGGAACTCATAAGCTGATTCAAAAAGACGTGGTGTTTAAAGACTTAGGCTTGATGATCATCGACGAGGAACACCGCTTTGGTGTGCGTCAAAAAGAGCAACTGAAGAAGCTGCGCAGTCAAGTCGACATCTTAACGCTAACCGCCACCCCTATTCCACGCACCCTGAACTTTGCCTTGAGTGGATTGCGAGATATATCAGTGATCGCCACGCCGCCAAAAGCGCGGCTATCGGTGAAAACATTTGTACGCGAGTGGGATGACGCCTTGCTTAAAGAGGCATTAATACGGGAGATTCGCCGTGGTGGACAGGTCTATTTCTTGCACAATGAAGTGCAAACCATCGAAAAAATGCAAGCTAGAATTCAGGACCTAGTGCCAGAAGCGCACATTCGTATCGGCCATGGACAAATGCGCGAACGCGAGTTAGAGAGCGTCATGCGTGATTTTTACCATCAACGATTCAATGTCTTACTCTGCACCACCATTGTTGAAAGTGGTATTGACGTGCCGACCGCGAATACAATTATCATCAACAAAGCCGATCGCTTCGGCCTAGCACAGTTGCACCAGCTACGGGGCCGCGTTGGGCGCTCGCATCATCAAGCCTACGCTTACATGCTGTCACCACCGTTAAACGCCATGACCGATGATGCTAAAAAGCGTTTAACCGCGATTGAAGCCTTAGACACTCTAGGCGCAGGCTTTGCCCTAGCCTCTCAAGATCTTGAAATTCGTGGTGCCGGTGAATTATTAGGAGAGTCGCAAAGTGGTGCGATAGACCAAATAGGCTATAGCATGTACAGCTCGTTTTTAGAACAAGCGATTGCCGGTATTCAGCGGGCTCGTAAGATCAAAAAAGGTGAGCCAGTTAGCGCCATCAATATTCAAGAAAGTGTTGAAATAAACCTTAATATCCCTGCACGTTTCCCCAGCGCTTACCTGCCCGACGTGCACTTACGCCTAACCATGTATAAGCGTATCGCCAGCGCATCGACCAATGAACAACTTGAAGAGCTACAAGTGGAAACGATAGATCGCTTCGGTTTATTACCCGATGCGGCGAAAAATCTATTCGAAATTGCTGAGCTGAAATTACGTGCCGCCGAGCACGACATCAAAGTGCTCGAGGTTGGCCCAAGCGGTGGCGTTATCAAGTTCGTTAAGAACCCAGATATCAATATCGACCAACTAATGCGAGCGGTCGCGACTAACCCTAAGGAGTATCGCTTCACTGGAGCCGAATCTATCCAAGTTAGCCGTCAGATGCCGGAGGCGGAACAACGCTTTGCCCTAGTTAAAGACGTATTTAAGCTAATTAGCAAAAAATAGACACCCGCATGAGTAACCCAGATAGCTTTCTTCTAGACGATATCGTTATCGACGTTATTCGCAGCGCGCGCCGAAAAACCTTATCAATCGAAGTGGGTCATTTCGGAGTGAAAGCGCGTGCGCCTATGCGAATGCGGCATAGCGCTATTGTTGAGTTTGTCAGCACAAAACAAGACTGGATTGAGGGCCATTTAGCCGTCTTGCCGGAACTCAAACCTGATTTAAAGCTTGAAAGTGGTGCTGAGCTGTTGTTTAACGGCACAGCGTTTAGTTTGTCAGTGGTGCAAGGCTCGAGCAAGCCAGTCTATCTAAGCTCTGACAGCGTTGTGGTGCCAATAAAGCAAAGCCACCTATCATTAGAGAAAACGGTGAGTAATAAGCTGATTCGGTGGTACAAGTCAGCCGCCTACGAAGAACTGGAACAAAAAGTGGCTATTTATTCGAGACTAATGAATATTCCACCCAACAAGAGCCTGAGCGTCAATGTACGCGACTATAAGCGACGCTGGGGTAGTTGCGACAGCAAAGGTGGCTTATCGTTTAACTGGCGTATTATTCAAGCGCCTATTGAAGTGTTGGACTACGTGGTAGTCCACGAGCTTGCGCATTGTCACGAGTTCAATCATTCAAAGCGCTTTTGGAATATTGTTGCCCAGCAGATGCCAAATTGGAAAGAACGCCAGCGATGGCTTCATACCCATGGTGCCGAGCTTTATCGGCTGTGAGCAATCTCGCCAATACAGCCTATTACTGGTTGAATGACAGCTCACGACTGCTGAATAATTTCTAATATTCGCTGGTCTTGCCAGCTCTCGCCTCGCCAGTTACTCATATATCCACAGTGGCCGCCAAACTTCGTCACCTTAATATGAATATTTGGATTTCTCGATAGTTGATCGACACCTTCAACCGGAATGATTCGATCGTCTTCGGCGAAGTGTAAGTAACAAGGCGCAATGGTCGAATCTAATACCGAGCCTGAAATTGCATAAGCATCAAAATAGTCATCAACGTTACTAAAGCCGGTGTATTTGGGAATAAAAGCATCATTGAGTTGGTCTAAGGTTTTCAGTGACTCCATTTGCGGGCCGAAATCATAGTCTGGCCAATGCTCAATTTTCTTACGCAACGAACGCTTCCATTTATGCACAAAGTAACGCCCATACAACCAATTAGAACGTAGATTAAGTGCCACATTGCTCTGTGCCGCATGAATCGCTGGGCAGAATGCGCTTACCGTGGAGAGCGAAATGTTACGATCATGTGCGGTCGCTGCTAGGCGAAGACTAAAGTTGCCTCCCAATGAGAAACCGGCTAAGTGATACTTCGAATAGACTAGCTTAGATTGAAGATCTTCAACCGCATTGGTCACCTCGTCAATCATGGTTGAATTGAAAATGCCTTTATTGAGCTGATGAGTATCTCCGTGATCACGAAGATTAAGCCTGAAAACGTCTATGCCATTCTCAAGTAATAGCATCGCCATAGACTTCATATAGCTTGAGTTATGACTGCCCTCCCAGCCATGAATCAAAATTATCAGCTGTTGAGATTGGCGTTTTACCGCTTGATTAAAATACCCTTCTAAACGAACTCCGTCACCACCATCTAATAGCCATTTCTGCTGCGCGTTTGCATAGGCCGTAAACCGTTTTGCGACCAATGCTTTTCGGGGCCCAACGCTCGATAAAATAGTCTGCACATGGGTATTACGCAAACCAAACGGAGGATGATAGTCAATTGTATTTGGAGACTTGGATGACATTTATATTACTGAAGTTATAGGGTTTGGTGATTTACTACGCCACAAGGTAAACTTAACCAGTACAGACCTCGCGCGCAACCAGTTTAAGACCATGAGTATTAGTCAATTGTCAATCAACACTCTATTAACTCCACGAATCAATCATTTTAGAACGACCGCGGGCGTAAGCAGCATAATCGCGCTTTGTACGCTGTTGCTCACAACTATGGCAAACGCCAATGATTATAAGGTTGAAGTTCTGATATTCGAAAATATAAATGCTGCCAAGGCAACCGAAAGCCATGCATACCAGCCGCCTCAGCTGATGAAATCCGACTCTCAAGCTTGGATAATAGAGCCGAGTATGCTGCTAGAGGAAGCAAATACATTAGAGGGTTCACAGGATCACCTACTAAAGCATCATTATTCTTGGGGAATAGAGTCACTTCCGTACCAAGAATCGGCTAATTACACAATTGTTGAAACTGAATCGCAAGGGTACATTAAAGTTTACGCAGACCTGTTGCTGTTTACTAACATCGACCTCGATTACAAAGGGTTCAGGTTGAAGGAAAACCGCCGACTCAAGCTAGATGAAAAACACTTTTTTGACCACCCAAAATTCGGTATTTTAATGCAAGTTTCGCGCTTACCTGAAATCGAAGAAGAAACGCCAATCGATAGCCAATTTGATGAGATCGATCAATAGCTGGATGCCAAAACCCTTTTGCGCTAATGTGTTGTAACTCAATTTGGGTGTAACAGTCCCAACGATCTAGCCAGAATATGAGCGGTACCTTTCAAAAAATATTTTACTTACTCGAATGTCGGCTTTGGTAATTAGATTATTCGCCTAACGCGTTTGCAATCGGCGCGTTCAACGCGCGTCCCGCAACCGTATTTTGCAAGCTTGTTATTAATTTTATTGAACCCAACTACCTGATTCCTTGATCTTATAGGTATTAAAATCAAACTCGTATGACCGACCTCCATTACAGTAAAATGTTATTCTTGCACCAGTAGAGCAAGTCATAATGGTGTACTTAGAGAAACTCTCTCGTGATGGGTAAACAGACATAATTTCATGCCTCGTTAGATCCAAAGTTTTTTCAATCACTAATTCTATCTGTTCTCTCGAAAGAGTTGATGCATAGGTAAAGGGAACATTCTCATACCTTCCAAACGAATATTTTAGCGGTTTAATGAGGTCTCCATCTTCACTTTTAGGTGTTATAAACCCAATTTCACTGGATGTTATTGTAAAGTTAGAAAAAGCCACCTCTCCTTGCCCAAACAAATACGATTCTCCCGACTTACATTTCCCTTCGACGCTTTCTCCTTTTGTACACGTAACCACTGAGTAAAGGTGATCCCCATTTTGCCTTATATAAAAAATTGGGTAGGAAGTAACGATTGCTATCTCTTTAAGAATTATTTCTAAATTCTTATCAGTTAATGATGCGGGATATTCAAAAGAATTCTTCTTGTATAAACCACTGCTAAATTTTTTAAGCTCAATGTCATGGCCAAACGCTTGGTTACAAAGCAATGCTATAACTATAAAGAGTGAGGAAAAATTATTCATATGCATAATAGTTTTATTATCCGACATTCTAAATGAGCGTGCCTCGAACCTGTCAAAATGACTGTCCTGAGTAAGGCGTGAGTAAGGCGGCGTGAAAGCTGTAAAGTGAGCTTGTGAGCCCAGTTTTATATTTAAGATGTTCTCAATAAAACACTTTGCTGTACTTGGCTATCGCTATTTCAATCAATTACAGAATTCTATCAGCCCTTCTGCAAGATATTATCTACACACCCATGGCGAATTTGAAACTTGAGTTTTCACACAGACCAAGTATGAACTTGCCATTTTTAATTTGCAATGAGACTAGAGCTAACCGCCCAAAACCACCGGTTGCTGCTAGTTGTGCTTAACTTTCTTTAGTCTACTGGTGACTGAGTAAGTATCCCTGTTGCCCCTGGGTCGCCGATAACTTCGAGGTGGCATGTTCCCCATTCTTTGGGGATATCAAAAGTTAAATCATTAGTATATTCAACTTCATGATGCATTCGGTCGCACCTTAGTATCATTTTAGTAAAAGTGCCTGAGACCTTTCGTATTGATATTTGATTCTTTAACAAATAAAACGAAGTATTACCGCGTTCAGGAATGACCACTGGTGTCTCAAGGCTTTGATCGTTATTCATCCAAACAAAAACTTCATTTATTTCCTTAGCGACGACTGATGCCTTATCAGCATCGACTTTGCGTAGCAATTCAAAATTATAGAGAGCGCTACCATAATCTTTAAGATTTCGTTGGGTGCGAATTAGATTATCGAGATTAAAAACCCTAAGCTGCTCCAGTTTTTTATTCGATTCACTGCGATGGGTGAATCCAATATCGGCCGTTTGTAATGCGATAAGTTGTTCATTTTGCGTGCCAAATTTCGAAGCGAACTTGTACTCCAATAAATTTAGATATCCAATCGCAGAGGGTGGAATTGAATTGATTTTTCGCATCTTTCGCAGTGACCTTGCGAGAGATTCTGGGTCTTTAGATTCATCATTGATCTGACGGAAAATTTTTTTATATAGCTTATTGAACTTCTTAGATGGCCTCGAAGGATATGTCTCAAGTTCGTAATAAATATTAAGTAAAACTCGGCCGATAACATTAGTTTCACTATCAGGGGAAGGTTGAAATTGATATGTTTCCAGTACGTTCAGTGAAGTAATTTCAAACGACGTAGCCGTAGACCCTAGAACAGTTGGTGCGAATGGTTTTCCATGCCTATCAACTAGGAATACTAAATTCACACCGCCAGCGTTTCCAGACCGGAGTTCTTCGCGAGGATAAGCCGGTGCGGCGCGATAGGTAGCTTGCAGTTGGTTGTTGAAATATGGAACGTAGCCTTCCATTGCGCTCAACGTCTGTGAGGTTAAAATCATACAAGTAGTAAAAAACGCCACATATCCTAATTTAATTTGCCTAGTCGCCATTTGCTTGCCTGTCTCCATTTCGATATTTCATAAATTAGTTTATTAATATCTCGCGGATTTTAAGGCTCATAATTATTGTGAGCCATCACAAAATTTCAACACACTCAGCTTCACACCGCTAGCGCCGTCAAGCATTTTCAGCTAATGCGAATCAGTTTCAGGGTTTGCGGTCTCATTTCTAGGCGTATCGTAGAATGGAACTACATACTCGGGCACCAGCTCTTTAATACAGTCAGACAACGATTTGTCGTAGTTATCTAAACGCTTTTCTATGTCCAGAAACACCGAGTTAACTAACTCTGCAGAAACCGTTCTGGTGTCGGCTAATTGAATCTTATCGACGCCTGTATCGGTCAAATTTTCGTCGTCATGAAAGAGTTCTTCGTGCAGTTTCTCACCGGCTCTTAAACCGGTGTAGATGATCTCAATATCTTTGCCTGGTTCGCGGCCAGATAAACGAATTAACTGTTCAGCTAACTGAGAAATCAATACCGGCTTACCCATATCAAGCACGTAAATTCGACCATCTTCTCCCATCGCGCTGGCTTCTAAGATCAGCTGCGCGGCCTCGGTAATGGTCATGAAGTAACGAGTCATCTCTGGGTGTGTGACGGTAATTGGCCCGCCTTGTTTGATTTGCTGTTGAAACTTAGGCACAACGCTGCCAGCCGAACCAAGCACATTACCAAATCGAACCGTGATAAATTTAGTGTCGCTTCTCGATGCCAGTTGTTGGCAGTAAATCTCGGCAACTCGCTTGCACGCTCCCATCAAACTACTTGGGTTAACCGCTTTATCGGTTGAGATGAGTACGAACCTCTCGACTCCTGTCGTATGTGCTAAATCAGCGATGATACGGGTGCCTAATGCATTGTTTTTAATTGCTTCGCGTACTTGGCCTTCTAATAGCGGTACGTGCTTATAAGCGGCTGCATGGAACACGGCGGCGGGTTTAAAGGTTTCAAAAACATGGTTGGCGGCGGCGGCATCGCAGACGTCACCTAATACCGGTGTGACTTTAATGTTTGGGAAACGCTCGGCCATTTCCTCCTGAATTCGGTAAAGATTGTATTCACTTTGGTCAAATAACACGATGTGCGAAGAGCATACGGAGGCCAACTGTCGACACAGCTCAGAGCCGATCGAGCCACCTGCCCCTGTTACCAGAACTGTTTTGTCACAAAGGCTGTGTTTAATTCTATGCCAGTCAAGCTTGACTGGGTCGCGGCCGAGTAAATCGTCAATGCGTACTTCGCGCATATCGCCTAGTTGAGCCTTACCGGTTAGCAGCTCATGCGCTCCCGGCAATGTTTTGAACTCTTTTCCGGTTCGCTCACAAATAGTCACTAGACGTTGCATTTGCTTATCATTTGCCGAAGGCACCGCGATTAAGACTAAATCTATTTCCCATCGATCTATCAGATCTTGCAGCACATCGGGCGATGCAACAATCGGTACACGGTGAATTTGTCGACCAATTTTACTCGGGTCATCATCCAGAAACGCGACGATATTATAGCGATCTATGTGGTTTCGGTTCAAATCTCGTAGTAATTGTTCTCCGGCTGCGCCTGCGCCTAGAATTACCACTTTACGGCCCGATTGGGCTGAGAAATGACGTTCTTTAATTAAGCGATAGAATAATCGCGAGCCACACATCAGGGCTGTCAGTATTAGTACATACAGCACGATTACGGTACGTGGAACATAGGCCAAGCGTTCGGCAACCAAAAATAGAGCAAAGGCGATAGCCGCAGTACCGAATAGCACCGCTTTGAAGATCAAATTTAGGTCGGGTAATGATACAAAACGCCATTCGCCACGATGCACGCCGAAGAAAATATTAGTCACGGCTTGAACCGCTACCACGACAGGCAAGGCAAATAAGGCGCCTTGTAGAAAAATCTCAGGAATGATCTCAAGGTTATAACGCAGCCAATACGCGCCAAGCCAGGCGATCGGAATCACCATTATATCGTGGAGTACTATCCTCCATCGGAAGATCAGACTAGTGAGGGATTTCACCATGATAAGCAGCACTTCTTATTTTTAATTAGTTTAAGTCTTGGTTCGTTTTTCGAAATAAATGACCAAGACCGCCGATACAGCCATGGTCAATGCAATGGCTATCAGCGAAAGCCAAATCATATCATGGTACATCACTCCTAGCGTTGCTAACACAGAACATATCAGCATCAAAACAACGCTCGCTATGGCAATATTTGAATGTGCGTAACCTTGATTGGCCAAACGCTGATAGAAGTGCTGGCGATGCGGCAACCAAATTTTCTCACCACGCCGAGCGCGGATTAAAATAGTGGTTGTAGCATCGGCAATAAAGACGCCAAAAAGACCGAAAAAACTGATGATTGATAAGCCGTGTCGAGTAGTTCCAATAATGAACAAAGTACCAAAGAAGCCGCCTAAGGTGATGCTACCAACATCACCCATAAATATTTTTGCAGGGTTCCAATTCCATAACAAAAAGCCGTAGCTACTCGCCGCCAACACCACGCAAACGATCGACAATGGCCAGTCACCATGCATTAAGAACCAAAAGGCCATAGAGATGCTAGCAACGATCGTTTGCGATGCGGCAAGACCATCTAAGCCGTCCATGAAGTTATAAAGATTGGCCATCCAAAGTAAGCCTACGACTGACAAAACAGGCCCAAACCAGCCAAGACCTAGCCCCAACACCTGATCTACCCAACCAAAAGCTAATACCGAAAAAACACAAATACAAAACTGAACAATTAGGCGAAATTTTGGTGTTAGATCAGTTTTATCGTCGCTCCAGCTCAGACCAGCCCAAGCAAGGACCATCAACACTAAAGCAACAAATAGTTGCGGTCGATTGGAAATTGCAGACATCACTATTAAGGCTATCAGCAGGCTAGCGACAATAACTAAGCCGCCGCCTCTAGGGATGGCTCCTTGGTGCAGACTGCGATCATTCGGCCGATCAACGATATCCTTGGCAATCAATCGACTAATAAGGTGTCCAACGGCAAACCATGAAAGTGCCGCGACCAGAATGAACAGTAAGCCTATTTGCAGCGCAAGGCTCATGGTCGCAAATCTCGCTCAGGCTGTTCTAAAAAGCCCTGTGGAGAAAAGCCCAGATCGGTAACCGCGGCTGAGTAATCGTAGTTCATATCTTGATTCATTCGTGTCGCCATTTCAGGCGTGTAAGAAAATTTACTAACCTTGGCCGCTAGTGCCAGCGCTGGACGAAACAACCATAGCGGGATGCTGAGAATACGCACCGGCCGTTTGAGACCCTGAAAAATTCTCGTTACCATTTCTCGATAGCTTAATACATCTTTACCGGCCACATTATAGGTGCATTGCTGATTGTTCTCAGTGGCAACGGCATCAATCGCGTTTAGAGCTAGATTTACCAAATCATCAGCATGCACCGGCTGGCGTAAACCGCTGGCCTTGCCGACCAATACCATGAAGCCAAAGCGCATTATAAACTTGGCTATGTGTGATACGTTTTGATCTCGGCCGTAGCCGTAAATCAATGACGGTCGTAGAATTGTCAACCTAATGCCATAACTCAGACACAGGCGCTTGACGGCGTCTTCCGACTGACTGAGCTGAGTCACTAATTGCTGCTCGGAAGCGTCGACTGTCTGTTGCTTACTAATCACACTGGTGGAGCTGAACACCACCATATTGTTAATGCCAGCCTTAGCAAAAGCATCAAAATGTACCGGTAGCAACCAAATAGGCGCACAGTGAATCAGTGATGTGGCGCCTGATAATTGCTGCTCAATTTGGGCACTCGGCACTTCAGATAAGTCCCATTGCAAGTGGCTTGAAGAGTGAGTTGAAGAGCCGCCTGCTTGGCGTGATACCGATGTATAGTGACTAGCCTCGCCTGCTAATCGCTGACACAAAGGCTGACCAACGACCCCTCTCGCTCCGGTAACAACGATCATCGGCCTAACACGCTCTTCACGGCCGATACAGAAGCTCGTATGACAAAGCTCATCGCTATGCCAAGCTTTACTAGTAAGCGCACTGGCAAGGAGTATTCAGCATTATAAAACTTATCAAAAAACCGATTCATCCCAGTGTGTAATGTATAGAGAACCCTTAGCGGTCGAGACTTAGAGCTGACCCCTTTGGCGTGCGTGACAACAGCCGCTGGCACCAATGCCACCTTCCATTGATTCAACTCGAAACGTTTACACCAATCCAAGTCTTCGCAATGCATAAAATAATCTTCATCTAGCAAGCCTACCTGCTTAACCGCACTCATTCGGGCAACCATAAATGCACCGGAAATAGCCTCTACGTATTCGGTCTCGCTGTCAGCATCTAGCCCATCAGCATAATCAAAGTTTGAAAATTTGGGACTATTTGGAAACACGCGATCGAGTTTTAATAGCCTTACTAATGCCGACCAAGGAGTCGGAAACCGACGGCGACAGGTACTTTGTAACGAGCCATCATCATTTAATATCCGGCAACTGGCGAGGCCAATCTTAGGATCTGACTGCATGGCGTCAACGATAAGCGATAAGCTATGTTGATTAATTTCACAGTCTGGATTCATCAGTACAGCGTAATCGCACTCTAGGCTCTTTAAAACTTGATTATTGGCCGCCGCAAAGCCGACATTCAGATCATTTAGTTGCCATTCTAAGCGGCGATTGTCGTAAACCGATTGAGGGTCGTAAACCGATTGAGGGTCGGCAACTGATTGAGTGTCGGCAACTGATTGAGTGTCGGCAACCGAATGAACGTTAAATGCTGATTGAGCATCCTTAACGCTGGAGTCCTGCGACTGGTTATCGACCACAGTAATGCGGCCATCACTGTAGTTTAACGCTGAGCTAATTGATCGTTGCAGCCAACTGCCTGCATTATAATTGACGATAATGATATGCGTGCTAGCCATCACTAACCTCAGGTTCTTGAACACTAGGTGCTGCTAACGGGCCTTGCCGACCTAATAGACCATGCCAGATCCCTTTGAGCATCATTGCGGCGTTCGCTCTACGAGGCCCTTTGACTAAGCCAAACATTAGGCCAATCATCGCTAGGCGCTGAATATCATTCCATTTCCAAAGCCCACTAGCGTAACCACGTTTATACAAAAGAACGCTATTACGAAAAATATAGTAGTAGCGAAATGGCTTATGTTGCGGGACATTTCGTTGTCGGCCGCCGAGCGAAACGATATGGGTGTTTTCGCCTAAACCATGTTGCATCACGGCGTCGCAGGCACCATACGCCGTATAGCCCTTATGCTTAGCGCGTAAAAACCATTCAGTGTCTACATGGTCGATAAATAAACCCTCATCCATTTGACCAATAGACTCGATTGCTTGCATGGAAATTAAGCTACCAGAAGAAATCAGAAAGTCGGCCTCTATACAGCCATCAGAGTCTTTATCGCGGCAGTAGTGACGAGCAAATTTTAGCGCGCCAAAGCGCACAAAGAATGATTCACTGCCGTTGTCGACGTTTAGATAACTGACGCCAACAGCGCTTACCTGTGAGACCAGAGATTTTGCTTTATGAGCGAGGACTAGCTTATCGACCATCCCCTCGAGCGGCAAACTGTCTTGATCCATTATCAACAGATAGTGATAGCCACCAGCCCTAGCCTGCTGAATACCGATATTGTGGGCGGCACCCAAGCCGAGATTAGACGACTGTTTCAACAATGCGAGCTTATCTGAAGCGATAGCCGAGATGGTATTTTCAACATCGTTAAGATTGCTTGAACCATTATCAACTACTGCGATGTCGCAGCCCTGCTTTAGTAACACCTGCAAGGCCGCGTTAAGCTGACTAAGATCAGGGTTATAGCTTACGACTACTGCCAGAACTCGCTCTACCATGAGATGATAAGTGCCTGTGCCTGCGCCATTGCTAAATATCAGCGGTATAAGTGTTTAAACGTCAGACTCAACTGAGTCATGCTCGATACCGATCGTCCGGCGCACATGATATATCGGCTTGTCTTGGCTCTCGTAGTAGGTACGAGTTTGCATTTCACCAATCAGTCCGAACAAAATGAATTGCAAGCCGATGATAAGCAGCATAAAAGCAAAAATCAGCAACGGCCTATCGCCTAAAGGCACACCGAAAAATAAACGTGCAATGGTTAAATACGTAATCAGGGCACCACCAATGCCGCCTAGCGCCAAACCGGGCATACCGAAAAAGTGTAATGGACGAGCATGAAAGCGCAGCAAAAACTTCACCGTTATTAGATCGAGAACCACGCGAAAGGTTCGCGAGATACCATATTTCGACTCACCGGCTATGCGTGCGCGATGATTAACTTTAACCTCGGCAATCGTTGCGCCAACGCCGCTAGCTACCGCGGGTATGAATCGATGCATTTCACCGTAGAGCGTTACTTTTTTGGCGAGGCTCTTACGCATCGCCTTTAAGGTACAGCCATAGTCATGCAGACTCACATCAGTAATTTTAGAGATTAGCTTATTCGCCAACATTGAAGGCAGTTTGCGTGACACGTAAGTATCTTGACGATCGTGACGCCAGCCACAAGCCATGTCATAGCCCTCTTCTACCTTAGCTACCATAGCAGGTATGTCTGCGGGATCGTTTTGTCGATCAGCATCGAGAGTGACAACAATATCACCGACACTGTAATCGAGGCCAGCTACCATAGCCGCAGTTTGGCCGAAATTTCGACGAAAACTAACCACTTTAATTTGTGGCATCTGAGCGCGAAAATCCTCGAGAACCGCTACCCCATCATCCATACTGCCGTCATCAATAAAGAGCACCTCATAGGTTTTACCCATTGGGTCCAATGCGGCTTTAAGTTCTTCACATAGCCCTTTCAAGTTAGGAGATTCGTTTAAAAACGGAATAACAATTGAGACGTCCATTAGCTTACCTTTCTCTGCTCGGTCACAGAGTTTCGTTATTATTTTTCACTAAAGTGGGATTATACGAAAATACCACTCAAATATAATGCGTTTAAATCCGAGTTTTAGCTAGCATCGCCTGAAAACGACAAAAGAACCACCCGAACAAAATTTAGATCAGCGAGACCAGCTTATCTTCTTCATAGCGCTGCACTTGCGGAAATACACCTTCGTCGGTGATTCGTAAGTGTTTACTATAGTATTTATCGACAAAACCTTTGCTCTTCCAACGGCTTTGAAACACCTCTAATTCACGGAAATACCGTTCGATATGCTGATCGCTCATATCATCACCTCGGCTAACCGATTCATGATGATGGAGCACGGCTTGCGGCGTCCATATAATCTCAAGACCTCGAGACTCGACTCGTAAACAGTAATCAACGTCGTTGTAGGCAACTTTAAAAGCCACTTCGTCTAAGCCGCCAAGTTCTTCAAACAGCGCTCTTGGCGTAATTAAACAGGCAGCGGTCACCGCCATCATGTTCTGGGTTGCTAAACACCTTAATTGATAGCCAGGTGCGTCGCCATCTTCGAGCCGATGGATGTGGCCAGCCGCATTTCCGACTCCAATAGTGACGCCCGCATGCTGTACTTTACCATTACCAAACAATAACTTAGCGCCGACAATACCAACACTTTCTTGGCTTGCCCAAACCATCATTTGAGTCAACCAATCGCCATCGATCACCTCGATATCATTGTTGACTAAGGCAACGTATTCAGACTCTCCCTTGGCGACCGCAAAATTATTAATCGCTGAGTAATTAAACTCGCCGGGGAAGTCAACGATAGAGACCCGCGGGTCTTGCTTTATCTCGGCGAAGTATTCGTGTGTTTCCGGCAACTCACTGCCATTGTCGGCAATAATGATGTTGTAGTTTGGGTAGCTGGTCTTGCTTAAAATAGTATCAATACACGGTTTCAACACGGCAAGCCCATCACGAGTTGGAATGATCAGATCAACTGACGGCGCATCAGACCACTCTTGTTGCGCAACTAACACGTTGTAGTCGCCCTGTCGATGGCAGTTAATATTGGGCCACGGACTTATCTTGCCCGTCGGCTCAGGTGTTTGCGGTGGACTAAGTCGTGACGAGCTAAACAACACCTCGCTGAATGCCAATACTTTGGATATATCGGTAAAACAGTCTAACGCCAAGTGATACTTAACCTCATCGTTAAGTAACTCGGCGGTGCCAACGCTATTGATCATCTCAGCTGAAAACATCGTTGCGAAGCCAATGTAATTGAAACAGTACAGGTAGGCATGGCTCGGCTGCGGTTTAAATACGGGTCCTAACTCAATATTTACCTCAGCGTTTAACTCTTCATTTAAGTCTGAGCCTCGCGGTTGATAATCATGGTCAGTATAAACAAGGTTAGGCCTTATTGAACAGGCTTTTACAGCGCGCTTGAGCATCAGTATTGCTGGCGACCTTAAATGATCAGTGGCCTTAAGCGCAATACAATAATCAATTCCGTTTGGAACTTTTTCACCGGCGAATAAGATCGCGTCAGGCTGAACCAACAGATCTTCGAGTTCGCGTCGCTGAGCATTGTCTTCAATAATCACTGCAATTTTAACGCCACGACCGAGCCAACTTAGCTGTTTGCCGAAGCCTTGAAATTTCTGCCAACGATTAATGTTATCTAGATAGCCATCGCCGCCACGTGCTGGCCCGTAAAATTGCAACAGGTTACTCGAAAGTTCGAAATTATCCTGAAACTGCATTAGTAGCATCTTGAATATTACTTTAAGACTAAAGAAGTCTCGTAGATAGCGACCACAGATTAACAAAATACGAGCACGGCCTTCGAAGGTGGATACCCGTGCTAAACGCTCGAATTCTAACGATTCGCTGTGGGCTATTAGCTGTCCGTCAGGCAAATACACCAGCATTCGGTTACGACCAGAATGAAAACCCACCAGGTGCCGTTCTACTTCTTTGCCCTTCGCGCTAGTAATAACGATTCTCGGCGTGTGATCAATAGCCCCCTGAACCATAAATTCGGTCACATACCAGCCCGCGCGCAGGCAAATTGGATGCGCCTCGAAATTAACCGACGACCACGAGGACTCGAGCTTATTATTAAGCTTAATCAATTGCTTACGAACACTCATAAATGCAAATTAAATTGTGGTTTTACCAAAAAGGCTACGCAGGCCGTTGAGAAATCGCCAGCCGATAGAATTACTCATTAACTCAACCTTTGCTTGTAGGTTATCTGAATGAGACTGCAACTGAGTAATCTGTGCGTTGAGATGCGATTGCAGCTTATGATCTAACAGCACTAAAGGTTGTTCAGCCGAGGGAGCCACGGGGATATCGTAGTTTAGTGGCAACACTGGGTAAATCTCAGAGCTAAAATCACAGAGCTGATCTAGCCGCTTAGCATCATCAGATAGGGCGATTAAAAAGGAGTTTGCGTGTTGCCCCAGTGTGCCTGCTTGAGCGAGGCCTTGCCAAACTCTATGCTCGTTCTCGCCAATATCAAAAGCAGCACTGTAATCGCGAGACCTATGACCTTTTAACTTGTCGATTGCGCCAACTGACACCTCCTTAATAACCGCCGTCGGCACTTTATAATCGGGAAACGGATACATAAACTGAATCGCTTTAAAATCGTCAGCGTGCTGACGCCACTGTTGTTGGCTATAGGTACGTATTCCGGTTGACTCTGTATAGTCATCTAAGCCCACATAAGGGATCGCATAGTGATCTTCATTGGCGCCCAGCAGGTATTTCAAGCCTAAGCGATTTTCAATCGCAACCAGCGTTACCCCGTTTGATTTTGATGCTTTCTTGCCTAACGAAAGCAAATCAGCCAATGCTTCTTGATCTGTGCCTCGTTCTGAAAAACGCCCTGCATACTCTGTAACGCCGACAAATAGCACTAAGTCATAATGATCTTCAGGGAATTCAATTTCATTGAAATTAGCCGTGCAGATAGTTACATTATCAAGGTCTCGGCAACGCAATGCGGCTAATCCAGCACGTGTTGGGCTACCCTCTATTGCATCAATATGAATGCCCTCTTGCTCAGCCAAAAAACGCGTTATTGAGCCACAGCCACAGCCCAATTCGAGCACTTTTGTAATGCCGTCTAAATTTAACGGGCGCAGTAAATTCGAGCGAGTGCTGGATAAATGATACTCAGTCGGCCAGTCATAAATCGCCGCTTGCAACTCTTCAGATTGGCATGATAAATCTTCCGCTTTACTCAAAATCTTATAAAGTTCAGCCTCTGATTTCTCGCCGTCGGAATAGTTAAATTCACGCTCGGCGGATCCGGCTTGGTAGACACCGGAGGTGTTTTGAGAAAAGCGATTTAGCTCGATTAATTTGCTCATGTTTCACCTTCTGAAATGAGAGTCATATTGCCATCAAGAGCCGCATAGCCAAACGAGTCATGAGTTTCGCTGATGTGTAAATGAATCATGTCATAGCGTCGATCAACAGGAATTGCGTCTTTTGAGTCATGATCTTGCGCGATTCCCAATGAGATAAAATAATCGCCAGCCAATAAGTTCAAGGTCAATCGATGCTCAATAGACACTAAGTCGCCAGCTTTCTGATCCGTTGGCAGTTCACCAACCAATCTTGAGTTGGTGCCGTAAACGGCATTGCCATCATTGGTTTTAACCGTGATCCCGTAAATTAAGTCGCTAACGTCGTTCTCGAACAAGGCCGACATTTTTATCTGAATTTTGTCGCCGCGCTGCACTAATCCGGTGGTCGGTGCGCCATTTTGCAATACTTCATAATGACAAATCTTGGCGCGCCCATCGCCCCATCGCTCTTCGTTGGAGTTATAGGTTGGGTGGGTCAAGCAATTGTCTTGAGTTGGGTCGAAGTCAACACAGTAGTCATTTGGGTTGACCGGAGCAGAAGGTTTAACATCAACATCTGAGGCAAACATCATCTCTAGATAAGCCTGCACAACCTCTTTCGGGCTGCCGGTAAGTTTTAACTCGCCCTCATCAAGCATGATTGCGCGGTCGCAGTATTGTAAAACACTGTCGGTCGAATGGGTCACAAACAAAATTGAGACGCCCTGCTCTTTTAACTGCTCTAAGCGCCTAAAGCATTTACGTTGAAAGCGCACATCACCAACCGCTAGAGCCTCATCAACGATTAGTATGTCGGGGTTCATGTTAATCGCGACAGCAAATGCCAAGCGCACAAACATTCCGCTGGAGTATGTTTTGATTGGCCGGTGTAAGAACTCACCTAGACCGCAAAAGTCGACAATGTCGGGCAGCTTTTGATGAAATTCTTCACGACTTAACCCCATAATCGATGCATTTAGCCGTGCATTCTCCAAGCCAGTAAATTCTGGGTTAAATCCAGCACCAAGCTCCAACAAGGCCGAAATTCGGCCGGTGGTCTGGCAGTGCCCAGAGCTGGGCTGCAAAATACCGGTAATTATTTGTAATAGGGTCGACTTACCTGAGCCATTCTTACCAACAATGCCAAGCGTTTCACCTTTATGAACCGTTAGGTCTATGCCCTTTAGCGCCCAAAACGCTTGATAGAACTTTTTCTTAGTGGCAAAACTCTGCCACAAGCGATGAATAGGCTTTTGATAGGTTTCATAACATTTAGTTATGTTTTCAACCGTAATTACCGGCGTGTTACTTGGTAAAGACTTAGATGACATCAGCAAACCCACCTCTTGTGCGGTTAAAAAACCAAACGCCTAGTATCAACATCGCCACCGCGCCTATCGAGTAGATCCCGAGTAAATGCCAGTCCGGTAGCTGACCAAACAACATCACGGCACGCAATTGCTCGACAATGATAGTTAACGGGTTGAGCCAAAGTACGTAAGGCTGAAGCTCAACCGGCAAGCGATCAAACGGAAATACGATCGAGCACATGAACATTAGCACTGTCATTAGCACACCGACCACTTGCGAGAGGTCACGCACGTATACTCCCAGCACCGAAATGAACCATGATAGACCAAGCAAAAACACCACAAACGGCAGCAACACGACGGGCACAAGCAACAGTGTCCAATGCAGCTCATTACCGGTAAAAAGATAAATGGCCATCAGGATTAATAGGCCTAAGAACATGTGAAAAAGCGCATTAGCTAAGCCCACTAAGCTTAGGATTTCTAACGGGAAAACCACCTTTTTCACGTATTGTGAATTACCGGTTATCATACTCACTGAGCCGATAACAACCTCCGCCATCAAACCATGACAAAGTAAGCCAGCAAAGAGTATTAGACCAAAATCGATATTATCCTGGCCCGCTACGCCCCACTTAACCTTCATCACCATGCCGAATACAAAGGTGTAGACCAATAGCATTAATATCGGATAGAAGAACGCCCACAGGAAACCCAACTGTGAACCACGGTAGCGTTTTTGAACGTCCCGTTTTAGCATTTGCACAAACAAATACTTATTATTTAATACGCTAGAGAGCATGTCTTATTATGTTTTTTATGTACTTGTAAGCAAGAACAGCAAAATTGCCGCGCTAGAATCATTAATACCCGTTAGTAATAACGGACTAGTCTATGCCAATAAATTGATGTTTATTTTCTAGTATGGTCTTCAGGTAACGGCCGTAGCCACTTTTACCATATTGGTGAGCCGCCTTTTCAAGTTCATTTTCACCAATATAGCCTTTACGAAAGGCAATTTCTTCAAGGCAAGCGACTTTCAAACCTTGTCGGCTCTCAATAGTCTCAATAAACATCGACGCCTGCAGCAGTGACTCGTGCGTGCCCATGTCCAACCATGCGAGACCTCGACCAAATACCTGAACCGATAAATCCCCCCATTCCAAGTATTGTTTATTTACATCAGTAATTTCCAACTCGCCACGTTCGGATGGCTGGATACTCTTGGCGACGTCAACAACTCGGTTGTCATAGAAATACAGCCCGGTAACCGCGTAGTTAGACTTGGCTTTTTTAGGCTTCTCTTCTAAGCTCAAGGCGTTCCACTTATCATCAAACTCGACCACACCATAGCGTTCGGGGTCATGTACAGGGTAGGCAAAAACGGTGGCGCCCTTCTTTTGCTCGCCGGCTTGCGCGAGATGTTTGCTTAAATCTGAGCCATGAAATACGTTATCGCCAAGCACTAACGCGCAGTCGTCGTTGCCGATAAACTCAGAGCCAATAATAAATGCTTGCGCAAGCCCATCTGGGGATGGCTGAACGGCGTATGAAATATTTAAGCCCCATTGCGAGCCATCGCGCATCAGTTGTTGAAAACGTGGGGTATCTTGAGGTGTCGAGATAATCAATATGTCTCGAATACCCGCTAACATAAGTGACGAAAGGGGGTAATAAATCATCGGCTTATCGTACACCGGCAATAGCTGTTTCGATACCGCTTGCGTCACCGGATGTAAGCGTGTGCCTGAACCACCAGCTAAAACTATTCCTCTCATTTCACTTTCCTCTTTTTAATCAACCTAAGTTTAATCAATTTATGGTCAATCAAGTTAACTGGTTTTATTTCGAGCCTAAACGGTCGCCACTATAACCACCGGATACTTTGGCGACCCATTCGGCGTTGCCTAAATACCACTCTACTGTTTTTCGAATGCCTGTTTCAAATGTCTCTTGCGGAGCCCAACCTAACTCTCGCTCAATTTTGCTAGCGTCAATCGCATATCGTCGGTCATGACCAGGCCTATCGGCGACATAGCTTATTTGTTCGGCATATTTTTTACCATCGGCTCGTGGAGTAATATCGTCGAGAATGGCACACATGGTGGTGACTACTTCGATATTAGTTTTTTCATTGTGACCACCAACATTGTAGACCTCTCCATTCTCACCCTCGGTGACGATAGTCCACAGGGCTTTCACATGATCATCGACAAACAACCAATCGCGAATGTTGTCACCTTTGCCGTAGATCGGTAACGGCTCGCCGGCGACTGCTTTTTGGATAATAAGCGGCACTAGTTTTTCGGGGAACTGAAACGGGCCATAGTTATTAGAGCAATTTGATATAACCACGGGTAGATTGTAGGTTTTATTCCAAGCCCTAACTAGATGGTCCGAGCTTGCTTTGCTTGCTGAATAAGGCGAATTAGGTTTATAGCGAGTGGTCTCGGTAAACAAACCGCTTTCGCCCAAGCTGCCGTAGACTTCATCGGTTGATATATGATGAAATTTGAAAGCGTCTTTTTTGGCACCTTCGAGGCTTTGATAATACCCAAGCGCCACTTGAAGCAAGTTATAGGTGCCAACAATATTAGTTTGAATAAATTCGCCAGGGCCGTCAATCGACCGGTCAACATGCGACTCAGCGGCTAAATGCATTATATAGTCAGGCTGATGCTTTTCTGCCAGAGCCTGCATTGCCTCGGTGTCAATAATGTCGTATTGATAGAAATGATGACGTTGACTAGCATCGGCACCGCCTAATGAATGCAAACTACCCGCATAGGTAAGTTTATCGACATTGATCACGACTGTGTCAGTTTGATTAATCAAGTATCGGACTAGCGCAGAGCCGATAAAGCCCGCGCCGCCGGTTAGCAATACAGTTTTGCTCATTTTATCACTCTTATTCTGTTCTTAATTAGTTTGATAACTTTTATTAGTTTGATAACTTTTATTAGTTTGATAACTTTTATTAGTTTGATAATAAGGTTCATGACCACACTTATGCCGAGTTCGAATCTAGCTCGTTCATCAACGGGTTTCGGTAATTCATATTTAGCAACATTGCAGGCACTAAAAGTTTCTCTGCGCCATACAAACCCTCTAACTCAAGGGCTAACTCGCGGGTCTGCTCCATTGAGGTTAATACAATCGCATCAAAGCTGTCGCATTCTATGCTTTGCTCGACGATAGGTACACCAAAAAACTCATGTCGTTGAGAGCCTGGCTGATAAATCGCGACAAGTTCGATCTTGCTCTGCATTGCTCGCATTACGGCTATCTCAGTTAAGTCAGATAGGCCCGCGAGTACCACTCGAGTACTGCCAGCCGACACGCAGTGATCAAACACCGCTGAGTACTCGTCTCCCGATTGACGAAACAACGCTAAAGAGGTAGAAAAAAAATCGGCGGTGAGTCTTGCCTTCTCAGCAAAGCCGTTTGGCGTTAAGTAATATAGGTATCGATTAGCCGGAGCCGTAGTTATCTTAATCCAACCCTTTTTCACGCAGCGTTTTAAAGATGAGTTGGCAAGGCCTAGCGCCACGCCCATCTCTTGAGCGAGATGTCGTTGACTAATATTATCTTTTTGCTCAATCGCCTGCAGCAACCCCAACGTCAATTGACTTTGTTTGTCGTTGCTCGCAACGGTATTAGGCCGTTCAGAAGCCAATGAGTTTCGATTCGTGTTCATAGCGTGAACACTATAAAGATTGATGTTGGCTTAGTCAAAACATTTAGCAGCGCATTTAGTTCGCGACAAGATTATTGACATAGTTAGCGTCTTGAAAGTGTAAAAAAAATGACACATCGCTGTCACAAACCCGACCTATCTTAAGCGAAACTTATTACGTAACGCGACCCTAGATATGACTAAAGCTGATTTGCACGTTCATTCGAAATACTCTGACCAACCTAGTACTTGGGGGCACAAAGTTTACAACTCGCCGGAGAGCTTCACCGAAACAGAAACAGTGTATTGGCAGGCAAAATCGCGTGGCATGGATTTCGTCACCCTAACCGACCACGATGATATTAGAGGCTCTCTTGAGCTGGTTAAAAACCATCCTGACGACTGTTTTATATCTTGCGAGGTAACCACATTCTTCCCAGAAGACGGCTGCAAAGCTCACGTGCTGGTTTATGGCATCGATGAATCGCAATATCGACAGCTAATGGCAATAGCAAAAAACATCTATCGGTTACGAGACTACATGGCCGAACAAAAAATCGCCTATTCAGTCGCCCACGCGACCCACGACCAGGATGGGCGATTAGGTTTTGAACACATCGAAAAACTAGTGCTGCTTTTTGATGTCTTTGAAGTCGTCAACGGCGCGTCAGGAGCATTAAACAATACCCTATTGGATAACTACCTAAAAAATCTAAATAAAACCATGTTTGAGCAACTACAGGCCAAGCATGGTTTAAAGCCGATTAGCACTACCTCATGGATCAAAGGGTTTACTGGTGGCTCGGACGATCATTGCGGCATCCTAATTGGCAGCGCGTATACCGAGTGCCGAGCCCAAAGTGTTAGCCAATACATAAACGCGATACGCGATAAAAGCAGCACAGCCGGGGGGCTACATGGAAGTTTTGAGTCGCTCGCAACAGGTATCATCAAACATGTGCATGATTACCGAGCAAATAGCGGCTCTAAATATTCAAACACAAAAATGAGTGATTTCCTTGAGCTGTTTTTTGATGATAAAGAAGGTAACTTAGTTAAGCGTTTCAAAAAAAGCCAATCGCTGCGCTACCTAAAGAAAAAAAACACCAAGACACATAAGGCATTAGCCGCTTTGCTACAGCAGGTTCAAGCTGATTTGCACACTGACATGTCCGACAAAATACCGCAAACTTACCAGCTGATTACCGACCTTCACGACGAGATGTTTTGCGCCGTAATCGAGGCCTTTTCAAAGCACCTTCCTAGCGGCGATATATTTAAAGGCTTCAACCGGCTGGTGTCGTTGTTTCCGATGAGTCTATTAGTCATTCCGTTCTTGGGTGCTATGCGGCACCAAGCGCTAAAGGGTGATATAAAGCGACAGTTAATCGTTGGGGCCAATCGAAACTCGCAGGGGATGTACGCCGATAAGGCTCTTTGGTTTACCGATACCATTGACGATTTAAACGGTGTCTCGGTGAGCCTAAGGCAAATTGCCTCATTTAGCGCGACTCATGGCTATAATCTGAAGCTGGTTACCTGCGTTAATCCCGACACCTTAAGTTCACCTTTGCCAACTGGCACTTTAAATTTCACACCGATAATAGATATAACTGCGCCGGGATACGACACTCAAAAAATTGGTTTTCCGTCGCTGCTAAAAGTGATGCACCAGTTTATCAATGAGCAGCCAGACCAAGTTATCATCTCTACACCTGGGCCGTTGGGAATGGCCGCGTTACTATGCGCTAAGATCATGGATGTGCCGGTAAAGACTATTTATCATACTGACTTTGCCGAGCAAGTTATGCGCATAAGCAACGAACCCAGTCTCGCTCGAGGGGTCGATTTTGCGGTCAATTTATTCTATAAACAATCTGATCAGGTGTTTGTGCCCAGTCAGTTTTACATCGATAAGTTAAGCCGCACTGGACTAAACCAAGAGCGCATGTCGATCTTCCCAAGAGGCATTGATTTGCAACTTTATTCCCCGGAAAAAGATTCAGATAAACAACGACTTAGCCACCCACTCATTCGTCGTCATCAGCTACATGGTAGTTTCACGCTTCTGTTTGCTGGTCGAATTTCAGAAGATAAAAACCTAAGCCTACTCACTGAGATTATAAAACGAGCGAATAAAGAGAGGCCCGGCACCTACAACTTAGTTGTTGCAGGCGATGGTCCAGATTTATCACGCTTAAAAACCAACCTCGCCCACCAGAGTAATATTTTATTTACCGGCCGCTTGAGTTCTGAATCACTGGTTGAATGGTATCGCAGTGTCGACTTGTTGGTCTTCCCTAGCCATACTGATACCTTTGGCATGGTTGTACTAGAGGCGCAAGCGTGCGGTCTACCCTGCCTTGTTACCGCCACCGGCGGCCCGAAGGAAATTATTCTACCGAATATAACCGGGCAAATAATTCATCAGGACAACAGCGCTGATTGGCTGGCGATGATCGAACATTATCGAGTAATCAAAGTTTCGCAGCCCGAGAGTTGGAATGCATTAAGCAAGCTGTGCTCGCAGCATGTACACACACAAAGCAGTTGGCAGCGGGTGTTTGATGATGTTCTCGGTGATAACTGTCGATTATCCGAGCGTATCAACATAAGCGAATCAAACTTTATTGATGAGTTTGATAGCGCAGCCTAGCTATCAACAATAAACATAGGCAACTAGTAGATCATAATGAATTCGATTCAAACTAAAAATCGTTACTACCTAATGCGTCATGGTGAAAGTGTGGCTAACGTTAAGGGCCTAATCGTCAGCTCGCCAGAGAATGCCTTGGGCGGTTTCGGACTGACTAACCACGGCTCACAACAGGTGACGCAAGCGGCACTGAATACTCGGCTAGACCGTGAAACCATCATTGTAAGCTCTGACTATCGTCGAGCCCTAGAGACCGCCGAGATTGTCAAAAGCGTCATCGATGTCATATCACCGATATCGATCGATAGTCGGCTACGAGAACGAGACTTTGGGGTCTATGAACTTGAGGACCATGAACACTATCAAGAAGTATGGCAGCACGATGTAAGTCACCCAGACCAATCAAAAAATTCAGTCGAATCAGTAATGGATACCTTAGCTCGAGGTTTAGGGCTTATAGCGTCACTTGATCAACAACATCAGGATAAATCAATACTGCTGGTCGGACACGGAGATGTGCTGCAAATGCTTCTGGCACACCATCACAACATTAACCCGCGCTTTCATCGAAGCCTAAGTAGTATCGGCAATGCTGATATCAGGTCTTTGAGGAGCCTCTGATTAAGTATAAAAGGTCTCTGTAAGGCTTGAAGCGTACAGCTACTAGGCTCAGCTCGAGGCTAATGGCCGTAGTCCTTAGCGAGAGCGGAAACAACGTAGATGTGCGCTTCAAACCCTACCCTACGGGGCTTTCAAGCGGATCCACACTCGGCGTTATTGTTTTTTGACGTGACCAGTCATGCCTACAAAACATCGTTGCATGGATGCAGCTTATTAGAGCATTGCAGGAGCAAATGCCAAATGCCTTGATTGCGAATCAGCTTGAAGGCCAGAGATCATTTAGACTTGATCAGAGGCTCCTTAACAAACTAACACTGCTTAGCAGATAGTCGACATAACTATTAGTCATTTCGATGTATAGCTTATATTGGCTAAACTTTGGTCTATAATTAAGATCCGAAACTCGAATAAGTTTGCATAAAATCGCCTTTGGCATCGCTTAGATCATAACGGTTCAAGGTTGATTTATTTGAGATCAACGCTTTTAAGTTTCTTGAGGCTAGAGTCGCCGCGCCACGGCGGTTATAACGTTCTGTTGTAACCAAGTGTGTTGCGGTTCTGCCCTGAAAAAACTTTTTAGGAACCTCAAATGCAAATTTCATTGGAACAACAGACGATGCCACATTTAGTGGTCGTGGGCGGTGGTGCCGGCGGGCTAGAGTTAGTCACCGCACTCGGGCGAAAACTTGGTAGCAAAGGCAAGGCCAAAATAACCTTAATCGATAAACATCGAGTACACATCTGGAAACCGTTGCTACATGAAGTAGCCACAGGCTCGCTGGATACGGAAATTGATGGCGTTGTCTACCGCGCTCACGCTGCGAGGCATGGTTACCAATTTCAATTAGGCTCAGTCAGTGGCATTGATCGCGCTAAAAAAGAAATTATCGTAGACCCGATTTTAGACGATACAGGTAATGTTATTGTTGACGCCAGAACACTGCATTATGATCGTTTGGTGCTCGCAATTGGCAGTGTCAGTAACGACTTCGGCACTCCCGGAGTTAGCGAGTATTGCCACATGCTTGATTCTAACGAGCAGGCGCAGAAATTTCAAAAAACCTTACTAAATCAATTTCTCAAGAACAGCCAAGATAACGGTCATCAAGTCAGCCCTACTCGCTTAGCAATTGTTGGCGCCGGTGCAACCGGTGTGGAATTATCAGCTGAGCTGCATCACGTGGTCGAGGTGCTGAGTGTTTATGACTTCGATAAGAAGAGCGAACGATTATCGATAAATTTGATCGAAGCGGACACGCGTATTTTACCGGTACTGCCGGAACGAATCGCCGAATCAGCGAGTGAAGAATTAGAGAAATTAGGCGTTCAAATTCGCACCAATACTCGTATCACTCAGGTAGTCAGCGACGGTTTTATCGATGCTGACAACACGCTCATACCGGCTGATTTAATGGTCTGGGCCGCTGGTGTAAGAGTGCAGTCATGGATCGCCGATACTGGTCTTGAAGTAAACCGCATCAATCAGGTTGAATGCATGCCTAGCTTGAAGTCTAAGACTGATGATTCAGTTTATGTTATCGGCGATTGCTGCTCGATTACTATGAGTGATGGCACGCGGGTTCCGCCGCGAGCTCAATCAGCTCATCAAATGGCCAACGCGGTCGCTAAAAACATTCAACGCGAACTAAAGGGCATTGCCTTAGTTGACTTCAAATATACCGACTACGGCTCACTAGTGAATTTGAGCCGCTTCTCAACGGTTGGCAGCCTGATGGGTAACCTAATGAAAGGCAGCATGTTTGTTGAGGGGAAAATCGCCCGGGTGATGTATCTATCGCTCTATCGAATGCACCAGTTAGCCGTACACGGCTGGTGGAAAGGCCCGTTTATTATAGCCTTGAGCCGCATATCAAAAATAATACGCCCGAAGATAAAATTGCACTAATATCTAATTAGATCAAGCCTTCGAGAAGAGTGTCTTGTGCCAGTTAAAGAGCTAGTTCGATGGCGTTTTTGCACACACGCCATCAAACTAGTCCATCGAACTAGTCCAAGCAAACTGAGTTCATCAAACGATTCAGGCTACCTGTCTTCAGACATTACTGATTCTAAGCTTGCGGAAAATGCTGAAATTTCTGCTGCTGAAAACGTGCTGTGTACACGCACACTAGAGGCCGGTTGATGAGCTAGGCTGAGTCCTTCTCTATGCGCAATTTTTGGCCGCAATGGTCGAGCAGTAAAGCCACCGCCGCAGTTGGGGCAGACGTTATTTAAAATAGTCTCAACGCAGTTTCTGCCAAACGTACATTCATAAGTACAGATGCATGCATCGCTTGCGCTTGGCGGTAAATCTTTATCACAATACTCACAGTTCGGGCGAAGTTCTAACATGTCATGCTCCTCTTGAAATACATTAATAATTTAACGTGAATTAATAACAGTACCGGGCTCTTATTGCTTTAATAGTGTCTAAACCTCTAAGTCAAACCCTTCGTCAAGCCAACCTGTGATTCCTCCGATCATCTTCTTCACCGGCCTACCTAGCTTTGCTAATTTCAGCGCTGCTTTATCGGCGCCATTGCAGTGCGGGCCAGCGCAATAGACGACAAATAAGGTCTTGTCATCATACTCCACGAGTCGGCGTTGATTGATCTGGCTATGTGGCAAACAAAGCGCTCCAATTACATGGCCCTGATAAAAATCAGTTTGTGCTCGGACATCAAGCAAGACAAAATCTTTAGTCTCATTTGTAATTGCATGGCGAACGTCCCAGCAATCAGTTTCGAAGGTTAACAATGCGTCAAAGTGTGCAAGCGCACTATTAGACGCGGCGGCTTTAGGTCGAGATACGGCTGATGACATTTGAAGATTCTCTATAGGGTTTGAAGAAACAACATTATAGGCTGAGCAACAGCAATTGAAATTGGCCTGAAAGACAGTTATCGTTGATTTCTAGCCATTATCCCTGATCACTCTCCTTATGGAGCCTCTGATTAAGTCTAAATGATCTCTGGCTTTCAAGCTGATTCACAATCAAGGCATTGTTTTGTAGGCATGACTAGTCACGTCAAAAAAAAATAACGCCGAGTGTGGATCCGCTTGAAAGCCCGGTAGGGTAAGGCTTTAAGCGCACATCTACGTTGTTCCCGCTCTCACTAAGGACTACGGCCATTAGCCTCGAGCGGCGCCTAGTCGCTGTACGCTTCAAGACTTACAGAGACCGTTTATACTTAATCAGAGGCTCCTTATGAAACAAGTCGCAATTCTTTCGTATCATGGTGCTGCCTTGTTCGAGCTAGGCTGTGCCGTCGAGCTGTTTGGTTTGCAACGCCCAGAATTTGAAAGCTGGTACTCGACTGAAGTGGTAACGTTTGACAACGGCCTACTGAGTTCAACTTGCGGTGTAAGTTTGGGGGTCAAAAAAATCAGCTCGCTTGAGCCTTACGATATGTTGGTAGTGCCTTCATGGCCAACAGAAACGCGTGATATTGAACCAATTCTGGCAGGTCAAATTCGAGCTTTTCAGCAATCATCTAAAACCATCATCAGCTTTTGCTCAGGCGCATTCTTATTAGCCGAGTTAGGCGTGCTTGATAATCGCAAGGCCACCACCCATTGGCGCTACGCCGAATTGTTCAAACACCGCTTTAAGCAGCTCAGCTATATAGAAGATGTGCTCTATATCTTCGAGCACAATGTGGGGTGCTCAGCGGGCAGTGCCGCCGCAATCGACCTTGGTTTAGAAGTGATACGCTGCGATTTTGGCAGCAATATAGCCAACCAGGTGGCTCGACAGCTGGTGATGGCTCCGCACCGAAAAGGTGGGCAATCTCAGTACGTAGAGACACCACTACTGGAACGCTCGACGGTTTTTGATGCTGCTTTGCACTGGGCTTTAAACAACTTAGCGTCAGAGATAACCATTGACAACTTAGCAACGCGGTCTAACATGTCGCGCCGCACCTTTGATCGACGTTTTCGCAATACCCATGGCTGCAGCGCCAAACAATGGATTACCACGCAACGCCTCAACCTAGCCAAGACCGCGCTAGAGCAAAATCGACTTTCAGTAGAGCATATCGCACAAGCAAGCGGCTTTGAAAATGCCAATGTGCTACGCCACCATTTTCGCCAAAACTTAGGGCTATCACCAAGACAGTACCGCGACCAGTTCAGCTCACTGACAAATCACTCAAGCTGAGATATTATAAGGGCAATATAATAAAAATAATAATGGAGAGAAAATGTCCGAATCCGCTGTAAAAATTCATCATCGAGCGTGCCACTTATGCGAAGCAATTTGCGGCCTAGAAATCAAAACACGAGGCGATGAAATTCTCTCAATTAAAGGCGATAAAGCTGACCCGATCAGTAAAGGGTTTATCTGCCCAAAAGCAACCGCCATTGCCGATATTCATAATGACCCCGACCGTCTACGCAAGCCGGTTAAGCGTGTTGGTAAAGATTGGATCGAAATATCTTGGCAAGAGGCGATTGACACCACAGCGAAGCGCCTCGTCGAGGCTCAGCAAAAACACGGCGAAGACGCCGTTGGCTTTTACGCTGGCAACCCTGGTGTGCATAATTATGGCAACTTAACACATGGCTCGCTTTTACGCCGCGCGGTCAAAACTAAGAATAACTTTTCTGCCACCTCCTTAGACCAACTACCACACCAATTAACGTCGTATGCTATGTACGGCCATCAATTCCTTATTCCGATCCCTGATATTGACCGCACTAACTTGATGGTAATTTTAGGCGGTAATCCACTGGCATCAAACGGCAGCATAATGACTATGCCGAATGCACCTCAGCGTTTGAAAGATTTGCAAGCCCGCGGCGGAAAATTAGTGGTCATCGACCCAAGGCGAAGCGAAACTGCGACTGTCGCCGATCAACATATTTTTGTTAAGCCGGGTTCTGATGCGTATGTATTGATGGCCATCATTAACACTTTATTCAAAGAAAACCAGCTCAATCTGGGCCATCTTGAAGACCACTTAGACGGCCTTGACGCTATTCGTACAGCGGTATCTGGCTTCAGCTTAGAACTTGCCGAACAACAATCGGGCATAGATGCTGACGCTATCCGAGATCTAGCAATAGAACTTGCGACTACCGACAAAGCGGTTATTTACGGCCGAATGGGCGTATCGGTGCAAGAGTTTGGCTCTTTGTGCCAATGGGCGATTCAAGTGATCAATATTCTGATCGGCTCGCTAGACACCGAAGGCGGCGCTATCGCGACCTCACCCGCCTTTGCCTATGTGAAGAAAGGCACGCCAGGTGGTGGCCATTTTGATCTGTTTAAATCTCGCGTCAGTGGATTACCCGAGTTTGCTGGCGAACTGCCAGCGGTGACAATGGCCGAAGAAATGCTGACGCCGGGTGATGGGCAAATAAAAGCCATGGTCACTATTGCCGGCAACCCAGTGATATCCAGTGCCAATGCGTCAGAACTAGATAAAGCCTTTTCCGGCCTAGACTTTTATGTCGCCTTTGATTTCTATATCAACGCTACTACCCGTCACGCAGACATAATTTTGCCACCAACCAGCCCACTTGAGCATGATCATTACGATATCGCTTTCTTCAGGTTGGCAGTACGTAATTGCACCCGTTTTAACCCCGCTGTATTTGCTGCGAACGATGAAGCAATGCACGACTGGGAAATCTTCAATGCCGTATCGTCTAAAATATCAGAGCTAAAAGGAAAGGACTTTCGCCCGCTTCCTGCCCCAGATGTAATGGTTGCGCACGGTATCGAGCACGACTATTACGGTGCAGAGCAGAATCCAGAAATGTCACTAACCTTAGACAAAATAAAGGCTCAGCCACATGGCATAGATTTGGGGCCATTGGAGCCGGGTATTGTTGCTCGCCTAGCGACCGAGTCTGGCAAAATCATGTGCGCACCCGAGTTTTTAATTAATGATCTCATGCGTTTGGCTGAATCGGCTACCGACCGAGCTGCGGATGAATTACTGCTAATCGGCAGGCGACATGTGCGCAGCAATAATTCATGGATGCATAACTATCATCGTTTGGTAAAAGGTAAGCCACGCTGGCAGTTAATGATGCACCCAGAGGATATGCTAGATCGCGGCTTGAGTAATGAATCTCAAGTTAAGGTTCAATCTCGAGTTGGCGAGGTCATCACTACAGTCATGTCAACCGACGAGGTAATGCGAGGCGTGGTAAGTCTGCCGCATGGCTGGGGGCATAAGAAATACGCGGTTAAAATGGGCATCGCGGTTCAGCAAGACGGTGTTAACTGCAACGAGCTTACCGACGACAAGTTTATCGATAAGCTTAGTGGCAATGCCGCCTTGAATGGTGTGCCGGTGACGGTATCGGCTGGGTAGAATATCGCCTTGCGTCTAGGAGATGCCCCTTTAAGGGCATCTCGAAAACCAGACCAAAAAAACCAATCCCTAAGCGCGACTAGCTGGAATCTTTGGCGTATCAACCTTGACATCCGCGCACTGCGCTCGATGTCGAAGATAATGGTCCATAATCACTATCGCCAGCATTGCTTCGGCTATCGGCACGGCACGAATACCAACACAGGGATCATGACGACCTTTGGTAACAACCTCAACCGGATTACCTTTGCTATCAATGCTATTGCCAGGCTTGGTAATGCTCGAAGTAGGTTTTAACGCGAGGCTAGCGACCACATCTTGGCCAGACGAGATTCCGCCGAGAATACCACCCGCATTATTAGAGTCAAAGCCATCAAGGTATAGCTCGTCACGGTGTTCGGACCCTCGCTGCTCAACACAATCGAAACCTGCACCAATCTCTACGCCTTTTACCGCGTTGATGCTCATCAACGCCTTAGCGATGTCAGCGTCAAGTTCATTAAACACCGGTTCGCCTAAGCCGACAGGCATATTATTTGCTACAACTGTAATCTTTGCACCAACGGAATCACCATCACGGCGGAGTTGCTTGATTAATGCTTCCATATCGGCAACTTTTGAGGCGTCAGGGCAATTGAAAGGGTTATTCGCTACCTCATCAAAATCAACTGATTCGGCTTTCACGTTACCCATCTGAGCCAGATATCCGCGTATCTCAATGCCCTCTTTCTCATTTAAATATTTCTTGGCAATACCACCAGCGGCGACAATCATTGCCGTGGTTCTGGCTGACGAACGTCCGCCACCGCGGTAGTCGCGATTGCCGTATTTATGGTGATAGGTATAGTCAGCGTGACCTGGTCGAAAGGTATCCATAATATTGGAGTAATCTTTCGATTTTTGATCGGTATTATGAATAATCATACCAATCGAAGTGCCCGTGGTTTTGCCTTCGAACACGCCGGAGAAGATTTGCACTTCATCGGCCTCACGGCGCTGAGTCGTAAATTTAGATTGGCCAGGTTTACGGCGATCTAAATCCGGCTGTAAATCTTCTTCGCTAAGCCCTAGATTCGGCGGACAACCATCAACGATACAACCAATACCCTTGCCATGACTTTCGCCGAAGGTAGTTACGCGAAACAATTTACCGATGCTGCTATCACTCATACTATGTGTTCTCCACAACAATATTTGGGAAAGCGCTACTGAAGTCTTTCTTTTTAACCGATAACTTGCCAGCAATTTTGAGCGCGATGCTCTGATAGCGTTTAGCCGTTTCTGACTCAGGCAATGCTACAACCGTCGGCGTGCCGGCGTCTGCCAACTCACGAATCGACATTTCCAGTGGGATTTCACCAAGCACATCAAGCGAGTAATCGTCAGCCATCTTTTGCGCACCATCTTCGCCAAAAATCGCTTCTTCATGACCGCAATTAGTACATACATGGGTGCTCATGTTTTCGATAATACCGAAAATTGGCACATCGACCTTTTCAAACATTTTGTAGGCTTTACGGGCATCTAGCAAGGCGATGTCTTGAGGCGTGGTAACAATAACCGCGCCCGAAACTGGCACTTTTTGCGACAGCGTTAGTTGAATATCGCCAGTGCCTGGTGGCAAGTCGATTACTAAGTAATCTATCTCTTCGCCATCGTGATTCCACGACGTGCCGCGTAACATTTGCTCTAAGGCTTGGGTCACCATTGGACCACGCCAAATCATTGGCGTATCCTCTTCGACTAAAAACCCAATCGACATTATCTTTAGTCCGTGGCCTATCATCGGCACTAGCATTTTATTATCTAAGGCTTCTGGCTTGCCGCTTACGCCCATCATTCGAGGCTGGCTTGGACCGTAAATATCAGCATCCAAGATAGCCACTTTGGCTCCTGCCGCTGACAAGGCTAGGCTCAAGTTAGCCGAGACGGTGGATTTTCCAACACCACCCTTGCCTGACGCCACAGCGATAATATTTTTTATTCCCGGAACTGCCTTAACACCTTGCTGAGCCGTATGAGAGATAATCTCTTGGTCAATAATCACCTCAAGCGCTCGATTCTCGATCGGCAAATCAGTTAGCGCATCTCTAACCAACTCAGAAAGCTCCTGCACCACAGGGGTTATTGGGTAACCCTTAGACAAGTAGACCGACACTTTTGAATCATCAACAGTCACCTTTTTAAGGCTCTTTGCCGCGGTGATTTTGGTCATCGTGTATGGGTCAATTACAGTGTGCAATTGATTGGTAATGGCAGTAATTATTTTCTCAGACATTTGAGTGCGTTTAGGAGTAAATCAGAGGTCCGTAATGCTACCACTGTGTTGTTGAAGACACCATGTGTCAGTTCAGAAAACGCAGTAAACCTAGTATTTGATGCAAAATTGACGCTTAGCAACAGCCAAACTAAGCGCCAACAATAAACTAACTCTAACTTAACTCGCTGCTTTCAACTTCAAGCGATACTGATGCAGTAACGGCTCGGTGTAACCATTTGGCTGCTGCTTGCCCTCTAAGCACAATTCTATAGCGGCTCGATAGGCGATGCTTGAGTCAAAATCACCTGCCATTGGCGTGTAATTAGGGTCGCCAGCGTTCTGTTGATCGACCACCGCGGCCATGCGCTCAAAGGTTGCGTTAATTTGCGCTTCATTGGTCAAACCGTGCTCTAACCAGTTGGCAATGTGTTGACTTGAAATGCGTAATGTCGCGCGATCTTCCATCAAACCAACATTATGAATGTCGGGGACTTTAGAGCAACCAACGCCATGATCAATCCATCGAACCACGTAACCCAAGATTCCTTGAGCATTGTTATCTAACTCGGCCTGAATATCCTCAGCACTCAGCGCCTGTGGATCAGCACACAACGGGATTGTTAAAATCTGGTCGATCGACGCACGAGCTCTGCTTTTCAAAGTAGCTTGAACCTTAAACACATCCGTCTCGTGATAGTGGATTGCATGTAGCGTTGCGCCATTAGGCGAAGGAACCCACGCGGTATTAGCTCCAGACTTAGGATGAGCACTTTTTTGCTGCAACATCTCGCCCATTTCATCTGGCATGGCCCACATTCCTTTGCCGATTTGCGCCTTACCCGAAAAACCACACTCTAAGCCGATATCGACGTTCCAGTCTTCATAGGCCGATATCCATTGTTGCTTTTTAATTTCAGCTTTTGGCGCCATCGCACCAAGCAACATGCTGGTGTGGATTTCGTCACCGGTTCGATCTAAAAAGCCGGTATTAATAAAGACCACTCGATCTTTAACTTGGCGTATACATTCCTTGAGGTTGACGGTGGTGCGTCGCTCTTCATCCATAACGCCAATCTTGACCGTATGCCGTTCGAGGCCAAGTTCGTCTTCTACCCGATTGAACAAAGTGTTGGCGAAAGCCGCTTCTTTGGGGCCGTGCATCTTAGGTTTGACAATGTATATGCTGCCAGTGCGCGAGTTTCGGAATTCGCTATTACCGATAAGATCGTGCTTAGCAATTAACACGCATATCATCGCGTCCATAATGCCCTCTTGAATCTCATCGCCGTTTTGATCAAGCACAGCGGGATTAGACATCAAGTGACCGACGTTACGACAGAACAATAAGCTGCGGCCATGCAAGCGTAACTCTGAGCCATCAAATGCCGTATAACTTAGATCGGCTTGTAACGATCGAGTCATGGGCTTGCCTGCCTTTATAAATGTTTCATTCAAGTCGCCCTTCATCAGCCCCAACCAATTGCGATAAACGCCTACTTTATCCTCAGCATCGACCGCCGCTACCGAGTCTTCAAAATCTTGAATGGCGGTTAACGCGGCTTCCATTGTTAGGTCAGTAACGCCTGCTTTGTCAGTACTGCCGACCGGCGACGTTGGGTCAATCTCAATAGCTACGTATAGACCGTTATGGAGCAACAATATTGACGATGGTGAAGATCGCTCGCCTTTGAAGCCTACGCATTGTTGTTGATCGTGTAGGCCAGTAGACTGTCCGTCTTCTAATCTCGCGGTTAAGCCAGTGGCATCAACTTGGTACGAGACCACCTCGGCGTGCGAGCCTTTTGCAAGGGGGAAATGTTTATCCAATAGATCGCGACCAAACTTGATCACCTTGTCGCCTCGAACCCGATTATAAGGCCCAGACTTGTGAGCGCCGCCATCTTCGGCAATAATATCAGTGCCGTAAACAGCATCGTATAGGCTGCCCCAACGAGCATTAGTGGCATTTAGCGCAAAACGAGCGTTTGACGTGGGAACCACCAGTTGTGCACCGGCTTGCCGGGCAATCTCAGCGTCAACATTGTCAGTGGTGATAGTGAAATTGTCGCCCTCTTCTACTAAATAGCCAATTTCATACAAAAACGATTTATACACCTCGGCATCAAAACAGGTTTTGTTGGCCAGATTCCATGAATCGAGCTTGGCTTGAATATCATCACGCTCGGTTAATAGCTCTCTATTAGTCGGAGTAAGGTCATCGATCACACCGGCCAAAGATTTCCAGAATGAATCGGATTCAAGCTTAAGGCCTGGTAAAACTTCGGACTCAATAAAGTCAGCCAGAATTGGGCTAACTTTCAAATTTTCTCTGTCGGTGTAATTACTCATACGTTTCTCATTTTTCATATATTTATACTTGTCGCTAAGTGACCACCGCGAAGCGAATGTCATGGCAACAGTCGACGCACCGTTGTGTGAATTTATAGTGCTGAATCCACTCCTTACTAGGTCAATGCGGGATCATTGGAAGTCTTTCATAAAAGCCTATGAATACAAGTTTACACCGCCATACATTTAACTTGCCTAAATCCCTACTATTCATTGTAAAAATAGTTAAGGCGTTTGCTAGAAGAATAATGAATGATGACGCCATTATTCAGTTTGCGAATGGTAATTATGCCACTTTAGCCCTTTATCCGGATCATTTTGAAGCGTAAAGTGCGCCCATCAATTGAAAGATTGCTAACACAACGCTGAACAAGAAAGCCTTAAACGGTTTTTTTGAGAAAGTCTGAATAGAGGGTTAAGCAACAATAATAGCCTTAAGTCTTTCATTCGTTAGCGAGCACAAATTTAGAGGCTTTTTTAGGAAAGCCAGTTATTAACATAAATAAGCAGGAAGTTAATTATGTCTACTTATAAGCAAAATGTAGAAGCTGCAGACCAGCTGATCAACGACAATGGATCACAATGGGCTGCGATCGACCCTGAGTACACGGCTCGCATGAAATTGCAGAACCGCTTTCAAACAGGCATTGAAATCGCAAAATACACCGCCGACATCATGCGCCAAGACATGGACGACTACGATGCTGATTCAAGCAGCTACACTCAGTCTCTAGGTTGCTGGCACGGATTTATCGGCCAACAAAAGCTGATCGCGATCAAAAAGCACCACGGCACAACGAGTAAACGTTACTTATATCTTTCTGGTTGGATGATCGCAGCATTACGCTCTGAGTTCGGCCCGTTGCCTGATCAATCAATGCACGAGAAGACGTCTGTACCTGCGTTGATTGCTGAATTGTATACTTTCCTACGCCAAGCTGACGCACGTGAACTAGGCCACTTATTCAAAGAATTGGACGCAGCTCGCTCGGCTGGCAACATGGTTGCTGCGCAAGAAGTGCAAAACAAAATCGACAACCACGAAACTCACGTTGTACCGATCATTGCAGACATTGATGCCGGTTTCGGAAACGAAGAGGCAACTTACTTACTTGCCAAGCAAATGATTGAAGCGGGTGCGTGCGCGATTCAAATCGAAAACCAAGTATCTGACGAAAAACAATGTGGCCACCAAGACGGTAAGGTAACCGTACCTCACGCTGACTTCCTAGCGAAGATTAACGCGGTACGTTATGCCTTCTTAGAGCTTGGCGTTGACAACGGCATCATCGTTGCACGTACTGACTCGTTAGGGGCTGGCTTAACTAAGCAAATCGCGGTAACTAACGAAGCCGGCGACTTGGGCGACCAATACAACGCTTTTCTAGATTGCGAAGAGCTTACTCCAGCTCAAATGAAAAACGGCGACGTTGTTATCCACCGTGATGGCAGTCTGGTTCGACCTAAGCGTCTAGCAAGTGGTTTATTCCAATTCAAAGAAGGCACTGGCGAAGACCGTTGTGTCCTTGACTCTATTACTAGCCTACAAAACGGTGCCGACCTTATCTGGATCGAAACTGAGAAGCCACACGTAGGCCAAATCGGTGGAATGGTAAACCGAATTCGCGAAGTGGTTCCGAATGCTAAATTGGTTTACAACAACTCACCGTCATTCAACTGGACTTTGTCTTTCCGCCAGCAAGCCTATGACTTGATGGTTGAAGCGAGTGACGACGTAAGCGCCTACAACCGTGATGAATTAATGGATGTTAAGTACGATGGCACAGAGCTTGCCGACCGTGCCGACTCTATGATTCAAAACTTCCAACGTGATGGTGCACGTGAAGCGGGTATTTTCCACCACTTGATTACGTTACCGACTTACCACACTGCGGCACTGTCGACCGACAACCTTGCAAAAGGTTATTTCGGCGAAGAAGGTATGTTGGCTTATGTAAAAGGCGTTCAACGTAAAGAAATCCGTCAAGGCCTAGCCTGCGTTAAGCATCAAGACATGGCCGGCTCGAACATGGGCGACGACCATAAAGAATACTTCTCTGGCGATGCCGCTTTGAAAGCGTCGGGTGAAGATAATACGATGAACCAGTTTGGCTAATAGCTAAATGGCTCTGGCTTCCGGCTCCGGCCGAAGCATTAATCAAAAAAGACGACCATTGGTCGTCTTTTTTGTGCTTAGATAAAGCTATAGCAATAATCATGCATAAACCAAGCCGCTAGCATGCTGTGGTACCCCTACAACGACATAACTTAAACAATGTTAAGCTATCGTTAATCTTTGCTGTGACAAAATATCTATACATACATTAACGAATATGGCACATTCTTTCTGATCATGTTCGTAGCACGACCATTGAACTTAACTACTGAACTTACACTACTGAACTTAACTACTAGGCTTTATATTTAGAGACATTTATGGAAAATACTTCTTCGGCACTTAGCCAAACCTTGCGCGCAAGCGCTTTTGTACTCGTCGCAACAATCCTTATGGCCTGTCAGGGTGAGACAGTCGCACAAACGGTTGATTCAAGCAAATACCAGGAAACACGCGAGCCAATGACGGTGACTACCGGCGACAAAATAGAAGTCGCGGAGTTATTTTGGTTCGGTTGTGGACATTGCTTTGCCTTAGAGCCAGCAATAAAGCAGTGGAAAAAAGATATGCCCGCTAATGCTGAGTTCAAAAAAGTACCCGCTATTTTTAGCGCTCGCTGGGAATTTCATGGCAAAGCTTTCTATACAATGCAAACACTCGGTGTTCCAGAAGCAGCCTATGACAAATTCTTTAGCTCTATTCATGTAGAACGTAAGTCATTGAATAACATCAATCAATTGGTCGCTTTCTTAGCTGACTATGATATAACTGAAGAGCAAGCCGAATCGGCGTTTAACTCATTTGACGTGAGTAATAAAATGCGTGCGGCGAAAAAGATTACTCGTCAGTCAGGCGCCGATGGCGTGCCAGCAATCGTTGTCGATGGCAAATACCTTACTAGCCAAAAGTTAGGTGGTGGTACCGCTGAAATGTTCGAAGTTGTTAATCAATTGATTGGCAAAGCCGCGTCTGAGCGTTAAACTAAGCACATCATAGCGAAAGAGGCTGTCTTCGGACGGCCTTTTTTTTGCCTTGGCTACTAGCCAGTAGGCGCATAATAACGACTGATTACATTGCCTAACCGAAACAAATAAGAGACATACCATGGTAGATGCCATTATTACTCCCAAAGGAGATTTGGATATTTTATCCAAAAGCGAAATTGCTAGCTTGCAAGATTCAAGCCGAAGTATTTACGCCAGCCTATTCCGCAACTGCGCCCTCGCTGTTCTTAGTACTGGCGCCGACAGCGATGACGGACACGAACTATTAGCGGCACATGCCGACTTCAAGATTGAGCTGATAAGTTCCGCTCGAGGGGTTAAGCTCAAAGTGAGTAATGCCCCTAAAAATGCCTTTGTTGGCGGAAAAATCATCGAAGGAATTCGAAGCCATTTATTTGCTGTTCTGCGCGATATTGTGTTTTTACAAGATCAAGTTGAGATTTGGCAAAAAAATGGTGAATCGATTACCGACATGGTGTTCAAAACATTACGCCACGCTAAAGCCCTAAAACCTCGCCGACGCCCGAACCTAGTTGTATGCTGGGGCGGTCACTCAATAAGCAACCTCGAATACGATTATAGCAAGGAAGTTGGCTACCGCTTAGGCTTACGAAGTATGGACATCTGCACTGGGTGTGGCATTGGAGCAATGAAAGGCCCCATGAAAGGTGCTGCTATTGCGCATGCTAAGCAACGTGTTACCGACGCACGCTACATCGGCATCACTGAGCCCGGAATCATCGCCTCTGAAGCGCCAAACGCGGTGGTTAACGAATTGATTATAATGCCCGACATTGAGAAGCGATTAGAAGCCTTCGTTCGTCTAGGCCATGGCATTGTTGTATTCCCTGGTGGCGCCGGTACGGCTGAGGAAATTCTGTATATTTTAGGCGTACTATTAAACGCTAAAAACAAAGGCATTATAGTGCCGGTGGTGTTTACCGGGCCTGAAGTCAGTAAAGCCTACTTTGAGCAACTGGATGAGTTTATTGGCAAGACCATTGGCGCCGAAGCCCAATCTCTATACGAAATCATTATTGATGACCCGGTTAAAGTTGCTAAGCACATGAGCAAAGCAATGTCGAAAGTCTATAAAAATCGACGCGCCTTAGATGATGCGTTCTTTTATAACTGGAGCCTCACCATTGAAGAGCCATTCCAGCATGCATTTGACCCCACTCATGAAAATATGGCGTCGCTCAACTTACAAAAAGACCAAGATCCAGCCAGCTTAGCGGCGAACTTACGACGTGCTTTTTCAGGTATTGTCTCAGGCAACGTAAAGCCATATGGCATTCAAGCAATTAAAGATCATGGGCCTTATACGCTCGATGGCGACCCAGAACTAATGGCCTCTCTTGATACCTTATTAAACAGTTTTGTCGAGCAACGTCGAATGAAGCTATCGGGTCACTACACTCCTTGCTATAAACTGCTTTCGGCTTAAAATTGTATAAGTTTGTGAGTGCTAAGTGGTAAAGGCTTGATAATGGATTTTAGGATAACTTTTTAAACATAATTAGGGCGTCAACCATCCCCAGACTTGGATGGTTGAACGCCTTTGGCAAGCGCCCTACTTCGTCAAAGCCTAGCTTTAGCCAAAGTCGAACTGCATCCTCGTTTGAAGCGGCCACGAAGTTAAATTGCATTGCTTGATAAGCAAACGCCCGGGCTCGTTTTTGCGAGTCAATACACATGCGAGTTGCTAACCCCATTCCGCGAGCTGATGCGCTAACCATATACCCACAATTACAAACGTGTTTCCCAGGTCCCGCGTGGTTGGTCTTAATGTAGTAAGTTCCGAGTACTTGATCATTCAAGGTGGCTACATAAGTCTGTCTCGGCTGCTGCATCCATAGCGTATGAGCGTCAACCTTAGTGCAATCTACTTCATAGGCATAGGTATCGCCGGGGGAGGCTACATCACTGAATATGGACCAAATTTGCTCGAAATCGGCCTCCTTGGCGATTCGAATTTCTAGCTGACCCGCTTCTAGGGTTCGAATATCCGACTTAGCCCGACTCAAGTGAACACCCCTCGGCGCTAAAGTTTAGTGAAGAGATTCGGTGCATATTTCATTAGGTAACCAATCAACAAGGCTAGTACAAACCCAGAGCCAAAGGCAAATCCAATGGCATTCCATGGCATTCGTGTCGCACTTGGGTCAGAGCCAGCAATCAACCTAAAGCATACTAAAGACACAGCGCTAGTGCAGATTGCCGCTAGAAACGACGGCAATAAAAAAGACGTTTTATACATCCAATGCAGGCCTATGGCGACAAACAGAGACGCCCCAGTAATGATTATCGGAGCATATTTAATTAGCATTTAAGATCGGCCAATTGATCAATTTGATATCCCTAGATCATCTTTGCTGTAACGCGCCAAAAATGGAGCAGTCAAGCTAGTTACGTAAATATGTTCTCTCGATTCGGCAACCCCAGTAGTGGCATAGGCGGCCCCATTGGGAGCCTGTAAATTCTCAAGTACCTTACCGTTTTCATCAATTGCTATCACCATTCCATAGGGCATAACTTGTGGCCCCATGATAGCAGGTAAGCGTTGAACCACTTTGCGCCAAAATGGCTCACCGGCTAAATCGTCTAGCAGTTTAGACCTAGGAGCGGTTAGGCCAACCCAGTAGCGGCCATTGGCACCAATGTGTACGTTATCAGGAAAGCCGGGAAGGTTATCAATGATAACCTCGGACTTACCCTTCTCGGGGCCCGATATCCAGTGCTTCCAGATTCGATATTCGCCTGTTTCAGCAACCAAAATAAAACGCCCCTGAGGATCAGCGGCAACGCCATTGGCAAAGGTTAGGTTGGCGAGTACGATCTGTGCTTCGCCACTGACGGGATCAAATTCAATAATGCGCCCATTATCGCTATGCTCCATTATGTCAAGCAAACTCGCGGCTAGGGTGCTGCTATAGTCTTGGGCTGAGAACCGAGTCGAGGCATCACTGAAATAGATCTTACCGTTTGCCGCCACCACTATATCATCCGCATAGCGCACGGCAATACCGTCTACCTCCGTCAGTTCAGTTGTCAATTCACCTAAGGGCGACAACTTCATCAGGCCGGTGTAAGCGTTAGCAATCCACAAATTACCTTGGGCATCAAAATCTATCCCTAATGGCCTGCCACCAACATCGATAAACGGCACGCCTTCGATTTGATCACCATCCCAACGTATCAACCAGCCTTCATGAGACGTCGCTATTAAGCTGCCATCTGGGCTTTGCACCGCCGCTTCTGGTCCAGACATGCCGCCCATGGTCAATTTATCGAATGATTCGAGTTTTTGATTGACGGCAAACTTACCAACGTAACCGAGGTTGATAGGTGCTTTCCAACCAACCGGGTTAACGTCGACAGGCCAAGCAAATAGATAGGCTAAGGCAAAGACAATACTCAAACCGAATATATTAAGTAAGGCGCGCATTAAATTGTAAAACCGCCGTCAACTACTATGCACTCTCCTGTGGTGTAACTGCTCGCATCTGAAGCCAGATACAACACCGTACCGGCCATTTCGTCTGGCTCGGCATGTCGGCGCATCGGAATGCTCGCCATCGCGGCCTTATGCATATTTTCATTCTCAAACAATGCGCCAGCAAACTTGGTTTTAGTTAAACCGGGTAATAGCGCGTTAACCCGAATATTGAACTCAGCACATTCTTTGGCAAACGACTTGGTCATATTAATAACCGCCGCTTTGGTGATCGAGTAAATGCCTTGGTGATAACCCGGCTGCAACCCATTGATAGACGCGGTGTTGATAATGGAGCCGCCGCCGTTGTCGCGCATCAGCTTGCCGCCTTCGATAGACATAAAGAAGTAGCCGCGAATATTGACATCAACAGTCTTGTTATAGGCGCCCAAATCAGTGTCCAATATATGACCAAAATACGGATTAGTTGCGGCATTGTTGACCAAAATATCTAATTTTCCGTGCCTGTCTTTAATTTTAGCGAAGGTTTCGATGATGTTATCCATATCGCCAATATGGCACGCCATGGTCTCGGCCGAGCCGCCCGCTGCTTTAATTTCTGCGACCACTTGGTCGCACGATTCAGCTCGCCGGCTAGAAACGATGGTATGAGCGCCCTGCTCGGCTAATAGCTTAGCAATAGACTCGCCAATACCGCGGCTAGCACCGGTCACTAATGCTACTTTTCCAGTTAAATCAAATAGTTGTGTGGTCATGCCTACTCCTCAATAAGTTCTAATTTCTAAGCTTTTCATGTTGATATAATCGCTATACACCGATGCGCATTTTACCAAGAAAATCGCCCTTACTTAACGGCACTCCTTTGTTTCTTAAGATATCGTAAGCAGTGGTAATATGAAAATTCAGGTTAGGCAGAGAGAATGACAAAATGAAATTTTCAGCGGTAAACGGTATTTCACGCCCGCCAAACTTAAAAATCACGGTCTTACCTAGTGCCGAGTTGACTTCGTCAGCCGACACACTTTTAAGCTCATCGATAGTATCAGCGATCATCTTCTGCAAGCCCTTATAGTCGTATTTATCGATGGTTTTCGGTGGGATAGACTCGCCGCTTTTCAATGACTCCAGCGCATCTATAGAATGCAAGCGCGCACAGTTAACTTGAAACAGAAATGGCAACATATCGTCATGCAGCTTGGCAGCAACAAATTGGTCAGCATCAATGTTGTTTTCAGCGGCAAATACAGCGCCTTTTTCTAACACTATGACCAGGCCACTTAAGGCTTGCAGGTACGACCCAACACTTATATTGTAAAGTGAAACACTCATTATTTACTCCTACCGCTCTAAGGCGACTAGATTAATTTAGTTTTGTTAATTTTTTTTGACCACACTCGATTTTAATTTCATGGCGCCAAAGCCGTCGATCTTACAATCAATGTCATGCCCATCTGTGATGTACTCTGGATCGAGTACTCGAATGTTTTTTACTTTAGTTCCTACCTTAACAACAGACGAAGAGCCTTTGATTTTTAGGTCTTTTATTACTGTTACCGAGTCGCCATCATTCAATTCATTACCATTCGAACAAAGAACCGCATGCTGTTCTTCTGCCGCTTCAGCAGACCATTCTTTTCCGCACTCGGGGCAATTAAATAGCTCTCGATCTTGATACGTATAGGTCGAGTTACAAGAGGGGCAAGCAGGCAAATCTGACATCGGTTTGTTGTAAGATGATAGTGACAATAGCAATGGAGTATCGCAGCAAATGCGATCATCTTAAAGTGTCAAATTAAAATGTCACAGAGGGCGGCTCTGCTAACCGGTTTACGCAGGTGTGACAAAGTCCAAGCTACGTTGTTGCAAGGCGCTTAAACAGCGCCTTGCAACAGTTGAGGTAGATTACTTGAGGTAGATTGCTTGAGCTAAATTATTAATCTCGACTGTCGATTAGATCTTGCACTACAGTCGGGTCAGCGAGCGTGCTGGTATCTCCAAGATTAGAGTGCTCGTTTTCCGCTATCTTACGTAAGATGCGGCGCATGATTTTACCCGAGCGTGTTTTTGGCAAACCGGGCGCCCAATGAATTACGTCAGGGGTCGCAATCGGACCGATTTCTTTACGCACGTGCTTAACTAATTCGGCCTTAAGATCGTCGCTATAGTCAACCCCAGACATCAAAGTCACGTAAGCGTAAATGCCCTGCCCTTTGATATCGTGTGGGTAGCCGACCACGGCGGCCTCGGCAACCGCTTTATGCAGCACCAAAGCGCTCTCTACTTCGGCGGTGCCCATTCTATGGCCTGAGACGTTAATCACGTCATCTACTCGACCGGTTATCCAGTAGTAGCCGTCTTCATCACGCCGGCAGCCGTCGCCAGTAAAATAATACCCCGGATACATCGAGAAATAAGCTTGGTGAAAGCGCTCAGGGTCATTGTAAACACCGCGCATTTGACCTGGCCATGATCGAGGAATTGCCAAATTACCCGAGGCCGCGCCCTCGAGAACCTTACCCTCGTCATCTAGCAGTACTGGCTCCACACCAAAAAATGGCAATGTCGCAGATCCGGGTTTAGCGTCGATCGCGCCGGGTAAAGGTGCAATCATGATACCGCCAGTTTCGGTTTGCCACCAAGTATCAACGATTGGGCATTTTTCTTTACCAACTTTATGAAAGTACCATTCCCAGGCTTCTGGGTTGATCGGCTCGCCAACGGTGCCAAGTATTCTAAGACTACTTCTAGATGTAGTTTCGAGAAATTGATCTCCTGCCCCCATTAACGCGCGTAACGCGGTTGGCGCAGTATAAAAGATATTCACCTCATGTTTATCGACTACCTGCCAAAAGCGGCTCGCATCTGGGTACGTTGGCACTCCCTCAAACACCAGGGTAGTGGCACCATTAACCAACGGTCCATAAGTAAGATAGGTGTGTCCGGTTACCCAGCCAACATCGGCTGTGCACCAATATATTTCACCTTCTTGATAATCGAATACGTATTTAAAGGTCATAGCCGCCGTTAATAGGTAACCGCCAGTGGTATGCAGAACACCTTTTGGTGTGCCGGTCGAACCCGAGGTGTACAAAATAAACATCGGGTCTTCAGCGTCCATGTGCTCAGGCTCACAGATGTTTACCTGATTGGCGACTGCCTCGTGATACCAAACATCTCGATCTTCTTGCCAAGCGACATTACCGCCAGTAACTCTGCAGACCAAAATACGTTCTATCGAAGGCGTTTCTTTACAGGCCTCATCGACATTTGCTTTCAGGGGGATCGCTTTAGCACCACGCAAGCCTTCATCTGCGGTAATGACCATCTTGCATTCAGAATCGTTAATACGACCACGTAAGGCTTCCGGCGAGAAGCCGCCAAATACTACGGAATGAATTGCGCCAATACGGGTACAAGCAAGCATTGCGAACACCGCTTCAGGAATCATAGGCATGTATAGGCAAACTCTATCGCCCCTCTCAATACCTTGCCCTTTCATAGCATTGGCGAGTTTACATACCTCGTCGTGCAATTGCTGGTAACTGATCTGTTTACTCTGATCAGGGCTATCACCCTCCCATATGATGGCAGTTTGATTTGCCCTAGTAGCCAAGTGACGGTCAATACAGTTGTACGAGACATTTAGCTTGCCGCCTTCAAACCATTTAATATCACCGTTGTGAAAATCGTATTCAGAGACCGTATCGAAAGATTTAAACCAATCGAGATTAGCGGTCGCTTGCTCAGCCCAAAAGCCATCGGGGTCAGCCAGAGAGCGAGCGTACATTTCTAGGTATTGGTCTTTACTTAGATGTGTACGTTGTTTAATCGAGTCAAAAACTGGGTAAATATTACTGTCTGTCATATCGAATACTCGTTAATTCTGTTTTCTAAAGTCTTTGCTAAAAGATGTTTTATAGTCGCTGAAACCCATAAAGGTCTCAGAATAGTAATGTGCGTCGTTGGCACTCAATGCCACGCGCAATAAAGTACTGGTATCGGCCAATTCGTTGAATTCAGTACTCCACTGTGTACCAGCGTCGTCGTTTGAGGTTAACTTATAAGGTCCGCTCTCAGTTCCGTCACTAGTGACAAAACCGACATTTACGGCTTGCAACTCGTTGACTGAACTAAGACGCAATAATTGCTGACCATTATCGTAAGAAATACGTACCGTGGATTTAAACGACCCGTTTTCCAAATCACATCGTCCGCTACTAAAGCGACAATTTGACTTGGCAATGAGCTTATAAGTATTTCCCTCAAGCGCTTTTTGCGGCTGCTCTTTAACCGCCAAGTCGACTAAGTAATATGATGCAATGGCAAGAATCGGTGCCATGATCATCGCCATAATTACATGTTTGTTTTTAAAAATACTCATTAAATTTTAATCTCAGTCTCACTAATGAGCTCTGTATAAGCCCCTCTATATAAAGAACTTATCCTCTGCTAGCGCAGAGGATAAGTCAAATAATGGGTTTCCACACCCTATCTTATCAACAGCCCAACGAAACAATTACATTGGCTGACGTCAACGCTAGTGCGAGGTCGCATCACCGGCTCCATGTGGTGCTCGGATGAAATCAACTAAGTCTTGAACATGCTTAGGCGGTTCAGCCGTCATTTTACAAACTACGAAGGCGACAATAAAATTGACCAATGCACCAACAGCGCCAAATGCGTTAGGTTCAATGCCGAAGAACCAGTTAGGATCCAAGTCACCTAAGAAAGAGGTGCTTTGAACAAACATGATGCCTTTATGTTGAAACACATAAAACAGCGTCACACCGATACCTGAGAGCATACCGGCTACTGCGCCAGCGGTATTCATGCGCTTATAAAATATTCCTAACATGATCGCAGGGAAGATAGACGAAGCCGCTAGCCCAAAGGCGAGCGCGACCGTGCCTGCGGCAAAATCTGGAGGGTTAAACCCGAGGTACCCCGCTGCCAGAACAGTAAAGGCCATGGCAATTCGTGATGCGTTTAGCTCAGCCTTTTCAGATATATCCGGTCGAATGATACCTTTGAGTAGATCATGCGAAATTGCTGACGATATCGCTAGCAATAAACCCGCGGCGGTCGACAATGCTGCTGCCAATCCACCCGCGGCAACGAGCGCTATCACCCAATTCGGCAAGCGCGCAATTTCTGGGTTTGCAAGCACTAAGATATCATTGTCAATCTTGACCATTTCATTGGTTTTTTTATCAGCACTATACTGAATAAGACCATCTTCGTTCTTATCCTCGTATTGTAGCAAGCCAGTTTTTTCCCAGTTCTTAAACCACTGAGGGCGATCATCGTAAGCAAGATAATTGCCTGGAGTCGGCTCAATAGTACTCATAAGATTCAAGCGTGCCATGCCGGCAACAGCAGGTGCCGTGGTATATAGAATCGCGATAAAAACGAGCGCCCAACCGGCTGATTGTCTTGCCGCTTTAACACTTGGCACGGTAAAAAACCGAATAATCACGTGTGGTAAACCAGCAGTACCAATCATCAGCGACATAGTGTACACAAACATATTCAGGGTACTTCCCCTGGTTGATGTAGTGTACTCCGCGAAGCCGAGTTCGGTCACCACCTGATTGAGTTTATCAAGCACGTAAGTTCCGTCCGAAAGCAACGTTGAACCGAGACCCAACTGAGGAATCGGGTTGCCAGTTAGCTCTAAGGAGATAAAGACCGCCGGAATAGTGTAAGCAAAAATCAACACCACATATTGGGCAATTTGAGTATAGGTAATCCCTTTCATTCCACCCAGCACCGCATAGATGAACACGATAATCATGCCAGCGGTTAAACCAGCTTCGTATGACGTTTCTAAGAAGCGACTGAAGGCAACACCGATACCTTTCATTTGGCCAATAACGTACGTCACTGAGGCTAGAATCAGACAAACGACCGCCACAACTTTAGCCGTATTGGAGTAATAACGATCACCAATAAATTCTGGCACAGTGAACTTGCCAAACTTACGTAGATAGGGAGCTAAGCACATTGCTAACAGCACGTAGCCACCGGTCCAGCCGAGTAAGAATACTGAGCCTCCGTAGCCTTGATAAGAGAAGCCAATTAAGCCCGCCATCGATATGAACGATGCGGCTGACATCCAGTCGGCGCCTGTCGCCATGCCGTTGGCAATCGGGTGTATGCCTCCACCAGCAACGTAAAATTCTTTAGTCGATCCGGCTCGAGCCCAAATAGCGATGCCAATATACACCGCAAAAGTAAAACCGACGACAATATAGGTTAAGGTTTGAAGTTCCATGATTAGTCCTCTCCTTCTGCAAATTTGTCGTCTAGATCACTCATTTTTTTAGCGTAATAAAAAATCAGTATCACGAACATGTAGATAGACCCTTGCTGGGCAATCCAAAAACCTAATGGGTAACCGCCTAGACTAATTTGGTTTAGTGTATCGACAAAAACGATTCCACCAAGAAACGGCACTACAAACCAAATTACTAGGAGTTTGACAATCAAACTTACATTGGCTTTCCAATAAGCCTCAGCATTGTTGTTCATGGTAGATCTCTCCATCCAATTATTATAAGAGGTTCAAGTCTACGCTCACAGATGGTCAACGAGTATTGGACAAAAGTATTAGGCTCGAAGTGACGCTTGAGGTTGCGTCGCAGTGATACCAATGTTTATAGTGGAGTATGACAAATACCCTACTCATTGCTGACGACCACCCGCTGTTTCGTGAGGCACTTGCCTTTATTGCCTGCTCAGCACTGCCCGGTGCTAAGGTTATTAGTGCAACTAACTATGCCGAAACGAAGCAGGCTCTTGAGGCACAATCGTTTAAATTGGTGTTTCTTGACTTAAATATGCCTGACTCGAACGGGCTTACCGACTTAGCGCTACTAAAGAAGCAACACCCCACTATCCCAATAGTTGTGGTCTCCGCGCATGAAGAGCCAAGTATTATTAGAACTTGTCTGGAGCTCAATGCCTCGGGCTACATCATTAAGTCGTCGGCTCCTGAAACCATAAAAGAAGCGATTGAGGTAATTTTAAGTGGAGATATTTATGCTCCAGAAAATATTGATCTAAACACCGAGTCATCTGATGCCCACAGCATTGCCGCAAACCAAATAGGCAGTCTTACACCCTCACAGCTAAAAGTGTTGATTGAAATAGGCAAAGGCAAACTGAATAAACAGATCGCCGTCGACTTGCAGATCACCGAGGCAACGGTTAAGGCACATATCACGACCGTATTTAAGAAGTTAAAGATTAATAACCGCACACAAGCGGTACTCTTTGCCAAAGAACATGAAGCTAAAAACCCCGAGCTTAAGACTGGCTAAGCTAGCCTCCATGAGATTTTTTAATTCACTCTCGCAGTTCATTTAGCGCTCTGGGAGAGTTTAATATGCCCCGCTCCGCGTAGCGCCCTTATACGCTCAGTGAGGTGTTTTTATACGCTCAGCGCAGTACTTTTATACGCTCCGCGCAGTGTTTTTTATAAAAGCACTTTCTTTATTTCATCCAATGACAAAACATCATCAATGGTCGGCGGTAGTAAAACATCCTCACCATTAAGCATCGCCTTAAGCACCTTGCGCAGCACTTTGCCTGATCGGGTTTTAGGCAATCTTGAAACCACATAGCTACGCCGATAACAGGCGATTGGGCCAATCGATTGTCGAACCAATTGAGTTAATTCAGCTTCAATACCACGATCGCTAGTGCTATCCACTGAGCTGTTAAGGACCACGAAGCCGACTGGCAGCTGGCCTTTTAACTCATCATTCATCGCCACTACAGCACACTCTGCAACATCTGGATGCCGGGCAATTACCTCTTCGATATCACCAGTAGACAAGCGATGTCCGGCGATATTAATTACGTCATCAACTCGACCCATCACAAAAAGATAGCCATCTTGATCGAAATAGCCGCCGTCACCGCTGGTATAAAATCCTGAGTAATCGCTGAGATATGAGTCGAGGAAACACTGGTGGTCACCCCACACCGTTGATAAACAACATGGCGGCAGCGGTAACTTAATCGCAATATTACCCTGTATTCCATGCGCAACCGGCTGCCCGCCATCGTCTAAAATTTGAATATCAAAACCTGGGACAGGCTTAGTCGCGGAGCCATTTTTGATCGCTAGAGGTTCGCGCCCCATGAGATTTGCAGCGATTGGCCAGCCTGTTTCTGTTTGCCACCAATTGTCAATTATTGGCACGCTTAGTTTATCGCTCATCCAATCTTGGGTTGCTGGATCCAAGCGTTCACCCGCAGCAAATACAGTGCGAAGGCTACTAATGTCGTACTTTGAAAGCAATTCAGCATTAGGATCTTCTCGGCGAATAGCTCGAAAAGCCGTTGGCGCACTAAAAATCGCATTTACTGAATATTGTTCTATAACACGCCAAAAAGCCCCAGCATCCGGGGTCATTATTGGTTTGCCCTCATACATAATCGTTGTGCAACCATGAATCAATGGCCCGTAAACAATATACGAATGGCCAACGACCCATCCAACGTCTGATGCCGACCAAAAAACACCTCCTTGCTGCATGCCGTAAACCGCGTCCATACTGTATTTTAGCGCGACCGCATGCCCACCGTTTTGGCGCACCACGCCCTTCGGTTTACCAGTGGTACCTGAGGTGTAAAGTATGTAAAGCGGGTCGTCACCTCGAAGTGCAACTGGCGCAACCGGCTGCGCCTGGCCGACACAGGTATCCCAATCTCTATCGATGGATTTATCAAGCAGAGCAACAGCCTGATCACGTTGCAATACAATGGTATGCGAGGGCTTAAATTCGGCCAACTCAATTGCGCAGTCGATCAGAGGCTTGTATTCAATTATGCGATCGACCTCAATGCCACATGAGGCCGCCAGAATAACCGACGGTTTGGCATCGTCAATTCTAGAGGCCAATTCGGGCGCAGCGAACCCTCCAAAGACCACCGAATGTACCGCGCCAATTCGCGCGCAGGCGAGCATAGCCATTGCCGCTTGAGGAATCATTGGCATATAAATAATCACCGTATCGCCTTTTCTAACACCCAGATCACCTAACATGCCAGCAACCTTTGCGGTCTCATCGCGCAACTCTAAAAACGAATAACAACGACTCTGCTTGGTCACCGGCGAATCATAAATCAGCGCAGTTTGCTGACCTCGCCCGTTGTCGACATGATGATCCAAGGCTAGATAACACGAATTCATCACACCATCTTCAAACCATGACGTCGAGCCGTCAGGTGATTCTGCTAGGATAGTATTAGGAGGCGTAAACCAGTCGATACATTGAGCCTGATCACGCCAAAACTTGGTCGGGTTAGCCCGCCATTGCCGATAGTCGTCAGTCATACTTGTAACCCTCCTTTTCCATCGTTAGCGACTTACGTTAGCAACATTAGTTAACAACTTACGTTGACAACAGTCAGTTGATAAAAGTCAGTTGATAACATCAGTTGCTTAGTAGAGACATTAGTTGCCTAAAGAATATCCAGTCTTAACAATAGCCGCCATAAGACATTAGTATAAGCTGGGATCCAAGCCTAAATAACGGCTAGTCAATTAGGCCTCAGTGTCTAATAGATATAACAATACAGCTTTAAGCGCCGCAGGTTCGATCGGCTTCGCTAGATATTGATAGCCTAAATCTTTGGCCTGTGTTTTTAATGTTTTATCTTGTTCAGCGGTAATCAGCGCTCCTTTTATATCGGCGATCAACAAAAAATCTAAGCCTGTCTTGGCAAAATCTAAACGATAATCGGCTAATATCAAATCAAAATCGACTTCAGACAAGGCATCTACAGCGCGGCTGTAGGTTGCAACTGAGGTGACTATTGCACCCCACCCTTCAAGCAGTGTTCGCATAGCCTCAAGCACGCTCTCATCGTTGTCTAGGCAAAGAATCTGTGCTCCAACTAATCGGGCCGCAAAATTAGTATTTATGTTTCTTCGCGGCTCGGGCAATACCACTGATTTATCGGTATACGGAATATAAATCGAGAAGCGACTGCCGACTCCAGGCTTTGACACTACCTTTACTTTCAGATCTAACAAACGACTAATACGCTTAACAATCGACAGGCCTAAGCCTAAGCCACGTGTTTCCTCACGCCCTTCTTTCTTAATTTGGTAGAACTCGTTAAAAATTTGATCGAGGTGCTCGGCGTCAATGCCCACCCCTCTATCTTCCACTGAAATTTCTACGCGCCTACTGTCTTCAAGTAGCTTGGCTTGAACCCGTACTGAGCCACCCTCATCAGAATAGCGTAGCCCATTTGCCACTAAGTTCTGTAATACAGATAACAGCAATTTCTTGTCAGAGAACACCATTACGTTTGCTGCGCTGTAGTGAAGAAGTACCTTCTTATCATTGGCGCTGGGCTGCATTTCTTCAACTAAGCCACCGATAAACGCATCCAAAGAAAAGTCGCTAAGCTCGGGCGTAATGCCACCTGAATCGAGTTTCGAGACATCCAACAAAGCGCGTAGCAATTCATTTGCGGTGACTAATGATTTATCTATCTTTTGTGCTAAGTGCCTTACCGAATTTGGATCGTCTGCTTGCTCACTTATGCTGTGAGTAAACAGCCTTGCTGCGTTTATTGGTTGCAGTAGGTCATGACTTGCCGCCGCCAGCAAGTGGGTTTTGTTGCGCGTGCTGCGTTCAAGTTCTTTAGTCAAAATTTCCAGCTTTTCAGTGCGCTCTTTAACTCGAGACTCTAACTCTTCATTCGCTTGTCGTAGCATCTCAGAAGCCCGCACACTGTCGCTGATATCTTCATAGGTAGTCACAAAGCCGCCGCCGGGCATCGGTTCACCGATAGACTTAATGGTTGTTCCATTCGCACGCTTACGAATGGTTGAGTAGGATGTCTCTTTCTGCAAATACTTAATCCGCTTGCTTATCTCAAGGTTGTGATCTTTATCTCCAAAATCGCCACGCTCGGCGTTAAATCTGAGTAATTCACGCAGTGGTTTACCAACATAGATCAAATTTTCAGGGTAACCGAATAAGCTTAAATATTGATCATTCCAAATGACCAAATTCAAGTCTCGATCGATAACCGAGATTCCATGAGTTATATTTTGCAGTGTGGTCTGAAGTAAATTGCGATTAAACTGAAGTACGCTTGATGTCTCATCAACAAAGGTAGTTACTTCCTCAATATATTGGTCGCTACCAAGCAGTGCATCGGAGATAATTTTTTGTGCTGAGGTAGCACCAATAACACCGGCAATGGCGTTTTGCACTAGCGACAATAGTTGCCGATCAACTTGCGATACGTCACTCAAGCTCACTCCTTGCCTTTGCTCGAATTGACTAAACACCGCCTGTGTATTACGCCTGCCGATAATTCTCTCGGTCAAAATACGCAAGGCATCTGGATGCACAATAAACGCTTGCTCGGGGCCAGTTGAACTTAGATTCGATGGCGTATCGTTGACATAAAAAAACCGACTTGCTTGAATTTTTTCTAATACGCTTTGCTTGTCTCTAAGGGAAAACCAAAGCAGCAGCGTAACATTGACTAGCAAACTCCAAAATACACCATGAGATAGCGAGTTATCTAAGCGCATGCCGAATAAAGCATGCGGGTGATACCAAGCCGCGACACCGTACACTGATTGAATTGTTTCGCCGTTCAAAATCGTAGGTGTCATGAGTGTGTAAGCCCAAACAGCAAAGCCACCAATCAACCCCCAAAACACACCCTTGCGATTTGCCGAACGCCAATACAATGCGCACAACACCGCCGGTAAGAGCTGTACAATCGCGGCAAACGAGACTAAACCAATGTTAGCCAATTTGGCATTATTGTCGATCAACAGATAGTAGCCATAGGCACCGGCGATCAGGCCTACAATCGCGATCCGTCTGATCAATAAGATAATTTCATTAAGATTATCGCTATTGAGAATATCAAGGCGTCGGTGGTTAATCAGGTAAGGCATTACTAGATCGTTGCACACCATGGTACTAAGACTAATCGCGGCAACAATAACCATACCCGTCGCCGCCGATAAGCCGCCGATAAATGCCAGCAAAGCCAAGGTGTCGTTACCGGCGGCTAGCGGTAGCGACAAAACATATAAATCAGCTGGGCTTTCAGGTAATAAAATCGAGCCAGTTAGGGCGATTGGTAAAACAATGAAACTGGTTAGCACAAGGTAAATCGGCATAACCCACATTGCGGTTTTAAATTGATGGTGGTCGCGTGCTTCAACGACCGTTACCTGAAACTGTCTAGGCAGCAAAAAAATAGCACTAGTGGCGAGTAATGTTTTAGTCAGAAAGCTTGCCCAAGTACTTGTATTATTTGAAAAAAAACCTTGAGAAGAACTATCTTCAACGATCTGAACAAAACTATTCTCAGAGCCCAGCCCCATTAACAAGTAAATAGCGTAATAGCCAACCGCTAGAATTGCGACCAACTTAACAATCGACTCAAACGCAACGGCTAAAATCAACCCCTTATGATGCTCAGTAGCGTCCAGATGTCGAGTACCAAAAAGAATCGTGAACAATGCCAATGCCGCGCCAGTTATCAAGGCGATGTTATCAGTGATTAGAGACGTTACCGAACTATGCGGAGCCACCGATTGACTAACTAATACCAAATACGAACTGGATACTGCTTTTAGCTGCAAGGCGATATAGGGCAGAGAACCGACTACGGCTATCGTCGTTACTAACACACCGATTTTGCGATCTTTGCCGAAGCGACTGGAAATGAAGTCAGAAATTGAGGTGATGGAGTTCTGCTTACAAATAAGGATAATGCGCCGCATCATGCGGTAGCCAAACAAGAAAACCAAACACGGGCCGAGGTAAATAGCTAAGTAATCTAGGCCGTCGACAGAGGCCGTGCCGACAGCACCATAAAATGTCCACGACGAGCAATAGACCGCTAGTGACAAGGCATACACTAAATTACTATTATGGTTAGGGCTACCTTTTTCTTTCTCGGAATCACCTAAATAGGCGATCAAAAACAGCACCAAAATATAGGAAAAACCTATAAAGGCGATGAATTCAACACTGAACATTAGTTATTTTCCATGCTTTTGTCGCGGCTTTATTTATTGTTGCTTGATAACACAATAACGTATCCCAACTAAAATGCGAAAAACCAAAGTAGGTTTCCCTGCTTTGGTTTTACCTGCGTTGGTTTTACCTGCGTTGGTTTTACCTGCTTTGGCTTCATACGCTAGTGTGTTGCTAGATACGGAACTCGAAGGTCAATTTTCAAACATTATTGACGCCGAGTGTATCTACGTTTTAGAAGCCATATTTAGCCGTTAGTTGTAGCCGAGTTAAATCACCGTCGGCACCATTCTCCAATTCGCGGTTAGCTTGAATAATCGCGCCGCCAAAGGTTAACTTAGGCGTCGGGGCGTAAATCAAATTAAGATTAAAGTTAGATACACTCTCGGTGTTAGCGCTAGAAAGCCCATCGGCCAAACTTGCGGTCGAATAAACATATTGAATTGTGCTGCGCAGTTTCTCGCTCCACTTATGCCGGTACGCAAGGTAACCGCCGGTCACTGTAGTAAGGTCTAAATTGCCCGCAGCATCAATACCGCCGTCGTGAAATGCATTTAAGGCAATGTAACGACCCAAATTGCCGGTCGCAATTGAATACCGTATATCATCACCGTTGCTGAGTTCAACCTTACCCGCGAGATTCACAGCAAAACCAGCTTTACTCTCGCTGATCAATCCATCATCAAATGCGACTTCGCGAGCTAATCCGGACAACGCATATGAATGTGCACCAGACTTACGGTTATAACGTGCGACGAAATCGGGCACACTATTGTCGTCAAAATCGCTACCGTCAATACCACCGCCCGCCTCAGTTAAACTGGTAGACGGGTTTTCTGCTGCCAGCATAAATGAGCTATCGGAGCTCAATTTTTTAGTCCAGCGAAGCTGCGTCTGACGGTCAAAAATGGTGCCTGAGGTCGGGCCAATGAATTCGACCGACTCAGGTAAGACTCCAACATTAAAAAATGTACTCCAAGTCTGACCTACTAACAACGATGCATCGTCAGCGTAGTCCCAGTTAAAATACGCATGCCGTATTCTGGGGTTAGTCGAGTTAGAAACACTCTCATCGCCACCGCCAGATAGAAAATCTATCTCAATGTGTGATTTAATTGTGCCCACTGAGGTATCGGTCGAGGTTTTGAAAAATAGCCTAGAGGTAGCGACATCAGAATCGAAATGAGCACCCTCGCTAACGCCACCACCAACTGGGGTTAGGCTCGGAGCTAGAATACGTTGCGCAACACTCGCCGCTGGAGTAGCACCATCTTGGTAATCATTCAGCATTGCGTTAACTTTTACGTAGCCACCAAAATTAAAAGTAGTGCCTTTCGAAAGTTGTGGATTACTCGATAAATCTGCCACCTTTGTCGCAACAACCTTCTCAATTTCGGTATGAGCCACCTGATTTTGTTTTGCTATCAAATTCAGCTGCACTATCAAATCCTTCAACTCGGCAATCTGAGCCTCCATTTGCAACACGTGCTTTTCTAAATCGCTTTGAGCAAATGCCATGCTTGGTGTAAGACTTAGACAAAAAACCGCAACTAAAGTTTTTTTTAATGTCGTTTTTGAGTTAGTAGACATCGTTTGGACCCTCTCTTATTTTGTTAGAAACCACACTATTACAAAGCCTCCAACATATCGGTATTAGCCAATAGTCGAACTAAGACTAAAGTCGTATAGTAACGTTTAAGCACAAGGTTCTTATTAATAGCTAAATCGAACTAAGATTATTAACGATGAATTCAAACTTTCCTCCAGAGCACCAAGAAGCGGCTAATTTCTTACAATCGATCCCACCGTTCGACTCTCTAACTCAACAGCAACTGCTGTTTTGTGCCAGTAAACTTGTCAGCACTTATCACCGGTCTCGTTCTAACAAGGAGCACCTAGAGCAAATTTTAGACTATCAAAACTCTTCTCTTTTTGTGGTTCGAGCTGGAGTCTTCGATGTAAGAACGGCCGAAGGCGATTTAGTTGATCGAGTTTCAGAAGGCGGCTTCTTTGGCTTTATCTCGCTACTAACTGGCAAAAACACACACCATCAGCTGCACGTTGTCGAAGACGGATTACTGTATAAACTTGATCGAGATTCGTTTAAACAACTAAGAAATCAAAGCACGATATTTGACCACTTCTTTAACCAAGCTTTTGAACAACGTTTACGAGTAGGTTTAAGCCGACGGTCTGAGAACATCGCGCTGGCAACACCCGTCTCAGAGGTGATGTCATCAACACTGGTGAGTGTTATACCTAATGTCAGTATCAAAGAGGCGGCCGAGCTAATGGGGGTGCACAATATCGCCTCGCTAACTATTCTCGACGACAAACAAACCCTAGTTGGCATATTCACCGACAAGGACTGCCGAAACCGCGTTGTGGCAAAAGACTTTGACGTCAATAATGATATTGCTTCAGTCATGACACCTAACCCCGTCTCGATTGATAAAGCCAGCATGGTTCATCAAGCTACTATCGCGATGATTCGTCATCAAATAAAGCATCTGCCGGTGACAAGCCAAGGCAAGCCGGTTGGTATGCTAACGCTTAGCGATCTGATTCGGCTGCAACGTTCAGACCCAGTTTTGATCATCAATGATATACACCGAGCTAACTCGATAGAGCAACTCAAAGCCCTGTCAGAACAGATACCTGAACTTCTATTACAGCTTATAAAACAAGATGCTAGAGCCGATGACATCGGGCGAATTCTCACCACCGTAACCAGCACTCTTACCCGCCACCTAATTGTCTTAGCACAACGCCAACTAGGCACAGAACCATGCCCATTCGTTTGGTTAGCGTTTGGCTCTCAAGGCAGGCAAGATCAGTCGGCAAAATCGGATCAAGACAATGGATTACTGCTGGACAACGCCGCAACCGAGCAAGATGATGCTTACTTTAAAGCACTCGCCGAGTTCGTTAACAAAGGCCTAGATGCCTGCGGCTATGTCTACTGCCCAGGCGATATCATGGCGCAAAACCGACAATGGCGACTAAGCCTCGATGGTTGGAGCTCAATATTTTATAATTGGATTACGCAACCCTCACAAAAGGCTTTGATGCACACCAGCATCTTTTTTGACATGCGCTCTATTTTCATCAGCACCGGCGCCGAAACCTTATTCACTGAACTGCAAGATAAAGTACTTGTTTGGGCACAAGAAAATACTATTTTTCAAACATTGTTATGCTCAAACGCACTCGGATTAACGCCCCCTCTCGGCTTTCTTAAACAGTTAGTTGTTGACACTAGTGGTGAACAGAAAGATACCCTCGACATTAAAAAACGTGGCGTAATGCCAATAAACGACATCGCTAGAATCCACTCACTTGCCGGAGGCATAAAGGCGGTAAACACGCGCGACAGGTTAAACGCATTAATAGAGGCCAAGTTACTCACCGAGATCGACGGCAATAACCTGCTCGATGCATTGGAATTCATTAACCATCAAAGACTGATACACCAAGGTGAGCAACTAAAACGTAGTCAAGAGCCCGATAACCACCTAAATCCAAATGATTTTAGCCAGTTGTCCACACGACAACTTAAAGACGCATTCAAGGTGGTAAGAGACGCCCAACGAGGCCTTAAATTGAAGTATCAAAGTGGTTTTCTGTAACAATGTTTAGTCGCATAAACGACGCAATTTTTAATCGCACTCGTCTGTCTCGCTCGAGGCAATGTGGTGACGGCCCTTTAAGAGAATTTCTAGAAACACCGGCACCAAGCCTTAGCAGCAAGCTGGTAGACCTGGAATTTTTAGTCGCTGATTTAGAGATGACCGGCTTAGATCCGAAAAACGATAAAATACTAAGCATTGGCACAACTCTAATTAAGGCCAAAGAAATTGATCACTCAAACGCAACTCATCAATTGGTGTTTCAAGACAATGCCGACCTCACGGTATCAGCACCAATACACCGAATATTCAATCAAGACGTTGCACAAGGGGTTCCGCTAGAGCAGGCGCTGAACGAGTTTTTATCACAACTCAGCGGTCGAGTGTTAGTGCTTCATCATGCAACTCTCGATAAAGGTTTTCTCGACGCAGCGTTAATCGAGCTTTATGCAACAGGCTTAGTCTGCCGAACCATAGACACCATGCAAATCGAACGCCGCAGGCTAAAAACCCAAGGGCGAGAAGCACACCAAATTAACCTAGCTAGTTGCAGGCAGCGTTATAGGCTACCCGCGTATACAGCGCACAACGCCGCGATTGACGCGCTAGCCACCGCTGAGCTCTTGCTAGCCCAACTCAGTCATATAGACCCAAATAATGACCTGCCGCTCAGTTACCTGACCTAAAGAGACCTCAGCATAAAGAATAAAACGTGCTTCGAGTAAATTAACAAAGAATTAGTTTGATTACCAAAAAATAGCCCCATATACTGTGTAATCCCTAATGGGTAACCCAGAATTTAAATGAGATGCCGAAGTATTCGCGTCTCAAGCAAGTTATGGGGGCGACATGGCTTCGACATGGGTCGCAAAACCATTGGTGCATGTAGAGCATTGCAGATTATCTCTCAAATCTAGCTGCAAAAGTTATAGTTGCAAACGACGATAACTACGCACTAGCAGCCTAGAGCTGCTTGGGTCTCGCCGGGGTTGTACATGGCCTTGGACTTTGAGATCTCATCTAACATGTAATCGCGAGTAGCTTGTGTCGATTAAGCTGCCGTTAAAACTAATTCGACCCGCCCCAAAACGAGTGAGTTTGTCCAGTTGCGAGGGGTTAAATTAAAGACAAACTAAACATGTAGATCCGATGAGCGGAGGGCTTGTGGACGCGGGTTCGATCCCCGCCGCCTCCACCACACCTTAGTTCTATAAGATGCAGCAAAGTTCAATAGAGCTAGCAATTAAGCCACCTTAGGGTGGTTTTTTTGTGTCTATAGATTCAATATAGTCCAATGACATTCAACTTAAATGGGGGTATATTTGGGGGTATATCAGTTCGATCTACTAAAAATACCCCCAAATGCTATCAGATTCAAAAATCAAAAGCCTTACGTTTGAGAAGACAAGGAAACGTAAGCACTCTGATGCTCGAGGCTTGTTTATATATCTGGGGCGAAACAATTCAAAGCTTTGGCGTCAAAAGTACAGATACCAAGGAAAAGAGAAGGTTTTGTCGCATGGTATTTATCCCTCCGTATCACTTTCAATGGCTAGAGAGTTTAGGGATCTAGCTTTATCAGAGTTAGCCCAAGGTAATGATCCTTCTATAGTTAAAAGGTCTAGGAAGGTGACGACATCAAATACTTTTGAAAAGGTCGCCCGTAGATGGCATGAAAATCAAAAAGGTGTTTGGTCTGAAAGATATCAACATAAAGTCTTAATCTCCTTAGAAAGTGATATTTTCCCAGTTTTGGGTAATTTACCGATTGATGAAATCACGACTCCCATGTTACTGAGTGCTTTAAGTCGAATAGAGAAACGAGGCTCTTACGAACAGGCTAGAAGGGTCACTCAACGGTGCGATTCAGTTTATAAATTTGCTATTGCTTCAGGAATTGCCACTTATAACCCCGCTCAAGATGTTCAGGGTGCTATTAAGAAATCAGTAAAAACTAATTATGCGTTTATTAAGGCAAACGAATTACCTGAGTTTTTAGAGGCTTTCAACGGGGTTGTGTCTCACCCCATTGTTAAGTTAGCTACTGAGATGTTAATGCTTACTTTTGTTCGAACTGGGGAACTTATAAGCGCTGAATGGCATGAAATCGACTTTGAAAAGAATATCTGGGAAATACCTGCTTCAAAGATGAAGCGTGATAGAGATCACCTTGTACCACTTTCAACTCGAGTTATTGAGATTTTAGAAGAAGTTAAAAAATATAATCATAATCATCAATACGTCTTTGCTAGCCCCAATAAGCCGAGAAACCCATTAAGTAATAATGCAATTTTGCAATTACTTAAACGAATGGGTTATCAAGGGAAAATGACAGGTCATGGCTTTAGGCATTTAGCGAGTACGACATTAAATGAATTGGGCTATAACCGCGATGCCATTGAGAATCAGTTAGCTCATGTTGATAGTAGTACTCGCGGTGTGTACAACAAGGCTGAGTTATTGAGCGAGAGAATAAAAATGATGGACGAATGGAGTGTTTATTTAGCTGGTATTGATTGCAAAGCGTCTAACTAAATTGCATGAAAAAAATTAAAAGAAAGTCTCTCTTCGAGACCTTGAGTGAAGAGGAAATGGAGGTACCACTTCAAGGTCTAGCCTCGCTTGATGGGCTTGACATAAACATGACAAAAGAAGAGCTTATAAAAGCATTGTTTGATATGGGCTGTGGTTTTGAAGAGTGGAGAGATCAGGCTAAAGTGTACAAAAACAAGTACACCAAAGAGATAGGCTCTTGTTCGATAGTCCATTCCGATAAAAACGAGAGCTATGACAGTTCTGCGTCGCCATTAGAATCGCTCTCGTACCATTTATCTAAAGATTTTTTCTATATTCCACCTCCTGAAATATTGATGGTAATTGTCAATCAATTTAAGTGGTACATGGAAAACGGAGGCTCAGTATCCCTTGAAGAAGCTTTTTTTGGAAGTCCTAGGGGGCGAGGGGTTTATGCATCTCGAAAGTTGTATGAAAATTACAGTTATGCATTCTTTCATCAACAGTATAGCCAAACTAGAAATAGTATGTCTCAAGCTGACCTTGTAGAGTACTTAGTCGATAAACCTAAAGGGAAAGATTCTGAATATAACCCCCTAAGTGATTTTCAAAATCATCCTGATTTTAACGTTGAGTCATTCTTAAAAGGCTACAGAAGATGGAAAAGCGAAAAAAAATGAAAGACAAAGATCACTTTCCAAATTGGAAGACGTTATCAGAGAGCTGGAGAGCAAAATTACGTGACGAAAATTATATTATCTCTGAGATGTACTCTGAACAGTGGCTGAATGCTAAATATGATTATCTAAACTACGAAGATGAGCACTATACGAATAACTTCGATAGTTCCCTCGAGGCATTGAAGGCAAGCTTAGAGGACTTTAGTTATCCACCACCTGAGATTCTATTAGTCATTCTAGATCAGTTTAATTACTACTTGAAGAATAAGGGCGAAATTACTTTAGAAGAAGTTTTTTTTGGCAAGCCAACTGGTCGAGGGATGTATGCGGCAAGAAAAGGAAAAGACACTGAGAGTCTTTATCAAGATTTTTCGCAATGGAATGAACTTCTTGGAAGCCCCAAACCGCAGATAGATTTTTTGCTAACCTGCTCCAAATTCAAAACTATTGGAGGTATTCTAGATGGAATGGAGATTGGCGGAAAAGAAATTATATCAAACTCACTTTATGGGTATTTTAATGACGAATCTAAAGATGAAGACTCATTTTTGCGGGGCTACAGGAGATGGAAGAAGAGCAAAATCAGCTCGTGATATGTCAAAATTCATGCAGACCAAGATTTATATAGTTTTCTCGATTCGAGGTGCTCTTTGAAAAAAAGTAAATATGACGAGCTTAAGCACGCTGACATTGATATGGATGAGTATCTAAGACTTGCAGATCTAGACGATAGCCCAAGGGAATGGAGAGCTACCGCAAAAGAGTATCGCGCCAAATTCGAAAAGCGGCTCAGTGATGAAGTCATGGGAGGAATTATTGAGAGTCAGTGGCAAGAATTGAATTATCATTCTATGGATCGAGAGGGATATTATGAAAATGAGAACTCTCCACTGGATGTGTTGGCTCAATGTATGGGGGATCGACTCATAACTTACCCTCCGCCTGAGATCCTCGAATTAATTACTAATCAGTTTCGATACTACCTTTTTCACGGCGGCAAGATTAGCCTTGAGGAGGCTTTTTTCGGAAGCTCGTCTGGCAGAGGAAATTACGCTAAACGTGTACTCAGCGAAAACCATTTATATGTCCGGTTTCATCGACTTATGGAAAGTGAACGCTTTGGTCAGCTACCACAGACCGAAGTTTTGGAACTTATATCTACAAAAGAAAACAGCCTTTCCAATAAAGGGTTCTTAAATCAAACTAATGAATTTTACGATTTAAATCAAAGAGGAGAGCTTGAAAACGATAGCTTCCTTAGAGGGTACCGACGCTGGAAGAAAAGAGAATTAGTGTAGCAATTTTAATCGTACGGACAAATATGTGCATGGTTGTGTCCGTGACTTTTTATCTAAACTAAAAGATATTCATCTATAGGAGCTAAGCGCATAACAATGTATGCGCTTGGCATTACTTAAACTTACCTAAAGGTGAATCATGTCAACTGACAATCAAAATAAACGCAGCTGCGCCCCCTTCCCTATTGAGGGCTTTGTAAGGCTCTACCAAATCATTGGCGACCCAAAGCGCGGCATCGCTCCATTCTTCCCAGTTAGCCGCTCTCAGTGGTTCTTAGGCGTAAAACAAGGCATCTATCCACAAGGCCAAAAACTATCTAGCCGCATAGCAGTCTGGAAAGCTAGCGATGTCCGCAACCTCATTGACTCTTTATCAACCGAGGTGGCGTAAATGACTAATCACAGCATAAAAGCACAACTACACACACTGCGCCAATACCTTGAAACTAATAGATCAGCAACCACAACCGAAATACGGCACGACTTAGATATTCTTCAACCAGCTGCGAGAATTTTCGAACTGCGACACGAACAGAACCTAAATATAAAACGGACATGGAAAGTTACTGAAAACCCAGGTGGGACAGACCACAAAGTGGCCTTATATACCCTTCACGAAGGCTTCTACAAGGAGGTAGCGTAATGAATGGCCAGAAACAGAAAAGCCCGTACAGCTTGGCGGCAGGAACGGGCTTTTCAGAGAACATTCACCAACAAAAATCGGCGAACAACCAATATCATAACATGATTAGTAACAACCCTGATTGCCAACGCTTTTGCGCTCAGTTACTTGAGCGCTTTGACGGGCTATTAGAGAGGTTTTCACCAAATAGCCCACACGTCTACCAAGGCAGAGAGCTTGACGCTTTCATCGCCTTGGTAAACCTCGAGAGGAGTATTGACGCACCTCATTACGGCACAGAGGTATCGAGTGGCTAAAGATTACTCAATGAGTAAGGGCCGAAGATCCAGTGACAGATTCTTCGGCATCCCTTCGGCTGTTCTCGAGCACCCTAACTGGCTGCTGTTAACACCACACGCTAACAAACTAATTATCGATTTAGGCTCGTACTATTACGGCACCAACAATGGCGACCTCTGTGCAACGTGGTCGATGATGCAAAAGCGCGGATGGCGTTCATCTGAAACCCTGAATGTAAAACTCCAAGAACTTCGGCACTACGGCTTTATTGTAGAGACCCAACAAGGTGGATTGAATAGACCAACCCTATACGCTTTGACTTGGAAGAGGATAGACAAAGCCTCGCCCGAATCAGTATATAAGAAAGGTGAAACACCTAACATTTGGAGGCTGATAAAGCCGCCCTTTGAATCTCAAACGACTGCACAAAGAGCCGAACGAAAAAAAAAGCAAGGTCGGCTACCGAATAGCACCGCTACGGCTACCGAAGTAGTGAGACACAAATTAACGGCTGTTAAGTGAATATCGCTACGGCTACCGAAGTAGTCAGAGGTGTTTTGGGCCATTCATCGCTACGGCTACCGAATACCTTTATATATAACCATGTACTAGGAGTTTATTTAACGATGACTAACAAGCTCAAACCAAAACAACAGGCGTTTATCGATTGCACAATATTGATTCACACCTACCGAACTATCACCGATGCTTACATAGCTGTGTACAAGCCCAAAGGCTCACGCAAAACTGCAACGGCAAGCGCATCACGTATTTACAACATGCCAGCCGTAAAGGCTTATCGAGAGGAACTGAGAGCCATAGAATCACAACGCGCCGTGGCAAGGGCGGAGGCAAGTCACCAAGCCTTTCTAAGTAACCTAGCAAGACGGTAAACACATAAGTGATAGCGATGAAAACTTGTCAAAACCTGACACACCAAAACAAATAACTAATAGCCGAGATCTGCTATCAAATGTTAACTTGTAATGATTTATTAGGGGTCAATAGCCGTGTCTTATCGTAGGCCGACCACATGCCAAGCAATCACGTATACCGGCAACTATTTGGGTAAAGGGCTTAATCGCTCCAAATCGTTTCGGTTAACGTTCCCTGATTCAACAGCTAACAAAAAAACAATCAACGAGTGCGCTAGTAAGTTTCATCGACTGCCCGCTGTTCAATACCAGATATGGAGGTTACGAGCGATTATTAGGAGTGAGATAAAAGACGATTATCCTTTAGAAAGACCGTCATAATAGCTAAGGTTTGTACAAGGTGTAACTCGCCAACTTACTAGAAGCAAATATCCAAAAGCACCAAATCTAGACAGCTCGCTAACAGTTATTTAAAACAGGTAGTTAGGGCGTTTCTGTACAAGTACGAGGGAGAGGCCAATGGATCTAGCCTTTAAGCTCGTTCTTGCTGCACGACCTCCGTACCCTTTGATAATAATTATCAAGCACTTACAAGGGTCGAACTAAAATGGCGCTGAGCAGCTCAAACTAAAGTAATTACAAATAGAATAGCGGGTCTAAAGTAGACTTGAGTAGATAGTTAGATAAAGTAGGCACGGGCTTTCTTAAGCTTAATTTCTAGAAGTATAAAGAAGTTTATATAGCATATACTGCTGAATGCCCTAGCGAGATGGAGTTGTCAAAATAGAAATCGCGGATGCTTCTGACTGATAACGCGACGACTGCGACTTAGTTATAGTAGAGGTGGCTGTCCAGCATTAACCTATCTACTTATATGCTAGGTTTTACAAAATAATTGGTACTTATAAGTCGAACTTTAGATTAATGATATTCATAATTCTAAGTATGAACGTCTAATTGGTGCCCTTTCTCTCAAGGATTATTTCTATATACTTTATACTTCCGATGAGCCCTTATATCCAAAAAGATACGACAAAGATGAAAAATTTTGATTCTCGAACCTATTCAATTGACGATTTCATGGAGTGGGAAACCAACAACCAGTTGGAACTCTCTCCAAAATTTCAAAGAAGATCTGTCTGGTCAGATACTGCTCGATCCTACCTTATGGACACTATTATTCAGGGCAAACCTATGCCAAAAGTATTTATTAGACATAAGCTCAACCCAAAAACCAGAAAATCTATTCGTGAGGTCGTTGATGGTCAGCAGAGACTTAGAACTATCTTAGCCTTCATGAAAGATGGATTTAAAATAAGTACGAGCCACAATAAACAATATGGAGGCTTATATTTCAGTGAACTTGATAGTGTTGATGATGAAATACAATCCCATATTCTGAACTATGAAATCTCTGTAGATCTATTAGTAAATATGTCTGATTCGGATGTGCTCGATGTGTTCGGTCGGCTCAATTCATATTCTGTAACTCTTAATGATCAAGAAAAAATAAATGCAAACCATTTTAGTGAGTTCAAATTTTTAGCAGATAGAATTGCACACAGATATAATGACTTTTGGACTAAAAATAAGCTTATCACAGAAAAAAACATCCTTAGGATGATCGACGTCCAAACTGTTGCAGAGCTTCTAATTGGAATGACCGAAGGCATAAGGTCAAAAAAACAAATAAAGCGATATTACGAACTATATGAAGTCGAGTTCGCCCATGATGCGGAAAGACTAGAACTTGAGTTCGCTGAAAACATTTCTATTATTCAAGAAATTTTTGGTGAGAACCTAAAGAGTCGACAATTTAAAAGAAATCACGTTTTCTACTCTCTCTTTCTTGCTATCCATCACGTTCAGTTTGGCGTGCAAAACATTGATCGACCTGATGAGAAAGGAATGTGTTTTGACCACTCAAATTTTGGCAGGATATCAATAAACTTGGAACGTGTTGACCGAATATTCGAGTCAGCTAATAAAGACCTATTAAACGCTGCAGAAAGACAATTTCAAGAGGACTGCCGAAGAGCCACTACCGATACTCTTGTTCGAGTGAGGCGCAGTGAGTTTATTATCGATGAAATGTTTAGATAAATAACATGTCACTCAGGGCTACGCTCCAAACTTTTAAAAATGAGTTGAATAGGCTTGAACGGATTTCCGACCTACCTTACAACGCAGATGCTAATGGTAACCTTCCGATGGCGCAAGATGAGGCACTGTTTATTGCTAAGTCTTGCTTCTTAGAGGTATTCATTGCTTGGGAGTCATTTCTTGAAGATTCATTCGTGAAATATCTTAGGGGGAAATACAGCTCACTTCAGACACGACCCAAGAGGTTTGCTCAACCAGTAGATGACGCCCACGCAAATAAAATGATAATCGGAAATAATAGATTTGCTGATTGGTCAAATCCTGAAACGGTTAAAAAGCTCGCTTCCATATATTTCAGAGATGGAGAACCATACCGTACATCCCTCAATTCTATTGCCGATGATTTAAATCAAATGAAAACTATCAGAAATAGTTGCGCTCACTCGAGTGCTACAACGCAACAAAAATTGGATGCGCTAGCAACTCGGATCATATCTGGGGTTAATAACGATATTCACGTTGGAGACTTACTCACCAGCCCTCACTTAGCAGATACTAGCGTAACCGTTGCAGAGTATTTCAAAAGGGCGCTCGAGATCTCTGCAGAGAACATCGCCAAAAACACAATCTAGCAAATAAACTAGGTGCCGTGTCTTGCCTTTTGCCGATTTAACCAATGGCAGCAAGGGCAATTTTCTTCCAATTCATTCATTACTATTTGTCAGACAATGTCCTAACTAGGGAGTAAATTTTAACATATCAAGTTTAAGTTTTAATAACTAAGGTTCAAAGGATTATGTGGATAAGCTACGAACAAGAGCCAAGCAGTCTCTTTGGTTGAGATTTAGTTGAGGTCTAACGCCGCAAATCCTGAACTGCCCGTTTAAAAAAGAGTGGGGATAGCTTATGTTGTTACTTAATTCACTCAAGGATTTTACCCCCCCCCCCCACCACTATCCCCTTGCTTTATGGCGTAGGTGCATTGGTCTTTATCCTATTCGCTGGCTTTATCCAAGCAATTACGCACCCAAGCGCTAAAGGTCTTATGCTCGCTATTTGCGGCTGTCTCGCGATACTTGGCTAACCGTTCAGGTTCGACCAACATATCGGGCATTCGTACTTTGGGATTATCGCTAGAAGGACGACCCCGCTTTTTCTTTTTAATCTGGCTCATAACTGGAAGTCTAACATACAATTATTATACGTATAAATAATGCTTGATAGCATATTTAATATACGTATAATAAATTCAGGTCGAGAGGTGCTACTAACACCAAACGACCCTAATCAAAACATTTACCTTTGGAGTAAACACAGTGACTACATCAAATTATACAGCCCTTACTGCTCAACTTAAATCAGTTTCTATAGCGGGTCAATCTTATAGCTTGGCGGGGGCGTAGAATGGGCGAGCACAGAGACGAGTTTATTAGCAACGGAACGTTACTCGAAGTATTGCTTTCAAATTATATAAAACCGTTCCGTAGATATGATGGGGATACTGCATCTGTGCGGCTCACGACTGAACAGCACTCTTCATTGAAAGAAATACAGCGCTATTTACACAATGATGCGGTGACAGTGTCCGGCGGTGTAGAGGCTATCGGTCATTTTATCGCCCGAGCTGATTTTGACTCAAAAGGCGTTGATGACCGAAGTATCGAAAGTATTGGTTATTTAGTCGAGCATTTGGGTCGACAGTTGTTAATGTACACATATCAAGCTGATAGTATCGCGTATGACTTAAGCTGCGTTGTAATTAGCGATTAACAAATAATCGCTAAGGATAGTTTTATTAAAATATCACCCAAATGGGTGAGGCAAAGTAGATAAGGAATAGCTAAGGTACTGGTAAACCAAACAAAGGAGGTTTGAAGATGCTAATTGATATTCAAAATAAAGATGATTCAATAATATTCATCATAGAGGGTGAGACTATAGAATTTACTAAGGCTGATTTAGCCAGTATCGGCATTAGTGCTAGTATCGTGAATGACATGCTCAAGCGAGAGAGTTAAAAACTCTGGCACTTTCAACTATGGGGGTATATTTGGGGGTATATAATTTAATGAAATTTATTTATTTCAATATAAACAATTATTTATAGTCATTTATTGATAGTCGCCGCCTCCACCAATAACGAAGGTCACCTTTTTAAGGTGGCCTTTTTTATTGGCCATAGTCATGATAAAACGGTAAGCACCTATTGTGGTGTGACAACAAATCTGGCGCTTTCGATAAAACCAGCTTTGACTCAAACCGTGTAGCGCAAAGCACTATTATTCACCGGCTAGCCGTTCAACGATGCCGAATCAAACTCGGCAACCATGGTACTAAATGGATCTCTGAAAATAATTATCCAAAGAATATTAGTTATCGGCCAGATGCGATTTTTGAGGTTAACAACATGACTATATCCCTCGAACTCGAAAGAACCGCTAAGACAAAAAAGCGCTATCAAAAAATTGTCACTCAACACCTGAGACAAATTAATAACGGTTCGTATGAGTGCATCCACTACGTAAGTTCCGTGCCGGGATTTGCTATGCGCTTGGAACGGCTATTTAACTCCATTACAAAACTACCCGTACGAGGCCAGCAAGTATTGTTTAGTGAAGAACTGAGACAACATTTTAAATTTTACGATTTTAACAACTGGAGATTTTTAGATGACTGACCATGACTACACACCAATTTATCAATACGGAGATGAAACAATCTCTGTTCGAATAGGCAAACCCCTCAAAGGTGACGGAGCCTTTATCTGTGTAGATGGAAATATTCAATTTGGCTTCACAAACAATCAATACGACGACATGCTTTTGCCTCTACTCAAAGCAATAATAGAAGAAAGAACCAACGGCACATTTAAGTTTTATAAGTGCCCGAACTGCGATTACCGACTTCAAAGTTATGCTTTAATGCGGTACTAACAAACCAAACAGGTATCGAGCTGCAAAAGCATGCCGCTCAAGTATTAAAATTAGTCACAGCACAATAGGCTTGTTTACGTTTAGCCTATTTTGCATAAATATATTTATGCAAAATAGCGTTTTTCTAAACTAAATATCCATTATCCGGATAATGGATATTTAGTTTATTTTAAAATCAGGGTGCAACTTACTCCAATGTTCTTTTAACTGTTTTTTGTGTTCTTCATTCATTGGTAAATCTTGAATATTCTCCGGCCAAAGAGTTCTGGCTTTGTCCATGGTATCTTCAAGATGAAGCTTAACAACATTCCAGGGAATACCGGCTTTTCGAGCCCATGCTTCAAAATGTAAAAAATTAACTTTATACCAATTTTTACCTTTGTTTAGATTTAGAGCAAACTCTTTTTCGCCTTCAATGTATACGCTTGTGGTGACAACATCATAAGCTGGTGACAACCTTGGGGTTCTCATATCGGAATATAGTAAGCTCCAGTTTTTTAAGTGAGCATCACCATTGGCCAGTAATATATTGACCAACAACCGCCTTGCAAATTGTTGCACATCAGCCAATCCATCGCCTGAGTATTGATAGAGCACCTTGCCTATATTTTCATAATTAGATGCACCATATTTTTGACTAGGCTGCTTCACTAATACTTGTGCAAAATCTTCCATATGAATTCTTTGGCCACCTTTTCTATCAAAACGCTTGATCGCAAAAGCGTATGGCTCGTCGGGTAGCTTGATCGGTGGCAGGTTATCTAATTTATTCAACTCGACTAATTTCATATCAGGAACGTTAACACCTGCTACAGAAGCTAATGTCATAGCCGTAAATTCATTTTGCGGCACATCCTTATGCTGGGTAGATGGTGTTTTGATAATCCAATCTCCTAAAGCACCTTCTTTCGATAAATTATACCGCCCATCTTTCGCCTTCATCGAAAATTTCATCTGAACGCCGGCCAGTGAAAATTTATTTTCTCGCGCTTTTCTCTCATAAAAATTTTCATCAAATTCAACGGCCTTACCTTCCCCAAGTTTCAACAATATATGATTGGGCACCTCGTCAGGATATAGCGCAGTTGCGACGAGAGCTCCAGGTAAATCTTCCCCAAGATATGACAATATTTGAAAGTCATTATCAACATGCACTTTTAGAGCTTGTACTATTAGCTCTCGCAGCGCCCCCTCAGGCAATAGGTTCGATAAAGACGGATGAAGTCGATGGTTGTTTTCCCATATCTTTGAGATCAACGCTTGTGACTTGGGAAAACTGGGGTGGGTTATCAAACTAAAAGTAGGCCGATTACTATCATGCTGAAATTCCTCAGAAAAAATCAGGCTATTTTTCCCATTCCGAAAACCCGCCAGATGGCCGACTAATACGCCATGCAAACTTAAACCTAGGAAGTTCACATCATTATTCGTACTCATGAATCACTCTCTAAAATGTCATTCCAAGGATCGTCTTCTAGGTTTTCGGTTTTTATAGCAGGTTCTAGTTGATTAACTTCAGAGCTCTCCAACAACGCCCTTATGGCCGCCACCTTATCTAAAGGAATCAACATTAGTTCACTATTCAAACCAGTTGCCACCAACTCCAACGTTGTAAGACGTGGGTTTCCTTTTGACTCTAAACGTTGATAAACCTGGCGCATAATGCCAACTCGCTCTTGCATATCGGTTTGTTTAAAACCGAGAGCTAAACGCCTTTTTTTTATCTGTCTTAATAATGAATACATTGCTGATTTATACCATCCAAACAATAGAAAGAGGCATATTAGCTTCTAAAATAACAAAAAGAAACAAATATGCTTCTTTTGAGGAGGGATACGCACAAAAAGAAGCATATTAGCTTCTAATTACGCATCAGCAACATAAAAAGAAGCCTTTATGCTTCTATAGGGCAAAGGAGTTTAAAAATGCACATATTTTGGTACCCATAGTACCAATTCATCTTATTTTATAAACAAGCGAGTAAAGTCAAAGTGTCCTGATGCCTTTGATAACAGTCCTATTAATTCGAGTCTTTGATCATGCCTCTGCACTTTGGATAGGTCGGGCATCCATAGAACTCATTCCCTGCATATTTACCCTTTCGAGCTTTGCGCTTAACCATTGAAGAGCCACATTTAGGGCAAGCCGGCTCTTTAGGTTGTTCCTTTTCAGCAATAATATTTTTGACATGCTTTGTATGCTGAATATTCGTTTTAAAAGACTTTGCCAGGCTGTTGCTTTTGCATATTTTTGCGTAGCGTGGCCACCTAATTTTGCGTAGCGTCCAGACAACTATTGGCACAACTATTGGGACACCCATAACTAATACTTGTGGGAGACAACTATTGGGACATATATGGATACCTCTCTAATAGCAAGCCGAATGAAGCCTAAGTCAGCGCGTTAGCGCTGACTTTAATTAGTTTTATTAGCAAACTACGGAGCCGCCTTTATGAACGATGATTGGGTTGCACT
>JBKEFT010000025.1:0-87337 GCA_046709645.1 Arenicella sp.
GAGCAACTTCCTCGCTCTTTATGTGATATTTCGTTGCTTATCTTATAAAATACGTCCTCTCAATAAAGCGCCTTAATGCGTCGTCGGCTGTCGCCAATTTCTTGCGCGTTATGCGCAATGTGAGTGAGCATGAATAAAGTAATTACATTACTACTGTATGTCGCACCCTTCTGTGTCGTGGCAGAAGAGTCTAGAGAGGCTCACCTAGAAAGGTTCGTACAAGGCAACTACTTTCTAGTTGGTAAGCACATCGACTCTAAAGAGACTTATTACGGTGAAGTATCTATTACTAAGGAAAAATCAGGTTTATCTGTAGTTCGAAAGATAGCGGGTAAAGTGGTCAAGGGGGTAGCTGCAGGAGAGCATGCCACCGCTGACAAGGTGGCAGTGCTAAGAATTCGCTTCAGTGATGCTGGCAACGACTATGACGAAACCTGCATGGTAGATAGTGATCTCGACAATTACGCTAGAATCACATGCCACTTATATATGCCAGGTAAAAAAACAATGGAGCCAGGTATGGAGGCTTACTTTATCAATTTTAATAAGCCACTTTAAAAATGCATAACAAACGTGCCCTAATGGCCCTTTGAGCTGGACAACGAAAAGCGTGGTTTTGCCACATAGCCATCACTTCCAACTTTGATAAGCTTAGCTTTCACGATTCAGCTATAAATGAAATTGTGCGTGCCGGTGATAATATAAAGCTTGAACTCGAAAATGTATTTTTAAGTAGTGAGCATCCTCAATCAATCGGTGGAGACACGTTATTTCGCAATTGCACCCTAAAGATTTTCTCTGTAGAAAGTGAAAAAGCCATACATTGGAATGATGATAGAGCTGAAAAAGAACATCCTGAACTCAGTTTTCCTTAAGATAAAATTATGCACGCTAAGATTGAAAATGATGTCTTTCACTTCGATGTCTTTAAACAATCAGAACCTTGGTATGAATGGTTTATTAGAGCCAAACAATTTGCACTAAAAATCAATGAATATGAGAATTAGTAAGGTCAAAAATCACCGCATACTTGGTGTGCTCGGCCGCGCCGAAAAGGCGCGCTCGTTGTAACGGACTTATGCATATATCACCGACTTGAATTTATGAAGTGGAGAAGTCGGCGATTCTTTTATTGGTTTATGTGTGTAATTCGATTATTAAGACCAGCTTTTCTGATGCCCTCTGCCGGTGTGTCAAGAGACGAGATACTATTAAGGGAGTTTTTCTTTTTCATCTGCAATCGTTACAGTAGCCTCCTCGAGATGCTGGCTAACCATTAGGAAGTGGTGCTCACTTTATCCTACTGAAATTTAGAGACCTCTGCATAACTCTCATTTAGACTTGCCCACTGCTGAACTAGCCACAAACCTGCTTAAAACCGGCGGATATAAACGGGATCATGTGCCCGTAGGCGGCCGTAAAGTCGTCAGAGCGACATTTTCCTTTAGACAGTTCGTCGATGCGGCCAGTTTGCGCAAAGGTTAGAGTCAACGCGCCAGAAAGATTGTGGTAGCACCAGTAGAGTTGCTCGTCTGTCGCATTCGGCAGCGCTTTTCTGAGCGCAATAATGTACTCCTGTACCAGATCATCAAATAATGTCGACATCATCTTTTTACCCCAAACGGGAGAACTATTAACGAAAGCAATCAATGCTAAATAATTCTTCCAGCCGCCGTTAGATGATTCTTGGGCTGTTTCAAGAGGGCGTAAAAACGCTTCAATGATTTGCTCAACCGAAGGCCCGTTTTCATCGGCCGACTCTTGGCAGGCACGCAGTGCTTCGAGACGTGACTGATTTAAGCTTTCTGAGCGCCGTTCAAAAACTTTCTCGAAAACATCTAGTTTTCGCCCAAAGTGGTAGCTTGCTAGTGCAACGTCAACACCAGCCATGCTTGCTATCTTTCGCATGGTGACGCCATCGTAGCCGTGGACAGCAAATAGTGCCTCGGCGGCATCGAGTATTTTTTCACTTTTTGATTGTTTATCGGGCACTTGCAGACACACTGATAGATCGACTGGCTAGGGTCGGGGTTGAATAACCTCTAGTATAGTGAAGGTTCGGCCTGAGCGTCAATTTACTGGTGCATAGATGCCTGCGTTATAGGCGCAGACCGCCGTCTATTTCAAGAACCCGTCCGTTAAAGTACTCGTTTTCGAGAATAAAGAGTGCGCCGTTGGCAATTTCTTCTGGTTTACCCAAGCGACCAGCCGGAATTTTTTTGGTAATGTCTGTGAGCACCGATTCGGGAACCTTTTTTGTCATTTCGGTGGCGATAAACCCAGGAGCTATTGCTGCGGCTCGAATACCGAAACCAGCCAGTTCTTTGCTCCAAGTGGTTGTCATGGCCACAACAGCGGCTTTGCTTGCACTGTAATTACTCTGACCGAAATTGCCGGCTCTGCTGATACTTGAGATATTGATGATTACCCCGTTGAATTGGTTTTTAATCATAATTGCGGCGGCTTCTTGTGCACAGAGAAACGTGCCCACTTGGTTGACGTCTATTACCGATTGAAACTCTGACAGCGGCATTTTTTGCAGAACGTCGCCTTTCTTCTTCAGCATCAAGCCATCGTTCGTTATGCCTGCATTGTTGATAATCGCGTGCAGCGCACCAAGATCGTCGTCAATTTTTTGGAACACCGCGCTAACCTGATCTTGGTCGCAAATATTGGCGCAATAGCCAACGGCATTGCTAAGCTGCCCTAGTGCATAATCAATTTGGCCTTGATCGAGATCAATGATTACCGGTATCGCGCCCTTAGACTCTAGCGCCTGAGCCATTGCAAAACCTAAGCCGCGAGCTCCGCCGGTGATGACCACCATTTTATCTTTAAGATTCATATTTGTTTTCCTGATTGGTTATTTATTTTTGCTTAATTAGTAGGGCTTAGCAGTGTGTCTTCAACAAGTGCGACCTATGATGCCCAACAAGGTTTGCAAATTCAACGTTTGTTGAATAGAATCCTAAAAACAAAATAGAAATTAAAATAAAAAACCAAAGACGGAGAATCAAACATGACGCCAGAAGTATTTAAATACGGGCTAACCATTGCTTACGCCCTGTTAGTGCTGTGGTTGTCATGGCTTGGAATGCGGCGAACCAAGGATATTCGGGGGTTTGCCATTGGCAATAAAGACATGAGCCCCTACGTGATTGGCTTTACCCTAGCCGCCTCGATTGCCTCGACCGCCACCTTCGTTATTAACCCGGGTTTCGTTTACGCAGATGGCTTGTCGGCCTTTCTGCATTATGGTGTTTCGGCGTCGCTGGGTATTCTGGCTGCATTTGTGTGCCTAACTCGGGGATTCTTGAAACTTGGCGAAAAGAGTAAGGCGTTAACCATTCCAGAATGGATCTATCATCGATATCAAAATCGTCAACTGCGGTTTTTCTTTGCGCTGATCAATTTGCTGTCGATAACGTTTGTTGTGTTGATATTGGTTGGTTGTAGTTTGTTAATGACCGGCTTGTTTCCGATGGAGCAAAAGCAAGCACTGTTAGTGATACTGCTATTTGTGTTTGCATACGTGCTGATGGGCGGTACCTATGCGCATGCGTATACCAACACGCTTCAGGGTGGAATGATGATTCTGATCGCCTTGTTCTTGTTCGTTGATGGCTTTGGTTACTTTGACGGAGGTATCTTCTCTTCACTGAACGCGGTGAGCGAAAACTACGCGTCGGTATTTAATCCAGATAGCCGCCTCTATTACGATTTTGCCTCGGTATTTGCCAGCGGCTTTATTGTCACCTTTGCGTTGATGCTACAGCCGCATATCCTTACTAAGGTGCTCTACCTTAGAAGTGATAAAGACGTTGGTAAGTTTATCGCCACTACTGTGATTGTAGGCTTTTGCTTTAGTTTTATGCTGGCCATAGGTTTTTATGCGCGCTTCGCTGGGCTAGAAATTGATTCGCAAGATGCGGTAGTCCGTGAGTACTTATTATTTCAATTTTCTGACACAGTAACGGACCAATACATATTGGTATTTATATTTTTAACCCTACTGGCGGCTGGGATGAGCACTCTAGACGGCATTCTAGTGTCGCTCTCTGCGATGGTCATTAACGATATTGTTACACCATTATTTGGTGAGTTGAAAAACTCGCTAATGTGGTCGCGCATTTTGTTGGTGATGGTCGGCTTAGTGTCTTTGTATTTGGCTTGGAACCCCCCACCGCTAATAGGTTTGTTCGCACAAAAGGGCGTTTATGGGCTGGCCGCGGCCTCGGCTGCGCCGATCTTGTTTGGTGTTCTATATTCAGGCGAGGTGAATGCTCGATGGGTGTTTGTGGCTGCGCTTATTGGCTTAATTCTGCACCTTGCGCTGAACTTGTTCGGAGGTGTTGTTAACCCCGCGGTATCGGCCATGGTCGGCATTATCGTATCAACAAGCTTGCTCGGAGCGGTCATCGTTATTCAAAACAAGCTGACCGCCAAACGGCTTTAAGATCGAGATGCTCAGCGCCGTGACATGAATCTATTCAATCCGCATTGACAATTCAACAAGCGTTGAGTAATATCATTAATTCAACATCTGTTGAATATAGATTGTGACGTTAACTGATCGCAATTAGAAAAAATAAAAAAATAGTTAATATCTAGACCATTGAGGAGCAAGAATTATGAATATCTCACCAAGCAAACGATTAATATCCATGGTGATCAGCGCGATGTGTGCTGTGCCGGCAGTCAACGTAATAGCACAAGATAACAATGCTGGGTCGGTTCAAGCTAAGGCAGTTCAAACTAAGGCAGTTCTAAACAAGTCGCTTCAGATTGAAGAAATCATTGTCACCGCTAGAAAGAGATCAGAAAGTTTGCAAGATGTACCGGTTGCCGTATCGGCATTCGATGGTCAAACATTAACCGATTTGGGCGTCGACAATATTACCGATCTACAACAGCGGCTGCCGAATACAACTCTGCAGGTGAGTCGTGGAACTAGCACTACACTTACCGCCTATATTCGAGGCGTTGGTCAGCAAGACCCGCTGTGGGGTTTCGAGCCTGGCGTTGGTGTATACGTAGATGACGTTTATGTTGCAAGGCCTCAAGGTGGGGTGCTGGATATCTTAGACGTTGAACGCATCGAAGTGCTGCGCGGCCCACAGGGTACGCTTTATGGTAAGAACACAATCGGCGGGGCGTTGAAGTATGTGACTAAGAAGCTACGTGACTCAGACCCCTTCACTATTACAGCGACTGCGGGCTCCTATTCCAGACAAGACCTTAAGCTATCGGCCGCAATTCCGGTGGTGGAAAATAAATTGTATATCGGTGGTGCCGTTGCTAGCTTAAACCGAGATGGCTTTGGTGAGTTTATTAATCAAGGCGAAGAAAACTATGACAAAGATCTTCTCGCCGGAAGACTGTCGGCTGAATACTACCCGTCCGACACTGTGTCAATTCGACTAAGTGCCGAAAGAACAGAAGACGATTCAAATGCAAAAGGTGGTCATCGCCTAACGGCCAGTGACTTAACTGGCGAGCCGGTACTCGACGATGTCTTTAGCTCTCGTGCGGGTATGTCTGTCGAAAATTATGTTGAAAGCGAAGCCTACGCGATAGACGTTGAATGGGCCCTGAGTGATTCAATTACATTGAAATCAATAAGCTCGTATCGTAAAGGATTTACCGATACTAATATCGACTTTGACAATACAGCGCTGAGATCTTTCGATGTTCCAGCTCGATATGATGATGATCAAACTACGCAAGAATTTCAATTAAGCTATAGCGGTGACAAATTTAATTTCGTCGGTGGTGTTTACTATTACAGCGGCGAAGCATGCGGCACTTTTCATGCCATTTTAGAAGAATTCGCTGGTGGCGCAGTGCCATTGTCAGCGACTACTGAAGGCTGCGTTGATACCGACAGCACTGCGGTCTATGGTCAGGCAGGTTGGACCTTCAACGATCGTTGGTCAATGACGCTAGGCGGTCGCTTCACTAAGGATGAAAAAGAAGCATTTGCGCGTAACACCCTATTCGTATTTCAAACAGTGGATTTTGATACGCCACCAATATCTCCGGGTATTGTGCGTACCGACGAAGTGGGCAAAGAGGACTGGTCAGAATTTTCTCCAAGAATCGGCGTTGAGTACAGCACTGAAGGTGGTAACTTGGTCTACGCAAGTTTTAGCGAAGGTTTTAAGTCTGGTGGTTTTGACATGAGGGCGCGTACCGACCAAATTGCGTCAGGATTTAACCCCTACGATCCAGAGACGGTAAGTAGCCTTGAACTGGGTTATAAAGCAACTTTATTAGATGGTCGTTTGCGTGCCAATATCGCCTTGTTCAGCAGCGACTATTCAGATCAACAAGTGACCATACAGCGAACTATTGATAATGGCGCTGATTTTGCTTCTACCGTTTTAAACGCGGCTGACTCATCGATTCAAGGCGTTGAGCTTGAGCTTGACTACGTCTTAACAGAAGCGTTAACTGCCTCACTCGGAGTTGGCCTGCTTGATGCTGAATTCGATCGTGTGTTAACCACTGACCCTGCGACCGGAAGTCTGGTCGATGTGTCTGATATTTGGGGTTTTGCTAACACCCCCGATACTTCGGTAAACCTAGCGCTAAACTATTCTGATACGGTCTTTGATGACTGGTCAATGACGGTGACAGGTAATGTGGCGTATCGCGCTGAGACTCAGATATTCGAAGTGCCGTCGCAATTAGACGAAGGCTCTTACTCGATCTTTAACGCGGGTGTCACGCTAACTGCGCCGAATGATAAGCTTTGGTTTTCAGTGCAAGCTAAAAATATTGGTGATAAGGAATATCGTTTGGCCGGCTACAACTTTGCTACCACGGCTGCGGGCCCTGGCTTAGGCGGCGAAGATACTGTGATTGGTTATTATGGCGACCCTCGTACATTTAGTGTTTCGGTAGGCTACCGCTTCTAATACCCACTCTAGGTCACCTTCTTCTAGGTTACCTTCTTCGGGGTCTGAATAAGCAGGCCCCATTACATGGACTGAGAGTTGCCAGACTAAAAACTGGCAACGCTCTAAGCGATAAAGTGTGAACGACGTATGGCATTTTTTAAAACACATAATCCGCTGTTGCCCGAGATCTTGGCCTTGCATGGCCGATGGAGAGCAAATCAGGAAGCCGTCATTTTTGGCGATCAACGATTAACTTGGCGAACCTTCATTGATCGAAATCACCAGTTTGCTAATGCCTTAATTGATAATGGTGTAGTAGTCGGTGACACGGTCGGAATCGTTATGTCGAATGGCACTTCAATGATGCAAGCGATCATGGGGTGCATGGCTGCGGGTACCGTATCGGTACCGATTAACCTGTCGGTCAACGACGATGCTCTACTCGGGATGCTCAGCGATTCTAAGGTCAAGGTGTTAGTGTTAACTAGCGACCAGGCCGATCGTATTAGCGCTATGGCCGATCGTTTACCGGGCTCGTTACAGACTATTTTGGTTGACTCGGCTGTAGGCAATAATTGGCTTGAGATTGATCAATTTACTAAGGGTCATTCAACTGACCTTCCGAAGATAAACTATACCGACTCAAGCCCACAGAACGTTATTTACAGCTCTGGCACAACCGGGTTGCCAAAAGGGATTGTGCATACACAAGCCGGTCGTCGAGACTGGGCCTATGATCTCGCTATTGCGCTGCGATATCATTGTAATAGTAAAACCCTGCTGACACTTGGCCTGTATTCCAACATCTCTTGGGTGGCCATGCTAACTACCTTGTTGGCGGGCGGCACTTGCGTTATTCATCGACGCTTTGATGTGGCGACATTTCTGCAAACGGTCAAAGATGAGAAAATTACCCATACAGCATTAGTACCGATTCAGTATCAAAACATCATCGAGGGCATAGAGAGCGCCAACATGGAATGCGACAACTCTAGCCTTCAGGCGATGATGTGCTGTGGTTCGCCGTTGCATGCTGAACTTAAACAAAAGGTTTTTAAGCATTTTAGCTGTGGCGTGATCGAGCTCTATGGTTTAACTGAAGGGGTAATCACCACTCTTGAGCCAGAGCATGCAGAGGGTCGTTGGTCATCGGTAGGCAAACCTCTTATTGGTACTGACCTTCAAATCATCGGTAGTAGTGACGAAATTTTATCGGCCAATCAAAGTGGCGAAATCGTCTCCAGAGGCCGAATTACCATGCCCGGCTACTTGAATCGTGAGCAAGCAAACCTTGACTCATGCTACGTCGATAGCGCCGGCCATCAATGGCTACGAACTGGCGACATTGGCTACTTCGACGACGATGGCTATTTATTCGTTGTTGATCGAAAGAAAGACATGATTTTGTCAGGCAGCCAGAATATTTACCCGCAAGACATTGAAGCCGTTATGTTCGAGCACCCAGCGATAAGCGAGGTGGCGGTAATCGCAGCGCCGAGCAAGCGTTGGGGCGAAACACCGGTTGCGTTGGTAGTTTTGGCCGCTAACGTAGATTCGTCTACTGACGAAATAATGCAATGGTCGAATAATAAACTCGGCCGCCAACAGCGAATTGCAGAGGTCATTGTGATTGATCAATTGCCGCGTAATCCAAACGGTAAAGTGTTGAAAAGAGAATTACGCTTGATGTGCAATAATAAGCAATATGACTAATTATAAACACATCTGGTACAGTAGCCACGATGGGCTAAAACTGTATGCTCGAGACTATAAACCGGACTGTCAACCGAACCGCCAATCTCTAGGGGCCGATGAGAAGGCGAAGCCCGCTGTGCTTTGCATGCACGGCCTCACCCGAAACTCAGCCGACTTCGAAGGCATTTGCCAACAGCTTGCAGATAAATATCGATTGATTGTAGTCGATCAGCGTGGCCGTGGTCTGTCTGCGTATGATTCTGAGTCGGCTAATTACCAGCCTAATGTTTATGTCGACGATATGTTTACGCTGCTAAAGCAGCTGAATATTTCCTCGGTCACGCTTATCGGAACCTCGATGGGCGGCATCATGGCGATGATGATGGCGGCCATGCAGCCAGAGCTGATCAAAGGTTTGATCATCAATGATATCGGCCCGGAGCTTAACCCAGTTGGCCTAGCAAGAATTCAAAGCTATGTTGGTAAGGCCGTAAGCGTCTCTAGTTGGCAAGACGCCGCGCGTACAAGTAAGCAGACTAATGGTTCAGCGTTTCCTGATTTTAGCGAGCAAGACTGGCTTGACTTTGCCCAGCGCACTTATCGAGCTGATAAGTCTGGCATTCCTGTATTAGACTACGACCCGGCTATTTCTACACCGATAAAGGCAAGTAGCGGGCAAAGCTTGGCGCTTGATCTCTGGCCGGTTTTTGAGCAGTGTATTGAAAAACCCATGCTGTTACTTCGAGGTGAGTTATCTGACTTGTTGGCGATGTCGTGTGTTGAAAAAATGCACTCACGCAAAGCAGATCTTAGCTTCGTACAAGTTCCTAATGTCGGTCACGCCCCATTCCTTGATGAAGCAATAGCGGTGACCTCAATTAAACAGTTTTTGCAAGCTATTGATTAAGACTTAAGATTCTCAGGGCTTGGTTAAGCCCTGAGATTTGCTACTTCTAAGGGCAGCTACGTCGTTCGAAGTAGCCAGCACTTGTTTGTGCCAAGGTGGTATAAGTGAAAATATTATTGAATCCGATGTAATCGCCTGAACCGACCGCGTAGGTATAAAAACCAGTTGACGTAGCGCGGCCTGAAGTAACGTGGGTATAGTTACTCGAGGAAACTTCAGTGCAGGCCGACGGGTCGCCATTAGGCGTGCTGTCGCAGACATTGCCAATGCCATCGTTGTCGTTGTCAGCTTGATTTGAGTTCGCCACATTCGGACAATTGTCGATGCTATCGTCGACACCGTCATTGTCTGAATCAGTGTTTCCACCCCCGCCCCCGCCAGTTAGGCAGGATTGCGCTGGTCCAACACAAGAAGGCCCATTGTCGGCTAACCATTTGCATTGCCCACCAGTGGCGGCAACTTCGCGCATAGAGAAAGCAGCGGTACCAAATTCAAGGTAACAGGCTGAGTAACCATTGCCCCAGGTAATATGGCCCTGCGCAATATGTAGGTTGTAATCGCCGGTGACTCCAGCATCAATATTGAAACTAACGCTGTCGCTGCTGCTTAAACCCATAGTGTCGCTAGCGGTTGTGGTTGCGGTGTTAGGGCCACCGGGCAAATTACATCCTTGCGCTTGATACTGATTAGCATTAACTAGCGCAACTATTGTTGTGTTATTCGTTGTTGTGCCACTAGCAAAGCTCACCTGCACCGAAGCTAAGTTTTGATTGGCGTCGATAACGGTTCCGCTAACGGTCGCGCATTGCCCATTCAGGCTAACTGAAATAGCACTAAGGCTGGGTGCACTTGCCGCGGGCTCTGGGCCAACTCGCTCGGTTACGCTGGCAATAGTACCCGCCTTGCCTAGGTTGTCTGTTGCTAGTGCTTCGATACTGTAAAGGCCATCGGCCAACGCGCCGCTGTTAACATTATAAGCTCCAGTATTTTGGTCAGCGCTAACATTGATAGATTCAACCAACACTGGGCTACCAGAGTCTAGGTTGTTGATGGTAATAGCAACGTTGCTTACCGAGCCCTCTTGGTCAATCGCGTTGCCACTAACGCTGAGCATGCCACCTGAGTCAACTGCCGAATGATTGCTGATTTCGGGCCCTGAATTGCGGTCTACTCGGAGGTTGTTTTGAGCGAAGAAAGCGCCAAGGTAGGTTGCGAAATTAATGCTGTCATCGGCTACGTAGCTGCCTGACGCGCCTGCGCCACCTGACCAAGAATGATCTAAGCCGTTAAACCATAGCTTTGATACGCGGCTGCCTGTCCACAGTATTTGGTCAGCGGTATGACCCGCACCCTCGCTGATAACAGAGTTGCCAGACAGTTGCGCAACACCGTAAAGGTTGGCATAGCCGTTAGCGTTTTGTTGGTTATAACAGGTGCTTACTGTGGTATCGGCATCACCATGCGCAACGACTGCTAGCTGAGTTGTAAAATGACTACGATAAGAGGTCCCAGCGTAACTTTCGCAACGCGATTTAAAGGTGGCTGCACTGACCGACTCGCAGCTTGAGATAGCGCCGTTTGAGCTAGTGCCAATGGTTGGGCCAGCACTCGGTGCCACGCCAGCAAAAACATCAGGCGCGACGCAGGCCGCTTGTGCTGCAAACGCGGCACCTGACGACAGCCCAGATATATATACCTGATCTGGGTCGATAGTGCGGGCCGAGTCATTGCTCAGGGTGTTGGCTAAACTAATTAGGTTTGCATAGTCGCCAGAGTTTCGGTTAATTGAGCCTTGCCAATAAGACCAGCAGCTAAAACCGGCTTTATTAACCGCATCTGGAACCGCAATGACCATACCATGGGCCTCGGCGGCGTCCTCAAGGTTGGCGGTAAGAAAGTTACCAATAGGTTGAACACACCCATGTAACACTAGCAATAAGGCCTTACCTGTGCCGATCGACGAATCTGAATCAGGGGTGTAAATATGAACGGAATTGAAGCCGCCAATGGACACGTTTTGTTGCCAACTGCCAGCTTGGGCTGGTGCGCTAATAAGGCAAAAGAATAATGCTAGCAATAGAGTTTTTAGTGTAACAATTGAATACATGAACTTGTCGATCATGGTGAATCCTCCGGTGTGAAATAACAGCTGCTCGAATTATATTTTCGAGTTAATTTATGATTGTGTGTACTTGTCGCTCTTGAACAGCTTAAGCAGATAAGGACACACGGATAGCATTTCAACATTCGTTGAATGCCGAGAGAAACGATACTCAACAAGCGTTGAATTGTCAAACTAGGCGAGGCGATGACCCACTATTACTAAGTTGGCTCATTAAAAGTTGACTAGAGTGTCAAGAATGAATTATATTTTTAAACGCTCTACCTGAGCCAAAAACTCGGCATAATTCTCATGATATGCCGAAAACCCAATAACCGGACCGCAAACTATGTCTTCTAAGCCCATACGCTTTCTTCTAAACGACGAAGAGGTCAGCTTGGCAGGTATCAACCCGAACACAACAGTGTTGCAATACCTTCGTCAACATCTCGGAAAAGTGGGCACCAAGGAAGGCTGCGCCTCAGGTGATTGTGGGGCCTGTACTGTTGTTCTTGGAGAAGTTTCTAAAGGGCTGTCTGGAGAAGAGTCTGGAGAGGTAACTAACGAGGTAACTAACGAGCGGTCGAGCAAAGAGAAAATGCATTACAAGACGGTTAACGCATGTATCGCACTACTGCCTAGCCTGCACGGCAAGCAGCTCATCACCGTTGAAGACCTGAAACACAAAGGTCAGATGCATCCGGTGCAAAAGTCCATAGCCGAGCAGCATGCTTCCCAGTGTGGTTTTTGTACCCCAGGATTTGTTATGTCGCTGTTTGCCTTAAACAAAAACCATGACCTGCCGCCAACACGAGAACAAACTAATCAAGCGCTTGGTGGTAATTTGTGTCGTTGTACTGGCTATAGAAGCATTATCGATGCGGCCGTGATGGCCGAAAAAAAGCCGGACCAATTTGACTCTAAAAGCGCGATTACAATAAAACGATTGCAGGCGATCGCCGACGATTCGGCTGATACTACTATTGAATTGAGTGCAGACGGCTGCCGCTCTTTTTCGCCCCAGTCTGTTAGCGAGCTGGCGCATTTGATCGAAACTTATCCAGAGGCTCGTCTGGTCGCCGGAGGCACCGATTTGTGTCTGCAGATAACCCAGAGTCTGGATCAATTTGAAACTCTAATTTCTACCCTAAATGTTGCCGAGCTTTGCCAAGTTGAGCACTCAGAAAAAGGGATTACAATTGGTGCTGGCGCAACTTATAGCCAGTTTGTTTCGCCGCTAAGCCAACAATACCCCGAATGGGGCGCGATGATAGAGCGGCTCGGCTCATTGCAAATTCGCAACCTCGGCACACTGGGTGGCAATATTGCCAACGCCTCGCCGGTGGGTGACATGCCACCGGTACTAATCGCCATGGGAGCCACACTGTGTTTGCGTAAGGGCAATCGTACCAGGCACCTCGCAATCGAAGGTTTTTTTCTTGAATATAAGAAAACAGCATTAGAGACCGGTGAATTTATTCAATCAATATTTATCCCCAACACCAGCGACACGCCGCATTTGAAAATATACAAAGTTTCTAAAAGGTTCGACGATGATATCTCCGCGGTTTTAGCGGCAATTAAGCTGCAAGTTAAAGACAATAGTGTATCGACAATAGACATCGCTTTTGGTGGCATGGCAGCGATTCCTAAACGGGCTACAAAATGCGAGGCTGCACTTCGCAATCAACAATGGAATGAAGCCACAATAGAACGCGCAGCGGCGGCCCTAAGCGACGATTTTACTCCCTTGTCTGATGCCCGAGCATCGAGCCAGTACAGGCTGCAAGTCGCGCAAAATTTACTGCGCCGCGCATTCATTGAAATAAGCAATCCAGATGTTGTAACGCAGGTAGTAACTCATGCGTAAACTGGGCGATATAGACACTAATGTTGATACTAGGAAGAACGCCGGACCGCGTCGCGGCAAAGTTGGTGAGTCGCGTAAGCACGATAGCGCAGACAAGCATGTTTGCGGATCTGCTGTGTATATCGACGACCGACCCAATACCGTAGGTCAACTGCATGCGGCAATAGGCAAAAGCACTATCGCCCACGGTAAGATACTGTCCTTGGACTTATCCGAAGTCGAACGCGCTGCTGGCGTAGTCGCGGTGATCACGGCCGATGATATTCCAGGCCACGTTGATGTGGGGCCGGTGTTTCCAGGTGATTTACTATTTGCTAGCGAAACAGTCGAGTTTAATGGCCAAGCACTGTTTGCGGTAGCTGCAAGCTCGCATGAATTAGCCTGCAAAGCAGCAACGCTGGCCAAGATTGAATATCAGGAGTTGCCGCCGATACTAAGCGTTGAACAAGCGCACGAGGCTAAATCGTATGTCAGGCCTAGCCACACCCAAAAGCGGGGAGACTCGTCAAACGCCATTGCAAACGCGGCTCACCGATTAAAGGGAAGCTTGAGCATTGGTGGGCAAGAACACTTTTATTTGGAAGGCCAAGTATCCACAGCAGAGCCAACTGAAGACGGTGGCATGATTATCTACTCATCAAGCCAGCACCCCACTGAGGTGCAAAAACTGGTAGCCGAGGTTTTAAGCATCCCGTTTAATTTGGTGACCGTTGATATACGTCGAATGGGCGGTGGATTCGGTGGCAAAGAAACCCAAGCTGCGCCGTGGGCCTGTGTCGCCGCATTGCTTGCACATCACACTCAGAAGCCGGTCAAATTACGACTCGGTAGAGCCGACGACATGCTCTTAACCGGCAAGCGGCATCCTTTCGAAACCAACTACGACGTTGGCTTCGACCAAGAGGGCCTTATCAACGGAATAGAGATCGAGGTTAGCGGAACGTGTGGCATATCGCCTGACCTATCAGATGCCATTGTCGATCGCGCTATGTTCCATGCCGACAATGCTTACTATCTTGATCAAGCCACGATAACCGGCCATCGCTGCAAAACTAACACCGTTTCAAATACCGCTTTCCGAGGTTTTGGTGGCCCACAAGGAATGCTGGTTATAGAAGGTGCTATGGACGATATTGCACGGTACTTAAATAAAGATCCACTTGAGGTTCGTAAGCTAAATCTTTATCAGAAACAACAACGCAATATTACCCACTATCACCAAACTGTGGAGCATAACAATCTGCTGGAAATCATTGAAAAGCTTGAGCTCAGTTCAGATTACGCTAAGCGGCGTCGGCAGATAAGTGAATTCAATAAGCACAACCCTATTGTCAAAAAGGGAATCGCTTTAACACCCGTGAAGTTTGGTATTTCATTTACCGTTCAGCATCTAAATCAAGCCGGCGCACTGGTTCATATTTATACAGATGGCAGTATACATTTAAATCATGGTGGCACTGAAATGGGTCAGGGGCTATTTGTCAAAGTGGCACAAATAGTTGCTCAGGAGTTCTCGGTTGATGTGCGAACCGTCAATGTTTCTTCAACACGCACCGACAAAGTACCCAATACATCGCCAACGGCGGCCTCTTCCGGCACCGACATCAATGGCAAAGCCGCACAAAATGCCGCACAAATTATCAAAACAAGATTGCTTAACTTTGCCAGTGAGCACTTTAAGATTGACGTCGCTAGTATCGAGTTTTTAGATGGCCAAGTCTCGGTAGGTGAGCAAACACTTAGCTTTGCCGAATTGGTGCAATTGGCTTATATGAACCGAGTCTCGTTGTCGTCTACCGGCTTTTATAAAACGCCAAAAATCCATTACGATCGCGAAACAGCCTCTGGCCGCCCCTTTTTTTACTTCGCCAATGGCGCGGCGGTCAGCGAAGTAATGATTGATACGTTGACCGGTGAATATAAAGTCAGCCGAGTCGATATCTTGCACGATGTTGGCACGTCACTAAATCCGGACATTGATCTGGGGCAAATCGAAGGTGGATTCATTCAAGGTATGGGCTGGCTGACTACTGAAGAACTATGCTGGGATAGCACTGGGCGCATGCAAACTACTGGCCCCGCAACTTATAAAATTCCGGCGGTTAGCGACACTCCCGAAATTTTCAACGTTGCGCTACTTGCCGACGAACCAAACCGAGAGCCGACTATTTATCATTCGAAAGCGGTGGGCGAGCCGCCTTTGATGCTCGCCATTTCAGTCTGGTCGGCGCTCAGCGATGCGGTTGCAAGTATTTCTGACTACACAATAAGCCCGAAGCTGAATACCCCAGCGACCCCAGAACGTGTTTTAAATGCGGTGAGTCAAATAAAACTTAGCATTGAAAATGGTAAGCCAGAAGGTCGACGATTGAGAGAGACGCTATGAGCAATCATAGGGGGAGTAATCATAGGGGGAGCAGTCATTGGGCAGAGGTTATCGGTCAACTAAACCAGCTTAACCAAGCCTATGTGCTGGTGACTGTTTTAGGTGTGAGAGGCTCAGCACCACGCGATAGCGGCACAAAAATGATCGTTACCGAGCAGCAGACATACAATACAATTGGTGGTGGCAATTTAGAATTTATGGTTACCGAACGCGCACGATTGATGCTACATCAAACGATCAGCGAGCAACATTTAGAGCACTATCCGCTCGGCCCCAAGCTTGGGCAGTGTTGTGGTGGCAGCACGACCATATTGTTTGAGTTTTTTGCCAACAGCCGCGCTAATGTGATGCTCTTTGGTGCTGGGCATGTTGGCACCGCACTGAGCAAAATCATGCTTGACCTAGCGGTATCTTTACGTTGGGTAGATAACCGCGCAGAACAGTTTTCTCAGCAATTAGCGAACACGCTAGAAGGTGTTCGACACGAAGGTGTTCGGCTAGAAGGTGCTCAGCTAGAAGAAATTGTTAGCGACGACCCCGAAAAGGAAGTTGCGAACATGCCGGCGAACAGCTATTTTATTATTATGACGCATGACCATGAGCTAGATTTTAAACTCTGCGTGTCTATCCTAAATCGAGGCGATGCACGCTTTATTGGTTTAATTGGCTCTAAAACAAAATGGCTGCGCTTTAGTAAACGTCTCGCTGATGTCGGTTTTAGTGAAGACCAAATAAAACAAATTAACTGTCCTATCGGTCTAGATAGCGTGGCTGGCAAGCGCCCTATGGAAGTGGCGGTATCTATTGCCGGTCAATTTATTGCAGATTATCAACGCCAAGCAAGCGTTAAAACAAAACAACAAGGCGTGCAGTGGAAGCAATTGAAGGCGATTGAGTCGATAGCCAAAGACTGTGGCAGCTGCAGTGCCTGCGAAGGGAGTTCAGATGAATAAACAAGACCCAAAGCCAAACACAAATCTAGAAGAACTCGATATCGTCAGCATTCAAAACCAGTACGTAGATCTGCTAAGTGAGAAGGTCGGCGGGCGTGCCATCGCGTGCAGTGACGATTGGTTTGCCTCTTGCGACAATCTGGTAAAGCCGGGGCGTGGCACTTTTACGGCTGGCAAATTCATATCAACCGGACAATTAATGGACGGTTGGGAATCAAGGCGTAGTTTTGGCCGCAGTTCGGATCGCGGTTTGGATAGCCGCTCTCGTAGCGAAAGTGCTGCCGAACAAGGTGACTGGTGTGTATTGCGAATGGGCCTGTCGGGTGTTGTTCGCTTCTTTGATATTGACACTAATCATTTTCGTGGCAACGCCCCTGAGCGCGTTATGGTGCAGGCAGCGAGCTTAAAAGGAGAACCAGATCTCGATACGCCGTGGACAACAATTCTAGACTCCAGCGAGGTCCAGGCGAATAGTCAAAACCTGTTCGCCTGTAATAGTGCGAGCTCTTGGACTCACTTGAGGCTGTCAATGTTTCCGGATGGTGGAATTGCTCGATTTCGCGCCTATGGCGAAGTAAGGCCCAATCGTCATCATTATATTGACGGTGAGTTAGTGGATCTAGCAAGCGTCACCACTGGCGCTCGAGGTTTCGCTGCTAGCGATATGTTTTATAGTTCACCGCAAAATCTAACGCTGCCCGGTCGCGGCGTGGATATGGGTGATGGCTGGGAGACAAAACGTAGGCGTGATAACAATAATGATTGGGCTATTTTGAAGCTAGGTACTAAAGGGGCGATACTCAAAGTTATTATTGATACGGCACATTTTAAAGGTAATTTTCCAGACTCAGCGAGCCTACTTGCTATTGATGCGGAGCTGTTAAATCTATCCGACAAAGACCTATTGCACAGCAGCACACAGTGGCAAACGGTATTGAAGAAAATGCCCCTATACGCTGACAAAGAGCATCTTTTTATCGATGAAATCCAAGTCGGTAGAGAGACCGAGTTTACCCACGTTAAGCTCAATATTTTTCCGGACGGCGGAGTCAGTCGATTGCGAGTTCTAGGGCGAGCCAATTGGGACTCAATCCTTAAGTCTAATGAGGCTAAGTGAGCAATGTCACTATCCATCTTAAATAACGCCAATGACCGCCTAGCGAGACAGCAGTTGCTGCAATGCTGTACTAGCGATGCGTGGGTTAATAGAATGCTTGAGTCGCGCCCGTTTAGCGATGCACAAGCATTATTTGATGGTGCAAACCGCCATTGGCAAAACCTCACGGAAGAAGACTATTTACAAGCCTTTGACGGGCACCCCAAAATTGGTAACGTAGACTCACTAAGGGCTAAATACGCCAATACCAAAGAATTAGCCGCCGGTGAGCAAACGCAGGTGACCACCGCAAGTGACCAGGTGCTGCAACAACTGGCGCAGGGAAACACAGATTATGAAAGCAAATTTGGCTTCATATTCATTGTTTGCGCAACGGGGAAATCAGCGCATGAAATGCTCGATCTATTATTAGAGCGAATTAATAACGATCGCGCCGCTGAGCTATTGAATGCCGCAGAAGAACAACGAAAAATATTTCAATTACGCTTACAGAAATTAATCGAGGCCTCTGAATGAGCCAAATTACTACCCATGTATTAAATACCTCAACCGGTAAGCCAGCCACCCAATTGGCGATTCGCCTTGAGCAGAAAACAGTAACTGGCTGGCAGGCTCTGGCACAGGGTGACACTAATTCTGATGGCCGAATTGCGACTCTGTTGGCCGACGACCATGTGTTAAGCGCTGGCGATTACCGCATGACCTTTGATATAAAAAGCTACTTCGACAGGCTGCAAGAATCTTATTTTTACCCCTATGTGGAAATCGTATTTAGTATTGCCGAGTCAGAGCTTAGCGACCATTTTCATATACCGTTATTGCTCAGCCCCTATGGCTATAGTACCTATAGAGGTAGTTGATAATGGCGAGGCAGTTGACAATAGTAAAACCGCAAGCCCTTAGTGCCAGCTCCTTTGCTGATTTTGGTGATGTGATTGAAGTGCCAGAAAATGCGCCCTTCATTAGTATCAATCAAGGCTTTACCGAGCGTTATCATGATTTGGCCAAGGTCGATGTGGAACAACAGAATGGGCGCACACTAATCAATATATTCCGCTCTACACCACTGCCGTTGCCGATACAAATAACGCTAATGGAGCGCCACCCGCTATCGAGCCAAGCGTTCGTGCCACTTGGCAATAATCCATACCTGGTGGTGGTCGCGAAGGCGGGCGAGTTCAACGAAGCCGCAATTCAAGTATTTCTAGCACAAGCCAATCAAGGCGTTAATTATCACGCTGGCACCTGGCATCATTTTTGTCTTGCGCTGCATGAAATAAGTGATTTTTTGGTCATAGATCGTGGCGGTGAAGGCCATAACTGTGATGAAGTGCTACTCGAAAATCCCTTTGCGATACAACCCGACTGAGCGCCACTAAACTATGAGTCACTATATTAAGGATAACTATCGCAATGAGTCAAATCACAGCATATCGTGGCGAGATACTCCACTTTTTAGATGACCCATCGGTGGTTAGGGCAGATGATAGCTATGAATATTTTGCCGATGGATTACTGATTATTGAGAACGGCTTGGTGCGAAAGCTAGCGGCCTACTCAGAGTTAGCCTCAAGCCTGAGCGACGATGTGGAGGTGATCCACTATGAAAACGGTTTGATAGTCCCTGGATTCATTGATACTCATGTTCATTACCCGCAAATAGAGATGATGGCATCGCACGGTGAGCAACTATTAGAGTGGCTTACTAACTATACATTTCCAACTGAGATGAAGTTTTCTGACTCGGCCTATGCCAGTGAAATCGCGACATTTTTTCTAAATCAATTACTCAGTAATGGCACTACCACCGCCTTAGTTTTTGGCACCGTTCACCGACAATCGGTAGATGCTTTTTTTAACGCGGCACAAGAAAAAAAGCTGCGTATGATTTGTGGCAAGGTACTGATGGATAGAAATGCGCCTGAAGAACTATTAGACGACGTGCAAAGCGCCTATGACGATAGCCTCAGCTTGATAAACAAATGGCATGGCCAAGACCGCCTACAGTACGCGGTAACGCCACGGTTTGCGATAACCAGCACCGCGCAACAACTGGCCGTTGCAGATCGTTTGCTGAAGGAGTTTCCAGATGTCTATCTGCATACCCACTTATCTGAAAACATTAAAGAAATCGATTGGGTTAGAGAGTTATTTCCAGACAGTAAAGACTACCTAGATGTCTATCACAAGCATCACCTAACAGGTCGCCGCAGTGTCTTTGCTCACGGGGTACACTTAAGCGACGACGAATGCCAATGCCTAGCCGATACTAAGTCGTCAGTCGCCTTTTGCCCCAGTTCTAATCTTTTCTTAGGCAGCGGCTTATTTAATTTAAAGCAGGCAGAAGAATTTTCTTATGCGGTAGGTTTAGGCAGCGACATTGGTGCTGGTACTAGTTTATCGATGCTGCAAATAATGAGCGAGGCTTACAAAACACAACAGCTTCGTGGCGATGGTTTAAGCCCATTTAAATCGTTTTATCTAGCCACATTGGGCGGTGCACGGGTGCTTGATTTGGAAAATACCATTGGTAATTTCAAGGTCGGTAATGAAGCCGACTTTGTGTTTCTCGATTACCACAGTACGCCGCTGATGCAACTCAGGTTGTCTCACTGCCAGAGCTTGCAAGAAAAGCTCTTCGCTCTGAGTGTCTTAGGCGACGATCGCACGGTTGGCGCGACCCATATTTTGGGCGAACCGGTGCTCTAGCGCTGCTAGCTTTTTTGATTTCATACACGATTTTAAACTCTAATTTGATAGCTCAACTTTATACCTCAACTTTATATCTCAACTTTATATCTCAACTCTGTATTTATGACATGACTCCTTACCTAATTGAATGGCTTAATCTAATTCTACGCTTCGTCCACGTGATTACGGGCGTAGCCTGGATTGGCGCATCGTTTTATTTCGTCTGGCTAGATAACCATCTACAGACACCGCCTAAGTGGAAACAGGACAAAGGCATAAAAGGTGATCTCTGGTCGATTCATGGTGGCGGATTCTACGAAGTCGCAAAGTATCAGAATGGCCCAGAAAAAATCCCCGAAATACTGCATTGGTTCAAATGGGAGGCCTATAGCACATGGTTATCGGGCTTCTTACTATTATGCGTTATGTACTATCTAGGCGCTGAATCCTATTTAATAGATCGAAGTGTGGCTAATCTTAGTCAAGCCCAAGCGATTGGCATTGGCTTGCTGAGTATTTTTGGTGGCTGGTTAATCTACGAACTGCTTTGCCGAAGCAAGCTGGGTAAATACGCCATCGTGTTAGCCCTTTTATTGTTGGTATTAACCTCCGCGCTTGCGTATGGGTTGAGCCAATTGATCAGTGCCCGTGGAATGTATATCCATATTGGAGCGTTGATTGGCACCATCATGGCCGGTAATGTGTTTACCGTGATAATGCCCTCTCAACGCGCACTCGTCGCAGCCGTAACCGAAGGCACTACCCCTGATCCTGCATGGGGCGCGAAGGCTAAACTGCGCTCAACCCACAACACCTATATTGTGCTGCCGTTATTGTTCATCATGATCAGCAGCCACTACCCGATGACCTATAACCACCAACACGGTTGGCTGGTGTTGGTGTGTCTTTTTATTATTACCGCAGCGGCGCGGTGGTATTTTGTATTGCGCCATAGCAATCGGCAAAACATTCTAATTCCGATAGGCGTGGTGATTGCAACCCTACTGCTTATTTACGCTATGTCAGATAAGAAGCAAGCTGAGCCTGTAGACATGTCCAGCGCTGCGTTGGTTGGGCAAGCTGAGGTTGAGACCATTATCAATACGCATTGTGTGGGCTGTCATTCGAGCAAGCCGACTGACGCAATCTTTACCATCGCACCAGCGGGTGTGATGTTAAATGACTATGCCAGCATGCTCCGATGGATGCCCGCAATTAAGGCTCGAGTGGTAGACAGCCATAACATGCCGTTGATGAATAAAACTAATATGACTCAGCAAGAGCGCGATACATTGGGGCTTTGGATAGCACAATCGAATCGATAGGTTTTTATCAGCTTATGGGTGAATGGTGAATTTAGATGGCTAACGAATCAAAGCAAGACGGTAGAGTACGCACTAAAAATAAGATGTTAATCCTCGCAGCGGCGGAGCAGGAATTTTTGCTGCATGGCTATGAAGGTGCGACCATAAAACGCATCGCCGAGCGGGCTAATATTCCAAGGGCGAATGTGCATTACTACTTCGACAGCAAACAAGATTTGTACGGCACTATCTTGAACGACATCATCGGCATGTGGAATAGCAGCTTTGATAACGTAAGTGAAACCGACGACCCGAAAACCGCACTCTCCAATTATATTAGAGCCAAAGTGATGTTCTCAAAAACTGACCCTGAACGCTCGAGAATTTTTGCCGGCGAAATTATTCGAGGCGCCCCACATCTTAAAAAATTCCTACAAACTGAGAATAGAAAATGGGTGCAGCATAAAGTTAAAGTAATACAAGCGTGGATAGACGCTGGCAAACTCCACCCCATCGACCCTTTGAATTTACTGTTCTTTATTTGGGGTGCAAGTCAGCACTATGCCGATTACGGAACACAGGTACTCATCACCTCAGGCAAAGCTAAATCAAGCGAGCAAGATTTTGACAGAATTGCCGATGATCTAATCGGCCTTGTGTTGAGAGGCCTCGGGCTGAAGGTATAAGGCGTCGGTCTGAAGGCTTAAGTTGGCGGATGATTCCGGTGCCAGTGATGTGCTATGTCTTCGCGTTTGCATACCCAAACGTCTTCATGTTGCTGTATGTAGTCCAAAAATCGGACTAGAGAAGCGATTCTTGCCGGTTTGCCAATAATTCGGCAATGCAAACCAATCGACATCATTTTTGGCGACTGCTCCCCCTCCGCATACAAAGTATCAAATGCGTCGCGCAGATAAGTAAAAAATTGCTCGCCCGAATTAAAACCCTGGGCAGCAACAAATTTCATATCGTTGGTTTCTAAAGAATAGGGAATCACAAGATGTGGTTTCGGCTGGCTGCTGTCCCAATAAGGCAGATCATCGGCGTAGCTATCAGAATCATATAAAAACTGCTCCGTTTCCTTTACCAATAAACGAGTATTCTCACTCACTCTACCCGTGTACCAACCATTCGGGCGTTGACCAGTAAGCCTCTCATGTAAGGCGATTGCCTCGCTCATGTGCGCACGCTCCTGCTCAGGCTCAATATTTTGGTAATCGATCCAGCGCAGACCATGGCTGGCTATTTCCCAGTCGGCATCCAACATCGCCTTAACCGCCTCGGGATTACGTTGCAAAGCCATAGTCACGCCAAACACGGTAAGAGGCAACGCCCGCTCAGTGAATAGGCGATGAATCCGCCAAAAACCAGCACGGCTACCATATTCATACATTGACTCAATATTCATGTTCCGCTGCCCGAGTAACGGAGCGGCACCAACAATATCTGAGAGAAAAGACTCAGACGACTCATCACCATGCAAAATACAGTTCTCACCCCCTTCCTCATAATTGAGTACAAATTGCACCGCGATCCGAGCCTTATTCGGCCAACTCACCGTTGGCGGGTTTTCACCGTAGCCAATCATGTCTCTAGGGTAGTTCGAATTGTCCAATGGTGGCCTCTAGCGATAAAAGATGGTGTTGGAAGTTAGCATAATCAATGTTGTCTTGATCAGGCAAGGGATAATCAGCAGGCACCTAAAAAATGAATATAAAAGTGACGACATTGATCATTAAGTCATTGATTTGTATCCATCCTAAGTTGGGTGTCCCAGCTATATTCCCATATCCATCCTAAGTTGGGTGTCCCAGCTATATTCCCTAAAAAATGAATATAAAAGTGACGACATTGATCATTAAGTCATTGATTTATATCCATCCTAAGTTGGGTGTCCCAGCTATATTCCCGCGGCATTTAAATACCACTTTTGAGTGGTTTTAAACCAGCTTTTCTCAATAAAAGACTCCCGTTTTCAGCATTTTCAATGACCTCTCTAAGCCTGCATTTAAAGTCGAAATACTAATGGCACTTTGCCCATACTTATAAATTTCAACCACTTAAGCTATACTGGTCGATTAAATCTGGTTAACAGTTAACGTAAGTTATTAACTTTTCCTTGAAAAACGATGTTTTAGATACGAAATATGTATTATAAAATACTGTAATTAACAAAATTAGTGGAGACCTATGGATCAATCAACGCTACAAGTTGACACTGAAACAATGCATGGCATCGAAGACCTTGCATCGCTACATTCAAGAACACCTGAAACTCAGATAAAGTGCATGGTTGCGGAAGCGAAGAAAAGGGAACTTCGGACCAAAGCTGATGAACCCAAGCAAGACCCACTTGTTGACTTGATGGATCAGCTGGTATTCAACTCTGAGAACGACATCCTGACCGAAGCAGAACAAGACTTTGCTCAAATGTTGCTTGAGAGTGGAGCGCCATTGTACGCAACAGATGATAGTGGAAACGTCGTCGAGTACTCTGAAGCAAAATAATCAAGTACGCTATAAAGGGATTTTTTGCCAAAACCTCAAATGATTTTAATTGCTGGCATCAACGGTGCTGGCAAGACCTCGTTCTATTATAACCGCCTTAAACCCCTGCTTGAGGAACAAGGCTTCGAGTTCCCGTTTATCAACGCAGACGAAATCGAAAAAGCCAACCATCCAACCGAAGTTGGTCAACATGGTGTCGCAGCATCAAGGGAAGCGTATCGACATCGGACCAAACACTTTAAGGATAAAACAAGCTTTGTAACAGAGTCCGTCTACTCTCAACAAAGTAAAAACAGTCTGATATTAAAAGCGCAGTCCTATGGTTTTGAAGTGTACCTGCATCACGTTCATGTACCCTCGCCTGATATTGCCTACAAACGTGTTCAAACCAGAGTCCAATTAAAGGGCCACCACGTTGATGAGGAGGTTGTTAAGCAACGCTACCCTCGCATGGTACGCAATATGCAAATCGCAATCTCTGAAGCTGATGTCGGCTATGTATGGGACAACAGCCAAGGGCACACTGTGAACCAGAGCCTTAACCAATTCGTCATGAAAACAGTCCGTGGCAACGTTACTGAAACCACAGAGTCTGTTCCCAAATGGGCGCTCGAAATATACCAAAAACAACTAAAAGCCTACTCAGACCACAAAGCACAAGTTTGTTTATCCGCGTTCAGGATGTTGATGCGTGATTCATCTGATGAATCACGCATTCGAATTAATGCCACACTCAGGGCTGCGAAGATAACGCCCGCTGAGTTTCTTATAGCCGTTAAATACTTTAGCGACAAGAGCAAACGCTAACAGACTGCCACCTCAGGACTGCCAAATTGGATAGCCGACTTTACTGGCGTCCGCGTCATCGATTAAAAACGCCAAACTGTAACGTGCCCTCGTCATGGCCACATAACGTTTGTTCTTTGCCTCTTCGGTTTTGTCACTCTTAAACACAGTATTGTTTTTTTTCAAATATTGAACATATTTAACGGTCGGCAAAATCAGTACACGATCAAAACCGAGTCCCTTCGCTTTACCGAAATTGAGCTTGTAAATACGACTGTCTTTAATAAATCCACTACTCGGGATCGACCGCCTCAAAACCTTCGCCTGGTATTGAGCAAGGTAATAATCCACTTCTGATTTCTTCACGACAAACACGCCGTTATGATCACCAAATTCTTCTGGTATCTCGTTCACCAATGATTCGGTTTTCTCATAGCCTTCATTCTCATGCACGAGATCGGCAAAATCACATATCGATTGTATCGATCTACGGCTGCAACTAATCGCGGGAAATAGGAGCTTATAAGATTCTTATTTTTGAAAACTCTTGGGATGGATGTCCAGCTTACACCCTTGTCCAGCTTACACCAATCATTAGAGATTTGAAAGTAATAGCAAGTAACCTAGAAAACAAGCAGTGGGTAGCAGGTGAGGAACCAAAGCAGTTCACTTTAATGCTATTTGTTCAACCAGCAGTACGAAATGACTCAGGGTATGTCGGCGACAATAGCTCAACTAAATATGACCCTCCAAAAGAAGTGAATTTGTCCGGTTGTTGGGAGGTTGCTCAGGTGTCTATATTTGGCGATGAAGTAATACCCAGTAGAGCAATAGTTGTAGAGAGTGCTGTGCGAAATAAGCTCGGAGAGACTAAGGTTTATAAGAGCCTTAATACTATTCATAAGGAATTTAGATCTATATTTGGTTGTCGATACGCTATGCAGATCAGGGGGCTTTAATGACTGTTTCCACTACTAATTTTTTACACACTAACGTGATAGCTGATTGTTCTGTTGGGAGTAACACCGATTTAGACGTAGTAATGTTAAAGCTAATCCATCGTCCGATAACGGAAATTGGTAGTTCCGATGATAGTCAGCTCGTTTAGCCTTACTCTTCACGCGTAAAACCCGGTTGCGACATTAGTCATAAAAGGCAAACCTGGATCGGTTTAATAGCGCGGAAGATGATTTTTTTGTCAGTACTGAAGCCAATTTAGAGAATGAATATTTAGACTGTTAGCGACACCTACACGTTACTTTATTGTGTAGATGGATATAGCAGCGGGAACCATCGCTCTACAATATCAATAGGAAAGCCTAACCGGACGGCTCCTCGTGGAGTGTCTGAGACCAGTAGTCCTTTTTTTGTTAGGGCATATAAAACATCTCTGGCGGCGCGATCTTTCAACCCTGTAATTTCTATGACCTGACCGCGGTCAAACTCGCCCACAAGAAGGGCTTCGCGCAAAAGTGCGTAACTTCCTTTTGGTAATTCTTTCAGTTTAATCATTTCTTCTACATGGGTTTTCATGCGTTCTGATAACGTTTTAAACTCCAATAGCTTATTCATGAATTCAACTTGGTCTATGCAAACGCTCAAGAAAAATTCGCAGAAATCGATCAAGGCTGCCTGAGATAAATTACCGCGCCCATCGAGATCGCCACGGCGTGGCTCGTCGGCGGCCTGCAGCAATTTTTTATAATCATCGCTTCCACGTGCAAGCCCTCTGGCTACTGACCACAACTCACTACCGATATCCATCTCTTTAAGAGCAGCATAAGACATTAAACGTACTACCCGACCATTGCCATCAAAGAAAGGGTGTATCCAGGCGTAACGATGATGCGATGCGGCAACAGAGATAATTCGATTGGACGTTGAGAGTTTTTTTGAGTCATAAGCTTCATCAAAACGATTTAAAAACCGATCTAGATTCTCTGGGCGCGGCGGTATATGTCGCCCGACCTTAACTCCTCCATCTCGATGTTTGCCGGGGATAACCTGCATTTTTTCTTGTGTCTCAGGATTTTCAACCCAGAGCAATTCTTCCGGCAAACGGCTACAAAATTCTTGGTGTATCCATTGACCGTATTTGCTAGAGAGCGGATAGATTTCAGGAGCTAAGCCATGGTCAATTATTTTTTGAACAGTGATATGCGCAACGGCCTCTTTTTGAAGCGCTCGTTTTTTCGGCTCCGATGAATATTCTTCAGCCAGGGCTTTGTCTATATCTCTGGGGGTTGTGTCATGGCCTTCAATCAAATTTGAATAGTAGCAATTCATCGACCGTACAAGATTGCCAACTGATTTACTCACAACAGGGTTAAGCATTCCGGCAAACTTGTTTGCTTTTGAGACAAGCTCAAAAGAAAGGTCATTTAATTTTTCAGTTCCTGCGCTCGGTAAAAGAGGTTCCATCAAGCTTACTGTTTCTGCCATTACAACACCTTTATTTTTGCCACTAAATATATTCTATATTAGATATATATATCATATACTTGAAAATATAAAAGGATATTATATCACCACTATATTTTCCACTAAGCGGTCTAGACCGCAAAGGTTAAAATACGGGCACGATAGCCCTTGATGCGTTAAGCCTTGATGATGGTGGGCTCGCTTAGTTCTGCTCTTCTTATCCACGCTTATAAATCGGATGCGACATTCATCGTAAGCGAGAGAATTCAAATATGGCTGAACGGCTGCAAGTTGCGATGAACGCTAGGCGACTTCAAGAACGCATCAAGGAAGGGCGTTCATTAGTTTTCTGGGGCGGATTTCAACAATATTTAGTAGACCAATGCAGTGCTGATACTCGCCCAATGGTTTCTTCAGCTTGCCTAACAGAAGACTTAATCGGAGTCTCCTTAATCAACTCTGTATATCCCTGAACAGTGAAAAAGTAAGGCTCGAGCAGTTCATGCCCACCAATAAACCTAGTACATACTCGCATTGCTGAAGGGTGGTAAATTGGGGGGGCTAACGGCTAAAGCCCTTATTGTCTACGTGCTTTAGCCGTTGTCTGATTTAAGCGGCTTACGCTTTGGCAATAACCGCTTTCGTGCCGCCAGGGCGAAGACAACAATTACCGCTAGCGCAGCCGCGATAAGCTCACCGCTATGAGAGTGGTCACCGGCTGCATGGCCTGAATGCGCTAGCGCTATTGTTGATGTGCTGAGTGCGCCGTAAAAGAGGGTGAATTTAATAATGCCTTGCATATTTATACTCCATTAATTTGTTGGATTGGTTTTTTGGGTAGCATCCCTTCGCTGATGATGAAATCGATAATGTCAGCCAGTCCGTCGGCCTTTTTTAGGTTCGAAAATACAAACGGCTTGTCTCCACGCATGCGTTTGGTATCGCTGTCCATCACCTCTAGCGATGCGCCGACCAAGGGTGCTAAATCAGTTTTATTGATAATCAGTAGGTCAGATTTGGTAATGCCGGGGCCTCCTTTTCGAGGTATTTTATCGCCGGCTGACACATCGATTACATAGAGTGTTAAGTCTGACAGTTCTGGGCTAAAGGTCGCCGATAAATTATCGCCGCCGCTTTCCACAAAGATGAGATCTAGCCCTGAGTGCCGAGCATTTAGCTCATCGATTGCCGCTAGGTTCATTGAGGCATCTTCGCGAATCGCCGTGTGTGGGCAGCCGCCGGTTTCGACACCAATAATGCGGTCGGCCTCTAAGGCGTTATGTTGGGTTAGAAACGTGGCATCCTCCTGCGTATAGATGTCATTAGTCACCACTGCAATGTTGTAGCTGTCTCTGAGCGATGAACATAGTGATTTCAGCAGCGCCGTTTTACCCGACCCGACCGGGCCGCCGACGCCTATTCTCAAGGCTGATTTTTGCTGACTTTGTAACATGGTATGTGTAACTCCTGTTTTTTTTGGTCGGACTAACCGACTGTTATCTTTGGTCGAATTAAGCGACTGTTATTTATGACCGGAATAAGCGACTGTATTGATGTTCGTGCCAACAACTGGCAATCGCCAATGCAGGTAAGCTTGCGCCAATATCATCGTCGTTACAGTTAAATGCATGGTCTATTGCTAACAGAATTTTGGGCTGCAAAAGTTCGAGTAGTTGTTGTGATTGGGTTTGCCCTAAGGGGACGAGTTTGGTGGCTGCGGCAACTTGGTTTTCTAACCAAGACCATGCGTAGCCTAAGCAGGCATCGTTTTCGCCAATATTCCACTGAGCAGCGGCTAGGGCAAACGCGGAGACAAAACTAACCTCGGTCTGAGTGGCCAGCACATGGTCAATGCTGCCCGCGTCTAAGCCGCGTAACACGCGCATTAGTGCCTGACCCGTGGCCACGTCAGTGAGGCGCAGTTCATGTGTTTCTCGCAATGCCAAGGCGAACGAATTCCAGTGCTGTTGAGCCGCGTGATCCGCCTCTGAAAATGCCGACATCAAGCGTATTAGTAGCGGCAAATCACTTGCAGCAAGGACGTGCTGTAATTGAATTTCCAGCCATTGTGCTACGTCATCCATAGTGTTTAGCCAGCCCTCTTCAGTGGCTGTCTCAAGCCCTTGCGAAAAAGCGTAAGCCCCAGTCGGAAGGTTGGCGCTACAAAGTTGCAATAAGCGCAGCGTAGATAAGCTCATTATTTTAAAGCTCGGTGACTAGTGTTAGTTCGGTGATTAGTGTTCATGAGTGGCGCTATGCTTATGTTTTTCGCCATGGCTATGATAGGCGCCATTTTCAGGTATGAAAATACACTGCTCTTGGCTGACGCTAAGACCAAGGCCGACCAGCATGTCGCCCAATACGTGGTCTGGAGTGATGCGCAGGGTTCGATCGACTACTTGGATTTTTACATGCCGGTTGCCAAGGTGATAGCAGGCGCGAGCGAACAACACCCAGTCATCACAGGTTGCTAGCAACACAGTTTCAATAGCGCCATCAATGCGCACGGTTTTTCCACAGCTGGTTTGTAAATACTCACCGACACGCAATTGATGGCCGTGCTCTAGAAACAAGCCTACGTCATGGCCGTCGGTTGACACGGTTTTTAACCGCGCTTTGCTGCGTTGATCAAAGGTGAGTAAAAGCGTGATCTCTGGTTCTAGCAAGCCTTGGTGATCATCAAGTCGTTGATATATTTCTAACATTTTAGTACTCAAAATAAACAGTAAAGTTGCGCTAGTGGCAACACGGTTGAGGGCTCACAGCTGAGTAATTCGCCATCAGCCAATACCTCATAGGTCTGCGGGTCGACCGAAATATCAGGTAAAGCATCGTTTAAGATCATGTCTTTTTTGCCAATATTGCGGGTATTCGAGCAAGCGACCAAGGGTCGTTTTAAGCCCAGTGTGCTGGCTAAGTCATTTTCGATTGCGGCATTACTTACAAAGGTCACACTGGTTGTTACCGCCGCGCCGGGCTGGGCACCAAACATCTCGCGATAGTGAACCGGTTGAGGTGTTGGTATCGATGCGTTGGCATCGCCCATCGGTGCTGCTGCGATGAAGCCGCCTTTGATAATAAGGCTTGGCTTAATGCCAAATAGCGCGGGCTTCCAAAGCACCAAGTCAGCAAGTTTGCCGATTTCAATACTACCCACTTGGCTACTAATACCATGCGCGATAGCCGGATTTATGGTGTATTTAGCGATGTATCGGCGAGCGCGAAAGTTATCGTGATCATCATCGTCTTCTGGCAATGCACCACGTTGCTCACGCATCTTATGTGCGGTTTGCCAGGTTCGAGTTATCACCTCACCGACTCGCCCCATCGCTTGAGAGTCAGAGGCAATCATGCTGAAGGCACCAAGATCATGAAGAATATCTTCGGCGGCGATTGTTTCCTTGCGGATTCTTGAATCGGCGAATGCCACGTCTTCGGCAATACTGCTATCGAGATGGTGGCAAACCATTAGCATGTCGAGATGCTCGTCGACCGTATTCACGGTATAAGGCCGAGTCGGGTTGGTTGATGACGGCAGCACGTTGGCTAGCCCTGCCGCCTTAATAATATCTGGCGCATGGCCGCCACCCGCACCTTCGGTATGGTAAGTGTGAATTGTGCGGCCCTTAAAGGCGTTTAAGGTGTCATCGACAAAGCCCGACTCATTCAAGGTGTCGGTGTGGATCGCAACCTGCACGTCATATTCATCGGCCACTGACAGGCAGCAATCAATTGAGGCGGGCGTAGTGCCCCAATCCTCATGCAGCTTTAGGCCACAAGCGCCAGCCTCTAACTGCTCTCGCAGAGCCTCGGGTTGGCTTGCATTACCCTTGCCCAGAAAACCGAAATTCATTGGCATATGATCGGTCGCGCTGAGCATTTTATGAATATTCCATGGCCCAGGTGAACAGGTAGTTGCCTTAGTGCCGGTCGCCGGGCCTGTTCCGCCGCCGATCATGGTGGTAACACCTGACATCATCGCTTCGTCAATTTGCTGTGGACAAATAAAATGGATGTGAGCATCTATAGCGCCGGCGGTTAAGATTGAACCTTCGCCAGCGATAACTTCAGTGCCCGGACCAATTAATACGTTTACGTCATCTTGTACGTCGGGGTTGCCGGCCTTACCAATCGCCGAAATACGACCATTTTTAATTCCCACATCGGCTTTGACTATGCCCCAGTGGTCAAGAATTAATGCGTTGCTAATAACCGTATCGACCGATTCAGCGCAACTGGCTTGGCTCTGGCCCATACCGTCTCTTATTACTTTACCGCCACCAAATTTAACTTCGTCACCATAATTGGTGTAATCTTTTTCGACCTTGATCCATAGGCTGGTATCAGCCAGACGTACCCTATCACCCGTGGTTGGGCCAAACATTTGTGCATAAGCCTCACGATCTACCGTGACCTCGCTTTGACTGTATTGTTCAGTTGGCAGATGTTGCTGCATATCAGCCTTGCCCATCACCTCGCCACGAAAGCCATAGATTTCTTGCTTGCCTGCGTATTGAACAAGCTCTACTTCACGACCTTGGCCAGGTTCGAAACGTACGGCGGTACCAGCAACGATGTTTAATCGATAGCCTTGACACGACTTTCGATCAAACTTAAGCGCTGGGTTAGTTTCATGAAAATGGTAGTGAGATCCAATTTGAATCGGGCGATCACCACTATTCTCAACCCATATTTTAAAGGTCACTCGGCCTTTATTTATAACAATGGGATCGTCGCCAACAATTATTTCGCCTGGCTTCATACTCTAACTCCTTAATTTATCGGCTGGTGTACGGTTACTAATTTTGTGCCGTCGGGGAAGGTTGCTTCCACCTGAACTTCATCAACCAACTCGGCGACCCCGGGCATTACCTGATCGCACCTTAAAACCTCTCGGCCCTCGCTCATTAACTCGGCCACTGTTTTGCCATCTCGAGCGCCTTCCATAATAATCATACTCAGATAGGCCACGGTCTCAGGATAGTTAAGCTTGACTCCTCTGAGTAAGCGTCGTTCAGCTAAAAGTGCCGCGGTGAATAGGAGTAGTTTGTCTTTCTCTCTTGGCAATAGGTCCATAAGGTCAATGCTCTCTTAATGCTTAGATTTAGTTAGTGCTCAGGGTTAACTATCTTGTTGAATTCTTTACGCTTGGGTCAACAGGCCCAAATACGAGGCGAACATGCTGCTCTATCTAACAGCAATGGGCGCAGAATAAACCAGGCTTTGGTGAACACTGCTCTGGCGTGAGTCGTACTTGGCCCAAGATATCGAACCACCAGCCAATGCTTGACTAAACTGACTCCGGCTACTCCTTGCTGGCTCTCTCGAGTGGTTTGACAAATGGCTTGAAGCTCAGCAATAACCTCAGGCTCTAGCCCATCATCAAATGGGCCAGCGACAAATACTCCATTACAACTTTGCCCATTTAAACCGGCCGAGCTTGCGAGGAAGTTTTTATCCTCAGCATTGAATTTCCAACGTTCAATCCAATCGACTTGCCCTTTATAAACAATCTCGAAGGTCTGGCGCAGTTCCCCTTCGGTGAAAAGCTCATTGCTGGCGGGCAAGCCTAGACTGCAAATATCCCAACCGATAAATTTTCCACCCTCCTCAATCTCGACTTTAGTATCGCTGCGGCCAAAAGAGCGCGAATAGAATAATGTTTCCATTGGCAACCATTCTAAACTTGCGCCAGCCTTTATCGTCAGTTGGTTGGATTGAAGTTGTGGCTTTGCATTTTTGCGTGCGCCATATAAACGGCCAGCGCCCGGAGTGGTGATAAGCGCCTTGCTATTCGCCTCGACTATCGCCGTAATGGTGAGCGAGTCACCAGAAACCAGCCCGCCAGGAGGGTGCAAAATAACTAAGTGAGCAATCTCATTGCCTTCGGGATAGAACGATTTTTGAATGTGTAACGGCCCTCGTCGGTGGCATGAGACAAGTCTAGCGCCAGCCTCGCGGTTGGCGATTATGAGATTTAGCTGCGCTTGCCAACGCCCATTACTCATCGCCAGAGCGGCATCTTCAGCCGAGCTCAGAGATTGTCGGGCGTCGGGTAACTCGTCTTTGCTTGCTGACGGTGGCGACACATTTATGATTTCCATATCGAGCGACCACTGAAAATTAAATTGCAAATAAAACCAGGAGTTTCTGCTAGCTCAGTATCATTGTCACCTGATAGGCGGCGCAGTGCTGATATTGGTTGCACCAATTTAGAGCATCCTTTGCGCCGTTGATGTGCTGGCTGAAAATCATTGCGCGCGTAAATCTCCACTGGCTCGGAGTATTTAGATTCAGCACCTGTACTCAGGAGCCTTAATAATGTGTTCTTGCCAATGGCAAGCCAGTCTTTGTTTTGTGACGTTGAATAATCAGGCCAAAGTCGCCCAGCCACTTGTTTAGTCACTTTTTTAGTTACTAGTTTAGTCACTCTTTTAGTCACTACAGCCGGGCAAACAGAGCCAATGGCTCCTCCCACATAATTAATTGGTAAAGAGCGCTTTAATACCGCCGACGTTAGCGGGCCTAAAAGTTCTGATTGTAAGCACATGATCTTTAATCTAAATATTGTATTAAACACGTCGTGTTTGATTGATTAAAGATGCTTTCAGCAATTCCTATGCCAGAAATTCCCATGATAGAAATTATAGTCTTTCCTTTAGGCGCTAAGCCTTGGCCATGACGGCTGCTTTTAGTCGCTGCCGCTGTTAATCAGTGATCGCTTGGTTTTTCACCTGTGCAATGGCGAATCCCTGCCGTCAGTTGCAGCAAGGCTTGCTCAATCGTACGCTCGGGATCATGCATCTCAGAGAGTCCCCAGCCAATATTCAGTCTAAAACAATCAGAATATAATTTTCGTGTGGTGAATTGAGCGCCAAAACGAATATCAACCTGAACCGCATCTGCGACTGTTTGCAATTTGATATGGTCTAAACTGGGAACTTGAACCCAAAGGACCAATCCTCCATTGGGTGCGCTAACCGTCGAGTTTTGCGGTAAATTTTGCAGTAGTAAATATCTGTATGCGCGCGCATTAGCTAATGTTATTTTGCGGATAGTTTGAAGATGTTTTCGATACTGTCCAGAGTTGATAAAGTCTGCCAAGGCGGCCTGTAACAGACTATTTTGGCCGAGTCGCTCGGTGGCACAGACATCGACACAGGCCTGTAGGTATCGGCCAGCCGAGCACCAGCCGAGTCGCAATCCACTGGCTAAGGATTTTGATACCGACGAGCACCAAAGCACATAGCCCTGAGTATCCCAATATTTTATTGGTAGCGGAAAGGGTTTGTCGAATCCCAATTCGCTGTAAATTTCGTCTTCGATGATGGGCACACGATACGTATTTGCTAGTGCAGCAAGCTTCTGTTTCTGTGCTATTGACAGGCTGATGCCATGTGGGTTCATGTAAGAACTACTAAGCAGCACTGCTTTAATTTCTTTGTTTTTGAGTTTCTGTTCAAGCTGCTGTAAATCTATTCCGTCTGAATTACACGGTATTTCAATCACTCTGCGCGACATAATTGACAGTAGCCTGAGCAAGCCGTTAAAGCATGGTGAGCTAATTGCAACGGCATCTCCGGGTTCAGTGGTGACCAATAACGCCGTTCGTATCGCATCCATACAGCCGCCGCTGATGAAGAGGTCTTGGGCGACTAAAGGAAATCCACTGCCAGTAAAGTGTGTTGCGATTGCCCCTCGTAGTTCATAGATACCTTGCGGATCCGAGTAAGCATGTAAAAAACCATCGTTGAGCTGCGCGGTTCGTTTGATGCTTTGTTTCAGCGATTTAAGCGGAATATTGGCGGGGCATAGTTGGCTGATCCCGAAAGGGCCAGATGCAAATTCTCCATTTTCACAGCCAGCAGAATAGTTGCCGAAATAGTTGCCGGAATAGTCGCCAAAAAAGCCGCCGGATTTAAATTTAGTTGATATGCGTCTTGAGCTACTACGAAATTGCGGTAGTTCCGGAGTGTCGCCGTAACTCATTGGCGTCGAAACGAAAAAACCTGATTTCGGATGAGTAACAACCCATCCCTTTTGTTCGAGGCTTCGATAGCTGTTCAACGCCGTGGTCATGCTGATATCCAATTGTTTTGTTAACTGCCTCAGCGATGGCAGGCGCTCACCAATGCTTAGCTTTTGGCTTTGTATGTCAGTGATGATCTGTTCAGCAATGGCTTTGTATTTCATAAATAACAATCAGCAGAGTTTAAATTCTGTACCCTATTTTATTATTTTTATTGTATCTGTTATTTATTTCCAATCAATTGATAATAAGCAAACTCAAGCACATTCTATTTGCAGCGAAAAACTATTTCATGACCACAAAAGATATTTTCATCAGCTTGGCTTTGATGGCCCTATGGGGTTTTAATTTCTCTGTAATCAAACTGGGTGCGATGCAAGTGGACCCAATATTGCTTACCGCATTACGCTTTACCTTTGCCGTTATTCCAGCAATTTTCTTTGTTCGCAGACCGCCTGAAGCGATAGGCTTCTTGATCGCCTATGGACTTATTTTTGGTTTAGGCGTTTGGGGCATGATGGTCTGGTCGATCAACCTTGGCGTGTCAGCGGGCATGGCGGGCTTGTTGATGGACATGAGCATCATATCGAGTTTAGTCTTAGGCTATATGTTATTCAAAGAAGCTATAACGTTCAATAAAATTCTTGGCGCGGTACTCGCCGTGAGTGGCCTGCTGGCTAGTCTGGCATTAACCGATGGGTCTGTTCCGTTACGAGCATTGCCGCTTACCCTGATTGCCGCATGCAGTTGGAGTTTGATGTCTGTGGTGGTTAAAAAATCGAAAACTAAGCATGTTTTCGCATTTAGCGTGTGGGGAATGTTATTTGCACCGTTGCCGCTAGTTCTGTTTGCTTATGCTTTTAACGGAATTCAACCCTTCGTCGATTTACCTGCGCAGCTTAATTCACAAGTCTGGTTTTCAATTTTATTTCAAGCGTACCCAACGACGTTACTGGGCTATTGGATCTGGAACAGGCTGACCGTTAAGTATCCGTTGTCAACGATGGCGCCGTTCACCCTATTAACACCCATTTTTGGCCTAATCGGCAGTGTCATTTTTTACCATGAGGGTGTCTCACCAATGAAACTTTTGGCCTATGCACTGATTTTGGGCGGCTTGCTTGTGAGCCAGTGGCAGCCGAAAAAAGTACCTGTTGTAATTGGGCACTAACTAAAAGAGAGGCAACAATTAAATCATCGGCCGTGTTGTGTTACCCCTTCAGGCTTGAATTGAAAGTAAAGCGAAGATTAATTTAGTTCTTCGATTAGTTTGATTATCTCTTCTGTGCTCTCGCCCAGGCTTCTTAATTGCGTCCTTATCACGCCTTGCTTGTCGACCAGAGTAATGACATTTGAATGCGCGATATCACCTTCTCCCATGGGCTTGTAGCGCACATCAAATAGCGCCGACAGCGTTAAAATATCATCTGCTGCACCGACTAAGATTTGCCAATTTTGGTCATCCAAATCTTGGTCGAGCATATACTCCTTAACTCGCTCAACCGCGTCTCGTTCGGGGTCGAGGGTCACAAGTGTAACGATAGTCTTTCTCTTAACCTCTTCGGGCAGGGCGTTTACAATCGACTTAATCCGCGTGATGATAACTGGGCAAGTATGTTCGCAGTATGTGTAAACAAAAGCTAGCAGCCTAACCTCACCTTCTAGTTCGGTGATGTTGAAGGAGTCACCGTGCTGGTCTTGCCACGATGATTCAATATGGTCGACAGATGCATCTGGCAATCTTTGCTTCCCGCCCTCACTGTCTGCGTTTGCCATACTGGGCAGTATCAGAGACATACAAAAGAGCGCTAATAAGGCCGTTTTTTTCATAAAGTACGTATTTTCATAAGGTCAAATTCCTAAACGTTTAGATGTCTTTAGCACACCTAAAGCCCAAGGAGTTCAAGGTATAATTGGCGGAATAGCTACTGCGTAGCGCATAACGCATGAAGACCGCATAATCCGAGGGCTTGTCAGTGTCAAGCAGTGGCAAGCTTGCAAATGCGTCTGATGCCGCTAATAACAGCGCCAGACACATCAACAGGTTTATACAGGGCGAATTTACGCCACTGCCTAATTTACGCCACTACCTAATTTACGCCACTACCTACTGTGCTTACGTTAATTAGTGGCCTCCGCGAACTTCAGCGGCATCATTAGGCGTTATTTCCCCGCCATTATTGTTCCAGGTGTTGAGAACATACGTCAGCACATTGGCTACCTGCTCATCATTTAAGTTAACCGCTGGCATCACTCCATTATAAGTTTCGCCGTTTACGACTATTTTGCCAGACAAGCCATTTATCAACGCGCTAATTGATTTCTTAGGATCGCCGAGTAAATAGTCTGAGCCCGCTAAGCGTGGAAAAGCGCCTTTTATACCTTCGCCGTTACTCTGATGACATGCCATGCAGTTTTGCTCATAAATTCGTTCGCCAAATTGAACTCGCTGCGCAAGCGAGGTGGCTTTAATCGGCGCTGGAGCATTTTCCGTGATAGTTTGAATAGCGCCGCCCAGGGTAGATAGACTGAATCGTCTTGCTTGCCGGAATAAACTAGCAAATCGCCATCACCTTCAACTTTTATCACCCCCAGAGCGCCCTTATTAAATGCTCGGAAAATCGAGTGGTCTACTAAAATGAAGGTGCCGGGCACATCGACTTTAAAATCGACAATGGTTGAGCCTCCAGCAGGCACTAGGGTGGACTGAACGTTACGGTTGACCATCTCGCCGCCTCGACATACACAGCATCAAAGATCTCGCCAATAACATGGAACGATGACACCAAGTTCGGCCCGCCATTACCAACATAAAGCCGAATCGTTTCTCCTACCTTGGCATTAATCGTGTTATCACCGGTTAATGCGTCGACCGAACCATTAAAAACAACGTAGTCTGGGTTTTCGCTTAGCGCTTCTTCCATATCGAACGGTTGTAGGCCTTCATCGCCGTACTTTCCTTTGGTATAAAACTCACTCTGCATAACGTAGAACTCTTTATCCACCTTAGGCAAACCGCTTTTTGGCTCAACTAAAATCAAGCCATACATGCCGTTGGCAATATGCATGCCGACCGGTGCGGTAGCACAGTGGTAGACATATAGGCCCGGGTTAAGTGCTTTGAATGAGAAGGTAGAAGAATGCCCGGGTGCGGTAAACGAGGATTCCGCGCCACCACAAGGGCCCGTCACCGCATGTAAACCGATGTTGTGTGGCATTTTACTGTCGGGTCGATTGTTTAAATGAAACTCTACTTCATCGCCTTCACGCACACGAATAAAGCTGCCTGGCACGGTGCAACCAAACGTCCAGAAGGTATATTTAACGCCATCGGCTAAACGACCGACCTCCTCTGTGGTATCTAGGTTCACCACCATTCTAGCCGAGTAGTCGCGGGTGATTGGTGGGGTACGTTTGGTGCTGCGGTTAAAACAGCTTGCTCTATCGGTAGTTCCTTAATCGGCAGTTCCTTTGCGTTGAGCTGGTTGCCGAAGCCATTATGTTCATGGAGAAACACCAGTACCCAGTAAACGCAATCGCATTACAAGACAGTGAGGCTATATGCTTTGACAACAATACGTTTGTCTGCTTCCTGCGCGACTCTCCTGACTTGTCACTGAAAATGTTGTCATTACTAAGTTTGCGGTTACACAAACAAATTAATGAAATCGAAATTCTATCGACACTAAACTCGAGATCAAGGGTGCTGAACTATCTCAGCACTATGATTACCGACGACGGCAGCAGTAGTGCCGTTGTGATGCTGGACACATCAAAAAAGAATCCAGCCTCGCGGCTGTCGATCGCAGCAGAAACTCTGTCGAGAATATTACACAAGCTAACCCAAGATGGGATTATTGAAATAGAAGGCCGATGCATTACTGTCGCTGATATTAGTAAGTATCGGCGCTATCTATTTAATGAATAATTGACTTGAGAATGCTTAGTTCACAACCGCTTGTGAATGACTTTTAGTATCGCTTTTTGTGCGCGCCAGTGTAAATATAAACATCACTAATGCAAAGGCACCAACAGAAAATACTATGTCACCGGGAACGCGTGCCCAAACAAAAAATTCCATCAAATCGCTGTGCATGAATTCAGCTGACCTGGCATACCAATAACCATGGGTATAAGAGTTAATTGTTTGCCAAATACCGGCTGGCAATAATGACATTAGCAGCATCATTGCGAGTCCGATGTTGAAACACCAAAAGGATATCTTCAGCCATTTTTTCATTCCAAATTTTGTGCTCAGTCAGGCCGCGCAAGCAAAACAGCATCAGCCCAATACCCAGCATACCGTTGGCCCCGAAAAGAGCGGCATGTGCCTGCGTGGCGGTGGTATTAAGACCCTGTATTTACTACAAAGCTAGCGGTGGATTGATTAAAAAACCAAGTAAGCCCGCGCCAATAAGGTTACAAAATAGGACGGCGTAGAAGAACATTAGTGGCCACTTATAATATTCAATCCAAGGGGCTTTCGATTCAATTTTAGCGTGATTGTAGGCTTCAAAACCAATCAAAACTAAGGGTATTACTTCAAACGCCGACATCACGCCACCAATGGCTAGTACTGAGATCGGTGTGCCGCTGAAATAGAGGTGATGAAATGTTTCTAAGACCCCAGCGTTTAGAAAAATAATGGTCGCAAATAACACTGAGATAACCGCAGTTGTATAGCGCAGCAGCCCAAGGCGCACAAATAACACCGCTATAATCGTGGTTGCAAAGACTTCAAATACACCCTCGCCCTATAGATACACCACCCACCATTGCCAATATTCCATAATACTGATGTGAGTTTCTTGCCCGTACATTAAGCCAGCGCCATAGAGTAAACCGATAGCGGTTGAGGCAACCACAAGCAAAAATATTAACGACTTGCTGTTTCCTAGACGCAGTGCGGGTAGCAGCGCTCTTACCATTAAAGTGAGCCACAATAATAAGCCGATGAATAGGAGGATTTGCCAGAAACGACCTAAGTCTATGTATTCATAGCCCTGATGCCCGAACCAGTAACTATTTGTTAGGTTTTCGAAATATTGTTTGATGCCAAGCCATTCGCCAATACCACCAAGCAGTAACATAACGCTTATAATGGTCCAAACAAATAATGACGCCGACGGCGTGTTGCCGACCAACGGGTCATGTGGGAAATTGCTGGTATACGATACGGTTCCTTGCGGCCGTAATGTTACTGGGCTCCAAGAGGTCCAAAATACAAAACTGGTAAAAGCATGCAAGTTGTCGTCAGACAGCGCCAGTGATTTTGCGAACGCATACTGCTCCTTTTAGGCGCTTGCTTCGGTTGTTTTGGCCGTCTGAAAAATAGACGCGTAGTGCTCTTTAACCGTATCGATGGCATTTTTGCGCTCATTTGAAATAGTTATTACACCTGTATCCGGCGCATAGGTATTTTTCTTTAACTCATATTTTAACGAAACGGCGACTACATCCTATTGTAGTTGGCTTAGTTGCTCGCTATTCGATTGATACTGTTGTAGCGCTAGCATATCTAACAAGGCTACCCCTCACGGTGCAACCAATCAGCGCTCCAATCTGGAGCCAAGTAGCTACCGTGTCTCCAGATCGAGCCGCGCTGCATTCCCCCAATCGACTGCCAGACTTTCTGGCCTTGTAAAATATCTTCCTTGGTGTAGATAAGGGTGCCATCCTCTGACTGCAGCGTCTTCGGTATTGGCGGTGCTTGATGATAAATCTCACCACCGAAATACAAAAGAATAGAAAACATCACGATCATAGAGGCTACAAGCACTAGTCATAGTCGTTTGATGGTAAACAAATTATTATATTTTGTTGGCATGGTGGGTCCCTATCTGAAAAATTGGAAAATTTTCGGATGTACCAAATGTCTAAAGCGCAGGCAGTACAGCCATGTTCTATTCACACACCAACAATACTAATTTAAGCGGCCAGTTTTATTCTTGATGAAGGTCAAGAAGCCCTGATTAATTGACTCTGAGGCTTGGTTCTGATGTGGCTAGGGATAAGCTTGAGAAATGCCATTTAATGATGTTTATATTGAGACCTTGATTTTAGTCAATGAAATGCCGACCGTTATCTACCGTGATTCTAGTATATAGTGATGCTAACTAAGACGTAGGCGAACTGGACTGAAATCGTTAGTAAGTGGATAAAATATGAAACGTGAAAATGCTAATTACATCATTTATGCAATGTGTCTTTTATGGTGCGGGGTTTTGCTAGGTGTCTCTTTTATCGCAACTCCAGCTAAATTTTTGGTCGCCGAGCTCGATATTGTTACCGCCATTAAGGTCGGGCGCGCGACTTTCGAGGTTTACCATTACTTCGAAATTGTCGCTGTATGCCTAGTCTTTTTTGCCCTTTGTGTGTTTCGGGTGAGCAAAACGGTGTGGCTGTATTTCGGTATCCTGGGGATGGTGCTTGCTGTGCAAATTTTTCTCGTTCAACCGCGATTGTTAGCCAACTCCGAAAAGCTTTTTGCTGGAATCGCTATGCAGTCAAAATCATACGCGCATCTTTACTATATTTTTTGTGACTGCTTAAAGGCGGTATTGCTGATAAGTTTCTTACCAGCAATGAAGTTCATAAATACCGACGCATACGACCTAACGAAAGCCAAGTTTACCGGACGCTAAGTTGTACACAAGACATCTCATAGTTTTTAAAGTGGTTTCTAAGGTTGTTTCGAAAGCAGCTTCAAAGGTAGATCAATGAATACAACCCGCCAAGCAGGTTATTGGACTCTTTTTGCCTCGGGATTTAGGCCATTTTTTATTGCGGCGGCGAGCCTATCAAGTTTGGCATTATCGTATTGGCTATTGTTATTTTTAGGCATAGTGCCAGCAACCGGCCTGAACTATTACCCACCACTGATTTGGCATATGCACGAAATGGTGTATGGATATGCGGGTGCGGTAATAGCCGGTTTCTTGCTGACCGCGGTCAAAGCTTGGACTGGCCTTGATACGCTGCGTGGTTGGCCGTTGGCGATATTGTTTGCCATCTGGTTAGGCGCACGTTGCCTGCCATTTCTCGGCACTGACTTTGTATGGTTAGTAGCGCTGCTTAATCCTCTATTCTTTATTTACTTAGGGCTAGCAATTGCCATACCCATCATAAAATCGGGTAATAATCGCAATTTATTCGTGGTGTTGATCACGCTAGTTCTAGCAATATCCAACGCCACCTTGCATGCGGCTCTTTTGGGGTTCTTTAACAGCGCTAGTTCTGACAGCCTTGTGATTGCAAATACGGCGATAGCCATAGCATTTTATTTACTGCTACTTCTGATCATTATTATTGCCGGGCGAGTTTTTCCCATGTTCAGCACGAACGGGTTAGGAGGGATTTACTCAGCAAAAAAATATCAATGGTTAGAGATTGCTTGTGTGCTTAGCTTTTTGATATTCGGGGTCGCCAATATTATTGACCAATCGGGTCAAAAACTTGCGCCTTTTATTTTGCTATCCCTTGCTTTGTTAGTAGTTGCAATGCATTCGCTTCGTGTAGCCGGATGGTTTCATTGGCGAATATGGACTAAGCCATTAATTTGGGTATTGCATGCAGGCTATTATTTTCTCATCGTCGGCGTATTGTTGACCGGGATATCAGCTTACTACCCCGAGGCTCGTGTTCCAGGCTTGCATGCTATGTTAGCCGGTGGATTAGGTTTAATTACACTAGGCATGATGGCGAGAGTAACTATTGGGCATACCGGGCGAGATACTCAACAACCAAATAGATTGATATCGCTTGTTTTTATTTTTATCGTGGTTGCCGCGTTGATCAGAGTATTTCTGCCATTAGTTGATTCCAGTCTGTATTTATCATCCCTTAAGCTCAGTGGCGTGCTTTGGAGCCTTGGATTTTTACTTTTTCTAGCATTATATCTTCAAGCCCTTGTTACTCGACGACCTGATGGTGCTGAAGGCTAATCCACTTAGGCACACCCTAGACATTAAGATTTCATCCAACAAAATCAATGTCATTAGTTATATCCAGAGGGTAGAAAATTGCGACTAATTTGTCCTTAGTTTGTCCCCAACTTTACTAGTGTCAATAAATAGTTGTGGAAGCAACAATGTTTGGTATAAGATTACGCCAGTGAGTTTTTAATAAGGACAGATTTTCTTATGCGGTTTTCCTTCGCATTAGAAAGCATTTACTGGGTAGGGGAATGGTGACGAAGTAGACGAACTCGGTTGAGTTCGATGACTGAAGTCCTGTCTGCCCGCTCAATGTATGAGCATGCTTGCTAGGCGATTCAGATGCATCCTAAATCTATCTCGATACATTCCGCCTAATCCCTTAGACCGATGGTTCGTTGTGTATATTACATAATTATTTATCCAGCATGGTTTGTTCATCCTCACGATTCGAAAAACGGGCAGCCCTATGTCTTCCCGTTTAATGCTTCATTGTATTTAATAATGGCTTTCTGAGTGGTTTTTTCAATCGATCGGGTTGCACCTTATTTTTACAATAAACCTAAAAAGGAGTACCTACCACCATGTTAAAACTTAACCCGAGGAAGAATTTAGTCGCTATAGGTGTGGCTAATATCTTAGCTCTCTCAGTTCCAATCGTCGCTTACGGTCAGGACTTAGAAAAAGTCTCACGCCCAACGTCACTTGAAAAAATCGACGCTAACGAACGAATTCAATCTGAAAACATTGAATTAGTAGAAGTTTTTATTGAATTTGAAGATGCTGCTGCTAGCACCTTTAGCGCGTCTAGTGCCAACTCGCGTCTCGCCACCGCCAGTCGTGCTAAAAAAATGGATACGTTACGCAGCGGAATGCAGAAATTTCGTGGCCAAGAAATGCGCGAAAAATCAAGTAAAAGAGGTGTAGCTTGGAAGGTTCAAGCGCAGGACCTCGAGCAACTAAAGAAGATGCCTGAAGTTAAGCGTGTATCTTTCATCATACCCGCGCAAGCGAGTTTGAGTAATAGTGTTCCTTGGATCGGTGCACCAACGGTATGGAACGATCTAGGCAATGGTGACAATAACGGCCAATCAGCCCCAGTAACCATCGCCATCATCGATAGCGGTATTGACTACTATCATGCTGGCTTTGGCGGTTCAGGTGACCCAGCTGACTTTGCTAATAATGACCCAAGTGTGATTGAGGCGGGTACCTTTCCGACGGCTAAAGTACTTGGCGGAATTGACTTTGCAGGCGCTGATAACGCGGCGTTTGCAACAGACCCAGACCCAGTCGGTGTTGGCTCATTCCACGGAACTCACGTAGCGGGCATCGCTGCAAACATCGGCGCTGGTGATGTTGCTCCTGGCGTCGCGCCTGGTGCAGATCTGTACGCTGTTAAGGTATTTGCTGACAATGGCGGTAGCACAACGGTAAGTCATCTTGGTATTCAGTGGGCAGAAGACCCGAACCAAGACGGCGACACCTCTGATCGTGCCGATGTTATGAACCTTAGCTTAGGATCGTCATACGGTCGTACAGATGACGTAAGCTCAATGGCTGCGCAAGAGGCCTCAAAAAATGGTTCGATTGTCGTCATTTCAGCGGGTAACAGCGGCGATGTGCCCTATATACATGGTGGTCCGGCTGTAGCACCTGGCGCAATTTCAGTCGCTAACTCACTTGCTGGAGGCTTGGTTCAAGGCGTAGTCGCAACCTCGACTAATGCCGCCGCCAATGGGTCATTTCTTGCAATTGAAGGTGGCCATAGTAATACATTCGCAAATGGCTTTACTATCAGCGGTAACCTAGTGGCTGTTGATGGCCTTGATGGTTGCGCAGCGCTAACTAACGCGGCAGATGTGGCTGGAAACGTAGCACTAGTAATTCGAGGCGGTTGCAGCTTTGACGCTAAATACGCCAATGCAGAGGCGGCTGGAGCAACAGGCCTTGTGGTTTATAATGACGGCGCCGACGCGACACGCATTAACCCGATTGGCATGGGCGGTGTTGATCCGTTACGCAATCTAACCGGCGTTATGATTAGTTTTACCGATGGCGATAACATCAAAGCGGCATTGGATAATGGTGACGCGGTTAGCGTTTACGCTGATCAGGCGACTAAGTCCGTTACTAACCCAAGTAATGATGACACCCTCGCTGGCTCTACTTCACGTGGACCGGGTTTGGACAATAGCTTTAAGCCCGATGTAGCGGCCCCAGGGACGGGCATTCAATCTGTATTGGTTGGCACCGGTACCGGAGCTGGAGGCGCAACAGGCACCTCAATGTCAGCGCCGCATGTCGCTGGAGTTGCTGCGCTATTGAAGCAAAAATGGCCGAATTTGGCGCCACCTGCAATCAAAGCAATGATTCAGAACTCTACAACACCTGCGTATCGTGATGGCGTTGCTGGTTCTAGTGATCCATATCCGTTGTCTCTACAAGGCGTCGGGCGTGTGCAGGCAGACGTGGCAAGCACCTTAACCGGTTTTGCTAAGCCAGGTGGCGTTTCATTTGGTCGCGTTAATGCTCAATGGGAAACTTATTTGTCGCGTAAGGTTACGGTAAGAAATTTATCTAACCAATCGAAAGTTTATTCGATAACGCACGAGCCGGGCCAAACTATGAGCGGCGTTGAAATTAAAACCTTCTCGACATCCGTTTATGTTCCTGCACGTGGCACGCGAACCTTTAAGATAGCGATGGATGTTAACCCGAACCTAGCCCCTTTTGATGCGGTTTCTAACAGCCAAAGCGAAGTAGATGGTTGGTTTGTGTTAGAAGACGGCCAAAGTGGTGAGACGCTCCGAATTGGTTATATGGCGGTAGTTGATCCCGCATCTGGAGTTACAGCCTATAATGAGTATAAGAGCCTAGATTTCTATAATGCTGGTGGCAGTGATGGTTATGCTGAAGGGTTTACGCTTGCTGGAAAAGTTAAGTCGAAAGGCAAATCGTCACACGACATCGATACTTTCGGATACCGAACTGGCGTCAGCCTTTTTGGTGGCGCAGCAATAGACTTTGCATTTGTCTCAAAAGGCGCATGGTCATCGCACAGCCCACTAGCAATATTGTTAGATATTGACAGTGACGAAGATGGCATTGCCGAAACCAATATGCAAATTACCGACTTCAAAACTGGAGCGCGATTTGACGGTGTGGTTGACGTTTCCATTTTTCCAGGTGGCTATGGCTTGGGTGCTGCAGACTACGATTACAATGATAGGGTGCTGATTGCACGTTTTCTGACTGATCGAAATGGTTTGGCTCCAGATGTCGGTTTCCTCGATGCTGGAGATACTAATTTTGACTATACTCTGACTATTTTGAATCAATTCACTGGCGAGTCTTCTGTACTCACTGGCTCAATTGACTTAACTAAGGAAGTTACCGTTGATATAAACTCATTTGTTATGCCTAAGGACGGCAGCGCAAGTTCAGCGCTAACATCTGAGAAAGGCGGCAAAATGCTTTGGCTCTATCAGCAAAACGTATCTAAGAAGCAAGCTCAAGTTATTAAGATAAAGACGAACTAGAGAAGGTAAGGCTCGCCTAATGACACCTCACTTTTTTGTACGAGGTGTCATTTTTGCTTAATAAAGATTGCCTTTTAGTTATCTGAGGCGATTGTTTTATTCCACTTTTATCGCCGAGCCTCACGGCTTGGCGATATCAAGCAGTAGGATAGGCAATTGATAGGTAGTTGATAGGTAGTTGATGGGTAGCTGTTAGATCTTTCAGAACCGGTAGAGTGATCTACCGGTTTTTTTATTGCCTTGTCGATATGCTTTGCTTGTAATGCGGCAACCGAAGCGGCTCGAATAAGCTGTCAGTAATCACAAAAAATGATCCTATGTCGAAAGCTGACGCTTACGATTATTTACAAGGGGTTGTGGTAAGAGTGCCGATGAGTAACTCTGCTGGCGCTGGCACTATTTTACTAAAAGCGGACATGGGGGAATCATGGGGGAATCACGGGGGAAACTATATGATAATCAGTGCGATTGCCCAGCCTTGAGCATATATTGCTTGCTCCAAGTGAGCTAGCTAATCACCCAAAAGTTAAGAGTCACAAAGAATTAGCGGCTTAGTGATGGGTTCGTACGCGTACTTTTAACGGACTAGCGGCACCTCGGTTCTAAATACGACATATCCCTGTCTCAGTTTGGGTGCATTGGAGCATTAGAATTAAATCTATAATATCCAAATAACGCAGGCGCACCGCCTTCACAATGCTGCTCAAAATTAACGGCGAGCTTCGTCGGTTTATTGGCTGAATTATATTCAACTTCAAAAATTTCGAACTTTTCGGAAAGCCTATTACAGCCCCTTCCGTTCCCATAAAAACTCAAGCCATTTTCTGTAATGCTTTGAAACGGATGCCGAACCGCTTCAGTATATGTGCCTACTTGCAGTTGAGTATTGCCTATAAACGCTAAAGACAAATACCACCAATCATCATAGGCAGGTTTAATGACAGTAGCATTAAATCCATTATTAAAATTTTCTGATAATTCAAATGTTTGCGTCTCACTTTTCCGAATTAGGTTGGTGGCATCTAGCCCAATATAGTCGCTTTCTTGACTATAAGAATATAAATAGTCAGATTAGCCATCTCTAGGACACGCATCCGGCCTTGGCCTGTCGCAATGTAATCTTGAGTCCACTGGCGGAGTCGGAGTAGGAGCGCTCGGGCTTGAATCGTCCGACAGAACGAATTGCACGATTGAAGGGATAGCCGCAAATCCGCCTTTCACAACTTGGGTTTCAGGAGCGAACTCAAGAATAAAATCAACTAGCGAGCTAGTTCTAGAATAGACTCCGTAGAAGTTTCGTCGCGCACATCCAAAGCCCCAACTGACGATGCCGGCTTGCGCTCTCTGACCGCCATAGCTAACCCATAGCGGCCCACCACTGTCACCTTGGCACGAGTCTTTCCCGCCACTTGATTGCCCAGCACAAAGCATACTATCGGTTATACTTAAGTTGTTATAAGAGCTCTTGCATATTGCATTACTTACGATTGGAACAGTAACCTGACGTAAAGTGCGAGAAAGACTAGAGCCACCCTCTGACGTTAACCCGGTTCCAATGATCGTAGCGGAATACCCGACTAGCGGCTTATCACTAGCAAAAATTTTTGCAGTGGGAGAGTCAGAGTTGCCGCTTAAGGTTAATATTGCAACATCATTATTGAATTCGGTCGACTGTTCGTAATTCGGATGCTGATTTTTAGCGGATACTGAAATTAGATCACTAAATGAAATATTGTCATCAAAGGAATAAAAGTTCGGCAGCACATAAAACCTACTCGCAGTTACTCCAGATACACAATGAGCAGCCGTTAGTACCTTGTTACTGGAGAGCAGAGTTGCACCACAAATTGCGTAAATAAATCCATCCAGTCCATCGACAAAAAGTTGGGCAAATTCGGGGAACTCATCTCGCTCCGCTTGAGTTCCTCCTACAATAAAAGGTGTAAGATGGTCTAACGACGCTGGCATTTCTCTTTCCATCATTTGTGCGAATTGATTAGAAGAGGACAGTTGAGGAATCGGGATTGCTAGGACTTTATCTGCGGCGCTAGCATTGGCTTTGAAAAAGCAAAGTGAACTCAATACAATGACTCTAAGAAATAACGTTTTCATATTAAATAAACTTTTAGTAGGCGATGACTATGACGGTTAGGCTATCACTACCTGCACGGTTCGGTCTAGGCAGATCTGCTGAGAAATTGTCGGTATGCGACTGTAAACCGAGGTTTATATTTGCCTATTTTGCCGATAAGTAGATCGCCATATTGATTAATGTACAACGATTTATTCAACCGTAGACGCTAATGTATTCCATCAACCGTGGTTGTCCAAGCATCGTGTCAGCTTGCACTAGCTCTGGTCGTCATAGATACTCTTGCCCTTGATCTACCCTGTGTCAGCTACGTCTGCGCATCACAACTAAATAGAAATACGCGTTGGTTTTTTCAGGCATTCCATTCCTATTCTACTACCTACCGGCACTACTGCTGGTCTACTACGCTGTGCCCGCTCGCTTTCGAGCGCTTCGTAACGGAGTTTTAGTATTTGCTAGCCTGTTGTTTTATGCGTGGGGCGAAGGCGTGATGGTAGCCCTTTTGATTGCATCAATCGTTGCAAATCATGTGGCGGCACACGTCATTAGTATTCAGGCTGATCAAGGACATAGGAAAACCAGTTTGGCGTTGGGCATCGCACTGAATTTGGCCTTGCTGGTGTGGTTCAAGTACGCGATATTTATCTTTCAAGTGTTGGGTTTTAATCAAGCATTTGCACCAGAGCTACCACTGGGCATTTCGTTTTTTACCTTTCAGGCAATCAGCTACTTAGTAGATGTGTACCGAAAAGAGGCTGAACCTGCGAAAACAGTATTGATGAGTGCCTTGTATATATCATCGTTCCCTCAGCTCATTGCGGGACCGATCGTGCGCTATAAAACGGTTGCCAGGCAGATCGTTGAGCGCAAGGAGTCGTTGGCGATGTTTACGCTCGGCATCCATGTGTTTGTGATTGGCTTAGCGCAAAAGGTTTTGATTGCAAATGTGCTTGGCATCACCGCAGACGATGCATTTAATGGCTTGGATCAAGGGTTAAGTGTGACAGCCGCGTGGTTAGGTCTAATTGCCTATGGTATCCAAATTTTCTTTGATTTCGCGGGTTACTCTAATATGGCGATAGGCTTGGGCTATATGTTAGGTTTTACTTTTCCCGCTAACTTCAATACGCCATACGCAGCAAAATCAATTACCGAATTTTGGCGTCGCTGGCATATGACATTGTCGGAATGGTTTAGAGACTATTTATACATTAGCTTGGGCGGTAATCGCCATGGCTCAGCTCGAACTATATTAAATTTATGGATAGTATTCCTATTATGCGGGCTCTGGCATGGTGCTGCTTGGACCTTTATTGCTTGGGGAGCTTGGCATGGCTTTTTCTTGTCGGTCGAGCGTTTGTGGCTGAGTAAGGCTCTCAAACGGGTTTGGTTACCGTTCCAGCATGCGTATTTGTTGCTGACCGTCTTTCTCGGTTGGGTACTATTTCGCGCCGAGGACATTCCACAGGCTTTAAATTATTACGCCGCATTATTCGGTGTGTCAGAGGTAAGTGTTGTTAATGTGTCATCTTCCCTGAGTATTAATATTCTTTTGGTAATGCTATTGGCGTTGCTGATCGCTACTGGTGCTCTGCAAGCAATCGGGCGAGGCGCAAAAGAGTTCGCGCCTGTGGTAATTCGAAAAACCACGCAATTAATTTACCACAATAGCCTGCACTGGTTGTTGCTGAACGCAATGTTCGTCTTGAGTGTGACAGAGTTAGTAGGTTCGGATTACAACCCCTTTATCTACTTTCGGTTTTGATCGGCGCATGGTAATGACACATCAAATACGCAGTAAGATAACGAAAAATACCCTGGTGCATCGTATAGTGAGCGTTGGGTTTCTTAGCTTATTATTAGTTCCCTTAGGGTTCGGTATTCTCGAATTCGTTAGTGATGACGCAAGCCTAGCAGGTGAGAATCGTAACAAGGAAGTCTGGCCAGAGATTTCACTATTAAAAACAGATTTTACCGGTTATACAGCGCAAGTTAACCGATTCATGAGTGATCATATTGGACTTCGAGACTTGCTTCTAAATCTACACGCTAAGTTTCAGTATCGAATTTTGAATAAAGCGATTAGCGATAAAGCCGTTATCGCTAAAAACGGGTGGTTGTTTTACTCTGAACGCGATGCGCTTAAAAACCCAACTGAGCTAGCTAGTTTTGGTGAGGAAGAAGCGGCCGCATGGTTAAAACCAATGCTCGACTATCAACATTTAATTGAGCGTCATGGCGGCAAGCTAGTAGTTGTCTTGGTGCCAGAAAAACACCATGTCTATTCTGAGTACTTACCAAGCCGTTATCAATACACCAGAGAAGGGCGTCGTGCTGACGTGATCGAAAGCTTGGCCAAGCTTTCGGATATCACCGTGATTAACTTATTAGATTCAATATTGGCCGAAAAGGACTTCGGCAAGTTGTATCTAAAATCAGACTCGCACTGGACGCAGCGTGGCGCATACATTGCTTATCGAGAATTGATAAGCAAGCTACAGCAACAAAACAAAAACATACCGTTCAATTCCTGGGACAAACTTGAGAAGATGGAGCCAGTTAGAGGGTCTGGTGACTTAGCTACCTTGCTTAACCTCAGTGATGAGTTTAAAGAAGAGTATGAGCGCTATATTCCTGTTCACAAGCAACGGGGTGTGAATATTAATACTGCTATTCAACCGAGCTTGCTATTAGTCGGAGATTCTTTCTCAGCTCGGCTAAATGATTTTTTACCCAGCAGCTTTACTGGAATTTATTTCGTACATCATAACTTTCGTTCTTTACCCACCGATGTGGTCGCCAAGCGTAAGCCGGATATTGTTGTCGTTGAAATTATCGATAGAGCTTTAGGCGTACCTTTCGAGGTTTCCGAGCGCTGACACGATAGAAGCAGAAAAACTATTTTGAACGCTATTCCTAATTTCCACGGTCTGGGTTTACGGCGATGAGATAAGCTTAAAATCGAGGTATGCTTTGATAACGGCTGGTCTAAATGCCCGATATTAACTTGTCTTTGCTAGGCAAAGTAAGCAGACTAAACTGTCAAAAAAGAGCCATTGTTAAAAAGGGCTGTTGTTAAAACACGATTGGGGTAAAAAATGCTTTGGATTATAAATGGGTATCTGGTTATAGGGTTGATCTTCGGGGTTTACTTCACCGTGGCTGGGTGCCGCCGCATCGACCCTACAGCCGCTTCAGCAAACGTGCCAGTTCGCTTAATGTGGCTGCCAGCGGCGTTTGTATTATGGCCACTTTTATTGACAAAAATTCTTCAAGTTAACCGTGGAGAAAGCAATAGCGAGGTGGTTAAATGAAAAGAAGCCATCGTACTGCTCATCGTATTCTCTGGTTAATGTTGGTGCCATTATTACTGTTTTTCGTGTTTTTAGCTCAGAACAGCGGGCCTACTAAAGCACCACTTATCGATGCAGCCCCGCACGTTAGCACGCCTCACCCTAGCACGCCGCACGTTAGCGCGCCGCACCCTAGCGCGGTTGGAGAATTGCCATGAGCCATGATTATGTGCCAGTACAATGGAACCGTAGTAAAGTTATATATGATCGCGTTCTTTGGCTAGCAATAGCACTTTATCTAGCAACCTTTATGGCGGTTAGTATGCTGATGCATACGGGTGCTGAAGCGCTATCGCCAATGATTCTGTTGATAAGGGCTTTTGCTACCTGCGCTTTTTTAATGTTGAGCATAATATTGTGTATCGGGCCTTTAGCACGCTTAGATTCACGTTTTCTGCCATTGCTATACAACCGACGGCACCTCGGCGTATCGATGTTTTTAGTAGCGCTAGTGCATGCTCTGTTAGTGATAGTTTTCTATCACTCCTTTGGTGTCGGCAATCCGTTGGTATCGATATTTACTTCTCCTGGTAGCTACGAGTCAATCAGTGACTTCCCTTTTCAGCGCTTCGGAGCGATTGCACTAGTCATATTATTAGTGATGGCGGCGACAAGTCATGACTACTGGAACGCTAATTTAACCGCACCGGTTTGGAAGGCACTGCATATGGGCGTTTACCTCGCCTATGCGTTACTGATCGTGCATGTCGCCAGTGGTGCCATGTTGCAATCCGAAACAGGTTTCCTTGCAGCAATGGTCTACACCAGTGTTATATGCGTGGGTGGTTTACATCTGATTGCGGCATTTAAAAGTTTGAAGGTCGATCGTGTCGGTCAAGCCGCTGAATGGGTCGGGGTTGGCGCATGGCAAGACATTCCTGATAATCAAGCGATCACGGTAACCGTGGGCAAAGACGAGCGGGTTGCGATCTTCCGCTACGAAGGCACAAAGTTGGCCGCTATCTCAAATGTTTGTCAGCACCAAAATGGGCCGCTTGGCGAGGGCCGAGTAATTGATGGTTGCATTACCTGCCCGTGGCACGGATTTCAGTATCGGCCAGAAGACGGCCGTTCGCCAGCACCGTTCACTGAAAAAGTGGCGACCTATCACCTCAAACTAGAGGGCGATCAACTATTTTTAAATCCAATCGCCCTACCGGAAGGGTCAGCAAGGCCGGTTATCAATATTGCAGCGGAGGTTTCAGAATGAGCAAACAAAACAAAGATTTCTTTGTAGGCTACTTACCAATGCCTGACGATCTTAAATCCTTCTATAAATGGTTTGCTGTGTTACTGATTTTAATTAGTCTCGGCTTTTCGTATTGGGTGTCGTCGTCACAGAAGTCAGCCGGTAAGGGGCAATGGTTATTAGCTGAGGAAAAGACTTATCAAGGCTATCTAAGCCATGATCCCTACCCTGTACTGCACATCGTTGGCGATAAGCCTGAAACAATTATTTTAATGTCTCAGGGTAAGCATTCATCCGCTAATCTAACCTCAGCGCTAGATGGCCGCGAAGTAACAGTCACAGGCTTCCCAATCGAACGTGGCGGTTGGAAGTTGTTAGAGCTTCGCGATATCAGCGATGTAAACGTGGTTAGTTCAAATCAATCTTATAAAGCCAGCTCTGAGCCGCTTGGCGAGGTTACCTTAAGCGGTGAAATTATCGATTCAAAATGCTTCATGGGAGTCATGAAACCCGGCGAAGGCAAAGTGCATCGTGCTTGTGCTGCAATGTGTATCGCCGGTGGTATCCCACCCATGCTGGTGGTTACTCAAGCAGACGGAAACCGTTACGGCTACATCTTAATTGGTCCACAGGGGCAAGCTGCCGCAGATCTTGTGATAAAAGACGTCGCTGTTCCAGTCAGTGTGTCTGGACAATTGGAACGGCGCGGTGATTTAACCTATCTACGGATCGCTGAGAACGGTATCACTCGAATTTGAAAGTTAATGCGTTCTGGTTTTATAGGCTTGAGTCGATTCGATGAGTGACTTTAAAGTAGTCTGCCTGCCTAGACTCGAACCAATGATCAATTAGCCGCAACCGTAAACGGTAAATATAATTAAAGAGCTATAATACTATCCTGAATGAAATTAGTGATTTAGGCTAATTTTGAGTAATTAGTACAAACTCAGAATTGTACTCGTCCGTTGTCGTTAAATTATCATGAGAAAAAGCAGCAGATAATAAGTTTTTGATAGTAGATCGAAGATAAATTCAAAATTCCTCACCCAAACACTTTAGGAACAAGTGTTAGAGCGACGATGGTTAATACCACTACGCCTAGCAAGTTGAGCACCATGCCAGCTTGCTTCATTTTCGAAATAGAAACGGCGGCCTGAACTAAACACTACGGCGTTTGGCAGTGTCGCTACAGGAAGTATGAAGGAAAGCTTGCAGCTAGTTCTAATTGCTTCCAATTGGGCTTTGTAATTCTAAATTATTTCGTCCTTGAGTTCTGCTGAGGTCTCATGGTGTTTGCTAACTTAAGGTTAAATCTCGGTTGGCTTAACAGCTTAGGCTGTATCATTCTGTATTCGTTCTGCGTAATTGAGCTTTCGTCTAGTAGCTGGATATAGTAGCTGGATAAAAAATGTTAGGCTAAATTTGCTAGCACTAATTTTTAGGGTAAACTTGTTTTTTACTTGAGTTAAGCAAAAATTGACTGCCCACCTATGAAGCAAGATGCCAACCCCAAGCTCTCAGTTGTTGTCGTTTTTTTCAACATGCGCAGAGAGGCCCAAAGGACTCTGTATTCGCTGAGCAGCGATTACCAACGCCATGTAGAGCCTAGCGACTATCAAGTCATCGTCATTGACAACAGTTCAAGCTATCCACTTAGCAAAGAAATCGTTGAGAGCTTTGGCACTAACTTCGAGTACCATTATTTCAATACACAATCTGTTTCACCCGCCGAAGCAATCAATTATGGCGCAAGCTTAGCGCTAGGTGACTTGCTAGCATGCATCGTGGATGGGGCGAGAATGTTGTCTCCGGGTGTAATTAAAAATAGCTTGATTGCTAGCCAAGCTTTTAATAAGCCATTTATCACATCACTGGCATGGCATCTTGGTCCGAAAGAGCAAAATTTTTCTATGCTAGAAGGGTACGATCAGATTACAGAGGACAAACTTTTAGAAACGATTGATTGGCAAAGCGATGGATATCAATTATTTGATATATCAGCTCAGGCTAGCTCGTCTCGTGTTGGTTTCTTTGGCGGAATGCCTGAGGAATTGAGCTATTTCGTGATGGAAAAGTCACTCTTTTTAGATATGGGTGGATTTTGCGAAGATTTCCAGTCCCCCGGCGGTGGCCTAGTGAATCACGACTTCTTGCATCGCGCACTGAAAACTGATGACTTAGACATCGTAATGTTATTGGGTGAAGGCTCATTTCATCAATTTCATGGCGGAGTTGCAACCAATGTCACGTTAGAAAATCATCCCATCAAATTATTCATAAGAGAGTTCTTTGATGTTCGCTGCGAAGAGTTCAAGGCACTTGAACAACCAACTTCTACGAGTATTCATTATCTAGGTTCAATGCCTCAATCAGCGCGGAGATTTATCAATGCCTAGTATGTGTTAAAATGAAGTATAAACAATCTCCACACTCTGTTCATCGGCGATGGTTCTACATTTTTGTACCAGTCGTCTCAAGTATTGCCTCCATACTTCTAATAGAGTTGTCTCTAGTTGTGTTTTATCCAGTGCCAGCCTCGATCGAAAGCAATATGTATTTTATTGCAGACGAACATACTGGGTATCGATTAAAACCAAATTCAAAAGGATATTATCAAAATCAGATCCCTGCAAATGCAAATGGACATGGACACCGCGATGACTCAGTTTCCATGAAGAAGCCTAAAGGGACTTATCGAATTTTAGTGCTTGGGGACTCTTTCACGGTTGGCGCAAATGTTATGCAGGAAAAGGTCTATCCTCAAGTTCTCGAAAATCTATTTAGAAAAAATAACATTCCTTCTGTCGAAGTGATAAATGCAGGAGTTGGCGGTTGGGACCCGTTTCAATATGCCCAGTATTATCAATACTATGGTCACAAGTTTTCACCGGACCTTATTCTAATAGGTTTCTTTGTTGGTAATGACACTTATGCTGGAGCAAATAATGCAAACCAAACCAGCACGGCTGTTCTGGGGAGACGAGTTTCGAGAGAGGCTAGACAAAGCAATTTGATAAAGCTGAAAGTTTTCTCGTATAACCATTCCAACCTCGCGCGATTGTTATTAAACAAAGGGCCTCGTAAAAGAAATTTTACACGTAGAAATTGCAATGACTTTTCTAAGCAATACCTCGCAATACAAAAACAGAGACTGCAAAACCACCTAAAAAAATCCGACTCTACAAAAAGACATTTAAAGAATACTTTGTCTCAAATAGCTAGAATAAAGAAGCTAGCGAATCAAAATTCGACTCCATTAAAAATTATTCTAATTCCTGATGAAAACCAAGTAAATGCGAACCTCCAAACAAAACTTATCAATAGTCAGGAATTAGATAGTTATGATTTTTCCATGCCGCAAGCAGTACTGTTAGAGAATTTTAAAAATGCCGATATTCCAGCAATTGACCTACTGCCAGTTTTTAAAAATCAGAAACGCTGCCTCTACATGAATGATACACATTGGGCCGCAGAAGGACACGAATTAGCTGCCAAGGCTATTTATAGTGCTTTAAAAGATCAAGTCTATGCTAACTAAATCTTAGCTCGTAAGTTGTTTGCCAATAAGATGTACTCACCTATGAATTCAGCCGTCTAAGTTAAATGGCCAATTTTTAGGTTCGATAATAATTGGCTAGAACGAATAATTTATAGCCGAAATTAAACCCACTAATATATATAATAGGCACCTGAATTTTATCACCCTTGATTAAATAGAGAAATTCAATATGGTTAATGAAAAGTCAATTGTCCAGACTGGTCAACGCACAATCGCTTTTCTAGCTTGGGGCGAACAAGCCATTAATTGTGTTCTACGTTGCTTGCAAAAAAGCACTCTTCCAGATTACCCTATCGTGCTCGTAACGGATTTTGAAACGCCAATCGATGATATCCCTAAAAACGTATCTGTAGAGAGAGTCGATTTAAGTTTTTTTTCTGGAAAAGTACGTAAGTCGGCTCTTCTAAAAATCTTACCAGCGGGCCTTGAAACAGTATTGTTTCTTGATGTAGACACCATCGTACTCGACGATATCTCGCTAGGGTTCGATATGGCTGAAAAGCATGGAATAGCAATGGCTCCAGCACCACATTATTCGCTTGCGGACTTCAGAAATTTTGAACAAATAATGATCAAGGAAGGAATCCAGCCTCGTGGACAGTTACTTTACAATTCAGGTGTGATATTTTTTTCGTTAAAGCACCTTAAAACCAGAGAAGTATTTGATCTCGGACTCACTCTGGCAGAAAAATACCCAGATGCTCCCTGGGGCGACCAAACATATTTAACATTGGCTATGGAGATTCTCGGTTTCAATCCCTATACTTTATCACCCAGCTTTAATCATCGAGCCTTTGGTGAGCTAATCAGTGGAAATTTACGTATATGGCATTCGTTTAGCGAGCCACCCGCGAACGCCACAGGCCTGGCGAAGGGCTACCTTCATCGTGTAGAGAATGGCGAAATTGTTCGTGCTTTGAAAGTACCACTCTAGGTATTGAATAATGACTAACCAAGCTAGGGTTATTTTACATGTAGGGGGGCCTAAAACAGGGTCAACTTATATTCAAAAACGGTTGCGACTAGCCCCAGATCTGCTCAGAAAAAAGGGTATTTATGTCCCCGTTTTGCCTGAGGTTTCATTGATGGCTGGAAACGCAAAGTTACTTCCAGTGGCGATCGATAAAAATGCATCAAAGAGTTTTATGCGTGCTTTCCCTCACATTAATCTAAGCGAACTCAATCCTGCGACAGTTGTTGCAGAACTTATTAAAGATTGGCGTAGAGAAAGCGAGGTCTTAGTACTTTCTGCGGAAAATTTCCGATCTAGTCACGCGCAGGTCATGCGAGACTTGCTGCCTCACGGCACCACTTACGCTATCAAACTCTTTATACGTCGGCAAGATAGCTGGGTTGACTCTTACTTTAATCAACTCACCAAGACAAACGATATTAATGAAAGCATTGATCAATTTGTTACTCACATGTGTGAAGCAAAAGAAGGGAGGATTGCCAACCCCGATTGGTATGGCCAATACCACGCTTGGAGTAAGGCTTTCGGGCACTGCGAGGTAATCAATTTTGAGGACGCTCAATCTGATTTACTCGAATCGCTACTGCCTTCAGAGCAGTTTGGTCGATTAGACGACTATCCAGACCTTCCACCCGAGCAGGTGTCTATTGGAGTCTTTCAAATGGCCTATTTGCTGCAGCTCGATGCAGATACGCCATTCCCAGATTTCATCCTGCACCGAAATGCTGCTGACGCCGCCGCCCGAACCTTGGATCTAAATATGAAACGGAGCCTATTATCGCCTGAAGCAAGGCGTCGTTTACAAAATCGCTTTGAATTAGGAAATTCTCGCTTATTATCGATAATAGGAAAGAACAATGACTCTAAGCTTCTTGAAATTGAAGTTGAATCTAACAATTACTGTGACCTGAACGAACTTTACAATTCTAAAAACTACGCTCATTTTCAGGAGCGAACCAAGCAGATTTTAACTCAGTGATTTAAGTAAAATAGTTTTCTAAAACATTATGTAGCTAATTTTCGGCGACACGTTGATATAGCTCATACGCCTTGTTAGCGTAAATTTGATAACCCAACTCTACGGGATGACTATCGTCGATCGGCGAGTAAAGTGGGAGTGATGAGTCGAGCGCGCTTTGCATCGATGGAAGCACATCAGCGTGAAGCAGCCCAATATTATCCATAAAAGCTGACATCTCCAGCTTCAGCTTGTCTTCATTTTGAACCAGTCGATGATACTCTTTGGATATGAATGTATTTTGTGTCAGGAGTTGATCGTAATAGACACGTTCTTTTGATGGAATAAACAGTACCGCAAAATTAACAGAATTCAAGCTAGCCAGCTTGTTTGCCCTCAGCATGAATAACTTCAATACATCTAGGGACATCTTTATGTGTGGATGTTCAATATTCATGTTTTCTTCATGTTTACGAATTTTACGATACTTGATTTTAGTTTTACCGTGGCCGACGACCAGCCCTTCCTTGTCACTTACCAAGGGCGAAAATCTAGCTAACCAGTCCAATAGAGTCGAATATAGGGCTACATTTTCTCTAAGCCAGCTCTTTGACTGATTTGCTCTAGAAAGACGCGCCAATTTCTTCTTACTTTGATATTCATTACAAATATCTCGATCAATTTTCAAATCTACCCTCTCATTAAACCAGTAGGGACTGGACAGAGCCAACGCACAAACATCAGCCAAATCATTCGGCAGGTACAAGCCCAGTAGAATCACCTCCGGATTTAATCCAACTGCTTCGTTTATCAGGTATTCGTAATGCAGTACGCCATAACCACCTACGCCATAGTTATAGACCTCTTTGTCGAGTTTTTCTGCTAATACTTTTGGCCAAGATTGCTCAGAGAGAACATTAAACCCATAAGTATGCGAATCACCGATCGTAATCACATCTGGTTGAACTAAAGAAGGGTTTCTAAACCCATCAGAATCAATTCCAGGTAGTGCCGTATCCATTACATAACCTAGTTTTGAGTGCGCGATTGTATTGCTCAATAACCCTAGAGGAAAATGGTTGTATTTCCTCAAAACCAACTCTGTAATAAGAAAACACAGGCTTACGGAAATCAGAAGTGTTATGAGATCACCTTTTTTCATTGACTCGCACCACATAAGGAAAGGGGGATTTTTTGTACTGCCGACCGATTATGTAAAATACTACGGCTACAGAAAATTAGAGCATTGTTATTCATGTTTACAGTGTCGATATTTTTAGAAAAAGTAACACAACGATTCTGGAGCAGCTAACCTTTAAAAAATTCGCGTAAATTTTATCATCACTTTCAAAACCGAATTCGATACAGTGCTTTTCTCAAAGCAATCTAAATGATAGAGTAATGCAAATTCGTAACACTCCCCTAACATAGCTATTCACGATATTATGATTATGACATATCATTTGATTATCGTAACAGGCTGTCAGCGAAGCGGCACCACACTTCTGGGGCAAATGCTAGGCGCCCACCCCAATGCTTTTTTGATCGACGAACCCGATGGCCTATACGAATGGTTTGATCATTTTATCGAAAATGAATCATTCTCAGACGAGCAGTTTCGAGAACTGGCAATGAGAGCTAACGAAAAACATAGAGACAAAAAAGCAAAATTCAGTCTTCGTAATGGTGCGCTCCACGGCATTTCGCACCTTGTCTTGAAAGCACCCAACCTTGCATACTACTTCGATCATATTGCTGCACTCAAAACCAGTAAAACAATAGCATTTCCTGTGCGGGATGCTCGCGCAGTAGTGTCATCTATGGCCAAACTGCCTGAGATTGACATGATTACTAATCAAATTAATTGGTTGAGTAAGAACAATGTTTTAGCTAAACAGCACAAAGACGACCTTGATATGCTGCGGGATCCAAGTTGTAGCCGGCATGTAAAGAGGGCTGTAATTTGGCGAATTAAAACAGGAATTTTCACCAGATATGTGAAAAAAGGACTCCGCCCTGTGGTATTTCGATATGAAGACCTGGTATCAGCGCCTGATACCTTTTGCCAGAAAATCTGCCATCAAGCTAGCCTTCACTATGACCAAAACATGTTACATCATGAGAATTTTTATGTCGGGGTGGGCCCCGGCTCTACACGCCGCACCCGCTCAATTGATACAAACTCTTTAGCGACTTGGGCCAATCATCTTACTCCGCAAGAGCAACTAGAAATTTTAGCAGAGACAAAACCATTAATGGCCGAACTATGTTATGACTTCTGAGAACCTGAAAATATTCGACAAACAGCAACTCAATTCACCCATTATACTAATTGGTCGAGGCGGGAGTGGCACTAGGCTATTATCTTACTTGATGAGGAAGAACGGTCTTTTCATAGGGAACGAGATTAACGCATCCGAAGACTCTGTAGAATGGGTTGAATTACTTTATGAGTTAGTCGTTAGTAGCTTACCAAATAGGCCAGATACATTTGGAAATGTATGGCAGCAAGCATTACGAGAAAAGGCAGAAAATATTTTATCTATAGGTGACTTACAGGCGACTAGGCCATGGGGTTGGAAGCTGCCCGAAACCATGCTAGCACTCCCTGAAGTCTGCCATGCATTTACGAATGCGAAGATAATCCACCTTGTGCGCCATCCCGTATCATCTAGCTTGCGACGAACTCATATGACCTCACGTTTAAATAATCCGGTGGGAAAGGAAGTGCTCGAACGTGCTTATAAAGCGGCTGGCTGGGATTATTCAAAAATTTTAGAACATGAACCTTATCAGCATAATGCTGTAAGCTGGATTTACCAGTTGACTCAAGTTCGCCAGTACGCAGAGAACTATCTTAAGCCAGAGCAGTACCTAGAAGTTCGTTTTGAGGACCTTTGCAATACTCCTGTAAAAGTGGCGAACACAATACGAAAATTTTTGAATTGGTCTGAACTTGATTCCAGTTGTCTAAAAATCGACCCTCTGCGAACAAAAGCATATGAAAGCTCTGATCCGCGAATTGATGAAATAGCCAACTTATGTAACGAACTAGCTTCCGAATTAGGTTATCAGGAATACTTGGAATTACTTTCATCTCCCCTCTGTTAAGTCAAAACAATAAACGCATTTAATAGGAAGAGGAGTAAAACGTAAAAAGAGGCAATGAGCTAATTGCCCACCGCCTCTTTTATAAACTTCATATTATTACTAAAGGATGATTATATTTAAAAACAAATGACCCTACCTATAAAGCCAAGCTCTTTATTAGTCTGTCGCTGTCTCAAGCTTCACTAAACGATCTTGTAAAGAAGTAATCACTTCTTGCTGGTCAATAGTATAAAGCGTTAACTCTTCTACTTTAGCAAGCAATTGCACAGAGAGCTCGGTAAGTTTAATACCGTTTTCTGCCATATCAGACGCAGGTGGGATGTTTGGAAGATGTTTATTCGTTGTAACAAATTTCTTCAACTCTTCTAGGGATGGTCTGTGATAATCAGGCTCGAAGACATAGTCAGCACCGCAGTTTGCATCACCACCAGCGGCGGCTGTGCAATTACCGGTAATAATCACTAAATCACCGGTAATGGTGACTTCATCATTTGCGTTCTTCCCAACTTGCAACAAATTGTTAGCTGCATTAGGGCTTATCGATAGTGGAGTGTTGCCACTGGTAGGCTGAAAATTTAAATTTCCGGCGCCATTCATTCTCATCTCCCATTGAATACTTGAAGACGTGCCTGTTAGCCTTAGTTCAGGAGTAGCTGCCTGTATATCGAGGTTTGAGTCTGGCGAATTCGTTCCAAAGCCAACATTACCACTTGCCGCTATAAACATTGAATCAGCAGGCGCACCAGGCTGGGCTCTGAAAAACAGTCGCGAACCGTTGGTTACATCACGAATAAAGAAGTTCGACTCGTTAGCGGCGATATCATAAGTTTGTGGTGTAAAACCACTTGAACCGTCTTGCTCCAAACGCAAAGTTGGCGAGTCTCCGTCCTTCACATGCAGCTCAACAATGGGGTTCGCTACGCCAATACCGAGATTACCAGCGTTAGTGACACGCAAGGAATCGCTTGGTGCGCCGGCATCTACCCTAAAAGGGGTTCGGCCTGCGCTTGAATCTTCAACGGCAAAATAGCTTCCGCCGCCATTGCTGGTATCATTAACTACGATTCTCCAGTCATTGCTCGGAAAGCTTGCAGAATTACTTGTGTCATCAAAATTTATACGTAAGTTATTTTCTTTGAGTCGTTGTGTATCAAAGCCAAAATTCTCGCCGTTGACACAATCATTGCCGACACATTGGCTAAACGTGACTATTACGTCGTCGTTATGCACAATATCTGCACTGGCCGTATTGATTGTTGCCACAGCTGAAGCACTTAGCATCAACATTGACAGTGATTTTATATTTTTCATTTCCATTACCCGATAATTATGGCTACGTTAAACAACAATAGCCTGCTAGACATACTTAGGACGTCTCGACCGCACCATGTAAACCATGGCCCCAATTTTGGTAGCTTGCTTAGTTTAAAGCTTAAGTCTAAAACTTAAATTTAGACCTAAGATGTAAACCAAGACCTACCTTGAAAAAGCGAATCGATTACTTAACCCGCCTTTTTATTAAACTTTTTTTATTCATTTTTTTCGTTTAAATTAGTTCTGTTCCTCAACCGCACGAGGATTAACAACCCCATTCAACACTATAAAACTACCCGACTGCACATTATCACGCGCTTCTTGCTCGGTTGGCAGGCTTCCTTGGGCTCGCAACCTCGCCGCCAACTCGCGTTCGGCATTTATATCACCAGACGATCGAACGGCGCGCATTTCATCTCTAACCGAATCACTAACCTGCGGAGTAACAACCGATTCCCAGCCATATACTCCGTCTGGTAAATCACCATAAAGTTCAATTGACTCTCCAGAACTAAAGTCTCGAACTATTGTTTCTCCATCAAGGCTAGAAATAGTAATTTTGGCGTTAGAGTAAGCGAGATCTTGGGGCTGCTGCCAGCGAATGACACCTTCACTTGGTTCATTATCAATCGATAGCGTACGAGCTGGTTCGTCATAGTCATCATTAGAATAATCGTCTTCTCTTTGATCGCCCCCCGATAACTCTTCGTCATTAAGCTCGTTAGAATAGTCACTGGCGGCGTCAGACTTTTTAGTCTGATCAGTTGCTTCATGCGAATGATTACTTGAGTTCGCTGAAGGAGCAAGCCCATCTAAAGTTCTCGACGCTTGAGTATCCGTCTTAGTCTCCGGTTTCTTGACAGAAACGTCAGCAGTTTCGTCAGAGCAAGATAATAAAAACGTTAGACACAGAGCACATGCGGCAAACCGAAAAATTTTTGTGATTCTTCTATTCATTATCATAATTACAGTAAACACGGTTTTAACTTAAAACCCAAAACAGACAGGGCTTTATCGTTATTCTCTAGTAAGTTAACATATCGTCACAATTGTCGCTATAATCTAAATAGACTATGACTACTTGTTTATGACCTTATGGTATTCATCGATTTTTGGGTTTTTAAGTGTATCTCGCGTTCCATCAGCCCAAGTTACACGAATTTCGTCTATCTCAGTTTGCCCACCTAAGCCAAAGTGTAAATTGGCTGAATGTTGAGAAGAGAATGAATCTCCAGTAACGATACGACTAAACTGCTTGCCTGTGTTGGTGACAACTTCAATATTTGCCCCTATCGTTGAGCGCCCTACGCTGTCGCTTAGTTCAACGCCAACCCAATGGCCCGCATTGCTTAAAGCATTGCGATAAATGTGTAGGCGATAACTTGTTTTGTTTAAGCCCTCTGCAACGTGCTCAACAACCAACAGATCGGGGCGGCCATCTTTATCAATATCCTCAGTAACAACAGAGCGCGCGTCGTATTCAAATGCAACGCCCATCAGATAAGCAATATTGATGTATTCACCTTTGTGTTTTAGGTACAAAACTTTATGCTCATACCCATTCCAAGAAATATTTGCTTCACGTAAGTCGGTTGATTCGGTTTGAAATAACATATCTCGAGCAACATTTTCACCACCGCTTTCGTATATGTCGTGGCGCCAGAATGTAGTGCAGTAATCTTGAGTGCTCTCACCGCTGTAATGCCCATTAGCGATAAAAATATCTTTATCACCATCATTGTCGAAATCAAAGGTGCTCGTGCCCCAAGACCAGCCTGTTCTGGCTACTTGGCTGTTAAACGGTGCTTTTACAAAACCGTTTTCTCGTTTTAAAAACATTCGATTACCGTAGCCCATGGCATCACGCATCTCGGTATGTTTTTGTAAATCTTGACGCCCAACGCCAAGCTCAGCGAGTCGTCGTGCCGTGGTAGAGCTCATGCCGATAACATAGAAATCTAATTTGCCATCACCATCAAAATCATCAAATGTGTGCCCCATACCAAAGAAGTGCCTATCAAGACCAAAATCATCGGTAATATCAGTGAATTTACCTTTGCCATTATTTAGATAAACATCGAAGCCTGCATAATCGCTAACAACGATCAAATCCATGTCTTGATCATCATCAAGGTCGACAAAAGAACTACTATACGAACGCCTATTCCTTTTCGCTCCCAAGCCTGATGAGTCGGTAATATCGGTGAACTTGCCATCGCCATCGTTTCTTAATAGTACCGCTGGGTAACCATCATTGGCATCAAAATAAGGACTTGGCATTTGGCCTTGCCGGTATGCGTATTTGTAGTTGCCTATGTGTATATCGAGATCGCCATCACCATCTATATCCCCCGCCGTAAATGTTTTAGGTAGGCCTAAATGAGTATCAGCCATTTTAATCGGCTGGTCGCTAAATGAACCATCTTTGTTGCCCTTAAACAGCAGCGGGTAATTATTATTGTCGACGCCAACAAAGTCGACTTGCGCATCACCATCAAAATCAGCAATGATTGCGCCATCGTAAAGCGGCCTGGCTTTATCAAATAATTTTTCAGCCACCAAGGTGCCATTACCTTCGTTTCTCAACAGTAGATTTTGCCCACCAACAATTATTTCAGACAAACCATCTTTATCCAAGTCATAGACCAGCAGCGGGTTAATCAATGGATTTTTTTCGGTACCACTTACGGTGAATACCTCCTCAAATGCTGGAGGGAGCTGACGTTCCATTATGGTCAACTTTTTCACCACAATGTCATTCGGCTCAATTTCAGCCGTCGCGCCCAAGCTAACTTTCCAAGAGACGTCCAACAGGCCTTTTAGAATAACTCGGTGGGCTGGTTCGCCCCTCGCAACATGAAGCTCAAAGCTGACTTCTGATTGGGCGCCCTTATTAGCTTGTGGTGGTGTAAACCCACTATGATGCCACTCCGATTGCTCTAACACGTATTTATTAGCAACGGCCTTTGCGATAAATGCCTCCCATTGCGCTGAACTCCAAGACTCGCCATCGCCTGAGTAAGTATAACGCGCTATTTGATGTTGAAGCCCCTCACTGCTTTGATGCGCAGCGAGCCGCAAAGAATTAAAGTCTAAATCGGCAAGCACCTTGAATTTGTCTTGCGCCTTTAATAAATCATCCCATAACTTAACAATACGAGTCTCGTATTGCTGGGCCAATACTTCAGGCCCCCAAATTAACTGATCTAGCTTACGACGGGTATCGGCTAAATTAACTGCTTCACCACGATTGTCTAGCTGTTGTTGTTGCGTCGGGCCGGGGACTTGAGCAAATATCGAGGCCGACCAACAAAGAACCAATGTAAGAATTATTTTATTCACTTAATGCACTCATTTATAGACAACAATAGCGGGCTATTAAAAACCATCAACCAAACAATGGCAATAATACAAACTGATTAGATTAATCTGAATTACAGGTTACTATAATGACTCGTAATTTTCATTGTTAACGCAAGACACTTCTATGCAAGCAGTCTACATAAGTAATAGACCGACGATTTTTGCTGAAACACTGCATCACGTCGCTTTGTTCATGCCCTTTATCAAAGCAATAGTCGTTTGCGTTCCAGACAAGCAGAAACAAGTTTTTCAAGCGATTGCGTCGAGCGTCCCAATTCAAGTTGTTGTAGAGGGGGCCGTGCTGAGTGACGATGAAGTATCCACTTTTAGTAACTTAGATCATCAACGCCGAAACTATTTACTAAGAAGTAGGTTAATTCGATCTGACAAAATAGATGCTCAGTTCATCATGTCAGATGATGATGCTAGACCATTAAAAACAGTGACACTCGATACGTTTATTAAAGATGGTCGCTACCGCCGCTATTTTTTTTATGATCTAGCTGCGTGGAATAACAATCAGACTGAATTTGATGCAGGCCAAATTGCCACCTGCGCAGTGCTTGATTATGAAAACCTCGAACACTTATCATATGCGAGTCATATGCCTCAGATTATTGATAAAGTGATGTTTGTAGAGACTCACAATTTTTTTGAAAGGCATGCGAAGAATTGGCCGCTTTGTGAGTGGAGCAGCTATTTTAACTTTGCCGCGAATAGACACCCTGAGAAATTCCTGCCCGCTGAAGTTTTTCTAACCTTATGCTGGCCCGAACACCCGCTGTCTTGGAAACACTCTATAGAACCAGCTAATTATAGTTTCGAAAATTACACGCCAAACCTCTATCAGAGACAAAGTATATTTAAGAATTTAAGCTCTGATGCCGAAGACCGAGCAAATATAATCACAGCCAATATTGAAAAAATTATACTTTGGAAGACATACACTATTACGTGTTTACACCCTGAGCGAACCAAGGGGTTAATAAAATATTTTCGATTCAGAACTTGGGTCAATAAGCTATTTAGGCGTCGGTGATAATGACTTTTGTTTTTTTATAAAATACCTGTCAGACTTATCTGCAAGCCACATTTTTATACTAACTACGTTGTATCAAACCATGCTTATTTACCGCTTTAAAAATCGCAACGAATTTGAAGAACATTTGATAAAACAAGACGATGCACTCAGACAACGCCACCTAGATCTCACGAAGATGGAAGAGAAGAACGCGAATCAAAGCTTTACCCTTAAGGCGTTCTCTATCACGGCCGGTAAAAGTGTAAAATTAGCCGTCGACTGGGCCTATGCAAACGGTAAACATATTAATTGGCGCGAGCGCCTTATATGCCCGATAACAAACCTAAATAATCGACAAAGAGCCTGCTATCATCTATTTTTGTCTGACCTTCACCCGTACGCTGGCGATAGCGTTTACATAACTGAACAAGTCTCTCCATTTTATGATTTTTTGATGGAAAGAGTCCCCGGGCTAATAGGCAGTGAATATGTCGACACAAATCTTGAGCCGGGGGAAGTATCTGAATCAGGTTTACGACATGAAGACTTTACCAATTTGTCGTTTGAAGATGGCTCTGTAGATAAAATCATGTCATTCGACTGCCTAGAGCACATTCCAAATTACAAAAAGGCTGTTACAGAAAGCTGTCGCGTTCTAAAAGAAAATGGAAGAGCTTTGTTTTCTTTTCCATTTTCGAATGATTTAGACCAGACGCTCGTTAGAGCGACAGTGTCAGAAAACGGCGTAATTTCACATTTGACTGAACCTGAATATCATGGAGACCCGTTATCTAACGATGGATGCCTAAGTTACTATACATTCGGTTGGGACATATTGGATACATTCCGCGACGCTGGCTTTAAGGAGGTCAGCGCTCTTATTTATTGGTCAGACATTTTCGGCTATTTAGGAAACGAGCAAATCGTTTTTTTAGCTAAAAAATAGCCTCAGAGATTAATAACTAAATTCCGCGATATCGGTCTCGATTCAATGACCGATAATGCCATACACCTAAGTTATAATAAAAATCCATTTTATTTGGTTATCTAAATCTCCCTGCTGATCAGTTTGCGAACGCTAATGTAACCGAATTTCATTACTTCAATCGAAGCCATTTCTATTGCCGTACGATGCTTCACATCACTCCAATTGCTGTCTAAAATGATATAATCGAGATTATATTTTGATAATACTCCTATGGCGTGTTCCGAGGAAGTTATCTTATAAATTTCACCTCGAAAGAGATTGTTATGCCAAGTTGGATAGAGGGCATCAGAGTTTAAACCGGCAGCGTAGGTCTCATTAGTCAGAAAGGCAACGGGCAACTGCTTTATATTGATATGATTAATTTCCTCAACCGCTATACGTACTGGCGAACGAATAGTTAAATAATCCCTTTTAGATTCTTTATCAACAAGCACAGACAAAGGCAAAGAGCGGTATGTCCAAGTCGCTGATGAAAAAAACAGTATATTCAAACCTATCGTAATTACTCCTAACCCTACCAAAACTTTATATGTAACTGGGTGTAATTTAATTATGCTATTAACCGAGACCGAAATTGATGCGCCAACTAGTATGAAAATTGGGAAACTATATCGTAGATAACTCTGAGAATAGAAGGCGGCGCTGATACAGAGTATAGAAGTCAATAGTAGCAACATTGCTTTCTTATTCCATTTTATAATTAATAACAAAATGGAAGTAGGTAGCAATAGCAACCACTGAAAACCCGTAGCTCCGTTTGTTGCTTCAAGATAACTCTTTGAATCAAATATTATCTTATATAAAAAATCTCACGTGATACCGGTATTATAAGGGGCGTTATTAAAATTACTCGCCTCGTAGTAAATTGATTGAAAAACTCCGTTAAAGAATGGAAACACGGGGTTACCTGATATTAGCCAAGCAGTAAAATAAGGATCTGAGTCAATAATCACAAAAAGGCTCAACCCTATCGTCAACGGAGATATCATTAATTTGTTAAACCACCGTCGAATCGACAAGCTTAAAAAGATAAACAATAGATCCAGTTACACGTTGGTTTGAATCACGATGGGTACTTACCTGAATTCGTTAGCATTACTGACGGAAAATGTGCTGATGCAACTATCCTGACGTCTGGGGCAACCCAAACCAATTTTCGTTGTTGTGAAAGTTAACGGGACAGCAGTGATAAAATAGTTAACTCTTCCTCCGCATACATCTAAATACTTACTGCTCACACCCTAAACAGGATACTGACTGACCTCAAAATAAACTTGAAGGCCTTCTATATTTGTTACTGTAGTCGCCCGAACACAACGCCCCAAAGCCTCAGTACCATTGGGCAACATATTAGGGTTCACATTAACCTCCGTTCTTTACTCTAGTTTCCTTAAGAAAATAAGATATGCAAAAACCATTCACGACACAATTAAAATTCTTCATTAGTATGTCGGATATTGACCACCTAATACTTCGTAGTCTTGACGATACTGAGGCGCTATTAAATTGGTCTCGGACAGAGAGCCTGTTGTCGTCAATCTATGGCTTTAAAACAGGCCGCCCTAGTTTCCCGTATTGATGCTATTTCGAAGCCTATTATTTGGGCTTTGGTTTCAGTTTTCGGACGTATAGTTAGCACATTGCTTGTATCGCAACTCGTAGAGCATGATTTATGGGATCGTTTATTGGCAAAGCACTATTTCGAGTCACCATATGGTTTCATCTCGTCTAGTAAGTCGGAAATCTTTACGCTCAGGACTTTTTTAGAATACAAGCGCTCAGCAGCTTTAGTCGCGTTGTCCGCCATTTTCTCCCACAGCCCCTGATCGTTGTAGAGTTTAATGATTAGATCTGCAAACTGCTCAGGACTCTGGGCGATCATTACATCTTTGTCGTGTTCTAAGCCCATCCCCTCTGATGCTTCGTGAGACACTACTTGAGGAACACCATGACATAGCCCGGAAACTATTTTGCCTTTTATTCCCGCCCCATACCTCAGTGGAGCTACCATGATACGAACACCTTCGAGGAACTCTCCAACGGTTGGCACAAACCCTCTAACTTCAACCGATTTACTCGCTAAACCACTAACTTCATCAGACACATGGGAACCCGCGATAATGAATTTACAATCTTTGATTCTTAAACGCACCAGCGGCCAAATATCTGCGACAAAATATTTAACCGCGTCGACGTTTGGCGGGTGCTGATAACCACCGATAAACCCAACATTCAGGCGCTTCTCATATGAATTCACCCTCTCAATCACATCTCCAAACAGGGGTATAACGGCAATGTTTGCGCTAGTAATCGACTGGCAAATAATCTGCGCTTCTACCTCGCTGACCACGATGGTTGCGTCGCAAGCCTTTACCAGAAAAAGCTCATCTTGCTTGCTAACTTTCTGACTGCGCGCGGGCATTTTGTATTTAGGATGTTTTTTTAATAACTCTAATTCTCGCTCGTAGCGGAGAAAATGGAGGTCAACCGTATTGAAAATTATCTTCGCATTAGGAAAGCGACTTTTAATCAGCGGGTATGTATATTTTGCAACGGTGGCTCGAGATAAAACGACCACATCGTATACATCATCAAGTTGTTCTAAACAATCGGCAGGCGACTGTGCTGTGGCCGCACCATCGTATAGACACTCTATTCCCATATATTGAAGGTCCGTTGTATAGCGTCCCTCATGTCTAAAAGCATCCCATGGGATGAAGGAAACACCCCATCCGTCTTCAAGAGCACGCTCAAAAAAGTGAACCGTTTCAATAGAGCCGGCGTCTTTATCTGGCGTTGGGGTATTAGAATCTATCCAGAGTATCCACCCCCTTTTCACTTGGCCGCGAACGTATTGATCGATGTGATTTGCAGGTGGCACGGGCGGCCTAGCATCGAGCTGCGTCTTCCATTTTCGATAGAATTTGTCTTTATTGATTTCTTGATAGCGCTTAACTCCCTGAGTCACATTTGTGCCTGAGGAAACGCCTTCATAGTGGACCAGACGAGAAAAGGGATTATAAATTACCTTATAGCCACTTTCATGCGCAGCCATCGCAATGTCGGCGTCTTCATAGTAGGCCGGCGTATAACGATCGTCATAACCCCCCAGCTTTTTCCAAACGCTGCGTTTGATTAGAATTGAGGCACCCGAACAAAAATTTACCTCACGACAATAATTGAACCGCGATTCGCTGTGGTGCTTCCCGCGGCCATAGTTATAACCAGATGCATCGTTAAATATAATTCCACCGGCTTCTTGAATCAGGCCGTCTTCACCAAGCATGAGAGAGCCGGCGACACCTGTATCGGGGTAGTACTCAAATGTTTTTACTAAATTTTCAAGCCAGCCTTGCAATGGCAAGGTATCGTTATTTAACTGCAATATATATTCAGCTTGAGACTTATTTGCGGCTTTATTACACGATGCTAAATACCCCGCATTCTTCCTATTTCGTATCAAGGTAACGCCTTTTATCGACGCCAGCTTTCGACACTCGCTATTGTCTGACGCATCGTCAACAAGAATAATTTCGTAGTCTGTAAACGACTGCAACTGTAAGGCGAATAAACAATTCACCGTATATTCAAACTTATTATAGAAAGGGATGATTATACTTACTTTGGGCGTTGTACCAGAAACGCTATTTTTTTCAAAATTCAAACTCGCCAGTTTATCCTCTAACGATTGCGATGAAACATCGGCAATGATCTCCTCTATTTCCGACATAAGCGGAGTATAACTAAATCTATTGTTCTGACTTGGTTCAATCGAAGCCAAGTCACTTTGGTTTTCCGATGTTCCTTCTTTTGCTCGATTTAGATAATGGGCCAGCGGATTTTTATCGCTATCTAGCTTGTGCTTTTTTCGATACAAACGCGTTGAAAACTCTGGATTGGGGTCATAGTTTTCCTTTGCCCCTTGCTTAATATAATGCACTAAAAGAGAGTGCCACTTATTTTCACCGGGCGTTAATTGCTGAGCATAGTAAAATGGGTTAAAACCAGCATTAGGTAGACGACCTTCTCGCTCGCCATGCCCAACATAATGTTCTAGCGGAGACCGGATAGAGTATCTAATAAGCGGGTAAAGCTGGAGATAGTGCGCCGCATCAAATAGCCCCGACTCATTGACGATAAGCAGCCGCCGCCTTAAATTGAGATAATTTCTCAGATTAAGTGTTACCAACGCTTTAACAAAAAGGAGACTCTTTCCAAATATCGATAACCGGACTCGCCTAATTGAGCTATACAACAAAGTTCCTAGCTTCCAAGCTGAAGAACTGGTTACTCCCTGTAAGGCAAATTCAGCGTCGTGTCTTGATTGCCTAAGCTGTGATTTTTCTTTTGAAAGTGTACTTATTTGCACTTCCTGATTAGAATTCATTCGTTGCAATTTATCAAAAGCAAACCTTTTTCCTTCTTTCTCTTTGACAGCTTGTTCCAGCGCGTCACTCGCAATAACCGCTTGCCTTTTCGCTTCAAGCAATTTTCCTCTAACATATTGGTCTCGCGTCCGAACATACTTATCTAGCTCGGTTTCTTTCGCTGTGAGCTGTGTTTCTTTCGCTGTGAGCTGTGCTTCTTTAGCTGTAAGCTCAGCCTCTTTAGCTGTAAGCTCACTCTTTATAGAATGAATCTTCTGATTAAGACGCAAAATATTTTCTTGGGCAAGATCGTTTCGCTCCATATGACGACCAATTTTTTCAGTCTGCTGGTTTAAACGTCGATAGCTATTATTTAATTGTTGCTCGTCCATTTCAATATTGCGCAAATACATAACGAATTCAGTATGAGCATTTTCCTTTAGCGCCGATTCAATGTCCAAGCCAATATCTTTGGAAGCACCGTTTCCCTCTATGTTGGCTTGGCCGTCAAGCCACGTATAAAAGTATTTTACGACCTTGGGAACATTACGCTTTGCGATGAGCTCCCCTAATTGCACTTCATGATGCCTCATAGAGCCATCTAGAAAATTATCGACGCTTTCCTTTGCAGAAACCGATTGCCAATTAAGGGGTAATGGCAAATGCTCACATAAACGAGAAACAAACTTCGAATGGTTATTTAATAAATCGTCATACCGAATGAATACCCGATTAGCCGCTCGCGTATTCAATTCTAATATTCGCAGATGAACAAACCAGAGGCTTAACGCGTATTTCAATTCGAAATTATTTCGCCTAGCCAGCGACTGAGCAATTTCCATCGGGTTTCGCAGGCTGATAATATAATAGGGATTCACTCCCATTTCGGCTAATGCAGACTCCCATAGAGGGATTAATTTACAAATTCTTGGGTCTTTGACTATCGCCAGATCAATTTCTTGGTATTGCTCGTTAATAAGTTTTATTAACCGGTTTTTATACAATTCGGCCTCTGGAGAAATAAACCATTGTTCAGGCACGGGGGTCAGGCTTGACCAGGAGCCTCCTAACGATGCTAAAATTTCGTCATGAAGCTCCATCAATACCTGGGATTCCCAAAATCCCATGTCATTGTCATTTTTAACTGGCTTCAATAAATCCTCTGGCAGAGTCGCTCCGTATAAATTCAAACAACGAGTAATTGCGGATGTACCACTTCTATGCATACCAGCCACAATAATGATTGATTTGGCTTTTTGTGCGCTATTTTTTTCGGTCATAAGTGTTTTGATACTATTTTTTGTTCCTAAGCCTCGGTCACAGGAGTGTGATATCGGTGAATCACTTGATCAATATCGCCAACCAAAGTTACCCTACCGTGTTCCATATATATTGCCTTATTACAAAGCTGCTTAGCGACAATTGGATTATGAGTTGCGAACACCATTATGGATGAGCGAAAAACCATTTCAGATAAACGGTTTTTAGTTTTTTCGATGAAAGCCTGGTCCCCAGCACCAACCCATTCATCTAACAATAAGATCTCGCAATCAATACTGGTGCAAATTGAAAAAGCAAGACGCAAAATCATGCCAGATGAAAGTAAACGAACAGGCATGTTCAAATATTCACCCAACTCACTAAACTCGGCGATGTCATCAATACGTGCTAACGCGCCTTTACGGCTTAGCCCGTATAACATTCCACAAAGGAGAATATTCTCATAGCCGTTTAAATTCACATCCATGCCCGACATCAAATTTAGTAAGGCCGAAACTTTACCTTCTCGCTCTATAGCCCCAGAAGTTGGCTCATAAAACCCGGCTAACACCTTTAGTAAAGAAGTTTTCCCCGCGCCATTGTGACCGAACAGGGCAACTCTATCTCCCTCTTCAAAAGATAGGCTAACGTTATCTAAGGCTAAAATTGATGTGCGTTTTCCTTTCTCTTTCTTGATTCGCCCGCCTACTGGCAAGCTCTGTGTGATAGAGCGCCTTAACGAGCGACTCTTCGTGTCATAAACTGGGTAATCCAGACTGACATCATGTAGCACTAGCTTAAGCATAATTATTTGACCTTTATATCCAAAAAGCGATGCGTGATCGATATCTAACAAAAACAGGAAATGCAATCGACCAACCCACGACGGCCATACACGTAGCAATTATCCAACTGCTCTCATTTAAGCTGCCGTTCAATAAGGCTCCTCGATATATCTCAATAAGGTGATGAAAGGGGTTCAGCTCAGCGACAATTTTTAGCTCAGCTTTCATTTCTGGCATCCACATAATGGGAGTTACGAAAAAGATTAGCCTGAAAATATTATTTAGCAACTCACCCAAATCTCTAAATCGGGTAGCAAATACACTTACCAATAGCCCCATCCATAGTGCGTTAATCGTTATCAAGAACAAAGAAATCGGCACGACTAACCATGCAATGTTCCAAGTTGCCCCTAATACCCAAGCTAATAATAAGAACACTAACATTTGGTAGCCAAGCACTATAAGGTTCCGCCATATAACTCTAAACAACAAAGTAAAATAACTGAGCTGAAAAGACACTATATAGTTCACTGAGTTAACATACTCTCTACCACTTTCAAGAATAATCGCTTGCATATAGTTCCAAACAATAATACCCAGCATTAAATACAAAATATAGTCTGGAGCGCTCACGCCAAAAAGCCTCGAATAAATCGGCCCCAATGCACAAACAAATATCAAAATGCTTAGGCTAGCCCAAAACACGCCTAACTTAGAACGATTATAGCGCCCCTGTACATCGTTCCAGCCAAGAGCAAGCCAAACACCATTACTCTTAAGCCCTCGTATAAGGTCAACGAACGCCTGCTTAAAATCATCTTTAGAATTCACGATTGCTTTACTCTGACTTTTTTATTCAACTTGTTATGTTAAATTATGGTGAGACCTTGAACGGGTATTTAGGTTGTAGCTCTAACTACTTCGTATGAAAATATACATAACGACCAACAGTTTATAGCCAGGTGTTTTTACAATTGTACTTTCACTCGATGCTAAGCACCAATTCAATTTGCTCGCATGACACAGAATGGATTTTTCACAAAGTTTACACTAGACTCTTGTGTCATGAATTAATAATTAATCCTCTTATTTTGCTGGCATAGCAAGTTGGTTGATATTAAGTAAAAGTGGGTTGCGTAAATTTTGAAAACAGCATTAATCACAGGCGTCTCAGGTCAGGGCGGTTCGTACTTGGCGAAAAAGCTTCTCTCTGATGGCTATCATGTCGTCGGCACTTCACGAGCTATCGCCGAAGATGGGTCTCAGAGCTTGGTCGGGCTTAAGATTAAGGACCGTGTGAGTATACGCGCACTGGACCTGCAAAATGGTCAGCAGGTGCTGGATTTGATTGATCAACTTAGGCCTGACGAGATCTACCATCTAGCTGCACCGTCATCGGTGGCTAGATCATTTGTTGAACCCGCTGATACTATATATAGCATCGCACTTACCACTGTAAACGTTCTTGATGCGATTCGGAAAACCGATAAAAACATACCATGTTTCGTTGCCAGTTCAACTGAGATATTCGGTAATTGCTTATCGCCTGCCACTGAACGCACCCACCATAATCCTCAAAGCCCTTACGGTATCGGTAAGAGCTGCGCTCAACATCAAGTAAAAATTTACCGCGAGGCTTATGGTTTGTTTGCCTGCAGCGGAGTTTTATCTAACTTTGAATCTCAATTACGCCCCAGAAACTATGTGACCTCAAAAATAGTAAACACGGCATGTGAGATAGCCTTAGGCGATGCCGATGAGATCGAGCTTGGAAACATTGATATCACCCGAGACTGGGGTGCGGCTGAAGACTTTATGACCGCAGCGAGTTTAACCTTGCGGCAAAAGAGCCCAGATGACTACATTATTGCTACGGGAGTCTCTCACAGTTTAGTCGGTTTTTTAGAGATCGCTTTTTCGAGAGTAGGCTTGGACTATCGAGACCATTTGATTTCAAAAGATTTCTTAATACGCCCATTGGACATAAAGCAAACGCTCTGTGACACAAGCCACACAGAATCCAAACTTAAATGGCGTGCCGAGAGGGATCTAAACGACATTATTACCGAAATGTTATATGCTGAATTAACACGAAGCTCAACGCATGAAAAAGCGTGCAAATTATTGGCAATAAATACACAAAAATCACCTCAGAATGTGATTGATATAAATACTAAAAACTGAGGTTTATAACTCCCCTTTACTGTACGTTAGGTGACCGTCTTTTGTCTGCTAGGTGTTAACACTCACTCGCATTTGACTAACTATGTCTCATATTTCTTCAGCCCGTATTCTACATATCTGTAAAGTTTACCTCCCCGTCAAAGGCGGTATTCAAAAAGTCGTGCACGCAATAACCTCGCTATCTAAACAGCACACTCATTACGTGATTACCAGCGGTGAAGACGGTGCAATTCCTGAACAACGGTTAAATGGCACCTATATAACTCGATCTCGCTCGTACTTAGAAGTCGCCTCAATGCCGATCGCCCCAAAAATGATTGGCAAGATTATTAAGATGGCAAAAAAATGTCATATCATCTGCGTGCACTACCCGTTTCCGCTCGCTGATCTAGCGTTAGCGATGGTTATTAGACTGCCGCCTATGGTGGTTTATTGGCATTCTAATATCGTCGCACAAAAAAAGCTCAAGTGGTTAACTTACCCCTTGATTTATCTTACTCTAAAGCGTGCCACTGCGATCGTTGTAACGTCAGAGCGAATGATAGAGAACTCTACGCTACTCATGCGCTTTAGATCCAAGGTGCGAATAATCCCCTACGGGCTGCCAGCAGTCAGCGAAACGCCAGCCATCACCACGGCGTATACTAACAGTAATTACTTTGTTCTGGTTGGACGCCACGTTTCGTACAAAGGAATTGATATCGCGATTCGGGCATTGCAAGAGATTGACACTCATCTAGTGATCGTCGGCGATGGTCCACTCTTTGAGCAACATAAATTACTCTCTCAAACACTCGGGGTGTGCGGTAAAGTAAGCTTTGAGCAAAACGCTTCTGATGACGAGGTGAAGAGCCTTATCCAAGGAAGCATGGCCCTGGTCATGCCTTCGATTATGCATAATGAAGCCTTTGGATTGGTCCAACTTGAGGCGATGCGACTTAGAAAACCAGTAATTAATACATCGCTACCGTCGACCGTACCAATGATTGCTCGCCATCAAAAAGAAGGCTTAACAATTGAACCGAGTGACCCTGATGCCCTAGCTCATGCAATGTGTCAAATAGCATCCGATAGACCTTGGGCTACAACGCTCGGAAATAATGGCTACCAACGTTTCAACGAAAAATTTACCGATATTAAATTCAAACTAGCCCTTGATGCCTTGTTTGAAGAGCTACTCGCCTCGTAACAATGAGGCCAATTATTTATAACCTCAACAATATCAGGCCGCCGCTAACGGGTATCGGCCGATACTCAATCGAGTTAATACGTGAGGTGCTAATTCAAAGGCCTAATCTCACGGTAATAAAGAATGGCCATTCTCACACAGGAACGAATATAGCCGCACTATTGATGAATTTCGATACTCCAGCAAAAAACCAACCACTACCCTCGTATGCAGGCCAGCTTATCTCTGCTCGTAAACTGCGAAGCATAATTGGTAATATTCCTTTGAGTCGCTCAATTTATCGTAAATTAGATCGTTATTATTTTAGTGTCTTAAGCAAATCCTTAATTACCAATGGCGCGGCTCATCATGATTTGAATTACTCATTAAGCCCTAAAAGTAGCTCCTGTGTAAGCACCGTTTATGATTTGTCCAACGTGGTATGCCCTGAAACACACCCTGCTCATCGTGTTAACTATCTTGATAATTATTTTGAAAAATTACGCTCAGGCAACTCAAAAATCATCACCATCTCCCATGCGGTAAAGTCAGAACTGATGGAGTATTATGGTATTTCTAATAATAGGATAGACGTTACTCACTTAGCGGCTGATAGTAGCTTTCGCCCTAGAACAGCCCAAGACTGCCACTCAATACTGGCGGCTCACGCACTAAGCTATAAAAAATACGTTCTTTGCGTGGCTACCTTAGAGCCTAGAAAAAATTTATCCACCGTTTTAAGTGCCTACGAAATGCTTGATGAACAAGTGCAGCAAGAGTTTCCCTTAGTAATGGTCGGGCCACTAGGTTGGAAGAGCTCAGCACTCGAAAAGCGAATACGTCATCTAAGCGACTCCGGAGTCGTAAAGCAACTCGGTTTCGTGCCGCAAAGCACCTTACCCTTTTTATACTCTGGCGCTGCGGCATTTGTCTACCCCTCACTCTATGAAGGCTTCGGCCTGCCTGTGCTTGAAGCAATGCAAAGCGGCTGCCCTTGCATCACCTCGAATACTGGGGCCCTCGCTGAAGTGTCAAACGGATCAGCTATTCAAGTTGACCCACAAGAAAGTGATGACATTGCACAACAACTAAACCTACTATTACATGACGCTTATTTACACTCGTATTATGTTAATGCAGGTCAGCAACGCGCAAGCAACTTTACTTGGGCAAAAACAGCATCCAAAACTTGTGAAATTTATGATTCTCTCTGATGTCAAAAAGACAATCCAGCAAAGCCTCGCTAAGAAAAGAATCCCAGTACTTGTGCTCGGTCTAGGCTTTACTCTATCACTGTTTGTTAGCGTGTGGAGCTCCGAAAATGAAAGTTTGGAAAGTGTTTACAACAGTAAGAAAGGAAGTTATCCACTGACAACCCGCCATTTAGACGAAAGGCAAGAACCCTTATTCGTAAATCGTTTAATTCAACAGGACTCACTTTACTTATTGCAACACGCACATAACCCGGTCCAGTGGTGGGGCTGGGGCGACGATGCTTTTGCCAAAGCAAAAGAATTAAACAAACCGGTCTTTTTATCGATTGGTTACTCCACTTGTCATTGGTGTCATGTGATGGCCAAAGAAAGTTTCGATGACATAGAGATTGCCAACTTCATAAACGAGCATTTTATACCAATCAAGGTTGATCGAGAAGAATACCCCGACGTTGACGAACTTTACCTGACCTCAGTACAAATGCTGAGCGGCAAAGTTGGCTGGCCATTAACCGCGGTACTCACCCCAGACGGTCAAGCATTTTTTGGTGGCACGTATTTTCAACCGGTAGCACTACTGAGTCTTTTAAACAAAGTCAGTGACACCTGGGTTCAACGTCAAGATGCCGTATTAGAACAGGCCAATCGCTTGAGCGATGCGCTTAGCGCAATTAATAAGTCGTCCGACAACACCAAGACTATTAATGCCAGCGTTATTGCTGAAGCAGCTTCGCGAATTCAAGCTGAATTGTCACGCTCAGTCAACAATGGTCTCAAGCAATCTAAACCTGGTTTTCCAAGAGAACCAGAAATGCTATTTTTGCTGAATCACGCTCGAAGAAATTTATCTGAGCCAACCATAAACATAGTCACCCAACGATTACTAAAACTGGCGGCTGGCGGCATTCACGATCAAGTAGGCGGAGGCTTTCACCGCTATACCGTCGACCCTAATTGGGTTATCCCTCACTTCGAGAAGATGTTGTATAACCAGGCCCAAATGGGCCGTGCCTATTTCCTTGGCTATCAACTCAGTGGTAACCCCGCACTCAGAACGGTGGGCGACAAAACGTTCGAATTTTTATTAAATGATATGCAGGCACCCGACGGTGGTTTCTACTCAGCCATGGATGCCCAGAGCGAGGACGCAAACGGAATAACAGGCGAAGGCGAATTCTATACATGGACATACCAACAATTATCGTCGCAGCTTAACCAAGACCAGCTGTCCGTTGCCAACACATTTCTTGGAACTAGCCCTAAAGGAAATTTTAACGGGAGCAATGTGCTGCAAAACAGCCACTTTGACCCAACTAGCCTAGACCGCACTAGCTTAGAACATGGTCTTGAGGTCGGCAATAAAATTGATTCTGTGATTAGTAAGCTCGCCCTAGACCGAGAACAACGAAAGTCACCACAATTAGATACTAAAATCATCACCTCATGGAACGCTATGGCGATAAGCGCCTTGGTCACTGGCTACAGCGCGACTGATAACCAAGCCTATCTACGTGCTGCAAAAAAAGCGGCCAATAGATTATGGAAGCAGTCATATGATCAACAAGGCGGCTTGGCACGAACTATTTCCAATAACAAACAACGCTTAGCAGGAACTCTTGAAGACTACGCCTACTTTGCCAACGCTTTGATTGATATCTATGACATTGAGGGTGATGAGCTGTGGCTTGAGCGCTCAGATCAAATCGTAAAACAGATGATTACGCGTTTTCACGATATAGAAACCGGCGGCTTTCTAATCAGCAACGCCACAAACAACAAGGTTCCAATGATGAAGCTGGTTACTGCGCGTGACGATGCAATTTATTCAGGAAACTCAGTCGCCGCACAGGTGCTAGCTCGTATGGCACAACGTACCGGAAGCTTAGAATTTAAACAGTCAGCTTCCAGCACCATTTCCGCATTTTCGCAGCAGTTATTCGCTAACCCCGAAGCTCTCAGTGGCATGCTGCTTGCCGCAGAAATTTTAAATCAGGGTGATATTGGTAGCCGACAATATGCCGCTAAAGGAAAGGTTATTGTTACGGCAAACATAAACTCCGACAATACCTTTTCTCTCAATATTGATATCGCCAAAGGCTGGCACATTAATGCGTCGCAGGTACTCAATAAATACTTAATTCCAACCGCTCTAACACCGGCCTCGCTAGGCTCTTCAGATAAATGCCTTGTATTCGAAAAAGTAAGCTACCCCAAAGGCGAGCTTGTGTCTCTGGGCTTTCAGGAAGATAAATTACTTGTTTATGAGAACTCCGTCACATTAAGTGCAGATTTATCGCAAAGTACGCCAAAAAGTACTGAGAGCCGATGTCAAACCTTGGCAGCAGAACTAAGTATTCAAGCGTGTACCGACGAAGTGTGTCAAGCGCCAGAGAAAATCCAAATCCGTGCGCATTTTAAGCCTTAAAGTTTAATTGACAGTTAATGATTAACAGCCGAGTGACTTGCGCCTATTGGCGCAAAATCTCACTTAAAAATTAAATTTAGTCAAAAAATAAACCGACTAGTCTATTCGTGTAATTTCATTCAGTACAAAGGTGTAGTAGAGTTAATACTTGGGTAAGGTAAGGTTTTACTGGTTAACGTGATCACTTTGACCTAGTTTTGATTCGACTGTGAGGGCTTTGGGTATGCTCTTCATTGAGGCATACGCATATTTTTGGTCCGTATCAATTTAGCTATGAAACTCTAAGTGTGCTTAATAAAATGCGATTGCGACCTTTCAATAAAAATAACTCAGCAACAACAAAAGCGATAAAAAACGATGAATATTAAGAATTTGGCGCATCACTCCTCGAGTAAATCATCACGGGTTAGATCTAGTATTTTAAAAGCCTCACTTTTTTTTGTAAGCCTGCTTATAAGTCAATCCGCTTTAGCGCAACTGACCTTCACTAAAACGTTCGCCTCAAATATCATTGGCCCGGGCAGTGTTAGCACTTTAACGTTTAATATTACTAACCCCGGAGCAACAGCAGCCGACGACATCGCCTTCACCGACACTTTTCCAACGGGTTTAACAATTGCCTCACCGGGTAACGCCAGCACTAACTGTAGCCCCTTCGCCATCTTAAGCGCGCCGAACGGCGCAAGCAGTATTAGTCTCAGCGCGGGCCGCTTAGCACCTGGCGCTTTTTGCAGCGTGCTTGTCGACGTGGTTAGTAGCTTGGCTCCAGCCGCAGGCGCCCCAGTGACACTCGTGAATGTTTCTGGCGATTTAACCTCGACTCTTGGCAATTCCGGCACAGCAACAGACGACTTAGTCGTCGATGCTACTCGCGCAGGGTTCTCCATGAACTTTTCGCCAAGTACGATCTCGGCAGGTCAAACTAGCCGACTCACCTTTACTATAGATAATTCAAGTAATCCATCTGGATTAGCAAGCTTAAACTTTAACAATAACCTGCCTTCAGGAATGGTCATCGCACCACTAGCAAATACGGTAACCGATTGCGGCAACGGCGTCTTTCTAGTTAGTTTGACCGCTAACTCAGGCGGCTCGAGCATTTCTATGTTTGCTAGCGGCTTGAATCCGAACTTTCCTGCACTTGCGGCAAACGCTAGCTGTACTGTTGGCGTAGATGTAACAGCGGTCACAGGCACTTATAGCAATGTGTCTGGAGACCTGTTGGTAGGCGGCTTAAATAGTGGTAAAGCAAGCGCAACGCTAAATGTGCCTCGACAATTCATCAGCAAATCATTTGTTGATGACCCCGTTGCCCCCGGAGCCAGCGTAATCCTTGAATATACCCTTAATAACCTTAACCGCGGCTCTACAGCTAACGCAGTCGCTTTTAGCGATGACCTTGGCGCCGCATTAGCTAGCCTCACCTTCGATAGTCTATTAGCCAATGGCTGCGGTGGATCAGTGGGCGGTGTTGGCACCACCAGCCTTTCATTTAGTGGCGGCAGCATCGCGCCAGAAGGCTCGTGCTCCATTCGCGCTAGTGTTAGCGTGCCAGCCAGTGCTGCCGCAGGAACATACAGCAGTGTTTCCAGCACTCTATTAGCGACTGTTGGCGGCTCACCATTTGTTGGCAATTCGGCAAGCGATCGCTTGGTGGTCAGCATTGCACCAATCATAAGTATGGCCTTTATGCCGTCAACCATCACCGCTGGCGACACGACCACGCTTGAATACACAGTTACTAATACAAGTTCTACCTCTGGCGCTACTGATATAACGTTTAGCAGCGAGTTTCCGAGCTTCATCACCACTGCGAGTATGATGCCTGCAAATGATTCCTGCGGCGCGGGCTCTACGTTAACGTTTACGGCGCTGATTGATAATCCAAATTCCCATACCCCAGCCAACTTTACCATGTCAGGCGGCAATCTCGCGGCGGCTGGTATGCCCGGTGATTCCTGCACTTTCTCACTCATCCTGGAAGCCACCGCTGATGCGTCAACTGGTTTATACCCAGTGGTTGCGGAGGGCACGGCAACGGTTGACGGACAATCTCAGGGTATAAATACCGCTAGCGCCACGCTTGTTGTCACTCCGATACCTGAGTTATCAAAAGACTTCACCAACGACCCCGTCTCCCCAGGTGACAGCGTAACGCTTGAATACAGACTCAACTATTCGGCGGACGCCGCTGGCCCAGCAATAAACATCTCCTTCACCGATGACTTAAATGCAGCCCTAACTGGTTTAATAGCGAACTTACCCGTTCTACCTAATCCACCCTGTGGCGCTGGATCATCGTTAACTGGCTCGGCGGGTGATACGCTGCTTACTTTAATGGGCGGCACTCTTGCTCCCGGAGAAAGTTGCACATTCAGTGTGACGCTTGATGTGCCAGCAGGGGCAGCGCCGGGTACAGCGCCAAGCGTGACTAGCGCGGTTACCGCGACCGTAGGCGGCTTACCGGTTACAGGCGCTGCGGCCGCTAGCGATTTGGTGGTAGCCGGGGTTACCTTTGAAAGTGAATTTTTAGCTAACCCATACCTTGCTGGTGATATTGCTACGCTGCGCTTTACACTAGAAAACACTAGTGCAACCGATGATATTACTGACATCATTTTTACCGACAGTTTGAGTGCGGCGTTATCCGGACTTAGCGCTACTGTTTTGCCTACTACTCCTTGCGGCGCTGGCAGTGCCATAAGTGGGACAACATTCCTAATTTTTCAAGATGGCGCACTCGCCGTAGGTGAGCAATGTACTTTTGATATATTAGTGCAAATACCACCAAGCGCCGCTAATGGCGAATTTGTTAATTCAACCAGTAATCTAACAGCCACTTTTGGTGGTGCCGCGGGTGTAGCAGATAACAGTGCTGCTAGTTTAGTGGTTAACAATGAGATCATTTCATTAAGCAAAGAGTTCAGTGACACCACCGTTGCTTCCGGCAGCACCACCAACTTGCGTTTTACGCTCACTAATCTTGATGCAACCCGCGCCATTAGCGGTGTAGCATTCAGCGATAATCTGGATGCGGCGCTAGGCGGCTTGACGGCAACAAGCTTGCCTCTCTCGGCTTGTGGCGGCACAGTAGCCGCGATCCCCAATGCCGGAACCATAGATTTTTCTGGCGGTACGCTTACTGCTGGTGAACAGTGCCAATTTGATGTGCCAGTTTCAATCCCAGGGATGTCGGCTTCAGGTGTCTATACAAACACCACAAGTTCGGTGTCTGGTTTAGTTGGTATGACTAGCGTTAGCGGCCAGGCGGCTTCTGATGTCCTCACTGTGGTCAACGTTGATGTAGCTTTTAGTAAAGCCTTTGCCATGGCTCCGGTTCAAGCCGGAGGTAATACCACGCTGCAGTTCATCATCACTAATAATGACTCAGCACCGTTGACCCGTTTGTCTTTCAGTGATGATTTAGATGCTGTCATTTCTGGCTTAGTCGCTACCGGCTTACCGCTTAACGATGTATGTGGGGCAGGCTCAACAATCTCGGGCACCTCTTCATTAAGCCTCATTGGCGGAAATCTTGCGGCTGGCGGCAGTTGCTCCTTTAGTGTTGATCTGCTTGTGCCATTATCAGCAGCGCCGGGAGCCTTCAACAGTAGTAGTAGCCAGTTAACTGAAAACTCACTAGCCGCGGCCGGCCCAGCCAGTGCCAACATTACCATCAGCCCAACTCTGCCGTCTTTCAGCAAAGTATTTTCTCCTGACGTAATAAGCACCGCCAGTGCGTCTACATTACAATTCACGGTCAATAACACGGTAAGTGTGGTCGCGGCATCAGCACTTGATTTTACCGACAACTTACCCGCAAATATCGTCGTGGCGACACCAGCAAACGCTAGCACAACCTGCACTGGAGGCACACTTACAGCCAATTCTGGAACCTCGGTAATCACCTACACTGGTGGCAGCGCGGCAGCATCATCCAGTTGTACTGTCTCGGTTGATACCACGTCAGCCATTGCCGCAACGTATGTAAACACCTCGGGCAACTTAACGTCTTCGTCAGGTAATAGTGGAACCGCGAGCGATACTCTTCAAGTAAAAGCAGCTACGTTTACTAAAAACTTTGCAGACCCTGACCCTCAAGCCGGTGGTGTAAGTTCATTAAGCTTCACTATTACCAACCTGAGTGCTAGCGATGCTCTTGGCGACTTGTCATTCACCGATAACTTAGGCCATGTACTTACGGGTCTGGTGATTAGCACAACCTTACCAATTAATGATGTTTGTGGCGTCGGGTCGGTGCTAAGTAATTCATCTGGTTTGAGTTTAAGCACAGGGGCCTTGGCCGCTGGTGCCAGCTGCACATTCTCAGTAGATCTTATGATTCCAGCAAATGCCTTGCCAGGGCCATATTCGAATACTACCAGCAGCTTAACGTCCGGCCACCTGACAGTAGCCGCGCCAGCGACTGATATATTAACAATTGCAGCAACTACACCCTCTTTTACCAAGAGCTTCACACCGGCGACTGTCGACACTGACCAGATAAGTGTGTTGAGATTCACCATCGATAATTCAGCATCACCAAGTGCGGCAACAAACATAAGGTTCATAGATACTATGCCTGCCGGTTTGGTTGTGTCGCCATCGCCCGCTTTAATTAGCAGCTGTTTAGGCGGAACTATAACCGCGGTTGCAGGCTCGTCAGTCATTAGTATGTCTGGCAGCTCTGTTGGGCCTACATCGACTTGTAGCGTCTCTGTCAACGTGCAATCGGCGATAGGCGGTGTGTTTGTTAACACTACTAGTGATCTAAGCTCATCAGCAGGAACCAGTGCGGCTGCAAGCGCTACTCTTACAGTTAACGATGATATCGACAATGACACTATTTTAGATGCGGTTGATAATT
>JBKEFT010000026.1:0-83066 GCA_046709645.1 Arenicella sp.
CTGCAATAAAGAGCCCTCAGCCCAAGGAGCCCGGCGACTGCAATAAAGAGCCCTCAGCCCAAGGAGCTCAGCGACTGCAATAAAGAGCCCTCAGCCCAAGGAGCCCGGCAACTGAATAAAGAGAGCCCTCAGCCCAAAGGAGCACAGCGACTGCAATAAAGAGCCCTCAGCCAAAGGAGCACAGCGACTGCAATAAAGAGCCCTCAGCCCAAAGGAGCCCGGCGACTGAATAAAGAGAGCCTTACCAGCTGAGGTCAGTACCTAACAAAAAGCCAGAACTTGAACCAAGCTCCTCTATGATCGGGTCTTCAAGATCCAAACTAAAGACACGATAACCGGCCTTAAATGACCATGATGGTAACGGTTTATACAGAAGACCAGCCTCAATTTCATAACCGGTCGCTTCGCCATCTTGAAGTTCATCTTCTAGTTCGGGGAAATACGAGGTTAAGCCATAAACTTGTACGCTGCTAAAAACATTATAACGCCCACTTAGTGATACCTTTGGGCCACTAGCATCAAGTTGAGAGTCGATACTCATCTCTTGCCAACCTAAACCAAGCTCTAGGTTTGACTTGTCTTGGCTACCAAACAACCGATGCTTAATATCAAAATTAAAATAGCTGCTGTCTTTAGGTAAACCGAAAACATCGTTATTGTCGTTCTGCAAGAGCTTTGCGCTCACGCCCCAGTTATTGGTCCACATCTCACTTTTGCCGAGAAATGAGCTGTACTCGCCATCGCCAAATACCGATACGTTGACATCCTCGGATAACCACATTAGATTGGGCTTAGGATCAAGTGGGTCATCTCCGGCTTGTGCATGAGCTGCATCGCCATTGATCAGTATCAAGGCTATAAAAAGGGCTGCAAAAAAATAACAAGACTGCACAAACACTGAGCGAGCAAGAACTCGGGCGCTATCATTGCGCTCTGCATGTACCTCTACCCTGTACAAATTGTCCGCTTTAGAAACGCGGCTTTGCTTTTCTAATTTCATGATCTTCATATGACCAGTTTAGTTTTAATTATACTCTCTGAAAACAAGTGCCACATATCATGTGTCTCTATCACTTGTTCTTCTAACCTATTGTTTACGTTTTAGTAAAACGCCAACAGTAAAATCAGTTATTCTTTTTTATTGTTAATAAGTATAGCGCTAAAGTGTGTCAGTTTTGTGGCAAATTTAGGGCAAAACCACAAATTTAATGTTTGAAATCGACCATAAAGAGCATTTTTCACTATGAACTCATCACTTGAACGCGTCAGAATCGATAAATGGCTGTGGGCAGCCCGCTTTTACAAAACCCGACAATTGGCCATTAAAGCACTGAAAAACAGCCAAATCACCCTACTCAATCAAAGTCTAAAACCGGCAACCAACATCAAAGTTGGCGATTTATTATCGATTAAACGAGGCCTACATAAGCTCGAGGTCGAAATTTTGTACTTAAGTGAACAGCGAGGCTCAGCGACAATCGCACAAACTCTTTATCAAGAAACACCAGCGAGCATCGCCGACAATAAGGCGCTTAAGGAGCAACTAGCGGCACAACCTAGAGTTGACAATGACCGGCGCAAACCCGACAAACGAGGCGTGCGATCACATCGTGCTGTTAAACGCGGCGAATAGCCTACGACAATCTTAGCGCTCGATCATCTCCGACATGGCCGCATCAATCTCGTTCCTCAATTGCGGGTAACTGGTGGCCACCGGAAATTGAGGAAACTCTTCAATCACTTTCTGTGGCGGGCAAAACAAGATGCCTTGCTCGGCTTGCCCAAGCATTGTGGTGTCGTTATACGAATCACCCGCAGCGACCACGTTGAAATTTAATTGTTGCAAGCGCTTTACTGTCTCGCGCTTATGATCAGGCATACGAAGCTTGTAATTTTTGATACGCCCTTGATCATCGATAATCAATTGATGACAAAAAATGGTCGGCCAATCAAGCTGCCGCATCATCGGCTCAGCAAATTCTTGGAACGTATCAGACAGAATGATCAACTGATAATCGGCTCGCAATTGATCGCTAAACTCCTTAGCCCCCTCTAATGGCGACAAGGTATCGATTACCGCTTGAATATCGTCAATTCTAAAGTCGTGCTTATTGCAAAGGTCTAAACGAAAGCGCATTAGCTGATCGTAATCGGGAATATCCCGAGTGGTCGCCTTAAGTTCTTCGACACCCACTTTTTCTGCAAAGTTGATCCAAATTTCAGGAATTAAGACGCCTTCTAGATCTAAGCAAACAATATTCATTTTGAAGCACAAGTTTAGTTAAGTTTTCGCACGATAAAGGCTATAGCCTTAGGTTTCAACTACTTTTGGTTTCAACTACTTTAGTTTCAACTACTTTAGTTTCAAGCGCTTTTAACCACAGGACGAACGTGACAGAATCCGCGCATGAAAGACATTCCACTTAGCCTCTACATCCACGTGCCGTGGTGCGAGAAGAAATGCCCTTATTGCGATTTCAATTCGCACATGGCTAAAGCCGAGGTCGATGAGCGCGGTTATATACGAGAGCTGCTAAAAGACCTAGATAATGATATTGAAAAATACGCCGAGGTTATCACCGAGCGAGCAATTCAAACTGTTTTCATTGGCGGCGGCACACCCTCGCTATTCAGTGCCGCGAGCTATCAACTATTATTTGATGGGCTAAGAGCCAGACTAAACTTTAGCAGCGCAGCAGAAGTTACCCTAGAAGCCAACCCGGGTAGCAGTGAAGCCGAAAAATTCAACGGCTTCAGAGAGGCCGGCATCAACCGGCTATCAATCGGCGTGCAGAGCTTCGAGCAAACTCATTTATCGGCTTTGGGCCGAGTGCATAGCTCACAAGAAGCGCTGAACGCCGCCCATTATGCCCGTCAGGCGGGCTACGACAATTTCAACTTAGATTTGATGTTTGGCCTACCTCAGCAAAATTTACAACAGAGCTTAGCTGATATTCAGCAGGCATTAGACCTGTCACCAACGCATCTGTCCTGCTACCAGCTTACGATTGAACCAAACACCCTATTTCACCATAACCCGCCAATCACTCCAGGCGATGAATTGCTATGGGATATGCAAGAGCAATTACAAGCTGAGCTGGCCAGCAAAGGCTATTCTCAATATGAGGTCTCGGCCTACTCGAAAGCCAACAGACAATGTCAGCACAATCTGAATTACTGGCAATTCGGCGATTATCTCGGCATCGGCGCGGGTGCGCATGGCAAGCTAACCCTGGAAAACGGCGAGGTGTCACGGGCTTGGAAAATTAAACATCCGAACACCTACATCGCCAGAGACAGCAAGATAGGCGCAAGTGAAACAGTCGCTACTCAGCAACGGCCGTTTGAGTTCATGATGAACGCCTTGCGCTTGAACGAAGGCTTTGAGATAGAGACCTTTACCTCGCGATGCAAACTAAGCCAGCAGACCATTCAACCTTTACTAGACAAGCACCAGTCTGAGGGCCTCATCGAGGTTAGCCCAAAACGAATTCGCCCAACCACCTTCGGCCACAACATGCTAAACAATATGCTGGAAGACTATTTATCTCTAGGCGAGTAAGCCGACGCCGCTAAACCACTAGGATTAAACCACTAGGATTAAACGGCTGGAGCCAATGGGGATTAAACGGCTGGAGCCAATGGGGATTAAACGGCTGGGGCCAATGGAGCTAAATAGCTGGAGCAAAGGCCTAGTCTGGCACGCTCACCTTACCGGCAACATCTTTATGCTCAATGCCGCCCGACGAGTCTTCTAAGACGGTAAATTCTCCGCCAACTTTATTCACATTAATAGAACCACTACGGTCACTTCGCACTAATACGCTGCCCTTTATATACTCAGCGCTGATGCTTCCCGAGCTATCAACCTCGACGGTAAAGTTGCCCGCAACATAGCTCGCCTTAATAGAACCCGAGCTGTCAGTTACCGACACGTCGCCGTTAACTCGATTAATTCGCAAAGACCCAGAAGAATCCTCAACGGCCACATTACCGTCAATATCTTCGATGACGAGCTCGCCAGATGAATCAACCATCACCAGCGAAGCCGCTCGCACCACGCTCGCCATACCGCTGCTGTCGGTGACGTCGAGCTTAGCGTTGACCGGCACGTGTAAGGTTAAATCAATATAGGCGCCATCACTATCAGCACCCCAGAGCATGCCCTCGGCAAACTTAGTTTTTACGTAGGTAATATCGCTCTTTAGCTCAGAGCTAACATCCATATCTGCCAACTGCGACTCACGTTCAGCGCATAACTTGGCTTCAATCAAAACAGTTTTTCTATCCGCATCGCCGACTATTTCGAGCTTGCCGGCCCCCGCCACAACCGTTAATAAGGACGAATCGCTTACGCTAAGTTCGCGCTTAATATCACGAGTAAATTCACAATCATCTCCCCTCGCCAATGCCGACGAAGAAATTACCAATGGCGACACCAATATCGATACGACCGCCAAGCCTACTAATAAATTTTTCATTATTTACTCCAATTATTTAGATCACTGGTAATTAACTTACTAGCTAGTTAGATGCATTTTTTTTGATTCTGGATTCCATTAATCGGCTTTTTTTATCGAATGCCCAACGTCGATGACATTTCGGTGGCTGCATCATGATAATCTCACGCCATGCTATGGATAAAATCTCTACACATCATCGCCGTCATCTGCTGGATGGCCGGAATCTTTTACCTGCCTCGCCTTTTTGTTTATCACGCGATGTCAGAAGACACTATTAGTAAAGAGCGCTTTAAAATCATGGAACGCAAACTTTACAACGGCATAATGACACCCTCGATGGTGGCGTCAATTCTATTTGGCGCTTGGCTCTGGGTCGGCTGGGGCTTCAGCGGTGGCTGGTTATACGCCAAACTTGCACTGGTATTGGCCTTGGTGGCTTACCATTTATGGTGCGGGTCAACCATCAAAAAATTTGCCCGAGACGACATTCGGCATGGCCATGTTTTCTATCGCTGGCTTAACGAAGCACCGATATTGCTGCTGGTCGGCATTGTTATTTTGGTCGTCGTTAAACCAGATTTAGGCATTTAATTTTTAAAACAAGCGCATGCCGTAACGGCTTACTAATCGTCGGCCGAATAGGAATCTTCGGCCAACAGATAAGCGATCACTTCTGATCGGTTGCTCATGCTGTCCATCATATTTTTGAATTCTTTGATCTTTTCATAGCGATCGCCAAATTTACGTTCATACAACTCGTGCATTACCTCAGCAGTCGCCGCATCTAAGATCTCATGTTGCCAGTGATCAGTGAAAATCTCACTCAACTTAGATGCTAAGCCCTTCTCTTTAAGTAAGCTCCACTCACCTTTATCCAGCCAAACGGCATTCACTGTCGGGCTCAGATCCAATCGATGCTGAGTGTCAGCAGAAATACGATATTTTGTCATCAAACGCTTACTTAACGGGCAAATCATCGCCCTTGAGGTGTCTTCTGAAATTACCTCAACCTCTGCGCTAACCGGAAATTCTGATTCTGGGTGCTGCTCCTGCCAGCGCTTAAAATCACGCAATAAAATCAGCTCACCAGCGCAATTTGAGCACGACTGACAAGCAAATAAACCATCGAAGTAAGAAGACTCTAGTCGCCCGGTTCCGCAAGATGGGCATTTCATAATTATTTACCTTTTGTTGATGAGTTTTAAACCTACAATTACTTTAGCATGAAATATTACATGTAACAATTCTTGACAAACTTACATGTAATAATTTATAGTCTCTTACATGACGAAAAAATCATCAGCAGAATACCAGCGAGAGTATCGCAAGAGATTGCGGGAGCAGGGCCTGGTCAAAAAAGAGGTTTGGGTGTTGCCAGAGAACGGCAAATCACTCGCAAGCATCGAGAAAGAACTACGCAAGCCAACGCAACGGTCTATGGCCTTAGAAACTGGAACAGGAGGAATTGATATGAATGCAACTTTAAATGCAACTAATGTTAACGATAAGTCGGCCCACAGATGGACGACCGAAAGCCTTTTTGGCGCACTCAAAGAGCGCCCCGCTTTCAATAACGATAGCTGCTCAATCGAAATCATTGACGGTATAGATTCAATCATTGTTGTATCTATGCACAACTATGGCGATTTACCCATTTTCATTACCGTCGGTGGCGATCAAATCTTAGCCGAAGCCGTGTTGTTTTCACTAGATGAAGTAAAAGACACCGCCAAATTTAATGAATACGTATTACGAACCCACAAGTATTTACCATTGTCGACCATCAGCCTCGAAACTGACATCACACATGGCGATTACTACTATATGTTCGGCGCCTTAAGCGCATCGTCCAGTGTTAATCAGGTTGTGCTAGAAATAGAAACCCTAGCTGAAAACACGATTCAAGCAACCGAGGCGTTTCAAACGTTTCTCAAAGAATAGCCCGCCTGTCTCAACTAACAATTTTAAGTAAACTAAATCGGAGTAAAAAATGAACATTTGGTCAAAAATGATTACCGCACTACGTGGCGGCGCAAACGAAGCCGGTGAAGCAATTGTCGATGCGCAAGCATTGCGAATTCTTGACCAAGAAATCAGAGATGCCTCAGAAGAATTAAACAAGTCTAAGGACGGCCTCGCTTCGTTAATAGCACAGCAAAAACTGGCTGAAGAGAAAGCCTCTTCACTAAAAACTGAGATCAAGAAGAACGAAGGCTTTATTCTTGCCGCGCTAGAAAAGAAAGACGAATCGCTAGCCGGCGAGCTGGCCACACGAGTAGCCAACTTTGAGAACAACCTTGAGACAGAAGCTGAGGCGGCCAAAAACTTTAAAGAACAAGCTGAAACCTTGCGTAATTCAATCCGTACCGCTGGACATCAAATAAAGCAATTGAAGCAACAAACTGAAACTGTTAAGGCAACGGAAGCAGTACAGCGTGCCCAACAAGTGGTGGCTCAACGCCATAACGGCAGCAGCTCTAAGCTTAGAACAGCGGTAGATTCGCTTGATAGAATTCAAGAGAAGCAAAAGCTTGCATCCGCGAAGATGAGTGCCGCCGCTGAAATTGCCGCTGACTCAAACGAGACCTCGCTTGATCAAAAGCTACGCGACGCAGGCATTACTGGCAGCAGTAGCTCTGATGACGTTCTGGCTCGAATGAAGGCGAAGGCTAAAAAGAAGTAGTTTTCGGCTTTTGAGATATGCGCGAGCCATCTCAAAACAAAAAACTAGCATAGCTTTCCAAACACTTGTTACTATCAACGCAGGGTAGAACAAATCAAACATCAGAACGTTAGTGCCGCGCTGCTTGGAAAGCCAGCGAAGTAACAATAAGTGGTAGTAAGCCACTACTCAACAACAAATACGGAGTCGCAGATGTTCGCAATTTTTCTTCATGAGAGCATGAATCCATTTCACCAAACGGTAACGTCGTTTCCAACGGTGATCTATACGGTGCTGCTGATTATTTGTTCGTTGTACTGGGTAGTAGCGGCATTAGGTTTGGTCGATCTTGAAATTTTGGATTTAGACATCGACGGTGATATTGATGTCGCTGATTCACTCGAAGCTCAAAACGGCATAGCGGGGGTATTGCTCAAGCTTGGCCTCAACGGCGTGCCATTGACGATAGTGCTGACTATCATTGCGATAGTCGGCTGGATTGCTTGCTACTACGCAATTTATTTTGGCGGCGCGTTAATTCCCGATTTCTGGCCGCTTGAACTCGCCTATGAATTAGCCATATTCGTCGCTGTAACTTACCTAACTATTTTGCTGACCGCACAGGTCATCAAGCCCATTCGCACGCTATTTCAAAAGCTCGAGAGCGACGAGACTAAGCATATCGTTGGTCAGGTTATCATCGTCAGGTCTGGCGTGGTAAACAAGGATCGTGGCGAAGGCTTAATGAATGATGGCGGAGCCGGTTTGTTATTGCAGATTAGATCAACCGGCAGCCAAGAATTTATTAAAGGCGACGAAGTGGTCGTGATAGAAGAAAACAAAGAAAGAAACTTATTTCGTGTAATTGCAAAATCTGAATTTAGCGATTAACACACAAAATTAATATTAACGATAAGAAGGAGTTAAATAATGGCTGATTTATCAGGGTATATGCCACTAATCATTGTCACCGCGTTGTTGCTATTTTTCATAACCGGCTTAGCGATGCTGCTGAAAAAATTCTACAATAAAGTAGCTCAAGGAACCGCTTTGATCATAAACACCACACGATCAAAGCCCAAAGTAACCTTTACCGGTGGCTGGGTATTTCCGATTATCCATATGAAGGAATTGATGAAGATTTCATTGATTACTTTAGAGGTTGATCGGCGTGGAAAAGACGGCTTAATCTGTCAAGACAACATGCGTGCAGACATCACCGTTGCTTTCTACCTTCGAGTCAACGAGACAGAGGAAGATGTATTACGTGTGGCAAAAGCGGTTGGCACACAACGAGCATCAGATACCCAAGCTGTGTACACATTATTTGCTGCGAAATTCTCAGAAGCACTGAAGACGGTCGGTAAGACATTAGAATTCGAACAGCTTTTCGAAGATCGTCAACGCTTTCGTGACGCGATTGTTGATGCAATTGGCAGCGACCTCAATGGCTACTCGCTTGAAGATGTAGCAATTGATTACCTAGAACAAACTCCGAAGTCGGCGCTTGATCCAAATAATATCTTGGATTCTCAAGGTATCAAAAAGATCACCGAGCTAACCGCAACACAAAACATTCAAACTAACATCTTCGAGAAAGACGAAGAGCTGGCGATAACCAAAAAGAACGTAGAAGCGCGTGAAGCCATGTTAGAACTTGAACGTCAACAAGCCGATGCCGAAGCCAAACAAGCACGTGAAGTAGCGACTGTTATTGCTCGTGAAGAAGCTGAGACCATAAAAATTCAAGAAGAAGAACGTTTAAAATCAGAAACCGCCTCTATTGAAGTGATACGCGACTTGGCGATTCAAACTGAGAACCAACAACGTGAAATCGAAATTGCCAATGAAAACCGCCAGCGTGCGGTGGCGATTGAAACTGAGAAAGTAGAACGTACCAAACGTATGGAACGTGTTCACAGTGATCGCGAAGTTGAGCTAACCAGCATTGAAGCCGAGAAAGACATCGAGCGCGAAAAGAAAAATATCGCCGATATTATCCGCGAACGCGTCGTGGTTGATAAAAGTGTGGCGATAGAAGAAGAAAAAATTAACGAAGTACGTGAAGTCTCCGAAGCCGATCGCGCGAAGCAAGTGCAGGTTAAAGCCGCCGAGGGTGATGCCGAAGAGAAGAAAGTTCGTGAAGTTAAAGCCGCTGAAGCCTTGGAGCTGGCTGCTAAACATAAGGCGGTTGAAATCACCACCCTCGCCGAAGCCAACCTAGAAGCCTCTGAGAAAGACGCCGCAGCCAAAATTAAACTGGCTGAAGGTGTTCGCCACGAAGAAGCCGCGAGCGGCTTAGCCCAAGCCGAAGTGGTTCGCGCAACTGGCGAATCTGAAGCCAAGGTTGTTCGCGATAAAGGCCAAGCTGAAGCCGACGTTATTCGCTTGAAAGGTGAATCGGAAGCATCCGCGACCTTAAGCGTAGGCCGCTCGACAGCCGACATCACATTGGCGCAATTCAAAGCGGAAGCCGAAGGCTTAACCGAGAAATTCGAAGCAATGAATGCAATGAGCCTTGATGCTCGCTCGCATGAAGAGTTCCGCATGACGCTGGAAACGGCCTTAAAAGAGAGCTTAGCTACGATCGACGCTGGTAAAGAAATCTCCAAAGAAAACGCCGAGGTTCTAGCGACTGCATTACGTGAAGCGAAGATCGATATTGTTGGCGGTGAAGAACATTTCTTCGATACCTTTGCCAAGTCGCTATCAATGGGTAAGGCGATCGACGGCTTAGCCAATAAGAGTGACACTATTCAGTCATTACTAGGTCAAATTTCTAACTTTATGCCAAAGCCCGAAAACGACCAAAAATAGGCTGATCGAAAGCGAGACACCGCAGTAGCTTTAGTCACTGCGGTGTATGTTGCTTAAACACTTGCCGAACCCTAATCGCTTTGCCCTAGACCGTTTACTAGACCCTTTAGTTGATCTAAACGCATTGCCCAATTGATTGCCAGGGACAGAGAAAATATGCCACAAGACGAAAAGCAAATAGTCGACTCCGCGGTCGCTGAAGCCGGTGCCTACGATGTCATTCGCAAACGTTTAGACGAGCAAGGAACTCGGCTAAAGAAACTTGCGCAAACACTCAATGAAGCTCGCTTAGCCGAATTTGGCGGCGTGCAAATGCAGGCCATTGGTCGCACCCGTATTCGCACCGAAAATAACTGCGTGCCACGCGACATAGTGCAAGTTGGCAATACCATGCTGTTTGGCTATAACGTATTCATTGGCCTAAAAAAGGAAACTAAGATCGATGACGTATTTGCCGCATTAGAGCTGATTGAAAACAACGACAGCTTCGAGTTTAAGCCTGTCGACCTAAGCACCACTTTTCTAAGCGACTCACGTTTTCAAGGCGACTTTGATGAGCTATACCGATATTACAAAGAAGCCCGCTTAGTTAAGCTGACAACTAAAGACGGCAAGTTACTAGCTGGCTTCCAAGTTGGTGAGCGGGCCAATGATTTGCGCGTTTTTCGCTGGTCGATCTCAGCTGATGGCAACGACATTAGCTATATCGATAATCGCGGTGAACGAGATATTCAACTCCCCGATCAATACGATTTTGAATGGACTGAATGCAAACGCGACAATTTTGTGCACGGCAAGCATCCTCATGTAAATATCGCCGATAAGGTTTTTGTAGAAACGATTGGTGGCGACCTCACGATAAAGATCGAAGACAACACCGAAGATGGCTTGGGCATCTATTCTGAACCAGTAGACGAAGCAAACCAATCGCTTGACGATGCTGATATATCGTATGCCTTGGTCGGCGATTTAGTGCTACTGGCGATCAAGCCTTATAAAGAAGAAACAAGCCGTTATTTAGTTTTTAACACCCTGACCGAAGATGTGCATCGCATTGATGCTATCGGCCAGTCGTGTGTTCAGCTGCCTGAAGACCACGGCATTATTTTCCCTGGCGGCGTATACCTGCAAACAGGTGAAACTAAACTATTCCCCGATCAAGTAAACGGCCTAGTTTTCAAACGCACCATTCGCTCGCCCAATGGCGAAGACGTGTTATACGTTTTCTACGAGCCAATCGAGGGGCGCTTTGCTCTATTCAGCTATAACTTAATTACCAAGGGGCTGCAAAACCCGATCTACAGCAATGGCTATGCCTTGCGTAACGACGGCAAGCTAGTAATATTTTCAGCCGAGCATGAGCCAACACGAGTACACCCCATGCAAGTTTGGCAAACTTCGTATATCAGCACTGAGTATGCCAGCCAACAACCTGAAAGCACCACCGAGCTGGGCAAAATTGGTAACTCCGAATTGGTTCGCGGCGTCTCTGACCTATACTCAATTCAGACACAAATCGCTAACAAAGAAGTATCGATGCGCCACTATGAAGAGTTAAATAGCGCGTCAAAAAGGGTGTTTGATACGCATTACTGGTTAGACAACACCAGTCACGATGCAATAGCGGCGACACTGCGCGAGGTATCGGCAACCGCCGAACTGGTGATCGACGAATTCGAAAAAGTTCAGAGCATTCAACATCAGTCAACGCAGTCACTCAGCGAGGCGACATCTCAGCAACGACAATTACTGGGTGCTATCTCAACAACGACGTGGGAAAACGCCGCTCAATTTATTGCCTCAATCTCCAAGATTCGCAAACAACGCGGACACATCGCAACGATCAAAAGCTACCGCTATATTAATATCGAAGAGCTTGCCGAATTAGATGGTGAATTGGTTGTCACCGAGTCCGACTTAGGCGCGCGAACGGTTGAATTCTTAGCCGACGAAAATGCCTTAGACTCATACTCGCAACAAACCAGTGAGGTTACTAACGCGATTGAGCAAGCGACCACCGATGCTGAGATACGCCCATTACTGGAGAGCATCGTCGAGACCACATCTCAGCTGGATTTATTGTCTGAATTAATCACCACACTAAAGATTGACGACACCACCATTCGAACTCGTATTGTCGACACCATCTCGGAAGTCTATGCCAAGCTAAATCAAACTAAAGCGCGCGGCACACAAAAGCAAAAAGGCTTAGGCTCGGAAGAAGCTATTGCGCAATTCTCAGCTCAATTCAAACTATTCTCGCAAAGCATCACCAATGCCTTAGGCGTTGCTAACACGCCCGATAAATGTGATGAACAACTGGCCAAACTGCTGGTTCAATTGGAAGACTTAGAAAGTCAATTCAGTGACTATGATCAGTTCTTAAGCGATATTATGGACAAGCGTGAGGCGATTTACGAATCGTTTGAAGCGCACAAACAAAGCTTAATGGAAGCGCGCCAGCGTCGCGCGCAAACCTTAACAGACTCCGCTGATCGGATTCTGAAGAGCATTGAAAAACGCTCATTAAAATTAAAAGACAGCGACGAGCTAAACACCTACTTCGCCTCGGACACCTTAGTTTTAAAAACTAATGAGTTGATCCAACAACTGCGCGACTTAGATTCTGAAGTGGCCGCCGATGATGTGCACTCGCGCTTCAAAGCGCTAAGAGAACAGTCGGTCCGCTCACTAAGGGATAAAAACGACATCTACGAAGATGGCGGCAAAGTCATCAAGCTTGGGCCTAAACACAAGTTCAGCGTTAATCAGCAAGAGTTAGATCTGACGATTATTCCGCGTAATGACCAGTTGTTCTTTCATCTAATCGGCACCGACTACTACGAGCCAGTCAACGACCAGACGCTGCAACAGTCACAGCAGTATTGGTCAATGTCATTGGAATCTGAGACGCCTGAACTGTATCGGGCAGAATACCTAGCCTACTTGGTCATCACCGCGGCACAGCAAGAGCGTGACGAGCTAAGCATGGCGACCCTAAAAAGCGCCGCTAAAGAAATCGACGTACTAACCAAACTGGTTCGTGACTTCTCAACGCCTTACTACAAACATGGCTATCAGAAAGGCATTCACGACAGCGATGCAGCGCTAATTATCCAAGCCGCTCTGCCAGTAATGGCTTCTGCTGAGCTATTAATGTTCGGGCCTTTTGCGCGCGGTTTAGCATCTCTCTTCTGGGCCAACTTGAATGATTCAAACGTTAAAGACAGTTGGCAACAGCGTGCCACCTCGGCGGTCACCTTAAATAGGCTATTCGCCGATAATAAAGCCGAAGCCTTGCTAGCCATCGAAATCGCTGAACACATAACCGCCTTCATCGAACACTACCCAATTACGGCAGACCCGCAGAGTGTGAGTAGATCAGCCCACTATTTGCTAGAGCAGCTGGCAAGCAATGCCACACAGTTTAGTCAAAGCAAATACGCGCGTGATTTAGTCGCCGACTTTAACCGAGCTCTAGACGACAAGTCGCGCCAGCAGTTCACCTCATCGCTAGAAGCCTTGGGCGCACAGCCAAACCAGCAATGGGCATTGGCTCACGCATGGTTAAGTGCGGTGGTAGAGCGTAAAGAATTAGGCCTTCTAAAACGTTACATTCCGGAGGCTGCGGCTAATTTAATTGGCGGTATTGGGCTAATCGCCAACGATGCCAAACTAGAACTAAGTATTGGCAACTTACTCGGCGAGCACATTAAAATCACCAACCAAACTCTTAACTTTAGTTTAGATGAATATTGGCAACGCATGCAGCGCCACGACACTAAAACGCTGCCAGAATATCATCATTATCTAGAGCTACGCTCGAATACAATGAAGCAAGAGCGCAGCCAATTGAAGCTAGAATCATTCAAGGCTAAACCGCTTAGTTCCTTTGTTCGAAACCGCTTGGTCAACGAGTCTTACTTGCCACTCATTGGCGACAACTTAGCCAAGCAAATGGGCACCGTCGGCGAAAATAAGCGTACCGACCTGATGGGCTTGTTGATGATGATCTCGCCGCCTGGCTACGGCAAAACCACCTTGATGGAATACGTCGCCAATCGTCTCGGCTTAATCTTCATGAAGATCAACTGCCCTGCCCTAGGTCATGACGTGACCTCGTTAGACCCAGAGCAAGCACCCAATTCTACCGCTCGCCAAGAGCTTGAGAAGATCAATTTGAGCTTTGAGATGGGCAATAATGTGATGCTCTACCTTGATGACATTCAGCATACTCACCCAGAATTTTTGCAAAAATACATTTCACTTTGTGATGGCACCCGTCGCATTGAAGGCGTCTGGCGCGGTGAAACTAAAACCTATGACATGCGCGGCAAGAAGTTTTGCGTAGTCATGGCGGGTAACCCATACACCGAGTCTGGTGAAGTGTTCAAAGTGCCAGACATGCTGGCTAACAGAGCAGACATCTATAACCTCGGTGACATCTTAGGTGGCATGGAGGAGATCTTTGCCTTGAGCTATGTTGAGAACTCACTGACTTCAAACCCAGTGTTGGCTCCTCTAGCAACCCGTGAGATGCAAGACGTCTATCACCTAGTGGCAATGGCGCAAGGCGAGAACGTTGCGACCACCGAATTAAGTCATCAATACAGCTCCGCTGAGTTAAATGAAATTACCAGCGTGTTGCAAAAAATGTTTGTGATTCAAGAGTTGATTCTAAAAGTGAACCAACAGTACATTGCCTCGGCCGCGCAGGCCGATCGGTATCGCACCGAGCCGCCGTTTAAGTTGCAAGGCAGTTATCGCAACATGAACAAGATGGCTGAAAAAATCTCATCGGTGATGAACCAAGAAGAGCTGATGCAGTTAATCGAAGACCACTATCAAGGCGAATCTCAGCTACTGACCAATGGCACCGAAGAAAACCTACTCAAACTCGCCGAACTTCGCGGCAACATGAGTGAACAGCAAAAAGCACGTTGGGCGCAAATCAAAGACGACTTTTCGCGCAGCAAAGCAATGGGCGGTGAAGACGCCGACGGCAGCGTTAAAATCGCCAACCAGATGATTAACTTAGTCGAGCAAATAAAAACCATTAAAACCTCAGTAGAAGGTTCTTCTGTTGCCGCCAGAGAACGCCTAAATGATCAGAACCAATTCGAAATAAGACTGGCCAGGTCCCAACGCAAAAACCAAACCGAGAACCTAGAGGCCCTGTTAGCGGCACTCCAGAAGATCAGTGACTCTGTCGGCCAGCCGTCGGACACGGTGGTAGAAATTATTAATCAACCATCGGCCAAGATCGGCGACACGCTAGAAGTGTTAGCCAAGTCAATGGAGCACAGCATCAAGCCATTAATTCTCAGTATGGAGAAAAAAATGGACATTGATTTACGCACACTTGAAAACATCCAAGAATTAGGCAATCGTATAGATGCGATCAAAATAGCCGCCGCTGAAACCACTCGCACCATAGAGAAAACCAGCTCAAAGAAACGCAGTAAAAAAGTTGATGTCGATAAAGACAGCGCTGACAGTAAACGCTTCTAACATTAAGGTAAAATAAGTTCATGCAATTAAGCATCACCGACCCAGCGTTTCTCTTTCCCGGGATTTCGCTACTATTCTTAGCCTATACCAATCGCTACTTAGCCTTAGCCGGCATTGTGCGGTCATTAAATCAGAGCTTCGATGACCTAGATGGGGAAAACCGAGTACAGCAGATCGAATCAATTCATCTACGAATATTGCTGATCAAATACATGCAGGCTTTTGGTGTTGTGGCGTTTCTGTTCTGCATCTTTTCCATGCTAGCGTTAATCTCTAGCCAGCAGCATTACGGCGAAGTTCTATTTGTCGCCAGCCTCGCATCGATGACTATTTCATTGTTACTGTCGCTTACCGAAGTATTGAAATCTGGGCAGTCTTTGAAGTTAGAACTTGATCGAACGCATGTGCGAAAGCGTAAGTAGCGTGTAGTGTTTTTCTAATCATGAGATGCTTCGGCTTTGCTCAGCATGACGAAAGCAGCGAAGTATCTCGCTGTACAAACGCTCCTAAAGAAATTCCATAACATTGCTCTATTCTAACTTCACTTACCTATAGACCAAACCTAACCAATAAAAATGATACACGTTGTTCTACATAACCCCAAAATACCGCCCAACACGGGTAACGTTATTCGCTTATCGGCAAATGTTGGTTTTCAATTGCACCTAATCGAGCCCCTCGGATTCGATTTTGAGGAGAAGCAACTACGTCGAGCGGGGCTCGACTACCATGATCTTTCGACCGTAACGCGGCATGAAAACTATTCAGCGTTTATTGAAGCGGTTAAACCAAAGCGATTATTTGCAATAACCACTAAGGGTCATACTCGTTATTCCGACGTTAAGTTTGAGCACGATGATGTGCTGCTTTTTGGTTCTGAAACCGAAGGTTTACCCGCCGACGTAATGCAGTCAATTGCTGAGTACAATCGATTACTGATTCCCATGCAACCCAACAATCGTAGCTTGAACCTATCGAATTCCGTGTCTATTTTGGTGTATGAAGCTTGGCGACAGCTTGGCTTCGAAGGTGCGATTGACTAAATGGAATTCAATCCACTGTATTCCACGCCTGTTTATTGATAAACCTGTTCACTGGCTCTGGTGGCCTTCTTAAAAGCATTTAAGCTGGTTATCAACGGTGTCGTCGGTAATTACCTAGTTGATTCTGGTGCTCAGGTTGTTGCGCTCAACCGCCCGCACTTCGACGCTATTACGATTGACACGGTGGTGATGAATCACAGCTACCAGACATCCAGTACGCCGACATGACGTTTCGCTTTAACCACATCGCGGCGCATCATGGCAAGCGCATGCCAATGGACGGGCTACTGGGCTACGAATTTCTGAAAACGCGACCGACGGCGATTAACTTTCGCACTCGGGAGTTAATGATCTGGTCAGATAATAAGGGTTAGCGCTTTAGAGGAGCGTGTCGTTTTCAGTGATTTTCTTGCTAATCAAGTACCATTGAAGACTCTAATATTTACCAGGCAGCGCTTGTTTACCAAGTAAAGTTCAGTATCCATTAGGAGAATTAAATTAAAATCAATACTGACGGCGCGTTTACTCGTCTTCTGTTTACTTGCTGACAGCCCAAAATCAATAGCTCAGACGATGGCAAAAACACTGACTTCCAAAGACAACATGATCGAATCACTCGAGCGCGCTGACATCCTTGCTGTGTTCGCACACCCCGATGATGAAACCTTTGCGTCGGGCACCTTCACTAAGCTTTCGGCGAGCGGGCAACGCATTCAACTGGTGTATGCAACCTTGGGTGACGCCGGCGGTGATCTTACTGGGCAAGGTCTCGAAGGCGACGCACTAGGTCGGCCCCGATGGTTATTACGGCCATCGTGATCATCTGGCGATTAGTCAGATTACAGAGCGTGCATTTGATGGTCTTGGCATTTCTGCAAACTTACTTCATGTGGCCATCCCCAGGTCTCTCGACGACTTGATGGTGAAAGCCGTCGGCAGCAGTCCGTATAAGCCTGTTAACGATAAGCACATCACTTACATGGTAAATGTGCGCGCACAAATAGAGCAATGAATTGGTGCGATGAAAGCCCATGCTTCTCAGTTTGACGAGCAAACTATCGGACAGATGCGAAGCCTCGGCACGGCTAGCGCAATAGAAGGGTTCGTTGAGGCCCGAAATCTTAGTGAGTCAGCTACCTTGGCAACGATTTTTGCAAAAGGTGATGAAGACTAGCGGGGTAATTTTTGGGCGGCGAGATCTTTATTTTGAGCGATGACGGAGCAAAAAACCTAAGTTGAAATAGGGTTTCCACTAATTCAACTTAAGCACTAATTCAACTTAGGCGCTAATCTTTAATTAGTGCACCCAAACATTTTTACTGTTACTGACCCAAGCCGGTTTTCAAAGACGCATATAAGCTAAACCGAATAAGGGCGCAGACACCAATGGCTCATTTATTTGTTGGGCCCAGGGAAGAACATGTTGGTTGTCTCTTGGTAGGCTTTATACTCGGGTCGCTTTTGCATCGAATAGTATTCTGACGGCACTGCCCCAGTGTGATACACCAGCGTGGAGTACATCATTCTTGATGCCATTAAAAGGCCCGCACCTAGCAACGCCCAAATGATAATAGACTCATTTCCATACAGAGCAATCCACGACGGGATGGCGGCAATAATGAGACCATTCCACACCATCCATTCGGCAAAGTAATTTGGGTGGCGGCTGTATTTCCACAAACCAACATTACAGACCATATTCCTCTGGCCTGATTTCTTCATTGCTTTTAAAAAGGTCAATTTTTGCATATCAGCAATAGACTCCACGGCAAAAGACCCCGCCCAAATCAGCATGCCAACGACTTCAAACACTGAAATACTAGCGCTTGGGTTTGCCGCAATTAGAAACGCCGGAATCGCCAGAAAAGAGGCATTCGCCATGCCCTGCCATATAGCATCTACTTGCATGGCTAAAGCGGTATTGGTCTTGCCGGCTTTTATCCAGCGTATTTTTTGATATTCGTAGCGCGGAAACTCTTTTTTAAGCAGGCCCATTTTCCACATGTTCAAGGCACCAAGCCCCATTCGGCTGCCGGCAAAAATATAGGCAATACTTACCAGCGCCACACGAATTGGGTCACCTTCGCTATATACCCAAGTCAGAATTCCGATAACGGTCAAGCCCCATGGCCAGCCTATATCCACATAAGACATTCGCCCAGTACGCCAAATCGGGATGCAAACCACCAACGCAAACAACAGCATTTGCAGCACACCATTGATCAAACTGACGGAAGCAAGATTGCTAGTCATTTGCAGCAAAATGAAACCTGCGGAGAAAGAAATTAAGGGTAGAAAGTACTGCATATTGTTTTCCCAATTATTAGAAGGTTGACGAGCGTAAACTGTCTCTGCTGCCTACGCGAGCATATACTACCGTTAATCCTGCGCTTTAATCAAAAGCTTCTTCTCTGGTGCCAGTCTAGTAGCTGGGGTTTGACCACGGTTTGGGGGAAATGTAAAACGCTGGTTCTTATGCGGCGTGATACAGCTCAGGAGTAAGATCACTAAATTAATCTCATGTTTAGAACCTCGGAGAGCGTAGGTTTATGCAATAGCGGTGAAGTGTGAATGGATACATGGCCACTTGCTATTTTCTTTAACCAACACGCGGGTCGACTTGCCGCGAGAAGTAAAGCGCTCACCTTGGATATAGCCTGCGTCGTTCAAATGATAAGTCATCCTAGCGGTGTCGCCACGCACGGTTACTTTTGGTTGATGCATAAACGTTCTCACACCATTGTATCGCTGGCCTAGCTTTCGCGCAAACTCAGGGATTGCATCCTTGAGGCTCGTAACACCTCATGACGTGTATCAAAGGCTGGGTTTAGATACGCCGAGCAGGCATAACACCTATCTGGACTTGCTCAAAACTGACTTGGTTAACGACGTTAATATAATTAGTACTGTAAGTCGGGCCGCACAATCGTCATCGCCTTAGGGTGATTCAAGGTTTTGTGAACAAATTGAGAAGACTGCTGGTCGCAAGTTAGGCTACTCGAGTAGAGGTAGGCCAACTGGTATGAAAAAGGCCAAATAGGAATGAGAGTCATTTGTTACCGACCGCAGATTAAGACGGCTTCACCGCACCCTTAAATCTACATTCTCAGCACTGACAGAAACAAAATATTTTCTATAGATGGGTCTTGGTTAACTGTATACGATTAAAGCGATAGGCAATTTCGGCCTGAAAGTCCCCGATGATGTTGCCGTGGTAGGTTACGACGACATCACCTTATCAGCCTATAGCAACCCAACACTGTCGTCGATATCGCAAGATCGGCAAGCTGGCGGCCAAGCCTTGGTCGATCGCTTATTTGAGCTAATCGAAGATGGCAAAGCCAACAACACCATCATTGACACTAAGCGGGTGGTTAGAGAGTCTTCAACCTAGCGCTATAAAGAGTCTTCAACCTAGCGCTATAAAGAGTCTTCAACCTAGCGATTAAAGAGTCTTCAGCAGTCACCTAATTATAAACACGGCGCAAATCGCGATCAGCGGGTCTCGTTCTCGAGTAGTTATAGTTAATCGCCCAAGTCTCACCAGAGCCTAGTTCTTTTTTCCATAAGGCTACACCGGTATTACCATCTGCATCCTCTTCAGTCGGCGGGGTCGCTTTATCGTCGATCTTAATTTTAAGCGCTTTATTTTTCGAGGCGGGGTAAACCGCTCGCACTTCAATATTGGCGACCGATGCTCTGCGATTAGTGATTTCAAAAACCAAATCAGTGGTATCCGTTATTTGCTTTTTGATAATGCCTGCGCTGCCACCAACGCCACCTAAATTATCAACCTTAACTTCAATGCGACGATCAATCCCCATTGGCAGAGTGACTTCAGCGCCCGGCAAAATCGTCGGCATCGCCGCTGAGCCCATGAGTACGCCGTCTACGTACACCAGCATCTGGTTGCCATAGATAGGGTTCTTTCCGTCATGAGTAAAGCGAGCCGACAAATACGCTTGCGTGCTCTGCATTGGGGTGATTTGTGTTACCAGCGCGGTGTTAAATTCGAAGACTTCTAAATCATAGCGTTGGGTTTCATCTTCGTTATTCGACACGTTAATACGCCCCGCTATCGGAAAGCTTTGAGAGTAGCTGCCACTCCATTCTTGAACTCGTCTAGTGCCAGAGACCACGGTCTCCTCGAGCATACTGTCGTTCATCGATAAAGAGGCCATTGGGGCCTCTGCATAGGCTTTAGAACGGCGTGATGGCATTGGTTTAGGCTTCTCTTGTAAGTCGTAGAACTCACTATTCAATACCGGCGGCTGCATTTCTTGAGAAGGCTGGCTAGTAGACAAGGTAACTTTAGTATTAGACCAAGGCTCTTCAGTGCCCTGCCAGAGCACCGCCTTTTGTGCCAACAACAACTTGCCAACGTCAGAGTTGAGTCGCGCTTCATAACTTGGGCCCCAGCCGGCGTCGTCTTGCAGATAATGGATTTTAACCACAGCATTAGCGACAGTAGTACTCGACAAGTTTACTACCACACTATTGTTCGATGCCTTCAAGCTGCGCTTGTCAGCCAATTCTCGCTTGAGCAACGACAGTTGATTGTTCAGTTTACTGATACTCAAGATATTTTTACGAATGACTTTATTGGCGGCCTCTGAGCCACTCTGCATTATGCCTAGCGCTTGTCGCCAACTGGCAACGTCAGCCGAGCCCTGAGCTGACCCTACCCAGGCTTCTTTAGAATAGCCGGTGGCCAGAGACTCTAAAAATTTGAGTTGCAGCTTGGCGGCATTGGTTGAGTCTTGCACCTGTCGAATGTCATTTTCTTTTAGCGCTATTTTATCTTTTAGCGACACCACCGCTGGGTCGGTGGCCTCAAGAAATTTATTCTCCTTGATATTCACCTGACCAATTCGAACACCCTTGTTATTAACCTCTAGGCGCATAGTTTGTGCATCGAGATTAGAAGGCAGCCCAGTTAACTCAATGGTTTGATCACCGGCGGCTAAGCTCAGGGTTGCGCTGCGAGTAACCAGTGCGCCGTTGGTGTAAACGGTAACTTCTGACACCACAGTCTTAACTTCCGCCGCTACTAACATTGATGTGTAGAGCGATGATGCAATAGTTAATAACGCAGCAATTGCGAACTTATTCATTTCTGAGTCCTAATCTGTTGGCTAACATCTAGCCGTTGGGTAACTCCTAGCAGTCTACTTCAGCTGAGAGCGCGTCGCAAAAACAGTCTAATCCTAAAGACTTGGCCGATCCGAAAAATTCGAATCAAAAGCCTGATTCATTTACCACCAATGGAATAAATCCGGCTGGCATTAGCTCTAATTTGCGCCATATCGAAGCTTGCTTGACGCCATTGCTGATTAACAAATAAGTCAGCTTGGTCCGCGTAGTGCGGTGATTGACTGTCTAAGGTTGCGCTGCCAAATTGATGCAACACTTTGGCATTTTGCTTTCCGGTGGTTTGATCCCAAGACACCAGTGCCATCCAAGAATCGCCATGAGTGGCATAGGACTTTTGATCCTCTTCAAAGCCAATAGCGTACACAGCCCGAAGTAAATCAGGCCCGCCAGCAAGAGGCTGATTATAATCTCCGCGTACTAGCCGGTTAACCTCTGACCACTTAGGATTAAGACCGTCATAATTGGTTTTAAGATAGCCTACCGCTTTTTCCGCGGCTTGCCTGATAGCGGCTGGCGACTGGTCAGTTCGATCACCACTTTGCCTGATTTCGCTGAATATCTGAATCGGTAGCGCGGCGTTGAGATTTTCTAAGTTTGCTCTCCTGTCCCACTTTTTAATAGTCTCTTGAGCCGCCACTAGATCGGCGTTATCAGACCAGTTTTGGGCTAAGGCAATCTGTAATGCTTGCGCCTGCTCTGATTGTTCTGAGTATTGAATATCGAATTTTTGTCGAAGTAATTCTGCTTGACCTATTGGCTTAACGCCGTCATTCATCTCTAGCACACGCCAAGACCGATTGGTTTGCTTGGTCGCCAAACCCATTGATTGAGGAAAGTCAGAGGCACGCAAGTTATCTGGGCCATCGGTCGCGGAGAACGGTGTATTGTTGGCATTAAAAACAAAACCTGATACCGGGTTTATCAACTTAGGCACCTCGGTGAACGGGCGATACCCTTGCCAGATTAAATCACTTCTATCGCCGGGTAGGCCTTTGCTCCAGTCCCACGAGTCATCTCGCTGTGGATATTGGGCGTTATGAATAAAGCCAATATTATTTTCTTTGTCAGCGTACACATAATTAATACTCGGCAAGGCATTCATTTGCATTGCTTGCATAAACCCATCGAAGTTCTGGGCTTGATTTAACCGAACATATTGCTCTAATTGACGTATTTCGCCCATACCTGCGTAACGCAATGCATAGGTTTTATCGCCCGACTCGATCACCGGGCCATGCTTACTGCGCAATACGGTGCGTTTTGCCGGAAATCGAAAGTCGCTCCACAGCTTCACAGACAAGGTTACTTCGCGCTTTTCAAAATCATGCCATTGCCCATCTAAGCGATACTGATTCGGATTATCGGGATTACGCGTTAGTAAGTAAGCATCGCTTAAGTCGATGTGGTTTACCGTATTTGCCCAACCTAAATTCTCACTAAACCCATGCAGGATGACCGGCGTACCAGGGAACAAACCACCCTGAATATTCCAACCTTGCTCAGCGATAATATGCGCTTCGTACCAGGCCACAGGGCCAGTCAGTGGCTGATGAGAGTTGATCAATAATCGAGTCGTATCTTCACCCGATCGATCCGCCGACACCGCATAGGCGTTTGAGCCACGCTCGCTATCACCGCGTTTAGTCAGGCCCCAAGCAAGCTTGTCTCCGCTTGGCGCAAGTGCTATTTCTAAGTCGCTACCCTCGTCGAACAAATCAAGTAATGGTTTATCAAGCCCATAGAAGAAAGGGGTTTTAAAGACAAAACCAGCGACAATATCTTCAGCGGTAAACGGCGCTAAGCCCTGCCAGGTACTTTCTGGGTTTTGCGATGCGTATAAATTAATACCCGCCGCATAGGCCTCTGCAATCTCTTTTACGTCTGCAGGCACGTCACTCTGATAGCGCGAGTTGACGGTCTGCCACACATCTAATAATTGAACTAGGTAATCGGCTGGCGCAGCGCTCTGACCTCTGTATTGAGCCAGTACTCCGCGCGTTGCAGCGACCATTTCTTGAATGGTTTCAAAGTCGTCTTCGGCATGTGCATACGCCAGACCGAAGCTAGTGTCAGCGTTTCGCTTGCCAACAATATGCGGCACGCCCCACTCGTCTCGAACGATCTCAGCATCATAATTTTCAGCGCTTTGACGTAAAACCTCAGCACTTGGGTTTGGCGACAACGGGTTCCATAACCATTGAGCCGCCACTACCACGACAAGAAAGACAATACCCCCTAACCCACGCTTCAAATACGACACTCGCCACCTTATTGATTTATTTTTATATACAGAGAACTCAGCATAACTCGACGACCGGATCAAAATGTTCGTAATGCCTTCATTTTTCGTTGAAAATACCCCAAGGGCACCTAGACTTGCCAATAGCTCGCTATTGACTGGGTATTACGCCTCAATTGAAGACATTCCAAACTATTTTTATCTCGTCCCTGAGTTATGCTGACGTCGCATACAGCAACGCTAGCAGACTCAGAGCTATTTTGACACGAAGATCAAAAGTGACGTTGGGAAGAGATACACGACATCGCTGCCGACATCTTAACAATCGAAAGATCAAACCAAATAGCATGACCTTTCGATTACAAACAACACTTATCAAAGTACTCAGGCATCATACTTTTACAAAGATCTTTGCCTAAATCCGGATCTAACGCTCTTTCACCGCTTGCATCGACACAAAGGTAGATGAACTGGCAACATGAGGTAGGCTTGAGACCGATTGGCCCAATACTGCTCGATAGGCATTAATGTCTGAGGTTCGAATTTTTAGTAGGTAGTCAAACGAACCAGCGATCATGTAACACTCTTCGACCTCGACTACTTTGCGCACAGCCGCATTAAACTCCTTCAACGCTGGGTCTCGGGTGTCCGACATCGTCACTTGCGCGTAGGCCACCAAGTCTTGCCCCATTTTGGAATGATTTAATAAGGCCTTGTAACCCAATATGTAGCCTTCTTCCTCAAGCTTTTTAACCCGCGCTTGACACGGCGACTTAGAGATTCCGACTCGGGTGGCAAGGTGACTAATTGGTAGCCGCCCTTCTTGTAGCAAGATACTTAATATTTTTTTGTTGAACCGGTCCAGTGTTTTCATAAGAAGTCTAATACCCCGTTTATCCAGAAATAATGAATTTATAGTTATTTTTTTTGATTTATAAAAGTAAATAAAATCTTAAAGCCCCACTTATAAGGCAAAAAAACTTCTACGCCTGTTCTACTATAAATATATAAATAACTCTAGCCCTCGGCCAAAAAATAGCGTGTTTAAGCTTAGCCAGAACGTCTAACGACGCCTTTAAGTTAACAAATAGTTGTTTATTAGCTGTGTAGAAATGTCATCTATTGAAAGCGTGCGGCACTTTCCGGCGCCACCATTAGCTTTTCATTACCTCTACTGCAACGGTTATTTTAAGTCCTAGTAAAAATAAGAGTACGCATAATAATAGCGATCAAAGTCGATTATTCGGTAACCCCGGGCTTTTAGTTAGCAAAACAAAATCAGTATATTAATGACAATCAAAAGAGGATAGAAATGAAGATGCTCCGCAAACATCAAAAATTAATACTGGCGATTTCGATCGCTACAGGAGGGGCTATTTCAAGCCCCGTATTCGCCCAAGAGAAATCCGAACCGTCAATGGTTATCGAAGAAATCAGCGTCATCGGTAGCCGTCGAGCGGCACCACGATCATCGGTCGACGCAGCCGTGGCAATCGACATTATCAGTAGCGAAGAACTCACCCGCCAAGGCGATACTAATGCGATCGATGCGCTAACCAATATCATCCCGTCGTTGAACGCTAGCCGTGAACCAATATCAGACGCAGCAACGCTGGTACGCCCAGTAAACTTACGTGCACTTGCCGCTGACCAAACCTTGGTGTTAGTCAATGGCAAGCGCCGCCATCGCGGTGCGGTTGTCGGCGAATTTGTCTCCGGCACCAACCGAGGCGCGCAAGCGGTAGACGTTACACCACTATTCGGTGCAGCTCTGAAACAAGTTGAAGTGTTACGCGACGGTGCCGCTGCTCAGTACGGCTCAGATGCGATTGCTGGAGTAATAAACTTCAGCTTACAAGACGATCCCAATATTAAGAAAGTAACGGTGCAATACGGTGAAGCTTTTGAGGGCGATGGTGCGCAAAAAGAAGTTTCAGGCGTAGTCGGCTTTGCGCTCGGTGGTGATGGCGGCTTTGGGGTACTTTCATTTCAAGTTAAGGATTCTGAGGCCACAAGCCGCGGCGTTCAAGATGGCGAAGGCACCAACAGCGGAGCCACGGCATTAGCGGCGGCCGGCTTCCCGGTGCAAGACCCAGTGGTAGTTTGGGGTGCGCCAAATGTTACCGACGACTACAAAGTCATTTTTAATGCAGCACTGCCGATTGCTGAAGATTCAGAACTGTATTTCTTTGGTAACTATGCGACTCGCGATGTAGACGGTAGTTTCTTCTACCGAAACCCAACCAACCGTTCAGGCGTATTCGCTGCGGGTGGTAATGTATTGTTCGCTGATTCAACCGGCGCTGGTTGCCCAAGCGGCCCACTGCCAACCTCTAGCTTTGCCGATTCACAAGCGTTCATCAATGGCGCTGGCGATAACTGCTTTGCCTTTAACTCTGTTTTCCCAGGTGGTTTCACACCAAGATTTGGCGGCAGTGTCACCGACTTTAGTGCGGCTGCCGGTGTTCGCGGCCAGTCCAAAGGCGGCATAAGCTATGATTTCAGCGTGGTACACGGTAAAAATGATTTGGAATATCAGATCTTTAATACGGTAAACGCCTCGCTCGGCTCTCAATCGCCATTTGATTTTAACTTGGGTTCGCAAATTGAAACTGAAACAGTATTCAACGCTGACTTTTCAAAGGAATTTCCAGTCGCTGGTTTCGCCTCTGACTTAAACGTGGCAGTTGGTCTGCAATATCACGATGAGGCTTTTGAGATTAAATCTGGGCAACTCGAATCCTACGTTGCTGGCCCGTTTACCAGCCAAGGATTCTCGGTTGGTTCAAACGGATTCCAAGGTTTTAGCCCTGCCGTTGCTGGTGATTTTGATCGTAACTCAAGCAGTGCATACATAGACTTAGAAGCCGACGTCACTGACAAATTACTGATCGCGGCCGCGCTGCGTTATGAGGATTTCAGCGACTTTGGCGATACCTCAAACGGTAAAGTTGCGATTCGCTATAGCCTCAGTGATTACGTTAATATTCGCGGTGCAATTAGTACCGGCTTCCGCGCACCAAGTGTCGGCCAGCAAAATTTGCAGCGTGCCGCGACTAACTTTAATAATGGTCAATTAGAGGAGTTGTTAGTAGTTTCCAGCGTAAATCCAATCGCCCAGCAATTTGGCGGCACTCAGCTACAAGCTGAAGACGCTGACAATATAAGCATTGGCTTCACCGCGTCAATCGGTGCTCTGGACCTCACCGTAGACTACTTTGATATTGATATTGAAGGCCGAATCGCCCAAGTGACTCGCAACGTAAGCGCCGCAGATCGGGCCGCCTTAGTAGCAGCAGGCAGCCCTGAAGCGGCTACCGTGAGTCAGATTTCGTTCTTTGTAAATGACTTTGACACCAATACCAGCGGGATCGACATTGTTGCTAATTACCCAATTCAATGGGCAAACTCCGACACCAATGTTACCTTAGCGGTTAACTTTACCGACACAAAAGTAACCAATCGCGGCAACACGGTTAGTGAAGCTCGTGCGCGTGAAGTTGAAGAGTCGGTGCCAGATTACCGTGCAACGCTTTCTGTGAATCATGATTTTGAGCCATTTAACGCGCTATTTCGTGTTAACTACTATGACGATGCATTCGAGTCTTTGTTTAACGATGAGACCTTACCGGTAACAACTGATGGTTTATTCCTGGTTGATGCTGAGTTAGCATGGCAGGTTACTGACGTAGTTAGCCTGGCAATAGGTGCCAAAAACTTATTTGATACCTATCCAGACGAGTGGGAAACTGGCGGCTTTACTGGCCGTGATGGCGGCTTCTTGGGTGCTATTTACCCACTGAACCACCCCGCAGGTTTAGGTGGCGGTCGTTATTACTTGAGAATGACAGCCGACTTCTAGCCAACCGAGTGAGTGCCTAGTTTTATGCTGTACTAGGCACTTTCATTCTTTTAGGGGTCTAATCAAAGTTTAACTTGGTTAGACCCTTTTTAATTTATTGAGACCTCTGCATGACTCAGGGGGCGAAATAAAAAGTGGTTGGAATGTCTCCAATTGAGGCGGAAAACGCGGCTAATAGCGAGCTATTGGCAAGTTTTTCAACGAAAAGTGGAGGCATTACAGACATTTTTATTCGTTCGTCGAGTTATGCTGAGATCTCTTACGCAACTGGAGCATTTCGATCATGGAATCAGGTTTATATATCTCAATAGGCGCTTACTTTGTATTGATGCTTGGCATCGGTGTCTATGGCTACCTCAATACTGAAAAAGATGTTTCTGGTTTTATGTTGGGTGGCCGGAAGCTCGGCCCTGCAGTCACCGCATTATCGGCAGGCGCTTCTGACATGAGTGGCTGGATGTTGATGGGCCTGCCTGGCTTAATCTACTTAACCGGAATAAGCGGGGCATGGATTGCCGTTGGCTTAACCATCGGAGCCTACCTAAACTATCGTTTTCTTGCGCCAAGGCTTCGAGTCTACACAGAACACTTAAACGATGCGGTTACTATCCCTGAATACTTAGAACGCCGCTTTGCCGATAACTCTCACTTACTGCGCATTCTATGTGCCGTTGTGATCATTCTGTTCTTTGCTATTTACACCACCTCTGGCGTGGTCGCTGGCGGTAAATTATTCGAGTCGGTGTTTGGCATCCAATATGAAATCGGTCTCTATTTAACCGCTGGCGTAGTGGTCGCTTACAGCACTTTCGGCGGCTTCATGGCAGTAAGCACCACCGATTTCGTGCAGGGTTGCATCATGCTAATTGCCTTAATCCTGGTACCGTTTGTGGCGCTCACCAGCACCGGCGGGCTTGGCGCTGTAAATACTGAATTAGCGCAAATGCCGGTTGATATGCTTAGTTTTAGCAACATCTCAGTGCTGGCCGCTATTTCAGCTTTAAGCTGGGGCTTAGGCTATTTTGGCCAACCGCATATCATTGTGCGTTTTATGGCGATTCGCAGTATTAAAGATTTAGTCACCGCCCGCCGTATCGGCATGACCTGGATGATACTCTCAGTGCTCGGCGCAATATTTGTCGGTTTAGTTGGTGCCGCCTACATCAGCGCCACTGATGCTCAACTCAATGATCCAGAAACTATTTTCATCGTGCTTGCCAATGCTCTGTTTAACCCCCTACTGGCGGGCTTTTTGTTAGCGGCTATTTTAGCCGCGATTATGAGCACCATTTCATCGCAGCTATTGGTTGCTTCTAGCTCGATCACCGAAGATGTATATCACACGTTTCTGCGCCCAAGCGCCAGTCAAAAAGAGCGGCTTCTTGTTGGCCGTGGCTCAGTCGTCGGCGTCGCGGTTCTTGCCGTAGTGTTAGCGCATGACCGAAACAGCTCTATTTTGTCTCTGGTCAGCAATGCCTGGGCAGGGTTCGGCTCGGCCTTCGGCCCAGTAATACTGCTAAGCTTATTCTGGCCTCGAATGACTCGCACTGGAGCAATAGCCGGTATGGCCTCAGGCGCTTTAACGGTGATGTTTTGGCTGGTTGCGCCAATACAAATTTCAGGCCAATCGCTAAGTAGTTATGTCTACGAGCTAGTACCCGGCTTCATTGTGGCAACCGCCGTTACGGTTATCGTTAGCTTGATGACCAAGGTTGATAAATCACTGCTTGAAACACATCAAGGCATGGAGCTTGAGTTACAGCGGCAACTGCGTGACTAGTTCATTATAGCGACTGAAAACGTCGAGTAGGCTATCAATAGCCTACTCGGTACAATAAGCCAATCCAAAGCGTACATTAGGGCTTTTCTTTGCCTGAAGACACTCCAAAAAAAACCAACGTTTGATCAAAACAGCGTTATCCCAATTTGAGCTCAAGACATTTACGCCCCTACAATGTAAAATCCGCTGCCTAGACATACTCCATAATACACAGCCTAATGGCTGACTCCATTTTCTATGAAAGTACTAATTATCGGCAGTGGCGGTCGCGAACATGCGCTAGCTTGGAAAGTTGCTCAATCTGATCAGGTTTCTGAGGTGTTTGTCGCACCCGGCAATGCCGGCACTGACGGCGAACCTAAGGTCTCTAATGTTGCGATCGGTAGCGAAGACATACCGGCGTTACTTGCCTATGCTAAAGAAAACGAGGTTGCGCTGACTATTGTTGGCCCTGAAGCGCCGTTAGTGATGGGCGTAGTAGACGCGTTTAGAGAAGCCGGCCTGAAATGTTTTGGCCCAACCGCTGGTGCCGCTCAACTAGAGGGGTCGAAAGCCTTTACCAAAGACTTCTTAGCTAAATACCAGATTCCGTCGGGGGCCTATCAAGTGTTCACCGACGCCGATAAAGCATGCGACTATATTGCTGAGGTTGGTGCCCCAATAGTGATTAAGGCCGACGGCTTGGCGGCTGGCAAAGGCGTTATTGTTGCCCACACGGTTGATGAGGCACAGAGCGCGGCGCGCGATATGCTTATCGACAATAAGTTTGGCGATGCAGGTGCACGAGTAGTAGTTGAAGAGTTTTTAGCTGGCGAAGAAGCCAGCTTTATCTGCATGGTCGACGGCGATAATGTGTTGCCAATGGCAAGCTCGCAAGACCATAAAGCGCGAGACAATGGAGACCTTGGCCCAAATACTGGCGGCATGGGCGCGTATTCGCCAGCACCAATTGTAACCGCTGAGATGCATGAAAAGATCATGCAAACCGTTATTATGCCAACCGTCGAAGGCATGAAGTCTGAGGGTCATCCATACACCGGTTTTTTATACGCCGGCCTAATGATTGGTGCCGACGGCATACCTAAGGTAATTGAATTCAATTGCCGTTTTGGTGACCCCGAAACCCAGCCGATCATGATGCGACTAAAATCTGACTTGAGCAAATTATGCTTAGCGGCATTAGATAAAGAGCTTGACCAAACCAGCGCAGAATGGGATCCACGTGCGGCGCTCGGAGTGGTTCTTGCCGCTGGTGGCTACCCTGAGAACTACGCTAAAGGCTTAGTGATTTCAGGTCTTGATAACTGTGATACTGATGATTGCAAAACATTCCAAGCAGGCACCGCCTCGAACGATGGCAACGTGGTCACCAGTGGCGGCCGCGTTCTTTGCGTTACCGCACTTGGCGATTCAGTGACTCAGGCTCAACAATTAGCCTATGCCGCTATCGAAAATATTTCGTGGGACGGTATGTTCTGTCGCTCTGACATTGGTTACCGTGCGATAGCCCGAGAGAATAGTTGATCGGCACTATAACAATTAGAGTAGCGCTCAGAGCAACTAATGATGAGAGATAAATGAAAGCATATTTAGAACTGCTGCAAGACGTTTACGACAACGGTGTTGGTAAAGACGACCGCACTGGCACCGGTACCCGCAGTGTCTTTGGCCGGCAATTGCGTTGCGACTTAGGCGCTGGCTTCCCACTATTAACCACTAAAAAAGTTTTCCTGCGCGGCATCATTCATGAGCTGCTTTGGTTTGTGCGGGGCGATACTAATATCAAGTACCTAGTCGACAACAAGGTTGGCATTTGGAATGAATGGCCATTTCAAAACTATTTAAATAGAAACGGTTTCGGCGGCCTAGAACAACACTCAGCCGAATGGCAAGAGACGCTCAGCGAGTTTGTTTCTAAAATTGGTGATGACCAAGCCTTCGCCAATCAGTGGGGCGAGCTCGGCCCTGTTTATGGTAAACAATGGCGCAATTTTTCAGGCATAGACCAGCTCGCTTGGGTTATTAACGAGATTAAAACCAACCCTAGCTCTAGGCGTCTAATCGTCTCGGCATGGAACCCTGGGGAGATAGAAGAAATGGCCAAAGCCGGTTTACCGCCGTGCCATACCTTGTTCCAGTTTTATGTGTCGCGCGATAAAAAACTGAGTTGCCAGTTGTATCAACGAAGTGCTGATTTATTCTTGGGCGTACCGTTTAACATTGCTAGTTACGCTCTGTTGACCATGATGGTGGCGCAAGTTTGCGAGCTCGAGCTTGGTGAATTTGTTCACACATTTGGTGATGTGCATATTTACAGTAACCATGAAGAGCAAGTGGTAAAACAACTCGCCCGCAGCCCGAGCGCCTTGCCAACGATGAAAATCAACGCTGAGGTAAAAGACCTATTTGATTTCAAGTTTGAAGACTTTGAACTCCTCGATTACGTCGCCCAAGGGGCGATCAAAGCACCGGTAGCCGTCTAATGGAAATTAGTTTAATAGCTGCCGTTGGAGAGAACGGCGAAATGGGCCACAATAACGAATTGCTATGGCACCTGCCAGGCGACCTACCTCGATTCAAAGCGCTGACCATGGGCTCGCCGATCATTATGGGTCGCAAAACGTTTGATTCAATTGGTCGCGCGCTGCCGGGCCGATTAAACATTGTGCTTACCGCAAATAGCGACTGGCATGCTGATGGTGTAAGTGTCGCAAGTTCTATAGAAAACGCCTTAGAGTTAGCAAAAATGGAGCTGGCGAAAACAGAGTTAGCAAGAAACACTTCGACCGATAAAATATTTGTGATCGGCGGTGGTCAGATATACAAGCTATTTCTAGCCTACGCTACCACGCTTGAAATGACCGAAGTGGCTGACGCGCCGGTGGCCGATACCTACTTCCCGAATTTTTCCGGTGGTGACTTTAAACAAACAGCACGCGAAAGCATTACAGATACCAGCCCAACGTTCGACTATGTTACCTATCGAAGAGTTTAGAATTTCTTTACATGCTGACAAGCTCACGGCTTTTTTTGAACTGACAAGCTCACGGCTTTTTTTGAACTGACAAGCTCACGGCTGCGTTACCTGCCGAAGAGCATAAATAGCGACCTACCAAAGAGTAAAATAATATGACCCCAGACCAAGCCAAGCAACTAGTCGCAGAAGCCGCCATTGAATACATTGAGTGGGACTGGGTGGTCGGCGTCGGCACCGGCTCTACCGCTAATTTATTTATCGATGAATTAGCCAAGATGAAAAACAAGATTGACGGCACCGTTGCCAGTTCAGAAGCATCCGCTGAACGATTGCGTGGCCACGGCATAAAAGTGTATGAGCTAGACCAAGTCGGTGATTTGCCGATATACGTCGACGGTGCCGATGAATCGACTAGGCATCTACACTTAATCAAAGGCGGCGGCGCTGCGTTAACCCGCGAGAAAATTGTCGCCGCGGCCAGCGCAAAGTTTGTCTGTATCGCCGACGACTCAAAATTAGTCGATATGCTAGGCGCGTTTCCATTGCCGGTTGAAGTCATCCCTATGTCGAAATCATATATAGCACGCCAATTAGTAAAACTCGGAGGCAACCCGATTTTGCGTGAAGGCGTGATCACCGACAATGGCAACCTAATCATCGATGTACACGATTTGAAAATCGATAATCCAGTAGAACTAGAGCGCCAAATAAACCAATTAGCTGGCGTTGTCACTAATGGCCTATTCGCCCAACGTGGCGCTGATGTATTATTACTAGGTGGTGCAAATGGAGTCACTACAATAAAGGCATAACCATGCTTCCAAACGACTTATAACTATGGATATTAATACGCTCTCCGATTTAAAGGCCGCATTCGATGCAGGCCCTTCCCCTGAATTAGCGAAAATAATCACCTTTGCGCTTATCGAAAGTGGCAATACCGATAATATTGCTTTGTATATTAGCGTGCTTGGCAACACATTAACTGCTGATGAACTTGAACAATTAGTTGAGGCTGCAGAAGACCCAAATATAAGTCTGTCGTTAGAGACGCTAGCTCAAAAAATCGATATTGAAACATTCAATGTATTAATTCAGTTACTGATCGATAAGAACAATCTAGACACCGCGAAAAGTGTCTACCTGTCGGCAAGAAAACAAAATATCCGGATGCAGAACCCCATCTTTGAATCGATACTAGGCCTAGAAATACAAGCAACTAAACTAAAGGTTGTTGAAAAACCAGACCTTGCACAAATAACTGATCTCTCTCGTTATCGTCAAAAAAACACTGATTTCAGTGATGTGGTTGGCTTAGAGAAAATCAAAAAGCAGATTCATAAAAAAATAATTCTACCGTTTCAGTCGCCTTCTTTATTTCAACGCTTTAAGAAAAAAATAGGGGGTGGCGTTTTGCTTTATGGCCCCCCTGGCTGCGGTAAAACTCTACTGGCACGCGCTACGGCCGGCGAATGCAATGCATCATTTTTTAATGTAGAAGTCTCAGATGTTTTAGATATGTACATTGGCGAGTCTGAACAAAAACTTCACGCAATTTTTGAGAAAGCGCGTAACGAAACACCTAGTGTTATATTTTTTGATGAGCTTGAAGCATTAGCCGGTAAGCGCGAGCATGCGCGCAGCACTTCTTCAGCGAATACAGTCAGTCAGTTTCTAACTGAACTAGACGGCTTTTCTCAGAACAACGACGGTGTCTTAGTCTTAGCATCAACCAATGTGCCTTGGGCAATTGATTCTGCATTTTTAAGGCCTGGCCGCTTCGATAGAATGTTCTTTGTGCCGCCGCCCGATCGTGTTGCCCGCAAAGGAATATTGAAGCACCACATACAAGGGCGACCCGTTAGCGGCGATATTAACTTCGATACAATAGCCGATAAGACTCCAGGCTATTCTGGTGCGGACCTGTCTAATCTGATTGAAATGGCCGCGGATGAAGCTATTGACGAGTCCATTGATACGGGGAATGATGTGTCAATCAGCATCAAGCACTTCAAAGAAGCGCTTGGAGAAAGCCGCGCGACCACAACGGAATGGCTGACCACCGCTCGTAATTATGCCCGCTATGCCAATGACGGCGGCCGATATAATGACGTTTTAGATTTCATAAATAAGCATAGTAAAAATTAAAAATTTTACTCTAACCACAATAGATAATATTCACTATGTCAGTTTATCAAATCATAGACGAACCTCAGCCTAGCCTCTACAGCAAACTTGTGATCGACCCGGTCGCTATTCTATTCGCATCTCTGCTTATCCCAATTTTTATTGAACTTCCTCTATATGGACGCTTTTGGATGCCATTGATCTGGATCGGATTGAATGGATGGCTACTCGGCAGCCCTACTAGAAAAAAAGAGACGGTAATCGCCGTAGCGGGAGGCTTAACACTCATCATTTTATACTGTGCGATGGTTTATCTAGCCGCCGTCAATGTGGAAATGGCAACGTTGACCTTCCCTTACTACCGTATTCTTAATCAAGGCGCCTTATTCTTTACCCTCTATATGATCGTATTTTACCAATCGGCCCCTTACGCTATCCACCAATACGTTAAGGAGCATAACTAAGTTAATCACTTAGTTGCACAATTATGAATGACTATAAGTTTGAAATGGCCCAACGCCACTATGCCCAAGGGGCGTACGAAGCTTCAATAAGTTTTCTTAAAGAGCTTTTATCTGAAGATCCTAACTCACCAGAGTTTCACGGCCTCCTCGCCCTTAATTTAATTGAGCAGAACCGTATTCATGCGGCAGAATATGAACTTAAGATCGCACTTAACCAAGACCCAAGTCTGCCTTTTTTATACACAGCAAGTGCCCAAGTATGCGTATTAAAGAACGACCTCGACACCGCGCTTTCCTTATGTGATCAAAGTTTATCTCTAGAAGTGGACAACACTGACGCATTGCTACTTAAAAACACTATTTACACACTATTAAATCAGTACGACCAAGCCTTCGCTTGCCTAGAGCAAGCAGCACAAATAGAGCCCGATTCAAGCGCTTTGAAGGCGGCTTTTGGTGAGCACTATTTTGATACAGGAAACAACAGTGCTGCTTTAGATTACGCAACCCAAGCATTGCAATCAGACCCTCAAAATATAGCCGCCAATGTGTTGATGGGAAATATTCAATTGTCTTTATATAATATTGAAGAAGCTGAATATCACGCTAAATTTATAATTTTACAAAACCCAGAAAACAAAGCCGCGCTTACTTTATTCGCAAATATCAAAATGCGTCAGAATATTGTGTTTGGTTTATGGTGGCGGTTCAACTCGGCATTAGCGAACCTGAGCCATTTAAAAAGTGCCATTATGCTTATTGGAGCATATTTATTTTTTAATTTACTTTCGCAAATTACCGATGACCTAGGTTACAGCCAAGCCTCGATTGTCATTTCATATAGCTGGCTGGCATTTGTTGTGTATACCTGGGTTGGTATTCCTTACTATCAACGTAAACTCGCTAAAGAGTTGGAAAAATTCTCATTTAACTCAAAATTTTAGAAGCTCAGCATTAGGTAAGATCAAGGTTGTTTTGGTGTTTCTCCAAGCTCACTATCAATGATCTCCTTAAAAGCATAATACGAAGGCATTTTCCTCAAACTGCCTTCTCGATGATCCACTAATCCATAGCCGGGGTTGATCAGTTGCCACCAATAAACCTTGTCGACCCAGCCGGTTTGCCATGCAATCTGGTAATACCATTTGAGGTATTTGGCTTGGGTTTCTTCATCGACTGTTGTCGTTGGCTTGCCTGAGTTTGGCGTGTATGGCTTGGTATCTAATAATGGCCAGTTGGTTTCAGTAATCCATAAACTGTCATCACAGCGATTCGACAATTTAGTCATGGCTTTGGCCAGACGAAGCTTATTTTCTAAATCAAACACACCGTATTGGGTACCATATGGCGAGTGACGTCGATTAACGTAGAGCAGTGCGGCGTTAGCTTCGATATGAAATTTTCGAAAGTTCCATAAGGTGCGCCAGCTTAGTAACGGTTCAAAATCGATGATTGATGAGCCAAGTAATTTTAAGTCGGGGAACTCCCCCCGCAGTTCTTCGACCTTAACTTGTAGATCAAGCGCTTGACCAGAATGCACACAGCCCCACTTGGTGCGGTTGACCGCATTACCGATCCAAAACGTTTTAGTAATATGTTGTGTCGCAGCAATGATGCTGGCGACCTGCTTTTGCCACTCGTTAAGATTATTAACGCTGTCACGACTTTGTAGAATATTGATTACAAATTCATTCGCCGGGAATAATTCAAGAAAGCGCACATAGCCATCTAACTCAGCCAGGTCCCAACTGGGAATTCTGATCAACAACTGTTTAACACCCAGCTCTTCAACCATCTCGACTAAGGCGGATTGATACTGCTCATCGGGCGCTATACTAAGGCCAACAAATTGGTCGGCGGCGATGTTGGCGGGCGACTTTTTGAGCATCAAAGTTTGATAGGTAATGGCAGGCAGACCAAGCAGGTTTGACCCCGCAACTTTGCTGTATTCCCAAACATTGGCAAGCCCAGAACGAGGCTTATCCTCGTCTTGCATTTTATAAGGCTGGCACGAGTACGGGTCCCACCAGTCTGGTTGATTTTTCATAGAGTGTGCTGATCATCAGGATTATTACTGAGCTATTTACAATAGCTTCAACTTCAAAGGGGTATTATCGATGCATGTACTATGAACAGCAAGTCAACTGCCCTTATTGCGGTGAAGCATTTACTGCTTTTATCGATTTAAGCCAAGGCAACCATCAAACCGTCGAAGACTGTTACGTCTGCTGTCGGCCGATCGAATTCATGATTGAGACTTACGAATCAGCGCAAGGCCCTCAACTACTTCGTATTGATACTTACACCGACGACGAATCGGTGATTTAGACTTTCACCCTACTAGAGACAAATCACCGCGGTATTGCCATTTTTAGCGCGAATAGGCAAGCATATTGAGTCATCTGGCGCCATTGGCCCCAATGCGGAGCAAAACCCGCCGGCTTGCGGTTGGTAACGTGAGAGAAGTAGATCGTTGGCAACGGTATAGTCGAAACTCGCCGCTGAACACATTGAGTCTGGGACTACCAATTCCGACAAGGCCGAGAACATGTTCACCCGCCCATAGCCATGAAAATCGTTACGACCACCAACATACGTTGCTCGGCCAATTTTATCCGCTGACTCACGTAGCTTAGCCTTTACTTGCGCAGCGGTTAGCGCTGAGTTAACCGCTAACATCGCGGCCGCTACACCAGAAACAACCGGTGCCGACGCTGAGGTGCCACCAAAGCTTGCGGTGTAGTCACCGCTAACAAAACCATCCGCACCGGTTCTGTCTGTGGTAGTGATTCCAAGATGCTGATCACTCGATGGCGCGACAAGATCAAGGGTCGGACCATATTGGCTGTACGAAGCGCGTTCCTCGGCCTCTTCTGAGACAGATGATAGGCCACTTAAATCGCCTGATGTGCTTGAGCCCACTGCAATTACGCCGGTCGGCATGACACTAGCGTTACCGCTAGAAGCCGGATAAGCGACACGATTATCTACGAACCCGAAGGCCGCTAAATCGCCATAACTAATTACTTCCTCACCATCGATTAAGAATTCAAATTTATCGGAACCTTCTTGGAAGTCTGTCGACACCCAAACCCAAAATGAAATCACTCCAGCCGGACCCTCTTTTATTTGATGCAGGTAACTATTACCACAATCGGATTCATCAACACCATCAAATGCTTGTATTCTAGCCGACTGGATTCCACTTCGAACAAATTGCTGGCGCGCCTCAATATCCCAAACCGGCTCATCGCCAATATTTTCGGTGCACTCCGCATTGCAGCTATTGAGTACCCATTGGGTGGTGAAGTCTCCGATACCTGTCTCAAAACTTTCGCTGCTGCTATCAGGCCAAACGATATCATCCAGCCAAACGGTATCGTCGTCAGTCTCAAAGTCTTGCGGAAATGCGCTGCGCAGCAATCGCCATTCGTAAGCATGTTTACCAGCCTTAACCGGCACGGTTACCTTGACCCAACCGCTGGCATTGTTGCCACTGGCGAATATCACTGGCGAACCACCGGCACGTTTAGAGCCTAAGCCTGTTGTCACGGTGCCAGCATTGACCCTGATCAGGGCCGCATCAAGCACGCTACAAAATATCGGCAAACTCCAACTATTATTGATTACATCAGCATGTTGCGCGGCGTATTCCATCGCTTCAGCAATGGTGTTACAAAAACCCTCATTGTCGGCAGCCAGAGGAGCTTCATCAAACGCTGAAATGACTCTAATAGCCATGATTTTGGCGCCATAAGCGACACCAGCAATGCCTAAACCATTATTACCTTGCGCGGCTAGAATTCCAGCCACGGCGGTTCCATGATTGTCTTCCTCTAAGGGTTCGCCGGCTAACACACAATTTGCTGTTGCTCGGGGGCTAGGGTTAGCGTCTTGGCCAAAGCTTCCCATTGGTCCAACGTCACCATCATTTAGGCTTTGACTTAGGTTGTTCTCACAAACGGTGCCGTTATCATCGGTGACAAAATCATAGCCGTTGATATCGTCAATATATCCATTACCGTCATCGTCAATGTCGTTGCCTACAATCTCACCGGCATTAATCCAAATATTGTTGATTAAATCCGGGTGATCCAGTTGTACACCATCATCAATAACCGCGATCACCACTCCAGTGCCTATTACGCTACCCGTGCCATTCGCATCACCAATGTCCCAGGCATTATTTGCATCACAATCAGTGTCACAACGGGAGCCTCGAAAACCTTTATTGACTAAATTCCATTGCTGCCCAATCAAGGTATCGTTTGGAGTAAATTCTTGTTTGATCGGTTTAACATAAAACTGAGGCTCTGCCCAAGCGACGAACGACTCATTCATCATTCGTCGAATCTGCGAAAACTGCAAACTGGGGTCTATGTTGCTATTCTCAAACGCCATGCTATAAACATCAGCCGACAGTTTCAGCTTGCGAACCACGCGCAAACCGTATTTGCCGCCAAGTAGCGACAACGCATCAGCTTGGTCAATCGAATCGTTTAACTCAATGGTTACCTTAGGCAACAACAACAAATCAGCTTGGCCTTGTTTGGTAGTAAAAACCGGCATCATGCTTTGCGTTGAACTGTCTAGGGCAGCCAACATTTCAGGCTTGATATCAAAATTTTGCTTGGCAGCAATTTTACCCAGCGGCTGATTATCAATACGCACTACTTCAAGTCCACCAAGTTGGTGACCGCTTAGCGCCTGCACACGCTCACCAAACTGAGCACTAAAGCGCTGCGTAGCACTTAGATTATTGTTCGCTTTACCGGCCTTCATGCTTGCCGACTTTTTTCTGACCACGTAAATATCCTTTTTACGGTAGAACTTCAATTCTCGACCATCAGCGTGTCGATAGTAATCACCCTTATCAACCAGAGGCGCTGAGATGCCTGATCGTTGACGCTCAACTTTGAACTTATCTAGGGCCGAAGATGGTGCCGTAAAACTCAAGCCGCAAAGCACAAGCAACAACAACGTTATTGTTCTTAATGATAATTTTTTCATTTTTTATTTGGTAGCGTGAAAGCCCCTAGTCACCAACTTACTCAACCCAAGCCATGATTAGCTATCAGCCTCACGGTGACAGGTTCAAAAATGGCTCCTACGTATTAAACTAGCTTATCAGTCTATGAAAAAACGCTCTAGGTAAAGCGACAAAAATTAACAATGTTTGAATCTAATGCCAAACGGATTGCGCTCCTTACAAACCACAAAGGTTCAGTGATACCCTTTGTGCATCGTATTAAAGCAGGCTTGCCAGTGTGAAATCCTGGGAAAATGTGCCACCACCGGCGGCTGCACAGGTGGCTGTAATCGTAAACGTCACGCTATCGACTGGCGTAAACGGCAAACAAAAAGGCGCGCCGGCCGCTGGCCCTCGCCAAGTAATTCTCGGTCCAGCAAGATCAGTGGCTTGGCCTAGACTGTCAAAAGTAACAGTTGTGTCGGCAGGTAAGGCAGTAGTAGTAATGCCAGTAATCGTTAGCGAGGTTACCGCAGTGGCACTAAGCACATCAAATGTGACTGAACAAACAGGCGGAGTGTTGCTGCCTGAGACTGGGCCTGTCACCGTATTACCCAAAACGATCATGGGGCAAACCGCCGCAGGGTTCGATGTCTGCGCATGTGCGGGAAGAATAATGGCGTTAACAATAGGTTTATGCCAAACAGCAATAGCACTGCTAGCGCCTACGCCCAATAGTAGTTTTCGTCTCTGATTCATCTGTTTATCTTTTATCTCTAATATACTGATTTCGTTATTTTTTTTCATCGAGCAACTCTCGCTAGTCCGTGCATAAAGCTAGTTAATAAACAAATCAGGCAAGCCGAGGACTGTCCACCCTAATAACACGTCAAGATCGTTAGGATTGTCAACAGCATGTTCTTGCTTAGCATTGGTTACAGCATCACCTAATCGTTCGCCATTAGCCAGTCTGGCAAATACTAATTTGGCCAATTTTCGCTCGCTATCAGCGTTAGTCAACGTGCTTGCACCCATAACAGCCACCGCACCTTGTTCACCTTCCATCATGAAACGGTGCCCCATACTGTCTTCACTGGGACTTACGTAATACGCGTTCCAACAGCCCCATTGAGTTACCACCGTTGGCCGACCGGCATTATTTAAACCCGCCGCATCGGGCCCAGTTAGTAGACCGTCAAAACTCCATTGATTAGTCGAACTATGACCAAAAAAGGCGGTCAAACTGACCCCGTCGTTTATCTCTTGAGTGATTTTATTACGTGCTGCTCGTGAGCCTAGATCGTCAACATAGGCTTTTTCGATGCTGAAATTCTGTAGGAATTGGGCTTCAATTGCATTAGCGTCACGCTTGAAATCATACTGCTGGGCTTGGTCATACTTATCCGCCACCAATAAGGCGGTGCCAGCGTAGTCGCGGTCAAGGTAGGCGCGCCGCTTGTCTAATAATATTTGCAACTGAGCCGTTGTTCTCACCGGCAATCGGCCAATCGGCAGATCCGGCACATTGTCATCGTCTAAATCTACGTACTTAGCATCAACCGGCGCAAAGGTAATGTTGTTGCCTGTCGCGGCGTACAAACTGGGTATAAAGCTACGCGCATCATCATTTTCAAAGTTTCGATAATCATAAACATCGCCGCCAACTAATACCACATATTGTGTCTCTAGATTTGCCACCGCATAGCGTATGTATTGTTGAATCGAACGTGGGTCAAATACGTGATTACCAAATTGTGCGTAAATAGCTTCAACGTCAACCACCTTGGCCGAGCCCATTTCATTGGTAAGCTCATCAGCAAGATTTTCAAGCAAATTATCGCCATCAGCCGCAATGAAATCCGGGTGGCTGATGATGAGATATTTGGCATTGCCACTTTTAATGTTCTGAGGTATTGGCAATGCATCTAGCACCGGTTTATGGATCGCTGATTTGGCCGCCAGATAATAGTGCGCAGGCTGCCCACTACCACCCATAGTAACCACACAACCGACCCGGCACGCCACCTGACTATTGACAACCACACTCAGACCACTCGCGTCCTGACGCATAATAAGGATATCGTCAGAACCGTTTGGCAGAGCGCCAAAGCCACTAATCCGATAACGACTAAACCTTGAATCGAAATCTAAACGATTATCTTGTGCAACAAACTTACGCGGGTACTCAATTTCTATCGAATTTAAGTTTACCGCATCGTAACTGAAGCCCGTATCATTGGGCAGTGTGATTTTTACCGTATTGTTACCGATGCTAACATCATCAAGCTCCGTCGTAATCGTCGCCGACTCAAGGCCATCAAACTGCTTTTCCGCAACCTCTGCGCCGTTAAAAGAAACTTTGAGTGAATGGTCGTTACCGGCGCCAGGAAGATCTGTACTGCCCCACACGTTAACCTTAAGTTTTGCCTTGGTTAAGCCTTGGTTGCCACCTACTGCGACATTGTCAAGCGCGATAACAATCTGCTCACTGACCGGCTGACCAATCGCAACAATGCGCTTCGCATGCCAAGGGTCGCCAGCATCTGGAGAGGTAAACGAATAGGCGTTCTGAGGGGAAAATGTCTTAGTGGCTAAATAACTATGGGCATTTGCACCTCCGGGGATCGCATTGGAATCAATAGAGACCCGCCGCGCCTGAGAGGCATCGGCCACAAGCGTGTACACATTGGTATCGGTGTACAGGGTGTCTAGTTGGCTTGCGACAAAACGGACCACTGACCCGGCCCCAAAAACAAGCGGATCGTTGGTACTTCCCACGACTTGTATTTGCTGTGGCAGCCCGGCATTTAACAAGGCAATATTATTAATCAATTCGCCGTCAATATCGGCCCCGTAGGCCACTATTTCTTGATAGCTTATCTGATGTATTCCTGATTCAGTGGTTTTTAAGTTAACGATATCTCGGCCTGCCGCATGAGCGATCGGAACCGAGAGGCTTAGCGCCAATGAAACAGCTGCAAAAGTAATGTTTTTGGTCATGACTTAGTTACTCTCTATTAGCTTAGTTTCCATAAGCTTAGTTTCTAGTTGTCGGCGTATGGTCTGCACCGATTGATAAGCTTCTCGGGCCTGTAGTCGCTTAGCTTGCTTATTGTCTCTGTCGGCCTTTTCAGACTTCCAATCAATTAACTGACGCTCACCAATAAAGCCATACGGCTTAGCTATATCGAATGGGCCGTGCAATGTCTCTTTACCCGTCAGATCGATGTCACTTAACGCAAATGTCGTGGCGGTTGTCTCAACAACCAAGTCATACGACTGAACTGACACAGAGTCGCCCAAGCCAATCACCAACTGTGCATTCAATTGCTTCCATTGACCGTCGACTTGGCCATACAGGTTGAAGCCGATATTTGCGACCTCTGTTTGCGTCGCCCAAGTAACCACGACCGAACCCTCACCATCGCTGGCAGCTAAGAACGCGCCCAGTGAGATCGGATTAGTAATGATCGGTTTGTAACCAAAATCAGCGGTTGTATCGGTAACCGGGTCAGGGTCGCTACCGGCTGAGTCAAGGTCGACAATATAACCTGTGTCGTCCTTACTGGTTAAATCAGCCTTATCAGTCAAACCATTTGGCGAGTCAGTGTGCTCAAAATCAGACAATATATTATCGTCGTCAGTCACCACCACCATGTAGATACCGTCTGGTAAATTTTCAAAGGAGAAATCGCCGTTTGCATCCGTGCGTGTGGTCGAAATGAGATTGCCATTTTGGTCTCTCAACTCAACGGTTACGCCTGAGAAACGACCATCTTCTATCAACTCACCATCGCCATTTGTATCCGGCCATACGGTTCCGCTCAAGCTATTAAGATCATCTGATATATAGCCAAAATCTTGATCTAGGTCGATCGGAGACGCTACGGTTAGCGTGGTGATGCTTTCATTATCACCTACGTTAGGGGCGCTATCTGGGTCAACGCTATTACTCCAGCCGCTGCCGCCATTGGGTAAGCTGCTCGGCACAACGACTACTTGATACTCAGTACCTGGATTAGGGCCGGTATCCGAAGTATCCAAACCGGTAAAAAGGTAATTACCGTTTTCATCTGTAATAGTGGAACCAATCAACACATCGTCGCCACCGCCAATAACACCATCCGGCCCTGGGCCGAACAACTGAACCGTAACTCCTTCGAGGCCTTCACCTGGCTCAGGTAACCCTGAATTATTCTCATCAAAGAAGATAGTGTCGCCAATCGACCCGTCGCCACCAACATTATTGGACTCAACGTAGCCAAAATCTTGATCACGATTATCAACTGGAACATTTAGTAGGCCGCCGACGTCGAGATTAACCGTAGATTGATTTAGCGTCAGTGGATTAGCCGTTGCCCCATCATCACGATCATAGGTCTGCTCAAGTCCACTCAATACATTGTTAATGTCAGTGACAATGATGCTGTATTGACCATCTGGTAAACCCGTAAATAAGTATTGACCATTGGCATCGGTGACTGTACTGGCAACAACGCTGCCGACACTATCGACAATATTAACCGTTACTCCAGGCACAGGTTGCTCGGTTGCGTCTACACCAGAGTTGGCACCTGTTGGGCCCTCACCATCACGATCTAAATCGATCCAGATAGTATCCCCAACCGAGTTATTTTGTCCGGCTGGTGGTAAGTAACCGAAGTCCAAATCTAGGTTGATCGGGTCTTGTGCAGTAATCACTACAGTTGTCTGATCATCAGCAACCGTGCTGTTACCGTCACGCACGTCAGGATCTCCTAGATTACTTGGGCCAGAAACATAGCCTAGTGGCAACGAAGCAATATCTACCTCGACTATGTAGGTTTGATCTAGCGGTAAGTTAGGAAACAAATACTTGCCGTTGCTATCCGTCACAGTCGTAATTGCAATACCCGGGCCTGCGCCTAGGTCGACACTTGGTGCCGGCGTAATTGACACGACGACATTGGCAATGCCTGGTTCACCAGGATCTTGCAGACCATTATCGTTGGCGTCGACCCAGATGGTGTCGCCTACGGCACCAACCCCAGCGGCAGGTGCATAACCAAAGTCAGCCGTTTCATGAAACTCATTTGGATCAAGCGTTATCAGGCCAGACAAGCTGTCGGTCGCGCCAACACCATCGTTTTCATCAAATGTTTGCACCAGCCCTGGAGTCATTGTCGACACATCAACACCGGTTTGATACGCAACGCCAGGTTGTAAGCCATTGAATATGTAACCGCCGTTAGGGCCGGTTGTCACCGTCGCCACCGGAGTGGTCGCTTCAGCACCATCAATAACGCCGTCACTATTGGTGTCTTGGTACAGGTTAACAGTTACGTTGGCTATGCCATCTTCATTCGCGTCTTGAACACCGTCCATGTCTAGATCTAACCAAACATAGTTACCTAGAGATGCCGGTGGCACGAAACCAAAGTCAATCGTCATATTACCGCTCAAGTCTTCAGCGCTATTGGGCGCACCATCTTGCCGATCACCTCTATTGGCGTCTGGCCCAACCTCATTTGGCTCACCACCGGAAGTTACCTCAAACACCCCACTCTCAAATGCCGTGCGGCCCACTACATCTTGGATCACTGACTCACTAGCAATGTTTGAATCATTAGCTGTATCGTCATCGTTCGTCGCATTCTGCACCGGGGATGGGAAGAATCCAACAGCAGGAGTCACTCGTACTTTGTAATTTCCTGGTGGCAAGTTGGTAAACTCATAAAGGCCATCAGGCCCGACTGTGACAGTTGGCACAGCGGCCATACTACCAATTGGAAATGCGGGGCTAAACACCCCAGACCCTGGCGCAGTTTCAGCTAATAACGTCACTAACGAACCAGCCAATGGTGGCTCGCCAGCATCTTGAAGACCATCGCCATTATTATCTTGCCATACAAAACTACCAACGCTTACCGGCGCATAGAAGCCCATATCAACAGTCATATTGCCACTATTATCTGGGTTGGCCACAGTCTGACCAGGTTGATCGCTAACGTTTCCGTTTGCATCAATTAGGTCGACCGGATCAACTTCAGCCACTGGTTCCCCGCCCGCGGTCAATGTGATTACACCACTGGTATGGATTTGATCAACTAGGTTGAGGTCAAACGGAACATCGATATTCGAGTCAGTATTGTCATCTGCCACAGCGTCAGGGTCAGCCACTTGATTAGGCGCTGGAATCAGTGCACTACCACCGACAACAGTTGCTAGGTCAACCTGTACTCGATAGTCACCCGGAGGCAATTCATTAAAGAAGTATTGACCATCGCTATCGGTCACAGTTGTAATTGCTTGTATGCCTAACGTGTAAGGGTCGCCATCTATTGGGGCACCAACAGCGTCAAGCAAGGTAACCGTTGCGTTCAAAATGGGAGGCTCACCATCATCTTGAATGCCGTCACCGTTTTCATCTTGCCAAATTGTGCTTCCTAAGCTAACCGGTCGAACAAAACCCATATCAAGAGTCATGTTACCTGCCGCATCAGGGTCAACACCGGCCGTATCTTGATTCGGTTGATCAGGCCCAATGCCTCCGATTGAATCGGTTTCGGCAGTTGGCTCGGTTCCAGGAGCCAGAGTAATCACACCACTCGTATGAATCTGATCGGTGGTGACATTGGCGCCCGTTGTATCGAACACAAAATCAATATTGGAATCATCATTGCTGTCTTCAGACGGATCACCAGACAAATCTGGGTCAGCCACTTGTACCGGCGAGGGTATTAAATCAGCACCACCAACGACAGTAGACAAATCAACTTGAACTCGATAATCGCCTGGGAGTAATCCGTCGAAATTGTATTCACCGTCGGCATTGGTTAATACTGCTGAGACGCCTGTGACTGGTACTCCAGCCGCATCTAATAATGTCACGGTAGCAGCTTCAATAGGCAACTCCAGCGCATTCTGCTCACCATCACCGTTTAGATCTTCCCAAATGGTTGAACCTAAGCTAACGGGTTGAAAGAAACCAAAGTCAACAGTCATGTTACCGCTACTGTCTATTTGAGCAGCTTGACCCGGTTGATCAGCAACTGGGCCGTTACCATTAACAGCATCGATTGGATCGACTTCGTTCTCTGGCTCACCTCCTAGGCTCAATATAATCACACCACTTCGATACAGATCGTCTGATGTGTCCGCAGGCGAACCATTTTGATCGACCGTAGCGATATTAGAATCAGAATTAATATTGTTTTCTGGATCTAAAACCTGTATCGGCGTTGGCGTGATAGAGCTCGAGCCAGCTACTGCAGACAAATCAACTTGAACACTGTAACTGCCAGCAGGTAGACCGTTAAAATTATATTGACCTGTTGCGTCCGTGGTTGCCATACGCGCTTGAATGCCAGGTGCTGTTGGGTCGCTATCGTATACGGTGCCACCACTGTTTAGCAGAGTCACCAACGCACCCAAAATCGGCGGTTCATTATCGTCTTGGTTACCATCCGTATTGGAATCAAACCAAACTGTACTGCCAAGACTCACGGGCTCGATAAAACCAAAGTCAACGGTCATGTTGCCGCTGGCATCAGGTTGGTTAGCCGCCGTTAACGCTTGGTTTGGTTGATCCGCACCCGGTGTGCCAATCTGATCGGCTTCACCAACTGGCTCACCTCCAACAGTAAGCGTAACAATACCACTGGTGTGAATTTGGTCTGTGGTAACCGGATCAAACAAAAAGTCGATATTTGAATCATTGTTATTATCGAAGCCTGGCCCTGCCGCATCTGGGGCAGCAATCTGTGTTGGTGTTGGCACAAAGAGAATTGCACTGGTATTAGTAGCCGATGCTAAATCTATCTGAACTCGATAGTCACCCTCCGGAATACCATCGAAGTTGTATTGACCTTGCGCGTCGGTTGCGACCGTTAACGCCTGCACACCAGCAACATTTAGATCGCTGTCAAACACAGTTCCATTAGCGTTTAATAAAGTTACGCCCGCAGCCACAATAGGTGGTTCGCCCACGTCTTGTAAACCGTCTCCATTAATATCTAGCCAAGCGGTACTGCCTAGACTCACCGGCTTAATAAAGCCCATATCTACCGTCATGTTGCCCGATGCATCTGGGTCAACTTGGGCGGTTAAACCCTGATTAGGCTGGTCGGCACCACCGACACCAATTGGGTCAGCTTCGCCAACAGGCTCGCCGCCAGCAGACAGCGTGATAACGCCACTGGTATGAATCAAGTCATTGACATTAGTATCAAACGCGGTGTCGATATTAGAGTCGGTATTGTCATTGCCTAACGCATCAGGGTCGGCAACTTGCAGCGGTGTTGGTAGATAGTCATCGCTATTAATTACTGCACTCAAATCTACTTGGACTCGATAATTGCCGGGAAGCAATCCATCAAAGTTATATTGACCATCGGCGTCGGTAACATCCGTTACCAGCTGAACCCCTAATATATTAGGGTCACCATCGACTGGAGTTCCAGCAGCATCCAACAAGGTAACTATTGCACCCTGTATTGCTGGCTCTGCTGCGTCTTGATTGCCATTAGCATTAGTGTCATTCCATATTGTGCTGCCTAGGCTCACTGGTGCAAAGAAACCCATATCCACGGTCATATTGCCGCTGCCGTCAGGCTCGGTTGCGGTTTGGTTCGGTTGGTCGGCGCCAGGTATTCCGATTAGGTCAAATTCAACAGCCAGCAATGGTTCGCCGCCAATTGTCAGTGAGACCACGCCACTTTGATAAATGTTAGCCACAGGATTATGCCCAGGTGCCGCCAAATCTACGTTTGAATCGGTGTTGTTATCTTGCCCAGGCCCTGCGGCATCTGGGTCTGCTATTTGCCGAGGTGTTGGCGACAACATAGCTCCCGGATGGCTGGTCGCTGACGTGAGATTAAGCTGCACACGGTAATCGCCTTCAGGCAGACCATTAAAATTGTATTGGCCTTGAGCGTCTGTAGACACGGAGACTGAGTCAATCGCCGCCGTCGCAGGATTACTGTCATAAATAGAACCATCGGCATTTAGTAATGTAGCCAATGCTCCGCTGATGGGTACGTCACTCGCCGATTGCAATCCATCGCCATTGCTGTCAAACCAAACGGTACTTCCAAGACTGACGGGCTCAATAAAACCAAAATCAACCGTCATATTACCACTGGTATCGGGGTCATCAGCGGCGCTCAACCCTTGGTTTGGCTGGTCGGCGCCCGGTGTGCCAATCGGGTCGCTCTCACCGGCGGGCTCAGTGTTAGGCTCTAGCGTGATTATTCCACTAAAGTGGATTTGATCATTCACGTTAGAATCGATAGCGGTGTTGATATTCGAGTCAGTATTGTTATTTAGGCCTGGCCCTGCTGCATCGGGATCTGCCACCTGTCTCGGTGTTGGCACCAGCAATGCCGCATTAGCATTGCTAGCAGAGCTGAGGTTAACTTGAACACGATAACTTCCTGCCGGCAACGCATCGAAATTGTATTGTCCTTCACTGTCGGTCACCACGGTTAGACCTTGAAGGCCGAAGGAATAAGGGTCGCTGTCAAACACTGAACCACCGGGATTCAGTAAAGTGATCGTTGCACCTACGATCGGCGCTTCACCGACGGTTTGCAGGCCATCGTCATTATCGTCAAACCATACGGTACTTCCGAGGCTAACCGGTGGTACAAAACCCATATCCAATGTCATATTACCAGCATTATCAGTAAGCCCGGCCTGATTAGGCTGATCTGGATCAGAGCCAACGCCGGTGCCAGTCGAATTAATTGGGTCTCTCTCATTAGACGGCTCGGTGCCGGCCAACAATGTTATTGCAGCACTAATGTGCGTTAAATCAGCGGGATTGCCATCGGCGCTGTAATCAATATTGGAATCTAGTCGATTGTTATTGTTGGGCGTTGTTACCTGTGTCGGCGTTGGTAAATAATCGTCAATATTAGGGATAGAGGAAGTCGATAAATCCACCGATATACGATAGATGCTCGGCACCAAGCGATTAAAGTTGTACTGGCCATCAGCGTCAGTAGTAGTTTGCACTATCTGAATACCCGCTAACACTAAGTTACCGTCGATAGGCGAGCCGGCTGAATTCAATAGCGTCACGGTTGCTCCGGCAATCGCGCCTTCGCCACTGTTTTGTACTCCGTTGCCGTTACTATCGACCCAAACTGTACTGCCCAAACTCACATCGGGAACAAAACCGAAATCAGCCGTTAAGTAGGAATTACTATCTGGAAAAGCAAAGTCGGCTGCAATGTTTTCATTCAATTCAACATTGCGATTATTTACGTCGGTCGCGCTAGTTCCCGTGATGCCATTATTAGATGTGTCTCTCTCGCCAATACCCGCGCCGTTCACGGTTAAATTCAACACTGTCGAAACTGAAGCATAACTGACTGGAACGATTGACCCGAAGATACCAGAAGCACCATCGTCGTCATTGTCAGCCGCTAAGGCACTGCCTGCAACTGAGGTAGGCGTAGACGACTGAATGATCGACGTGCTGTAAGAATCTCCGCCAGCCGTAAGACCAAGCTGAGAATCTGGAATCACCACAAAATAAGCACCTTCATCTAATCCATCGAACAAGTATTGGCCTTGGACATCGGTGGTATCGGTATCTAGTAGTTGATCTAGATCTGGGTCGAAAAGCCCATCGCCGTCATCAACAAACAATTGTGCTTGCATGTTGGCGATCGCAGGTTCACCGCTATCAGCCACACCATCATTATCTTCATCGAGCCAAATATGGTTTCCTAAACGAAGTCGATAAAAACCAAAATCGACACTGACATTAGAATCAGTATCAGTGAAAAAATCATTGTCGTCGTCAGTTAAATCGTCGTCTCGCACAGATTCGTTGGTTACTTCACCACCCACCGTCAGCATGATAGTCGAAGCGTATATTCCTTCAATACTTGGACTATTAGGGTCGGTGGTTATTACCGCCGCGCCACGATTATCAATGGCTCCATTATCGTCGTTATCGGTATCGTCATTTGCAAGAGGATTATTACCGGCACCCGTTGAAGAATAATTATCATCGAGTACAAAAGCACCGGTTTGCGCCGAGGGAATCACTACGTAGTAGTCGCCCACGGGCATGCCAAGGTTATCAACAATGTCATCGGCGGTTCCTAGTAAGCCATCAGCACCACGCGGATCAGAATCATCGAACAAATAGTTACCTAGGGCGTCAGTCTGTTGCTGATCGAACAATACATCGTCGGCCGAAGGGCCATCGCCGGTCACATCTTCCCACAATTGCACCGACACATCGAAAAGACCGGCCTCACCGTCTTGCGCGACCCCATCATTATTATCATCACTCCACACCAAGTTGCCGATTCGAACACCGCTGGAGGCCACGGGGAAATCCGCCGGCATAGCGATACCACTTTTACGAGCTTCGGCCGCTAACAAGCGCAGCCCGGTATCGTCATTGGTACCGCGGTGACCGATATTATTCCAGGCGATCTCGAGAAGATTGTTATCGTAATCAGAGCGTGGAGCTGTTTGTTGAGCCAACATTGGAACGTCGACCACGATATCTTCTTCAGTCAAATCAGCCTGATTTGCCAACGGCCAACCACTGGCAAATGGCACTATCAGTCGCCAAGCGCGTACGCTGGCATAACCGTCCGGAAACGTAATTCCGTCAGCAAGTGGCTGCTCCGTCCAATCATCTACACAACTTGACTGCCAGTTGTTATCGGCGGCCAGTGATAGTTCTGGGCGACACGGATCAGACGATGCTGAATACTCAATGATGGCATTGGCGGTGAGTTCTGCTTGCACCGTGGCGTTGGCACTAGAAACCACCAACGGGCCCAACAGTTGAGGTGTCCAGCTTGACCCTCGTGGATTTGCCACTTGCGCCTCGGTAACGCCAACATCTCCGGCGTACGGAAATATATCGTAGGCTACGTAATCACTGACCGCCACGTTGCCATCGTTACTTAATCGCACACGATAGTTAAAGGGCTGATCCGCCATCGCCTGAGCGATACACGGCGTGCGAGTACGACCGTCTGGATCCTGAGGGCAGAAGGCAGGTGTTGTGGCCGTTGCGGCATTGGCGTTAGTGGGAGGATTGATCGGATCGATATTTGGCAATCCGGCAAAACCTTCAATAAATTTAGACGCGCCATAAGCGGCGGTACTGGTGACACTGAATGAATCTTGCGCGGCGCAAATAGTTTCAGCGATGTTGGTGTCTTTATCAATATCATTGACATCGGCGGTGCCGCCAGAAATACAATTGAAGCTGCCAGACTCAGGCACTGCGCCGATACGATTAACCACTGGGCCACCTGCCGCTGTGGCACTGCGTACTTGCAATGTAACCAACATATCGATATTAATCGTCAAGCCAGTATCGCCATCGGCAGCATTGCCGAGATTATCATTATTACGATCCGGATAAGCGGGAAAGGTGAATGCGTTATTGACGCCTGGCGCGTTGTCGACCTGAATCGAGCCCGCAGGCGCTGCGGCCAGCCAGCTGAAGCGCAGCATACCGCCACCCGTGGTACAGCTATTGCCGGCGTCTCCTGGAGCGAAGTATTGCAAGTTCGGCATAACGCCAACAGGCGACGTATTACCGGTATTAAGCGCATCTCGCGGGTCATCCAAGCCATTCGCGAAATTAACGTCGTCCCATGATACGAACTCTAACTCAGCTGGCAAACAGTCCGTCACACTCGGATTGATCGTGCCAAGTGAACTTGTGTTCTGCTGACTAAAGCGCAATCTGGCGGTAAACTCTTCGCTAGGATTCAGACTGCTCGGCATCGACTTTGATGAACGAATATCCGCTATGGGCCCGACAATACTAACGTTTGCACACGATTGCGCCACCATTATCTGATCAGAGTCAATGGTCGCGCAGTTTTGAAAACTGTCGCCAATGTTCAGAGTGGGCGCCACGTCCGTACGAAAACGAATGGTCAAACCATTACTATTAAAACCCGGTGGCACATCGCTGATAAAGTTCAAGCGAATACCCGTAGCCGCGGCACTCAATGATTGAGTACTATTATTGGATCCATCGTACGCGGCTTCTAACACCGTATTGGATGGCAGTTCGATCAAGCTGGCTATCACCGTTTCATCATCCCAACCGTTAAGCGAGACTTCGATCGGCACAATTTCGGTCGGAAAAATATCTTCGATGAACACATTGGTTTGCAATACATTCGAATCTTGAGTGTTAAAGCCAATGTTATATTGGTTAAGCGCATCTAGCCCGCTGTTGCTCCGGCGTACACCTTTACTGATATTGGAGTCTGGTGTTGGCGCTGAAATCGTTTGATCAACCGAATTTGTGCAGGGTAACGAACACACGTCAATCGGGCCGTCATCGTTGGTGCCAGTAGCCGTGTTGTTTACCAAGTCGCCGATTGAAAAATTAGCAGCAGTATACTGCAATGTAAGCTCAAGACTTCGACACCCATCGCTTGGATCCAGTCCGATTGGTAAGGTAAACGTAAGACTCGGGCATATGGCTGGCATGCTAGGTGTGATTGCGAGTCCATCAAAGGTGGCCGACACAAATGTTGCGTTGGCGTCGCACACATCGGTAACCACAGGATTACTCAAAAATGTCGTACCGATACCAAGCCCTAGTGGCCCATTCGGGCAAAGTTCGATTTGGTAAATAATATCATTGTCGGTTGCGGGACTTAGAGGCGCGCGAGGCAAAATAGCGCTCTTGCCTATCTCCCAATTATTGGTTGGCGTATTAATCGGCGTGGTAACGCTCGGCGTGATCGGTGCCTGGTCGCTAGTGATAGTGACGGTATTATCAATTGAACCGGGAATGATGCCACCGGGGTAGTCTGCCGGATCAGTCGACAGACGCACGGTAATCGCCGCTTCCGAGGCGTCGCCATCACCGAGGTTAATACCATTGGTGCCGCCGATCTTGTCAATGGTTATTGCGCCACCTGATTCGTTACAGCTGTAATCGCCTGTGACACTACAAGCAACAAACTCCAAACCAGGTGCGAGTATGTCGTTCACTTCAAAATCTCCACAGCCCTGCGGAGGAGGAGCGTTGACAAAGCTGCACTGCCAAGCTACTCGATAATTGAATGTCTGGCCTATCTCCAACGCACTGATCGCCACATTGCTAGTGGTAAACGCCTCCTTGGTACCTGTCAGGTTCTGTCCCCAGGCCTCATTCGACAGCACAATAAATGAGAGAGCCGCGAGCAACAACGGTATTTTTTTCATGCAAATTTCCCTACGATGATGTCATTTTTTACAGTCTGCAAAGGGCGCTAACTGTGTTTATTATTTATTCGACACTCACAATTCTCGGCAATCGCCGCGAATTGGTCGCACCTAATTGGGCAGTACATCGAAAAAGCTACCACTTTGCAGTTCCGCCGACGCGGGATTGGATTCATAACAAACGTAAACGAAGTTTTGTTTATCAGTTTGCAATGTTAAAATAGCGATGAATTCCCAAGGCAAGCTAACTTATCCATGAAAAGCTACCCATATAACCCTTCCCTATTTAATATAGTCAAAAAAAGCTTCGTATAAACGGATAACTACAAGGCAGATGTAAAGCATTGTGAACTAAGATTAACGTGCGCTAGCGGTACGAACACATTGATTGCCTACATTCAACTGTTGTTTTCCGTTCAAATAATCAGATAATTGCCGAGAAAGATACTAGGCGATCGACCAGAAAGATACTAGGCGATTGACTGGAAAAATAGTGAGTTACAGCAATTTAATGACATCAGGGTCATCAATTTTTAGTTTTGCGAAAACTGAACGGCTGTTTTGAACGATTTGAACAAACTTTCCTTGAGTATGACCAAGCCCTAACACTTTAAATTGAGACCACTCACGCCTAGGTGTTCGACTGCGTTGTAAAGCCAAAGTTTTACACTTTATCTAGTAGGAAAAAGTCGAATCTGAAACCGCTTAAGAGATAATTTTGTGAGCTAGATAGATGCGACGTTATGACTCTATATTTTTTTAAACAACAAATCCCAAACACCATGTCCAAGACGAATGCCTCGATGTTCGTATTTGGTGTCAGGTCGGTAACTAGGCCTTTCTGAACATCCTTTAGCCAGTATGGGGTTATCAATCGGCGCAGTTCCCTCAGGAACCACCGAGCCTACAGCCGATGACGAGCCGCCGGCCCATAAAGCGCTGTCAGTTAATAACTCGCCCTCAGCGGTAACAAAGCTGGCCGCCGAAGGAGCGTCGGCAACCGTATTCTTCAAATTTGTATTGGTAGTTAGCACCGCAAGCACGTGCTCAGCGTAGTTCTGCCAATCGGTCGCCACGTGAATCTGCCCGCCGGGCTTGAGCTTCGCCACTAACTGCTCAACAAACACCGGCTGAATCAGGCGGCGTTTATGATGGCGCTTTTTATGCCACGGATCCGGAAAGAAGATTTGCACTCGCTCAAGTGAGCCATCGGCAATTTGTTGATTTAACACCAACACCGCATCTTCACCCGAAACTCGAATATTATTCAGTGCGCGCTTCTTAGCCTGAACTAAGCAGCTGCCTACGCCCGGCCTATGAACTTCAATACCAAAGAAGTCCATCTCAGGGTGCGCCTCAGCCATATCGGCTAAGGACAGGCCATTACCAAAGCCGATTTCCAACACTACCGGAGCGGAGCGACCGAATAACTCAGTTAAATCTAATCGCTGATCACCTAGGTCTACTCCATGCGTCGACCAAAGCTGTTCAAGCGCATTTTTCTGACCACCAGTAAGCTTACCTTCTCGTTTTACAAAGCTACGAATCGGGCGGGTAAAATTATTCTTAGTATCGGAACTAGTATCGGAACTAGTATCGGAACTAATATCGGAATCGGAATCGGGCTTATTTTCAGGCATGGCTTACAGTAGATGAGGCTAACAGGGCTTCAAGTTGGCTGGAGAAATCGCTCGGCAGTGTATCAAAGCCACCGTATTCAAGCGAGTAACAAGGCGTGTTACGAATCAAATTCATCATCGCTCTGAAACCATGGCCCTCAAGATTGCGCGCATTCACATGATTTGCCATTAAACGCATACCAGCCTCGGCACTCGATAGTTTTTCGAACGAAAACTCAGCCGACTTTTGATATTTTGGGAACACAAACAAGGCTAGTTTCTTAGCGTCGCTAGCCGCAGTACCGTCTAAACTCTCAACCGGCAGTGCGGTGGCGAACTTACCTTTCTGCACTAGCTCCGGGTTAACTAATAAACGATCGATTGCCTCTAAGCCATGAAATTTAATCTGTATTGGCCGCGCCAAGCCTTCGAGTGCTCCCTGTGAATCTATTAGAATGAGCTCATCGGTTAAATACTCGAATCCGTTTGCCACTAACCAGCAAGTAAAGGAGCTCTTACCCGCGCCGCTGTTGGCGGGCACGACTAAGGCGTTTGCGCCATGAGCGACGGATGCGGCATGCAAACAATGAACATCTTTGGCTTTGTCAGCCAGGTGAAACACAATACGATCGGTAAGGTGGTATATAACATCACCAGCTTGATCTAGCTTGCGTCGAAGATTATTTGAACGGTCAGTTAACTCCCATACAGTGTCTTTAAAGGTCAGGTTAAGTTCGATACCTTGAGTAGTATTGGTACGCTCGTAACGCATCGACGCGAGTGCCAACTTAGCCACGTCGCGGGCGGGTCCAATTTTAGCTCGCACGGTGATTTTAACGCCCGCCATGTCGATCAACCAGCGCGCCATTAGCTTACCACCGGCTGACTAAGCACTTGTTGAATAGCCTCGTTATCACTTAATTCTTTTATTACCGCGGTAACATCACGCTCGATCTGGTCCTTTTGAGCTGGATAAGCCTGTTGCAAAGTGTGGATCATGGTCGCGACTGAATTGTCACCATTACATAACTCCCAGACCAGCGCCGATGGGCCATTTAAGTGTAAGGTAGTGGCATTACTCGGATTGTATAACAGCATCTCGCCGTCCATGTCTTCGAGTAAACACTCGGGCGTTTTTTGATAGTGATTTTCTAAGTTCATATAAAGTACCTCCTTAACTAACTAGTTAACTAGTTAACCACCTAGCAACCCTGAATAGACTCGGCGCAACAGCCAATTGCTGACACGCAAAGGGTGGCGCACCAGTTTAATCCAGAGCAAAGATTTATTTGGACTTACATTGTAGTACAAATGCATCCACCAGTCTGATGGCAGTAATAAAGGCGTCATTTTTTCAATTAGGCTCTCATCACCCAATAAAGCGGCGCGGAGCGAGCCCATAATCTGCCCCACGCCGGAAGGCGCTTGAGTCGGCAACTGCCCTACCCTTTGCTGCAATACGGTCGGTAGCGGGGTAAGTAGGTGCAAACATCGCAGGGTATTAATCACATGCGGGTACTGCTGCTCCAATCGAGCCCATTGGCCACTCGACGCCACAAGCTCGGCTAAGCCGATGACATCCATCACATTAATAAGTTTTAGCACCGCACCGGAGTGCAAACCCTCTAAGTGTTTACTCACCTGGTGTAACATTTGCACATCTTCTAGCGCCTGAAACGGCAACTCACCCCAAGTAACGGTTTGAAAACTACTGGCTACCTTTGGGTAATAGAAATGCCCACTTACTTCGCGTGAAATACCATCGTTATGTAACTCGACACTCGAGATCATGCCGTTAACGGTTTTCGTAGCATTGGGCAATTGATGCATATCGCGCATAAATTTTGACGGCTGAGCGTCAGGCAAATCAAAGCCGATCTCACGCAAACAGTCGGCCGCCTGCGCTAAGGACTCACGCGGCATCAGCAAGTCCATGTCACGCATAGGGCGCAAGTGGCCTTGTTTAAACAAATGAGGCATCAAAGCAGCACCTTTAAGAGCCACATAGGCTAAGCCTCGTTGCTTAAAAATAGCGTCTATCTCGCACAAGCTTCGATAGCGTGCTTCGGCCGCCGCCGTATGCCTAACTTTTAACGCTTTAAGCGGCATGACTAGCGCGTCAGGCACTGGTAAGTCATGCTCGGCCATGTGCTTATTAGCAAAGCCGGACAAGCCGTGCAGCTCAATCTGATTGATCCACTCTTGCCAGTCGGTTTCTTGCAACAAGCAAGCTTGAGCATGAGCCAAATGCTCGCCGAGCAAATCAAATCGAGCCAAGGCTATTACAGAAGGTAAAGGTGTGTGCATAGCGCTATAATAAAGCAGGCTCGCGCCAACTGACACATTTTCTGTAATACCAACACTTCTATCCAAGGCACCCGCACCGTGAAACTAATAAGCGACACCCTATTAACGTGGCACAAAGAGCACGGCCGCCACGACCTGCCTTGGCAAAACACCGACAATGCCTACCATATTTGGGTGTCTGAAATCATGTTGCAACAAACCCAAGTTGCCACCGTGATACCGTACTACCAGCGCTTTATGCAAAGCTTCCCGACTGTTACCGCTCTAGCCGAAGCCGATAACGACGACGTTATGCATCACTGGACCGGCTTAGGCTACTACGCACGCGCCAGAAACCTGCACAAATCAGCCAAGCTAATCACCGAGCAATACCACGGCAAATTCCCAAGCGAGTTTGAGCAGGTAATCGCCCTACCCGGCATCGGCCGCTCAACCGCCGGCGCCATACTGGCATTCTCGACACAGCAACGACACGCCATTTTAGACGGCAATGTAAAGCGCGTGCTGGCGCGCTTTTACGAAGTAGAAGGCTGGTACGGCAAAAAAGAAGTCGAAAACAAACTCTGGGAGCTAGCAGACGCCAATACGCCACAGAAAAACGTAAACGTCTACACCCAAGCGATTATGGACTTCGGCGCAACCCTCTGCAGCCGCAGCAAACCAAACTGCGAACAATGCCCGCTAAGACCAAACTGCTCAGCATTCAAGAGCGAACGCGTAGGTGAACTACCGCACGGCAAACCTAAAACCACAAAGCCCACCAAGCAGACCTACATGCTATTGGTAAAAAACACCGACGACGAGTTTCTATTACAACAAAACCCACCCTCCGGCATCTGGGGCGGTTTATGGTGCCCCGCTCAAGTGGCAACACTCGAAACAAATCATCAACTCGGCGGCCTAAACGTTGAAACTTTAGAAACGCTCCCCATACTCAAACACACATTCAGCCATTACCACCTAGAAATCACTCCCGTGCTCTGCCGCGTAACAGGTGACGCTCAGGCCATCGCGCAAAGCAGCCAGGTATGGTATAAATCGAAGTCAAACAAAGCACTCGGGCTTGCCGCCCCAGTGAAAAAACTCATGGAGTTGTATTCATAATGTCACGCACCGTATTCTGCCAGAAACTACAACAAGAGCTACCCGCCCTCGCCTTCCAAACATGGCCAGGCGAACTCGGCAAACGCGTATTCGAAAACATCTCAGCACAAGCCTGGGGCCAATGGGTAGACCATCAGACCATGCTAATTAACGAATATCGCCTCAACCCAATGGACCCGAAATCGAAAGAATTAATCGTCGGTGAGCTAGAAAAATTCCTATTCGGCGCAGGCGCAGACAAACCAGAAGACTACGTGCCAACAGGCGACAATAAAGGCCCAGACCTCGAAGAATTCTAAAAATTAAAAAAAATAGCTAAAGTACACCCAAAAGTACTTGACTCAAACAGCGCATTCGATTGTAATGCGCTGCTCCAAAAGGAAGTCATTTCCTTTTATTTATCTTAGGCCTCTCGGCCTGTCTTGACGATAAATGGCCAGGTAGCTCAGTCGGTAGAGCAGGGGACTGAAAATCCCCGTGTCGGCAGTTCGATTCTGTCCCTGGCCACCATTTTCCTACTTAATAAAATCAAACACTTACAAGCAACCAGCTTGTCTTTCCGCTCGCCCTCGATTTGACACCAAACAGTAATCGGTACAATATCAGTACATCTACCAGTTTTGAGGTGACGTATCGCTACTATTGCAAAGACAGAATCAGGCACATGGAAAGCCTTAATTAGGCGTAAGGGATGGCCAACGGTTTCTAAAACATTCCGCACAAAGCGTGATGCTGAAAACTGGGGTCGTTCTACTGAAGATGAAATTATTCGAGGTATTTACGTTCCTAGGAACAACTCTGAAAAACTGACAGTTGCAGCGGCATTAGACCGCTATGTAAAAGAAGTGGTTCCAACCAAAAAACCAAGCGGCCACAGACGAGATATTGGCCGTGCGGAATTTTTAAAATCAAAACTTGGTCAGTATAGTTTAGCGGCTCTTAATGCAGAGTTAATCGCTGGATTCAGAGATGACCGTTTAGCCGAAGGCAAGGCCAACAATACTGTGAGGCTAGAACTCGCCCTGCTGAGCCATATGTACACCATAGCGATTAAAGAATGGAGCCTAGGCCTGATTGCTAACCCTGTACTTAATATTCGCAAGCCAAGCCCTGGGCAAGGCAGAAACAGACGCTTAAATGGCGACGAGGAAGTTCGCCTACTCAAAGCTTGCGATGAGCACAGCAACCCCTTTTTAGGGTGGATTGTTCGGATAGCGCTTTTCACATCTATGAGGAAGAGCGAAATAACCTCACTGACTCGAGAACAAATAAACTTGGAAAAACGAACCATCTTTCGCCCTGACACAAAGAATGGTTCGGTTAGAACTGTTCCACTTACGAATAAAGCTTACTTAGCAGTCAAAGAAGCTTTGAGCCACCCTATTCGCCCTATTGATACAAACCTTATCTTCTGTGGCGAACCAGGCCGAGACGGTCAACGAAAGCCCTACACGATTAATCGAGTTTGGGTTCAGGCTTTAGAGCGAGCTGAAATTACAGGGCTACGCTTTCATGACCTACGGCATGAAGCTACCAGCCGGTTTGTTGAGGCTGGATTGTCTGACCAAGAAGTCGCTTCGATAACTGGCCATAAGTCTATGCAGATGCTTAGAAGGTATACTCATTTAAGAACTGAGGACTTAGTGAGTAAAATATCAAATATCTAAACGCCAAAAACATTAGATCTTGACGTTTAGCCACTCATCTATAAAAGGTTATGCAGACATTAAATTAATACTAGCAAGTCAATTAGTAACAAAGTCTTTACATACCTACCACCAAACTTATGACTAAAATAAAATGATTCTGGATGCCAAAATAGTAAATGATGACTTTAGTTCAGAGTATTCCGAAACATATCACGGGTTTCATAATGAACTGGGACGTTATGAGTCAATGCGCTTCGTTCTCCGATTACGACCAGATCTTCATAAAGCACTCAAATCAACTGGGGCTGGGATTAGGTTCGCAAAATTATCTGACATCAATTTCGAAGCGTTCCAAGCCTTTTCGACATATCTCCATGAGACCATTCACTGGTGGCAACATATAGGTTCAACTTCAGGCTTAATTCTTAGCTTATCCTCTCCCCTTCAAACTCATATAAACTTTCAAGACCTAAATCTATTTTTAAATAATATAGGCCCAATAAAACCAATATTAAAATATAGCGAAGTGAATAGTGAGCATGGCCTAAATACTAAGGATGACGTTATTATCAACTCGATACTAAATAATCATCATGATATTGAGTTTTTTAAGTACTTTGTTATCAGCCCAGAGAAGGTAGAACAATTTTCTAAAAATCCTTTCTTTGAGTCTGTAGGGCACTCTTTTCATATTACCTACTCATCCTTTATATCGCTACTAGCTTCATCATTTGATAAAAATTTAGAATTTCTTCCTGATACAAGAAGATGGCCTGAACATTATCGCAAACTCAGAGACCAGAAGGCTCAAGACTATTATTATGGCTCGCCAATCGGTATCCCACCTTTAGGGATTAAAGAAATATACGAAGGGCAAGCACGATTCTCTCAGATCCAATACCTAAACCTAGGTGGCGATGGAGAGCTTACTTGGGATAATTTAAAAGAGTGTGGAATGCTCGAAGGGGTTTACTACAAGGGATTTGATATCTTTATCAACACCATAGACGCTACACTTCCCCATGAAGTAGATACCTCACTCGTTGGCTTATACCTGCTTATCTTAGACATTGCTATAAACCCTATGACAGGATTCCCTTTTGATATTGAAGACTTCGGTAGATTCAGAATACATACTGACCCAGGCCTAAGATTCCTATCATTGTGTGAGACTGTTCGAGATAAGTGTCCCGAGTTAAAGTCATTTATAAAAAACCACTCTGCAGCTGAATATTTCCATGCATCATCGGAACTATGCAAGCACTTAGGCTTTCCAACCCCTATAGACGGTGCAAACCGGATTTGTAAATGGGCGGATGAGCAAGAAGCGCTCATTGAACTAATGAAGGAGGAAAAAACGTTTGAGTTTAGCCTCGAAAATCAGCCTATTAGGCTTATATTTTCAAGATATATCCGCTTCCTACAAGATAAAGCTAAAAACCCAGAGTTCTTTTGTTGGCCAGGTATATATACTACTGGCGATAAGTGCACCCCCAACTACATAACACTATTTGACGAGCACCAAGCATTATTTTCTGACGATGAGGACGGAGATATTTATCCAAAAAGATTCAAAGACAAAGACGACATTAGAGTTAGTCAAGCATTTGACGAGTTCTATGTTTCTATTGTTAATTACGACCTTGTGCGGCAATGGGTTATCGAAACTGGAGAGTTCAAATACGATTTTTTCTGGCTAACTAGTAAATACTCGCTAGAAGATGGAAAAAAATGGGCTATTTCTAACTTTGAGAACATGATTGGGATCAGCCCAGAAAGCTTCGAGATTCTATAAAATCGAGGCTATTACAAAAAACCTTTAGGCCTCAAGTGTAAAGCTACTAATTTCGATTCATTCCAATTACCTACCACTATCACTACCTTCTTTATCTTCTAATAAAAACAGCTCATTGATCAAAGCAATACAACGAATATCTTCTTCTCTTGAGAAGTAGCGTTCCTCATGAGCTCTGGAATTTCTAAATAAGGTGTAAACTGAAGTTACTAATTTCTCAGCTGCACTAGGCGAATCACTAGTGCAGCCATTAGAGAACACCGAATTTGCTGCAGCCCTAAGTGACCTCGAGTTATTACCCGCTCTTTCTTTAAGGATAGTCTCAAATCTATTAAAAGCTCTAGATACCGCACTAGAATCACCCAGATTTAGTATCAACACTAAATCTATTATTCGAGGGTCCAAAGTCGCCCAAGGAATCACGCAAGGGAATCGCATCAGTAGCTCTCTTTCAGGTATTTCTCCGATATCAAATACATAATCGATCAACGTTATGGGCCGCACGTACGATGTCTCTTCTATTTGCTGCAAATCTTTATCACGTAATTGGCTGCTCTCTATGCGTGAAAATATTTTGCTAGAAACATAGACTTCCTCTAGCTCAACCGAATGAAGCCTTAAAAGCTGTATTACTTTGGAAAGACCTTTTGGCCCCTCGCCACCATAACCGGAAGCAAAGCCCGATTGAATGATTATCTTTTGGTATTCATTAAGCGTCAACAGAAATGCATGGTGACCTTCGCAGGTAAGCAACAAAGCTAGGCCAATACGGTCACCAAAATGAAGTAGGCGAGCTATCGCATCAATGCATGACTCGGTTGTACGATTATCACCGTGATATTGAATATTTGGCATGATGTCCTATGTCATACAATTTTATTTTTAATAGCGGCATTTCTACCAATAAACCAACTTTGATCAATAACGCTTTTACTTGCAAGATAAAATTCACCTCCAAGGTGCTTATCAGCATTTTCAGATAGAAAAACTTTCATCGCCATTTCGCCTTTTTCAGCAGTTTTAAAATCTGGATAGCGTTTATCGCCGTCTCTGCACGTAGAGCTTACTACCTCCCATACGAACTGCCCTCTGGGCATGGCTTTGTTGAAAAAGTTAGCTCTCGTATCAGGGCTCATTGATAAGCCTATTTTATAGATATCTCGACCTTCAGCCGGCTCACTTAAGAAAGCGCTTACATCGCCAGACATTTTTAAAATATAGAGTTCTTTCTCACTGTCTCTTTCTGGCGGCACATAGTAACCACTGCCGTTTGCATTTCCTCCAGCAACATAGCCTTTTGAAGAAATAACTTTTGGCGTCGGCGAAGTAATTTCAAAACCTAAGCTTTCGTCACTGCCATAAACAGGCACTTCCCTATACGAGTACGTCTTCAATTTTTCAAATGCAGCCTTTGACAATAAAGTGCTATGTTTAGAAACGGCTTGAGCCTTATTTCCTTTGTGAATACTAGGTTCAAAGTCTCGAATTGCAGGTCTGTCTTCGGGAATGATTTCATAGGCTTGTATTGCCTTTAGCGAATATCTCCACTTCTCAGATTCTTCTGCATGATGCTTTTCATGCGTTGCCGAAAAACGATCTACTAGCTCATGTGAAACTACATAGAACCCGGCAACCTTCCCCCTATAATCTGTACCGCCCTCTTCTGGTTCATCTGCATTTTCCGTTACGTAAATAACCATAACAAACGGATCTACCGTTTCACTAACGATAGTATTACGCCTACCTTGCTGGCTAAACCCAACGCACCCCCAGGTTTGGGGAGACCAACCCCAAAACGATGTGATGCTTGCACCATCGTATTGATCAAGTATGGGGTGACTCAAACTTAAATTTGGCTCACCGTCAAAAATATCACTATAAGAACATTCGGGGTTACGCTTGAAGTGTTCAAAGTGGGCAGGATGACTTGTCGTTTTACTGGCCTTATGGGCCCTCACGGGTTCGGAGCACTCGACACATTGAAAGCAATCCCGACTAGAGAGCTTATGCATCTTCCTTAACTCCAAGGCTTCATGCACTGTAATCATCTTGCCTTCATACATACAAAATTCTGAACTGTTCACAATCTTCTTCCTCTACTATTCAAAGGGTTCGAGTTTGGCCGTAATTAAACTTGTCGAGGGGCAGATAGGGGATTATTAATCTGTGCTTTTGAATCGATAGTCCTACTAAATTATCAACTAACTAAAATTAACGCTATCTAACGATGCCGATATACGGTTTATGTACTCATGCCCAATTGCCTTACGGGTCTCATATGGCGATGGAATTTCAAAAGTATCAAGTGTATAAATTTGACGCAGTCTCCCTAGATCTGCGTAAAAATCACTCCTTATTTTATCAAATGTTACATCTGCCCCCGGAACGATTCCCTTTTTTGTTTTATAAATAGCGTTAAATCCACGGTTCAGACCCTTGGTAATTCCCCCGAGTCTAGCTGGGAAAAGAGGATCGTCGAGATCTGACATCTCATCATAATTGACACCCAAGAGCTGTAAACTAGTCATCCGTTGCGATAACTCATTTCTAATGAACTGAACCTTTTGAACATCTCCTGCACCTTTAATATTAATCCTCCAACCAATACACACTAAGACTACATTTACGATCAAAGCCCAGACAGAAATATCCCCCACCCTAGTTGTCCCTTGCCGACCGGAGATACTCTTTTATCTCATCTATATAAGAAGGGTCTTCTTCCGAAATCAACTCAATTCGACTATCTAAATCTTCGTAGCTAAAACCTTCTAAACGAATCAGTCCTCCGAATACCTCTTCCAAAAATGACGAGCCAAATCCAGCTACTTCATCTAAGACGACAGTAACCTTTTCGTATCGCTTCAAGGCGGGCACGAGAATGTCTTCTCGAAAATGCTGGCCAGTGAAGTCTCCTTGCAAACGAAACCTCCCAGAAGGTGTCTCATGGAAGTCTGTCGCGATTTTAATTGTATGGTTTCTATTCATTTAACTTAAAGTTCCAAGAAATTATAGTTCCCGGTAATTTTCCGGCAAGCCGTCTTATGGGCTGCTCTCTATCTTCTTGAGAGACATTACTTGCAGCTTGAAAATATTGGCCGCTCCCACTCATTATGGTCACTGATCCTTCATTTTCCAAGGCACAATTGACTATTTGGGGCAAACCACGCCCTCGATTAAACTCTTGGGTTGATGTTCTACTCAACTCAACCGCTCTTTCTATCCAAGTGCTATCTGCCGTTTCTGGCGCTATAGCACCAAGTGGTTTCAAGTGCATTTCCTTAATTCTAGGATGCAGTTTAATCGATGCTGGTATCCCTATGCCGTCGTCATAAGCCCAAATACCAAAACGGCCGTCTTGATAGCTGCACAGAATCCACCCCAGAGCTTCGCTTGCCGAATCATAAGCATGTTCTTGCATATTCATTACCGCTTCATCAATGGCCCCATAGAGTTTTCTAGTGAACTTATTAGACAACTCAGGCATCCCCTTAGCTTCAGTCGCAGCGTTTAGAAACTCTTTGTACCTCGCTCCGCGATCACTATCTCCCGTCTCAATAGTCTGCATATGCCAGCATTCAACATCACCTCTATCGATTTTTGTTTTAGGGAGATCCGTTCCAACCAAATCTAGAACGCCAATTTGTTGAAGTACTTGATGCGCTCGATTGTTTTTCTGATACCCGATCAACTTAAGCTGCTTACCACTTCGGGCAGCCCTCTGTAATGTTGAATACAAAACGATAACACCGCATGGAAACAGCATCGATACGCCACTAAAATCAATCCGAATTATCGGCGCATCTGAAATAGCCACTAGCCTTAGTTGTTGAAAAAACGAGGTTACTGCACGTCTATTGAAACCGCGTCTGTTGGCATATAGCTTTAAATATTCCGGCACCGCTAGATAACTAGGGTCAACGAGCCTCTCCAGCAACTTTGATCTTGCGACCTTCTTCTTAACTCGCTTTTCAGCAGCTCGCGCTTGGCGCTTAGTAGCGTATCTCAACTTAATACGATTAAGTTTAATGTTCTTCTTTTTCAAATCCGTTTTCTCGATATTAATTGTCGATTTTTTGCCGCCCCTAGGCGCTATACCAACATGATGAAATATGAATCGAATTTCATGATAACTATAGAATCATAATTAAAATGTAACTTATTTTGTCCATAACCCGAAACCACTATTGCCAAGCAAATTACCCCCCTTCCCCCCATTATCAATAAATTATACGAAAATAACGCCTAAGCATCTGATAAAGTAAATAAGTCTGTAGGCTACACAGGGATTAGTTACCCGCGGTATATCTCTCTTCTAAGTCGTCCCACTTTATATTAGATGAAAGGGCTTCAATAGAGACCAGTTTCAACTTGAAATGGGGGTCAGCATCTAACACAACTTTTTGACTAATCTTGAGCGATTTCCCCAACTCAAATAGCCAATACGGCTCAGCTGGATTTTCGATGAAATTTGAGCCTGATTGTTCGAAAGTAATTTCGCTTCGATGAACTTTTTTAGAACTAAGAATCGGGTAAACAAAGCCAATTTCTCGTCCGCCTCCTTTTTCAGGCTCGGTCGCAACAGCAAGATATTGAGCTTCGTTAACAACGTGGTACTCGATACGCTGTCGTTCAAAAGCAAGCTGCTTAGTATGATAGAAAGAAGCCCTGCCCAAGCTAAAGCCTGTTACATAATCCTTGTCACGAGATGGTCCTAACTGGTTTGCGGCAATTACGAGGTCTTGATATCGTGTAATTTTTGTACCGTAGTAAGGGATTCTTGGTGCCTCTTCAACAAAATACTTATCAGGCATGGAAAGGCTATATGACTCTGGTGCTATATCTAACTTTTCAGTTAAAAAATTGGATAACCAAATACTGCCGCTATGATCACCCAAAGGTAAAAGACTGAAAGCGCCTATACCCACCTCATCAATGGCTTCAGCATATGGGTTTTCATCATTATGCTGATCATAAAACCCTGGATACAAAGCATAAGCGCCAAACACTGGCCTAGTTTTAGATATCTGGCCTTCATCATCATCCTGTTGAATCAAAGCGTCACGATATCTATGCATCTGATTAATTGCATCATCAGGCACATAATCAAGTCCATCGACCTCTATTCCTTCAAACTCTCTTGGAGCATTAATACGATATTTAGCGTCGAACAACCAGACAACTTTTTCACCATTCGGGAAAGATGCCTCAAGAAAAATATCTGGCTTTTGCGTGGTTATCCATGATTTAATTTTATCGCCATTAGGTAAGAACCTCGGCTCATGTGCTAAACGCAATGACACCCCATCTTTCCGCTTTAGTTTAAATGTGCCTCGCATGCCATCTTTGAACGAGACGTCAATACCACTATTTAACATTGGGATGCGACTATTCGAAACCTCTTCAAAGTCCAGAGCCAAAAGAATTCTTCGCACTTCCAAAAAGCACCATATCTCGTAGAGCTCTGCGACACTTCGAAGTGAGAGGTTAGCATCGCCCTCAAGGATATCTAAGTACCATTTAAGCTGCTGCCAAACTTTGTAAACCTTGGCGTAACCAGGCTTTTGCTGAAGCACCAATGACTCTCTACGTAAGCCATTAAATGAACCAACTTCGTCAAATAATGGATGGCGCTGAAAGAAACGGATATCTTGGCGCCAAAGATCGAGCTTGCTAAAAAAACTATCTGAAAGGCGTTGTTTCTCAGGCTTAGTCTGCATATTTCGCGCCGCGAGGTCTATCTTTGTCAGCTTGGAAATACAGACTGAAACTACTGCCTTTATGAACCTATTCTCCGGTGTATCAACACTCAATTTTTTGTTAATTACTTTGAATCGCTTATCAAGATCACCATCTGCCTTCGCTCGCATTACGCTTTGCTCAAGATTTCGAGAGAGCTTCCCTTTGAGGCGATCCATTTTAACTGTGCGAGTCGTTGATATAAGCCGGCTATGCGGCGCATTTACAATATGCTTTAAACCACTTTGCATATCTCCCAATAGGGCTTCAAATTGAGCAAGCCATAACAAAAGAAACTGCGGATGTGGCTTTTTTACAGACCTCATCTGGTGTTGAGTTTTTTCGGCAAGAGAAAACCGCCACAATGGGAATTCTTCGTCGATAGCAGCATTCATTACCGCCAAGTCGGATCCCATATCCATCTTAGTGGGTAAAATTTCAAATGAGAATGAGTGCCTGCTCTCCTTTCCCTCTATATTATATACGAGCTCAAATCTGAACCAACCGACATGATTACCCGTATTTATTGTTGCTCTTAAAGAATTACTTCGGACACTGTAATGAAAAGCACTTTCTACGGCTTTTAGTCGATGTCGAACTAAAGGTGGATTTTGCGCAAAAGTGTTCTTCAATAAGTCTTCAAAAACGAATTCAATATCATATTGCTTGTTTTCAAAAAACACTGGCTGACCGACATCATAGTCACCAAGTTCTTCGCCGCTCTTTAAACGAACAGCCGGCGCAATCAGCAGCCTCGATGATGATGCCTCGTTACCTCTGTACTCAAGCGTCCTTGCAAGCCTTTTTTGGCTCTGCGCCACATCTCGCGACCAGACGACAAAATCGTATTCTTCCGTCTGAATCGCTATAAGCTCGGGCATGAAAACTCCGCTCTATTAAGGCCAATAACTTGTAAATGTATTAGCTTCAAGTCGGTCGATCATCCACCGAATTTTCTTTTTAGATCGACAGGCCACATTGGTTATTTGATCGCCACATTCTTGCTCAGCAAGCAGGTCGATTCGTTCTTTGCCATCAGGCCAAATTTCGTTCAGCTCTTCAGCTAATAGGGCTTCGAGCTTATAGAGTAAATTACTTGACCCGCTAGCATCCAGAACCCTCAACTTATCTTCATCACCATCAATTCTTGGTAAAACTTTAGTCATAAGAAAATCATCCCAAACTGCCTGCAAGTCTGCATTATTTTGGGGCGCAAAGCTGCTAACATGCAATAAAAGTTCATTCAACGCTCGGTACGCCAATTCAAACGGTGTACTGCGCAATATGTTGTTTACCTCACTCAGAAACTTGATGGTTTTCTGCCCATCATTATCGATATCACAATTAATTGAATCTACCGTAACCTGTGAAGTCAGGCCATAAGTCAATATTTTTGGCTTATCTTGCCCACTAAAAAACTTACTATAGTCATTAGGAAAGAACTCACCAAAATCTAAGGTGAACGCGCGATCAATAACTTTTCGAGAAAAACCGTGCGTCGTTTCGTCCATGTTAACGGTGCCAGCTACAATTAGATTTGGTGGCAAAGGAATGCCATTTTCAAGAAAGAAATTCCACAGCCCGTCGTCATCGATCATACCCAAATCAGCTTTAACATCTGCACCGTTTGTCTTCAAAACTGAACAATCGAGTAACGGCTCACAAGTGTATATATTGCCATTGAACCTTCTACTCTCTAACACCGATAAGTAATCTGCAAAATATTGTTCAACCGGAGCAAGGTTCATCTCGTCGAGGCATAACCAATATGGCGGCGACAATTGGTTCAATAGTCCTGTACCGTTTGCATCGGCATTCGGAGCGATTGCCCTCCAAGCATCAATCACGAATTGAAGAACCCTAGTAGAAACATATTCTGGCTTTTCGCCGACTCTCGAAACATAGCCAAGTAAGTCTGAGGGTTCATGCCAATCAGGTCGCACAGGCACGATGCAACAATTACTATTGCCTACACCGTGGGCCTGAGCTTGCTTTTTAACAAATCGAGTTTTACCGGTTCCTGAAATGCCCGCCAGCAATACGAAAGGCTTAGGCAACGTCTGTTTACTTGCGGCTAATTCAGCACCAAGAGTCGAGACAAGACGAAAATGGTCTCCCGTCTTCTCCAATCTGTATCCTTGAAACTCTCTTTCAAAAAAAACCTTAAGGTTGTCAAAGTGCAGTGGATAGTCTCCATTTGCATTCCATTGGGTACTAAAATAATAATTATATTTGTCATTTATAAAAACCGGTTCGACAAAATATCTTAGAGTGTTTTTTGACTTCAAACCATCAGCAGTTTGAGGAGAATCGAATCGAGCCAAAAGGCCAGTAAAAGGTCCTATCTTTAGAGCAGTAAATTTATTTCCTTCTAAACTTCTATCGGACAGTGTTGCTTGATCAATAAGGTCCGCCCATCTTCCATCATAAAAATATTCGAATGTCTTCTTGGCAAAATCGCGGATTAAGCCTGCACTCACGATCAAGGCTTCATTGTTCTTTTTTACAAGTGGCACAAATTTTGTCTCAATATTTTTCAATTCACTGATAGCTTTTAGCAATTCATTTTCTGACAAACAAATTTCATTCTCAGGATCTTCTATCATCAACGTAGGATTGGCCCACAGAATAATTTTACTCAACGTCGAAAAAAGTGGCTTGGTCTGTACAGTTATTTGAGCGTTAGCGGGTAAATCCTTAAAATAAAGCGCTCCGATATTTCGCCAGTCAGTTTCATTATAAATTTCATGTCCTTGAAAAAAATTCAGATTCTCGACTATGTCCTCGATACAAGTGATAAACGAGGTGACACCCAATGTAAAATATTTTTTGGTTCCTCTTTGCCCTGAGTTGCTGAATGTAATATTTCCGCCAGTACCAGAAAAACTCGCAGTAAATCTTGAATTATTATTTTCCAACGTTGCAAAATCTATCACAGTGGTCCCCTTTTATTAATTTACCCTTCCAAGTGTAAGCGTAAGTCTAACTCAAGTCTCTCAAAAATCATTGACTGTATTAATATACAGTGCAATAATCCCGGTCAAATACAGGATAAGTATGAAATGACGAAAGCACTAGAAATTAAGAATAAAAGATTGGGTATGGGTCTAACCCAGCTGGAATTCGCCAAGCTATTGGATCTGAAGGAGAACGGCGAACGCACCATAAGAAGTTGGGAAAACGGCGAACATACCCCTACGCCAGCCAAGTTCCAACAAGTACAGAAGCTGCCTAACTCTGCACCGTTTAAATTAAAGAAAAACTCAAAGACAAAATTTGATTTTATAGACCTTTTTTCCGGCATTGGCGGTATTCGACTCCCCTTTCAAGAGCAAAAAGGCCGTTGTGTTTTTAGTTCTGAATGGGACAAGTTCGCACAGAAAACATATGCAGCAAATTACGGCGAGCTACCCCACGGCGACATTACAAAAATAACAGCTCAGGAGATCCCCTCTCACGATCTATTACTTGCAGGATTTCCATGCCAAGCGTTTTCTCAAGCTGGCTTAAAAAAGGGATTCAACGATACTCGCGGAACTCTTTTCTTTGATATCCATAGAATCTTGGCAGCTCACAGACCAAAGGCCTTTTTATTAGAAAATGTTAAGCAACTACGCGGACACGATAAAGGAAACACTCTTAAAACTATTTTGAATGTATTACGAGGCGATATAACTCCAGAACTCGATAACAACATGCCAGTAAGCGAGGAAGCGAGGAAGACTCTGTCCGAAAAACTAAACTATGCAGTAGATTTTAGAGTTCTCCGCGCCGCCGATTTTGGCGTGCCACAGAATCGAGAACGTGTCTATATAGTCGGCTTTTCAAAAGATCACTTCGGCGAAGTCGACTTCGATGACCTATTTACTTGGCCCGAGCCTTCGTTAGAAATTACCCGCCTCGGAAACATATTGGATACGTCGAAATCAATTCAAGAAAAATATACAATTTCTGAGAAGCTGTGGACGGGGCATAAAAGGCGAAAAAAGGAACACAAAGCAAAGGGCAACGGGTTCGGATATAGCTTGTTTAATAGCGAAAGCGAATACACAAGCACTTTGAGTGCAAGGTATTACAAGGATGGAAGCGAAATACTAATTGATCAATCAGACATAGGGCTGAGACCTCGCAAGTTAACGCCGCGAGAATGCGCCCGTCTCCAAGGGTTTCCCGAAAAATTCATAGTGGATGCGGTCTCGAACGGGCAGATATATAAGCAGTTCGGAAATTCTGTATGCGTAAAAGTGATTAGTGAGCTAGCGAAGGAAATATCTAAAAAATTATAGACAAGCTTATAATTTTTTTATGAGTTCAGATAAAGAAATTACAGACTAAGCCACAACCATCCCATTCCTTTCGTCACGGCAGCATAAATTCATTCCTCTTCAAAAACTCCGCGTGTCAAAGCAGTGCTGAGAGCGCAAAGGTTGCTATAAAAAATCTGAACAACACCTAACTTCACAGCTAACTCTTATGATCTTGAGTACCCAGATAAAGTGGAGTAAGTAATCTGTCGGTACCGGCAAGAAGAAGGCTCAGTCCAAACAAAAAATCATCAGGCGAAATATATTGGTAAATATTGACAGCGCATGAAAAAATTATTAATGTAAATCCTAACTTGACATGTTGGTAGGGAAAAAATCATGAGTCCTACCGAATGCAGTTATGGAAAACTCTGAAGGGTACTAAGTTAGTCGCTCAATTATCGAACAGAATTTACTACTCTAAAAACGATAAAAATATAGCGATGATATAGCACTCTCTAGAGAAGTCGATCGATGAGATGAAAGCTCAATTCAAAGGGAATTCAGCTGATGAGGACGAGACGTTCAAGCTCAAGAAGAGCAATGACATATAGAGCGAGGTAAGCAATGGGATGGCACTTTTCACCACAGCTAGCGGATCAAGTTGAGACTGAGATAACGCAGAGGGACCAATTCGATAATGATGAAGTAAACCTCGCTGAAACTATTGTCAGAGAGGCCGTCCAGAACAGTCTAGACGCAGCCATTGATGACCCGTTGAGGGTTAAGGTGACTTTTAACTGGGTGAATCGACTCAGCGGACTTGACCCGGTATTCTTTAAAGAACTGTTTGCGGATCAGTTGGCGCACGCAAAGGCTGCAGACATAGATTTGGACGCACTAGATTTTGAAAACCCTGAAGCATTGGTTATTGAAGATTATGGAACCTCTGGCTTAACTGGAAGCATTTCCAAAAAAGACAGTGACCACTTTAGTGACTTTTGGCGCCGCCATGGTAAATCCCATAAAACAGGCAAGAGTCGCGGAAGATGGGGGTTAGGAAAGCTCGTATATTCAACGACCAGTAGAATTGGTGTATTCTTTGGCCTAACAGTAAGGCGCGATTTGAAGGGTAGCCTCCTAATGGGGCAGACAGTTCTTAACCTGAGATCAGTGGATGATGTCCAATACCCGCCACATGCTTTCTATTCGGATTTAGAAAACGAAGATGATATCTACAAAAAAATACCAGTCCCAATTAAATCTAGAGACTTTGTAGACAGTTTCGTTAGAAATTTTTCTTTGAAAAGAGGTGACAAGTCCGGCCTGTCCATAGTCATTCCATTCCCAAATAAAACGTTCAATTTAAAGCACATGATTGCTATCGCAATCGGTAATTACTTTTATCCGCTGATAACCGGTCAGCTAATACTTCAGTTTAATGATATTGAGATTAATCGAGAAAATGTGAGGGAGAAAGCGAAAAAATATGCCTCCGATCGATTCAGCGAAATTGATGTTCTTTTTGATTTTATTGAAGAGGTCTACCAAGCTGAGCAAGAACAGTTACTGCAACTAAAACCAAGCTGGATGGATGACAGGTTTTTGGATGAAAAAGATTTCGACGCTGATACTTTGAACAAAATAAGACAGCAGTTTTCAAGTGGTGAATTGGTCGGCCTTTCCTTACCAGTGAAAATAAAACTAAAAGATGGAAGTAATAAAGATAGTTTCTTCTCTGTTTATATTAAGCGACCTGAAGATTTGAAAAGAGGTTTGGACCTATATGTCCGTGGCGGTCTAACATTGCCAGGAGAAGCAAAATTTCGTGACAGAAGAGCACTAGGCGCCATGATTGCTGAGGATGAACCAATATGTTCTTTTCTAGGTGATGCAGAAAATGCCGCTCATACTCAATGGACTACAAATACAGAAAAGCTTTCTAGAAATTATAGGAATTCACAGCCTATTGTCACGGTAATAAAGAAATCAGTCATACAACTATATGACCTCCTTGCAGAAGTTACTGAAGAAAAGGATGAGGATGCATTACAAGATTTTTTCTGGTTTGATGAGCCTGAAGAGCAAAAAAGACGTAAGAGGCGTAATAAGCCAAAACCGCCAAAACTAATACCGCCAATAAAACCTAATCGTCCTAACTTTAATGTTTTCCAAGTGGATGGTGGTTTTACGATATCTAACGCAGCTGGGCTAACAGAGGACAAGTTGCCAAAAGAGCTTATAGTTGAAGTAGCCTATGAGGTAATCAAAGGAAATGCTTTTAAAAAATATAGCCCTCACGATTTTAAGGTTGGTAAAAACGGCAACATAAATCTAGCAGCATCTGGTGATGTGAAGATCGTTAGCGCTAGAGAAAATAAATGGTTTTTTGAAATAAACGAAATACCGTTTAAGTTGACGTCTGCCGGTTTTGATAAAAGCCGCGATGTAAAGATTAAAATATCATAAGGAGCGTGTGTTGTGCAGAGGACTTTTAATTATACAGGCAGGAAGAGAATTGAACAGACTGAGGCTTTGTTCAGTTTTTCTGGCCCAGAAGATTTACCTTCGTTTAATGTAGAATTCAAAATTAATGAACATGATTTTCCGCTAGAGTCATCGTTATATGTGGAAGCTTACTATAAGGAAACACGCCAACGATATGATTTCGGGAAAATTTCCAAAATAGTACCACCAGCAGATAGGTCTCTTACTAAAGTTGATCTTTCTGGGAGCACCTTGTTCCGAGTTCTCATCGTTGATGAATCTGAATCACAAGGCTTATTATTGGCGAGTGGTAGTTCATTCCGTGCAGATGGAGATAGTAACGAGGAGAAGGACAGATCAAGTATCCTTACTGTCGTCAAAAAGCCTATGGGGCAGTTAACTTGGCGGGTGGATTTTGATACAGGCGGCCCGCCAGAGCTATGTTTGAATACAAATATCCCAAATGTGATTGATAAGATGAGGACTGATCCTCATTTTCAGGCACTTGTTTTACCTGCAGCATTAAGACAGGTTCTTATGTACTTTCTTTGGAATGAAGACGATCTGGATAATGAGGCTGTAGGAAAATGGATGGTGTTCGCTGAGTATTTTGGCGAAGAAAAACCTGAAAGTACTGATCCGTCGACCCTTATGGATTGGGTTGATAATGTTGTTTCAGAGTTTTCTATGAAATTTACTTTGTGCGATCGCCTTCTTAAAGCAGTAGAGGAGGAATGAATGAAAGTGAGAAAACTAAATGATCATGGCATCGCAGAATTCACTACCTTCATAGATAATTGCCGATCTGGTTATAAGCAAAATATCCCTTCATACCTTTTAGAGGATGATCGATCTTCTGTCCCTTTAGATATTGATATATCAGTTATTGATAGAGAGTTTGCCTCAAGATTTGAAATTGGTATTTATCTTCAGGAAGCTTTTAGAGGCGTTGAAATACAACCGCTCATAGGTGATCAGGGGTTTTGGAGTTGGTTTGCCTTGCTGTGGTTTAACAAGCTGTGTCCACTCTCAATCGATGGGCTTCGAAACCCAAGTAAAGAATATAACTACGTATTAAGTAAAAATTATAACCATCGGCCTCGCCATTCGATTTATATGACATGGCAGCTAGTGAATAGATATGGTAACGATGTTAGATTTATGTTGTCTAAAAAACCCTCAACTAGAGGGGAGATAACTGAACAGATGATGGCACGTCAGGAGTTTTTGACATCAGACGGCGCAATGCGTTTGGCTAGTGCTTTATATTACGACGAAAAAACTGGAATTTTCAAAAAGGGAGCTGCTTCCCGTAAGAGTGCCGGATGTGTAGATCGTTATGTCAGCTGGTTGCAGCAGCTTCAAGTTACATATGATCTGTATTCCATTTCAAAAGATGAATTAGAAGAACTCCTTCCTAAAGAGTTCGATAGGTTTAGATCGGCGTAGACTTTTAGACTCTAACGATTTATTCCTCTCTCTCTGCGATTTAAACGTTGAAAGAGCCCTGCGTTTAAGCGCTATCTAATTGGACATAGCCGTTTGCTCAATGCTAAAGCCAACCAATAGAACGCAAAACACTTTGACCTTTTATAAATCGGGGGGCAAACCACGGTTTTTATTTCAATATGCACGGTATGCCTACGCACTCTGGGCCAACCCCGCTGCCGAATGCTTCTTCGATCTCAGCTTTGAAACGATCAGACCCGAGCGCATAGTTCTTATTGGTCGCAGCTCTTTGATGAAATGTGGTCTGTCCATGGCTTCAATTGTAATAGACTCATAATGAACCAGGTAAGATAGACCTTTTGCATAGTTCACAGCTCAACGAAGACTACTGGATTCGCTGATTTTTACGTACTGGGATCCTGTAGGCGCTCCGTTTTGGCTGGTTTATATTAAAGCTAACAGTTAGCCATATATTCCAAAAGATCCTCATGAGGCTCAAACCACTCGCCCTGTGTTCTATATTCTTCAAACATTGAATGCAGCTCAGTCTCTTTTGCACGGCCTTCGGCTGGTAAAATTTTCAAGATCACTACGTTAGCCCCAACTTGCCGTTGAATTTGACATCTTCTGATTTCAGGATGAATTGAAATACCTATCTTTATCTCTCCTGTTGTTTCATTTTTCATAAAGTAGAGGTGCTGATCTTCAAAATTGTCTATCAGCGAGGGCTCATATCCATCTGGCGAGCACAGGAAGGGTTTTAACGTATTCCACCTAGAGCGAATTTTACTTGGTTGACGTTCCAAAATAATGTGAGACAGTTTTTGAGCTCGTTTTTGGACAACATACATTGGCACAAACCCTCCGAGTTCTTTATTGTATGAAAACTGACCGCAGAAGACTTCTGTTTCTATAACTTGCAACTGATCAGCCCGACCATAATTTGCAATATTCCCGCCTCCAAAGGTAGCCATCCTCCGAATAACGTATTTCAAAAGCGGCCTTGGATTAGTAAAAGAGTTTTCGCTGTTGTTTAACATCCTTAGCCGTTTATTTATCTCCGGATAATCTTCCATTCCGGCAATTAATAGTCCGCCGTAAAGGTTTGGATTGTTTACTGTCTTAGCAATACGTTCATTTGTATATTTATTCATTTCCAAATGATAGTGACGATAGTCACTAATGTCAACATATGATTCTGATCTTTAGTTCTTTTTTTGGTAATGTGTATATCGAAAATTGCTAGAGCTAAAAAATGAACAGAAAGACAACTGATTTTTCACATATCTTGGAGGAACTGCGCGGTGCCGGGATTAACGACTATAAAATGGCGGAATTGACAGGCATTGATAGAAGCATGCTGTCTAAATTGCGATCTGGTGATAGAAAGCAGCCAAACTACGATGACGGCACAGCAATTATGGAAATATATATTGCAGAGGTTTCTCAAAAAACATAGTCACCATCCGATCCATGGATGACGGCGCGCTATCCCTGCGCGGCGGGTGGTCAGGCGTGTATTACTGAAGACCTTAACGTATTCGCGCCTTGAGCCACACTTTATAAAAATTCTCATTAGCAAGCCATTGGCGGTTAACCAGATCGCAATATGGGCTGTCAGCAAGCCCCGTAAGCACCCCAAATCTTTTTCTTATGCAACTACGTTATAATTGCATTGTATCGCCTTCAGTGATTTTTACGGCTTCCTGTCCTCCTCTTAGCGTCCGCTATTCTTAGGCTTCAGTTTTGGAGCTAACCCTAGTGTGGGCACCGTGGACGGGGCTAGCTCTATGCTGAAAAGTTTACGCGCCATTTTCTTAACAAAGTTTTTGATGAGATCAACGGCAAGAGTTCCTGTACTCAGTCGGGCTTCAACGGCTTCAAGAAGATCCTCTGCGTCAGCGTATTCCATACTCATTCTTTCCGCCTCCAATAGCTGCGCGTTCATTTTTTGGAGCTGGTTTTTATGTTCTTGGTCGCTCCGATCCTTAGCCTCTTCAGCGTCCAACTTCAATTGAGCAACAAAGCTCATTTGCTGGTGGAACACATCGGCAATACTCACCACGCCCTTACAGAATGTATCTTTAATTTTTTTAAGCTCGGCATAATGCTCTGGCTCACCGATACCCAAATCGGTTAACTGCTGTCTAGCGACCACATTTACAACAGCTAGATTTTTTTTAGTTTGCTTATCACCATCAAGAACGGCTTTTAGCCGCTGATTTTCGGCCGTTAGCTTAGCTTTTTGATCCGCTAACCAACGGACATCTTTTTCCATGTTTTCTTTACTTTCTACAATGCTACGCCGTCGGTATTCCACTTCATTTATGTGCTCGCGCCTAATCTGCGTAGCAAACATTGGTTTGCCTTTGTGCTTACCTTCGGTTCGGATGATAACCTCACCATTCTGATCTAGCGCCGGCGCGTACTTACCGACACCACGGTTCATGCCTAACGTCTCTGCGAAGAAGTCTTGCATAAGCGAGGTATCACCCATGCCACCAATCGCACTTACATGCTTTTGGCCCGGGATAACGTTCGTAAACATCAGGTGATAATGCAAATTATATTTTACCGTTTCTACGACTTCGTTCGTGTCTCGATTATAGGCTGTTGTAACACTTCCCTCGTCCCGATGTGCCGCGCCAGACATTGGACGCATATTGTATTTCTCGCAAAACGCATCCACCATGTTTCTTAAGTCTTTTTCTGTGTGATGGTCATCAAATAAAAACAATAACCGCTTAAATGGTTTGGTATTTCCATGAACAGGTAAAGATGTACTCTTTCTTTTTTTCATTTCGACCAACACATCTTCAATTTTCAAACTAAAATCATGATACCAATTTGATTTTTGATGCTCACGCGGCAGTAACCAATCTGGGTGCTTGTAGACAGCCTCATTACTAGCGGACTCGCTAGAGCTGGATCGCCCTAAGGAACTACTACTTCGGCTAGCCCCTCTGGTGATGTGAGCTAATGATCCATAGGCATGATCTGGGTTGTTGCATGAATCTACGTTGGCAAAAGAATCTGTCATTTCAATACACCCTTTGTGTGTTCTTCAAAAAAATCAAAGCCTTGGCTGTAGGTTTTTCTCATTCGTCATTTTCGAAGAAAATTCCTAATGAGCGCGCTCATTAGGAAAATTCTTCGAATTTGCCGAATAAGAACATTCCACGGGCAAGCCCTTGATGTTGGACTGTGAACAAAGTTGTAACTTTCTTGTAAACTTCACAAGAACAAAGTTGTAACTTTCTTGTAATTTATGCAGCTGTTACATTGGCCTTGGATCAGCATACTTATAAGCATTTTCCGACTCACTCAGCTGCATAATGTTTAGCATTTAAGTTCGCGGCTAAACCCTCAATTACTTCGGCTTGCCATTATCGTGGGCTGCAAATAAAGCGTCGCGGATTGCTTCAGACTGCCTAATCATTTCCTCTCTTTGATCAACACCGGATAAGGCCCTTTGCCTCTTCAGCTTGACCGCTATAGAGCTAGAGGCAACATATTCACCATTTTTAAGCTTTTTAACTAGACCCGAAAAAAATGCTACGGGGTTTCGTACTGGGGTAGAGTTGCCAGCTATCGCGTCTAGCAACTCCTGCATCGAATCAAATTTTAAACCTACACCTACTTGAAAGATGGAGGTCTTGTGTTCTGCACTAAGCCCCTTTGGCCAAATCAATTCATCCTTAGTAAGAGTAGTAGTAGTTTCTATTGATTCGTTTTTACCATCAGTGGTTAATAGATCGGAATTTTCCACAGGCCGAGGTCCATCACAGGGTTCTCCGTTATCGGGTTCTCCGTTATCGGGTTTTCCGTTATCGGGTTCTCCGTTATCGGGTTTTCCGTTATCGGATTTTCCGTTATCGGGTTTTCCGTTATCGGGTTTTCCGTTATCGGGTTTTCCGTTATCGGATTTTCCGTTATCGGGTTTTCCGTTATCGGGTTCTCCGCTATCGGGTTCTCCGTGGTCGGGTTCTCCGTTATCCGGCTCTCTGTTATCAGAGCCCCCTACTTTCTGATCGTCGTCGTGGTCTTCGTCGGCCACCTTGTAGGTATCTTCTTGCTGTGGTTTAAGCGAATAGTGTTCGTAAATTATGATTGTTGCTTTCTTAAACCGGCCTTGAGCATTTCTCTCAGGCTTTTTAGTATTTTTTACCGACATAACCAGCCTCCTCCAACTCAGTTAAGAGTTTGCTTACCACTCCGCTTCCTGCTGGGCTACTATTAATCAAATGTTCCTTTATCAAAACCCACTTATCTGGCTTCGAGAGCAGAAAACATAGCAAACCTCGCGCTGCAAAGGTTAGGCGAGAATCGTTTAATAGCCGGTTGTCAATTCTTGTAAATGGTTGATCGACTGATTTTTCAGTTCGCTTAATAGTTTCATCAGACATTAAAATCACCCTCATCGATTATTTTCGCGATTTGTGAAGAGGAGAAATACACTCTTCTCCCGCATTTTTTTCGAGCGTCATTTACTGCGTCTGCAAATGGAGAGCTAGAGCATAGTGAAACTCGGAGCCCCTCTGTTGATCGGTCGAATGTTGTCGCTAGAGCCGTCATCGACATCAAAGGACCGTATCGTTCTTGTAGGTAATCAAGCGTAGTTTTCATAAATCCAAGCACTGGTTTAATAAAGTTGAATCAATAATTTAACTAATTTGAGCTTTAATTACTTACGATTAACTTGTACTCTTTCTGCGCAATGACTTCACATATAATATATACAGGCCCGCTTTCAATGATTATTGACTCTCAATGCGAGCCAATATTTGCAAAAGCGATTGAAAAATTTTATTACAAGGCAGAAAATTATAATTTTCATCTTGGCAAAAAAGAAAATTCTATATTTGTGCTTGTAAAAAAATATTTGGATCGCCCTTTTAAGAGATCGTATCTGAGAAAAAATTTTAGCCACTTTCCGACTAATGGCTTTCTTCCATCATTTATGGCTACGTTACCTCCGAGTGGATCTCTTTCGATGGCAGAAGAGACCTTATTTGGATACGAAAGAGCGAAGTCTATACTCGATAAATGGGATTTAGAGCTCGAGTTTTTCGAGCGTACGGCAGAAGAGTCTTGGAATATTGGGGGGATCCTTACACTTCGAAATTTGATAAATTACATTTCGAAATTCAAACCTGAAGAGCAAAGCTTACCGTTTAAAAAAAACTCCTCTGAAAAAACTAGAACTAAGGCAATAAATAAAAAAAGAAACGGCTACTGTGAACTTTGCTGGAGAAAAAGTAAGCTAGCTGAAACAATGGATCTTGGTATCTTCGCTACCGAATGGCATCCGTCGGCTAGGTTCTGTGGAGAACATACACCGCGCAACGGGGAAAACACTCGTTACCGAGTAGACCACAAATTAAAAGAAACAATGAAGAATGAATTAGCTAGTATGCTCAGCCCTTCTAAATCTACATTTCTGCCTAATTTCACTTGGTTTGCTAACTACTTCCCTGGGCTAAGCGAAAACGAAAGACGAAAAATAGCCTATGACTTAGTTCACTCAAAACTGAACTCTAAAAAGAGCAAATCATTAAGAAAAGAGATATTGATACGTCTTTCCAAAGGTCAATCCACAAAGGTCATAAGTGAAGAACTCGAACCAAACGTCAGTGTCAGTTCCGTCAACAGACATAAAAAGACAATCATTGAAGCTATTCAAGAAGTTCTAAAATTTCCATTTTTAAATGAAGATGGCACAACTTATAAAGGTGACCCTCATGCTAGAAGGTTTAACAGTTGCACGACGTTACTTAGGAATTCACGTTCTCTTTACGATACTGACCTGAAAACGATTCAGCGTTGCGATAACATATTCCCCAGAACTCCCGAGTTGGCAGACATTCTTGAAGCAATTAAACTGTAATTGTATCGCTCAACACACAAATTTTTTTAATAGTTGATAAAGCCCTAAGAAGAATGGACTCTACCACTAAAAAAATACAGGTTGGGATATTGTCCCACTAGATTAAATATGATCACTAACGAGCTTTACTTATTAATCATCAAGAAATAATCTCAGTGCGATAAATTGGGTAACGAAATACCTAAAAGCTCTCCAAAACCTAAAAAATTGCGACAACTTCATTCAAGCTTCTAATCTTTCTTTGGAGTATACACTTGGTATGATAGGCTCTGATCTAGGTAATTTTAAACTAAAATAAGGGCCGTCTATGGATATTAACAAGGACAAGCTAAGAACAAGTCTAAACCTCAAAGTTTCCTTAGAAGAAAGACAAAAGCACTTTAGATTTTGCGAAGCAAATCACTGCTGTCCCGTTAACTTAAAAGAAAAGGCCTGATTTTCCACAGTATTTGATAAAATGTGTTTAGCGATAAACCGTTGAATCAACTGAGAAAACCAGACCATGTCACATTGTAATACAGTATT
>JBKEFT010000027.1:0-81556 GCA_046709645.1 Arenicella sp.
TGATTGTTTATAACTGTATTCGCCAGCTAATGTTTGAATCAGCGCAACGGTTCGGCGCTGAATTAAGGCGCGTGAGTTTCAAGGGAAGTGTGCAAGCGATTAGGCAGTGGGAACCGCACCTAAATCGGGCTCGATCAGGCCCTGCGGAGCGCCAACGATTGTTGAATAACCTATATAAGCTGATAGCCGGCCTAATCGTTCTGGATCGGCCTGGTAGGAGAGAGCCTAGAGCGGTAAAGCGACGACCAAAACCCTATCAGCTAATGAGCGCCCCTCGACACATAATGCTGGAGACTTATCATCGCGGGAAAAAGCATGCTAAACAGCCTTAACTTAGTGCCATTCTACTCTGACCCCGATTATTGACCCCGATTATTTGCCGATTATTGTGTGACCCCGATTATTGCGAAATATGCGAGATCACGATCAGGTAAATTCACTTGAATTTTTTCCATATCGCGCCGCGCCATCTCGATAAAGTACTGGCCAATGGCATTGCCAACGCCACGACTACCAGAGTGCAACATCACCCAGACGTGGTGGTTTTCATCCAAACACAGTTCGATGAAATGATTGCCACCGCCTAAGGTCGCCAATTGACGAACCCAAGTTTGGTAAGGTCTTTTCTGCTTGCTTACCAACGTTGGATGTTTCTCCCAAATGCGTGATAAGCCGTTTGACAAAGACCGAATGGTTGAATTAGGTACGGCGTCGTATTTATGCCTATTGAAGCCGACCGGAACATCTCGTTCGATGGAACTTCGTAATCCACGTAAATTATCGGGCAATTGATGTGCTTTCAAGCTCAAACGAATAGCATTCATACCACAGCCTATATCCACGCCAACCGCGGCGGGAATAATCGCTCCTTTGGTTGGAATAACCGAACCGACCGTTGCACCAATTCCGCAATGAACATCCGGCATGGCGGCAATATGCGAGTGTATAAATGGCATTTGCGACATGTTGACTAATTGTTGGTAAGCACTTGGTTCAATATCATCAGTAAAGATTTTGACCGGCACTTTGCCTTTGGTAATAATTTTTTGAATTGGCATAATGCCTCTCCTTTTGTTTATTTCGGTTTCACTCGACTATTTGACGATGTAAAACCTTTTCAAAAAACTATTCCATAATATGAATAGTTTCTTAGTGTTTAATATTTGCTTTAGCTGGGTTCATTTTATGGCTCCTATTATTGTTGTTGTGTTTTGATTTATTTTCGGATTACTTATTTTCCCGATCGTGTTTTAGCGGTTTAAAAGTCGGTTTCGACTATGCTCTTGTGCATACACACAAAGGGTACCGAGGTCCATGCACCCACGACATACGGCACATCGTGTGCATAAAAAAACCTCGGGGCTTTATCAGCCTACCGAGGTTTTATTATCCTTAGAAGGCCGCGTTAGCCCTCAATTTAGTAGAGAGAAACTACGCGAGTAGGTAATCCACAACGCACCGATCGCTGACCATTGCTGGCACGGCTTGGGTGGCTTGGATGATTTGTCGTTGCGTCGTTTTCATGGGGTCGGACTGTACGTTGAAAATTAGTTGCGTCAACAACTTTATTCAAGTTTGTCGGTTTTTAGGCTGAACTGCATGAGGTGAAACATCTCAGACATCTTGTAATTCTATGACATAAGCGGCTTACCGACGTTTATTAGTCCATGAGAACTGTCAATCGTTTATGACGACTTAGCTGGGCAGGTATTGATGCCGGAGATTTTGTAGACTGGATACACCCCGAGAATACCCGTTAGCAGCGGCACCAAGCCAATCAGCCCCACAATGACTGTGGGCCAACAATGGTCAGGCTCAGAATAGGAAGGCCAAACACCACTCGGATGGTGCGATCAGTTGTTCCTTGGTTTGTCTTCATGATTTTAGACCTCAGTATTTGAACCCTAGTGGACTCTGCACTGAGTAAAAAGCATTATCGCTGATATGAAGTTACCGGCCTCCAGCCGTTGCGCTTGTTGATTCAAGTCAACTGTTTCTGCGTCAGATTATTCGTTGCCGAAAAAACGGCCCCTTTTTAATCTCTCACTCGCCAAAAAACTGGAAACCTTGGTTTACCGTTCTTAGTCAAACCATTATATTTAAACGTTACTACTGTGCCGAGCGGTGGTGGGTTTTCTCTTTGAACATCACTGAATCCCGATCCAATTTTAAAGTGAATACCATTTGGCATTTTTACCGTGATACTGCCCATGACATCAGCCAAACGTCCTTTTCCTTTATTGTGGGCAATAACCTGTGCTTCGGCATCGTTCCTTAATTTAACTTTTAGCAAATCATCTGATCGGCCGCCGCGATAAGCGGCCGCTTTCGACTTAAGCATAAAACCCTCGCCACCCCCGGCATCCAGTTTTATCAGCATAGCGTGCAAATTTTCTAATCTTTTAGGTGCTTCTTGTTGCTCAACAACTTGCCAGTATTGATTGCCGTATTGAGCATGCAGCCACTGCATGTGTTGATAACGCATCGAAAAATCGCCCTTGGCCTTTGGTAACTCGAAAACCATCAAAGTGATTTTACGCCAGCCTTCATGCGGCTTATGTCGGCGCACTATACCCGAGACTTCATCAAAGGTTTTCCGGCCACCCCAAAGCTCGCCATCTAATGGCGTACTTGGTAGCGAATCGAGGAACCATTGTGGTGCTGCAAATTCTTGCCCCCCACGTGAAACTAAACGGCTACCATTCCAGTAAGCGCGAACACCGTCTAGCTTCTCACTTAAATAATAATCACCCAAGGTGTGTTTTTGCGGGTCAAAGCTACTAGCTAATAAGAACGAAAATCGAGACTCTGCCGCTGCAGTACTAAACAATAGCTCGAGTAAAAAGAACAGTAAAATTAAAGGTTTCATCGTGAGTTTGCTCCTTGCGCTGACGAATAATTTAGTAAGTAAATTTTCTAACTTAGATGCGATCCTTGCATCTAGTGCTAGCTTAACAAATAGCCACGGTTAAATGTAGCTATTCAAGTACAAGGTACCAAACTCTCCATTATTACCATGTAATTCACCCTCTCTTCTTGAAACCAGGCTCTCTGCAGAGCGTACCCAACGTTAAAAACAAGTCACGAAAAAAGACTTATGTCCATTACTGTAATGTATAAGGAATCATTGCGGGTACGATTAACACGCGTTAATTATGATTTATATCCCTACTATTAACTCGCCATAACGGTTGCATTTTTGCGGCAGTTGATACGGAAATGCATTGTTCTGCCCACACTTCAAGGAGCGACTTAATATGAAAAAACCAAAATTTTTCTATCGATATCTATTCTTAACATTCTTACTACTTCCCTTTCACTCCTCTTTGGCTACCACAGTCAAACCGTTCGACCTTAGTCAAATGGCCAGCAATGCGGATAAAATTTTTGCGGTGAAGTTATTGCGGTGAAGACTGGGGCTATCAATGTCGGTGGCGGCGAGCTCATTACCACTACTTACACGCTGAGAGTGAACGACCGTATAAAAGGCCAGCTATCAGAGCAGTCTGGCAAAATTAATAACATCATTGAACTGCAAATGGTTGGCTCGCAAAAAAGCCAAGCGCTGAAAACGGTTTACGTAATGTTGGTGGATTTAGAACACCGAAATTAATCACCGGCAATGAGTATCTACTATTCACAACCCCGCCGAGCTCTGTTGGGCTATCAATAACGGTCGGAGTTGGCCAAGGTCTATTTAGCTTTAAAGACGGTAGCTTAGTTCGCAACGAGTTCAATAATGTCGGTTTATTTCGCGGCATGGCAAGCTCAGTCGACTTTCCCTCACAAGGCCCTGTTGATTACAACACCCTTGTGCGACAAATCGAAAGCTTAATCAGAGAATAAGGGGGATAAAATGAACACTATTTTAAACATAACTAAACCGCTCTCTCGTACTCTGCTCCTTGCTCCTTTACTGATAGCTACCGCGCTGAGCTTTTCGATGTCTGCAAGAGCTGGCGGACCACTTGAAGTTTGTGAACCGGGTGTGCCGTATCTATGCCCAAACGGTGGGCAGAACGTACCATTTAGGCAGAACGTACCATTTAATCCGGACCAAGGTGCTCTGGGCATTCTAGACAGTGCCTCTGCGGTACCAGCAGTAACTGACGCATTTCAAGTTTGGGGAGACGTGCCAACGGCGACCATCAACTATTCCAATCAAGACATCTTGCCAGTAGACGTTGATATTTCAAACTTCACTCCCTTCTTGCAGGCAACAGTTCCCGATGGCCTCTAGTCGATTGTGTTTGACGACACGGGTGAGATCTTCGACCTATTGTTTGGCGCAGGTTCGGGAATTCTGGGATTTGCAGGCCTAGAATTTCTGGATGAGCCAACGTGTAGCATCGTAGAGGGTTTCTCTTTCTTAAACGGCCCAGCGATTGACAGTCTTGACGGTCTATTAGATTTGATGGTGCATGAGTTCGGGCACTATTCTAATCTTGCACACACGTTAGTGAACGGGCAGATTTATGGCAACGGCGACCCGAGTGGTCCGGGAGCGGATGACACTACCTTTGGCACCGCGCCATCGCCATTTGATCCAGGTTTTGATGTAATCGAAACCATGTTTCCATTCTTGTTTTCGGATATTGATCAAGTAGCACGTACACCCCATGCTGACGACGAGACTGCGCTCTCTCGGCTATATCCAGAAAATGACTTTGCCGCTACCACCGGCAGCATCAGCGGCACCGTGCGGTTTGGTAACGCCAAAGTTACCGGTATAAACGTTATTGCACGAAACCTAGCCAATCCATTTGAAGATGCGGTATCAGCCATCAGCAGTGATTTTACCCGTGACTACAGTCAAGGCAATGCTTTGACCGGCACGTGCACTCTGAGCGGGCTAACTCCAGGAGCGGAATACGCTGTATTCGTCAATGAGTTACTTTCTGGGGCCGGTCGCTTTAGTACCGCTGCTAGTTCCCCGCCAGGACCGGAAGAGTATTTTAACGGTGCCAACGAGTCTGGCGACGGTAATATCGACATTCCTAGGGACTTTACAATTATCACTCCAGTTGCGGGTGCGCCAGTAAACAATGCCGATATTATTTTCAACTTGCCCTTGCCAGGCGAGCCACTTAATACTGGCGACGATGGTAATGTCGCGCTTCCACTACCATTCGAATTTTGTATTGCCGGTGAAAGCTACAGCACGATTTTTGTCAATGGCAATGGTTTTATAACCTTTGGCTCGGCTGACAGTTCGTTCTTGAATTTTTCAGAAAACGAAGCTGCGTTCTTATCCGGAGCTCCGCGGGTTGCCGCATTTTGGGATGACTTATCACCAATATCGGTGGTAGCGTTTTTTATCAGGCTAGCGATCACACCTTCACCGTAACCTGGGATTCAGTGCCTGAATTCGGCATCATTGATGGCACCAGTTCTAATACCTTTAGTGTCGAACTACGCGATAACAGTTTCTTATGCACAAACACCTCATCTGGTAATCGACATTCCTTCAACAGGTTTCGCTCTGAAATTAAAATCACACATGGCGATATGACCGCAGTCGATGGATTGGTAGGCGTCAGTTCTGGCATTGCAACAACCAGTCAATTCGAGGCCGAGGTAGATTTAAGTGCCGAACGAGCGCACGGTTTTTCGGAAAAATCCAACTGCTTACTGAGCCGCGAGACACGAACTTTTCAGTGATCCAGATGAATTCGATTTAGCTAACGGCGAACTAAAATTCATCGGTGTCGGCACCGGTTATCGTGACCGCTACGAACGCCGAACTCGTTATTTTAAGCGCAACAACTCATTGAAAACAGCCAGCAACATCAGGCTGCCGTTTGACAGTAAAGATACCTTTAGAGACTACACGGCTTTATCGCCATCGGCTGATGACGTGGATTTCTATCAGATTCGAGAGCCGCTAAAAGCAGGCACTACCTTGGTAGCTGAGGTGCTTACCGGGCAAATTGACAGCGTGTTAGGTCTCTACCGATGCAATGATCTGTCAGCGGGTAATCGGCACTCATATTCGGGTAATCGTTATTATCATGGTCGTTCTACTCGCTGTGATGCAGATGACGCTGAGTTAGTGGCGTCGAATGATGATAGCAACCGCGTGTTATCGAAAATTGTTTATGAAGTACCTGAGGACGGTGTGTATGTGATTGCCGTCAGTTACTTCGGTGACTTGGACTTGGACTTGGACGGCGAAGATCCCGGTCAAGGCGCCACCCCCTAGATGGCGGACGATACGTTCTCGATGCTTTTGTTGTTGATGGGTCGCTTATTAGCTTAACTGACGACTCAGCATTAGAGGTTGATCTCGGCTTCGACTTTGCCTATCAAGGCGCAAGCTACAACACTGTTTTCGTCAATTCTAATGGCTTCCTTACCTTTGGCGGTGACAGTGCGGGACAGTTCTCACCCAGTATCGGTGACTTTGAAAACGGCCTACCCCGAATCGCGCCCTTGTGGACCGATCTGAATCCGAGTGCCGGTGGATTAATTGTTGCAAGCCCTGATGATGGTAGTTCGAAAACCATCTCATTTGCAGACGTACCTGAATTCTCGTTCTCAGGTGACGGAGGGGCTAATTCATTCTCGGTGACGCTGAACGCAGACAGCACTATTTCAGTGTTTTTTGCTGATATCAGCGCTGATTCAGCTGTATCCGGAATCGCGGCGGGTGGCGGGTGGCGGCTCGATAGGCACACCAACAGATCTATCAAGCGCAGCCGATCTTAGCGTGTTCGGAACGATTTACGAGGAGTTTTTAACCACCACTAACGAGTTCGACTTGGGTAACTCCACACTACAATTTGAACCCTGATCTATAAGTTGTAAAAAAGAAGGGGCAGTGCGGCTGTCGAGATTCATTTGAATTCGTCACTGCCCCGACTTTCAGTAATATTGTGAGGCCTCTGCATAACTCTAGTGCAAAAGGAAAATGAGAAAATATTTTCAAGATTTTTATCAAAATTGAGTGTAATAGCGAGCTATTGCGGTATGTTTTGGTAAAAATCTTGGAAACTATTAGCCATTTTATCTTGTGCTAGAGTTATGCAGAGGTCTCATTGTAAGGCTTCAAAAAGAAAACAGGTTCGGCCGGCTCCTACGCATTAGGCGAACGCAATCTCAATTGCATCGGTGGCATATCGTTGACTCCAAACAAACCTTGTTTGAGAAACGCATACTAAACTTGATAGATCCTATCTTCGCTTATGATCGCGTTTTTAATCGGCCGCCCTGCTGAGATAATCGCGTTTGGCATTACAATTGTATTTTCTAAACAAGCGTTCTTTTCTACATACACATCGTGGTTCAGAATTACCGATTCTAAGCGCGCGCCTTTGCCAACTCGGCAATGTCGCTCAATCATTACGTCTCTCTTATATGGCTTTAGTTGCGCGTCAACGCATGAGGCCCAGTGTTGTCGCTGACCCAACGTTTTATTTATATGTACACTCGGCTCCAGCCCCGGAAACAAGTTCACTACAACATCAAAGTTAGCTTGGTGAAACTCTCCGATGGTGTTCAATTGGGTCATCACAACACTTTCTAGTTCGATTGGCATAGCGTTAATGATGAAATTCGAATTGTTGGCTTTTAGCAAGGTAACTCCTAGCGTTTGACCTGCCGATTTTGCTTCTAACAAACTGTAATCGCTGAGTTTCGCATGCTTCAGAAATTGCTCTAGGCATCGACTGCGTAATCGATCAACTTCAACAATCAGTAGTCCGTTTGGCGAGCTTAGTGATTTGTATTCGCGCAATACCTGATCTTTACTCAACGAATAATTCATCACCGTAATGTTGATACCCCAGCGGCGGGTATCACCAATTAAAGTTTGAACCTGAGTGGCATTTTGGCGTGCCAAGATAATGCATTCCTGAATCTTCAAATCTTGAAGTTCCATTAGCAAGTGTTCGATAATCGTGCTTCCTGCAATCATTAGAGAGGACAAATCTTGTTGGCCAAAAACAGTTTTAAGGTCGCTAGTAAGAGGCTGATCAGCCAAGATGATCGCTACTGGCTGGGGGTCTTTTGCTTGAGGCTTCATATTTTTTTCCGAGAGTAATCTATTTAGTATGCGCCGCGGGCTTTCAACACCGCAGGAATTGTTTTTAATAAAACCCAAAGGTCGAACCATAGGTTTTGTTTTTCAATGTATTGGATGTCGAGCTTCACCTGTTGTTCGAAGGGAATGTCGGAGCGGCCAGATATTTGCCATATACAGGTGATACCTGGGGTAACAGCCAATCGGCGCCGATCGGCTCGCGAGTACTCTGAAACCTCAGAGGGAAGCGGAGGCCGTGGGCCCACTAGAGACATTTCTCCTTTGAGCACATTCACCAATTGCGGCAATTCGTCGATTGATGTTTTACGGATTAATGCGCCCACACGGGTAATTCTAGGGTCGCGTTTCATTTTAAATATTACGCCAGTCGACATCTCATTTTGTAAATCTAAGTCATGCCGCTGTGCTTCGGCATCGAGAGACATAGAACGAAGTTTCCACATTGTAAACGGCAATCCATTCAAGCCAACTCGCTCTTGTTTAAATAAAACGTCGCCTTTTGACTCGAGTTTTATTAAGGTCGCCACCAGCACAAGTAGCGGGCTAAGTGATAATAGAGCGGCGAGTGCGACTAGGATATCCAGAGTGCGTTTGCTAAACGGCATAACCGCAAAACGAATTTTCCAGATAAAATGGCCAACTTTCGCTCTAAACGATAATTTAAGTTCAGAGCTGGTCATTACTTAGCTCCTTGATTTCAGAACCTATTACTTTGCTGTTGCGTGAGGCACGCGCCGCGCGCAGCAGGAAGAGTGGGTTCCCGACTAAGTAACGGGCACCTTTATCCAACGGCTGCGCGGCTAGCCGCCAAATCCATTCTAATGACAACTCGCGTAACCAAACTGGCGCGCGGGACACTTCCTCTGAATAGAAATCAAATAACCCTCCAACACCAATAACAGCGTTGATTCTGAGATAGGGTGCATTGTTAGCTATCCATCGCTCTTGGCGCGGGGCGCCCAGAGCAACAAGCAATAACTCGGCACCACTTTGATTGATTAAGCCATGTAATTTTTCGGGGTTAGTGTGATGGCTAAACCCATCGCTATAGCCCGCAACTTTAAGAGACGGATATTCAATCTTTAATTTGGCGGCTACCTTATTAACAACCGAATTGCTAGCGCCGAGTAAATAGACACTCTTTTCGCTTGCCGCTAATTCATCGCACAAGAGTGGGAACATATCAGTGCCATTGACGTTTTCAGCCACAGCGATGCCTTGCCAGCGGGCCGCTATTTTAACGCCAATGCCGTCAGCAAAGACTGTATCGAACTGATTCAGCGTTTGTTTATAGCTTGGATCCCGACAATACTTATTGGCACAATCGGCGTTTACAAATGCGAACCGGGTGGCATCCCCTAGAATCGGCGTACGATTTAAACTTTTAATTACTCGGTTCACCGCCTCTCTCATACTCAGGTTGGCCAATGTAACGCCCAGTAATTTAAACCTTACAGGAGCGTATAAACCGCGCGGTGCTGAGTTCATAAGACGTTGTAAAAACCAAATCGCAAAGATCTGCACTCGTCGAAGGTCGGTTGCTGTGTTGGCAAAGTCGCAAGCGAGTTGGTTCTCATCTTGATGTGCAATGCCCGATACTCGTTTGATCTGAAAAGGAGAAATGATGCCCGGAGCAATGTTTAAACGGGCGCGTTTATCTCGATCTAATTTACTGGCCGCTTCAAATTCAATTGGGTGAGGCCCAATAAGGTCGTAGGCCCCCTTTAAATAGAGAAACCAGGTGTCAATATCGCTTAGTGCTGTATTAGCTACAGTTACCGTTCGGTGTTGCAAGCGCTGCATGTTTTTGCCAGCGTATTGCTGTACATAAAGCGTGATCTTCTTTTGATGGTACCAAGCCAATAAACACTGCAACCCAACTTTCGGTAACACCAGCAATAGCATTGTTGTTCCTATAAGTACTCTCATGACGCCACCCCTAATTGATAAATATGATACGCGTATTTGTATTTGTATAATATTTGTATAATATTTATCATTTTAACGGTTTCGTCAATACCTAAACGATCATTATTATCATAACAATAGGTGTTAACCACCATTTAATATGATTTATTTCTCTGTTTAGAGATTTATATTGTGCATTAAGTCATTGTTATATATGCATTTATTAATGAAAATAACCTTATTGATAAAAATGATAGCCGGCCTATTGAGTTTAATGATAATAATGATACTATATTGTTATTGAAATGGTGACTAAGCGACTCTAGCGGTTGTATGTTGCAATCAAAGTAGAAAAGAGGAACACAGTATGAAACGCCTAGACACGACCATTAAATGGCTATTAACGACGTGCTTGATGTTGGTGCTCGGAGCGTGTGCGGTGGTTCCTAAAGAGCTTGATAGCCAGGGTCAAGACGATGGACAGAACTTTTCACGCAAAGTGATTGATACTACGCCTATTAGCTTGCGTGGCTATGCTGGTCAGGCCAATGTGCTGAGCGAGCATGAGTCTGGTTCATTTTACCAAACTACGTTTGTTCGTGGCGACATGCTGCGCTTTCAAATTGTCGGAATGGAGCAATACGATGGTCTATATAAAGTGACTACCGAAGGCAATCTAGACCTACCTTTTGCGCTATCATTTCCAGCGACTAAGTTAACTCGAAAAGACCTAATAGATAATATTGAAGACGAGTTAGTGCGCTTAAAATGGTTTTATAAAGAGTCTGTCGAGGTTAATTTGAGTGTGGTGCAATTAGCGCCGATCAATGTGTCTGTATTCGGTGCGGTATTCAACCCAGGAAGGGTAACAATAAATAGCCAGCCAATCACAAAGCCCGAAGAAGCAATACAGCAGGCTTCAGGGGCATTCTCTTCAGATCGTAACTTAGTTTCGGCCATAGGTGCTGCCGGCGGGGTCCGGCCCGATGCCGATTTATCTAACGTCTATCTAAAGCGCGGCGTCAAGGTTTTACAGGTAACTCTAAATAGCTTGATTGACGGCGACGGCTTCGTCGACATGCCAAGCCTAATCAATGGCGATCAAATCATTGTTCAATCAACCGGGTTTGTTAGCCCATCCTTGATCAAACCCAGCCAAGTAACGCCACCTGGAATGCGAGTCTTTATGTCTAACCTGACGGCTCCCGCACTGAGTAATGCGCAATCGGCCGTGGGCGCGGATTCGACTCGCCTACCTTATGGCTCATCACTACTCGATTCTGTCATTTCAGCGAACTGTATTGGCGGAACACATCAAGCCAATGCTTCTCGAAGTGTGGTGTTGGTGACTCGCAATTATGGCTCAAACCAACAGTTGGTGGTGCTACGATCAATTAACCAGCTGCTAGCCAACAGCAGCAATCGGTCAGTTAACCCTTTTATGATGCCAAATGACGGTATCGCTTGTTACGATTCACGGTTCACTAATTTTCGCGATGTGGCACGCGGCATTGGCGAAGTCATCAGCCCTATATTGTTAGGCCGCTTGCTATGAATTGGTCACTGTTTTTACGCTACCTAATGGATGCTTTGCTCAGCATTAAGTTTGTCTTATTGGGTATGCTGGTGGTTGTTATGGTTTTGCTTGGCCTCTATCTTGCGCTTGAAACTCCGAACTATAAAACCTCTTGGATTATGCTCCTACCTGGCACCGAGCGTGCATCAACGATCAGCCTCGATAACATCGGCGAAGCACGCAGCAACGGCAGCAATGCCTACGGAAGCGTCTCCATTAGCCCTAAAAATACCTATAAAGAAATCGCCTTGAGCGATGCTGTCATTAATAACGCAGCGAAAGAGTACGGCGTTGCTGGAAATGCCTTTAGCAAGCCCCGCATCACGCTGATCGACCAAACTCCCGCTATGAAATTCACGCTAATCGGTGAATCTCAAGAGGAGTTGATCTTTAGAGCGCAACTCTATAACAGAACCTTTCATGCAACGTTGGATGACCTTAGGCGAAATGAGATTGATCGAAATTTCAAAGGCATTGAAATCAACCTCGAAGAAGCTAAGCAACGACTTAGCCAAGCCCGACAAGATATCGTTGCCTATCAAATCAAAAGTTCTATTGTCTCCGATGAGCAGTTTAAACGTTGGACCGACGACACCGAGCAATTACGAGCCGAGCGCACTAAAACAGATATTGAGCTGGCCTCACTTAATGCGATGTTGGAGGTGTCTCTAGCTCAGCTGGGTATTACCTCGCTTCAAGCCCAAGCACTTTTAACCCGCCAGGCAAATCCGACGGTTACCGAAACTCTGAAAACCTTGAGCGAGAAACTCGCCGAGTTGGCAAGTATTAGCTCTCGCTACGCCGCTCAAAACCCGATCAGAAAAACCCTCGCTCGCGACATCAAAGGCCTAACCATAGAGGTACGAAAGTTGTTAAACGGCGTACCAGATTTGGCGCAAATAGATAATCATCACCTTTACGGTTTGTTGTCCATGAGTAACCTTGAAAATGTTAAGCAGGTAAATAAATCAATCGCTAAACAGAGTGGTTTAATCGCTCAACGCCAGGCTCTAATAGACAGTCGAGAGCAGTACCTTGCGCGAGTAAAAAATCACACTCAGGGCGCCGCAACACTTGCTGACTTGCAAAGAGCTCATCAGATCGCCGAGGCTATTTTCAGTTCGGCGTTGGCCAAGCTCGACACTAGTCGTTTAGACATCTATGCCACCTATCCATTAACTCAGCTGCTTACGCAACCAGGGGCAACGATCAAGCGTGATCGTCTACAAAGTAAGCTGATGGTCGTCGCTAGCATTTTGGTATACGCAATGTTGGCATTGGCCTTAGCACTCATACAAGTTCGTAAAAGAGTAATTTCAGCTACCAAAAAGACGACTGCTATTAATCAGGCCAAGGGGCATGAATTTAAATCCTTCAGCTTGCTAACGGGTTCAGGTAAATAAGCACGTCATGAACACTCTAATAAAGCACATCAACAGCAATGCGCGGTGGTCGACATTTGGCAGCTTAAATTTTGAAGAAAGAGCTGTTACCTGGTCTATCGCCTACACCTTCGTTTTTTACCTAATAGGTGCCCTATACCTTGTCGCTCCCGTGGTTGGCTGGGCAATGATTGTGCTGTTAATCGGCCGATGGGCGATGGGGAATTCGTCGACTAAGCAAAGCGCGCGTTGGATAATTTACTGCTGGCTAGTCTGCGCTTTGATGCTCGAGCTAACGCTTGTAATCGGTCATATCGACTTTAACCTAGGGCTGGGCAAGATTATAAAGTCTACCATTGGTTGGGCCAAAGGCTGGGCGTTGCTAAGTGTATTTATCGTAGTTGGTTTTAGTTTTAATATTCGCTATCAAACGGTTTGCCGCGCCGCCTGTGTTGTTGGTTTGATTGCATTGATGCTGACGCCGTTGCTAATACTAGCTTATGTCGTGGGGCTTCCTGATCACTTATATGTATCGCCACTAAAAATTTTAGGTGGCGCCGGTGATGAATACTTTACCGTCATTTTATATGAAATTGACCCAGGTAATGGCGCACCTCGCTGGCGCTTTTTCGCTCCTTGGGCACCAGCTGTAGGCTTAGTCGCGAACATCTACTTTTTATGCGCATGGTTTGAAAAAGACGCTAAGTGGCGCGTCATTGGTTTACTCGGCAATGCACTAATGATCGTTATGGCCGCGTCGCGTATGGGCATGATCGTGATGCTGTTAGTGCCCTTGGCTGTATGGGGGCTATCTCGACTCACGCGCCCTTGGTTGATGGTCAGCGCGGCGCTTGTTTTAATGCTACTGGTGATGTTTTTTGATCCAATTTCTCATGCGCTACTGACTCTGCTTGACGACATTAAGGGCGCACGTGCCGATTCAACTCGAGTACGTGCGGCGCTTGCTAACATTGCGGTCTATCGTTGGCAGTCTGAGGCTTACTGGTTCGGCCACGGTGTTGTTGAGAACGGCAGCCACTTGGTCGAATTTATGCCAATCGGGTCTCACCATAACTGGTACGGGCTGTTATTTGTAAAAGGTATGGTCGGATTTTTGAGCTTTCTAATCCCGTTTGTGTTAACTACTTGTGTATTGTTGGTTAAAGCGCAGTACCAAGTGAGCGCACGCTTAGCATTGGGTATGTGTTTAATCGTCGGCTTCTTCTCTCTTAGCGAAAACATTGAAGCGCTCGCCTACATGACATGGCCGGCTTGGCTAATAATCGGCATTGGATTGCGTAGTACATTCCGAGATATCGACACCTATCAAAACAACCTATTGGGTCAATTTAGATTACTCTCCGAGCAGCACAAGCGCGCCACTGTGTTGTCGGCCTAATTCATTTCATCGCAAAGGGGGTCGTATGAAATTTTCAATTGTCATTCCGCTATATAACAAACAAGACTCGATTCGCCGTGCTCTGCATTCTGTTTTTGATCAAGTAGATTACGACGCTAGGCAGTATGAAGTTATCGTTGTTGATGACGGTTCGAACGATAACTCCCTAGAAATCGTGAACAGCATTAAACGAGATCACTGCGATCGCCAGATCACCGCCTATTCACAGGTCAACGCCGGAGTGTCTGCGGCGCGCAATAAAGGGTTAGAGATAGCCCGTTCAGCCTACATTGCTTTTTTGGATGCTGACGATACCTATGAGCCGAACTTTCTCAGCGAGATCGCGGGACTGATCAAGCAATTTCCATCGGCTGCGATGTTCGCCACAGCCTACCGCTTTGTCGACACAAGTGCCGGTACCCGACGAAACGCCAGTATTGCTGGTACTCAGAATTCGTTTGAGCCGCAACTACTTGAAGACTATTTCTATTGTGCGGCGAACGGCGATCTGCCGATTACTTCCTCAAGTGTGTGTATTCGTAAAAATGCACTCGAAGGCGTCGGTGGCTTTCCACTCGGTGAAAATATGGGCGAAGATCAAGCAGTATGGTCGCAAATTGCGCTCAAACACCCGATAGCCATTAGCCCCAAAGTGTGTGCCAATTACTTTGAAGCAACCGCTAGCTCTCTGATGCAAGTGGTTGCACCTAGCGAGGAAATGCCATTTAGTAAGCGCTTACAGCATCAGCTTGATCAAGGGCAGGTAGCCAACAGCCAAAGGTCGTCGTTAAAAAAATATATTGCTGGCCATTTGCTTGATCTCGTTAGACGCAACCTGCAGATAGGGGATATTCAGAGAGCAAAAGACTTGCTCGGCGATGCACGCGCACGCCACCAGTCAAGACGTTGGTTCTATTGGTTTTTAAGAGCGCAGCTTGCCAGCTTAATCAATAGTTAACAGTAGCGCGAGCGACGATTAGTCAAATAGTTACGACGCTGGGTTTCAATGATCTGGCTGTCGTTGTTATCGCGTTGAGCGCATAGCTATCTAACCTCTAATTCTAGCGCTGTTGCCGTGAGCGCTTTTCGCGTGAGCCGAAAAAGCCCTTCGGCCTAGCTAGCGTCGAGACGGTCGAACATGGAAGCAAGGCAATGGTTCGGATAAGCTTCGCAAGCTTAGAAAAACTCGATACAACTGATGCTGTCCATAGAAAACCGTGGTGGCAAAAAATACAGTCATATCGTACTTATAGATTAAATAAAAGTCGTGGATGAGACGTATGAGTACTGACCCCAATTTACTTTTTATTTGTAGTCGCAATCAGTGGCGAAGCCCTACCGCCGAGAAAGTGTACCGAAGCAAGGGCTATAAGTCTCGTTCGGCGGGCACCAGCGCCAAGGCAAGCAAAACTGTTTCGGAAAACGACATTCGATGGTCTAGCCACATATTCGTTATGGAAAAAAAGCACAAGCAACGATTTCTGGCCAAGTTCCCTAGATTGCTCGAAGGTAAAAAGACTATTGTGTTAGATATTGCCGATAATTATCACTACCTGGACCAATAGCTAGTGGATATTCTCAATCATGCTGTTGAGCATTATTTATAAGTAACTCAGGAGAAACGCGCTTTTGGCTATTCCTTTTAGAGCTAAACGATGGTGCGGCCCCGGACCTCACTCGCCAGTATTCGGGGCAGCATGTTGCATAGGCAGCCACCGCCGCTTCCAACTTAGACTAATTTAGCTACTAATTTACGTTGCAAGCTTTGTGGCATTAAAGACAAACCAAGACTAGCCACCGACGTTTCGATTGTCTTTCGCAGCTCTTGCGTTAGCGCAAGAGGGCTAGTTTTGAAGGCGTTCCACATCAAGCTTAACGCTAGCTTGCCTTGCCCCTGAAACACGCACCTTCTTGCAAGGTAGCGATATTGAAATGCTTTGGCGACTGGGCCATATTGTTTGGCAAAGCGTGGCGCATAACCCTCAAGTTTTACTAACAGCGCTGACCAGGTTTCAAATTGTTTGTCTACGTCAGCTGATAAGCCACCTGTGTTTAATCGGTAGTTAGTAAGAGGCTTGTCGATATAATGAAACTGAGCGCCAGTTAATAGGGCAATACGGGTCCAGCAATCAACGTCCTCTGATTGTCTTAGCGCTTCGTCAAAGTACTGAATATATGGCAAGCCATTGTCGGTTTTGTCGTCCGTGGTAAAAGCGATTTGTTGCAATACGCCTTTACGAATGACTGGCACCGAACCATTGCCGATGGGGTTGCGGCAAAAAATATCCTTGGCCTGAAAACCCTGCTTTTTCTTTGGTGCTTGAAGTCGGCCAAGTGACTGGCTTTGTTCATCGACAAATAGCGATGAGCAAAAACTAACGCCGCAATTGGGCTCGGCTTGCATTAAGCGTATGTGCTGTTCAATTTTGTCAACCTGCCAAAAATCATCAGAATCTAAAAAAGCGATGTACTCACCGTTAGCATTACGAATGCCGGTGTTACGTGCCCCAGCAAGGCCTCGATTTTTTTGTTGCACAATGCGAATTCGAGGGTCGCTGTATTTTTGTTTTACGCGGGCGATTGACTGGTCAGGGCTTTGATCGTCTACCACAATAATTTCCAGATTGAGATAGGTCTGCGCAAGCACCGAGCTAAGCGCTTCCTCGATATATTGCTCGACGTTATAGACCGGTATCACCACACTAACCAGTGGTGTTAATTTGTTTGTCTCGATGTTAGTGTGTTTTGACATGTTCAGTGTTACCCAAGGTAGAGTTTGTTATTGTGCTTTGAGCCACCTGTGAGGCGAGCAGCGCATCGTCGCCAAACACTTGTCGCCAAACGTAAGCTAAATAGAGTGGCTGACTGACGGCATAGATAATTAAAATTGTGCTGGCTATAGCGGTCAGGCTAATGTTCACGGCGATGCTAACTGAGACAATAAAGATCACGGTAAACACCATGTTCCATTTGAAATCGAGGTCGATACGGCCGGTGGCTAAGGTCAGTGCCGAGGCACTTTCGGCCAGCGGTCTTGGTAAGGCTGATAAACACAATAAAGTGAGAATAGGGACGGCGTTAAGCCATTGATCACCAAACACGATCGGCACATAAATAAACGCTAAGCCGGCTTGCAGTGAAATCAGAGGCACCGCAATCAAGGCAATTTTCTTTAGATTGCTAATGAAGCGCGCCTTTAGTTCAATGGCGTTGTCTTTTACCGCACAAAGGTTGGGATAAAGCGCCGAATTAATGGCGTTGATCAGGCTTAGGCTGAAGCCTAAGCCTGCATTGCGCGCAAAATAATAGAGCCCCAAGGCTTCCATGCCAAGTACTCGCCCAATGATCATGTTGTCGAGGTTTAGGCGCGCGGTTTTTAACAACTCAATGCTCAAATAGTAACGCCCAAATTTCAGCACATCACGCCAAAGCTGAAAACTTAAGAATGGGCCGCTTGGTTTCCAGCGATAAGCATAGCGATAACCAAACACCCAGATCGGTGAGGTAAGAAATTTAGGTAGAACGATGGCCCATGCACCTAAGCCTGATAGGGCCAACAATGTGGTGATCACGTTGTCGATACTCACTTGACCGCCGTCAATTAAGGCGACCGTTTTTAAACGTTGGTCACGTTGCACTAACGACGCTTGCACCATGCCAAATGGCATTAACAAATAGGTTAATGATAATACTTGTAGCATCGGCACTAACTCTGGCGTGGCGTAAAACTGCGCCAAAGGGTAAGCCGCGGCACATTGAATGAAGAATAAACTAATGCAAAATATAAAATTGAGCCGATAAGCTGTGTTAGTAATTGCCTTTAAATCATGGTCTGAACACTGAACGATCTTGGCGCCAATACCGTTTCGATTAAATACACGTATCAGCTCGTTGACGGTTAACACCAACGCTGCCAAACCAAATAGTAAGGGGTCCATAACGCGGGCCAATACGACCGCCGTGATCAGACGCGTAATGCGCACAAAAAGTTCGCTAGCGCCAAGCCAACCTAAGTTATGTAGAAATAGGTTCTCCGCTCGACCCGATGCGAGAGCCTTTATGCTATTTTTTAGACGAATAAACATGACTAATATCAGCGCCTAATCCAGAGCATCCAACTCTTGTTGGATAAGTGGTTTTAGCTCTCGCATTATTTGATCAACATCGGCAATATGCTTGCTGAGGTTACTTGAATTCGGTTCGTTTTCGATTTGCAAAAGAGCATTAGCTAAATGGCTTAGACCAATGCTACTAGCAGCGCCTTTAATTGAATGGCAGACACCTTTCACTTTGTCGGTGTTACCGCTATTGGCAAATTCTTTGAGCTGCTCTAATTCGCCATAGGCATGATGTAAAAAAGTTGGCGCTATGGCCTTAAAAATATCTTTGTGTGAATCGCCAAATTGGGTTTTAAGATAGGTAAAGTCGAACGATTCGGATTTTGCTTGCTCAACGATGCTAGCCGGCTCCATAAAACTACCTCCAAATTCAGGTTTGACCCACAGCGTTCTAGGCACGTCGTTCAGTGCTACGGCTAGTTGGCCGAGGCTCAGAGGCTTGCTTAAAAAGGCATCAAAACCCAAACTCAACAAACGTTCGCGTTGATCTTGGTAACTTGATGCAGTAAGGGCAATGCAGTAGTGCTGCGAGGTTGCTTTTTTTGCTGCACGTATGGCCTTGATAGTTTCTTCACCGTTCATCACAGGCATCAGAATATCGAGTATCACCACGTCGTAATCGTTGTGCTCGAGCTTCGCCATGGCCTCGGCGCCATTATTGGTAACCTCTGCTTGTTGACCTAGTTGAGCCAATTGGGCGGTAATTACTTTTTGATTGGTAGGGTTATCCTCTGCCACCAATATCTTTAAAGTCGGCAGTGACGCGATCGTTGGGCTTTTAGCACGAACAGCGCCTTGATCTGCGTTGGCCAGTGCTTGTACCGGCAGGTTGAGTTCAAAAATACTGCCACGGCCGACTTTACTCTCGCAAGTGATTTTACCCATCATCAGCTCACTTAACTGCTGGCAGATTGCCAACCCAAGGCCAACCCCTTGATCGGGCCGACCAATTTGCTCGTAGGCGTTGAAAATTCGTATTATTTGATCCGCTGGAATGCCCACGCCGGTGTCGACGACCTTAACCTTAAGCATGCCCATGCCCTTATAAATTACATCACTCTGATAAGAAATATCCACGAGGATGCCGCCTCGCTTTGTGTTCTTTAGTGCATTTGCAATAAGGTTATTAATAATTTGCTTATAGCGCCCTTTATCGATGGAAACCCTTTTCGGCACTGTATCATCCATTCGAAAACCCAACTTCAAGCCTTTGTCTTTGGCTTCTAGGCTAAACATCGTCATAATATTTTTATGGATGCGGCGCATGTCTTCGGCTTGCGGGTTTATGTTAACGCGTCCGGCTTCAATTTTAGTGATATCAAGCATATCGCTGAGCAATACGATTAGTGATCTAGCACCGCTGTTGATGGTATCTAGGTAATCGGCCTGAGCGTCGTCGAGCTTACTTTTGAGTAAGATCTCCGACAAGCCGATGATGGCATTTAGTGGGGTTCTGACCTCATGGCTCATTTGCCCCATAAAAGCAGACCGATCGTTTAGCGATGCTTGTAAGCGCTGATTAGTGACACTGAGTTCATAGGTAGCTTGCTTGATGTCGTGCTCAAGTTTTAACTGGCTCGACTCAAGCGCCTGGTTAGCCTCAAAAAGCTCTCGCGATTTGAGTTCGAGCACGCTCTCGGCTTCAGCGCGCGCCTTCTTTAAACGATTACACCGTGCCTGAGAGAGCTCCAGCTTTTTCTTTGTATCTTCTTCCATGACGCTGACCGGCGATTACTCGCCGTCTCCGGTTCGTATCGTAAAGTGCGCTGACTTATAGTCTTGCCCTATGTCGCTAGTGAGCAATTCTTCATTGTTACCGAAAAATTTAAGGCAGGCTCCAACCAGCGAATGCGCCACTAATGCTAGCGGGCGAGGTGAGGTGTAAGACAGGGTTAAGATAGCGCCCTGCTGAGTATGACTAAACGAGGGTAGTACGGCATCAGGATAGAGTTTTTTTACCTCTAGGTGAATGTGGTCATCGATCTGTTTCAGCATTTCAGCGGCGCTTCCTACGTTATCAAAAAATAGACTGTAGTCACGTTTAAAGACCATAAATAGATGGTCTGAAAATCTTTCTAGTAACACCGTTGCCTCGGTCTCAGTTTCAGCCACGGCTTGCGTCAGCAATTGGATGAGTTCTTGATAGTCATAGAGGCCGATTCGTGAGTAGGCTCCGTCTGATTTAACCTCGCTGTCATCGATTATTTTTTGAGCCGTGTCTTCGCCCAACTCTTGTTCGATAAATTCAACGAACTCTGACAATATAATTCCTTTCATAGTCGTTAACTCTCAGGCGAAGCCTCAAGCGATAATTTCTGCATGATGCTTTTCTTTAATTGTTCAACGTCAACCGGCTTAGTAAAATAATCAACGCCAGATGGGATTCCACCACGGTCTTGAATGCTCTCTGGGGTTAGTCCGCTAATAATAATAATTTGGTCGCTAGTCAATAGCTCCGATTTGTACATCGAGCGAATCATTTGTAGGCCGTCCATTCCAGGCATATAAACGTCAGAAATAACCAAATCGGGCACTTTTCGCCCAATCTCTACTAAGCCTTCAAAGCCATCGTTTTTGACCGTTACGCTAACCGGTAGGCCCCATGAATTGATTGCGGCCTCATAGAATTTTGAAACAGTTGGATTGTCTTCTACAACTAACACATTTTTTTTGCCACCCCTAGTGTCATGAGTAGTTTGGTGTTTACTAATATATTCGTCAACCGATACTGCAACAATTCGACGGTGACCACCGGCCGTTTTCCAGGCGTCTAATGCGCCACTCTCCACCCACAATTGCACCGTCCTAACGGACACACCGAGTAGCTTTGCCGCTTCAACTGTGGAGTAATATTCTTTCTCTTTCATTTTCCAAGGATTCCAAATGTAGGGTTTCAAATTTAATAGTATTATCATTATTATCACTAATCAATATGGGAACGTCACTTTTTGGCTATTTTTATCATTTAAATCGTTGCCGGGTCAGGTTGAATTAATGGACATCGGGGTTCCAAGCGCGCCAATTTTTTCTAATCTTTGCCTTTCGCCTCTGACATGTAGCGACAAACAAAGTCTTAGTCCATGACACAGGCAAATACAAAAATGAAGTAAGACAACTCGCCATTAAATTGTTGTTGCTTAAGTTCGCTGAAACTAATCACTGGAAATGCATTGCAACGAGCCCGCCAAATAACAAAGTTGATGCAAGGTTCATTGCAGTAGCCGAGCTATCGAGATGAAAGTTTTGAATGCGTGGTTTATCGTGGTTAGACTCCTCCCTGGTTAAGGCTCCTTATTGACCAAACTCTAGTGTTACACCTTGCTGGCTGCTTTGTATTCCTAGCTCAATTACTTTAATCACCACCGCCGCTTCTTGCGCTGTCACAGGAAGTAGTCGGTTATAGTTAATCGCGTCCGCTACTGACTGATAGTAGTGTTGATAGCGACCAGTTTCAGTTGTGATTTTCTCGGATGATCCGTCTCGGTAAAGTATCCCGTATTGTTCAGGAAGATCATGTCCATATATTTGATCTAGGGGGGATGAGCCCTCTATTAATTGGCTTTCCTGAATATCCAATCCCGGTTTAATGAAGCTCGCTAAGTCACCCTGCAGATGATAACGTGTGTTTGTGCTCGCTGAGAAAGGACTTGAGTGCAGTATTACTTCTAAATGGTTGTAATGAAGAAGCACATGAAAATAATCGATTACTTGAGAATGTTCACGTAGCTCCAAACAGCGCGCGGTAATCGCGCTGGGCGTGCCGAACAAATGCAATGCTTGGTCAATCAGGTGAGACCCTAAATCAAACCAAATTCCGCTACCGGCACCAGGCTGCTCACGCCAGCGCTCTCGAACACGAGGTCTAAAACGGTCAAAATGTGATTCAAAAATACGTAATTTTCCGAGTGCCTTGGTGTCGAGCAATTTTTTAACGGTGAGAAAATCACCGTCCCAACGTCGATTGTGAAAGATCGAAAATTCCACATTATGATCTTCCGACAACTTGATCAGGCTTTGCGCTTCGGCATAAGTCGTTGTCATCGGTTTATCGACCACGACATGCATTCGTTGCTCTAAACAATACTTGGCGAGTGAATAATGCACATCGTTAGGCGTGGCAATAACAACCAAATCTACGTGAGCAATTAGTTCATCGATCACAGTGCAAGCAATAACGTCGGGATAATCGGTATTAATCGCCTCTCTCTGGCTACTCATAATTGCGGTCAACCGCATATCTGGGCAAGCGCTTATTAGAGGCGCATGAAAAGTTTTACTTGCGAAACCATATCCGATGATACCAACATTAATCATTTTCACGCCGGGTAAATAATGCGTCGCGTTAGCGTTCCCATATGCCCTCAATTTCCTCTAATGTTTTACCTTTAGTCTCTGGCATGTAGCGCCAAACAAAGACCAAGGCTACGACACACAAAGAAGCAAAAATGAAGTACGGTAAGGCACCATTAAATTGTTGTTCATTGAGTTCACTGCGATTGATCACGGGGAATGCGTTAGCAACTATCCCATTGAACAACCATTGAGCACCTACGGCGATAGCCATGGCAAAACTACGCACTCTGTTGGGGAACATTTCTGATAAAACGACCCACACCACTGGGCCCATCGACATTGCGAATGAGCCAATAAAAACTAAGATTGATATTAGCGATACGATGCCAAGTTGCTGGGTATAAATAGTAAAACCAAGTGATGAGAGGCCTAGGAACATTCCGCTAGTACCTATCAAATACAGAGGCTTTCGACCCCATCGGTCGATGGTGAAAATAGCCACAAATGTAAATGCCAGATTGACGCCGCCTAACCACAATTGTTGCTTAAGTGCGTCTTGTGGTCCGTAGCCCAGTGAGTTACTAAAAATTTCAGCGCCGTAATATAGAATCGCATTAATGCCGGTGATTTGTTGAAATACGGACAACATAACCCCGATGAAAATGGCGAAGGCTAATCCACCAGCGACGGCTTTGCTGTTGGACGCCGATGGTGTTTGATTAATTGATGCTTTGATTTCAGCCAGCTGCGCATCAGCTCGAGACTTATCAACATACAGTTTAGCCAACACCGCGCGCGCTTGCTCATCACGTTTTTTCATAACCAACCAACGCGGGCTGTGAGGCACAAAAAACAACATCAGTAAGAATAGAGCGGCCGGCAATAGTTCAGACCAGAACATAAGCCGCCAGCCGTGGTTCAAGTTATCTTGATGATCCGCCGCCAGTTGCTCAACACTCGATTCGACGGCATTGCCACCACCGATATAATAGGTGGCTAAAAACACAACGAAAAAACCCAACACAATCGACAATTGATATAGTGATACCATTTTGCTGCTCTGCGGGTGCAATTTCAGCGATGTACATCGGCGCCGCCATTGATGCAAAACCAATGCCTATTCCGCCTATGATGCGGTAAATCACCAGTTCACTTAATGTACTAGCATCGCCTGAGCCCCAAGCAGAAACGCAAAAAAATAATGCCGAGAGCACTAACGTGTATTTTCGACTGATAGCCTTAGTTAAGTATCCCGCGACTAGGGCTCCGACTAAGCACCCATATAACGCGCTGCCCACGGCCCAACCTTGTTGGCCGGGTGTGAGTTTAAAGTGCTCAGTAAAGTACAACTGCGCACCGCCGATAACCCCTGTATCAAAACCAAAGAGGAAGCCACCGATAGCGGCAATCATCGCAATTTTAGCGATGTAAAATGTATTGTAATTGGTCATTTTTATTCTTATTTTTTTGTCGTTGTTAGTCAGTTAGTGAACATTTAGAAAACACTAGGCTTTTTTTCTGCGGCTATTTTTTTGCATCTATGTTTCTACATCTATGTTTTTGCACCTATGGCGCTGATTCAATGTTCACCTGGCTGGTAATGGTTAGACGCATTGCACTTAACTTGCTAGTGCTTATTTTGCTAGCACTTAGTTGACCGGTAGCCATCTGTTTATGGCTTAGACGATGCAAGCGAATATGGCCAGAGTGGAGCAGTGAGGCAGGGTAAATTACAGCACGATTAAACTTGGCATCTACCATTCCGATTTGTTCGAACAGCGGAGTATCGCCATTGACGTATTCTGCCGGCGGGAGCCCATACGTGGTCGCTTCGCGCCCTAGAGCCTGTTGAAAAACGCGCTCACTCTGGCCATCAATACGCTCTATATTGGTGCTGCGATGACGATAAAACGCAGTTCCACCCCACTCCGGCGCGCATAGGTAGTGCACCAGAGCAAACTGCTGCTGACGAGCAGTATCGTAATGTGGGATGCGCTGAATCGGCAACAACTCGCTCGGCAGACTATTCGCTATGGCGTATACGCTAGCCTGCAAACCGCCCACCGTACCGAGTACTATGCCGAGCATGCGAGAAAAGTCATCGGCGTATCGGGCAATATTTGTTGCGTAACTATCGTCGTCAAGCGACTGCTTAACTCCTGGGTAAAAGTCGTTTTTATAAGGCTCAAAACGTGAGATATCACCGGCATTGTTGACCAGTGTCATGGGGTCTTGATGAAAGTCATCAATGACGACAATCGGCCAACGCCCGGTGCCAATAAAGAAATGTTCGAACTTACCCACTAAGCGCTCTCAAACCAACTTTTAGCGGTATCAAGCATTCGGTTTTTTCGCGCAATTAAATTTGGTAATTGATGCATCGATGTCTGTAAATTATGCATAAGACCGATCACCCCAGATCGATACAAACGCAGCACTACTTTATCGTCTAGTTCGGCTAATTTATTTTCGTCAATCATGTAAGCTCCTTGCACAGCCTGCTTGCTTCTATCTGTAAACTCGATGTCGAGGCTAAACGGTGTCAGCAGCTTTAGCTCGACCAATTGGATAACTAATTTCTGAGACTCAATCTCACCGCTCATCAACTGAGTCAAAATCTGTTGAACCGTCAGTAAGTAATCACTGGCTTGCGATTGAGCGTTAAATAGTGGCTCACCATCATCATCGCTCAAGGCCAAGCTATCAGAGTCAAAGCAGACCACCTTACTATCTTGGTCGTCGCCAACGAAAAAAGGCTGTCGCTGAATTTGCAATGGCTCATAGTAGGCATCCCAGCGACCCTCTCTAACGAATAGATTCTCTCCTGGTTGAAATCCCATCATGGCTGAAAAGGTAAACTCACCAGTGTCTGCATTTTTTGTCACGATAATCGGAAAACATGAACTAGCTCTCCCAAACTCAGCTGGAACTACTGGCATTAAATGTTGATTAATCGCACTGCTATGGCGCTGGCTTGCTTGCACTCGTAGCTGCGAATGTTTATCAAAATTCAGTGATACGATATTGCTCATAACTCCTCCTAGGTTGCGCCGATTTTTTCGGCTGTTTTATTTTGAAACGCTTGTATTTTTAAATTGCCTGCATGCCGTAGTCGTGAATTTTATTAATCAGTTCACGGTGACTCGGAAGCTTAGCTAACGCTTGCTGGGTTATTCGAGCATTGCGCTGATATTCTTGTTCAGCATGATCACGGCTTAACATCGAACGTCGATGGTTTTGCTTATCGATATCGAACCCCATGCCATATAAAACATACTGGTAACTTGCCGCCGGAAACACTTCATTGCTGGAATCGAAATCATGATTACAGGGCACTTGATAGCGCCATAATTCAAGCTGCTCGGCTAGCGATTCAGACACTGAACTAGGGTCAGACATTGAACGCCAAAACGGCTCATCTCGTTTGCTTAGCAAGTAATGCAGTTTTAGAAAATCAATAATGCGTTGCCAGCGATATTGAAACGTTGTATTGAATCGTTTGGCAACGATAGTCATCGCTGAACGCGTTGCCGGTAACTGCTCAGCAATCATGTTAGCTGATAACTCAACAAGCACAATCGCGGATGCCTCTAGTGGCTCTAAAAAGCCCGCAGACAAACCAACGGCAACACAATTTCGATGCCAAAAATAGTCACGGTGACCTGATTTAATATCAATACGGCGTGGCTCATTAATAATTTTATGCTCACCAATATACTTTCGAAGCTCGTGTTCAGCTTGATCGTCACTGATGTAATCACTGCTGTAGACGTAACCAACGCCACGACGGTGTCGTAAGCCGATATCCCAAATCCAACCTGCGCTTTGGCCGGTAGAAATGGTGTGACAGGGTATCGGGCTGTCTGGCTCTGGGTAAGCAACATGTGATGCTAACGCACGGTCTATTTGCAGTACTGACGAGCAGTCATTAAACGGCACGCGGTAATGCTTGCCGATTAACAATGCGCTAAAACCGCTGCAATCGACAAACAAATCACCCTCAATCTGGCCTGCCTGTGTGGTGACTAAGGCTTGAATATCGCCGTCCTCGTCGTTCAATGCCGTTTCGACGTCAGCGAGTATGTGAGTAACACCAAGCGATTCTGTGCAATGCTTTTGTAGATACTGAGCAAACTTTCCTGCATCTAAATGATAGGCATAATTCGCCACCGAACTGTATTCGGGTGTAGAAATTAGTTTTGGGGCTATGCCATTTTCACAAAGTTGTTCTTGCAAACAGACCGCATTAGAGAATGAAACGTTATTCTCATTGCTTAGCCAATGAGTAGCGAGGTCGGTTGTTGGAAACCCTTGCGGGATCATCAACGGATGATAGTAGAAATCGTTATCGCGATGTTCTGACCACTTAGCAAATTTCGCGCCTTGCTTAAATGTAGCGTCACACTCTCGAATAAAATCTGTTTCACTTATTCCTAAGCGTTTAAGGGTGGCGCGCATGGTCGGCCAAGTACCTTCGCCAACACCAACAATCGGAGTGTTCGGCGATTCAACTAAGGTCACTCGAACTGGCCGATCTGGCCGCCGCTGTCGTTGTTCCACGGCAAGCCGCCCAGCCGTCAACCAACCGGCGGTGCCGCCGCCAACCACAACTATCGAATCAATCGTTTTCATCGTTCACCTGCAAAGCTCAAGAGTGTTATAAAGCACAAAAGGGCGACACCGAAACGGTGCCACCCTCGATACGCATTATTCTAACTTGCTAGCTACCAACTGCCTCGGAATCCGAGTGATAGCCGGCGACCTGAATCTTCGGCAAGTAGAAAATGATTACTGAAACGGCCTCGCTTAGTAACCACTTCTTCAGTCAGATTAATGCCTTCAACAAACATCGTGAGACTGTCGTTAATGTCATAACTTGCGCTGAAATCCCATTGCGAATATTCATCAACAAATTGCACACCATCGCCATTAAGTTGAGTCAACGATTGTAAAAACTCGTCACGCTGGTTATAGGCTATTCGAGCTTGAAATGGGCCGCGCTCAAAATAACCAACCAGATTTAACGAATCACTTAAGCCAGTTACCGCAAACGTTTGCGAAATGTCAGCGGGGTTAAACGCACTGTCGGTATCGACGAAGGTTGCATTGGCGATCACACCAAAACCACTGTCGCCAAACTCATGTTGCACGGTTAACTCAAAGCCATCTACGGTTGCCGCTTGGCCATTTGATGGTAGTGTATTGGTAAAAACAGCGACCGCATCACCACCATCGGGGGCATCTGGATTACTGCCTGTTGATGGGTCGAGCAGTTGCGAACCATCGGCGACAGTAAAGGTAAGATCCTCAGTACCGGTAACGATAAAGTTATTTACATCTTTGCGAAAATAACCGATAGAAGCGTAGCTCACATCGCCATAATAGTACTCAAATGAGAAGTCCAAATTGTCCGATTCAAATGGCAGCAGTTCAGGATTACCAGAAGACGAGGTCAAGTTACCACCTTGTCGAGTAGTACCAATGACCGTCACTGGCGCCATGTCACGTAAAGTTGGTCGAGTGAGCGTTTGTGACGCTGCAAATCGTGCCACTAACTGGTCATTTATCTCAAGTTTTGTACTCAATGACGGCAACAACTTTGAATAACTCGATTTAGAGTTGATTAGATTTGCATTGCCGAACTGTGCCAACATTTCTGTTCGATCCAAGATACGCAAACCTGCTATAGAGGCTTCCGTTCCATTGACAGTTACGTCTGTGTCTTCGTAGCGTGCGCCAGCGGTCATATAGATTGGCATGTCGCCGATTAGACCAGCAAAATCAAATTCAGCATAAAAGGAGCTTGTTTCTTCTTCAACAGTAAACGAATTATCACGGATTACAGCATCAAAGTTTAGACCGCTAGACGCGCTCACAGAAGCAAATTGCGCTTCGCCGTTGTGCGATAACCATACTGCTGGAGTACGACCACTACCACTAACCTCGCTCAAGAAACCATTGCCGCCATCTAAACGCTGAACATTAATGCCGGTAACGGCAGGCGCATCTGGATAACCACAGAAGGTACAGTGAATACCAGCGCCTTCGTTATCCCAGCGCGTTAATGACTTTGTTTCTGTTGAGCTCATTAATCCGAACTTGGCTTGAACTAGGCCTTGATCTGTATCGTTATTCCAGACACCGTCAAATTTGAATTGATCGACCTCATCTTCAACCGCCCAACCACGACGTAACATCACGTGTGCCCGTAAGTTGCTGGGGTCTAGATAGTCACTAACGCCGGCCGGTGTAACACCGTTTTGATAAGCATTGCCATCAAGTTCTTGTTGACCACTGAAAACACTTGGACTCGCCGTTTGAAATTCACTGGTCCACGGTAAAATGGCACCATCACTTTGAAAACGTACTCTGTTTGCATAACCAATTAGAGATAAGAAATCGCCATTGCCTGAAGGTCCTTCAAAACGATCAGCGCTTGATGTATGAGCATCAAATGCCAATGCTAAGTTATCGCTGACATCCCATTTAAGATTTAGTGAAAGAGCATCTGTTTCGGTGATTCGGCTGAAGCGCTTGGCATGGAAGTCTGTGGCTAAGCCGACTTCCTGGCGCAAATCAACCGCAGTGCCGTTTTCGTCTAGCGTTACGTCGGTGAGATTAGAACCGGTAAACCAATGACCGTAAGAGCTAGTAGTATCATTAACATCAAACTCCGAGTATAGGTAATCTAGGCTAACTTCTAAGTCGTCGGTCGGTCGAAACTGCAACACAACATTGGCGTTAGTACGTTCACGTTCTTGCCTCGATTGCAGCAGATCAAAGTTTCTTGGAGTAAATGTATTACCAGAAGAACCAGCACCACCATTAATTTGGTCTTGAGGTACACCAACGTTTTCTAACCAGCCATTGGTTTGTGCCCAGTCTAATTGCACATCGCGCTCTTGACGAGATACGGCGACCAAAACGCCGAAGGTATCGTCGTTAAATGTATTGCTGTATAAGCCAGAAATGCTTGGGCTAGTTTCTTCGCTCAATGATTCGTATTGAGCTTTAACACTGCCGGCTACTTTTAAGCCTGACGAATCAAATGGACGCATAGTACGGATATTAATCGTAGAACCTACGCCACCAGACTGGGTGCTGGCTGATGCTGTTTTTGCCACGTCGATAGCGGCGACCATTTCAGCCGCAATTGTATCGAAGCCAAATCCACGAGTATCACTCTCAGATGCTAATTGGCGACCGTTGAGCAATACCGTATTAAATTCTGGACCAAAGCCGCGAACGGTAATCGACTGACCTTCACCACCTGAACGATCAATAGAAACACCCGATATACGTTGCAATGATTCGGCTAAGTTATTGTCTGGAAATTTGCCGATACCTTCAGCTGAAATGGAATCAACCACACCACCAGCAGAGCGCTTTGTATCCTGACCTCGTTTTAGCGCGCGACGAATCCCGCTTACCACAACTTCTTCTAATGTTGTTTGGGGGCTTACCTGTGCGCTACTGTCTTGCGCAATTGATGTTGTGGGTAACGCGGCGGCCAAGCTTAACGCCACGGCCGACGAAAGTTTAGTCCTTCGAAATTTATTTTTCATTATTATTCTCCTCTATGGTCGATATTTAGCTGTTATTTAGACAGCCAAGACATAGGTGTTATTTGCACCTATTACCAATGAGACGAAGAAAGCCCCACGATCCACCCCTTTTTATTTTTTATTGCCTCTTTGCTGCTAACAGCCTGCTGTTTAATAACTGGCCTGTCGGATAATAGAAGCAGAAATGAAAAACCCGCTTCGAGAGAGCGGGCTTAAATGATTAAATAACTAGGCTGGTGGTGGCTAGCGTTTAGTACTCAAAACCGTTTCAAACGAACTTTGATTTATCTCCAAACTCATTAGTTCAGCTAGCATTAACGGTAAGTCATCGATGCTGTCTACGCTGACTGATAAAGTAACTTTCTTTTCGCCTAAGGCGATGTCATCCAATCGAATCACCCCAGATTTAGAATATCGGTTAGCATCGGCTAATACATCGCGTAAATCGGCACCGCGATACACCAGGCGCCCGTCAAGCCAAGCCACCAAGTCGTGCTCAGCTGCCACTTCTTGCACCACAATATCGCTGCTACCATCAGAGGTTACATGCTGACCCGCCGATACCTTAATTGGCAACCCCCTCGCTGGCAACGAGCTGCTAGAACTTAAGCGGGCTGACTCTCTACCATTGAAGACCTGCACTATGCCTTCAACCACAGACACAGAGGTAGATTTTGCTAAACGCCTGACATCAAAACGTGTGCCAACCACCTTTACCGATGTTTGCTCAGCTTCGACAAAAAACGGCCTATTGTGAGATTTAGCAACGTCGAAATAGGCCTCGCCTAAAACCAATTCTATACTGCGGCTTGAGTCACTAAAGCTAACGTTAATCAATGAGTTTGGGCCAAGTGTCACTTTGCTTCCATCCGGCAAGGCAATCTCTTTAAGCTCGCCCGTGCTGCTATGGTATTGAGTTTGAAACGACTTCACGGCAACAACTTGAGTTGGCTCTACTTGACTGCCGAACCACGCGAAATTTACGAGCGTTACCATAGCAAAGCACGCTGCTACGGCGATTGCACCGAGAAGCCATTTTACCGGCTTGCGTGTGCTAAGCCCAGGTGTAACGTTTGCTGAGGACGGCTGATCAACATCATCAGAAATGGTTAAAGCCTCTACTAGCTCGGGCCGCGTTGCAAGCTGAGCAAAACCATCGGCTAATAGCTCGGCTTCGAGATAGGCTTGGCGATGCTCCTCACCGGTCGCCATCCAACGGTCAAATTCTTGTTCCGTTTTTGCACTTGTATCTCCGCTCAGTCGCTCATGCCATTCAATCGCTTCAGGTTGAACGCTCGTGCTCTGCAGCGACACTACGGTATTTGGGTCAATATCTTTCATACTACTCATTTACGGCTCTCGCCGGTTCGCACTCTTAATACGTTCAACAAATCACTTAACGCTCGATTCACGTGCTTTCTCACAACCGTTTCCGACAGGCTAAGCTGCCGAGATATCTCAGCATACGACAGGCCTTGCACTCGATTCATAATGATTAGTTTGCGCCGTTTTTTTGGCATATTTTTTAATGCTGATACCAAGACATCGAGCTCTTGTTTGACCGAAACATGTCGAAAGGGGTCAACACTTTCTACGTATTTTTGCGTATCTACACAGGCATCATCAACATGACGCTGCCCTACTTGCGAGTGTCGACAATAATCTACCCCAGCGTTGTAAGCCGAGCGATACATGAATGCACGCGCATTTTTAATTTCTGAAAGCTTCTCAGGCCCCAACCGCAGCGCGCTCTCAAATGCACTCTGCACTGAATCTTCGGCGGCTTGCGGTGACAAATTTAATTTTCGCACTAGATAATTGGCGATTTCACCATTCAATTCAAGATAGGCACGACTAAGCGGCTCTACGATCGGGTGTCGCATTTGTTTCGGGCTAAGGTTCTCTTGATGGATGTTCAAACCTTACTCATTACTGCCGGCTTTGGCATTATCGTATTTAACTATCTCTATGGGCTATTGTATTAGCTTCGCCGCTCGCGCCCGCCAAAAACTCATTAAGGGAAATTCGAGGTTCGCTATGAAAATACTCGGAGTACTTATTATGACGCGCAACCGCAAACAATCCGCTCCTTTTTTTAAAAAATAATATAAAAAGAACTCATCTGCTTATATGACGCCCTAGATCAGGCAATCCGCCCCTAGAGTTAGGAATAGAGAAAGCTAATAATTGAACGCCACATTCACACCATAAGTCCGTGGTGGCGCGTAGTTAGCAATGAATCCATTTTCAGTGATAAAGGTTCCCGATAAGGTTTTGATGTTCTCGTCGCTTACGTTCTTAACCCAAACACTGATATTCCATAGCTCGTCGCGGCTCAATAATCCAGCGTTTAAGTCAAACGTCACATACGACTTTTGCACACCCAAATTACGCCCACCGTTTGGCAGGCTGTCAAATACTCCAGCCGCCAGTCGATCACGATTATAGATATCTAGATAGTAGTCATCAGACAAAGTAGCCGAACCACCAAAGTGAGCTTCGCCAAATGAAAATTCATGGTGATATGAATAGATGAGATTAAACTTCCAATCCGGCACACGTGGTGGCGAATTTCCCGAAAGATTCACGCTATCACTGGCATCAGCACCTAAGGGCCTAGAAAACGGGTTAAACAAATTGCCAAATAACGAGTCTGGAATATCAAACTGCTTGAATCGTGCATCGGTTAACGCCAAAGAACCGCGCCAATTGTGAGACTTGGAAGGGCGCCAGTGAAATTCCAATTCGACACCTTGAACTCTAGCATTAGACGCGTTGCGAACCACCGTGCTCCCGCCTGCATCGGCGACGCCATCACCATCGATATCAATACGGTCATCGTCGGAAAACTGGAGGTCGTGATAGTTTGCATAGTAAGCTGCGCCATTTATTCTTAGTCGATCGTTGATCCATTGCGTTTTAAAGCCCAGCTCGTAACTAACAACAGTCTCGGGGTTAGCCGTATTACCGGCATCTTGTATGTGTCCGGCTTTGAAGCCACTGGCTAATGACCCATATAGCAATACATCGTCATTCCATTTGTGATCGAACCGAAATAATCCAGAAACATTATTCCAACTGGCACGAATATCATTAACCTGTCTCACCCAACATGGCTGTGATTCGATGCCCACACGCCCCCCACCATCAAAGAATCGACCTTGTCGAATCGATTGCTGTACACCAGTGTCTGCAAAAATTTGATTATCTAAAGGTGCGCCAGTGCCAAGAGATGACGGCACCGAGTAGGGCCCAAACGCCGAAGGGAGAAGACAATTTATAGCGCGACCACCAGTATCAGATTTTTTATCTCGATTATAACGAGCTCCAAGAGTTGCTCGAGTTAGATCGTTTAATCGGTAGACGAGCTGCGAGTAGGCGCCAAATGATTGCGAGCGTCGCTCGGGTTGATTTGCAAACGAGACGGCTGCGCCAGGTAAGCCGCTAATCCAACTAGGGACCGTGCTTGATCGCCGTTGCCCGCCCCTGTTCTGTTGATCTACGGCAAAGACTATGCTGTTCGACTCACGCGAAGCAAACACCCCCGCAAGCCAATTTAACGGCAATTCTTCGGCACTCTTAAACAAAAGTTCATGGGAATAGAAATCGAAGTCAGAACTTACTGTGCGCTCTACCTCAAAGTCTCCCGTACGACCTTGATCAGTATCATACAATTGACGACGACTCATGTTCGCGAACCCAAGATGATATATAAGCGTCGACCCGCTGCTAAAAGCCCATGTTAGCCTTGAACGTAACACTTCATTTTTTAAGTCCACAAAGGGCTCTGTGTCTAGCACAACAGCCCTAATACCGCGCTCAACAAGTGTCGGGTCTAACTCAGCGCTACCAGTACCCTTGTCTCGATAACGCTCAGCACTTACTAGCCACTCAATCGAGTCGTTCGGCTGCCATAGCGTAGACAGACGCCAACTATAACGATCCTCTGAATCGAGTCCGATTGCATCGCCTGCGCTCTGTTCGAACACTTCTAATTGAGAAACCGAGCTCGGGTATTGTGGTCCGAGCCCAGCGTAATTACCAAGTGTGGAGGTGTAGGGGGCGTGGCGTTGCTGCACTCCTGAAAAACGCACCGCAAACCTGTCGGATGCCCTCAAGTTTCCCAACAACTGTGTTCGTTGCGAATTATAGTTACCAAAGCCAAACTGAAAACCCAGCTCAGAGGCTTGCAGGTTAGGCTCCCGACTGTAGACATTGATCGATCCAGAAGATGAGTTTCGGCCAAACAGGGTGCCCTGTGGCCCACGTAGCACTTCAACATTATCAACGTCGTGCAATAGGCCCGCAACACCCTGAGATCGTGGCGAATAAATACCATCTATATGAATAGAGACGGGGCCATCAGCAATCTCAGTAATATTTGTAGTACCAACCCCTCGTAACTGGACCAACACCGACTCCTGCGGACCCGTCGAGACAAACTCTAAGCCCGGCACCCAAGCGGATATATCACGTAAATCATTCAGTTTGTTGGTGTCTATATCATGCGCTGATAAATGTGTTACGGCGACCGAAGAGTTTTGCAAATCAACACTTCGGCGGTCGGCAGTAACAACAACTTCTTCAAGAGCCACCATGCCCTTCGAACTAGCAAGCCCATCCTTTGGCGTATTAAACCGAGTACCCCTTATTATCGATACTGAGTTATCACCAACAAAAGAATAGCTAAAGCCGCTGCCTATCAATAGCTTGTCAAGCGCCTCGGTAGGTGTCATCAGTCCAGACACAGTAATACCATCTACCGATTCCATTTCGGAAGACAAACCAATAATATTCAAGCCTGACTGTGACGATAACACCATTAAGGCATCACCAAGTTTTTGCACGTATATATCGATGTTGATTTTAACAGCTTGATCGCCTTCGACAATCGGCTTACCCGCATTGCTCATTGGCGCAAACACCAAGCAAAACAGTCCGATAACAACGTAAACACAAAAACTATAAAATGACAGCGCACCTTTAGGTAACGACTGCATAGCTCTCCTCTTTTTTCGCAGTATATCATTTCTATCCAAATACTGAAGAATGCCGTTAACACACTAACTTGATATACGGAGGCTCTCCAAGCAAGGCTAATCTGCAAAAACGCTCAGTAGTGCGAATGTGCTTTCAGTGTATACCCCTTGCCTGATTTAGTGTGTTGTTAGAGTCCTAGGCGACCCAAGTTGATGCGAAAATAGAGCCGAGTCGTGGCTCACAATGTCTGCTTATAAGCTTTGGTTATTGAATCATTTGAAGTCTAACGTTATCGAATAAATCGCGTCACCTAGACTCCTTTCTTGATGGCGACTTGCTTTCTTGATGGCGACTTGCTTTCTTGATGGCGACTGCTGTCACGCCAATCAAATTGCTATACTCGATGCAAATTTAGGTGGGGAAGGTTAGCGCCATAAAAAAGGTGTGAAATTTCACACCTTTTTTATGGTTAAATACTCGTCAGAACATGTACTCTAAACCTGAGACCCAAAGAAGGGTGCCATCATTTTAAGCCGCTTCTTTTAGTGCTCGTCGAGTTTCAATGCCTTTCAAAATACCATCATAGACACCAGCTCGGGCATCTAACATGCGTATTGCCGCATCGTACACTTTTTGAAACTCCTCTTTAGTATTCATATACGGCAGCCCTGCTGCAAACCATCCATCGCCATGGTCTTCATCGAGCTCGCAGTGAACAACAAAGAATTTAACCAATTCTTTACTCAATCCTCGACGTCGTAGATGACCAAGTACTCTGCGCTGTTGTGCGGGGATGCTTAATTCAAGAGCGCCCATGCCACCCATGCCTGAGTGCAAGCCATCGGCAAACCAGCAAAGCGACATCTTGGTATTCAATAAATGAAATGTTTCAGGGTTCCAGTCCTCGGGCCTTGCTCCTCCAAAGTGATCCATTAATGGCTCAAATAAATTAGGGTGCGCTTCGTCAAAGTTACCTTCTCCAAACTCATCATGTAAGTTTTCATAAAGTTCCTCCCTCATCTCAAACGGAACGAACAAGCTATAAGCCGCTACGTGTAAGTGAAACCTTTGCATGTTAACTCGATAGTTGGAAAGGAAGTATCTAATCTCTTCATCGGTCAACTCATCGTTGTCAAAGTAATTAAATAGAGAATGATGATTGACTCTGTGTTCTGCGATGCCTCCCTTTAACCAAACTAAAAATTCTTCTGGATCCTCTAAATGTTCAGGTATCGGTTCATTGGTGCGAGCTTCCTTTTCTAATCTTTCGGTTAAGTTCCTGAATTTCCATTCTACTTCTGCCCGATCAGTGCCTAGCGCAAAACCGTCCTTCATCAAACGGACATTCATATCAAACAAGCTTTCTTGAAGTTTAGCCCAGAGCTGACCGCCCTTATCATTAATTGCTTCTCGAATAACTTGCTCGGCATGACTTACCGATGGTAAAGAGCTTAAGATCGACTCCTTGTCCTGCTGCGATATGCCCGCTGCTGCTACATTTTTTGCTACCATGAATTTCTCCTTAAGGGTTGGGTAACTTAATCCATTTGACGCATGACCTTATGGGTCAGTTATCTCTATTAACGAGTTGGAAACAGCTCGTTAGCGTCAAACAATCATCATTAGATAACGATAGGTATCCAATTGATTTAGACTAATCAGTTTTAATTAGAATTGCAAATTTTTTTTCAATCTTTTATGATGAACGTTATCTAGTGGGATGGTCTAATACATGCGATATAGCAATACACATAAGAAACAAACTGAACAAAATATCACAAACGCAGCTTTAGATGAGTTTAGATCTAATGGCTATCACGGGGTTGGTATAGACGGCATAGCAAAATCTGCTGGTGTTACCTCGGGCGCGTTCTATACTCATTTCGGTTCAAAATCTGATGCTTTTTTACGGGCAATCGAAGTAGGTCTCAAACAGGTCAGTAATGAGCTCGATCGAAGACGCAGTGAAGATACCGGTGAATGGTTGTCAGAGTTCTTAGAGTGGTATCTGACGCCTCCTGATGCAGCCGATGCAATAAGCAAGGCGACGCTTCAGTCCTTTCCAATTCAAGGTGGTTGTGCTCTCACATCACTAGCCCCGGAGGTGTGTCGGTCTGGTACCCAAGCCAAGCATGTATTCGAGAATGAATTAATGGCGACAATAGCGTTAATCAAAGATGGACTCAATGAAGGCGGAAACAAAGAGGCTTGGTCGATTCTATCAAGCCTGATAGGGGCAATAACTCTTGCGCGATCAGTCAAAAACAATGATACCGCGGTAGAGATTCTGAGTTCGGTGCTGGCAACTACGCTTGATTTATTAAAAGAAACAGAGCCGGTCTAACAACGATTAGCACTGGCTATTGATAATGACGAAGAGCTTAGTCTAAACTGCAAAAACGCGTCACTAAGCCGTTAAATGAGGCGGCAATTCTACTAGAATTACCCGTCCAAATTTTTGCTTCCAAGGCCAGTTCAGCATCAATTGGCTGGATGGTTCCAGCAGCAGAAGCTATTATTTGCAATTTTGCAGCACGCTCGAATTGCAGAGCTAAAATACAAGCTCTTTCAACCGAGTCTGCAACCACCACTAGGCCGTGATGAGCAAGTAAAGCGGCGCTCTTATCGCCTAACGCGGCTGAAATTACTTCACCCTCGTCATAGCCCACCGGAACACCAGGCCACTCCTTCAGAAAGCCGACATCGTCATACAATATACAAGTGTCCATATGAGAAATTATCAGAGGAGACCCCAACATCGACAACGCGGAAGTATAAAGTGGGTGAGTATGTACAACGCATGTAATGTCGCTTCTTGCCTCATATAAACTGATGTGAAATCTATTAGCCGGGCTTGGTATTCCGGAGCCATCTACGACGTTTAATTCTTTATCAACTTCTAATAGAGTCTTTTCGTTCGATTCAGCAAGCCCAGCTCCCAGTGCTTGAGTAACATACCTCTGGTCAGAAATTTTTGCGGTTATTTGGCCAGCCAACCCCGATTCATGACCAAATTCGGCCAGAATTTTGCAGGTGAAAGCTACCTTTTTCTTAATGCTTATATCCAACTGACTAAACTCACGCTCAATCTTGCCAATCTCTTTCTCAATAATAGACTTTTTATTAGATGTCATCTTTAATTCTCCAATCCCACTGCTTCTTCAAGACAGCATATTGCCATATAAACACAATGCCAGCGACACTGCCAAAGATAAGTATACTCGAGCTAAATCCAATAGACTCCGATGCATAACCTGCAATCACAGATGGCAACCCAAGGCCTAAATAGGCAAACAAAGAGTAACCAGACACAGCCCTCGCTTTATGCTCACCAGCGGACTCAACAACAGTAAATAGTCCACCCAAATATATAAATCCAAAACCAGAAGCACCAGCCATAGTAGTAGCGATCATCACCAACGGCAGCGATTTAATCGAAACACCAATTAAAAGCAGTCCGATCGAAAGAAAACTAAGAATATAGCCTACCCGCAACGACCATTGGGGCGTGTGCCTCCAAGACATTGGCTGGACTAATGCACCGGTAGATATTGACAAAAAAACGATTAACCCTGCCCAATTGTTATAGCCATAATCAGCCACAATTAGGGGAACCATAGAAATAAATATTCCATTTACCGACCATGCAGCGAATACTCCCATGCATGGCAGCATCATTTCTGCCGTAAAATAAGGCAGCCGAGCAAAACCAGTATTTATATTCTTTTTAACCACAGTTTCGGGAAGAAAAAGGGCAAAAAGAGTAGAGATCAAAGCGATGAAAAGTACAATGTAGTAGCTTGTTGGCACTATGCTATGACCTACATACAATGCGATAGAAGTTATCAGCGCGCCAGACCCGAGGCCAATAGATACCGTTAGGCCATTGATGATCGCTGCTTTTGAAGACCAATCGGCGAATTCAGTAATATACGCAGTGCATGTGCCTAGGCTCAATGCAACTGAAATGCCCTGCAATATTCTGACTACAAACAGCATATGCATATTCGGTTGTACAATTATCAGTATGTTTGAAATCACCGACAGTATTAGCGCAAATATTAATACTCGCTTACATCCGAAAACATCCGATACACCACCAAAAAATATTAATGTCGGCAATAAGCCAATAACATATGCTGAGAAGACTATTGTCAACATGCCTGTGTCGGCTCCCGCTGTATTGGCATATAGCCCATACAGCGGAACTTCCATATTGACCCCTAAAGTGATGGCCAGCAAAGATGCAATAATTGTTATAATTGCCGCCGTCACTTTGACATCAACTATTTTCGACTCGCTAGTGCTATCCATACGGTTCAACTGTCCTCGTTTAAAATCCTTTTTCTGGCTTCATCTACTAATAGATTTTTACGCACCTTGCCAGTCGCCGTCTTAGGTAAAGTCATATTGAAATAATATTTGGGAACCTTAAAGTCGGGTAATTTTTCACAACAAAATTCATCCAACTCAGTGGCAATACTCTCTCCAGCGCTTTTAAGCTCTAAGAATGCAACTAGACATTCACCGCCTTCTCCCAACTTGACTCCCACAACGGCGACATCATTGACGTCCTCATGACTGCTAATCGTGTTTTCAATTTCGATTGAAGAAATGTTCTCCCACCCATAATCCGTTTCAACGTAAATTAGGTCTTTCAAACGATCCTTAATTTCAATGTAACCATCATCATGAACTACGGCCATATCGCCAGTATGAAACCAACCGTCAACAAATGCAGTATCCGTCGCTAACTTATTTTTATAATAGCCTTTAGCAACAGTATTACCTCTAATGACTATTTCACCAATACTGGCGCCATCACTAGGTATATCTTTCAGATGCTCGTCAACTACTCGAACCCCGTTACCGGCATGAATAGCTGGCACCCCTTGCCTGAGCTTCTTTGCAACTAACTTTTCCTTCGTCAACTTATTCCATTGCTTACCCTCTTCACAAAAAAGAAGAGGCCCACAGGTCTCACTCAAACCGTACTGGTGTACTAAGTTAAATTCTAAATCCAACATTTGTTCAATCAAACTTGGGGTAGGAGCTGCGCCGCCGGTTAGGATAGTAAGCCCTTTAAGCTCATTTTTATCAGCAGCGTGATCAGCAATTGATTTCACCAACCTCGGTGCGCCGGCTATGTGGGTAGCATTTGAATTCACCATCCGGTTAAACGTGTGTTCAATATTATTCAGTTCAGACTCATCCAGTAGAAACTGGCATGCGCCTGTGGCAATGCATGCCCACATATGACCCCATCCATTCACGTGAAACATTGGTAGAGTCCAGAAATAACAAGAGTCTCTTGTTAGATTCATCATTAAGACTTGTCCAATCGCGTGCAGGTAGGCTGCTCTATGACTATATTCAACGCCTTTCGGTTCGCCAGTTGTACCAGACGTGAAGTTGATCGCAATGCTGCTCATCTCGTTTACAATGAACGCATCCAAATGCGTGTCGCCAACTTGCTTCGCTAGCAAAGTTTCGTAGTCGATCAACTGCTCATCAGAACCTTTTTGAGCTAGCCCAACAACGATTATTTGTACTCCGTTTTCGATCAAGGCGGAAAATAAAGAACCAAAAGAATGTACAAATTCTTCACTTATGATCAATATTTTAGCGTCGCAAAACGTTAACTGTTTTGATATCGCCTGAGAATCGATCTTTGGGTTCAGAGACACAATGATACCCCCAGCGCCAGGAACGGCAAAATGACTCTCAATCGCTGCCAAGCCATTATGCAAAATTAGTGCAACTCGATCGCCATTTACTACGCCCATTTCCTTTAGGCCTGATGATAAACATCGGCATCTATGCAATAACTCTTGGTAACTAACCTCGCCACCAGAATGTACTATGGCAACCCCAGAAGAATAAACCTTAGCGCTCCTTTCAAGAAACGTCAGTGGCGATAATTCTTGAAAACAATGCGTGTCTCTATTAACTAATTTCATAAACAACCTTAGAATATTTCATTTCGTCGACGATATTAAATTTAGCTAGCTAATCTCTATCTACAATTTTTCTATCCATTATTTTATTGGCGCCTACTTGGGCACACTCCTGATCCTTAGCCCCACCAGGTGCACCGCCTACACCAATAGCGGCTACCATCTCATCATTGATATATATACCAACAGAGCCAGATAGCGGGGTAATATTAGGCACTGTAAGAAAGGCATCTTTTGACGGACTTTTTGCTACTAGGTCAGCCACTTCAGAACCGTTTTTCAGCTTGAATATGGGGCCTAATGTCACCAGGGTGTAGGCCTTTCTGTAAGATGTGTCTTTAGTATGAATAGTACTTCCATCACCTTTCAACACAACCTTCTTGTTGCCATTCATATCCACTACCGTGACTGATACTTTGTATCCTGACTTTTCACAGCTCTGCAAAGCCGCCACCGCTCCCTCTAGCGCCGATTCTAATGATAGACTGTTCGCACTTACCGTATAAGGAATCGTCAAACACGCCAGTCCAACCACTAATTTAATCATCTTCATTTCCTACTCCTGTATTCCAAAAAACTAACTAGCCTGCCCGATTAAAACCAGTGCTTAGGTCGCTCTATTAACTCAATTTTGTATCCATCTACGTCTTTTACAAAAGCGATGATTTCCTCACCGCCTTTCAATGGTCCTGCATCGCGTATTATTTCACCGCCTTTCTCTCTTATCCTCTCACAAGCCTGATAACAATCGTCTACCGCTATCGCGATATGTCCATAGCCATCGCCTAAGTCATATTCAGATACGCCAAAATTGTGTGTGAGCTCAATTACAAATCCATTTTCTTCCTCTTCATAACCAACAAAAGCAAGCTCATAGCCCGCTTCCTCTTGGATAAATTTTCTCTGCAATTTCATACCCATAACATCAGTATAAAAAGCAATTGAATCAGCCATATTTCCCACTCGAATCATGGCGTGAAGTATTCTTCTCATGTAACCCTTCCATCCGACTCCATGGCGGCGTCTGTCAATTAATACAGAACAGCTGGCCGCCAATAAAATCAATTCAAATTATATTCATTAGTAGACGTTAGAATTGGCGACCAGATAGATTAGTATTTGGCCGCCAACACTACTTAAGTATCTCTAAAGACTACCTATCTCGGAAAGACTTTGGTGGTCTCATCAATCGACTCAAGAAAATCTACTAACAGCTTCCTTGCTTGGTCCCGCTCCAATATATCTACTCGGCCATCTTTCAGACCCGCTGTGCGATGACTTACATCGGACACAACACACTCTAAGGTTTCGCATGCGCCGTTATGATAATACGGTTGAACGCTATATGCGCCAAGTATTGAAGATACGTTGAACCCACTTCCTTTACCGTCGCCGTTGTAATCAAAGCCTAACGCATCATTACCGTTAGTATCCTTCTCTATTCCGCCAATTTGAGGAAATCCAATTATATCTTTTCCTTCACCGGCAACATTCAAGCCATAAGATCCAATATCCTTTAAGAAGCGATGTAAAACTTGAGCTTGATTCGAGTTGCTCGCGCCAACCTCACTAGAAATCTCAGAAGGGTCTGGCGGTGATACAAAATCCTTTGTACTACTAGTCCAATTACCACCATTGTGACATTCCTGACATCCAGCAAAGGCAAAAATTCTACGCCCTACGTCAGCCTTTACTTCGCTTGCTCCGCCAACAGGACTCGCTCCTAACGAAACCAATTCCCGTTTAGTCATCGGCTTGTTAGGTGTTCTAACCGAAATTCTCTGCCATTCAACAAGTGCATCGTGAGCGCCAACTAAAACATCACTACCGTGCAATTGAACATATGGCTGTGGCCGACCTTCATTTGGCGTAGCAAATTGATTCATTACGCATGGAGCAAATTCAAAATCACCATCTTCACCCAAAATCAATCCAGCGTTTGGAGTAAAGATACTCTCTGTTATACCTGTTACTGGTGGCTGTTCTACGCAAGTCGTAGGAGAATCTAAAAACCCAATACTAGAAACTAACCGAGTATTGAAATCAGCATCATAGACTTCATCAAACACGGCTGTCGCATTGATTATTTTTTGGTCGGTGATATTTTTAGGATTAAAAGTACCATTAACCGCTAGAGTTTTCCTTGGGCCAGAGGCAAACTGCCAAATTATTCCATCGGTCAGTCCGTCAGCGTGGCAACTCGCACAGTTTTGTCGCCCTTTATCTGAAAGTCTATCGCGGCTAGAACCCTTGGCGCCTTCGGGTCTAAAGAAATTACCTCTAGATGTATAAAACATTTCTGCACCGACCAAAAGTTGCTCTTCTTGTGACCCAGGCTCTGGCAGATCGGCTACTGAAATAACCTTGTTGACTCGTCCTTGAGTAAGATCAATTACCGAAATATTTCTCGATATATAGTTCATCGTGTAAGCCATCGTTCCGGCATCATTGATGACCACTCCCAACGGGTTTTTACCGGCATTCATGCCAGCAGTATCGGTATTATCTGGGTTGTTCAGATCGATATATTGAACTGTGTCTTCATCAATAGGGAAAGCTAAGCTACCATTTGCCGAAACGCTAAGCTTAACTAACAAATCACTGCCCGCCGAAATAACATAGGCATCTCCTTCGCCGGTGTCATTGGTGAACGCGATACCCCATGGGTTCGCGAAATATAGCTCTTGCACTCCGGGCAGAGGGTCTTGTCCACCAACATGTAAGTTTAGGTACCCTGCGTCACTCTCAGTACTGCCAATTCCATCTATCCAATTGACATAAGCTTGAGTGTTATTATTAAACCTTTGAGGGCCAGTTGGCGAAGCAGCGATGTTAGGTAGATAGGCTTTGCCATCTCGAATTACGATACTTTGTATCTGGTTTGGAAACGCGTAAGTTTCGTTGCCGCTCTTATCCAGGAAGCCACTATTAGTAGACTGCATTTTTATCGCGTGGCTGGCTCTATAATCACGCATAGACTGGGAACTCGTATCAATGTCAAGACGACAAACTACGCCCTCTTTACCCATGTCGTCTCGCTGCGTACCACCTTCTGCGGTAAACGAAATAAACCTAGCTACATATAAATGCTTACTATCAGCGGTAACCGCTAAACCTCTAGGCTGAAAGTGGCGCTCCTTGTCACCAACATTACAGCTACTCTTAGCCAAATCGACACTGCCAAGATTACGAAGACTTTTAGCATCAATCACCGTAATAGTATCTTGGCCGCTGTTGGCTACGAAGACTCGCTTACCATCTGGTGATACTACAACGCTTTGTGGCTCCGAGCCGGTTGTAATATTTCCTTTAATCCCAGCTCTACGAACAACCTTGGCTTTAAATTGATGCTGGCTCGCCTTTATAACCTTAATTACAGTAACCGAATTGCTGGCGGTATTAGTAACAAAGACGCGCTTGCCATTAGGCGTAATTGATATACTTGTCGGGCGATCTGCTACCTCTATTGTAGATACTACTTCGTTAGTAGCGGTGCGCACCACAGTCACCACGTCTAGATCAGGAACCACCGACCATAAATACTTGCCATCGTTTGACAATACTATCGGGCCTGATGTTGTTGATTTTAGATCGTTTGAGCCTGCTCCACCCTGACCTCCATTTGCAAAACTAGTATTAATAGCTAACAAACTAGATAATATTAATACCCCTAAGCCGAGTGATCTTTGCCCTGATCTTCCATATGTAAATGTAAACATAAACCTACCTCCTTCCTTTGGAGTCATAGCCCGCCAGAGCAAACGAATATCTGCGTATGACAAAAGCTAAGGCTTTAGAATAACCTTATAGCTGCTACAACTGATGATTGAAAATGATTTCGAATAAAAGCGGCAACACGATCGTTACTGCAATGTTAAGCTTCAACTTCTTCCTACAAAAAAATTAATTATTGCCGTCTCAACGTTTTCGATTCCTTTTTAAAAAAATGTAATAGATAACGTCTATTACCTTTCCGAGTATATGCATGGTGAAGGTAATGTCAAGACGAAGTTAAAAAAGCAGTTATGTGCCCTATTTTTCACCTGGCCGCCCAATAAAAATGGATTGACAAGCAGTTTTGGGAGATGTATAAGCGTACCTAAGATATCGATCGACGTCTAATGTTGATCTATATTCTTAGGGTGTTTTCACAGGAAGTCTTGGAGTGTTTTCACAGGAAGTCTTGGAGTGTTTTCACAGGAAGTCTTGGAGTGTTTTCACAGGAGGTGTTTGGGTGTTTTCACAGGAAGTCTTAAGGTGTTTTCACAGGAAGTAAAATATCTTGTTTACGTCGGGTAATGGGTCGCTCAAGCATTAGGTTGGACCAAAAAAACGGCATATTAAACAAGTCACAATAAACCCAGGGAAATCATTCTCAGGGATTCAAGGAGAATCAACATGAAAAATAGAATTATCAGTATGTTTGTCTTAGCGATGGGAATGAGCTATACGTTTCATTCTAATGCGAATGATCCGCAGCCGGAGCAAGATCAATGGTATTACCTAAGCAGCTCAGCAACTGATGAGATATACCGGTTTGAGGAGGACACTGGCAAGTATTTAGGTATTTTGGATCAATCGGTGCCAGGGCCATTTGCGTCATTTATTGGAACTGACGGCGACTTATTTGTCGCGGCTCAAAGCACCGGGGCGGTCTTAAGATTTGACGGTATAACCGGAGAGTACTTAGGCGAGTTTATAAAAGCCGGAAGCGGTGGACTAACCAAGCCGGCTGCGCCTCTAATGACGCCTGATGGCAAGTACATAATAGTAGGCGATCTAATTTTAAATGGTTATCTTAGATTTGACGGTCAAACAGGCGCGTTTATCGACATTTTTGCTGACCCAAGTAATAGCCCCATAAACGGGCCTTTCATGCCCATCTTTTCGCCTTACCCTGAATTTGCTGGCAAGATTCTTTTCGCCAGCGGATTTACCAATAGCATACAGGTCTACGATGTCGAGTCCGGTAATTATGAGCGGGATCTTGTTGCTCCCGGCAGCGGTGGCTTGACCGTACCTATAGGCCTGTCTTTTGGACCAGACGGAAACTTATATACCTCAAGTGCAGGAACCAGCAGCGTCAAACGCTATGATGGACAAACTGGCGAGTACATCGATGACTTCGTGCCAACGGGTAGTGCCGGTTTAAAGAATCCGAGAGCAATTGAGTTTGGTGGAACCAATAGCAACCTTTATGTAGTCAGCAATGATACTAATAATGTATTAGTTTACGATCGCATTACAGGAGAGTTCCTCACTGAGTCAGCGGCAGGATCAGAATTTGGCTTTTTAGAGCCAAGGGGCCTAATGTTTACAGCGAGACCTAATTTTTTCATAACCTCTTCGGCTAAGAAAGAAAGAGCAAATGGAAAAAGAAAGAAATTTGCCAAGGTAACCATCGATGTAATCAGTGAGAATGACACTGTTGATACCAACCCCGATGTTGAATTGATTTCGATTACGGTCAATGACCCTAACATAAATGTTAGGCGCCATGTCAGAGGCGCACGATACGGTACCGACGACAGAAAATTTCGAATCAGAAATACAAACTATAGCAATCAAGACAGGGTATATACCGTCACATATCGAGCGACCAACAATAGAGGAGGCACTATGCTCGCTACCGACACGATTACGATCGAGCCAACATATACTCATAATTAATTGGATATAACTCAAATATATTTGAGTCCAACGTTAACGTTAACTTAGCTCGTTTGGAGCATTAATCGTTAGGTTTAGACTTGATTTGGTCGCGGGATAGCCGTTAAAGCGTTGTCGCTCAGATCAAGTCTAGGCTTTTTATTAATTGATTTTTTACTCGTCGAAGTACCCTAGCTTTGTAAACAGCTAACAGCTTTTGAAAATTAATCAAATAGTAATGCCCGGCCCTCCCACAAAAGCCCGCAGTCATTATTACTATGGTTTTTAGGTATCACAGCAATAGTTACCATTTGACGCTGCAAAGTGCTGAATTATCTAGGTATTTGAACCAAGCTTCGATTCTAATCCATAGCATAACCAGATGAATAAACGAGAATGTGTAGCCGACTGTATCTACTCCCAGAACTAGATATAGTGATTCCTAGTTAGCTTAAAAATTGCTTGTATAACCAAGGCAGCTATACATCCAGCCTATTGCAATTCGCCTATTTCAAATGGTCGTTAATGCCTCCAATCGGGGTCGATACTGGCCCATTCGGATAGCTATCGATTGGTATTTATTAACCCTCTCCAGTGCATTACCGAAAGCTAGCATATTGTTCGTTATTTATATATTGACAAGATGAATATCACTGCCTATAGTTGAACTAGATTAGATATCGTTCGTTATTTTAGATTTTTTGAATTGCCTTAATTCATATAAAAACGGATGTGTTTAAGAGGGACAGGCTATGCCATTAGTCTTTGAAAAGGAGTTTAACCAGAATGTTCCGAGAAAGCAGATGTTACTGGTGCTAGGGATTTAATGATCAAATGGAACTTTTCAGGGAGTAAAGTTTTGGATTACCTTCAATCATCGATGATGGCAACTATTTTCAATTAAGAAACGAAACATAAGGCGCGGCCTCGCTCATGTGTTCAATTAAAACATTTTACCAATTTGGAGAAATTTACGATGAAAACTATTATTAAGTTCGCATGCGCGTTTACCGCGCTGTTCGTTTTACAAAGTGCCGTCGCCGAACAACCACAAGGCGACGAATTGAGTTCCCTTTCCTATTCAAAACATAGCCATAACCGCGATATTCGAAACGCTAAATTTTGGGACCTTACGTCACAATCAGCCGTTCGAAAATCAAAGTCCAAACTAAAAATCACAAATTCAGGTGCATGTTTGATTGCTAACACCAAGGTTGTGCAAGGAGTAAACACTACTTGGTGGATGATATTTAATGAGCCATCTAACTGCAGTAATCCAAATCCATTTGGAAATGGGCAGAAATGCGGAATGGCTGACCTTGATAATCCATTAACTCGCGGCACACTCATGTGGGCCGCCCCCGTAATCGTAGGGCCGAATGAAAAGGCCAATCTAAATTTTTGCTTAGGCGTTGGCGAATTGAGCCATGCTGTAATGCCACTTGGCACTCAAGAGGGACTCGTTTTTCCTAAAAAAGCGGAATACCAACTATTCGTTCGCACCCACGGACCTGGCGTTTTCGATGACGCGCAAACTCTTGGCGAGCAAATTAATAGTCTCAACGGCGGTTGCGAAACTGATGATCAATCGGGCTTTGCTTGCGAAACATTGCAAATTTTATACCACCCCGCTCCTAACCAGGGCCACTAAAAGCGACTCAACAATTATTTTTTGCAAAAGATAGGTAGAGGGTTTATAGATAACTAACCAATCCATCGATCTGATTTACCAGCCTATGACAGGAGAATGTACTCTCGTGTCATAGGCTTTTTTATTTATTTCATTATTTACAAAGACCTACGCCCAACTTACTAGGCAGCTATATATTTAGAGCTTATCGAGATAAAACAGCCGTAGTGAAAACGGGTTATGGATCGACCTATTGATAACTTTATAGAGGACTTAACATTTTTTAGCACCCTCAATATCATCGGTCACTGAAAATATTTAGTGCTGAATACACTCCATTTTATTAACTTCTGCGTGGTTTTGGTACTTCGTTGCAACAACGGGACAACGCCACACTTGTCCGATAACATACCAGTCGTTATTTACCTATTGACAAAATATGCGCCCCTACATATAGTAAAAAGCAATTAGATATTGGTCGTTACTTTTACGCCAATGATCGTTAACTAGCTAATCAAACAAAATTTTATATATTTGGAGGAACAAGAATTGCCACTTACGATTACACAAGGGGTTTTACCCGAGTGGGCTTTGTGGCAAGTGGCTAGCACACCAAGATATAACTTTATAAGAAAATAATTTGGTGTGCTAAAACTTGCATCGCTAGAGTGCTTTGCTTGCCATGACTCACCCGCTAAAAAGGATGGTGTAGACCAGCTTCTGCGGAATTGTACATATTAAGCGTCGCCGATAACCGCGGCGTAGTTGCGGCACATCCGAAACAGTAGAGAATGGCCACGAGATTTTAAATTAAAATTAATGATATTTTCTTTGTCTGGAATTCAGGCAACTGGCATGACATCAAACAACATAAAGGAAAATAGCAAATGGACGCGATGGATTGGTTTAGCTCGTAGGTAAATTAGAAATTAAATTTACAGACAGATTTTAAGCTTTAGCTATGCAACGACGAGACCGTTTTTGCGATGAGACAACAGCGAAGTTGTTCAAAATTTTAGCAGATGTATTTTCCACACACGCTAAATAATATGCATCAAGGTTTCCCAACGAAAGATTAGAGACCTACGGCTTCTTTTGTCGGACTATTTAGAATCACAAGGAAGCCAGATATAGCTACATAGCCGTCGGCATACATACGGGCTGGACTCTATCTGTAGGCGCTTAGGCACCCGCTGATCTGTTTTAACCCTATAAATCAGAGTCAAATTAGCACACCACACTTAATCGACTAAAAGGAGTATTAAATGCAGAAGGACATATTAGAAAAAAAAACCGATGACGAACTATTAAAGTACTCGCAAAATTTCAGAAAATACGGATTTGTAAAAGTAACTGATTTGCTTACGTCAACGACCAAGTCTGACATGAGAAACGAGGCTGACCGGTTACTGGCTGATCACTCAGAAAGAAGAGATCTTCATTTAGAAACTACTAATAATACTCCTCGTTACATGTCGGTTGTTACCAGCGAGAATATTTCAGACAACAGCGAACACATAAGATCTGTTTATGAGAGTCCGTCGCTGACTGAAATGTTGGAAAAAATAGCAGGCGAAAAATTTTATCCCTGCCCAAGCAAAGATGAAGAATTTCTAATCACCCGCCATGAAAAAAAGGGCGATACCCATGGTTGGCACTGGGGTGACTATAGCTTCGCATTGATATGGGTTTTGGAAACACCTGATATTGAAATTGGTGGTCTGTTGCAGTGCGTACCTCATACCGATTGGAACAAGGAAGAACCTAAAATACATCGCTATCTTAGCTCCAACGAGATCAATACATACGCTTTTGAGTCGGGCGATGTGTATTTGCTGAGATCAGACACGACTTTACATCGAACGATACCTCTAAGCCAAGATGCAACAAGAGTGATGCTAAATATGACTTGGGGCGACGTTAGCGCAAGCGATTTAAGTGACGTGGGCGTAGATCGCTGGTGGGAAAACGAGAATGCGCCGGCAGCGATACAAGTTTAACGCTATTTATACCAACACTAATTAATAGGAACTCAATTATGTCATTACAAACAGTCGAATCTAACGCCACCGATAAATGGGACAATACGCCTCAACAAGTCCGCTCAAGAGAAGCTGGAGTAGCGCCAGAAATCAAAAAATACTTAGATGATATTTTGGTTGGAATATTAGCGCATCCAGGTGTAGAGCATAAATTCTTAAACTATTATAGAGAGAATAAATTAAGCGATCTTCAACAAAAACAGCTTTACTCGGAGTGTTTCTACTTTTTTCAGTACTTACCTTTTTATATTACTGGAATGGCTAATAAAACAAGAGACGAAAATATTCTGAGAGAGATTGTGCTAAATGTTTATGACGAAGTTGGGCATAAAATTACTCATTCAAGTATCTATAAAAGTTTTATGAGCAAACTTGATATCGATTACGATGAAGTTTTGTCTTATCAGCCTTTAGAGGTAACTAAAAAGTTAAACGACGGCATAAGAAAATTATATACAGAGTGCAGTATAGAAAAATCATTGGGCGCATTATACGCAGATGAAACAATGTCTTCTATTATGGTATCGAAGTTAAATGACGGCCTAAAAAATCAAGGACACGACGCGCTAGTACGAAGCTTTTGGGAGATGCACATTGAAGTCGAAATTGGACATAGTAATTCGGTTTTCAACGCTATTGCTCCTTATGTTCATTCACCTGAGACAAAGAAAGAATTCGAAGAAGGAGTAAATGAATTTCTATCTCTTCTCGAAGATTATTGGAACGGTGTAGAGAAGCTACTAGCCAACTAATATGTCAGTCTATCTAACCAGGAATTAGGATATGGAAATTTTAGTAGATATCTCGCTTGTAGTAGCGCTAATATTGATTAACCGTTACGTTACGCCAAGTAAGTTTGGGCTGTACATTAGAACGGCAATGATGATCTTCTCGATTGGAGTTGTGCATTTGTTTCAACCCAGTATGAGCGGTGTAATCGAAATACTTGCAGTTCTCATATTTCTCGCACTAGAGAAATTTAAGCCTAGAAGCGACTACGGACATATCGCCAACAACGATAACGTGATGAATATCACCTACCTGTTACTCAAACACTTAGTTGTCATATCCTTTCTTCCCCTAATATTAACTTACTTTGGATCGGTAAGCTGGGGGTTAAGCGCCAATAATGTACCCATATTAATTCAAGGGGTCCTTCTACTCATTATCGTTGATTTTAAACAGTATTGGATACATAGAGGGCAGCATGGCTTTGACTTTTGGTGGAGCTTTCATAAAACCCATCATAGTTCGACAAAGATGAATATCTTCGCGGCCGATAGAACTAACTTAATCGACTGGTTTCTTCTTCAAGAGGTAACCACCGTGATTATTTTTTACATGCTGGGCGCTAGTACTGAAGCCTATCTTTATTACTATATTCCTGGTTCATTAGTGGCTAGATATGTGTCTCACGCAAATATTGAATTAAATTGGACCAAGGTTCCATTATGGGCCTACATAGTTGGGTCTCCGCCGGTTCATGCGTTACACCATACGATTTCCGATGATAGAGTAAATTTTGGAGAAGTCTTTATGTTCTGGGACCTAATTTTCGGAACCTTTAAGTCCCCTATTGGTATAAAAGGTGAGTATGGAGCCGATGATATTTCTCAGACTAGTATTCTAAAACAGCAATTTTATCCGTACAGGAGAAAACGTGCATAAAGTATTGAAAAACACATGCTTGATAAGCGCTTTTGTCTTCTCAATAGGCTGTTCGCTTACGCATGCTGAGAGCGCTAACTCAGACTTAGGTAAAGATGGAAAGTCTAATGATTTTGTCAAGATTGGCGGTGCAGCTAGATTCAATTACGAATACAAAAGCTATGAGAGCAACTCAAGCGCATTAGACTTTGAGTTGTTTCGAATAAAAGTTGAGGGCCGAGTATCAGATATAGAGTTTTATGCTCAATATCGATGGTATGAAGATTTCAATTTTCCCGAGTATGCTTATCTTGGATATGATATTGACACTAATAATCGAATTGAGTTTGGCTTAAACAGAGTCCCTTTTGGTCTACAGCCATTTTCTTCACATGGTTACTGGGAAAGCCTTCTGTACCATATAGGCCTTGATGACGACAATGACGTTGGTGCTAAATACATCTACAACAATAATGGCTTTGAACTGATCGCCGCCTTTTATCAAAACGCAGAACTATCCAAGGGCCAAGAAAATCGATTCTCGTTTGATCTCGTCACTCGACAGGATGATATCGCAACTGCCGATATTAACGAGAGAGAAGCAAACTATGAAAAGAATCAGTGGAACCTTCGTATTGAAAAGAAATTTGGGAATTTATCGCTAGGAGCATCTGCTCAATACGGAGATATTTTCAATGAAGATACTAGTCGCTCCGGTAGCCAGGATATTAAAGCTATACACGCCAGCTACAATTATCATAAATGGAACTATCAAATAGAGATCGGCACTTATGATTTTGATACAAAAAACTCAGATGACGTAAGTTCTGACCAAGTACTTTTTGGCGCGTTTGGTACTAGATTTCATGTAGCTAGCAACGCCGATTTTCTATTGCTGAATATAGAAAGGAAAATAGATACGAGCTCTATAGGCTTTATAGATGAATTAAGTTGTTACAACAATTGGGGAATTATTTCTCCCAAGAGAGATAGCGAGAATGTGGGTAATGATACAACTCAAAATTTATTCGGGTGCTCGATAAAGAAAGGACCGTTATTAATTTTTTCCGAATTGATATCAGGTAATAACTCTTTTTTTGTAAATGGTCCGGGAGTCGGTCTCAACGGTTCAACTTCTCTAGATCATAGAGTAAACATAAACATTGGATTTTATTTTTGATGATGAGCACCAAATTACAGGGCAGCTGTCTATGTGGCAATACAACGTATTCGGTCAACGACTCTTTTACCAAGGCATATATTTGTCATTGCACGCAATGTAAGAAAATAACTGGTAGCGCTTTTGCATCGAATCTTTTCATTGAAGAAAAGCACCTAGAATGGCTTACCGGCAAGGACAAGGTGATGATTTACAAAGATCCGAATAGAGATTTTACAAAGGCTTTTTGTCAAATCTGCGGAAGTGGCTTGCCATTTCTAACTTCTGACCGTAGTCGATATATTATACCCGCCGGATCACTATCTGATGAGCCGAGTCAGATAGAGACAGTCAATATATTTTGCCAAGAAATAGCCGATTGGGAAGCGCGAATAAGCTCGGCAATTAAATTTAAACAATTTCCAGAATAAGTGATTCCGTAGAATGGAATCGCTTATTTACCTGACACTACTTGCCTTAGCGGGTATTGTCAGCCCAGGGCCAGATTTTGTGGCGGTATCGCAGGCTTCTTTATTAAAAAATAAGGAAAAAAGCATCTATTTATTTATCTTAGGGATAGCTATTGGAAATGGCTTTTGGGTATTTGGTGCTTTGCTCGGTATTGAAAGGGTCTTTCACACTTACCCACAGGCTTTATACCTGCTTAAACTATGCGGGGGCCTATACTTATGCTATCTAGGACTAAAATCATTTGGGCTTTTTAGTTCTGGCGCGAATCCGAACAACGCAGCTTTATTTGGAGGAGTTTATAAAGGGCTTTGGGTTACATTATCAAACCCTAAAGCAGCCCTGTTTTATCTAGCAATACTTTCGGCTAATTTGCCAAAGAATATGGATAAATCAATGTTTTTTCTTATTATTTCGGTCCCTTTAGTAACCTTTATCTGGTTTTCTTTTATAAGTTCGATACTGCGATATAAAAACGTATATAGCTTTATTCAGTCCAAAGAGGCTTCGATTAATAAAGTCTTTGGGGCATTTTTCCTATACTTTGGATGCTTTCAAATCGTCAAAATCTATTTCTAGTTGAGTCTCGCGATGAATTTTCAGACTAGCCCAGGTTTAAGGGAGAGACGCTTCGTCTAGCCTACATCACACGGCGGACGCCCTTAAACTACATGGAGTAATGATTTTATAAACGTGTAGATACTCCTCCCGAAAACTAACTGAGTTTGTTTAAAGGTAGAATATCCTTTAATCTAAACGCAGGAGATTCTGCGTGAAGAATCTAAATATTCGGACAGTCAAATTCTGGCATTTCTTAATCAATCTGAAGCTTGTACGCCAATAGCAGATCTTTGCCGCGAACATGTTATTAGCCTGGCCACTTTCTATAAGTAGCGTGCTAAATATGGCGGGCTGGATGTCTCTCTGATGGCAAGGCTAAAGCGAAATACACCCGTCGAGATACATTGCGAGAACGGCCCTGAATTTATCGGAAGTGAGTTCGTGAGCGGGGCTAAAACAAAGAATATTCGCATCAACTATATCCGAGCAGGAAACCCTCTACAAAACGCCTACATTGAACTACACAACCGCACAATCAAGTTTAGCTTGGCCAAAGCAAGCACTTGTTCGATTCACTGGAACAAGTGCGGGATTATGCAACAAAGTGGCTTTGGTTTTACAATAACGAACGACTGCATAAAGCGAACGATGGTCAGACGCCTGATAATGCCCGCTTAAACTCTACTTTTAGACGTAGTTAAAAATGGGAAGATTACAAAACCTTTTCTAACATAAAAATTACTCTGCATCGCCCACATACACTAAGTATTATTTAAAAGGGATGGGGCCCACCACCAACTCCACATTCGGGAATGTTTATATTGATGTATTTGCTTGATCCAGAACCAATTTTTACGCTTACGTTTTTAGTTCCTATACTTGAGGTATTGAAAGCTATATACCCTTGAGACTGCCCGTTGTAAATAGTTTGATTAGGAAAACCAGAGCCAGAACTCGATACGCGCACTTTCACGTTCTGACCATTTGCTCCACCAAAACTTAATAACCCGTTCCGCGTGCCGCCTACGCATTGACTAAACTCATATCTCGCAAACGTTACAAAAGGTTGAATAGGTGTTTTAACTTCCTTTTGAGAAACTACACGATTTTCAACAAAGGTCGTCGGAAGATTTAAGGCCTGACAAGCATAAAACTTGATATCGGCTTGAACAAACCTATTTGAATCTACTACTCTATATGGGGCTAAAATACTGACGGTAGGGGAAGCTTCCGTCGTGTCACCTAGATAGAAGCTTGCAACACTAGGATAAGTATAGTTTTCAAATGTAAACGTATATTGGTTTAGCCTTACGTCTTGTTGCTGAAACTCACAGGTTCCATTTCCACCATAATGCTGTACCTGCTCAACAACATCAACCAGTTCAACGTTCCAGTCGTCATACCATGTTTCTGCTTGCGCGACTGCACTGCTGGTAATAAGACAGGTAGCCGCTATAATGTTACTTAAATTCATATTGTATTATTTAGTTGATGGCGATTTCTAAATGAAGATTGGTCGCGGCTTTAGTTCTGCCTTAGTTTCTTTACTTGTGATTCTCAATTATTTCAATCTTGTAGCCATCTGGATCTTGAATAAAGGCAATTACATCACAGACACCATTAGTAGCGGTAAAGGTCATGGGGCCTGGAGCTCGAGTTATATTAACTCCAGCTGATTTTAAATAGTCACAGGCGACGTATATATCATCAACGCCTAAGGCTATATGACCATATGCATTCCCGTGTTGATATTCATTTTCATCCCAGTTGTAGGTGAGCTCAATAGTTGAATTTGATGACTCATCACCATAGCCAACAAAGACCAGCGTGAAACGACCTTCAGGGTATTCCTCCCGACGAAATTCACTCATTCCCAATACGTCGGTATAAAATGCTACCGATCTTTCCAAGTCGCTAACGCGAATCATGGTGTAAATAATTTTGGCCTTAATGCCCTTCTGCGAATCTTCCATCGTTGCACTTCCTAGAGTTAAATGTTCTATAAACGGAGCATCATGATCGATGCTCCGTTATTCCAGTCGATTATTCGATCGATGCTTATGTACAGATTTTGCCTTCATAACGAACAAGACCTTTCATATCAGCTGCGTTGCGCAGATCAACAAGGCCATAGCTATTGAAACTACCTTTGTAGTTCTTAAGAGTGCCTTTTGACTGTCCTTCTTGTACGTCATAAGTGATTTCGATCATAAAGCGACCAGGCTTTCCTGGTACTGCAGTAAGAATACCCAAATCTTTAGTAGCTACTGTGCCACCGTCTGGACGACTAAAGTAGTGCTCCATATCCATTTCCAAACCAGTCTTAGTAGTTCGCTGCGCCGTGATTTTTCCCGCCGCATTTGAAACGCTTCCCATTAGGCTTGCCGCGATAATAATCGGCTTACCTTCACCTTCCGCATGGAAGTTTGCAATGGCGACTCCGCCAAGATCGATACAATTTTCCGCTAGTGCACTTTGAGTGCCAACGATAAACGAGATGAGTGTAAATGCTGCAATTTTAAAGTTTTTCATTAGGTTTTTCTCCGATTCGATTTAGATTAATGAAGTTAATATAGTGATCGTTATCTATAGTAGCGGAGCCAGATTAATTGTCAATAGATAACGTACGATATCTATAAATAATTAAACGTGATAATGCAATAACAGCCTACCTTTATGTATGTCTGTTAGAACGTAGTAGGTTAATTATACAAGCCGCCTAATATGTTCATCACGCACAGATGTCCGAAGCAAGCTATATCTACTCGCTATAATTAAATGACGACTTAAATGTAATGAATTACAATCAGAGACGCGCGCACCGAAAAATCTTGGCCCGGATTCATGGAGTAAAAAACGTCTTGTCACCCTCGATTAGGTGCTTGGCTGATGAGAAGCAACCGCTTCATACTAAGACCTCTTAGCGTCCATCCATGGAGGCAATTACTCAGATTAAGTAAATGTATTAGCAGCCTTTAACGAGACGTATAACAGTCAAGTCATCACATTTATCCCACTAAAAATATCAATCACCCCTTCGTCCTGATCGACAGCATGCCCGAGGAAATATGGTTTTCGGCCTATTTAATACGAAATCGTCATCTCAGTTAAACCTAATTCCTTTTACTAAAATTAAGCAAATCGGCGCTTCCAAAAAAGGCTTTCTCGCCAGCGAGTTTCTGTTCGGTAAAACTCAGTTAAATTTTGTTGATAAGCATTACAAATCCTAGCTATTTTTCGAGCGTAGCTCGCAGTCGCATCAGAATTACCATCTAAGGCACCATAAATAGCCTGTTTGGCCAACAATGCTGTCGTTAAAGCATTGAACATGCCTTGTGAGGATAAAGGGTCGAATGCTAAAGCGGCGTCGCCAATTGCTAGCCAATTATCGCCTGCGCATTGCTTGGGAAAGCTGCTATTAGCGGCACAAACGGTTAATTTTAAAGCACTTTCTTGGCATAACTCAACGCCATCATTAATAAGTTTAGTTGATCGCAACGCGTCTAACCAAACCATTGGTTTTTGCATAAAAGAAGTGATTGGTAGATCACTATCGGTGTGAAATGAAATAATATACTTCCCGCTAGGCAGCGGAGCGCGGTACCACCAACCATTCTCGACAGCTTCGATCAAGGTTGATCCTTGATAGTTTAGATGTGGCGACGTTTGGCCGGTTTTCATTCGAGTACATTGTGCATGAATAGCAACAGCGCGATCGGTATTAACCCGTCTCATGCCCAGCTTTCGTGCAACAACGCCAGCCCTGCCACTGGCATCAACGACAATACGCGCCTGAATCTGATAATGCTCATTAGGGCGGTCGACCTCAATCGCCCAGTCGTCATTATTGCTCGAAAGTGAGCTTAGCTGAGCATCCTGAATAAAGCCGACGCCAGCACCAACAGCTGCTTTTTTAATAGTGCGGTTCAGCAAACCGCGATCAACATGTAAGCCTGAGCCATCTAATGTATCAAAAAAATCTTTTCGGATAGGCGTACTTTGCCCCCAAATTGACACAACACCGTGGTAATCACTATGCGCACACAGGTCAATTGCATCACTCAAGCCAAGGGATTTTAATGAGCGCAATGCCGCCGCTGGCAGCGACTCACCAATGCGATCTTGCCGCGACGTTTCAGGCTCTTTTTCCAACACCAAAACAGAATATTTATGAGCAAGAGCATAGGCAAGCGCACAACCAGCCATTCCACCACCGACGATCAAGACATCGACGGCGATGGTCTTAGGGTCGATCATAAGCCTTTCGGAAACCGCTTATATTTATCGATGGCGGTGATATCTTCTTCAGCCTTATCTTTACCGGTGGCAGTGAACCCAGCAGGTTTAGCCTTAAAGGTTTCGTTAGTCGCTATGGCATCTAAATCACGATGTTCGACCTGTAAGGTAGTTGGAAACAATCCATCACTAGGCCCTTTGCGAGTTTCAACCACCCCCATTTTATCGAAGTGGTGAATCATGTTGTTAATTTGATCTACATACCCACCATCACCTAGGGTGCGAAACCAATCATCTCGACGATTAAATGCCTGGGTACGTTGTTGTTTCGGCGCTGACTCGTCCATTACCAGATCATAGTCACTCTCAGTAAGCACTTGATTCGGTACACGAGCTGGCCAGAAGGTCGGCAAATACGGATCATACTTAGGGCCGTAGCCAGCGTAATACCCAAACTTACAGCTTGCCGTGTCAGTTTGCCAAGGTACCGCCATCCAGCGAGTAATATCTCCCGCTGACTGGGCGTAAAGTGGCCCTTGCTCAGAGACAGCTACGTCGGGGGTGAGTAACGACCCGTAGTTAGGTAAGGCTTGGCTACTTCGACGGTGTCGAATACGATATTCACTCATATACATACTCGCATGACGCATCGGCCAAGTCATCTCACAACCCGGGTGGAACGCATCGGCTAAACAAAATTCTAATGCCGCTTGATCGAGCATCCTCGGCTGTTCCTGCAAGGGCACATCACACAGCTCTCGAGGCGGCTGCGAGGAAGGATCATAGTCGCTGATAAAATCGCCCTCGGCCCAACGTTGCAGCAAAGCTAATTGAGTATCGGTGACGGTAGCATGTTGTCGTGGTGTATCCGCTGGCGGCACACTCATGGCGTCGCCGTATAACCATGGCCATGGCTGAGGCGCTTTGCCATCACGTTTAAATTCTCGAAACATATTGGCGGTTTGTTGACGCAGCTCTTTAAACAATTCTGATCCGTCGCCTAATTGCGCCAATAACGCTTCAGACTGAAAGTACTGAGGGCCACCCCAACCGAACTGTGTGGCATACCCTTTGTTCACCCACTCAAGGTTACTCATGCGTAAAAACAACGGCATAATGTCTTTAGAAAATGAAACGGTTTCGGGCTGGTCTAGCAAACCTGATTGAGTCTGCACGTCAGTGATTAGGTCATACATAGTCCTAACTGACTTTTGCAATGGCCCATAATTAGGTGGGGCGACCACAACCCATGCTGGCTCGACAATCAGTTCTTGACCATCAATCGATACCGTAGCAGTTACTGGCCCATCGCTAGTGTCATCGTGCCAGCCGTTATTATTGGCGAAGGTAGTTGCGCGTTTATCATCAACAGAAGCCGAGTGACCGTGCCCACCGAGCACCAGTAACTGACCACCTGCCTGGGTTTGTAACTCACCGAGATAGACTGGCTTATCGAAGAAGTGCCCTTTGTCAAACCTGTACTTAGCGCCAGATCGATCAGCCCCAGAAATGGAGATCTTACCGCCATCAATCAGCAGTTTTTTTCTATCATTGCCTTTTATATTTGCATTACGCAACGCGGTGTCAGGAGCGGCAACCGCTTCAGGTATATCCAAGGCTAACTGAAATTCATACCAAGATGCCTTTTGATTGGCCAAATGAACCTGCCATTCGATATCGGCATCAGCGCAGCTTAATTCGCGCACAACCTCGCCTTGAGCATTGTAGCCATAGACTCTAAACAGAGCGGCTTCGCGCTTTAACGCGCCGGTATCATCGCGATAGAAACCAGGGTCTTGCGCCGCTGGGTTAATAACTTCCGGACCAATGTAAAATTCTGTCTTCGAGTTGCCAACACGAGCAATACCAATCGCGGGATGAATCGCGGCACGTACAATAGTGTCTTTCATATAAGAACTCTCCTAGCCAGCGTTGATTAGTGAATATCAAACCAATCGCATTTATTTATGTTTCACTAGTTTTACACCGTATGGTGCGCCAAGTCGATTACACTTAATTACACCAATAAAAGCGAATAGAAAGCCAGGTAGCCCTTAAGCGTACCCCGTTACGGCCCTGTGAAGGCACCGGTAAATAAACAAACCCGACGATATGCTAATTGATGCCGTTGCGATATCATTCCCAGCCAAATGATTAACAGAGACCTCTGTATAACTCTAAGAGGCAACAATGGCTAAAAAATTTTATGTGGTTTGGCAAGGTAGAGAAACAGGTATTTTTACCGATTGGAACACCTGCAAGAAGCAGGTTGACGCGTTTGCTGGCGCGAAATATAAATCGTTTAAGACTCGGGCAGAAGCGCAAGCAGCATTCACCGGTAAGGTTGCATCAACAACCAGCAAACCAAGTGGCTCTTTGGTCAAAAAGAAGTCTACGAAGCAAACTGTAAAAACCTATACCGCTGATGAAATCGCGGCGATGACCTTGGATACCAAAATATTTACCGATGGGGGTTGTGAACCCAACCCTGGCAAAGCAGGCTCGGGCGTCGCAGTATATCGTAACAATAAAGTTGACGAACTCTGGTACGGCTTATATGAGCCAAATGGCACCAATAACACGGCCGAGTTACACGCACTGCATCAAGCATTGATAATGGCAGCAAGTGAAGTCGACAAAGGCCAATCTATCGCGATATTTTGCGACTCCAAATATTCCATCCAGTGTGTTACTCAATGGGCGGTTAACTGGCAGAAAAAAGGTTGGAAAAAGGCGGGCGGGGAAATCAAAAATCTTGAATTAATCAAGCAGATGTTTACCTTACACCAACAGCTCAAGGGCAAAATTCAGGTATTGCATGTGAATGGCCATGTTGGTGTTGAAGGCAACGAGTTAGCTGACCGAATGTCGATAATCGCGATTAGTAAAAGAGAACCTGATTTTACCCGTTATAATGGTGAACTTGACGTAGCCGGTCTATTGAAATTAAGAGCCGGCTAGTCAAGCGATTAACCATTCACAGCCGCTATTAGTTCAAAACCAAACAAGGAACAAGCATGCCGCAAACCACAGTAAAATTCAGAATCGAGAAAGAAACCAAAAACAGTGTGCGTTATAAAGAGGTGCCTGAAGACGGTAAGGCACCTATCATGGGCACCCTGTATGTGCAAAAATGGTTCGCGGGTGACACTCAAAACCTCGAAATCACCATAACCAAAAAAGATTAATTTCCGCGAGCTATTGATAGAAATGGCGTTTTTAAATACCTATCAATTTGCTCGGCGGCATCTGAAAAGCTAATGAATGGATTCAGCTAAAAACATGACAATAGAATTGCATCGCGAATTAAAACAAACATTTGGTTTCGACCAGTTTCGCACTGGACAAGAACAGACCATCACCCAGTTATTGTCCGGCGAATCATCGCTGGCTATTTTTCCGACCGGTTCTGGTAAATCATTATGTTACCAATTTACCGCATTACATTTACCGCGCCTTACACTTGTAGTATCACCCTTATTAGCTTTAATGAAAGATCAGCTTACTTTCTTAGCTGGCAAAGGAATTTCAGCCGCCAGCATTGATTCAAGCTTAACGCCTACCGAAAACCAACGGGTAATGGCCGACGCACGTGACGGTAAACTGAAGATTTTGATGGTGTCGGTTGAGCGTTTCAAAAATGAACGCTTCCGTCAGTTTATTAACGCTGTTCCGTTATCGATGTTGGTAGTTGATGAGGCCCACTGCATCTCGGAATGGGGCCACAACTTTAGACCAGACTATTTAAAGCTACCTACCTATCGTGATGAATTAAATATCCCGTTGGTCTTATTGTTAACCGCCACGGCAACCAAAACCGTTAAGCGTGATATGGCAACTAAGTTCGGTATTGCTGAACAGCATATTGTGCAAACTGGGTTTTACCGTTCAAACCTTGACTTGGCGGTAGTACCGGTGAGTACCGCTAACAAAAATAAAATGTTGTTGCAGCATGTTCTAAATCATCCCAGTTCAGACCAGGCAATAGAGAACGTGTTACAAAAACAGCCCGGCATCGTCTATGTAACACAGCAACAAACGGCTGAACGCGTTGCCGATTATCTTTGCAAGAATAAAGTCAATGCCGCGGCCTATCATGCTGGTTTCAATAATGATAAACGCCAGCATGTTCAAGAACAATTCATGGCAGGAAAAATTCAAATAGTGGTCGCCACCATTGCCTTTGGTATGGGCATCGACAAATCAAATATACGCTTCGTTATTCATTATGATCTGCCAAAGTCTATTGAAAACTATAGCCAAGAAATTGGCCGCGCAGGCAGAGATGGCTTACCTTCGCGATGCATCACCTTGGCAAATCTTGACGGCCTGAATACGGTCGAAAATTTTGTCTATGGTGATACCCCTGAACTGGTCGCGATCGACTTTGTGTTAAACAACATTCAGACCGAGACCCAAGCAGGTAATTGGGAACTGCAGTTAATAAGCTTGTCGAATGCGAGTAATGTGCGGCCCCTACCGTTAAAAACCTTGTTGGTTCAACTGGAACTCTTAGGCGTTGTACGCCCGAAGTACGCCTACTTTGCCGAGTTTAAGTACAAGTTCTTGAAACCAAAAACAGAAATTTTGAGTCGGTTTAAAGGTGAACGGCGACACTTCGTTGAGGCAATTTTCAATAACACTAATATGAAAAAGGTGTGGGGCGAGCCGAACTTTGATGCTCTTTTTGCCAACTATGATAGTAATCGAGAGAGAGTTATTACCGCACTTGAGTACTTACAAGAAACTCACTGTATAGAACTCGAAACTAAACGCATGACAGAAGTATTTGCGGTCAATGCCGAGGCACTCACGGATAGTAAGCTTGCAGCAAACCTACATCAGTATTTTGTCGAAAAAGAATCCAAAGAGATTAAACGTATTGCCGCATTAATACGTTTTTTCGAGCTAGATAAGTGCTTAAGTTATAATCTCTCACGATACTTTGATGACCAAAATGCTCCGCAACAATGCGGCCATTGCAGCGTCTGTAGAGGTCACGTGGCGGAGCTAGCTTATTCTCAGCAACAAGATTGGCCAAGTGATGAAACACTGAGCCAAGTGTTAGACGAACTTAAAAACCACCTTGCGACTAAAATAACTGTGCCATTATCAGATGAGTTACGTTGCCGATTTTTAGCCGGCTTGAGTGTGCCCATTTTTGCCCGCAACAAGACAAGGCAATTAGCCGGTTTTGCGCTTTGTGAGAATTTCAGCTATGCCGACATTCGTACTAAGGTGCAGAGTTTGTCATGACGGCATGAAGCAAGGCCAGACCTGAAGGTGTCCGGCCGGTCGCTTAAATTATTGAACGATTTTTATTTTCACTAATTGGGTTGTTTATGAGGCTTAGTATTCGTGCCTCTGTGTTGCGGATTATATTTAGGTGTATAACGTGCAGGCGAACGATTGTTGCCGCTATCAGCATTGCTTTGTCGAGTAGCCGTTGTTCTCTTTGGCGGACTTGTAGCCACCGGCGCGGTTCGGACGTTAGCCGGGTTATTGCGTCGATTAACACTCGAGTCAGTGCGCTGGGGCCGACTTGCCGATTGTTGATGCGCAACGCTACGGTCATTACTAATCCGACGTCTATACGATTCCCGATTATTAACAATGGTTGCATCTGCCGCGCTCGTCGTCGACCTTTGCTCATTGTTACGGCGGCGTTGTTGACTACTGGCTGAATGGTCGCGGTGACGGCGCTCTACTTTTAGCCCATCACCACGATTTGGCTCTAGTTGTTGAACCCTATTTCGCTCGGTCTGGCGGATAGTTTCTCGATTTCTAGGGTTGTTTGAAACAACTCTATTGCCGACACGGCGCCGCTCTCCAGTATATTCTGCACTGTATTCTCCGGTCGCTCGACTCGCTCTGTAGCGGGAGTTAAATTGATCGCGGTAAAAGGAATTTTTATTTCCATTACGCGAATACCTTACACCACGCCGATGCTCCGGGTTATGATTCCAATGGCGATAATCTGACACACGGTTATCACGGTAGCGATTGCTATGTCGATATGGCCGATCGTAATAGTGATGGTTAACGACTAGGTTGCGCGAACTCCAGTGGAAGCCACCAAAAAATAGTGTTGGCCTTATATAAAACCGATCACTCCAATAGAAACCTGCGTGCTGGCGGTAATGCGATGGCCGATGCCAATAGACTGGTTGATAATCACTCCAACCCCAAGCACCGTACACTACTCGGCTGTCGTAATAAGGCACGTAAACGATGTCTCTGCGGGTCGACTTAATAATAATATTGTTATCTTCTTCAACCACATCATAGTAATCATTATCGGCGATCGAACCGTGGTCACGGGCTTTTTGGCGAAGATCTTGAACACTAGCCAATACTTGATCTTCATTCTGCAAGAAGGCATCTCCGAGCTGCTGCAACCAATCAAGATCCTTACTGAGTCTAGCGATGAGATCAGTAAAAGGAGTAAGTGCTTTAACACTCGGATCCCATTGTTTATCTTCAATTGTGGCAAGAACCTGATCTTCACTTAACGATTGATTTGCTTGGCGCCAACGGTTCGCTTGAACAACTTCTAACGGATAAGTCGCGGCGACTAAAATTTGTGACAATAATGAATCAGGGTAAAGCGCAATCGGGGCGAGAAGTTGATCTAATTTTGCTTGCTCTAACGGCTCACTACCGACCACGTAACTTTCATCATGGTCGATGATCACCGTTTGTTGAGCACTAGCTACATAAGGTGTCGACATGCCGATGACGATAAATAATGTACCGATAGCGACAGCCGCTGTTTTACCTGCTCTATTGATATGCATACGCCCTCTACTTAAAGTCATAATTGTCTTGAGTTTCAACTATAGCTCATCAAGCTTAACTGAAACTGAACGGAGATTAGCGGGTTTCATCTGAGACTGCCTTCGTGTCATCTTGATAACGTCGCTCTACCGCGACAACCCTAGATTAATTACAACAAATTACACGTATTATGTATTCTGCCCTACTACAATTTAAGTTTGCGCTTAACTGCTTCGCGTAACTATTCAGGAAACCCATGTAATGTTAAATCGAAAAAAATCTCGCATTATTATTATTGGTGCAAATTTTGCCGGCCTTACCGCCGCCGCCAAGCTAAGTAAACGCCATGATGTAACAGTGATTGATAGCAGGCAGAATTTTCAATGGACACCGAACATCCATGAAATTCTGTCAAATGTTAAAAAAGAATCCGCTCTCAGTTTAAATCTAGAAACCATTATCACAAAGCTAGGGCACCGCTTTATTAACCAGACAGTTTCTAGCATTAACGGTGACCTACAGGCAATCACCTTGGATGACAAGCAGGTTCTAAATTACGATGCACTATTAATTGCCTCTGGCCATACACGATCAAACTATGGCATCAAGGGCGCTGACAAATATGCTTATGGGTTTCGCAGCGCCGATGACGTACTGCAAATACACAATAATATTGAAGCGCTTCTTTCAACTAATAACGGCAGCAATAACAGCACGAATAATAGTAGTAATAAACGCCCGATTCACATCAACATTATTGGCGGCGGCTTTACCGGCGTAGAAGTGTTAGGCGAGCTGCTACGCAAGTACGCTACAAACAAACAGCTACATTTCACTGTGATCGACAGCGCTTCACGATTAGTGCAGTCACTGCCAGAAAAATTATCAGATGATATTTTAGAGCAATGCAAAGGCTATCAAGCGCAGTTTCAATTCAACAAAAAAATCACAGAAGTTAAAAAATCCATTATTCATTTCGGCGACAAACAATCAACCAAGTCGGACCTAACAATTTGGACCGCAGGCAGCAAACTGCCCGACTACCTAGATAGCATTAATACTGAAGGCTGTGTTAGCGGGCTAGCGGTTAACGCCTATTTACAAACTAAGCAATTCGATAATATTTTTGTCGCCGGTGACTCAGCCTCGCTAGCAAAATCATTACCTAAACAAGCCAGTATTGCGCTGGATATGGGCCCCCATGCTGCGCGTAATATTACGCGCTTTTTAGCTGAAAAATCGTTAGATCGGTTTAAGTTCAAAAGCAAACCAGTACTTCTATCGTTAGGCGATATCAACACTTACTTTGTTCAGGGCAAGCTGGTCTTAGCCAGCCCCATGCTTGGCGCTGCTAAAGAGGCTGTGTACCAGTTTTATATGGCTCGCCTATCAACATTACTGCCTTTTGAGCAAAGCGCTTTTGGCCTAGCGAGCAGAGTCACGCTATCGACTGAGAAGCTACTGCTGGCTGAAATTTTGAAGTTAAGACCGAGAGTATTAATCGGCCGTAGTAAGGTTTTATAATTGTGAAACCTGAATAAGAAAAGCCCACTTGGTCACAGTCATTGGCGCAAGCCGTATTTTTTGCCAGTAGGCTCCTACGTTGAAGTACATCCATTCATCAGAACATTCATATCGGCTCCGTCGTAAGCCTTAAACTAAATGAGTTATCTCGAAACTAAACGATAGAGAGATCAAGACACACCGAGATAGTCGCGCTTACCAACCGCGACGCCACTCATTCTTAATAGGTCATAAGAGGTGGTTAAATGAAAATAGAAGTTAGGTAATAAAAATTTAAGCAAATACTCTTTTCCGGTCATCGGCATCGAGGCATCAGGGCCAACCGGCACATCAAATTCTTCAGCCTCGCTTTGATCAAGCAGAGCATTGTCTACGCCAAGCAATTTTTGTTTAAGACCCTCTATACTAGCAATCAGACCATCGAAATCAGATTCATCCTCATTTAATGTTAGTCCCTTTACCTCTGCACGACTCAAGCGAGCAGAGCCCCTAACGAGTATCTCTAAAGTGGCGTTCAACTGCCAAGAAAGCGGATGCATATCGGGGTGTAATCTAGCCGCCATAAGAGTGGCATAATCGGTGCCCGACTGTTGCGCATGCTCTTTCGCTTTTTTCAAAATCAGAATTAGACCATGCACTTGCTGTGTAGCAAGGCCATTCATTACATCGGAAACACTTATGCTCACAGGAGCCTCTCAAAATAGATTATTAAATATGGTCGCCTAGAATAAACCATACAGTTGTGTATTTGGGGCCGACTCAAAATTAAATACTTGATCCCAACCCTAATGAGCTGGCCGCGCCCCGCTTTATGTAAAGTACTATTTCTCTAGGCGTTGCGCATGGTCATTCCAAAGACAGCTAGATCTGAGCTCGATTTTTTTGTTGTAAAGGTTACCGGCTTTTTGGCGGTATACTGACGTTAAAATTTCAAGGTAAATGCACTACCCTTTTTTGTAACTTCTTACGTATAAAAAGGTGAGGCACTGTGGACATGAAAGTTAATGCTCAAAAAGTAAAAAGCTTACGCAAACAAAGCTTGTGGTCGCAAGAGGAATTAGCGTTAGCCTGCGGAGTAAGCCTTCGCACAGTTCAACGGGCTGAGGGTGATGGCCAAGCTTCTTTTGAAACAACCAAAGCACTCGCCGCCGTGTTCCAAATCGATTCAGACCAGCTACTAAAAGCAAACCCGCATTCTCAAGAATATATAAACGTTCAACTGGGTCACACTATAATCGCAGTGATTTTAGTGGTCGTACTTACGGCAACGTGGTCGCTCACTCGAGGATACTTTGCAGCGTTTGAGTTTCTCGTCTTGATGGCAATGTTAACCATCTTAATCTGTATATTTTCAAGCCTGACAACGCGAGTGGAGAATGGATTTATAAAGTGGAACTTTGGCGTTGGCCTGATTAGTAAAACAATGCCTATTTCGCGCGTCGTCAGCAATAGAGCGGTGAGAAATAAAGCATGGTGGGGACTCGGCATTAGAGTGATCCCCCGCGGTTGGCTATACAATGTGTCTGGGCTTAAATCAGTAGAGCTGATTCTTGATGATGGTAAACGGATTCGCATTGGCAGTGATGAGCCCGAGGAATTCAATCAGGCAATAGATCACGCGCGTGATTCACTTGTACGGCCAAAGCAATAATCAAAAAAGCTTTCGAAACCGAGGCTGTGCTTGTTAACTTCCCATCATCATGAGCACCGCCGAATCGTTATGGGAGTCATAACTATACTCTTAGTTTTCGATCCTTCCGGCACCTTTAATCCAGCGCAAACAGCTTAAACCCGCAATAATTCAAGCCTTGACAGCCTATTTCGAAAATTTCCATCACCCCGAAATGGCTTATTATAATTGCAAGTTAACTTTATAATCGCTATAAAATGAACCAACCGCACGCAGCCAAGCATCTGTTTTGCAGGCAAATCTAATCAGTGGCAAGACACGGGGTACTTAGCCCTCGCTCGCGATTATAGGTATTAGAATAATGACCGCTTTACATCAATACATTTCCGCCATAGGTAGCTTTCAAGGCTTGTTGTTGTTTTTTTTGTTGGTGTGTGACCGCAACACTAGTGCGGCTAGTAAGGTGCTGGGGCTGTATTGTTTATCGATGGGCTTGGCGTTTTTCTTGCCTTTCATTACTTTTGGCGTGGCGTCTGATGTATTCAATCCGTTAGCAGCATGGTTATTCTTTGTACCAGTGATGTATGGGGGGCTGCTGTATTTGTATTGCAGCAAAGTTGTTTTCAACGCGCCGTTCAAAGCCGCTGACTTGCTTCATGTTGCACCTCTGTTGGCCTGTTACACCTTAAACGTCGATGCCCTTTTTGTTCATCATGAGGAGTTTAGGCTTTGGATTAATGGTGGCGCAGCTCCAACACAACGACTCTGGTTGAGTGAGTACATATTGTTTGCTGTAGCCATTGCGTATTTAATTGCAACAGCATTTTTAATTCAGCGCTACCATCGGCAAGCATCTGACACCTTATCAAATTTCAATCCAACAATATTTCTGTGGCTGGGAGTGTTAGTGTCATCGTTTATCGTGATCTTTTCGGTGAAAGGCATTATGGCATTTACCAATTTCGCCACCTTGGCCATGCTGGTTTTGTCTGACGCATTGATCGTCTTAATTATTCTTTTGATTGCGTTGACTCAATGGAAGAACCCTCAATTTTTTGTCATCAACAGTTCTGGTGGTGATGAACAGGCGCTTATTAATACTTCAACGCGACAAGATTCGAGAAGTATCGGCGCGGTTGATGAGGACACTCGCGCCGCGGTGTTTGACCAGCTCACGAAGCACATTGAACAAGAGCACAGTTATCGAAATAGCGAACTGAGCCTAGCCAAACTGGCGGATTCAATCGGTTTGTCGCCGCATCACCTTTCAGAAGTATTGAATCAGCATGCGGGCAAAAATTTTAACCACTTCATCAATTCGTATCGGGTAAAAGAGGTGTGCGAGAAGTTGCATTCATCGAGTTCGTCCAATGTGTTGGATATTGCAGTGCAAGCCGGCTTTGCGTCAAAAAGCACGTTTAACACCATCTTTAAAAAATACATGGGGATTACCCCAACCCAATACCGACAAAATCACCAGCGACAGTTTCAGACTTAGAACGCACTTTATAGTTTTTTAAGACGTTCAACATTATAAAACGGGGCGTTCAATTTTATAATTTGAAGCGCCACACCGCTTGCTGCTTGATTTAATGGCCACACTTAACATTCATATTAAAGGTGTGTCTATCATGTCGTTGAAATCAAAAGCCCCGTTACTAAGCATTGCCACTTCAATTTTGTTAGCCCTGTTTATATCGCAGGCAAGTGCTAAACCAAATAGCGTCAAGACCAACGAAGATTACTCAATGAGTATTTACCCTGAGCTATTAGAGCTAAGGCGTGACCTATTTAAACACCCTGAAGCGTCAGGCGAAGAGAAACGTACGTCGTCGATTGCCGCCAATTATTTAAGGGACCTTGGCCTCGAAGTAAAAACCAATATCGGTGGTTATGGTGTGGTGGGCATTCTAGAAGGCTCAAAAGACGGCAAGCACATTGCTTGGCGTTCCGACATGGATGCGGCTAAGTTTGAATTTGGTGAACATGAAAACCATAATACCGCCCATGTGTGTGGCCATGATGTTCATACAACCATTGGGCTTGGCATTGCCAAAACATTGTCTCAAAATGCAAAAAATTTACCAGGCACTGTCTATTTCTTGTTTCAACCGGCGGAAGAAAGCCAGCAAGGCGCCAAAGCAATGATCAATGACGGTTTGTTTGACATGATTCAACCAGATGAAATTTATGCCGCTCACGTGGGACCAATGCCAACTGGCGTGATCGTCACTTCGACGGGTAATCTATTTTCGCATTCTCGTTATATCAACATTCAATTCACAGGAAGCGGTGACGCAGAAGCGTTATCTGAAACGGTCAACGCAATGATGGCATCAGTAACTCGAGTGAAGTCACCCGATCAATTTACAAACTTACTTAACACCTCCGACCCTAAACTAGGCTTAGGGAACCCTGAAACAATTTATCAAGACTATGTTTTATTCGGTGGGCGCCCCAATGTTAAGAATAGTGATAATAAATTGGTTTTATCCGCTGAGCTTTTCACCTCTGAACATCAAGACATAGAGCTTGTCATGGATAACTTAGAGCAACAAATTCGGGTAAGCAAGTTTGCAGATCGCTTCAGCTCGATACAGGCTTTGCATGAACGCGAGGGTGTTAATAACAATGCTGAACTGGTCAGCCAAACGTCGCACTTAATCAAAAGCAGCTATGGCGACGATGCCATTCAAGATAACTTTGGTCAGGTTCCGTTTGCCAGTGAAGACTTTGGCCATTTTCAAAAGACCGTGCCAGGCGTTTACTTTTTCATCGGCACTGCGAACGCTGAGAAAGGCAATGTAGCATTCCCGCACATGCCTAATTTTGAAGTTGACGAAATGGTTATTCATCATGGAGTGAGTCGTTTTTCAAGCCTAATTGAACACCGTTTGCAGCAATAAGAGCCAATAGTCTTGTCATAGATTTAACACGGTAAAAAGAGGTCGGCCACGGTTTTCACTTTTATAAACGTGGCCTGCCAGTAACTCCGGCACGGGCTCATTTACTTAAAGCATAGTTCGAATTAGTTGAGTGCCCAAGCTATCCCTTGTCGTAGAACTATTCATTATGATGCCTCAAAGCAGAGAAAATAAATCCTAGACCACTAATAAAAACCGCTCAGAATAGAGGTCCCCAGTGGGTTTAACTGTCAGTTGCTAGCCATTCCTTTCAGGAGAATTTCACTTTTGAAAAATCGTTCTTGAGCTGTGAATGGATCAGTGAATTGAATCGATTTTGCCAGCAGTTGCAGTGGCTTAGAATAATCTTCGCCCTTATTCGGCAACAACTCCGGATAAAAGGGGTCGTTCATAATAGGGCAACCAATCGACATCATATGCACACGCAGTTGATGCTGTCGCCCGGTCACCGGTTCCAGTTTATAGCGCGCTAGACCGCCTTTAATTTCAATAATATTCATCACCGTTTCGGTGTTTGCCTTTGCAATCGGCTCTTCACGCATAATGAAAAAAGGGTCCTCGCTAGACACAATGTGACTGCGATGTGTATAAGGAAACGCCCGTTCAGAAATCGGCGCGATGGCCTCGTAACTTTTCTTAACCAAGCGCTTCTCAAACAGCGGCTGATAAGCACCCCGGGCCTTAACATTGCAGCTGTATAGAATTACGCCTGCGGTCTCACGGTCTAAGCGATGAATGGGGCTGATATCCTCATTCTGATAATGATGCTTTAGACGCGACAATAAGCATTCACGAATGAACCGGCCCGTTGGCTGCACCGGAATAAAATGCGGTTTATCGACCACAATAATATTGTCGTCTTTAAATAATACGGTTTCACGAAAAGGAATCTCCGGCTCATACGGTATCTCACGGTAATAGAACACGTGAATCTCTGCTTGGTACGGGCTAGCAGGGCTAATGGCCTCGCCCGTTTCGCTAACAACTTGCCCACACCCCATTCGCTCCTTAAAAATATCAGCCGAGATAAACGGAAAACGGTCTAATAAAAAATCGAGTATAGTCTCCCATTCACCATATGTTTCAGTGCTGTTTTTACAGTCCCCTACTTTAGGCAGCCACACACGACTGGCCGACACCCCATCGCGCATCGGCAAGGGCGATTGTTTTTTCCGTTTTCTACTGCCACGCTTATCTCCTGTTTGGACATTAGCTAGCATTGGTGTTTTGTTTGAACTCATCGGCGGGTATTTAATCATGCGCTAGATCTATATGATAGTTTACAGCTGCTGCTCAGTTATTAGCCCCTGTCTTTAGCCCCACTTAAACTAAGCTTCTGAGAGCCTTTTAAACAATGCAGCGTAGCGACGGATTTTAGCCGAGGCAGTATCGCGCTGCTCTTGATCTAAATCGCCGAGTAAATAGTTAAGCATGTCAAAAATTATCTTGGCATTATATTGCCATTGATCAGGAGCCCAATCTTTTGGCCCACGTTCGGCCTCCGCCCAAGCACTCTCAAAGTCCTCAAAGAACGATTCGCGCTGCCTATCTTGAATAAGCCCGGCAAAGGTTGCATAGTTCTTCGCACTTTCCTGATGTTCAAGTTTTATGTGAGATTGTCGTTGCGCTAGCATTTCCTTAGCCTGTTTAAGCTGTGCTTTAGAACGACTGATAGCAAGGTCAGAAAACACGATTTTTATTCCACGCGCCAGCGTCTTATTGCGTTTTTCAAGCGTTTCTTTAGCCTCATCTTTTTGCGTTTCACGATACTCTTTTTGCAGTTTTTCTAAGGTATCCTCAGCCTGCTGATCGGTCATGCCGTAGACCAGCTGTGCAATTTCTCTAATTAGTTCATCTTGTGCAGCCAAATTCATCGGCTGCTCAAGAAATGCCAGCGTACTTTGCCAAGTATCTCGACTGATGCTCGCATTGCGCTGGATATCGTCCGCCATTTTCTCCAGCTCAGTATACAAAATAGGCAAGCGATCAGCGCGAACCCAATCGTCTAGCTGCTCAGCGATAAGATCGATTTGTTTTTTTTGTGACTCATCAAAATCGGCATAACTCTTAAATTCATCGGCCACATCCTGTTGCAAGCCATTAACCCCTCGCTTTATAAAAAACTCGCCTGTCCCGCAAGCTGATAGCAGGCAAAGTAATAGCCCTATTGCGATTAATTTAATCATGTTCTTTATCTGGGTGTCCGAGCTATCCTTGTCATCAAAACGGGACATGGCTTAACTCCTATCGAAAAAAATCAGTATAGTATTTATTTCGCTTTTACACAGCCTCTGCCGATAACCCAGATTCAGATCGAGATCAATGTTCAGCCACTTCTGGCGAACAATCCTTAGGGTCTGAGATTATATGAATCAACAACTTGCCATTTTTTTCACTATAAATATCTGCAAGCTTTACCCCTTCACGTCTCATCTCAAAAAATAAATCGTTATTGCAAAAAGCTTGGAGAATTGTCATTCTCATGTTGTTTTCAAATTCCTTTAAAGTTGCTTCATCTATCTCACTCTCAGTAATGTCTATTATCGTATAGTGGCGTTCGAAACTCCTTTTAGAAACTTTAGTAGAATCAAATCGCGTCGATTCGTCAACCATTACAGGGAGCGACTTATTCGCCGCCATAGACTCTTGCTGCAACCAAGATTGCAGACCTTGCTCTTCGGCATCTATAAGCCCCCCTGCGGTTGAAAGACACAATAGAACTAAAGTCCAGACTAAAATATTTACATGCGATCTGGAATTTCGAAACCGTCTAAATATTTGAAATAGGCACACGATGAAAATAGGCACTATGAACGCGCCAACCATCGGCCCAATTACCAAACTGTTGTATGCACCTTCGAGATTACCGTCAGGGCTTCTCAACCCTATAGCGACAAAAGTTAGATACATAAATAGTAGGAACAACATAAGCATGAGCAGCACCATCAAAAAATGAGGCTTTTTTATTGCATTAGTTGATGCATCCTTTGAATTTTCTAGATTGGTCGTCATGAAACTGGATCCACCTTTGATTTATGATCAATGTAACTAACTTCTCAATGCCCGATTAAGTATGGTAGGGCCTCCAATGAAAAGCAAGCCACAGGCTAATTGTTCGTTAATTTGAGCCGCTTGAACACTCACGCTCGCGCCCAGCATTAAACATGCACTGAACAATAATTGTTTAAATTTCATTCTTAGGTTTGCCTAAATATGGCTGTATTTATTCACTACCCACGAACGCGTAAGTACTCAAAGGCGAATAAACTTTTTCCTGATTTTTTGTTGTAATATTGGCAATATAGTTTTTCACCCTGTGCTGGCGCTAACGTACTAGCAACGCCCATGACGCTGAGCATTGTTTTGCCTCGTGCGTCTAGCTTTTTGTCCCACTGACCGCTTCGTGAGCTGTTGCTACCTTCGCCACAATCGTCAATATTTTCTGAATTACCACAAAACAAAAGCATGTCTTTGCCTGACAACACTTTAACGTGATACGGATACTCACCCTTTGGCTCTTTCTCGTTTACGGCGCCTGCCGATAGATTCGCAGATTTAAGGCATTGCATTTCCCAATCGTTGGAGCTGCCTAAGGCTTCATAAGATTTAGTGTCTACTTCCATATAAGCCACTTGACGCGACTGCAGTGATGGCAAGATACAGCCTTTTGACAACGACCCTTTGTTTCGGTTAATTAAGCCAGAACGCTTTTCTTTAGTGAATCCTTGTTGAAACGTATAGTCACCTAATGAGCCAATAATAATGTTGCTTGGTTTCACGCTTGCGCATTTGGTTAGTGAGGTTAGGCTGTCTGAAGGCGAACCCAGTGCCACTGATGAACCTGCACCGGCAGTGGCTGCAAGCGATTTTGAAGACGTTTTACTTTTTACTTTGCCCTTTGCTTGCTCGTTGGATTCGGCGCTGACTTTACTTTTAAGCTTGTCTTTCATTTTTGAGAAAGGGCTTTCAGCTTGAACCGAAGAAGTAATACTAAACACGACAATTGAGGCAATTAAAGTGTGGATTGGTCGTTTGAAATTCACTGTGGGTTTTTCCTGTAAATGGTTAAGATCAATACAGTGATTTTGGATCTTGGAGCTATTAAGTTCAATGTACCATATGGCACATTTTACCCAATAAATTACAGGCCTTCTAAATTAGAAACCACACCTCTTGTTGCTGTCATTCACTGCCGATTAATTTCCTTTTTGGGCCGTCGAACGAATCAAGGTCCAAGCCTTAACTCTTCACCAAAGACAACTCAACATTCGAACGATAAGGATTAGGAAAATCACCAAAGCGGCAATACGGTATTTTTTGATCACAAAGCCCGGAGGCAAAACGATAGAGCCCATCGTCTAAAAACCGCTCAAACGGTAAAAACTGATCAGCCTTTTTGCGTTGCTTACCGATTCGGCGTGACAATTGATTTAAATAATTGGAGAACTCGCGCACATGTGTATTATTAAATTCCGTAATACGAGTATCGTCGATATAGGCTCTTAGCCACTGTTGATTGTCGCCAATATGCCCACCAATACTTGAGTCTAAGTTTCGGTAATACTCTGGCTTTTTCAGTTGTTGAAATTGTGACGTGACTTGTTCTATGTTTTGCTTATTGCGAACGAATCCGCCCATCTGCATCAGCATGATTAAGTGCTCAATCCATGATGCCATAAAGTCTTTTTCAATTTCTTCTAAGCTCGGCTCCAAATAATAGCGATTGAGGATCGTGAATCTGCTGTAGGACTCAACCGCCATAAGCAGCCAAGTGCCATCGTCGCAGGGCTCCCATTGGCGACCGCTTAGATGAACTATCTGGAACTGCCAGCTGACTTGAGTGCTGTGCGAGCTTATTTTTTGCACACCGGGATTGTTGCCCTGCTCGTCGTATAACCTAGGCAGTTGAGCCTTTACTGTTTTGCTTACTAAATTGGATAGGCTTAGTATTAATTTCATTTAGTGGTCAGCTAAGGTTTGTGCGGTTACGATACTCGTTAATGCTTAGAGTATTATATGTCAAAACCTTGCCTGCTTCGTTTAGCGCTCTAAGGAGTCGAATCAACGATCACTCAAATCTTGCTGCGGCACCTTTCGTATGCGGGCTGGGTCATAACCCAAGCGTTCTGTTTTTTCTACCAGTGCTTGGTAATCCGTGTCACTTATTTTTGGCGTTCGCGCCATTATCCAAACGTAATCACGCGCCTTTCGAGCGACAATCACTTGCTGGTAGTCGTCGCTCAAATAGACAATTCGGTAGTCTGCTTTGATCGGCCAGATGAACTGCATGCCCCACAGTGAATTGTCGGTTTTGTCTGTAACAAAGCCTTTGGGATGGTAGGTCTTTAAAGGGCCATCGAAGCTACCCTTGTTGAAAGTAAACGTAGTCGGGATATTGCCATCACTATCAAGCTCATAGTGCTCAACGGCATTGTAAGCTTGTCGTTCTATAAACGTAGGAATATTGCCAATAATATACCAATCACCCATAAATTTCTTCAGGTCGACGGATTCTACTGTTGGCATCGGGGCGCGGGTTGCGCAGGCCGCTAACGATAAGGCGATTGTGGCAGGCATAACTAATTTCAGAAAAGTTTTCATGCCTGCAAGGCTAACAGAGCAGAGTTGGCTTTTGTGTCAAGGCTCGACATGGGTTTAAGGTGCGTTTAACGAATTTTCTGAACTATCGAACTGAACTATCGAACTGAACTATCGAACTGAACTATCGAACTGAACTATCGAACTGAACTATCGAACTGAACTATCGAACTGAACTATCGAACTGAACTATCGAACTGAACTATCGAACTGAATTGTCTAATTGAACTTTCTAACTAGCTAACTGAGGCATCTGCCTGACAAACTCTCGGCTACGAAATCGACACGTTCGGCCCTTAGAGATATGTGACATAAGCTGATCGGCTAGCATCGCATCGCAGCGTGTTACAGAACGTTGTATCATATCGGTGAACTCTGCTCGAAGATGCAAATAGATAGAGCGCAACCGGCGGTCACTAGTTCGCTTTGCGTTTCGAAGAATTCGTATCACGGCATCGTCTGAATCAACGTCAATTAGTTCTCCAGTTTTTACGCACCAAATCAGTGCGAATTCCGATAATAGCCCTAAGGCTTTGGCTGACAGCATGTCCTTTTTTAGGTCTCTATAACTAATTTGAGTGCTCATTTTTCGCCTTCCTGCTTTGCAATATAGTTAAATTTAATCACCCTACTTGACGCGGAGCAATAGACTAAAGTCCCAAGTAAATAGCGCTTATTTTTGTCAGGCTCAAACAAGCGCAGAGCAAGGTGTTTAGAGACCTTAAGACAAAAAACGTCAGTCTGTTTTCGACCGATTTAGCCTGAATTACATTTATGTCGCTCAGTTTAGGCTGATTATTTTGCGCCGTTAAGCGGCCTAAGCTTAAGCCCGTTATGAATACCTTATGTCCGCCGCCACGGTGCAGCCGCGTTGTGTGCAAACAGCGGTCTTCTCGTCGGGCGATTTGTAAAGATTTGAGTTTCTCTGTCTTATTAGATCCATAACATAATCTACTAAGCAAGCATGAAGAGGTATTACAGCGTCTTACAGCTGAACACTGAATAGCATTAGTTTAAAACCAGCCCTTGAGCTACCTAAGGATTAGATATGCCATGAGGGCCGACTAAGCCCCCTAAAAGTACTAGGTTGCACCCTTGAGGGTATCTTGCATTATTCGCCAGACACCCTCAATCTTCGGCTACGCTTAAAATCACTCAGCATAGCTCAGAAGTAATCAGTCGCTCAAAACCTTGATCTATTTCACTAACAAAAGTTCAGTTTGCCGACCATCTAAGTACCGCACTCCCGAGGCATCAAAATGGGCATCTTCTTCGAGCATAATTCGAATTTCTTTGTTCCACTCATCAATATAAACGGCGTTGTTGAGCTCAATCGCGTAGCTTGTATTTAGGTGCAGCGGATAATCTCCTGAGCCCGCCACGCCGCCTTGCGAATCCCACATACCAAGAGTGGTTCCTGCGCCATGACCGTGATAGCCCAAGGGATGGGTGTAAATAGTGGGCCTGAGTCCTGCTTTAATGGCTTGTTCTCTCGATATTTTTAAAACCATATTACCGGTCTTATCTTGGTCAAAATTGTTGGTAAAAATATCCTGCAATTGATTGCCTTTTTTCAATGCATTACTAAGGTATATGGGAGCCGTTTTTTCGCCACTCTGCAAAACATAGGCATGCTGTTGAGTGTCGGTATTAAGTCGTAGATACGATATGCCGAAGTCAACATGCAGTAAGTCGCCCGGTTGAATTACTTGGCTGCCTGTACCATTAGTGAATGCGTCTTCGTGATCAAATTTTATCTTATCACTGCGCTGAATCGATACTGATGGCTGAAACCACGTATTAAGTTTAAGCGAGCCTACTTTTTCTCGAAACCACCAGACAAGATCTTCGGTCGAGGTGCGGCCTGGCTCGATTGTCTTATCACTAAAACCCTCGGCAATAATATCGTGGGCCAGTGCGGTCATATCTTTGAGTAATTCAACTTCTTCTGGAATTCTGGTTTCTAACCATCTAACCGCTAGGGCTTCGGCCGGCACCAATCGCCGCTCGAACCTTGATGGCAGTTCAGCGAGTAACCGTTGTTTGTCTGTTGCCACTAATCCGTCTGCATGTGCCCATATTTCAGATTGATTAATGCCAATCGTTTTAGGCTCATATTTTTGCATTAGCTCAACTAATGCTTGCCACTGATTAGGTTGAGATTTTTTATCCCACGCGGGTTCGAATAGCTTTCCAACCTTATACGGAGCTATGGCGAGGGCCTTAACCGTTTCGCCTTGTCTGACAAAAACAAACATGGTGGTTCTTCTAGCCGACATCCAGGTCGCAGGCAGTACTGTTTTAAGCACCGGGTCTTCGTTATATTCACGACTAATTAACAACCACATATCAATGTTAGTTTGCGTCATCAAACTAGGAAGCAATTGATTAATCCGTTTCGAGGTGATGCTGTCAATAACAAGCGCTCGCTCTTTAAGCGGTAGAATTTTAAAATTTGAATCTTTGTTGGCAGCCAAGGTGCTGCTTTGAAAAATTAAAAACGTCGCGCATAAAAATACCACCAATAAAGTTTTGGCTTTAATCATTGTAGTGGCCCATGTATTAATGCGTCTTAGCGCATGAAATCAATCTGCAAGCAAAAATATCAGACACCGCCTCCCTGTGTCCAGTACAGACAACGATGAACGAGCTTTGCTAGCCTTAACTTGAAATCACCGCTCAGTGTATTTCTTGGCACTTTTCTTGGCCCTTTTATTGGCACTTTCCACTGGATACTTAAGTGCATTTTTATCAATTTTTTGATTAGCGACTTTAATCAGATCGATATCCAATTGCTCACACATTCGCAATAGGTATAAGAAAACATCAGCGGTTTCGTCAGCTATCAGGGCCTTCTTATCAGGCGACACATTTCTCGAGTCGTCTTGGGTCATCCATTGAAAATGTTCCAACAATTCGAGGCTTCGACTGACAGCGCCATGCTAATATTTTTCGGTGAATGGAACTGTTGCCAATCACGCTCGTCAGAAAATATTTTAATTCGCTCAAGCAAGGCGCTGATTTGATTCATAATGTTATCGTCTTAGACGCGTGGAGAGCGAGTGCTGATTTAAAACGCATATGTTCAATCTAGCGTGTCAGTGGGTTTGTCATCACTAAGCGCTTTCTCGAAAAACATGATCACCGCTTGCTGATAGATATCCCGATTCTCTTTTTTACGATAGCCATGCCCTTCATTAAGCGCATTCATATACCAAACCTGATTGCCTTGCTCTCGAAGCGCAGCAACAATTTGCTCAGCTTCGGTAACCGGAACTCGTGGATCATTGTTACCCTGCACAACCAGCATTGGAATCTTAATTTTCTCAACATTGTTATTTGGGCTAATTTTTTGCAGATGCTTAAGCATCTTAGGGTCTCGCTCATCGCCATACTCAGCACGCCTTAGATCGCGTCGATAGTCTTTAGTATTTTGCAGAAAGGTAACGAAATTACTTATTCCGACAATATTTACTCCACCGAGCAATCGGTCGCTGTAATGCACCGCACTGGCTAATACCATATAACCACCGTAACTGCCGCCGAATACCAGCACTCGATTTTGATCAAGGTCTGGCTGGGTGGCAATCCAATCTAATAATGCTCCTATGTCTTTGACCGAATCCTCGCGTTTGAAGCCATTATCTAAGCTGACATATTCTCGCCCATAGCCTGAAGATCCGCGAACGTTCGGCGCTATTACCACCGCGCCTAGCTGGTTTAGCCAGAGTTGATATGTACTACTAAATCTTGGTCGATATTGGCTCTCAGGGCCACCATGAATAGAGATAATAACCGGTGCTGGTTGAGTTATGTTTTTAGGTTTATAAACGAATGCGGGGATCTTACGCAGTACACCGGCAACAGAATCAAACGTGTCGTACTCAATAAGCTCTGGCTCAATAAACATATCGGTATTTAGCCCGCCAACCTCGCTGCGTGTCCAGCGAGTTAACTCACCAGAGTGTAACTTATTACTTTTTAGGCTCAGAACATAACTGTCGCTTGGGCTTTTAGCTGTGTTCAGGGTCAGCCCTAAAGATGTTCCCGAAGGGCTAAACATAAGGCCGCCAATTAGGCCAAGCGGTAGTCCGTTAACTTGTTGGTAATTGTTGCTGCGCGGATCAAGTAGATAAAGTTAGCTGGTGCCGCCTTGATTGACTGAAAAAGCCATTTGCTTTCGATCTTTACTAATCACCGCGCTTTCGACATCCCAAGCGATGTCAGTCGTAATGATTTTAGACTCACCAGTGGCAAAGTTTTGATAGGCTAGCTGGGCAAAACCAGCACTTGCGTCAGTTAAGGAGCCTCTGATTAAGTCTAAATGATCTCTGGCTTTCAAGCTGATTCACAATCAAGGCATTATTTTGTAGGCATGACTAGTCACGTCAAAAAAAAATAACGCCGAGTGTGGATCCGCTTGAAAGCCCGGTAGGGTAAGGCTTTAAGCGCACATCTACGTTGTTCCCGCTCTCACTAAGGACTACGGCCA
>JBKEFT010000028.1:0-80614 GCA_046709645.1 Arenicella sp.
CTGAGCTCCTTGGGCTGAGGGCTCTTTATTGCAGTCGCCGGGCTCCTTGGGCTGAGGGCTCTTTATTGCAGTCGCCGGGCTCCTTGGGCTGAGGGCTCTTTATTGCAGTCGCCGGGCTCCTTTGGGCTGAGGGCTCTTTATTGCAGTCGCTGAGCTCCTTTGGGCTGAAGGCTCTTTATTGCAGTCGCTGTGCTCCTTTGGGCTGAGGGCTCTTTATTGCAGTCGCTGTGCTCCTTTGGCTGAGGGCTCTTTATTGCAGTCGCTGAGTGATTAGTGTTCTGTTCGGCTTGAAGGTATCCTAAGTTAAGAGTTACCCCATATTTCAAATCGTTATCTTGTCGAGCTGTTCGCTTGTTTAGCCTTTGCTCACCAAACTGACTAGGTTATCCAGCTTAGCTGAGTATCTCATTTAAGATTTTTTTCATTCCTTGCCCTGCGATAGCGGCATTTTCAAGTACTTCTTCAATTGTGTCTGGTTGCTGATCGGCATCGCCTAGCGCTAGATTTGTAATCGCTGACAAACCGAGAACCTGCATGCCGCAATGATTGGCGGCGATGCTTTCAAGTACGGTTGACATGCCTACTGCGTCGGCTCCAAAGCTGCGCATCATGCGTCGCTCGGCTGATGTTTCTAGCGATGGCCCCAATACTCCAATATAGATACCTCTATGCAGGCGAAGCTGATGTTTTTCGGCCGCGAGCGAAGCTTGCTCTATTCGATTAAGACTATAGGCCTCTGACATGTCTGGGAATAATATTCCAAAGCTTTGGTCTTGGCCTCGTACCGGATTATGGCCGGTGAAATTAATATGGTCCTCTATTAACATTACATCGCCAGGTCGAAAATCTGGGTTTAGTGCCCCAGCGGCGTTGGTAATAATGAGTTCACTGGCGCCCAATTGAGCTAAGGTGTAAACCAATGTTGTTACTTGTTGTGCGCTATAGCCTTCATAGAGGTGATGGCGGCCAGCGCACAGGGCGATGGTTTTTAAGCCATTGCTGACGATATTAATTTCACCTTTATGGCTGGGTGCGGTTAGCGTTGGCAGCCCCTCTATATCGCTATAGTGAATGTGCGCAAGTTGTTGAAATCCATCCAGCGACAATTCTGATAACCCACTGCCCAAGATAATTGCGCAATCGATCTTCTCGGCGTATTGTTTTTGAATACTGTTGGTTGTTACCGCGATTGAATCTGTGAATAAACTCATGGAAAATTATTAATCAGTTGCTAGGTTTGTATTCTAGAACACTTTGATGCCTTAGGGCATAATTGTAGCGATGACAGACTACCTAAAAATGCTTTTATGTTAATTGGGGCATCAGAAATTCAACGTATTCGAGACTATCAGCCCCGCGTGCGCCCGCAAGAGAGCGTTATCAAGGCCGCGGTTTCAATTATATTGCGTGATGGTGAGCATGGTACTGAATTGCTGATGATGCAAAGAGCCAAGCATGAGAACGATCCGTGGTCGGGGCAAATGTCGTTTCCTGGCGGCAAGATAGAGCGCGAAGATGCTGACTCAAAGGCGGCTGCCGTGCGCGAAGCGTTTGAAGAAGTCGGCGCTGAACTGACCGATGATGATTTCATCGGCCAACTCGATGATCTCTATGGCTTAAAAATCAATGACGTATTCAGCGTACACATTGCCTGTTTTGTTTTTAAGCCACAACGAGAGCTTGATTTGCTGGCTAACTATGAAGTGGCAGATATGCTTTGGCTGCCTATCAGTGTGTTAGATGACCGGGCCAATGCCTTTGATTATAAACATCCCAAAGACCCTGCTTTGAGCATGCCTGCGGTGATGATCGATCAAAGCAAGGGGCAAATACTTTGGGGTTTGAGCCTGCGTATGTTGGCCAATCTTCACGAGCTATTAGAGTGGCCGATGCAAGTATTAACCGAAGCTGAACGAGGGGTTTTGAAGGGCATGGAGACGCGAAAACTAAGTCGTGAAAATGCAGATAAAATCACCAAGTCAATAGCCAACCGGGGTAAGTCCTAGTGTCTGCGGTTCTTTCTACAATGCGCGCGCTTGGGTCGCCTGCAGCGGATTTTACCTTACCAAATCTAAATCAACCTATGCTGGGTAAGGCCGATGCGAGCGTTAGTTTAAATGAATTAAGTGCTAAGCCGTTACTGGTCATGTTTATCTGTAACCACTGCCCCTATGTAATCCATATCGCTGAACGTATGACCGAGCTTGCTAACGATGCGGTCAATAAGGGCTTTGCTGTTGTGGCGATTAGCTCAAATGACGTACTAAATTATCCGCAAGATGGCCCAGAGGCGATGACTGATTTTGCTCATCAATATGGCTTTAATTTTCCGTATCTATACGATGAGAGCCAACAGATTGCAAAAGCCTATGCGGCGGCATGCACTCCCGACTTCTTTGTGTTTGATGCCGATCATGCTTTGCAATATAGAGGCCAAATGGACGCCGCTCGCCCAGGAAATTCAGTTGAAGTCAGCGGTGATCAATTAGCGGCGGCGATTAATTCTGTCTATTTAGGCGACGCTGTTAATCCCCACCAGGTTGCGAGTATTGGCTGTAATATCAAGTGGAAAGCTGGCAACCAGCCGACCTGAGGTCTCGGACTATTTTTAACTTGGATTAAACCTTAAGCCTTAGCGAGTTTGTCTAAAGCGCGCCGCATAGTCCATTGTGCGACTCGTTGATAATGACTGGGAAAATGACGTTGTACCCAATCTAAAAATTTAGCATCTTTACCGAGTATTAAGCGGCGTTTCTTTTTTAACACGGCGGTTAAAATTTGTTCGGCTGCCGAATCCGGTGTGGTCATTGCAAGGTCTTCAAAGTTTTCCTTAAGGTTTTTAGTATCACTATCAAGCGGTTTGCTTAGTCTGGAATTCTTTGCGATCTGGGTTTTTACGCCGCCCGGATGTATCGACGTGCAGCTGATATGGCTATTGGCCGCATCGAGCTCTTGTCTTAGCGCTTCTGTCATACCGCGAACTGCGAACTTGCTGGCGTTATAAGCCGATTGTTCGGCTACGCCGATTAGGCCGAATAGGCTCGATATATTAACAATGTGCCCCCACTCGGCTTCTTCAAGAATCGGTAAAAAAGCCTTTGTACCATACAAAACACCAGAAAAATTGATGCTCATTAACCATTCAAAATCGTCAATACTGGTTTCACTCAAGGTGCCAGAAGATAAAGCAACCCCCGCGTTATTAATGACTAAATTCACCGAACCAAATTCTTGCTTAATTTCTTCGGCATAGGCAAATACTGCCTCCCGATTTGAAACGTCTAGTGCGCTAGCAACGATTCGTGCATTGGAATTTTTTAGCAGTTTTGTAGCTTGGGCTTTAGTCTCGGCTAAGCCGTCGACGTTTATGTCAGAGATGGCAAGTGATGCGCCATAAGACGCAAGTTTAAGAGCCAGATGTCGGCCGATACCGCTACCAGCTCCGGTAACAACCGCGACCGAATTTTTGAATTTATTCATATTATTTACTGTCCAGTTGATTGTTGTCGCTGAGGCTTGTGTTTAATTGGCGATCAGATAAGTTGAGCAAAATCTCAGTTAGCCAACGACGAAAATGTGCTCGGCTATCGCCGGCGTCATCATCGGCTTCGTCGTCACTGAAGCCGAGAGCGCCTTTAATGCCTTGACCTGAAACTACCTCACCAACCAGAGCAAGAGTAACCAGCATGACTAATCTGCTGGTATTGGCAAGGCTGGCGTCTGGGTCAATTGTCTTTCGCAAGCTATGTGATAATTCAACGATTCGTTCCATGTTTGGCTTTAACGAGCTTTGCGCGCCACTGAGGTGCAGCCATACAGCCGCTTTTCCCTCATCTCCAGGGTAAGCGGTATCTAAAACGTGAGTCATTGCAGCAATGCGATCTTCGGGTTCGGCGTCGGTTGCCTGCTTGATCGCTTTGGTTATTCTTGTCGTGGCTCGTTGACCTACGCGTTCGGCAAGCGCATTAATTAGCCCATCTCTGGATCCAAAATGGTGAATAATATTTGGGTGGGCCATGCCTGCTTTTTTTGCCACGGCACTAATACGCAGGCCGGCCGGGCCGACCTCAATCATCAGCGCCTCTGCTGCATCAAGAATAGCCGTCTGAGCTTGTTCGGGGGAGCTATGTGTTTTACGTGCCATTATTTAGTTTCTGCTGTATCCAAAGAAGTTGCTACTAAAAAGGAAGTTAATAAAAAAGTTACCAAGTGACGTGTTCACAAACACTACTTAGTTCAGACTGTGTTGACAGAACTGTAAATTGCCTCTAAGGTACTCATTCTAGTTTACAGAGCTGTAAACAACAACATGAATTTCACCATTTGACTGAGGACAGGTTAAGTAAATGTCGATAAATAATCCATCTTTGAGCGATTCGTTCAGCCCTAGCAGCCTTGCGGCCTCGCCATCGCGCTCTAAACTCGAAATTGTGCCCCGCCGAGTAAGGTTCGAGTTCGATGATTTTGACGGCCCTTTTTATTACAACGGCAATAGTTGTATCAGTGCTATGTGGGTTGCTATGTCGGCAAGTTTTCCAGCGGGAGAGGGCGAATTTATTAAATCGGTAATGTTGTTTGAAGATCAAATCACTGATCCAAAACTCAAAGCAGAGGTGCGCGACTTCGCACACCAAGAGGCACATCATTCGTTGCAGCATAGGTTGGTGAATAAAGAGTTTGATAAACTAGGCTACGAGACCGGCAAGCTCAATGACTTCTTCAAAGTTAAGTTAAAAGAGCGAGAGCAAAATTGGACACCTGAAAAGCGTCTGGCAAGAACAGTGTGTGCTGAACATGTAACGGCGGTTATGGCTCATCATGCTTTAACCCACCCAGAGCATATGGCTCATTTTCCTGAATCATTCCGCAATTTATTTTTGTGGCACGCGATCGAAGAAATCGAGCATAAATCGGTTGCCTTTGATGTATATCAAAATTGCGTCGGTGATCGTAAATTACTGCGTCAACAATATAAAATTTTCACTCGTTTTGAGTTCCCTTTTAACATTTGGATGTCGAGCCGATTTTTGCTCAAACAGTTGGGCCACAAGGTCACTTGGAAGGAACGAAAAGAGCTTTGGAATAGTCTCTATGGCGAAGGCGGCTTGATCAGTGATATGCGTGGTCTGTATAAGCAGTTTATGGAAAACGATTTTCATCCTTGGGATCACGATGACTCAGGTCTAGTTGACCAATGGAAACAAACTTTAGCCCCTTATTTTACAGGCGACTTGGCGAGAAAATGACGATATCACATCACGACGCCATCATTATTGGTGCGGGAATCTCCGGCATCAGTGCTGCTTACCACTTACAAACCTACAATAAAGGTAAGAGTTACAAGATTTTAGAGCGTCGCCAGGCCTTAGGTGGAACCTGGGATTTATTCAATTACCCAGGGATACGCTCAGACTCTGACATGTATACCTTTGGATTTTCGTTTCGCTCATGGGACGACAAGTCGTCGATTGCCGAAAAGCATAAAATTCTTAGCTATCTTGATGAAACAGTGCGCGAATATGGAATCGACAAACAGATTCAATACGGTGTACATATCGTTAAGGCAAACTGGTCTTCTGAGCAGTCGATCTGGACACTTGAGGCCGCCGATGGTGAGGTGTTTACTTGTCGCTATATTTTCATGTGCGCCGGTTACTACAACTATGACGAGGCGCATGCGCCCAAGTTTGGCGGTATTGAGAAGTTTAAAGGTGAGGTAATTCACCCTCAGTTCTGGCCTGAAGACGCCGATTACGCAGATAAGAATGTGGTCATCATTGGCAGTGGCGCGACCGCCGTTACTCTAGTGCCAAACATGGCGAAAACGGCTAAACATGTCACTATGTTGCAGCGCTCGCCAACCTACATGGGCTCTAAGCCATCGGTTGACCCAATTGCCAACGGTTTGAGTAAATGGGTTGGTAGGTGGGCGGCTAGGTGGTGGTTTATATTGAGCACCATGCTTATCTACTGGTACTGCAAAACATGGCCTGAGCGTGCCAAAGAGAAAATTACTGATCAAGTGAAAGCAGAGCTTGGGGGTAAATTTGAGGCAAAGCATTTCACTCCAAATTATAACCCGTGGGATCAACGAGTTTGCCTATGTCCGGATGCCGATTTTTTTAAGGCCATAAAAGCCGATAAAGCAAGTATCGAAACGGATCACATTGCAGGCTTCAACGAACGCGGCATTTTGCTAAAGTCGGGCACCAGCTTGGACGCCGATGTGATCGTTACCGCCACAGGTTTGAAAATGCAATTCTTTGGCGGAATTGATTTTGTGATCGATGGTGAGCCCTTAGTGGCTAAAGAGACCTACGCGTACAAGGGCATGATGCTTAGCGGCGTGCCAAACACATTTCTTGCGGTCGGCTACACTAATGCATCTTGGACTTTGAAGGTTGACTTAACCCACCGTTACGCCAGCCGGTTGATTAATCACATGGACAAAAATAACTACAGCCAAGCGTGTGCTACCGCTACTGATGACATGCAAGATATGGCTTTAATGGATTTGACCTCGGGTTATATCCAGCGCTCGCTGGACATGCTGCCTAAGCAATCCATCAACAAGCCTTGGCGCCTGAATCAGAACTTTATTCTTGACAACTTAGCGTTACGTTTCACACCGGTTGATGACGACGAAATGGTATTCAGTTAAGGCCAGTACTAGGTGCTAGACGTTAGCCATTAATTGCTCATTATCGCTCTAAGCACTGACAGTAACGAGTTCATTTCATCGTCGGTGCCAATGCTAATGCGCAAGAACTGGTTAATTCTAGGCTTGTCGAAATAGCGCACCACGATGCCGTGATCGCGGAGCGCTCGAAAAAGTTCCTTCGCGCCATGCTCAGAGTGGCGAGTAAAGACAAAATTGGCGCTAGATGGCAGTACTTCAAAGCCCATTGAAACAAGCACGGAAGAGATTCGTTGTCGTGTTGCTATCACCTTGGCGCAAGTGCCTTCGAAGTAATCATTGTCCTCAAAGGCGGCAGTCGCGCCTGCCATAGCCAGAGCGTCCAAAGTATAGGGGTGGAAGCTGTTTTTGATCCGTTCTAGGCCCTCGATTAAGTCAGCATGGCCGAGCGCAATGCCTACGCGCAACCCAGCCAGTGACCGTGACTTCGACAGTGTCTGAGTTACCAATAGATTATCATACTGTTTGATTAGCCTTACTGCACTGTCGTTAGCAAAATCTACGTAGGCTTCATCAACCACTATCACCGACTCTGGATTGCGTTGCACTAAGGTTTCAACCTCTTCAATCGATAATGCAATGCCCGTTGGTGCATTCGGGTTGGCAAAAATAATGCCGCCATTGTCGAGCGCATAATCGTCGACGCCGATGCAATAGTCTTGGTTCAGAGCAATTAAACGATAATCAATCTCGAAGAGCTTGCAGTACACCGGATAAAAGCTATAGGTGATGTCAGGAAACAATAGCGGTTTGCGTTGCTTTAATAGCCCTCTAAAGACATGCGCCAGCACTTCGTCTGAGCTATTACCAACAAACACCATTTGGTCATCAAGTTTAAAATGCTTGGCTATGGTTGCTTTAAGTTGGGCTGCATTTGGGTCAGGGTACTTGCGCAGGTCGTGGTTGTTAGCCGTGGAAATTGCCGCGGTGACCTTAGGCGATGGACCATACGGGTTTTCATTGGTATTTAGCTTAATTAGCTTGCTAATTTGCGGTTGCTCGCCAGCAACATAGGGCGTGAGTTGACTAACAATGTCTGACCAAAAACGACTCATGATGTCTCTATTAATTTCTAATTTAAGTGAATGGAGCTCGGTATTTCACGGGCTTGGTAAAGTTGTTGTAAGCTTGATGTGCTGTCAATGTGCTATCGACGTTAGGGGGTTCAGCTAAGGTTAATACTAACATTGCTATATTTGAATACGAAACTAATGCAGTGTGCATGTTTACTAATGAAGTCGATACCGCTCATGAAGTTAATACTATGTAGCTGCTGATACACTACACTTGATAAATAAATCTAAACACGTCCATCCGGGGGCACTATGAAATTTAATTTAACCTCAACGCTTGCGATTCTAGCAGCGACAATTACATTTTCAGGCGCGGTTACCGCACAAAGCAATCAACGGGTATCCATTGATCCGTATCGTGATGTCACCATTTATGAGCATTGTAATTTCGGCGGCAAAAGCCAAACCTTAAGAGCTGGCGAATACCGCAGCATGCACGACGCCGGATTTGCTAACGACAGCGTGTCTTCAATACGAGTGCCGCAAGGTGCCGAGGTTACTATTTATGCCGATGATAACTATCGCGGGTCATTTGCCCGTATCGACGGTGATATTCGGTGTTTTGATCGTCAGTGGAATGACAAGGTTAGTGCACTAACCATTAGTGCCGACGGCGGCCAAAATGGTCGTTACAATGATCGTGCAAACGATGGGCGTCGAGACACCCGGAATCGCAATGACGGCGGGCGGAATGACCCGAACGTAACGGCTGCAAATGTAACGCTAGTTGTATTCGGCGGTGTTTCATTAAAAAAAGTAGCCGCCAAGCAATGGATCATTGATCAGACACGGGGAGCAACCAAGCAATTTGATGAAACCCGCCGAGATCGTGACTCAGTTTACTTAGAGAATAGATATACATCCGAGCGGGTAAGAATCGACTTATTCGCCAACGATGTAACCGTGGTCGATAGTGACGGCCGTCAGCAGCGCTATAGCATTGATCGCAAGAATGCGGCTGCCGCCAGAAGTACACGCCCAGTGCCGGTAGCTAATGCACCATCTAGCTCTGGCAACGGCAGAATAAGAGGCGCTTGTTTTGACTTCAAGGCTTATACCCAGGGCGGCAATGCTAGTCTTCGCTTTGAAGGCAAAGGTGATCTGTATCGATTTAACAATAGGGCGACGACTGGCCGCATTTGTCACAAAGGTAGATTGAACATGGGGCTTGGAAAAACTGCGTCAGGAACCAACGTAATCGTTGAAATTAATGGTGATCGATATACCTTTCCAGCGGGTGATCAAGGAGATCAATTTCTTAATAACTGGTATCGAAAAACGATAAGATTGAATGTTGGGAATTAATAACTGCAAATTATGGCATCTACTTTGAACAAGGTTTTTACAGCCGACAATATTGTCGAAGTAGGGTTGATGCGCAGCTTGCTAGAGCAACACGATATTACTTGCGAGCTGCGTAACCACCATACTTCAAGTTTGATGGGAGAAGTGCCTTTTACTAGTGTCTGGCCCGAGCTTTGGGTCGACCAGTCGCTGGCTCAGCATGCGGCTGAGATAATTTCTCAAAGCAAGCGCCAAGATGTCAGTGGACCAGACTGGCGTTGTAATCGCTGTCAGCAGGCAAGCCCGGCAAATTTTGAATTATGTTGGCAATGCGGCGGCCAGCGTCAGCCTGATTAATGCCGGTGTAAACCAGCTAGGTTGGCGGATTTTTAAAAATCTTCGATCGCTCAATGGTATTATCAAGTAGCGCCTTGAAAACCTATAAAACGGCCTTATCAGTTGAGTATGCCATTTCTCATTCTTGTTTTCTTATTCATCGCGATGCCAGTCGCTGAGATCACCGTGCTAATCCGCGTTGGTGGTGCGATAGGGCTATTTAACACCATTGCATTTGTTATTTTCACCGCAGTGCTCGGTGCCTATTTAGTGCGTCAGCAGGGCTTCGCCACGCTCGCCAAGCTACAACAAGAGACCAATGCAGGCCGCGTTCCGGCGATGCAAATTGCTGAGGGCGTCGCTCTTTTATTTGCTGGTGCGGTATTAATGACGCCAGGGTTTATAACTGACGCTATTGGTTTTGCAATTCTAATTCCACCAGTCAGACAAGCATTGATCGCGTGGGCCGCTAAGAATTTGATCAAAGGTAATGGCCGAGCTGTTTATGGCTCCTCGAACTCGTCGGTCAACCCTCATGTTGAACAAGGTGACGTTATTGAGGGTGAATACACCGTCTCTGAGACACAAGATAAAAAATAAAACCCAGTCTATGTATTGACTTTATAGACTTCGCCCATATCATTAGCACTCTCAGATTAGAGTGCTAATTTACTCTAATTTAACTTATTTTAATTAACCCCTTTTTGGAGATATAACGAATGGCTATTCGTCCACTTCATGACCGCGTTCTCGTTCGTCGTAACGAAGAAGAAGCAACTTCTGCTGGCGGCATCATCCTTACTGAATCAGCAAAAGAGAAACCATCTGAAGGCGAAATCATCGCTGCCGGCAATGGCAAAATTTTAGACAACGGTGAGGTTCGCGCCTTAGACGTTAAGGTTGGCGACAAAGTTCTGTTCGGCAAATATGCTGGAACGGAAGTTAAGGTCGATGGCGAAGATTTATTAGTTATGCGGGAAGACGACATAGTTGGCGTCGTCGAATAGGAATCCCGCTTTTTCCCTCATGCCGCGTTATGAAAAATACTCGGTCGGTTACGTACAACAATTGCGTGCCCTCCCTGCGTTTTTTTCACGCCTTGCCTGAGACAAAAATCGTGATCCCTGCATGTCCTACATGTAGAGATCACGTACAAGAATTAACACATTAATTATAGGAATTTATCATGTCAGCAAAAGACGTAAAATTCGGAGATGACGCGCGGACCAAAATTTTGGCCGGCGTTAACATATTGGCAGATGCCGTTAAAATCACACTGGGTCCTAAAGGCCGTAACGTAGTTTTGGATAAGGCTTTTGGCGCTCCAACCGTTACAAAAGATGGTGTGTCTGTTGCAAAAGAAATTGAGTTAGAAGACAAATTCGAAAACATGGGCGCTCAGCTTGTGAAAGAAGTGGCTTCAAAAACTAACGACGTCGCCGGTGATGGAACAACTACCGCGACCGTTCTAGCCCAAGCTATGGTCAAAGAAGGTTTGAAAGCGGTTGCCGCTGGCATGAACCCAATGGATGTCAAGCGTGGTATCGATAAAGCTGTGATCGTTGCTGTTGCCGAATTGAAAAAGCTTTCTAAGCCTTGCGAAGATGCTAAAGAAATCGCTCAAGTCGGAACTGTATCAGCTAACTCTGATGAGACTGTTGGTAATATCATTGCTGAAGCAATGGACAAAGTTGGCAAAGAGGGTGTGATCACTGTTGAAGAAGGCCAATCTCTTGACAACGAACTTGAAGTTGTAGAGGGTATGCAATTCGATCGTGGTTACTTGTCGCCTTACTTTGCTAACAAGCAAGACACAATGACGGCTGATCTTGAAAACCCGCTAATCTTATTGCACGATAAGAAAATCACAAACATCCGTGATTTACTACCAACATTAGAAGCGGTTGCCAAAGTAGGCCGTCCACTGCTAATTGTTGCTGAAGACGTTGAAGGCGAAGCGCTTGCAACGTTAGTGGTTAACAACATTCGCGGCATTGTAAAAGTTTGTGCTGTTAAAGCACCAGGTTTTGGCGATCGACGTAAAGCGATGTTAGAAGACCTTGCTGTATTAACGGGCGGTAAAGTTGTGTCTGAAGAAATTGGCATGAGCTTGGAAAGCATTACCTTAGAAGACCTTGGCTCGGCTAAGCGCATTCAAATCACTAAAGAGAACAGCACAATTATCGACGGTAACGGCGATGCAACGCAAATTTCTGATCGTGTTAACCAAATCCGCGCACAAATCGAAGAATCTTCTTCTGATTATGACCGTGAAAAAATGCAAGAACGTGTGGCTAAACTAGCTGGCGGCGTTGCATTGATCAAAGTTGGTGCGGCGACTGAAGTTGAAATGAAAGAAAAGAAAACACGTGTTGAAGATGCATTGCACGCAACACGCGCAGCGGTTGAAGAAGGCGTAGTACCTGGCGGCGGCGTTGCTTTGGTTCGTACTCTAGATGCAGTTGCAAAAGTAAAAGGCGACAACGCTGATCAAGACGCCGGTGTTAAAGCGATTCTGAAAGCATTGGAATCTCCATTACGTCAAATCGTAGCTAACGGTGGTGACGATGCCTCTGTAGTGCTTAACGAAGTGCGTAAGCACAAAGGTACTTTTGGCTATAACGCAGGTACTGGCGAGTATGGCGATATGATCGAGATGGGTATTTTAGACCCAACTTTGGTAACCCGTACGGCACTTCAGCACGCAGCGTCTATCGCTAGCATGATCATCACTACTGAAGCGATGATCACTGATGCTCCTGTAGAGGGCGGCAGCGGTGGTGGCGGCATGCCTGATATGGGCGGTATGGGTGGAATGGGCGGTATGATGTAGTACTGCTTGGAAGGGACGTGATTTATCGTTGCGTGAGCAGATTTTAGGCCACCTACTTTCCAATCCAAATGCTTAGAAAGCCTCGATCAGGATACTGATCGGGGCTTTTTATTGGGCGCGCGATTGTTAAATAACCTTGAGAATATCTCTAAAACCACATTAGCCCTTGCCTCAATTTGCTAAAAGTGAAAAAGTAGACTCAAACTATAGGAGAATTAAAATGAGCAACGCAGCGTATCAAGGTCAATGCTTGTGTGGCGGCATTCAGTATGAGGCCGATAAATTGTCAGGCAACATGGGGCATTGCCATTGCACCATGTGCCGAAAGTTTCATGGCGCGGCCTTCGCTACATTTGGTTCTGTTGCCCGCACGGATTTTCGTTGGCTAACGGGCGAGAACTTATTACAAACTTTTGTCGCTGATAACCGTACACAACGTAAGTTCTGTTTGCAGTGTGGCTCCAGTTTGGTTTTTGAGTCGGGAGAAGATAACGGTTTAGTAGAGTTTTCACTAGCCACCCTTGACGTGGCTCCGGCGCTTTCGCCTGATGCGCATATTTATACTGGCACCAAGGTTGATTGGCTATCGATTGACGACGGTTTACCAAAATACTTAAATGGTCGCCGTTAAGACCATGCAAACATCAGTTAAGAAAATACCCAGTGTGACCAACGATGGTTACGGTAGATCAGTATTTGGCATTCGTGAGATCGAGTTAAGCGGCGCATCAAATTGGATGCTATCGGAGCAACAGGCGGCACTAAATTTTAGACTGCGCTCTAGCACCACCCCGTATCAGTCTGACTGGCATATTGCCGGTGATCCCACGCTGCTGATTATTTTAACGGGTGTGATAGAGATCCAACTGCGCGATGGTTCTGCTCAACGGTTTTCCGCTGGCGATTTGTTTGTCGCTGAAGACTATTTAGTAGCAGGTGTGGTTTTTGACGAGATCCATGGCCACTGCGCTCGAGTTATTGGCCAAGAGCGGCTTCAAGCATTGCATCTTAAGCTTGAAAAGCGCTAAGTTCTGTATCGATCGCCCGATTAAATAATCAGACTAACATGCGGCAAAGCGGGCTATATTTAAGTCGGTTAACGGGTCATTTTTTGATTATTCTAAGGTATTTCTAACGTATTTTGCCTAAGTGGTAACGGCATTTTCTTGGTTTACCAACAATCGTTATTAATCAGATTGTTGTGCTAAAACTCAAGTTGCTTAAATACCAACGTCGCATCTGTTTACAGCTTCTTGAGACCGGAATAGACAATACTTAACAATTCAATTGAATTACCCCCTGATCTATAACCGATTGAGCCAATAGACTAAGCACTGTCTAACAAGTATGGGTATTAGTTAGCCACGTCATGTCGGGTAACGATCAGTCGAAAATTTGATACCAGCGAGATCGCAGCTAATAATGTTGTCTCTGATTTTACGGCTTTAGCTGCGCCTCAAGAATTAAGCGTTAGTAGGCTTAGGTAATACATACTTGTGGGTAAATTACTTGGTATGTCTGAGTTGAAATCGCCAAATGATATAGTCTGGTTTTAGCCTTGCTCGACGAAAGCTTTGACGTTGGAGCTTCGAAGTTTTGAAAGTTGACACCAAAACGATCAACTGTAAAGTGCATCCGGATGTGAGAATAGGCAGGTTCCTAAGATAGGAGTATTGGGGTTTGTCGCTAATATAACGAGTTTATAAATATAAAAATGCGCTGCAAGACTAGGGCGCTGGGGTTGGAGAGTTATGGTCACAAGATGGAATGGTTACTGGTTTTAGGTTTAGCCAGCGGTCTGGGTGTCGCACTTGCTCAACAGGGCGATGATCCGCTAAATGGCTATTGGAAACAAGTTGGCGAGTCGATATATATCGAGATCACCCTATCCGAGAGTGGTTACCAAGCCGAAGTTATGCGAAACGACTGGTCCCCAGTATTGGTCGGCACCAAGATTTTTGAAAATGTACTGAGCGTGAGCAAAAAAAGGGCCCGTTGGGCTGGAGACGCGTTTTCTGAGGGCTCGGACGCACCTGGTTCGGCGACTTTGAGCATCGATCGTTCTCTGGCGAGCTAAGAGCTAGGTTGAAGCCTGGCGTGCGCGCCAATTGGGAGCGCACCGATCCAATCGAGAAGCGCTATTAACCTTAGGCGTTAGCCGTAAGGCTATAAACGTACAGCTTTGTTTAGGCAGTGCCGACTATAAAGCTGGCACAGGTCGTTGTGCTGCCGCCTAAGTTGAACGTCATCATATCGCCAGCATTTGCGATTTGCAGCCCCTCATAACGATGAGTACTTTGTTGCGCGCAATCAAGTAACATTCGCACACCGGTTGCTCCAACTGGGTGACCTTGGCCGATCAAGCCACCGCTAGCGTTGATTGGTAATTTACCATCAATTTGAGTGTCGCCGTTTTCTATTGCTTTCCAAGCCTCCCCTGGTGCGTATAATCCAGAGTGGTCGACTATCATATATTCGGTAATATTAAAGCAGTCGTGAACTTCCATGCCGCTGATCTGTTCTATGCCAGCTAGGCCAGCTCGCTTCAGCGTTTGTTTGAATAACGTTTTTACATGCGGCAACAGCGTCTCTTTACCTTGAGCTAAACGACGCTTTTCGCTAAATTGCATCGGTGCATTTATATGTCCCCAGCCCTTTATGTAGGGGATGCTGTCGAGACTGATGCCGTGTTCGTTGGCGTAGGCTTGTGCTCGTTCAGAGGTTGCTAATAATACGGTTGCTGCACCGTCGGTGATTTGGCCGCAGTCTAGGCGTCGGATGTTACCGGCGATAATCGGGTTTAACTCGTCGTTGTCGCTAAAGGCTTCTGGGCTAATGTCCCAATGGCGAGATTGCGAGTTGGGGTTATGTTTAGCATTTGCATAGTTTTTAGCCGAGATTGCTTCTAGGTGCGTTTTTGAGACCCCGAAGGTGCCCGAATATTCGTCAATTAGATCACTGAAAGCACAAGGCCAGACGGCTTTTGAGTCGACCCACTCCTTACCAATCCAAGCGGCACCAGCCAGCGGATCGCCTGTTACCGCTGGTTCGGCCACCTTCATCATCTCAATGCCGACTACGCAGGCAAGATCATAGCGACCTGACTCCAAATCGGCCATTGCCGCCAGCACCGCCATCGACCCTGAGGCGCAGGCAGCTTCGTGACTCGATGCCGGTAAGTAGGCTAGCGCTGGGTCAACGTGGCCGAAGAAGCCACCTAAGTGAGCTTGACCGGTATAGGAAGCAGAGACGAAGTTGCCCACATGGCCTACTTGGATATCAGCGGGGTCAATTTTAGTGTCGTTTAACGCGCCTTTGACTGAATCGCTAAATAGATCGAAGATTGATTTTTGTTCACGAACCCAGTTTCGAGCGAAGTCGCTTCGATGGCCGCCGAGAATGTAAATTCGAGATTTGCTCATGACTTCTAAACCTTTTCAATGAAACTTAACTATACGATACAGTTGTAGTATAGCGCTAACCGTTAAGCACGTGCTTTTGCTCTAGCCCTTATTAGCCGAATATTGTGCTGTATCGCGCGGCGTAGTTTGACGTTCTAGGGTGGCCCGAATAGTCGGCCCATCGGCCCAAGTAGCGTGCGTTCCACTGGCAATTCGATGCGGTAAAATAATGCTGCAGACCGGCCCGGCCTCGATATTTTGAGCATCAATTAACACGCATTCAGAGCGATTTAACTTGGTATCCGTTATAAAACTTACCAAATAGCCATCGTCCTCACTTTGCGCGTTAATGCGCGGCACAAACGGAGCTTCGCTGCCATAACGTTTACTGCCAAAGTAGAGCTCGTTTGTCTCGCCGGTTTCTAGGTCGTGTTTAACAATGCCGGCAAATAAAAACCAGCCTGGCTTGCTATAGGTAGAATAAAGATAGCGTGCTTTTTTGCCCGCGTATGCTTGATTAAAAGTACCAAACTCCAGTACACGCTCGCTTAAGCGCTGTTCTTTAGTTTCACCGGTTTTTAGATTAAAGCGCCAGCGATGCAGCTTAGATTGAAATGATTGTTGATCTAAGCCGGCCATGAATTTACCGGCATTTTTTGGCATTTTTGGCATCGGAGCTGGATCGGGCTTATCTTGAAAATAGCCGTCTAAGACAATCTCATCGCCTTCTTCATAGGCGTTCATCCAATGTAAAACATAGGTCGGTGCGGCCTCGAACCACTGAACGTCGTCTTGATTACCAAAGCGCGGGAGAATCGCGAAGCGAGTCGGCGTGTCAGGGTAATAGGTTGGTACGTGTTTACCGCGGGCTAATTTTTCTGGATCCCAAAAAAATGGCAAATCTGCCAGTATGGAATAGTTCTCGGTGAACGCCATATCGTGTGGCAGACGAGGGCCAGGTAGCGGCACAGGTGTGTAGTGCACCAGTTGGTTGTCTTTGCTGACCACTCCGTAGTGTTGATAGGGCGGCTTTTTCGAATAATTGAAAAACATCATTTCGCCGCTATTTTCGTCTACTTTAGGGTGTGCTGAAATGCCTTCTTCAGGAACCCACGATTCTGTACCGTGTTGCTCTAAGGTGTAAGGGTCAAGTCGATAACCCTCACCACACTGCCAAAAGGTTGAGAGTATTTGGCCAGCGTGAACGACTACGTCTGTAGAACTTGAATCCTTAATATATTCTTGCGCGCCCCAACCAGGTCTTGTCGATAATTTTGCGTCGTTTACGAATCCAGTCCAGAGCGCCTTGCCGGCCTGTTGCTCCGCGTCAAAACCTTTGGTGCGAATAAAGCGGTTTCGATATTCAGCTCTACCGTCTTTAAATGACATTGAGTGCAACATGCCGTCACCGTCGAAAGGGTGGTAATGCCCAAGCGGCTTATGCACTGGGTTTTCGGTGTTGCGTATATAAACGCCGTCAATGTCTTTTGGTATCTCGCCAATTACCTCCATGTTAGTAGCATTCACTTCATCAAACATAGGAGCCCACGCGCCGTTAAGGTAGGGATGAATGCCACGTTTGATTGTATGCTTTACGGTGTTTTTCCAAGTAACTGTCATCGTGGTCTCTTTGGTTGGCTGATGTTAGGCTGATTTATTTAGCTACCTATTTGACTGCTATTTTTTAATCAGGTAACTACTCCTATGAAACTTAGTGCAATTAAATAGCTAATTAGACGATGCGTCAAGATCATAGTGGTCAATATTTAATTAACTTTTATTAGTGGTTTTACTATTTTCAATGTGGTTTATGACTGTTTTCTAAGTCGTTCATGACTGTTTTATAAACCGTTCATGACTGTTCTATAAGCAGTTCATGACTGTTTTCTAAGTGTTTCACCTTAAGAACTCTCAGTTTTTACCTTGATTGCTTCCCTCAGTAGCGTCTGAGCGCGACATCTTTCTGGGCGTTTGCTAAGCTGCTGCTATGTCTGAACAACTTATTATTAATCAAGCTATAGCCGATGGTCTGGATGTTATTGGAGATCGATGGACCCTGCTTATACTTCGCTCGGCGTTTTATGGCGTCAAGCGCTTTGATGCTTTTCAATCAGCGACGGGCGCTAGCCGCTCGACCCTAACGCGCCGATTAAATGCCTTGATCGAGCACGAAATTTTTTATAAACACCCTTACAGTAACGCGGTGAACAGGTTTGAGTATAAATTTACCGAGAAGGGTTTAGGTTTGTTCGGCCCTTCCTTGCTGGCAGCAAAATGGGAGGCTGATTGGAAGACTTTCGGTTATGTTGATATATCGGACGGGCTTTTTCACCATCATTGCAATGCTTTCATGCGGCCTAAAGTGGTATGCAGGGCGTGTAAACAAAATTTATTTTTCGAAGACGTTGCTTGGTCCCAACTAAGTCAGCGCTTAGAGTCACAGCTCGAAGAGATTCGCACCTACAATACGCAAAATCGAAAGCGCGTTAAAAGTGCCTCTGACCTGGATCATGGCAACTCTAACTTGGCGTCACTTATTGGCGACCGATGGACATTATTAGTCTTGATTGCCTCATTCTTGGGGGTGCAAAGGTACGACGGGTTTTTAACTCAACTGAATACCCCTCCCAGCGTTCTGTCTGAGCGTTTAAAGCAGTTGGTTAGCAATAATATTTTCGAAAAAGTCAAGTATCAGCAAAACCCGCCACGACACAATTATATTTTGACTGATAAAGGTAAAGATTTGTTCCCATTCGTCATGACCTTAAGGCAATGGGTGGTGGGCAGTCTTAACTACGCCAATGAATCTAGCCCCTTAACTCACTCAAATTGCGGTAAGCCACTAGTGATCGACGTTGTTTGTGACCAATGTGATCATAAGCCGTGGCCTGCAGACTTAAAATTTAGACGCCGCTCATAGTGCTGAGCTCGGATTAGAGTGTGGCTTAGCGATCTAATTTGATAGTGCCACTCATTGTTTCCAAGTTTACCGTGCTGTCGCCGTCACCAAGCTTGAATCGCATTGATCCCGAGAACGAGAAATTTTGTTTGGCTTTATGATCTGAAAGCAAATTTGTTACGTCGCCACCCGGGCCAGTTTCAATTTCGAATGAGGCGTTAATAGGAGCCGAACCGAACTCAATCTCTATATCACCGCTTACCGTGTCGGCGTCGAGCCGAGCTCTCTCGCTGAGGTTAACTCTAAGAATAATATCACCTGAGACCGACGCCAAATTAATTCGGTTTGAGGTTCCGATATTAGCGCTTATATCGCCCGATACTGTCTGTGCATCAAATTGTTCGGCATCTCCATCAGCTTGAATGCTGCCGCTAACCGATGATAGGTTGAGACGGCCAGAAGATCCTGCAACGGTGACATTTCCGCTTACCGACTCTAAGTCAATACTGCCAACGCCTCCCTCGAGCGAGATATCGCCACTCATGGTGTCAGCTCGCACTTGCCCATTGATATCCCTCAATACATAGTCGGCTGAGGTGCTGTCTATTCGAAAGCTACTATTGCGAGGAGCATAAACGGTTAAGTTAGCATAGCTGCCGCCACCTCGCTTATTCCAGAAACCATGTTCTCCGGTGTGTTCAATTTTAGTATCAGAGCCACGAGTCTCGAAGTTGAAATTATGACCATTGATTGGCACATCGCCAACAACTCTGACTTGTGGCTTATCCCAGCCCTCGACAACGATTTTTCCATCCATAATTTCGATGTCAATTCGGCCATTAGTTTCGACGTCAATAGTGCGATCTATTTTATCGGCGTGAGCCGCCACCGATACTGAAAGGATCAGTGTTAGTAGCGTAAATTTGATTGTCTTTTTCATTCTTTTACCTCGCTAAATGGACATGCCATTTGCTGTTTTAAACTTGTTTAGAAGCTTTAACTCTTGTTGATATGTGCGCGCCAGCATTGACGAATAATTGGCGTTAGTCGGCTGCGCTAAAATGGCTTCTTTCAGTTCCAGTGATGCGCTGTCTATGGTCAGCAACACGGCTTGAACGTCAGCCACGGTTGCTGGGTTTATGGTTCCCAATTCGCCGCTAAGCAGGGTGGTGAATTGTGCGCGAACGTGGGCGTGTTGTTGCTCTATTAGGCTAATTTGGCTTTTTTGATAATCAATGTAGCTGGCCTGCAATTGGTAGGTGTCTTGAGCTCGTTGAAACGACAGGCTCGACATGACGAACGCACCGAGCGCCAACATCATACAAGCGGCCATCGACATCGGCATCCAGAGGCGTTGTACGGCACTTTTGTGAGCTGGCAAAGTGATGGATTTAATAAGCAACTCCGGTTTGCCAGCAAAGCGAATATTGGAGTGCACGTCGGGCCATAGATCTCGATCTGGTTGAATGTCCCAATTAAGTTCATCTAAGTATTTAACATCGTCGTCGACGCCTTGTTGTTTATTCTTCATGCCCTGTTTTTTATCGTTCATGTTTTCGGTTTTATAGCTCATGCTGCTTGCTCTGCCTGCGCCTTCAAGGTTTTTCGTGCTCTGTGTAAATGAGTCTTTGAGGTACCAACGGCCATCCCGGTAATATCAGAAATTTCGTTATGTTGATAGCCTAAGTATTCGTGCATTATTAGTACCACGCGTGCGGTGTCGGATAAGCAGCGCAAGGCTTTATCAATCTCTTGGTGTAAGCCGAAGGGGCGATTGACGCTTTGTGTTTGCTGCCATTCGCTTGTCTCATAAGAGTCTTCCTCGTCTAAGCTATCAACCTGCCATTTACTGTGTTTGCGCAAGTGGCCTATTACCACGTTGCTGGTAAGGCGAAACAACCAACTACTAAATTTGCTGTCGCCGCGAAAACTGCCGATTTTCTGCCATGCTCGTATAAATGACTCTTGAGCAAGGTCTTCGGCTAATTCTTTCTGCCCACAGAGCCGCAAACATAGGGCAAAAACCTTTCCTATATTGGCTCTGTATAACTTTTCGTATGCAATCTGGTCGCCGCTTTGACTGCGCAGCACTAGTTGCGATTCTTCATCAAGCAAGACAAAAATCTCTTATGTTTAGAAGTAAGATGGCGTCGCCAGCCAAAAGGTTTACACGCGAGTAAAATAAATGCAAAAAAAAGGCGAAGAATTAGTCTCCGCCCTCAAAATTACTTGCTGCTAGGGTCTGTCGTACTAGTTAAATTCATTGTCCGACAGACCCTGCTAGTATTAATTCGCGAGTAGTTTTAGACCAAAACGCTCATACAGCGATGCGCCAACAATTAATATCGCGCCACTCAAGCCAATGATCATCCAATTACCTAACTGAGCAAGCTGAACTAGGTCAAACAATACAATTAGGCTTGCGGTAATAATGCCGAGCATCGCGATCAACCGGCTAAGGGGCATTTTGCCGATAGACGTGGCAGCGCTAAGCGTCAACGCGAATGCAAAACCACAGATAAGTAAGGCTTGTACCGAATAGATAAGCTCATAGTCGAGGCTGGCATTGATCAACGCGATTGGCACCACGGCAATAGTGGTTACATTGACGACTAGCGTCTTCCACCAATTATCGCTGTCGCTGCGCAATTGCTCATAGGCGAAACCGAGAAAGAGCGTCGCACCGATAAACACATCGATACTATTCCAGCCCAGAGGCAATACCTGAGTTGTCATAATCGCAATGAAGCCCGCGGTCGCTAATTGAAATATCTCAACTAAGCGCTTTAATATAGCGTTACCGCTAATCAAGCTGCCCATACTTCTGACGCTAAAAAATAGTAAGCTGGCGAAGGCTAACAGCGTAGCATCGTCAATATTATAAAAACTAACGGCACGAGCAAGAATGATTAGGCCTGGCAGCAGTAAGATGCCTAATGATGCTTTGGTTTCTTTGGTCATCAATAGTGCTCTTGACGTGCTCCCAGCGGCCTCTCCTGTAACGGTTTTTGGCTTGCTTAAGCGCCGTATTAGAAATAATGCTCCCCAAAGTGCGACAGCCGCAAGGCCTACGGCAACCAGCGGCGCACGCACAGGCACAAGCAGTAATGCTGACAAGCCTAAAAACCCGATACTCAGGGGCTTGGCGATTTGTCGTGAAAAGATACTAAAACCAAAGTAAGCAACCGCCGACAGTAGCGACAACGCACCTAAGAAAACCGGCATGAATAAGGTAGTCTGGGTGACCTCCCACTTCATCGACTCTGGATAGCTGACTAATTGCATATCCATCGCAAACATCGAGTAAGTAAGCGACCCGAGAATGGTGAAGTTGGCGACCACTGATATCAACGCTAAGCCAAAGAATACGCGTGCACCTTTGAATTCCTTAATTAGGAAACTTAGCACTAAGCCCGCCCCGGTTAATAAGCCGGTCTGTGCAAGTAGCTTTAGATAGCGTGTGATGTCATTGCCTTCAGCCCAACCTTGCAACATAAACAAAGACATTGAAGCGATAATTGCGCAAGCACCGAAACCGCGGACTATTTGCGATAGTGAGGCTATTTTCTCTAAGCGCGAAAATAGCGACTCTCTATCTCGCGGTGACTCTTGTAAGTCACCGTGTCGTTCTGACCCCGTCATGTTGGTTTCAGAAAATGCCGTATCAGGGGTAATTTGTGCGTTATTCATTAGTCTTCTCCGATTGTGGTTGTGAGTCTTCAGTAATTAGCGCTAGTTGAGCCAATAGGTCGGCCTCATCTTCGGCACGGGTTAACTCTAGATCTAAACTATCGCGCGAGCAGGCGTCGCTGACTGCAAACTCATGCTCTAACACGGCCGACTCCCAGCGTTCAAAGGTATCGTTCAGATTGTCATCCGTGTTTGCATAGGCGACCGCTCGATTGACGTCGGCGACAGTTTGCCGTGAGCGCATCAGATTATGCTTCTGCGTCATCTCATCTAGCTTGGTTTGCAAGGTTTGCAGGTTAGCGGTAACGTCTCGAATCAAATCAGCTTGCTGTTTTTCGGAGTAACTCAAGCGACCTATATCGGCCTCGCATTGATTTCGCCGAGCGACGCACTGCAACGCTTTTTGTTGATCGTTTGTGGCCAGATCTGCGGCGCGCTTTGTCCACAGGTCAAATTGTTCTTTGGCTTCTCTAAGCTGAGCCTGATAAGCTTGATGCTGCTGCCCCAAGGTGTTGATGCGCGCCCGTGTTTTGGCGACCGCTTGGCGGGTCTGTTTAATGCTCGCCTCGACGATGGCGTCGTGGTTTTCAAGTTGTCCAACCGCTGAATCTAAGGTCGCGGTTATCGAAGTAGTTAGTCGTTTGATCAATTTCATAATTGCCTCATAGGTGTGCATTAGTTGATTAGGACTTAGGTCATCGTGGAGTGCGGTGTTGACATGAGCAACTAAATATTCGAAAGTAGCGGTGAAGTGAGCTTTTAGTTCAATATTTTAATACTTATTCGGATTTAGTTATAATATGGCAAGATCAAAGCAAATCGTTGATGCGATCAAGGTTACGCTTAAACAACAAGGCTTTACCTATCGTGCTTTAGCCGAAAAACTGGATGTTTCGGAATCGACCGTTAAGCAGATGTTCGCCAATAGCAACTTCAGTTTGAATCGTTTAGACGCGATTTGTGAGCTTCTTAAGGTCGACATAAATGCCTTGCTGGAAGTGTCTGAGTCTTTGGAAGATAGAGTCACCTCAATCAGTCTTGAGCAAGAGCAAGCCTTAATCGAAGATCCAAAGCTATTGGTAGTTGCCTATTGTTTGGTCAACCACTGGAAGGTTGAAGAGATTGTGATGCGTTATGATATTGGCGATACCGAAATCATTACCTTACTCGCTCGCTTAGATAAGATGAGACTTATAGAGTTGCAGCTGAATAACCGAGTTCGTCTGCTAATGGCAAATAATTTTTCTTGGAACCCAAATGGCCCAATTGAAAAATATTTTCGGTCGACAATTCAAACTGAGTTTTTCAATACCTCGTTCGAAGAAAGCGGCGCTTTGCGCGTCGTTAAGAATGGAGTGTTAACTGCCAAGGGCCAAGCAGACTTGCGCAACCGCTTAAAAATGATCGACTCATTATTCGATGAGTTGTCAGAGCAAGAGCGAAAGATCCCGATTAGCGAACGACACGGCGTTACTATGATCTTAGCGATTCGCAACTGGCATTTGAGTGCTTTTAGTGACTTAGAACGAGATCAAAAAGTAACAAAATCAACGCTAAAATGAAGACTGCTAAATAATAAAAACGCTTATGCAAAAAAACCCAAATTCAAAAAAAGGCATGTGGGCCAGAGCCTCCGAGGTTGCTGCGCAAACACCGGCTGATCGTAACCGCTATGTTGACCTGCTTAGAGCTCTGTCAATTAGCGCTGTGGTAATGGGTCACTGGATTATTGCTGCACCCGCGTTTATGGGGGGTATTGCCAGCATGGACCATTTATTACAAATTCAACCGTCGGCGCAATGGTTAACGTGGTTATTTCAGGTAATGCCGGTTTTCTTCTTTGTTGGTGGTTACTCTAATGGTGTTTCATGGGATGGCGCACAAGCGAAAGGGTTACGTTATTCATTCTGGCTTGAATCTCGTTTACGGCGCTTACTCGGCCCTGCGATACCCTTAGTTTTACTCTGGGCGGTATTGGGCATAGCCGGCTACTACTTAGGTTTGTCAGAGAAGATGATCCGAGTCGGGTCACAAATATCGCTAGTGCCAACCTGGTTCCTAGCAATTTACTTTGTGATTGTGATGTTCGTGCCGGTGACCCGCGCACTGTGGCGCAAGCTTGGTTTGCTTAGCGTGATATTGCCGTTTGCGATGGCGGTAATCGGCGATATCATCTATTTTAATACTGAGTACAAATGGTATGGCTGGTTCAATTATTTCTTCATTTGGGGCGCGGTTCATCAACTAGGGTATGCCTGGCAGCAAGGTCGCTTTAAAGGGCTAGGGCCTTCCTTGTGCTTAGCTATCGTAGCAGGTTCTTTTCTAGTATTGCTGACGCTATTTGGGCCGTATCCGATAAGTTTGATTGGGGTGCCAGGTGCTGACTTCAGTAATACGACACCGCCTAAATTACCGCTTATAGCGCTAGGCTTGACCCAAATCGGTTTGCTTCTAGCACTTGAGGGCCCAGCCAGACGCTGGCTATCGAATGCCACAGTATGGACCGCGACGGTGTTGATTAACGGATTTATAATGCCGATATTTTTATGGCACAGCACGGTCATGATTCTAACCATCGGCTTTTGTTTTTGGTTACTACCCGTCGTTTTGTCAGTGCAACCCGGTAGCGGGCTTTGGTGGGTTTATCGGCCAGTTTGGATTTCAGCTTACTTCACAATCATGATGATGTCGCTACCTCTATTCATGTGGTTAGAGCGAAAAATTGGGGGCGGCAGCAGCAAGCACAACACCAGCCTAGCAGTGATTACTTTTGGCCTTGGCATGTGCGGCGGCTTGGCGATTATGGCTGGTGTTGGAGTCGCAGGAAAGGGCGCCTATGGGCTTAACTGGTTGGCAATATTATTGCCGATTGTTGGTGTGATTGGCTTGTCGTTGATTGGTAAAAAATCGGCTTTGTGATTTAAGTGGTTACAGATACGCCGCTTAGTTCGCGCTGTATTATGTGAATAAAAATAATGGAAGGTTGGGGCTATACCGATATCTGGCACTATAATTCTAGTCGCTTTATGGCTTGATTCACCTGAAGGGCGGTTGCGTTGATGATAAAGCGCCTTTGGCTATAGAGGGGCTAAATGAAAATAATGGGTCTATAACTCTAATTTTTGGAAAGCATTCTTATTTTTCAAAAAAAGGGTCTTATGGAAAACACCATAGCAATACCTAAATTGTCAAAGTACACTCCGCTGCGAAAAGCGCAGCTCTTCGGGCTGCCGCTGTACACCGCGCCTTGGCACGTCATTAGTTGCCCATTTAATACTTAATTTTAACCACGAAAAAATCAGCGTCCTTACAATTATCTTACTTATGGTGTCTGCTTGTTCAACCATGCAGCCCCCTAGATACGCTGTTTCAGTCGACAATATTCAACAGCTTAAGCCTTTTAAGGGCGTAAAAACTGAAATGGTTTCACTTACTCAACCAAACAGTTTTAGTGTCAATTGTCGATTAATGGGGCCAATAGAGCCAGCTTATGCTTTGTCTCTCGCCGTACAAGACTTAATAAAAGCGGCTACAAATGACCCTAAATTCAAACAGTTGGTATAATAAAACTAACAAAGTCAAAACTACCGCATACTTTGTATACTCGGACGCGCAGAAAACGCGCGCCTGTTTTTTAGACGTCTTACGGGTGAAGAGGATATGGCTTTTGACGAAGGAAAATATCGACGAATGGAGTTGCGAAAAGCAACGGGCTCTAGAGCTATCGAGGCGGCTAAAAAACCGCCATATAATAATGGCCCTGAGTATCTAATTGCCCACGCCTGTTTTGAGTGTCGTAAGAGTTTTAAACAGCCAGTTGGCGACTCTATGGAACATGTCTGTCCTGAGTGTTGCGGGACTGTTTATGAAATGGGTCGAAGCTTTACATCTCCGAAAGCATCAGATATCAAACAGTGGAAAAAGGTTCAAGGTTTGTATGCGGCAGGTTTTCGTTTCATTGGCAGCGGCCATCATGGTTCACTGCCTCTGCCAACATCTCTACCAACATCTCTACCAACATCTCTACCAACATCTCTACCAACAAAGTTGTCAGAGGTCGAAAGGTTCTTGCAAGAAAATCCTAGACGTTATCTCAAGGTGGCAACACCTAACGAGAACTTAAAATTAACCTCGCTACGTTCAGCCGGGCGACGTAAAAAACAGGGAGCCGTTTAAGTGGGCGGCTATATTCGATATATGAAAAATTATAGAATCACAACTCTCTATTCTGTACTTAGCTTGCTCAGTACAAATGCCTTAGCTGATAACTTCGAATCAAAGCTTGTTTATGCCGCGATTGAGCGTACAACAAAATCGGTTACCTACGATGGCTCATATATTTCTATCTCCTACCCAAACGGTGACGTACCAAAAAACATTGGCGTTTGCACCGATGTGGTAATTCGCAGTTATCGTAAGCTAGGCATTGATTTACAAAAGCTGCTACATGAAGACATCGCGGCCAATTTCGACAAGTATCCTTCAAAACGTATCTGGGGATTAAATCGGCCTGACAAAAATATCGATCACCGTAGAGTGCCAAATCTACAGACGTTTTTATCTAGACAAGGGACTTCGTTAGCAATCAGTAAAACCCCAAGCGATTATAAGCCAGGCGATATTGTTACATGGATGCTCGGGGGTAATTTGCCCCACATTGGTATTGTTACCGATCAAGAGGCAGCTGACGGCACACCAATGATTGTTCACAATATTGGCTCAGGTCCACAACATGAAAACATGCTTTTCTCTTATACGATAACTGGACATTACCGCTTCATGCCAAATTAAATATAGCAAAAATATCAATTCAACTGCACCGCTGCGCGCAGGCGTCTTTAGCGCTCTGTTATACTAAAGCTAAGTGCAGCGTTACTTCTAGCGACGTGATGCCGTTCAAAAATTTGCCAGATGTGTCGAGTTGTAGATTATTGAATTAGTTGAAGACACACTCGAAGTGAACTTCCATAAAAATAATTTGAATTTTCAGATCAATGTTACACATTGCACGCGTTGGTAATATGTAAAGGAGCATTTATAAAAGTATCCAATTTTTATTGATTTTCGCACTCCAGAAAATCCGATAAGACGAACTAACTTTCGCATTATCTCGGCGTAAATCATGCCATATCAACGCTTGTGATAAACCGTATTTGTTAATAAGGTGGTTATGTTGCTTGCTCACTCACATCGTCGTTTAACTAATCGGAGATTTCTTGGGTTTGCGTGCTCAATTATGCCAGCGCCGATATCGGCGTTTGGGTTTAGCGCTGTTCGCCGCGCTTGCGGTTCACCTTAGCTTGGTGTTAAGTGGCAATAGCGGCATTCTGCTATTTTCAGCACCGTCGAATCAAGATCGGGTGCTGACGCTTACTCTTGAGAACACCACCTATGAGGGGCTGAAGGAAACAAGCCTCGAAGAACAAGATACGCCTAATGATGCCGAGCTAGGTAAGGCCTCTAAAGTGCCGGAAAAAGCGAATGTCATAGATCAGGTACAGAAGCCTTTAGAGTCGACTGCTATGACAATGACCGGTGAGTCGCCGACGATAATGGCAGGACTTAATAAGGACACACAGAGCAGCAATGGACCCGCAGAGGAAATTTCGGCTACTGTGGAATCACGTGAGGCTCCGGCCGTAAATTCTTGGTCATTACCTAGGCTGTTGCCAGAGCCGTTGCCAGAGACGCGCCAGCCTATCGTCTCGCAACAATATTCCGACACGAAAATACTACAGTCGTCGTTTCAGGTCGATAGTGAGCAGAATTTGGATGTTGCAAGGTTTGAGAAAATTGAGGTTCAAGAGCTTGAGATGATCACTCGCAAAGTAACTCAATGGTCTTCTAATATTTCAGAGTATTCAGAGTCGAAGGAAACGCAGAAGTGGCGGCAGGGCGATTATCAGTACAATGCGACTTTCGAGAAGCAAACGGCTGAAAATGACATGGATACTGATGAGGTGCTTATCGAAATAGCGACTAATCGCGATGGTAAAAAACTAACCGCGAGCCTTCGTCTTAAGAAGATGGCGTTCTCAAATTTTGCCCAATTTATTAATCAATGGGATTCCTCCATTAGCATTCATGACGATGAGATGAATGGTCGCTTTCATTCGAATACGAGGATCAATTTACTAACAAGCCGGAAAACCGCGCCACTCTTTCACGGCAAGGTCACAACGGCCTCATACTTTGTCGATATCACCGGAGGTAAAGCTAAAAAGGATATTTTTTTAGCTGGCATAGAAACCGGTGTTAAGCGAATTGAGATGCCAAAGCCGCGGACTTTGTTTCAAGAGGTGCAATCGATCAAGAGTATTAATTCTAGAGTGGTAGAGCAAGACTCTAGAATTGTTTTTACTCATGATGGTCACTATTTAGTTCAACCTCGCAACCTGACTAGCGTCATGCAACGTTACCCTATAGGCGATCGGCCTTTGTATATTCTAGCTGCGCCGCGCGTAAGCCTCTGGTTAAGCGGCACTGTGAATGGCGCTGTGAATGGCGCTGTCGCGGTGTATTCGCCAGAGAGAATCGTGATCGAAGCGAGCTTGGAATATTTAAGTATCAAGTCTATTGATCAGGGCGGTGACTTTCTCGGGCTGATTTCAGGCCGTAGTGTGGTGGTCTCGAATCGGAACGTAGTACGCGAAGGTGATCTAAGCATTCAAGCGGCGATCTACGCAAAAAATCGTTTTCAAGTAAAACAAATAGGCAGCAGGCAGGCTGGCACGCTAAATATTTATGGCAGTCTTAGTGTCGGCACTATCACCGCGACCGAACCGCGCTACGCCACTAATATTGTATTCGATACCCGTTTAGAAAATAGTTGACCACCTGGCTTTCCGCTAACAGATCGCTACGAGTTGCTCGCTCAAAAATATCATTGGCAGCTTTCAGAGGACCCTTTCTATGAGCACATTGTGGACACGGTCGAAGACGAGCTAGAGACTATCGAAGCAGAGTCTGATATTGAAACCCCGTTGTTCAATGACTAAGCTCTTGCTGAGCGTTTACTCGAATGGCCTAACCGAAAAAGTAGGCTTAATGAATCTAGACTTGTGGAAACCCTAACTTGTAGAATTATAAGCAACAGCGCATCATTAGCTATTGATGACCAATTTTTAAATACGAGAGCGTTCATGATTCGATTTCTTTTTATCACCCTAGCCACAGTGCTTACTGTCGGCACAGTTAGTGCCGATGATCACTCTACTGATAGCCTGGAGACTATTTTGAGCGACCATTGGGCGGCGGCTAATGAGGAACAGCTATTTTTTCGTAAAGACCCTGATACCTTCCGTATGAATGGTAAGTTACCCGATATGTCTGAGCAAGGTCGAACTCGTCGGGCCGAGTTTAATCAGACGTTGCTGCGAAGAGTTGAGGCCATAGATAGCAAATCATTAACCGCGCAACAGCAAGTGACACTAAGGTTGTTCAAGTACGAGCGCGAAGCCGAAGCCGAAAGCTACACTCAATTAGATCGGTTCTACCCGCTTCATTATTATTCGAGTTTTTCATCATACTTCGCTGGCGCGCCCGGCAATATGTCGTTTCTGACGCAAGCTGACTACGACAACTATTTGCTAAGCTTGGCCGATTACCCGCGTTATGTAGACCAGTATCTAGTCGATCTACGAGAAGCGATCAGTAAGGGGCATGTGCACTATTGCGAGAGCTTTAAAGGTTATGAAAAAACCATTTCAAAACATATTGTCAACGACATAAAAGAGAGTGTTTTCTATGCACCTCTAGCAGCTATTCCGCCGACTATAGCGAAAGAGCAACAGAACAGAATTGTTAGTGAGGGAGCCGCATTAATTAGTAATACGGTAATACCACAATACCAACGCTTCTACGACTTTTTCAGCAAAGAGTACATGCCTAATTGCCGCAAAGAGGTTGGTATTACTACGCTCGAAAATGGTCAAGAGTATTATCAATATCTCATTCGCTATCACACCACTACTGATTATACCGCTGAGAAAATCCATCAATTAGGCTTAGATGAGGTGGCTCGGATTCGTGCTGAAATGAACGCTTTGATTAAGCAGATCGGCTTTCAAGGAGATTTCAAAGCCTTTGTCGAATTCCTACGTACCGACCCACAGTTTTACACGACTACTGCCCGGCAGATGATAGAGAAGGCCAGTTACATCACTCGTAAAATGGCGGCGCAACTACCGAAGTGGTTTGGCGTGCTACCACGGAGTACCTTCGATATTAAGTCTAGCCCCGGCGGCGGCGCTTACTATGTGGCTTCTGACGGCAGCGGCAAAACATCAGGTACCTATTTCTTGGATACCAAAGATCTCTCTAGCCAACCCTTATATAACCTCGAAGCGCTAACCTTTCATGAGGCCGAGCCCGGTCACCATTTTCAAGGTTCGATTGCGATGGAGTTAGATGTGCCAGAGTTTCGCAAAACCCTATACCATTCGGCCTATGGTGAAGGTTGGGGCTTGTACTCGGAAAGACTCGGTAAAGAAATGGGCTTCTACCAAGATCCGTACAGTGACTTTGGGCGACTTACCTACGAGATGTGGCGAGCCTGCCGACTGGTTGTAGACACGGGCATGCACGCTAAAGGCTGGACGCGTCAGAAAGCGATTGACTACCTAGCTGATAACACCGCATTGAGCTTAGCTGATGTGGTTGGCCAAATTGATCGCTATATCACTTGGCCAGCGCAAGCCTTGTCTTACAAAATAGGTGAATTAAAGATTCGAGAATTGCGCGCAATTTCTGAAAAAAAATTAGGCGACGATTTTGACATTCGCGATTTTCACGACCAGATGCTGAGTAATGGAAGTTTACCGCTAGCGTTGTTAGAAGAGCTAACATTAGAGTGGATAGCACAAGTGAAAGCATTGCATAATTAGCACTTTTAGGGTGACGTGGGATTTAAAAAAGCGGCACGCTTGCGTAATTTGATTTCCAAGATGATATTTAAACTTATATGAAAAAATACGTTATCTTTATTGTTCTGCTGGGCTTAAGTCTTAAGGCAGCAAACGGGTATGACGAACTAGCTGCTGTTGAAAAGGTATTTCGGTCTGAGAATATAGATGCCACTTTTGTTGTTGTCTCTGCCGACGGTGAGCTGCATAAAGTATTTAACCAAGAGCGGTCGCTGATTAGGTTTTCTCCGGCATCGACATTTAAAGTGTTAAACACATTAATAGCGCTTAAGTTTGAGCTGGTGGGTCTAGACCATTCAGCATTTCAATGGGACGGGAATCAACGTGGGGTTTCAAGCTGGAATAAAAATCATTCCTTAAGTTCAGCGTTCAAGGTGTCGTGTGTTTGGTGTTATCAAAAAACAGCCAGAGAGGTAGGCGTTTCAAGGTATGCAATGGAGCTAAGAGCGGCGTCTTATGGGAACCAAGCTGTTCATGCGCCGGTTGACCTATTTTGGCTTAATGGTGATTTAACAATTTCTGCCAACGAACAAATAGATTTCTTAAAGCGTTTGGTAAATAACACGTTGCCTTATAGGCGAAGCCACCTAAAAACGTTGAAAGAAATTATGTTGGTAGAACAAACACCAAACTACTCTTTATATGCAAAATCAGGCTGGACTGGCGCCGGGTTGGCAACTGGCTGGTATGTTGGCTACATCGAAACAAGCCGCGACACGTTTGTGTTCGCAATGAATATGCTTATGCATGACGCTGAGCAAGCGCCATTGCGTAAAAAATTGGTGATTGAATCGCTTCGCGCACTTAAGTTGATTTAATGCTCTATCAACTTGGAAAATTTAATCAAGGAGCGCAGCTCGACACTTGATTAAGAGTTGTTGCACTGACTTCAACCGGCTTAAGATCTGGCCCGATTCGAGATGCGTCCGATTCACCGATAGCGGCGATATCGATACAAATGTTTTTGCTCGCGGCAAAATCAATTGCTTCGGTTTGAATAAGCTCACCGCCTATGATCCGCGCTGTCTGATAATCTATGTAAGATAGACGCTGTGCATCGCTGTATTTGTTTGGATCCATGTCGTAAAGGCCGTTAACGTCTTTTAGCAGCCGTACGCAGTCTAGCTTTAGTGCTTGTGCCACATAAACGGCGCTTATGTCGCTTCCGCCGCGCCCCAGCAGTATGCAATTTTGTTCGAAATCAATTGCCGAGAAGCCTGGCATAATTATGATCGGTGTTTGCTTAAGAGCGGCGATAATTTTCTCGGCATCTATCGAAACAGGTGCTGCGCAGTCGCGTTTTCCCTTGGCAATGAACGAGAACGCCGATGGTGTCTTGAATGATGCGTTGAAGCCTTGTTGAATTAAATGCGTGCTCAAGTCAGTCGCCGATTGAAGCTCCCCGCTGGCAATCAGTTCGGCGTACTCAACACTGCTAGTGCAAAGGTTTCTGTCTCTTGCTCGTGAGATTAGCTGCTCGGTAACGCCAAAGTAGGCGGAGACAACGGCTATAACTTGAAAGCCTTCATCTAGGCGCTTTTGAATTTCGCGTATTATGCGTGAAAAATCAGCGGGGCTACTTAGCACCGAGCCGCCAAATTTCAATACTGCGCGTTTTTGGGTGTTCATTGTTTATTGATCTCGTATTTATTTAAGAAGAGGCCAAATAAACGAAAAAAACAAGCAAAGGGAGCGAATCGAAAAACTGTCGATGGCCGGCTCACTTTAGCTGAATTTATTTCGCGCCCGCAATCAGAGTCAAATCGGCGCCTTGAAAACTATTATAACAAATTATTTTCGCTGTTGTAGCAAAAATAAGTTGTTACTAATGTAGCGTCTACACTGCACCAAGTTGGGCGCTTATTACGCTAATAGCGAAGCAATTCTTTTACTGGCGAAAGCTATGTTGTGACTTGACCTAGAGTCTCTAACTCTTGCTTATTATTGGACAGTGATGCATTGACGATGTACAACTGGATAGCGCAAATTATAGATATTAAAATAGGTTAGCCCGCCATATGAGTATAAAAACTAATCTTCGATTGGCTGCTTTACCTGGTTTGGTCGTTTTGACTGTCGGTTTGTTTTTAGTTTTCAGCTTTAGATTGTTTATCGTTGGGCCGCCTGAAATTGCCGCTGATCATGCCTTTCAAACTGACCGTGCGTTCTCACGGTTGGTTCGAATCTTGGCCGAGGAGTCTCCCCATGCGGTTGATTCATTAGCCAATGATGGCGTGCGAGAACGATTGCTCAGCGAGATTCGCTCGCTAGGTTTTAGCCCTATCGTTAGAGACGATTTTCATTGTAGCGAAGGCCGCAAGGCAATGCGTTGTGCCCGGGTTCGTAATGTAATGTTTTGGATTAACCAGCCGGGGCCGAATGCGGTAATGGTGGCCTCGCATTACGATTCTGTACCAGCGGGCCCTGGTGCCGGGGATGACGGTGCGGGGGTTGCCGCGAGCCTTGAGATTGCTGCGCTCCTGAAAGATAAAAACTTAGCTCGCCCAGTGTTGGTACTGATTACCGATGGTGAAGAGATAGGCCTCGTCGGTGCCGCTTCTTTTGTCGCTAAAGACCCTTTCGCGAAACTCGTTAGTGCCGTCGTAAGCATGGAAGCGCGAGGCGTAAGCGGGCCAGTGGCGATGTTCCAAACGAGCACACCGAACGGGCGTGATGTTAGCGCGCTTAAGTCAGATATAAAAACAGCTTCTAGTAATTCCCTGGCTAGCGATGTCTATGAACGAATGCCAAACGGGACTGATGTTACTGAGTATCTAGCGCTAGATATAGACGTCGGTAACTTTGCCATTGGTGGCTCACCTGAGTTTTATCATACCTCGCGCGACAACCTTGCCATGTTGGACAAGCGTTCGTTCTTTCACCTCGGCGCAAGTGCTTTTAATACGGTCGAAGCTTACCTAGAACAGTCCGGGGACGAGCCAGAGCAACAGTGGATTTACACTGACTTTTTGGGAGTTGTGGTACTTGCTTTACCTCAGTTATTTAGTATGCCGCTGATTGTGTTAGCTGGGTTTTTAACGTTGGCGGTGTTTTTCATTAAGGGAAGCGGTTCGCCCGTGCGTTCCCTAATGTTGCCGTTTGTGGCGATTGTTCTGGGGGTTGGTTTTGCGCTTGCGGTTACCAAAGGGATTGATGCCGTTCGAGCGGAGGCACATTTTGCTGCGGCTCATCCATGGGCTCTGCGGGCAGCGCAGAACTCGGCCGCTTTGTTTGGCGCGCTGTTAGCAATGTTGTTGCTTGGCAGGACTGTATCTAGGCGGCGCTTATTAATGTCTTCTTGGGCATGTCTGGCGCTGCTCGGCGGGGTTTTGAGTTTGTTCTTCGCTGGTGCTGCCATTTTGATTGTTCCGGCGTTGGTGGTGATGATCCTTTGTTGTTGTCTTATATTTATCAAAAAGGATACCGTTGCTGACCTATTGGCAATCGTCGCGTCGATTGTGTTTTTGGTAATTGTGGTCCCTATCTCAGCGCTAGGCGAAATGATGCTCTTCCTTGAGTATGCAGCACCGTTTACTATTTTTGTGGTTTTTTGTTTGCTGCTTTTTGCGCCACATTTTTTACCGCTCGATGGATTTCAGCATAAGTTTTCTTGGAAGCTGCCAATGGCGGGGCTAGGAGTAATTCTGTTTTTTACCCTAGCAGCTGCGATTGTGCCAGCGTATAGCGTCGATGCTCCGCGCGGTTTATCGATCATACAGTTTACTGATGCTGACTCGGCTGAGACCCAATTCGGAGCGTTTGCTAAACAGCCTTTACCGAGTTCGATGACTGGGGTCGCGCCATTCAAACGAGGCCTGATTATCGGCTTTGAAGACGCTGCTTATGTAGCTAAGGCGCCGAGCTTTGAAACCTTGGGAGTTGAGGTGATAATTCAACGTGATGAGGTGGTTGCTGATCAGCGTTTGCTGACTATTCAAATCAACGCGGCAGACAGCGACATTGTCACCGCCCGCCTTGAACCGGGTGATGCGATGGCTAAATCAATGTCGATAAATGGGGTTGCTAAAAGTGATGCCGATACAAAACGTTTTCTTTGCCATGGGCGCGACTGTCGCTCAATAACGTTAAATCTTGCGGTAAGTATTCATGAGCCTGAATTAAACTTACAAGTGAATGGGTTCCGTTACGGCTTAGAAGAAGCGCAAGGCCTGAAGCTGTTGTCGTCGCGACCAGCAAGCGTGTTGGCGAGAGGTTGGGGTGACTTACGGCTTGTTTCTAGAACGATTAAATTGAAGTAAGCGCGCGAGCGAGTTCGTCATTCGATTGATACTTCTCGACTACTGATACTTCTCGACTATAGCGTCATTACTAAAAAAGAAAATATGCTGCGACTCTTATACGAGTCGCAGCGTGTTAAAGCCGGGGTTTGTTGTTGCTCAGTTGCTGGCTTATAGCTAGACTTTAATGCCTCAAGTTAACTTGAGGTCAAGCATAAAGGTAATAGGGTTTTATCGATATTGAAGTACGTGAGTTACAATATTCAGTCATTTCATCAACGTTCCTAGACGCTTAGACGCCTAATCTACGGTCGATTGCGGCCCAGCTTATCGTGGCTCGAAACCCAATCGCCAGCGAGCACCGCTGAGCCAAGAGATATCTCGCCGGCTAATACGGTTGCCGCGCATATCTCCGCCAGCTTTAATGCTTTGCCGTTGCCATAACAGTCCATTATCTCTAGGCATTCGCGTTGACTACCTAAGCCGGTGCCGCCGCCGTAGCTGGCAACAATGACCGAAGGCAGTGTGATGCTCCAGTAAAGGTCACCGTTTTCCATCAAGTCAGAATAGACGATCGCCGCCTGTGATTCGGCAATATTAGCCGCGTCTTGGCCTGTAGCGATAAAGATAGCGGCTAAGCCGTTAGCGGAATGCGCGCCATTGTTGCTAGTACCAGCGAGCATGCCGCCTACATTATTAACTTGCCGAGCATCGAATAAGGCTTTGGTATCAACACGCAAGAGTTTTAAGGCCACGTCTCTGGGTAATACGGCTTCGGCAACGACACGCGTACCCCTAGAGTGTAGTGTGTTTAACTGTGAGTGCTTTTTATCGGTATCAATTGCGCCTGACAAGGTATAGCGGTTTAGTTTTGGGTAGTTGTCAGCAATCCAATTACAGGCGGCGAAAGTGGCCTTACCGCACATGTTCTGCCCTGCGGCATCGCCAGTAGTGTAATTGAATCGCACGAAGCGCATGCGAGATACACCATATTGTTCTACGTGTGACAGTTTGCCGATTGAGGTTGTTGCTTCAGCGATTTGACGAATAGTGTCTATATTTTCGTCAAACCAAATGCCAAAATCTCGCGCATCTTGTGCATTGTCAAAATGGAATACTGGCGCACGTTGCATATATCGTTCGATAACCGTGGTTTTCACTCCACCGATTTCTGATAACACGCGCATACCTCGGCTATAACTCGCCACCAAAGTGCCTTCAGTGGTGGCCATCGGTACGTAAAAATCACCATTCGCGTGCTCACCGTTAATACGCACCGGGCCGGCCAAACCAATCGGCACTTGCGCTACCCCAATCGGGTTCTCGATATTACCCATGAGGCTTTTCAGGTCTTGCGACGAATGCGCTACATGCTTTAATTCCACACCGGTTTTTTCGGTAATGAAACGCTGTCGTTGTGCGATAGCCTCGGCTGAATAATTATCTTCCAAGCGCGGTATTTTTTTGTCTGAATCGATCATATACCGCCTCTATTGTTGCCGTTGTTTGCGAATTGTTTGTAGCATTCCACCTAGTTCTTGTAGGTCTAATAGACCATCTTTACTGGTATCAAATTGATCAAAGTTGTCACCGATTGCCCGAGTCAGGCTGTTAGTCAGTTCCGGTTTTGCGACCTTGCCGTCAAAATTATGGTCCATTAAACCCATCATTTGAAACAAGTCCGCTCGACCACGGTCATGAATGGGTTTGTCGGTGGTTTCATTAACCCAACTGTAACCGACTGAGCCATAAAGCATCTCTTGTTCTGATTGCAAACCCCAATAGACAATTTCGTCTGGCGCCGGATTGCCACGGTTTTTGGCGGAATTATTGTAGATGGTTCGATGAACCACTCTGCTGCCGGCAGGTACAGGTTTTGGTTCGGTAAATTGATAAGTGCGCTGCCAGTTAAAGTCATAGTTAGGAACTGACAGGATGGTTTCAACGTTGCCATCAGGATATTGAATTTCAAAGGTAGAGCTTACACCGCGATAATGCGAGTGCGGAAACAGCGCGTGGATTTCAGCGTCTTTATCGAACATGAAATAGGCTTTCTCCTCATGTTGTTCGGTATTTGCCGGAATCGCCAGTTCAAAATTCACGATAACCTGTTCGCGATAAAAATTAGCGGGTGGTTTGTCGGAAAAATGTAAGCCGATTCGGCTGCGGTCTACAGCTTTCTTACCATAGGGTGTGTAATGCATTTGAAATTGGTACACGCCGCCTTTGGGTACAAATACGCCAGTGCCCGCAGGCATTGATGATGCTTCGTTGCCTGGTGCGTAGGTGATAATAAAGTTTTCAAAAATTTCTGATAATCGGCCTTGCGGTTGCTTTTCTGAGGAGCCGGCTAGAATATGGTGTACGGCTTTAGGGTCTCCGGGTATCACTTCGGCAGCAACAACCCAAACATCTCTATCGTAAGGGTTTGGAACATTGGGGAACTGATAATCTACTGTGCCGGTGGCGGGTATTTCAAATGCTGGAATGTCGATGATTAGGTCAGGTTCACCCAAAGTCCATAGGTTTTCATGTGGCTGTATTTGCTTTAGTGGGTCATCTCCTTCACCACGAGGTGCGCCAGCTTCGATCCACGCAATCAGTGTTTTATTATCTTGGTCACTCATGCCGACATCATTGCGCCAATGGCCAATTTCAGGGTCGGCGTGCCACGGCGGCATGCGCTTAGTTCGCACAACTTCACGAATCATAGGGGCAAAGCCTTTGATCATGGCGTATTCAGACATGGCCCACGGTGCGATACCACCTTGTACGTGGCAAGCCACGCAATTCTCTTTGAGGATTGGTGCAATGGTCTCACTGTAGCTAATCTTAGCTGGGTCGATATCGTCGTAATTGATTATGCAGCCCGGCGAGTTAACGGTGCGCGGAGTCACTTTTTTACCCGCTATAAGTGCATCAAGCGTATCGCGCACGTAGCGTTTATTGGCTTTATTTTTTTGACGTTCAAAGTCGACTCGGTCACTGAGCGGGCCGCGATACACTACCTGCCAGTTTCTTGGATCAATGATCAATACTTCACCGGTTCGACTTAGCTTTAAAGCGCGCGCAATGATTTGGGTGCGATCTTTCATTATTGCGAAGTCGTTACCCCATTCTTCCGCTTCGGCCACGATTTTTGCACGGCTGTCTTGCATATTGGCGTTCAACATCAGAATTTCAACGCCTTGGTTAGCGTAGTCTTTGCGAATTGATTTTAGGTCTTCCAAGTTAGATCTAACGATCTGACAACCATTTCCTTGAGCGACAATAACAACGGCTTTGTCGTCGCCATGATAGTACAGCTCTTGGGCCTTGCCTTGGTTGTCGATGAGTACGAAGTTATCGGCGGTTAGTGTGTCAGCCGCGGCGGTACTTGATAACAGTAATAGAGCGAGGCTCAGCAATAGACTGGATCGAATATAGTTGATAGACACCTGTAGATCTCCTCTGACTTTTTTTGTAGTTATTTAAATACTATTGCATAGTATTAGTCGACAACCCGTCAAGGTTCAGCGGTTGATCGATGAGGTTGGCTGTTTGCGGTTCTAGGCGCGCACAGAATGCATTCCTGTTTTCAAATAAAAGGCCTCAAAGTTATCTTTGAGGCCTTTTATTAGGAGCTTGATTTAACCTTCGAAATTAACTTTTTAGGCTTCGGCTCCCTCTTCTTTAGGAGCTTCCAATTTCACTTGGGCAATGGTGTTTTCGGGGCTCTTTAGATTGTGTAACTTAATCAAGTTATTGAATTGATAGATTGAGGTTAACATCGAGAATAGAGGTAGCAGATAGCTTTCTTTTCTCAACTCTTCAAATTTTTCGCTTTCAAGTTCATGCAGAGCGAGCTCGTCGATCGTATTCAGTCCCTTAAGCGTGTTAACACGACCATTATGGTACTGAACTTGTAGGTCAATGGCTTTTATTAAGCCAAACTCTTCGATTTTTTTGGCAAACTTATAGGTGTGCACGTCGTGCTTAACTTCTAATTCAAGTTGAGCTGTCGCTTGGCTTAAGCGAATAGACGCTTTGCCGTCTTCAAACAATGCTTCACCTTGGTCTTTTGAAAAGGCACTGCTTTGCTCATCGATGCCGATTGTGAAGTTCTTTGTATCAGTGGGTGAACGCATCAAAAAGAAAGGGTAGGTTTGCATGCCGATTGGCAGATGCGTACCGGTCCAAGCGTCGTCTTCGACGAATAAATTAGTCCCTATTTCGAAGCTGTTAATCGCTGAGAGGTTCCAATCTGATTTTTCAGATGCACGACTGATCAACACTGGAAAGCTACTGACGGCCATCCCGACCTCACTGACTTTGAGGTTAATCATGTGTTGATTGGCAGCGACTTTAAGTGCCCCTTTTGGGTCCATCTTTAAGTCTGAATGAGCGCTTAAGGTCAGTTCTGTAAGGGTAGGAATTAGTTGTTCTTCGGCCATGATCTTTCTTCTATTTCTATGATTGTGTATTAATTAGCCATGATAGTTTAGTAGATAACCTGCCATTCTTAAATAGTCGGTTATGTAGCTAGCCATTGCTGAATATATTGCCGATGTGGCGGTAAGCTGCGCAACATCTGTTCGGTGATTTTTTGGTTTTGCTGGATGATACGGTTCGCTTGCCTATGCTCTTTATAAAGATACGCTTGGCGCTCGAAATCAGGCTTAAAGCCCATGCCGTACATAACGTATTGGTAGCTAGCTGCGGGGAAAAGTTCTATCGCACTGTCAAAGTCAGTGTTGATCGGCCCGCGGTGACCCCAAATTTGCAAATCCTCTTTCAAGGAATCAGGAATACTAGCCTCTTCGGTGTGTGCTTGCCAATAGGCTTCGGGTCGTTTGCTGAGCATGTAATGTAATTTTAAGAAATCAATAATACGTCCCCAACGATAACCCATCTGTTGGTTAAAGCGTTTGGCGGTGATGCGCATGATATTTTGGTCGGGAGGGAGGTTCTCTGCAATATAACGAGCTGAAATTTCTACCAGCATAATAGCGGTCGCTTCGAGTGGTTCAACAAAGCCAGCTGACATACCTACCGCGACACAATTACCTTTCCAAAACTGTTGGCGATGGCCAGACTTGAAGGTGATTTTACGCGGGCTTATATCAGCAGCAGCTGGGCCTAAGTAAGCATGTAGATTGGCTTCTGCCTCATCGTCACTTAAAAACTGGCTTGCATAAACGTGGCCGACGCCGCGCCTGTGAGTTAAACCTATATCCCAAATCCATCCTGCATTTTGCCCGGTGGCAATGGTGTGGCTGGCTATGTCGTTATTATCCTCAGCGTAAGGCATGTGCAAAGCTAGCGCTGAATCGTTGAACAGGTATTTTTCGGCTGAGATAAACGGCACCGCCATTTCCTTGCCGAGCAAAAGCGAGCTAAACCCGGTACAGTCAATATATAAGTCGGCCTTAAGAGTTCGGTCTTGATCGAGCGCGATTGATTCGATATTACCATCGGCCGATTTATTGGCATGTTGAACCGTACCGATAATGTGCTCGACATCGAGATTGGTTTTGCAAAAATCTTTCAATAGCTCGGCAAAGGCACCGGCATCAAAATGGTAGGCATAATTGCATTGGCCGGAATACTCGTTATCGCTCAAGCCCCGCGGCGCAAGGCCAGCTTCGCAAATACGGTGTTGAAAATTTGCTTCTACGGCGAAGTCTTCAATGTTCGAGACATAAGGAGCAAGGTCTAATCGGCCATAGCCTAAGGGTACGGTAAAGGGGTGATAGTAAAAATCGCCGTTGCCATGTACCCAATCGACAAATTTGCCTCCTTGTTTGAAAGCCGTGAAGCACTTTCGGAATAAGTCACTTTCTTTGATGCCTATACGCCGAATGGTGTTTTTCATTGTCGGCCAAGTGCCTTCGCCAACACCAACGGTCGGTATGTCGGAGGCTTCAACTAAGATCACTTTCAAGCTATTCGCTTGGTCAGATTTGTGATGCGCGGCAATGATGGCCGCCGACAACCAACCGGCTGTACCGCCGCCAACAATGACCAGAGTTTTTATTGTTTGAGACATATTTTAAATTGTAGCTATTGTAATGTTTATGGTACTGGAACGCAGAGAAAAAATTTGCCAATCTTTGAAAAAAATTATTCCGCACGGGGCGACACCCCCAGCTTCGTCTGTTAATTAGACCTTGAGTGATTTTCTGCCAAAAAAATGGCTCGCGAACCGAGATGCGCGAGCCATTTTCAATTGTCTAAGTTGGTCATTCAGGTTAGCCCTGAATGACCAGTTTGGCCTAGCCTTACCATTTTCCACGAAGGCCAATAGCGTAACGGGCGCCATTGTCTTCGATATTGTAGGTTTGGTTTGCAAAGCGACCAGTTTGAACCAGTTCTTCTTCGGTCACGTTAGTGCCCTCGAAGAATACAGTTAAGGTGTCGTTGATATTGTAGCTTGCGCTTATATCAACTTGACCAAATTCATTGGTATTAACTGGTTCTCCATTGAAGCCGTTATCAATCTGACGTAAAAACGCGTCACGGTTGTTGTAGGCTATACGGGCTTGCATTTTATCGTTCTCATAGAAAACAACTAAGTTCTGAGAGTCGCCTAAACCTTCTAGAGCAAAGCTAGTGGTCGTATCAGCACCAATACTTACGTTACTGTCTACGAAGGTAGCGTTCGCGGAAATACCAAAGCCGTTATCGAATAAATGCGTGATTGCAACTTCGAAGCCGTCAACTTTAGCAGAGCGGCCGTTTTGCGGCCTAGCCACACTAAATACCTCGCTTTCGCCATTCAATTCATCTGTTGTCGGAATAATGTCTTGGCCAGCTACTAGAGCTCCTGGCGCACACAATGCATCACCACAACGGAAACCATTAGCGGCAGTACGATTAGTCAATGTAAACGTTTCGTTGCCGGTTAAGGTTGTAACAAAGTTGCCAATATCTTTATTGAAGTAGGCGATAGAAAAATTGCTAGCATCTCCGTAGTACCATTCAAAACTCAAGTCAAAGTTGGTTGATTCGAATGGCTTCAATGCCGGATTACCACCTTGAGCCGTGAGGGTCTGACGACGTGGCTGGTTGAACGTGGTTGCTGGCGAAAGTTCTGACAAGGTAGCGCGGGTTAAAGACTCGTAAGCCGCGAAGCGAAGCACCATACTGTCGTTTAGGTCTAGCTTGGCATTCAAGCTTGGTAAAACGTTGTCGTAACTACTGCCTTGTGTGAACGTGCTGGCTGGACCAAAAACGTTTGCAAATAGCGTTAAGTCACTGGTTGGAACAACGTCAACAATGTCGCTTTGAACGGCAAGTACATCAATATCGGTTTCAGCATAACGTACGCCAAGGTTTACCGATAATGGCATTTCACCGACGGCGAAGTTGAGTGTAGTGTCAAGGTAAAAGCTAGTAACGTCTTCACTAATTTCATAGCGATTGTTTTGCAATGTTGGCACGATTGGAAAGCCAGCGGATGCTAGAAAACCTTCAACCGCATCGCCATCATAGGTGTAAAACGTATCGATCAAGCCTGGGAAAAAATTTTCAGCCGTGAACGGGCGTAGACCTACCGTTTCGTTTGGTGCCGGAAAAAAGTATCCACAGAATGCGCACTGGTTGCCGAATAACTGAAAACGTTGGTTTTCACGAGATGACGAATGGGCACCGAATTTGACACTTTCGATGCGCTCAGAGTCGAAAGCGTATTCAAAATCTACTTTGACTTCATCTATCTCATCAAGCGTCGTTACACCAACACCACCAATTTCATTGTAGTGTAAGCGAGTGCGGCTTGCATCGGGTAGTTGGCCATTGCCAAAACCGTCGTGGGTCACTACCGGTGTGCTACCAGGGTTGCCGTTAAATTGGTAATTGTTGATGATGCCGATCACATTAAAGCGATCTTTACCGGCCGAGTCATTTTCAGCGCTTGAGGTTGAGACGTCTAAGTTTGCGCTTAGGCGATCGTTAATGTTCCACTCAACGTTTAAGCCAATACCATCAGTGGTTGAGTCACGACCATTACGAGTGTGTGATACGAAGTCAGATGCCGGATCACCAGAACCTTGGTTTAAGCCAATTTCTTGGGTGAAGTTAATCAAAGTCCCAGTAGACGGGTCGATTTGACCTGCGCCAACACGATCTGGCTCAAACCACGATGCTAAATCAGTAACTAAGGAATCAACTTCGAACTTAGATTCGAAACCATCTAAGGTAATACTTAAGTCGTCCGATGGGGCGTATTGTAGAACCAGCGCTAGGTTTTCACGAGTACGCTCTTGGTTGTCTACAATTTGATCCCAGTTTCGAGGAATGAAGGCATTTTCAAACAATACGCCATCACGGTTATTGGAGATGGTTTGGCCGGGTCGCCAGCCTGCTGTTTGAATGCGGTTGATTTGCACATCACGTTCTTGGCGGCTATAGGATAAGCCAACGCCAAATGTGTCGTCAGCAAAGGTGTTGCTCAATAGTAACGAAACAGCAGGTGACGTTTCTTCAGATAGGGTTTCGTAAATTGCTTTTACCGATCCAGCGACTTGTAAGCCTGGAGTCGTTAAGGGGCGCGCGGTAGTGATATTGATCGTTGCACCTATGCCACCAGATTGAAGCTTCGAATTACCTGTTTTATAGACATTGGCGCCGGTAATTTGCTCTGACGCAAGCACGTCGAAACTAAATTCACGACCGCCGGTTTCAGTAGCAATCTGACGGCCGTTTAATAGTACGTTGTTGAATTGAGGGCCTAAGCCACGAACCGTTACGGCCTGGCCTTCACCGCCGGAACGATCAATCGCGACCCCGGGGATGCGTTGTAATGATTCGGCCACGTTTAGATCGGGGAATTTGCCCAAGTCTTCAGCGGAAATTGAATCGACAATACCTGATGAATCGCGTTTGATATCTTGTGCGCGTTTAATTGAGCTGCGAATACCGGTTACCACAACTTCTTCTAATGATGCGCCCTCTTGTGCTAAGGCCATACTAGGAACCATCATTGGGATGGCTCCAGATATGGCGATGGCAAGTGCGGTTCTTTTCAAAGCCGTACTCTTACGGTTGTTTTGCATGACTATGCTCCCTCGAATGTTAATGCTTATGATTAATTTTGTTTGTCGGGTGACAGCAAGTGTGCAACGGCGAAGGCAGCCGAGTATAGGTACTCAGGCGCGCGCGAGCCGCGGTAAAATTGTTGCATTCATCCTCCAAACGATTTTTATTCAGCTTCGATATACGAGGTAAATTTACTCGGTTAGCGAGGCCGTGATCGGTCTTCTCAGTGGCACTTATTTATTGGTTAAGCACTCACTGAATTATCAGATTGAGTAATCTTTTGACTGTATAAATAGACACACGATTAGTAAATCGAAAGCTATAGGGGCCGTTCTTTTAAGTATCACTCTTTCTGATTAATCTGTTTTATCATATATATAAGATAGAGGCAAACAGGTCGGTAGGCCTGAAGCCGTGTCTAGTTAGATCAAGGAATGACATTTTTTAGCACTTTCTCACGCGCAAATGTCCATTTTTAGTGTTGGGTAAGCTGCTATTAAACATTTATGGCTTAAATGTCTAGTAATTATATAGTGTCGGTTTTGTCGGAGTTTTAAACGAAAAGGTAATCTATTTACTTAAACGTCTAATTTTCGGTCGACGGAGGGAGTTGTTCGTTGTCTTGGTTTTTTTGTGCTGCTTCCCAGCTTAAGAAGTTCTCTAATTCCTTTGAAACTTTATTAAAAGTCCATATTAATACCGCCGCGTCATCGGTAAAGCCAAGGCCTGCAATGAAGTCTGGTAGGGCGTCTATTGGCATCACAAAGTAGATAATTGCGGCAACAATTAAACCAAAGTTTTCAAATGATATCTGGCGATACGTTCCGTTGGCGTAAGCGCGAATCAGTCGATAAGAGGACTTAATTGGCTCCAAAATTTCAACAATTTTAGTTTCCGCTTTCTTTGCAGCTTGTCGAGCTGCTTTTTTTTGCGCCATATTAGCTAAATCTATCAACCTAGCCGGTCTTTCAATAGTCGCTCTTACCAAGCGTTTAGCTCTACGGTAAGCGCGACTTTGAATAATTTTCTTCACTTTACTGATGATGTTCGGCGAGTTAAGTGATTAGACGCCCAACGACGGGTTAATTAAAAACTTTTCGCCAGTTTTTTTAGCGTTGTACTTAGCAACGTAGCTAGGAGTCATTGCCTGCTTAAATGTAAGCTCTTCGGTAAAGTTGCTGGCAAAAGTTGTGTCAATTTCGTCAGCAACACGTTTGTGTAATTCAGCAACGCGTTGAGGGGTTATCTTGCCTAAGAATTGCATTAGTAGAAAACCACCAATACTCCATGACATGCCGTAGGCGCGATTCAGAATCGTTGGTGAGAAGTCTAAGCCACCATAAATATAGACCTGTTTGTTCGATGGTGAGCCATAAGTGTTGAAGCCAACCGCGTCTTTACTGCCGACCCGTTCCATAGCGGTAAGAATATCGCTGACTAGTTCGCCGCCGCCAATTGCGTCAAATGCTAAGGTGGCACCTGTTTCGTCAATAGCCTTTAGTAAATCTTTCTTAAAGCTGTCAGATGATGAGTTGCATATGTATTTGGCACCAATCTCTGTGAGGATATCTACTTGCTCTTGGCTTCGCACTATATTCACCAACGGCACATCTTCTGCGATACAGATTTTGTTTAGCATTTGGCCCAAGCCAGAAGCGGCTGCAGTGTGTATTAAGGCGGTATGGCCTTCCATTCTCATAGTGTCTACCATGCCAAGTGCGGTAAGTGGGTTTACAAATGATGACGCTGCCTGCTTCGCCGTTGTACCATCATTATGGGCCATGCAGGCTTGCACCGGTACGCAACAATATTCTGCATAAGTGGCGCCAGATAGAATCGCAACTGTCTTGCCCATTAGCGCCTGAGCAGCATCACTCTCGCCAGCAGCGATTACCGTGCCGGCACCTTCATTACCAATCGGTAGAACTTGGTCAAGGCGTGAGCTAACTCGGGAAGCCATGCCGGGGAAAAGTGGCGCACTCATGATTTTCTTGTCATCACTGTACTCAAGGGTTGCTTCAGCTAAGTTTGCTGGGCCAAACATTGGCCACATGTCAGACGGGTTAATCGGCGCAGCTTCAACGCGAACGACAACTTCGTGAGCCTTGGGCTTAGGGACATCTACCTCGCGTAGAGAGAACTCAAGTTGGCCGTCAGACGAGATGTTGGAAAATAATTGATTATTGCGTTGCATGAGCGATTTTGCCTGGTTGATTTTTTTAATTGTAAGTCTTTCTTATATTAACATTCTAACTGCATAATAAATGTCACATTGAGACTTCACGTTATTAATGTGATGTTCAATCACCGAGAATCGCTAGTGTTTGTTTGGCGGTGCTTTACACTTCACTTTTAGGAGGAGGGAGTGACCAATGTCGGTTAAAAATATCATCGAACTTGTTATCTTAGCAGCGCTTTGGGGAGCGTCGTTTTTATTCATGCGTATTGCCGTGCCAGAGTTTGGCGCGATTGCCTTGATTGAGGCGCGAGTACTCATAGCGGGCTTAGTATTGTTACCATTCTGGTGGCTGCGTGAACCGGCCTTAAGCCGACAAAAAGTGAGGAAACACTGGCTGAATATTTTTGTCGTTGGCTTGCTTAATTCAGCTATCCCCTTCGTGCTCTTTGCTTATTCGATGCTCTATATTACCGGTGGTATGGCGGCTATTCTAAACGGCACAGCGCCGATATGGGGTGCGGTCGTCGCATGGCTTTGGCTTAACAGCAGAATGCAATTGAGCGGTGTTCTTGGGCTTGTTGTAGGGTTTATCGGCGTGGTAGTGCTTGTTTCTGATGAATTGGCAGTGCCGGCACAGGGTAAAACGTTAGCGATAGTTGCGTCTGCATCTGCCCCCTTGTTATATGGCATCGCCGCAAACTACACCTCTGAAAAATTAGCCGATGTATCGGCCTTGAGTATCGCAACTTTTAGTCAGTTATCGGCAGCGCTATGCTTATTACCCTTACTTTTTTGGTTTATGCCATCACAAATGCCAAGCATCGAGGCATGGATGGCATTACTAGCCTTGGCGGTGTTGTGCACCAGTGTTGCTTACCTAATGTTTTTTCGCCTACTGGCTGAGATTGGTAGCACGAGGGCAATTACGGTTACTTTTTTGATACCGCTATTCGGTTCATTATGGGGAGCCTTATTCATCGATGAAGAAATAACAATGATGATGGTGGTTGGAATGGCAATTGTTCTGTTCGGTACTGCGCTGGTTACTGGTGTAATCAAAATTGGGCGACTAACCAAGAAGCCCAGTTAATGAGTTTCACCTAATTGAAATATTAATTTCACATCAGATTAAGCAATAGTCTGCATAATAGGTCGGTCTCGATAGAAAGAGAAAGCTAATTATTTGTGTTCAGCTATGGTGATTTTTATGAGTGCTCCAATATTAAATCTTGTCTCAAGTCAGATTAATCTTGATCAACCAATACAAAACGAGTTTGGCGAAACACCGCTGGCTTTTTCGCCAACAATTCGTTTGGCTGATGGCGGCGAGGCTGTTCCTCAACAATATTTAGACGTTGATCGTAAACTTGATAATCTATCTAATGTCATTGCACATATTTCGGTACCTTGCGGCTATCAGCTGTTCGCTGGTCAAAATGGCTCCTGTTTATACCTAGTTGTTGCTGTTATTGGTAAAGAGAATTACCCAACTTGCGGTGAAAGTGCGAGCAAAGACAAAGTAGTCTACAGCCGTCGCTGGTTAATCGAGCCAACCACACCGACGTCTGAAATTGTGCAAACCGCGTTGTTAGCGATGAAAAAAGCCCGTGAACACGAAGTGCGCGAGTTATTTACTGTGCGAATAGACCAGAGTTTAGACCAGAGTTCTCGTGTCGCGACACCGTTTAATTGTCATTTAGATCTGCCTTTAATGGCCGGTGATGGGTCGACCTTAGGGAGTGCTTCGGCAGTAGACGTAGATAAACAGCTTAAGGGTTTGAAGTTCGCTGGCTACACTTTCGAGGTCCAGCAAAGAATTAAACTTGGTCACAAACGACTGTTTGAATTAAACGTAGTCGGCAAATCCTCACATTTTCTTGAGTTAGCCGGCAGTTCAATTTCAGTCATTTGTCAGCACCAAGATCAACGAGACTTCGTGCATCAGCTGATTAACGCCCTAATTGCGCGGAGTGATCGCTTCGTTGATGAATTGTTCAGCTTCAAAGGGTTTAGGCGTTTCAGTCATACATTGGATCCAATTAAGTTGGCCAAATTTTCCTACAAAACGCGCAATATTAAGGTTGAAGACGCTCGCTTTGATAAAAACTTCGAGAACATGAGTTATAAGGTCGATGCGTCGAAAGCACCATTTTATAATGACGGTGAGCTTGGTCGACAGCAAAGACAATTAATTTCTAGCTTCAGTGACTTAGGTGGCTATTTGCCGATAGAGAAGACCGCTAATCGGTGATATCGCAATAAGTCGAAAGCGCTTAGGTGTTGCCAGGTAGGTATGCGAGGAAAGAGCACCGGCGTAAGAGGTTTTGCGATTCATAATAATTGGAGTATGTTATTTGACTAGTTAGCAAACCTTAGTAGAAATAAGAGTCGAATTATGAGCGCAACAATCAATTTTGGTAATTTTCGATCAGCGCAAGGCCTCCTTTTAGGTCTGGTCTTTTTACTGCTTGGCGCTTGTGCAAATCACCCCAGCCAGCACCGAGAGGCGGCCTATGCGATGCCTGACCAATATGCTGCAAGCGCAGTTGAAGATGTATTGCGCGACGGCGGAAACGCAGTGGATGCGGCGATAGCGGCTGCATTTGTGTTAGCGGTTACTTTCCCAGAGGCAGGTAACATTGGCGGTGGCGGTTTTATGTTGGCGCATATGAATGGGCAAAATCACTTCTTAGATTACCGCGAGAAAGCGCCTTTAACAGCTAGCCGAGACATGTACCTTGATGCCAATGGCGACGTGATTGAAAAGTCTAGCCTAGTGGGGATTAGATCCGCTGGCGTGCCAGGAACCGTTGCTGGTTTGTGGCAAGCGCATCAGAAATTTGGTTCTAAGCCGTGGAGCAGCCTAATTGCTCCGGCAATCAGCTATGCTGAATTCGGATTTCAAGTTCACCCGAAGAAAGCCCAAGGCTTAGCCGAGACGATTGAATGGTTCGACGATAAAGTCAATTTTGCCGAACACTTTGGTGCCATGGCTAACGGCGGCATCTTCAAGCAGACTGACTTAGCGGATGTGTTAAGGCGTATTGCTAAGCATGGGCCAGCCGATTTCTATAGCGGTCAAACTGCGCAGTTGTTAGTTGCTCAATCTAAACGAGACAACGGTTTAATAAGCGCTCAAGATCTTCAGGCCTACGAGGCGGTATGGCGTGTTCCATTGACGGCGAATTGGCGCGACTATCAAGTGATTACCGCACCGCCACCCAGTTCTGGCGGTTTTGCGGTAATTCAGTTGCTTAAAATGAAGCAGTTACTCGATCATGAGTTTTCTGGCCTCGAGCCAAATTCAGCGCAGTACATTCACTTAATTGCCGAAATGGAGAAGCGTGTATTTGCTGATCGAGCGGAGTATTTTGGCGACCCAGATTTCTTTGATGTGCCAATAAATGAGTTAATCAGTGATGCCTATATCGAGCGCCGCGCGAAGCAAGTTAAGGTCGACTCGATAAGTACCCTTGAGCACGCAAAACCTGGCTTAGACTCGCCGAGTACCACACATTTCTCGATCGTTGATAAGTGGGGCAATGCGGTTTCAAATACCTACACCATAAACTGGAGCTACGGCAGTGGTGTGGTGGTTGATGGTGCCGGATTTATTTTGAACAATGAAATGGACGATTTTTCCACCAAGCCGGGTGTGGCTAATGTTTACGGCGTTATCGGTGGCGTAGCGAATGAAATTCAACCGTCAAAAAGAATGCTTTCATCTATGAGCCCAACCATTATTTTAGAGGGTGATGATGTTCGTATGGTGATCGGTACGCCAGGAGGCTCGACTATATTCACGTCGGTTTTCCAAGGTATTATTAATGTTATCGACAATAATATGAGCGCCACTGAATCAGTTGCTGCAAGTCGTTTTCATCATCAATTGCTGCCACCCGATTTGATTACCACCAGTATCAGCATTCCCTTGGCCGTCGATACTACGCGAGAGCTGCAGAAGAAAGGCTATCGAGTTCAGCCGCACGCATGGGAATTTGGCGACTTGCAATTAATTGACACTATTAATGGCGAAACTCATACAGCCTCAGACCCACGAGGTATCGGGGTCTCGGGTGTGGTAGAGTAGCCGCAGTTTAGTCGCTCACTTGGAGAGCAAATGTCAAGATCTATCATTGCCATAGCGGGCGCGTCGGCCTCAGGGAAAACGCTGTTTGCGCAAACGGTTTATAAAGAGTTGTCTGCCGAATTAGAAGGGCGGCCATTAGCCGTGCTTGAAGAAGATGCTTATTATCGTGACCAAAGTCATTTAGAAATGTCGGTTCGTGAACAGACCAACTACGATCATCCCAAAGCGTTTGAGCATGAGTTGTTGGTGAAGCACATTTTAGCGCTTAAAAGCGGTAACGATGTGGATGTGCCGGTTTACGATTTCGCTAATCACACACGAGGTAGTGGTATTCGGTATGTGCAAGCGGCTGAATTCATTATCGTTGAAGGCATTTTATTGTTAAGTGACCCAGCTTTACGCCAATTATTCGACGTCAGGGTGTTTATTGATACACCGCTTGATATCTGCTTGCTGCGGCGTATTGAACGCGACACGCAAGAGCGCGGTCGTAGCTTTCAATCGGTTGCCGATCAGTACAAAGCAACCGTTAGACCAATGTACTATGAGCACATTGAACCCTCTAAGCAGCATGCACACATCGTTGTTACTGGCGGCGGCCGTAATCGCGTGGCGATTGACATGGTTAAAGAGCACATCAAATCGTCGCTTCGGCAAATTACTATTTAAACCGCTTGCCGTTGCACCACTAACTGTAGTCGTATAAACAACGATTGCCTGACACACAGAGACCTGAGTTATGCTGAGGCCTCACATAATTATTGTAGAGATATTGCCTTGACCACTCTTATTAGCCTTTTTGGCATGTTCATTCTTCTCAGCATTGGCTTTGTGATTTCTAAGTATCGAAGCGATATAAATTGGCGCACTATCGCGGTGGCATTTTTACTGCAATTCGCAATTGGCGCGTTTGCTCTATATTTCCCGCTTGGGCGCAGTGTGCTAGAGAGTATTTCAGGCGGCGTGTCAGGCGTGTTGTCATACGCACAAAGTGGCATCGATTTTCTGTTCGGCAATCTTGGTCGCGCATCGAGTGATGGCATCGGCTTTGTTTTCGCTTTACAAGTGCTACCGATTATTATTTTCTTCTCGAGCCTGATTTCAGTACTCTATTACATCGGCATTATGGGCTGGGTTATCCGCGTTGTTGGTGGCGCCTTGCAATGGCTTTTAGGTACCAGTCGTGCAGAGTCTATGTCGGCCACTGCCAATATTTTTGTCAGTCAAACTGAAGCGCCTATGGTTATTAAACCGTTTGTTGGCAAGATGTCGAATTCAGAATTATTCGCCGTGATGGTAGGTGGAATGGCAACCGTTGCAGGCTCAGTGTTAGCGGGTTATGTGGCCTTAGGCGTAGAAATGAAATATCTCCTAGCCGCTAGCTTTATGGCCGCTCCGGGTGGCTTTTTAATGGCCAAATTATTGCTGCCCGAAACGCAAGAAATAGATAATCATGAAGAAGTGGTTGAGCAAGAAACAGAGCAATACGCCAATGTGATTGATGCCGCTGCCGGTGGCGCCGCAGCGGGGTTGAGTTTGGCGGTAAACATCGGCGCGATGTTGATCGCGTTTGTAGCGCTAATTGCCATGCTCAATGGTTTGCTCGGTGGGCTGGGTGGCTACCTTGGTATGCCTGACTTATCGATGCAGGGAATTCTCGGTCAACTGTTTCGCCCGGTGGCATTTATTCTCGGCGTACCTTGGAGTGAAAGCACCGTTGCCGGCAGCATGATTGGGCAGAAATTGGTATTAAATGAGTTTGTCGCATTTTTAGACTTCTCGGCTCAGAAGGAGTTGATGAGTGCGCATACTCAAGCTGTTGTTACCTTTGCTTTGTGTGGCTTCGCCAATTTCTCGTCGATCGCTATTTTATTGGGCGGTTTGGCGACAATTGCACCGCATCGCCGTTCTGATGTCGCACGCATGGGAATGAGAGCGGTTACCGCCGCATTTATGGCTAACTTGATGAGTGCCGCGATTGCCGGGTTCTTCCTATCGCTGGTTTAACCGCGATCGCTTGCGAGCACCGATTGAAACAACGTATCGAATTAACAGCATGACTCGGTGAAAATACTCAGAGGGTGCTAGAGAATCACTTTTGAATCGCATGTTTGCGCTACAATAATTTTTTTTAGACAACCAACAATAGGTCCGTGAATGCGAGTTAAGTTTTTTCTAGCCTTAGTTTTTATACTTTTATCAAGCAGCACGTTAGCCTCGACGGTGATTATTGCTGATGCGATGGTCGATGTGAATACCGGTAAGCTGGTAGAAAATCCATTGATCACCATTGATGAGGGCCGCATCACCTCTATTCGATCTGCAACCGCAAACCAGTTTACTGGTGATGTCATTGACCTTCGTGGCATGACAATATTGCCGGGTATGATCGATATGCATGTGCACCTGACCTCAAGCTCGCAAGAACATGGTTATAAGCGTTTGGCTAGCTCGCAAACTCGTGCAGCCTTACGCGGCGTTAAGCACGCAAAAGCAACCCTAATGGCCGGTGTCACTACGGTGCGTAATTTAGGTGCTGGAGGCTTCATTGATGTTGCCTTGCGCGACAGCATTAACGCTGGCGATATCGTTGGTCCGCGCCTATTTGTTTCTGGGCCCTCTCTAGGAATCACCGGCGGGCATTGTGATAATAATTTGTTGCCGGTCGATTACCAAGTGAGTAGTGATGGCGTGGCAGATGGGCCGTGGGAAGTGGCTAAAAAAGTGCGCCGCAATATTAAATACGGTGCTGACCTAATTAAGATTTGCGCCACCGGTGGCGTGCTGTCGAAAGGAACTAAGGTTGGAGTGCAACAATACTCACTTGAAGAAATGCAAATGGTGGTCACTGAAGCGCATCGCCGAGGTATTACAGTTGCTGCGCATGCGCATGGCACCGACGGCATTTATGCGGCAATAGAGGCAGGTGTAGATTCGGTTGAGCATGCCAGCTTTATTGATGACGCTGGTATAAAGCTGGCGAAGAAAAACGGTACTTATTTGTCTATGGACATCTATGTGACCGAATATATTTTAGGTGAGGGCGCGGCGGCGGGTATTTTAGAAGAGAGCCTAGCGAAGGAGCGAAAGACTGGGGCATTGCAACGAGAAAATTTTACTAAGGCGGTTAAAGCTGGCGTGAAAATGGTGATGGGAACCGATGCCGGGGTTTATCCTCACGGCGACAATCTAAAGCAATTATCTCGTATGGTGCAGTTTGGCATGACACCTATGCAAGCGTTACAGGCGGCATCAGTTAATGCGGCAACCCTATTGAACAAAGAAAATGATATTGGCTCGATAAAGGTAGGTGCTTACGCTGATATTGTCGCAGTTAAAGGCAAGCCTTTGGAGGACATTAGCGTAATGGAAGATGTCGCTTTTGTGATGCAAGGTGGCATCGTTGTAAAACCATATTCTAAGGCGAAGCAATGAAAGCATCACTTAAACCTTGTTTTCGATTGGCGCTTTGGTTGATGCTGAGTATTAATTTGGTTGGAGTAACGGTGGGTCATGCTGCTGGCTTGTCGGCGGTGCAGAAAATACAGCAAAGCCTCAAGCTTATTGACCTTAAAGACGACACGTATAATGCCGTGATCGCGATTAGTCCAAACGCTGGATCACAGGCTAAGGCCATTGATCGGCGTGGCGAGTCTCTACTCTCTGGCATGACTATTCTGATAAAAGATAACATTGATCTATTGGGCTTACCAACAACCGCCGGATCACTTGCTCTATTAAAGAATTATCCGGAAAAAGATGCGCCGCATATTGCTCAATTAAAAGACGCTGGTGCAGTGATTTTGGGTAAAACTAACTTGAGTGAATGGGCCAATTTTCGCTCTGAAAAATCGAGTTCAGGTTGGAGTGCGGTCGGCGGGCAAACCGGTAATGCGCTTGATTCGAGTCGATCACCTTGCGGTTCAAGTTCGGGTTCAGGCGTGGCGGTGGCGCTTGGCTATGTGAAGGTTGCTATCGGCACCGAAACGCATGGCTCGATTATTTGCCCAGCGTCAAGTAACGGTGTTGTCGGCTTTAAACCTACTCATGGAATCGTTAGTGGCGAAGGGATAGTGCCACTCGCTCTTTCTCAAGATACGGCCGGCCCCTTAGCTGATTCAATCGAAAATGCATCATTAGTTTTATCGGCAATGATCGACCCCAAAGCTGATAATTTTCAAGCTTTAGTTGATGGTTTGCAAAATTTACAATCAGGCCGAGAATTGAAGGGCATGCGAATTGGCGTAATGGCTTCAACCCTAGGCTACGACTCAAGACGAGACGAATTATTCAACGCCGCCATAGATAAGTTGAAAGCTAGCGGCGTGATCATCATTGATGACATAAAACTGCAGCCCTATGAGGGTTTTTGGGATCAAAACTATCAGTTGCTTCAGTACGAATTTAAACGCGATTTAAACGCCTATTTTGCTAGCCGTAATAACGCTTTGAAGGAAATGTCATTGGCCAAACTGATTCAGTTTAACCAAGAAAATGCGGGGCAAGAACTTAAGCATTTCGATCAAAGCATATTCGAGAAATCTAACGCGCTGGAACTCACTGATAAAGAGTATCGTATTATTCGAGATAAAGGCCACGCGACGACGCGCGAACAAGGTTTAGATAAGGCCTTTGCTGAACAAAAGCTAGATGCCATTATTGGCATTAGCGGCGGGCCTGTTTGGAAGATCGATCATATTAATGGCGATTCATTTTTTGGCCCCGGTATGGCGGGCTACCCAGCTGTAGGCGGGCACCCTCATGTAACTATCCCCGGTGGCAAGATCGCTGGAATGCCAATGGGTATGTCGTTTGTTGGTAAGCGTTTTCAGGATCATCAACTGGCGCAGTTAATCTACCGCTATATGCAATTGTAAGCCTGTCGAATTAATATCATCTTGCGAGGAGAGTATATTGGCTGATCATCACGGGCACGGGCACGGACACGGGCATGGACACGGGCATGGACATGGACATGGACATTCTCACGGTTCAGGAAATGAGAAAGCACTAGCAATTGCCGCCCTATTAACCGGTGGATTTATGGTCGCCGAGGTTTTTGGCGGCATAGTGTCAGGCTCCTTGGCTCTTATCGCCGACGCCGGGCATATGCTAACCGACTTTGCCTCACTTTCCTTGGCGTGGTTTGCCTTGCGCTTGGCTCGCCGGCCTGCCAGTTGGAAGCGTACTTATGGCTTTGATCGATTTTCAATTTTAGCGGCGTTTGTCAATGGTTTGTCGCTATTCTTGATTGCGGCTTGGATTTGCTACGAGGCTTATCAGCGAATGCTTCAGCCTGTCGAGGTGATCGGCAGCTTGATGCTGTGGATTGCGCTAGCCGGTTTATTGGTAAATATCTTAGCGTTTTGGGTGCTTACTCGTGGTGAAAAAGAAAATCTAAATATTCGAGCTGCGACTCTACACGTTGTTGGCGACTTACTCGGGTCAGTGGCTGCGCTGATTGCCTCTATCGTAATCATCTACACAGGCTGGGTATTAATTGACCCGATATTATCGGTTTTGGTTGCTCTAATAATTTTGCGTTCGGCATGGTATGTGGTGCGTCAAAGTGCTCATATCTTACTTGAAGGTGCGCCTGAGGGTTTTGACCGAAGAGATGTGTCGAAGACCTTAGAGCAGGAAGTCGATGGCCTATTAAAAGTGCATCACATTCATGCATGGTCGATTACTCAAGAACGGCCAATGGCCACCCTAGAGGCCGCCATAACAAAAGATGCAGATGCTAAATTAGTCAAAGATAAGATCAAAAAAATTCTACATAATCGTTTTGGTATCGAGCATTCCACTGTTGAACTTAGTCGACGCTAGCGTCTGAGAGTTGCTTCGAGTGCAGACAAAAAAGGGCCGCTTGTTAGTTCAAGCGGCCCACGTCTAAAATCCTAGTTTAACCGTCTACTAAAAGCGATAGTTAAAGCGCATACCAATGGTTCGTGGCGTCAACACATTGCTCAAGAAACTGCGAACATTCGCACCTGAGACATTTTGGTTTGACAATTGAGTGCTTTGAACACCGGTCTCCGCAAACTCGTCGAATAGATTATTAATATAAAGGGTAACGGAGTATTGCTCGGTTTCATAAACGGCTGATGTATTAGCCACACCAAAACTATCCAGTGTTAAGCCGTTGGCGCGACCACCTGGGCGCGACAATACATCTCCTTGCCAAGAGTAGCTTGAGTTGAGATGAATTTCTCGACCGTTTGCTAATGGAATGTCGTAGCTAGCGAAAAATGAGAATTGAGTTTCAGGCGAGCCTGGCAAGCGATCGCCATCGAGACCATCTTCAAACGCAGAGCTAAAACCTGGAGGTGTGATAGTTCTATTCAGAGATGGGACTAGCGCTGATAACTCACTCTTGGTGTAGCTGAAGCTACCGCGTAGGCGAAGCTGATCCGTCGCTAGCCAATCGCCACTAAGCTCAATGCCCTTTGATTCTGCGCCGTTCGCATTAATGGTAATCGGTGTCGACGCATTAACCGTCGCCGATGCCAGTTGTGGGTCCTGCCAGTCGACGTAGAATAACGCACCATTAACTGTCACTCTGCCATCGGCCCATTGAGTTTTTGCACCGAGCTCGAAGTTGCGTGTTTGATCAGGGCCAAAAGCGCGCTCGTCAAATTCGGCAAAGTCATTTGGGCCAGGGCCAAATTGTTGGCCTGGTGCTAGGTTACAGGCACCTTGCTGAGCATTCGGATCAAAGGCAGCGCAGGCGCCACCACCGTTGCCGCCGCCAATACGAAAGCCTTCGCTGATAGTAGCGTACACCGTGACATCATCTGACACTTCATATGAGGTGTTGAATTTGAACAGGGTGCCATTATCTGCCTGACGTAGTTCAGGGTCAAACGCGCGACTGGCAACTTGATCCAAATTGGCGGCTACAAAGTCTGGGTCGAAAAGTGGGAAGTCAACCGTGCTTTGCAATTCAATTTCGTAGTCATAAAAGCGACCGCCGATGGTGACTTGCCACTGGTCGGTGATCTGGTAGCCTATTTCACCGAATACCGCTGATTCTATTGTCTCGCTAGAACCGGCCGCGAAATACTCAAGATCATCTGGCCGGTCGAAGCCAGCAAACTGAGCGTAACCCGGTGTGAATTCAGCTGAGATATCAACAGACTCAAATTTATTGTAGAAAGCACCAACGATCCAATTCAACTTGCTGTCGCTGGTGGAGACTAAACGAATTTCTTGATTGAAAAAGTCTTGCTCTATTTCTTCACGAGTGAAAGCGGTAAAGGTAGGAAAGGTCTCGTACGAGTATTCTAAGCCAATCAGCAAATCAGTTTGATCACGTTGCCCTACTTCTTCATAGCTAGCAATACCTGTTGCTGAGGTCAGTTCCGCGAAGCCTAAGTCGGCTGTGATCTCAAGCGCAAGCAGACGGTTCTCTTCCTCGTTTGGCTCCAGAACACGGCTTGGTGAGGCGAAGCGTGGAGTGGCAAAACCACCGCGAGCGCCAGATACACTTCGGCCAGCGTTATCTTCATCTTGAAAGAAATAGGTAAGCGTTGTATCAAAGCTATCGCTTGGCTGCCAGCGCACAGCGATACGACCGGAAGTGATTTCTTGACTATTGGCATCGCTCGACGGGTTGAAGTTTGCAGCCGACGCGGCGGCATCATTTCGATCGGTGTCTGGCTCAGAAACGCCAGGAGTTCGAACCACAAATGGATAATCAATAAAGCCTTTGTCGTCCAATTTATCTACCGAGCCACGAACCGAAAGCGTGTCTGAGAGAGGTTGGTTAAAGGTGAGGCCAAAGTCGGTGCTTAGGCCGTCGCCCTGATTGATGTCATATACGTCACCGCGAACTTCGAATAGTGATTCTTCGGTGTTAGGTTTGTTTGGAATATAGCGAATTGCACCACCCAATGTGCCTGCACCGTAGAGTGTTCCTTGTGGACCGAGTAATACCTCAACCCGCTGTAGGTCATTTAACTTCAAGTCGATTGGCAATGGAATCTCACCAAGGTAAGTAGCCACGGTGTCGCCGACACCATTGCCATTACCTTGCCCTAAGGGCTCGGCGTTTAGCCCGCGAATAATAACCACGTTACCATTGCGGCCGCCCTGGTCAACGGCATTGATGCCCGGTACGAACGCGAGCAACTCTGAAATCTCGCCAAAGCCTTGTTGTTCTATGCGTCGACCATCGAGAGCTGCGATGTTGATCGGCACATCTTGAACCGTAGCAGCGCGCCTAGTCGCGGTAACGATAATCTCTTCAATGCCGTTTTCTTGCGCGAACGTCGGGCTAATAAATCCAGCACCCGCTAATGGCAATGCTAATACTCGCGTTATCGCGCGAGCCGATGCTTTAAGTTTAAAACTCTTCTTTGTGTATTTCATGCTAGTGTCTCTCAAGTTGATAACACATTGAGGCGTCAACGATGCGCCTGAAATGCGCTAGTTAATGGTCGGCTACCAATACGTAGTTTTGGTCCGTCATCCAGAGATGCCTAATTGCGTGCGTTCTTAATGAAAACGTTTTATATTCTTAGGCAGACTACATAGTGCGTTTGTAGCCGATGCCTGTCAATACACATGGTGGTGCGTTCGCGCACTAAGTTGGTGCAAATTAAATTGCTGCAAAGTGATTGGTTAATTATGCTCAGTATCCAGCATACACAGATGGTAAAGAGACAGTGCCGAATCAAACTTCATCGTCGCAACGGCTGATTTCTGCTTTGCAAAAAATCTCCAGCAAACAGTATGAGCAAGTTCATGCTCAGGCAATCGAGATGATCCAAGTTAACGTCAACGACCCTGTTGCCTATTGCTTGCTAGCGACTATCGCTGCCGAATTCGGTAACCATTCTAAGGCCGTCGAGCTGTTTGATCGTGCGGCAAAAATAGAACCACAGAACGCTTATTTTCAAGCTTACTTGGGTAGAGCCTTAACCACTATTGGCAATCAACAAGCGGCCAAATCGGCCGCTGATAAAGCCGCATTATTGATCAACAGCGATGCTCATTTGGCTGACACAATCGGTGTGATTTACAGCCGCACAGGTTTTCACGAAAATGCGGTTCCCTTTTTTGAGAAGGCCGTTAAGTTAAATCCCACGCCAGCAAATTTTCACTATAATTTGGCTGCGTCGCAGCAGTTCTTGGGTTATTTTGAAGCAGCAGAAAAGGCTTATTTTGAAACGCTTAATCGAGACCCAAATGCCTATCGTGCCTGGTCATCTATTGTTGGCTTAAAGCGACAAACGTCTGAGCATAACTATTTATCCGAATTGGTTTCTTTATTCGAGACGCGGGTAAACGATGAGGATGCAAGTTTGCATCTAGGCCATGCAATTGCCAAAACCATGGAAGATTTAGAACGCTATGAGGACAGCTTTGAATGGTTACAAAAAGCCAAGCGTTTGAAGTTAAATGAGTCTGAATCTAAGGCTTTTTCTTATAATCGCTTGTTTGAGGCGGCTAAATCTACCGCTAATGGAGCGTTTAACACCGCTGCGATTGAGAGTGATCCCGCGCCGATTTTTATTATCGGCTTACCTCGAACGGGCACGACATTAGTCGACCGTATTTTATCCAGTCACAGTGAGGTTACCGCTGCTGGTGAATTAAATATTTTTCCGGGCTTAATCAAACAGGTGGCCGAAACCGCTTCAAATATGGTGATGGACGCTGATACATTCATCGCATCTAAGGCGTTCTCAGAGCAAGCCTTAGATCGAATCGGACATGACTATATTGAAGCCGCCGCTGAATTAAGTCGAGGTGCTGAGCGATTTACAGACAAAATGCCACTTAATTTTTTTTATGCTGGCTTGGTACACAAGGCCTTGCCTAACGCCAGAATCATCGCTCTGAGGCGTGGCGCAATGGATAGCTGCCTGAGCAACTACCGACAGCTATTGACGGTTCAACATTCATATTATCACTACACTTATGACCTGAATGAGACCGCTAAATTCTACCGTCAATTTGATCAACTGATAACACATTGGCGAGCCAACTTGCCTGCAAACCGTTTTATCGAGGTAGCTTATGAAGATATCGTGCACGATCAAGAAAACCAAACTCGACGTTTACTTGAATTCTGTGGCCTCGAGTGGCAGCCGTCATGCCTGCGCTTTCACGAGAACAAAGCGCCGGTCTCGACTGCCAGCTCGGTGCAGGTTCGCCAGCCGCTCTATTCAGGTTCAATAGGGCGTTGGCAGCGTTATGGCGATAAACTCGATGGATTAAAGCAAGCGTTAGGCACGCTGGCTAAGTAATCGCCCGAGAAAATTTTCATTTACTCTGTGGTTATTTCGTCAGCTTTAGTAGTCGCGCGCCAGTGCCATCTTCTAGAACCCAAAGGGCTCCGTCTGGGCCTTGCTCGATCTCACGAATTCTTGCACCCATATCGAAACGCTCAATTTCTTTAGCCTTGTCGCCATCGACAGCGACTCGAATGATGGCCTTCGGTTTAAGGCCGGCGATTAAAAATGAACCGCGCCATTCGTTGAACATTGTGCCTGAATAATAAATGAGTTCAGCTGGCGCAATGGTTGGTTTCCACCAAACCTTGGGTGCTTCGAATTCAGGTCGTGTATCGTGATCGGGGATTTTCTTGCCGCTATAATGATCGCCATTTGAGACGGTTGGGTAGCCGTAATTTTTAGCCCGTTTTACTAAATTCAATTCATCGCCATGCAACGGCCCCATCTCGGTATTCCAAAGCCGGCCTTTGTCGTCGAACGCTAGGCCCAGCGGGTTACGGTGGCCACTTGACCAGATCTCAGCCGTAACGCCGCCCTGTTTTGCGAACGGATTATCGTCAGGAACCGAGCCATCATCGTGTAGTCGAATAATTTTTCCGAGGTTGCCCGTCATGTCTTGAGCGGGGTCGAATTTCTGCCGTTCACCCGAAGAAATAAACAGATAGCCATCAGCGTCAAATGCTAGGCGATGACCGTAATGGCCCTTGCCACTAACTTTCGGGCTTTGTCTCCAGATCACCTCTAGATTTTTAAGCGAACCTTGTTGCCCATCGAAACTAATTTTTGCTCGTGCGACCGCAGCGCCATAGTTGCCTGCGTCATCAGACTCGGCATAGCTTATATAAATCATACTATTGCTCGAGTAAGCCGGATGCAGAATGATGTCACCCAACCCGCCTTGGCCTCCGTAAGCAACCTTTGGTAAGCCTGTTACAGGCTCTGAAATCTCTCCAACTTGCGAGACCAATAACAGTCGCCCTGCTTTCTCGCTAACCAGTAATTGCCCGTCAGGCAAAAAAGTCATCGCCCAAGGCTCATCAAACTCGGCAATTGGGGAGACGTTGAAAGGAAGGTCGGCTGTTTTACTGAAGGCTGTGTTTGTTGAAGTCAAACATGCCAATGCGGCGAATAGTATAAATAGTTTGTTCATTACAAGGCTCCGATAAATAATTAGTTCAATCATATAGGCTTGGAGTGATGAAAACAGATAGGCTGATGTCAATGCCTGAAGAAGCGCCGAATGCAATCTGATTATGAAGTGAAAGAAACCTAAGTGAACGTCTCAGTCACACAGGTTTAGACCGTAATCACCTCTTTCAGCTATAGTGAATCATTAAGATTTTCAACCGCAGACACATGCCACTTGTCGTTCTTTTAATTCAAATAAAAACCCAAGCTAAAACAAGTCACCAGGAGAGCTGCTAATGCGAGCTATAGTTATTGCAACGTTAAGCCTAATACTTTCGATGTCGTCATTGTCTGCTAACGCAGTCAACGAGCCGCCGCACACGGTTATTGTCAAAGAGTCAAAATTTGAATTGCGGCAATATCGCCCAATGCTAATTGCGCAAGTGACGGTAACCGGCGACATGCGTAAAGCTGGTAATAGTGGCTTTCGCCCGCTCGCCGATTATATTTTTGGCAATAATAAACCAGCCGAAAAGATAGAGATGACCGCACCAGTGACTCGAACCGAGTCGACAAAAATTGCAATGACGGCGCCCGTCACACGAGTCAAAAACCAAGATAAAAGTTGGGTGGTGGCATTTGTAATGCCCGAAAAGTGGACTAAAGAAACCTTGCCAAAACCAAATAACCCAGACGTTACGATACGAGAAGTGCCAGGTGAATTAGTCGCCACTATTCGCTTTTCAGGAAGGGGCAGTGAAGCGTCGCATGAGAAAAATCAGGCTAAGCTTGATCAATGGATAAGTCAGCAAGGCTATCGTCAAATCGGTGAGCCTCGTTATGCCGGCTACGATGCGCCTTGGGTACCTTGGCCGCTTAGGCGTAACGAGGTGATGATTCCGGTAGCCAGCCTGGCCGAATAAGCCTGCTAGGTATAGTAAATCGAGTGTTGTGACGGATAGCCTTTCTGGTCAATTTAGCACCAGAAGCTCTCGTGAGATGCCCGTCACAACACTTAATTTACTTGCGCTTAAAGTTGGCTTAACACTGTCTCAGCATCACTGACTTCAAAGCCTTCTTTTTCGACATTAAGGTGAGTCACAATGCCGTTATCGATAATCATCGAATACCGCTGAGAGCGAATGCCACCGAAATCAGCTGTATTTAACACAAGGTCCATTGCCGTGGTCAATGCCGCGCCGCCATCAGCGATCATGTCAATGTTTTCAGCATTTTGTGCCGCCTGCCATGCTTTCATAACGAAGGCATCGTTAACAGAAAGGCATGCCACTAAATCTACGCCTTTGGCGATGATGTCATCATACTTGACTACAAAGCCAGGTAAGTGGGCTTCCGAACAGGTTGGTGTGAATGCGCCGGGCAAAGCAAATAATACCGCTTTTTTGCCAGCAAAGTAATCGGCTGCTGAAACGCTGTCCTGGCCGCTTTTTGAAATAACAGTGATACTCGCTGCAGGAATTGAATCGCCTACTTTAATCATGGTTGTGCTCCCTAGGGTTGGTTGGAAAATCGTTTGGTTAGCCGCGTAGTATAAAGCAGCTGGTAAAAAAACGAATATAAATACTGGCAAACAATACGTAAATGTAAGGTGTAAACACTTGAATTCAATCCAAGGCTATAAAAATCCAGCTTTACTTTTCGAAACGGTATGGCCTAATGGAAACAGTGCATTTTCTCAAGAGCCCAGCAAACGCAGCCCATTTATCTAGATCAATAAAACAGAGCCTGATGGTAAAACTGAGCAACACACATTAACCGATGATTGAAATTTTCTCTTGAACTAAAGAAGCATGGTCTCACTATGTTTACTGGCAAACTCAAGATAGAAAGACGCTAAAGCGAATCAAAAGACTAATACTTGATGCACTGCGTTCTCCGTTTCAAGGGTTATGAAAGCCGGAGCTCTTGAAAGAAATTCTCGCTGGTTTTTAGTCTCGAAGAATCGATGAAACTAATAAACTAGTATACGTAGTTGATGAGGAGCAGATCACTGTCATCGCTTGTCGATATCACGATGAAAAGTAATTTTATAAGAGCCAAAGCAATACCGTTTCGCCCATACGCACATCCAACGCGCAAAGTCTTATGCTTACTAAGAGTCAGGTTTAATGAAGAAAAGCTTAATTTTTTACCCATTAGTGCTCATTGGTATTTTCATTTCCTATCAATACGGTCGAGGTGTGTGGTATCCGCTGGTATCAAAATTTATGGATAAGAAAACTGTTGCTAAGGTGATCGAAACATATGGCGATACAACTCGGAAAGACCTCACTCCTTTTTTTACTCAAGTTGGCCTAAGCTATCCACCAAAGAAATTAGCCTTAGTTGCTTTTAAAGATACCAATACGCTTGAGTTATGGGCGTCTAATACAAGTTCTAATTATGTTCTAGTAAAAAGCTATCCGATTAAAGCGGCCAGTGGTGAGCTTGGGCCAAAGCTGAGAGAGGGAGATCGTCAGGTTCCAGAAGGGATATACAAAATTATAGGTTTCAACCCTAATAGTTCATACCATCTCTCGATGAAATTAAACTATCCAAATGAATACGATTTAAAGTATGCCGAGGAGGAAGGTAGAAGTGAACCTGGTACAAATATTTTCATTCACGGACGCGCCGCCTCTATTGGCTGCCTTGCAATGGGAGATCCAGCCATTGAGCAACTATTTTCACTCGTCCATGCCACCGGTCGTGAGAATACTACTGTATTAATATCTCCTAGCGACCCGTCAAAAAACAAACTTGCGATCCCAAGCGGCGCACCGGCTTGGACAAGTAAGCTTTATATAAAAATTGAAGAGTATTATGAAAATATTAATCTAAAATATAAACTCAAAAACGAAAATGGCATCTAATCTAGCATTGAAAAAACAAAGACTTTGCGCGTGCTTTACGGTGTTACCTGGTCTTTGGCTGAGGTCTCTATTAGTTGTCTGACAACGCCCCGAATTCGGAGGCTTGTTTTGCATGATCAAGTTCAAATTTTCAAAGGTAAGGGTCTGAGCACAAAAAAGGCCCTCCACGAACAAAGAGCCTTTAAGTTAAACTAGCCGGTGACTTACTCGTCAGGTGTCGTTTCTTTTTTAGCTTTGTCCATGTTGTCTTTAGCGTCCATCATGTCTGTTTTTGCTTCATTAGTCATTGAGTGTTTAACATCATGCTCTTTATGCATTTCATCGGCTTTCATAGAATGCTCTGGCTTCATGTCTTTCAAGTCGCCAACTTTTTTCTCGCCTTCTTCGTGGTGGCCGGCATAGGCAGCAATGCTGCCAAGCGCCATAGACGTAATTACAAGAGTCTTTAAAAGTTTTGCTAAAACTGATTTTGTCGATAACGGTTTTGTCGATAACATAGGTGTTCCTCGATGAGTGTGGTTATATTATTTTTCTTCTCGGTCGCCGCCTAACGTAGGGTTGCGATTATGACCGATGGAGCTTAGTCTAGCGAGCCGAGGTAAAGACTCAATCAGCCTTACTCTTCGGTAACCGCTAAGCGGTGAAAGTGAACTTTTGGTTAGATTGGCAACTGACTAAAATATTACTAAAAACTAACTATAGATGCCATAAGATTGAATATTACAGCGGGGTTGATGCAGTGTGGCAGTTAAAAACGGGTTAAAATTTCTTAATTTAATTACCATGAATTTCACACAACATTGCTGTGAGGTTTGTCTATTGGAGCGTTATATTTGAATTATATGGACCCCAAAACTATTAACTTAGATCCTCAGTGGTTAAGCCATTTACAGCCCGAATTGGATCGAGAGTACTTTCGCATGTTGTGCCAGTTTCTTCGGGACGAGAGATCACGGGGCCGCATAATTTGTCCGAGTGACGAAAATTGTTTTGCTGCCCTTAATGCCACGCCGCTACAATCTGTCAAAGTGGTGATATTAGGTCAAGACCCCTACCATGGCCCGAATCAGGCTCATGGTCTTAGTTTTAGCGTGATGCCTGAAGTCAAAACGCCGCCGTCGCTACGCAACCTGTATCAAGAGTTGAACACCGACCTTGATGTAAAAGTTCCAGCTCATGGTTATCTGATGAATTGGGCTCAGCAGGGGGTATTGTTATTAAATGCGGTGCTGACGGTGGAGCAGGGCCGGGCGGGTAGTCATCAGGGCAAAGGCTGGGAGCGTTTTACCAATAAGGTTATCGAGGTGATTGATGCCGAATGTGACAACGTGGTGTTCATGCTTTGGGGGGCCTACGCTCAAAAGAAAGGAGCATCGATCAATACCACCAAACACTTAGTCCTAAGCGCGCCGCACCCGTCGCCGTTATCGGCTTACCGAGGTTTCTTTGGTTGTCGCCACTTCTCCATGGCCAATGACTATCTAGAAGATAACGGTAGAGCTGGCATTGATTGGCAAATTCCGTAATCGCTGAGCGATGATTATTATGTTAGGTGCCGGCTAACAATTCGTATGAGGAAAATCATACACATTGATATGGATGCTTTCTTTGCATCGGTAGAACAACGAGACTTCCCTGAGTTACGGGGCCTGCCGGTTATTGTTGGCGGGCGCCCAGAGAGTCGTGGTGTTGTCGCCGCTTGCAGTTATGAAGCTCGAGAATTTGGTATACATTCGGCTATGCCATGCTCCCAGGCGGCAAAATTGTGTAAGGGCGCTATATTCGTTCCACCGCGCTTTGAGTCTTATAGAGAGGCGTCGGCAGGCATTCATCTTGTATTTAAGCGGTTTACTGAAATGATCGAACCGTTGTCATTAGATGAGGCTTATTTGGATGTTACTGAGTGCGCTGAGAAGGCCGGTTCGGCTACCGAAGTGGCAAGATTAATCAAGCAGCAAATTAAGCAAGAAGTTAACCTAACCGCGTCGGCTGGGATTTCATTTAATAAGTTTTTGGCAAAAATTGCGTCCGATATGGACAAGCCTGATGGTATCTATGTGATACGTCCAGAAAACGCTGAGGCGTTCATTGAGCAACTTAATATACGTAAATTTTTCGGTGTTGGTAAGGTAACCGAAAAAAAGATGCATTCATTGGGCATATACACCGGTGCGGATCTAAAGCGCTTAAGCGAGGTGGAACTGCAAACTCAGTTTGGTCAATCCGGTGCTTACTATCATCGCGTCGCGCGCGGTATCGATGAGCGCCCAGTTCGCTCTCATCGAGTGCGCAAATCGATTGGTAAAGAAACCACCTTTGAAGGCAACGTGGTTGATAAGGCGGCGATTTGGCACACCTTGCTTGGTATTGCCGAGCGTTTAGAGGGCATTCTTGAATCGAAGCAATTGCTTGCGAAAACGGTCACGTTGAAGGTCAAGTATTCTGATTTCCAGTTGAATACTCGCAGCAAAACCACCGCGCTTGGTTGTATTTCAAGACAAGAAATCAGTGCTGTACTGCCTGAACTATTGCGTAAAACCGAGGTCGGCAAGCGCCCCATACGCTTGATTGGTATAAGTTTGGCAAACCTGCATTCGACTGATGAGAGTCTAGCGCTAAAAACGTCATCCGGATCATCCGAGCAATTTACTGAAGACCCCCAATTAGGGCTCTTCTGACTCTTGCTCGCTAACAGTGGCTTAATATTCAATGGCAATATTCAGATATCTACTATTAGTTTGCTTTACTATAGAGCCTGATTAAGCCTTTAGAGCCCTGTAATTTGTTTGTGAAGCAGAAAATTTGCCATTATATTTTGTTTACATTGCTTGGCTGGCGCATGATAGGTGAGCCTCCCAAAGAGCTGAAATATATTTTTGTTGCGGTGCCACACACCAGTAACTGGGATTTTCTATATGGTTGGTTGGCAATTCAGGCGCTGGACTTAAACGTTAAAATTTTTGCTAAAGATGTGCTCTTTATTTGGCCGATTAATTATATCTGCTCGTTTTTAGGAGTTCTTCCCGTCAATCGACGAAAACGCACTAACTTTGTTGATTCAATTGCCGAAAAGCTTGAAAAAGCTGACCAGCTACGCCTACTGATCACGCCGGAAGGCACCAGAGGCTATCAGTCGACATTGAAAAGTGGCTATTATCATCTCGCTCGAAAAGCCAATGTGCCAATTGTGTTGGCAGGGCCAAATTTCGCCGATAAAGCGTTCACGATAATGCCGCCACGTATGCCCCTGGCAACCTTTGTTGAAGATCAAGCGAGTGTCATCGACTTTTGTAAAAGTCAACACGCCTATCACCCCGAAAATACCTTTCAATAGACAGGCGTCTACTTGATCGGTTATGGCTGAAAACTAAATAGTTTGTTAGCTTTTTCGGTGTGCGAGAGAATGTTGATAGACTGTACTAATGATTGGTAATTTACCTAAAAAAATGTGGCTCAAAACAGCTGGTTCGGCGCTATCATTCGGTACTATATTTATGCGAGCATTATCTCATGAATGATAAACATAAAATGGTTATCGCCATTTCTTCGCGCGCGCTTTTTGATCTCGAAGAAAGTCACCGTGTGTTTGAAAAAGAAGGCGTAGAAGCCTATTGTCGTTATCAGTTAGAACGCGAGAACGAAATTTTAAAGCCCGGAACTGCCTTTCCTCTTGTGCAGAAGCTGTTGCGCTTGAATGATTTGGGCGAGGCACGCGAGCGTGTTGAGGTGATATTGCTATCGCGCAATAGTGCCGACACCAGTTTGAGGGTTTTCAACTCAATTCAAGAACACAACTTGCCTATAACGCGCGCTGCATTTACCAATGGCAGTAGCCCTTTTAAGTATGTAGAGCCGTTTGGTGCTGACGTGTTTTTGTCGACTGACCCTGAAGATGTTGCCAGTACACTGGGTGCTGGCTTCGCTGCGGCTACCATGTTGCCTTCAAATACAAAAAATTCAGCGGCTAATAAAGGTAAGCTCAGCATTGCATTTGATGGTGATGCGGTTGTTTTTTCTGATGAGGCTGAATTAGTATATCAACAGAAAGGTTTAGTCGAGTTTGCTAAGCATGAAGTTAGGGCGGCTAAAAAGCCACTTCCTGGCGGGCCGTTTAGAAACATGTTGTCGGCATTGCATCGTATTCAGTCAGAGTTTCCACCGGGTGAATCGCCAATTAGAACGGCGATTATTACCGCTAGGTCGGCACCGGCTCACGAACGAGTGATCCGCACCTTGCGAGCGTGGGACATTCGCATTGATGAGGCCGTATTTTTGGGTGGCTTACCGAAAGGTGAGTTTTTGCGAACTTTTGGGGCTGATATATTTTTTGATGACCAGCAAGGCCATTGCGATTCTGCGCGTCAGCACGTACCTACTGGGCACGTGTCTCACGGAGTGAAAAATAGTAAGTGATTTTCGCTTCATTGAGATACGAAGAATCCGCGGCAAAGTACTTGTTAAATGTTAGAGAGGTAGGGATTTGAACGTGATTAAGCTATGTATTACGGCGTTAGTAATCGGCGCCGTCGTGGTGGCAACAGTGCTGCAGTCTGCCGAGGCGAATTTGCCGATGGCTGTCGATGGGCAAAGGGTGCCATCGCTAGCGCCGATGATTGAGCGTGTGCAAGGGTCGTTGGTGCGAGTGTCTGTTAGCACGCCACTTGAGGCGCGACGAGACCCGTTGGACGATCCTTTTTTTCGTCGTTTCTTTGATCAGCGGCGTCCAAACAACGGTCGCACACGCACTATGTTTGCTACAGGTGTTGTGGTTGACGGCCTGCACGGATTGATTCTGGTCAACGAGCACTCGGTTCGCGGTGCCAGCAAGGTGAAGGTGACGCTGGATGATGGTCGTAACGTAGACGGTCAAGTGCTTGGTAGCGACGCAGCCTCAGATGTGGCCTTGATCAAAGTCGATGTGCTTGGCTTAACCGCCATTGGCATAGCCGATTCTAATAAGTTGAGAGTAGGTGATTTTGTGGTCTCAATCGGTGACCCACTAGGCGAAGAGAACACCTTGGTGACTGGAGTGATCAGTGCCTTAGCGCGCAACAATAGCCTGCAAGCTCACCAGAACTTCATTCGTAGCGATGCTGCCACCGGCCCTGGAGTGTTGGTTAACTTGAAGGGCGAGATGGTTGGTCTTAATATTGCTAAGTCAGCACAAACAGCGGGCAACTTGCGCATCGGTTTCTCCACGCCTGTAAATATGGCTCTGCGCGTCAAAGAGCATTTAGTTAAATATGGCACACCGCAACGCGGATTTTTAGCCGTTCAGGTTCAAGACTTAACGCCTGACTTGGCTGGTGCCTTTAATATTCGGCAAGCGGGCGGTGCCGTTATTAGTAATGTGATTGAGGGTTCAACCGCAGACCAAGCCGGTTTAGAAATTGGCGACGTGGTATTAGAGGCAGGTACTCAACAAATATCCAGCAGTAACGACCTGAGAGCTATTATTGGCCAACAGTTCGCCGGCGATACTCTCAATATGACGGTTGCTAGAGAGGGTGGTAAAGTCGCCCTTCGGCCGGTGTTAGAGTCGTCTACAAGGGTAACCAATAAAGGCAATATGTTGCACCACCAGTTAGACGGTGCGACTTTCAAAGAGGGTGATATGCGCCAAGTTAGCGCCAACGTTGATGATGGAGTGTTGGTTAGCGACGTGCGCCAAGGCAGTGTCGCTTGGGAGCATGGGGTGCGCGCCAATGACATAATTGTCTCGGCTGATCGCAAATCAGTTACTAACCTGGAATCACTAAGAAAAGCGATAGAGGGCAAAGAGGTCTTAATGCTCAATATTGTACGCGGTAATGGCTCGATGTTCCTATTGTTGCAATAACACTTGTTGCAATAACACTTGTTGGACAATATAGCTGATCGGACAATAGAGTTAGGGTTGCATGCAATAGAACTGATAAGGCGGGCTATTGTCGTTGGCTCTGGTGAACAGCAGTAAGGCTTCAATTTGACCTCTTTGCGGTAGCAGTTTTAGCAGGTTTAGTTATAATTGCGCTTATATTAAGCTGCGCGATTTTATATACCTGAAACGGCCGATCAAATGACCAACGATTTCGTAATTGCCCCCTCTATCTTATCTGCCAACTTTGCTAAGTTGGGTGAAGAAGTTGACAATGTTTTGGCCGCAGGCGCCGACTGGGTTCACTTCGACGTGATGGATAATCACTACGTGCCCAATCTAACTATTGGTCCAATGGTTTGTAAAGCGCTGCGAGATCACGGTATTACCGCTCCCATTGATGTGCATCTAATGGTTGAGCCGGTTGACCGAATTATTCCTGATTTCGCTCAAGCGGGCGCAACCATGATTACTTTTCATCCGGAAGCGAGCAAGCATCTAGATCGCAGCTTACAGTTGATTAAAGCCGAAGGCTGCCAAGCTGGTTTAGTATTTAATCCGGCGACTCCCTTGTCGGTTTTGGAGTGGGCAATAGATAAAGTTGATATGATTTTATTGATGTCAGTAAATCCTGGCTTCGGTGGCCAATCGTTCATTCCTTATATTAAAGATAAAATCGTCGAAGCGCGTAAAATTATTGATGCTAGTGGTCGTGATATTCGTTTGGAAATAGACGGCGGCGTAAAAGCTGACAATATTGGCGAACTAGCTGCGCTAGGCGCCGATACCTTTGTAGCTGGATCCGCGATCTTTAATCAGGACGACTACGCTAAAGTGATCGCTGAGATGCGTGAAAATATTGCAAATGCTATCAGCTAGCCATTTTAGCGCTTGACCTGAAAACGTCCTCGCGTAATCATTAGGCTACAAGGACAAACGTCTCTTTTTATTATGCAAAATTACTTTATACAAATTACCGACTCAAGTTGGCGTAGCTGGCGACGCTAGCGCTTTTTAGTGGGCCTCGTCTTTAAACCGTGCCCTCATCGATCATTTGTATTTGTATACTCAGCCATAACCTCAATCAAGTTAATGGCTGCACTTAAAGAGAATAATTATTGCCATGCCTTTTTCCACTGAATCAGAATTTCTTTCGTTTATTGAGCCCTTAAAGCAACAGGGCTTTACCCATGTGCCGGTGGTGCGAGAAACCTTGGCTGACTTGGATACCCCGGTTAGTACCTACCTCAAGCTTGCCGCTCAGCCCTACACCTATCTTTTTGAGTCCGTACAAGGCGGTGATAAATGGGGGAGATATTCAATTATTGGCTTGCCATGTAAACTGATCTACCGTTTTTTCGGTAAGCAGATGACGGTTGAGCGCGATGGAGAGATTGTTGAAACAGTCGATATTGATCAGCCCTTAGAAAAAATTCGAGAATTGCAGGCACAATTTAAGGTCGCCCAATATCAAGGCTTACCCGAGATGATTGGTGGTTTGGTTGGATATTTTGGCTATGAAATAGTGTCATATATAGAACCGAGATTGGCGTTTGAAAATAATCCTGATGAAATTGGTACTCCAGACGTAATGCTGATGGTCTCGAAAGATGTGCTTGTGTTCGATAATCTTTCTGGTCGTATTTTTATGGTTACGCTGGCTGATCTTGATGACCCGCAGGCATACCAAAAATCTCAAGCTCATTTAGATGAATGCGTTTCTGGGCTTGCTTCCAGCTTCACGGCGCCAGTATTGCAGGCTGGCGGTGACGTGATTGAAGAGAGTGACTATAAGTTGCACTTTTCACAGCCTGACTTTGAAGCCGCAGTAGAACGTTGTCGTGACTATATTCGCGACGGCGATATTATGCAGGTTGTGCTATCACAGCGCTTGTCTACTGAATACACCGGCCGCCCGATCGATTTATACCGAGCGTTGCGAACCATTAATCCCTCGCCCTATATGTATTTTCTTGACATGGGTGGCTTTGAAATCGTCGGATCATCGCCAGAAATTCTAGTGCGTGTCGAAGACGATTGTGTCACTGTTAGGCCAATTGCGGGCACTCGAAAACGTGGTGAAACGATTGAGCGAGACCAGGAGTTGGAGGCTGAGCTGCTAAGTGATGAAAAGGAATTAGCAGAACACTTGATGTTGATTGATTTGGGCCGTAATGATGTTGGCCGTATTGCCACTATCGGCTCGGTAAAATTGACTGAAACGATGCTGGTCGAGCGTTATTCACACGTGATGCATATAGTCTCGAATGTCGATGGCGAGATTCAGCCCGGCGTTGATGCCATTGACGTATTGAAAGCTACCTTTCCTGCTGGTACCGTAAGCGGAGCGCCAAAAATTCGAGCGATGGAAATTATTCATGAACTAGAGCCGATTAAGCGTGGCATCTACTCTGGCGCGGTCGGGTATCTTGGCTGGAACGGCAATATGGACACGGCTATTGCGATTCGCACTGCGGTGATAAAAGATGGGGTTGTTAACGTTCAGGCTGGGGCCGGTATAGTCGCTGACTCAGTACCTGAGTATGAGTGGAAAGAAACTCTTAATAAGGCTCGCGCGATGGTCAAGGCAATAGAAATGGCCAGCACCGGTTTGGGTTTTCCCCAAGCCAAAAAATCAGCCAAAGCTTCAACCAAAGTTTCAACCAAAGCTTCAACCAAAGCTTCAACCAAAGCTTCAACCAAAGCTTCAACCAAAGTTTCAACCAAAGTTTCAACCAAAGCCTAGGAGATTGCTATGTTAGTAATGATTGATAACTACGATTCATTTACCTATAACTTGGTTCAATATTTGGGTGAGCTTGGTGAAGAGGTTCGCACTTTCCGCAACGACGAAATCAGTTTAGAGCAGATCGAGGGCATGCACCCTGACCGTATTATGTTGTCGCCTGGGCCGTGCACGCCGAATCAGGCTGGCATCTCACTATCAATAATTGATCATTTTAAAGGGCGAATCCCGCTAATGGGTGTGTGCTTAGGTCATCAATGTATTGGCCAATCATTCGGCGGTAAGATAGTGCATGCGAAAAGTATTATGCATGGCAAAACATCGTCTATAAAGCATACTGATAATGGCGTATTTAAAGGTATTGCCAATCCTCTTACGGTTACCCGTTATCATTCTTTGGTGATCGAAAAGGAGTCATTGCCGGCGTGCCTAGAGGTGACAGCGTGGACCGACGACAACGAAATAATGGGAGTGCGCCATAGAGAGTTGGCGATCGAAGGCGTGCAATTTCACCCTGAGTCGATTCTTACCGAGCATGGTCATGCGTTATTAAAGAATTTTCTGGAGACAAAGTAGTTATGCAAATACAGCATGCCATTGCCCGAGTTATTGAAGGGTCAGACCTATCACGCCAAGAAATGCAGGCGGTGATGCAGCAAATAATGACCGGTGAATGTACCGATTCGCAAATTGGCGGACTGTTGGTTGCGCTACGAATGAAGGGTGAAACCATTGACGAGATCACCGCCGCCGCTGAGGTGATGGCGTCATTAGCAAGCCACGTACAAATCGATGCACCGAACTTGATCGACATCGTTGGTACTGGCGGAGATGGTATTAGTACGTTTAATGTCTCGACCGCAGCCTCATTTGTCGCGGCCGGTGCTGGTTGCAGTGTTGCTAAGCATGGCAATCGGTCTGTCTCGAGTAAGTCTGGTAGCGCTGATCTGCTTGAACAAGCCGGGGCTAATTTGAACCTCGAATCATCACAGGTGGCAAAGGTGATTGAGTCGGCCGGTGTGGGGTTCATGTTCGCGCCAATGCATCATAGCGCCATGCGTCATGCCATAGGCCCACGCAAAGAAATGGCGGTACGTACCATTTTTAATGTACTAGGTCCGCTGACTAATCCCGCCAATGTAAAGCGCCAAGTGGTTGGTGTCTTTGCTAAAGATTTAACCGATAAATTAGCAAATGTGTTCATGCATCTTGGTAGCGAGCACACGCTAGTGGTTCATTCGGATGACGGCATGGATGAGATTAGTATTTGCGCGCCGACAACGATCAGCGAGATGCGCAATGGTAGCGTTACTTCGCAGATCGTCAAACCAGAAGACTTTGGCCTACTAACCGCTAATGTAGAAAAGATCATTGTGGGCAACCCGGTGGAATCTTTAGCGATGATTGAGCAAGTGTTAAGCGGGCAACAAAGTGCTGCCCGAGATATCGTCGTGTTGAACGCCGGAGCTGGAGTCTATGTCTCCGGTTTGGCGAGCTCATTAGCGCAAGGTGTCGAGCTGGCTCAGGCCTCGATCGACTCCGGCAAAGCGCTTGCGGCCAAGCAAGCTTATATAGCCGCGACCCAGAACGTATAGACACCGTTTAGGTAGCACCAGACACCGTCAAGTAAAAACAGACACCGTCAAGTAAAAACAGACACCGTCAAGTAAAAAAAGACACCGTCAAGTAACAATAGGCACCGTCCAGGTAAAATAGATGCACCAAGTTATGTCCACGGGCTCCGATGTGCTCGATAAAATCATGGCCCACAAAGCCGAAGAGGTTGCCTATGCAAAGCGACAGTTTTCATTGGCCGATGTCAAAGCTAAAGCTGGTGACGTCGGCGACAGTCGAGGATTTGCATCGGCGATAGGTTTCTCTTTGTCGGCAGGGCGTTCAGCGGTAATTGCTGAAATCAAAAAAGCCAGCCCGAGCAAGGGAGTCATTCGTCCTGACTTCCGTCCGTCAGAGATTGCTGAAAGCTATCAAAAGTATGGCGCAAGTTGTCTGTCTGTGTTGACTGACGAAGAGTTTTTTAAAGGCAGCGCGAACTATTTTTCCCAAGCGCGTGAAGCTTGCACTCTACCCATGTTGCGTAAAGACTTCATGCTTGATGAGTATCAAGTGTTTGAATCCAAGGCAATGGAGGCCGACTGTATTCTGCTTATCGTAGCGGCACTAGAAGACGGCTTGATGCAAGACCTAAGTGGCCGAGCCCAAGAACTAGGCCTAGATGTGTTGGTTGAGGTGCATGATCAGCATGAACTTGAGCGTGGCCTTAAGCTAGGCATGCCGATGATCGGCATTAATAATCGCAATTTGCGAGATTTTAGTACCTCACTAAATACCACCATCGATTTGCTAGAGTCAATACCAGAGGGCGTTGTGGTGGTAACCGAAAGCGGCATACACACAGAAGATGACGTTGGCTTGATGCGCGAGCATCAGGTAAATAGCTTCTTAGTTGGCGAGGCGTTTATGCGCGCCCAAGACCCAGGTAAGCGTCTGGCTGAGTTGTTTTTTTAAAAATAGTTTTTATGAGATCTCGGCATAATTCATCGGCGGTCTGATAATTTGTTAAACTAAACTAAGCAAAATCCTTTCACGACTTCATCGAACCTGTTCGTCAGCGCCTCAGACATCCATCACGCGATACTAGACTGCAACCTGTCATGGTCTAATTTTCTATTTAATTCAATGATTTATAGCTAACTACATTTATTAAACACTCAGAGAAACAGGCTTTTTTTCAGTTGATGGGACGGCAATTTAAATACTATATAAATCCGGAATGAGACTTAGTAACCAATATGAAGGCCGGTTCTTTAGTAATCAGATTCACTGACTGGAATCTACCCGCTTAAATAACGATATTTTTCAATATCACCCAACTGGGTGAGGCGCTGATTTAATCCATTGTTTACTATTCAGCCAGCAAGGCTTGATCGTCGACGGTTAATGCCAACGATCGTCACTTCTCACGTAAAAACAGTATATTGAACCAGCTCCCTCGGCTGTTTCCACGGAAATGGAACAAATGGAAAAACACCCAATGCAATCTTCTCTAGTCGTCATTTTAAATCGCCTATCTAAAGCCACAGCCGCGATGATCGTGCTGGTTTTATTAACCCATACCGGCATAGTTCGTGCACAGATGTTGTGTGACTCGAGTTTTAGTCGCTACGATTTTGAGCAAGAAGACCCCGATCTTTCGCACCCTATCTATCAAGAAAATCGGTGGCGTTGCGTAACCCGTACTTTTGATGGCTTGGATATTAATACCAGCTACGCGCCAAGCCTAGTCGGCTTTAGCGCGGCACTCAGTGAATGCCAATCTCAAGCGACCAGTGCCGCGTTCACTACGAATGCGCCGAACTATCAAATAGTCTATGGGTTAGTGTTGCAGACGCAGAATCTTGTCGCTCAGAGCGGAATACTAAACGACAGTTTTGAGCAAGAAAATGCCTGCTTTCTAATTGACGATGGTCCCAATGTAGACGAAGATATTCGTGATATTGAGAGCTACAGCACGACCCTTATCCCGACTACTTACGTTCATTATTCAGGAACCATAGACGGTCAAACGAACCAGGCGGCTCATTTAATTCCTTGGTCGGGGTCTAACAGTCAAGGTGATTCTTTGCCGAGCATCACGGTAGAGTACGTGCCTGAATCGGAACAATCTCTTTGCTTTGACCCATTGTGCCAACCAAGCGCGACAACGGCGGCCCAACTTGAGCATTCGCCGATTGAGCCTGGCTTGGGTACGGTCGATTATGCAATCCCGATTTTTCCGTCTGGGTTTCCAGGTCTTGTGCCGATCTCACTGCATTATTCGTCGCATGGAGCGATTCGCCAAGCCGAAGAAGCTTATAACTCTGGGGCTTTTTACGATATACGAGGTTGGCATCATAGTTATGATAAGCGCCTACGAGAAGGTACGTTTGGGGTAGGGCTAAGGACGCCAGACGCGTCTCCGAAACAACTGTTCATCCGCACTCCGAGCGAAGATCTATTAATATTTGAATTAAATTCTTTTGGTGCTTGGGCTAATGTGTCGCACCCAGGGGTAACGACCACTATTCATCAAACCGTTGAAGATGAATACGAAGCACGTCGCCCCGACGGTTACTTAGAACGTTACGATGATTCGGGTAAGCTTGTTTTCGTACGCTACCCTGATGGACGAGCGCTGACGATCACCAGCGGCATCGATATGAGTGGCACTTACGGGTTCTTCTACGACGATATCATCCAGAGTTACCCGCCGGCCATCACGCGGGTGTACAAAACGTTTTCGGGAGAGCCGCTATTTATTCAGTCGTTGGAAAACCTCGAGTATGGGGTTCAGTTTGTCTACAATTTTCATCCGATTTTCGAAGATGTGTTTCCTCAGTTGGCCCAGATTATCCGGCCCGACGGCAGCGTGTTTGGCATTAATCAATCACTTGATTTAGATAAATTTACAGAAAATAGACCCCTACTAAACAGCGTCAGCTTTAACGGTACGCCAATCTTCAGTGCCTCATACGATACTGATGGTAAAGCCTTGTCGGTCAGTGATGTTGACGGTTTAGCCTACCTGTTGAGCTACAACGGCGAAGGGGCGAGTTCAATCACCAGCCGCTTTGGTGCCGTTTATCAACAAAACACTGAGAAGGTCGCCATTCATCAAACTGATCACTGGGGCGAGCTGAGTAATCGAAGCGTTACCAATGTTGACTGCGGAGACTGTGGTTTCTCTGAATCAACGACGTATCAGGCTAACGGTGTAATCGCGTCGCAGTCACGTATTGGTGACCGGCCATTTACCGCTAGTTACAATGCGACAGGCTTAGTTGAGTCTGTGTCTCTCGATAACTCTAAACAACGCAACTTTAGCTGGAATGACGACCAGCGCCAACTAACCGAACTCTCTGGTAGCGATGTCGTTACCACCCGCTTTTCGTATACGGATGACCGAGTTACCAGCACCACCTTTGATGGCGGCGACAGCTCCCGCATCGTGTCAACGCCACACGTTAACGGCCAGATAACAGAGATTTCAGGCATCGGCAACAACGTTACGTCGATAGCTTACAACCTGCAGGGTTTCGTGACTCGAGTTGAAGACAGCTCGCAAAGAGCTCATGAGCTCGAGAACCACAATCACCTCGGTCAACCTCGGCTAATTACCGACCCGAATGGTATTCAAACGCTGGTTACCTACGACATTATGGGCAAGGTACTGACGATTATGCGCGACGGCGTACAAAAGCTCACAGCCGAGTATACCCCCGCAGGACAACCAGCGATCGTGATGCTGAACGGTCGGGTTCTCCAGTACAGCTATGATGACGCGTTTAATCTTAAAAAGGTCACCAATGCCGATGGGCAAGAAGTTGACATCAACTACTTAGCCAATGGGCTGATAGGGCAAGTTTCTCGAAGTCACAATGGCTTGACCAAACGTGCTGAATTTGAATACAACTCACAAGGTCATACGACAGGGTTTAGTCAAGTTTTCGCAAACGGTGCGATACAACGCTCTTTCAATTCGCGTGGTCAAGTTACCCAAAAAACAGACGGTCCGAATATCGCTATCTACAACTACGATAGCAATGCTTACCTTACATCGATCACAGATAATGGCGAGCAAACTCAGTTACAACGTGATGCATTGGGCCGGTTAACCTCTCTTACCACCGATGGCGGTCAGCAAACGACGTTTTCTTACACAGGCTTAGGTGAGCAAACACAACAACTCAACTCTAACTGGGGCTACCGCAACTACGCTTATGGCCCGACAGGTCTTTTAACTGCTGAAAGCACGCCTCTGCGAACCCGCAGTTACAATTACACCGGCAGTGACGAAGTACTTTCAAGAACAGCGCAACACAATGACACCTCAATTCCGACCATTACCACGCGCTATGGTTACAACGACGACAGTTTTACTGAGCTTGGAAAAAACTATGGGATTGGTCGGCTCACCAGCATAGAAAACGGCTACGCGGGTTACGAGTATCGCTACAATCGGCAAGGGGCTCTCACCAGCATCGCCATCGATATAGATGAGGCCGGGAGCCCCGACCCGCTGCCTCTGCCGCTGATCAATCCAGACGGCCACATTGAATATCATTATGATGAGAATAGCCAACTGACAGGCTTGTCTTATCCAAGTGGCGATCAAATTGATTATGTGCGTGACCCAATCAGCCTTAAGGTCACGCAGCTTACCCGCAACAATACGTTAGTCGCTGAGTTCACTCACGCCAACCAACTTCAACCGGCCACTCGCATCGAATTTGGCAATCAAGTGGTCACCACTCGACAATTTGATGACTGGGGTCGTGCAACAAGGATTAAGACCGGTGTCGACCTTTGGCAAGAAGCCTATATCTACAATGCCGCTAAGAATTTAGAAAGCATTGTTACGACAAGTGATTTAGAGGTTGGCGGGTCGCAGTTATTTGGCTACAACGTGCGTAATCAGCTGAGAAGCGCGATCGGCGAGTACGGTCGGATAATTTACCGCTATGATGACAATAATAATCATACGCGTTTGAAAGAAAACGGGGTGCTTACTTTTTATCACTACGAGACAGACAGCAACCGGCTTGTTTCAATCAGTGGCTCAGTAGTAAAGACTTTATCATACGACGAGAACGGTAACACCACGCAGTTTGGTATACGAACCTTTCACTACGATGCCGAAGGTCGTTTAGGCCAAGTGCTTGAAGAGGGCGCCGTGCTCGCCACTTATACGTACGACGCCTACGGTCAACGCGTTAGGAAAACAACAGCCTCTGGAAGTTTGTACTTTCGTTACGGCAAAAACGGCCAATTGCTCGAAGAGGTTGATGCTGCCGGCGGCTTAGTCCGTCAATATATTTACTCTGAAGAGGGCGATTTAATTGCCCTCTACGTCGCCGCGCTAGACCAGTTGTTAGCGGTTCACAGCGACTTTTTAGGCGCGCCTATTTTTCTAACCGACAGTGACAAAAATGTGGTCTGGTCAGCCAAGCGCAAGCCCTTCGGCGAAACCGAAGTTACCGTCAACACGGTCGAGTTTCCGATGCGGGTATCGAACCAATATTTTGATCAGGAAACGGGCTATCACTA
>JBKEFT010000029.1:0-80369 GCA_046709645.1 Arenicella sp.
TTATTGCACCTCAACCTGTTCGAAAAACGAGACCTAATGGCCTTAGTTCGAGGCGATGCCGTTCACCATCAAAACTACAACCCAAACCAATTCTCGTTGTTGTGAAAGTTAACGGGACAGCAGTGAAACGAAATAGGCAAAGAGGATGTTTGAGCACGAACTAAAGGTCATAATTAACCCAATTAGAATGAGCAAAGTGCTTTAAAAAGTGCCTTAAGAGAGGCTCCTTTTCTAAATGTTATGAAGCCTAAGCCATCAATCAGGGTTTCAGCCAATCGTGTGCTTAGCTAACCATGCAGAGTGGAGCGCAGCGCTTGAGCATGCCTAACAATTCTACCGATTACCATAGACTCAGCTGCCCAACGCCCTAGAGCTAGAACATTCATTGGTAGCATCGTCATAGGCTCGGGCACCTATCAATTGTGTCGGGCGTGATAAGCACATCACGCTGTGTAATATTGCGTAATACTCCTTTAATGGCTCACCAACTATGCTGACACGGGAACGGTTATCAGACACGCATAACTCTGATTGCTCAGTGAAATATGAGAAACCAAGCTCATCCCCTGAAGACAAGTAAATGATCGAAAGAAAACAACGACAGGAGAACTACACATTATGAGTTACTTACAATTTAACCCACACAATCAAGGACCGTTGCAGGAAAGCGCTGCCAAGCAAACCATTACTCAGCAGGGATCGATCAAGCGGTCTTTCTCCGATTGGATCATTGAGAACTATGGCGCAGACTATTTAGAGACGTTAAGTAAGCAACGCTCTGAAAGAGGAGCTGAACGATTCAACAACGGTGTTGCCTCAGACCAGCCTTTAGTTGGGATCATCGGAGGCGGGTTTGCGGGGATGTATGCGGGGCTGATTCTCCAATCGCTAGGCATAGAGAGTCAAATTTTCGAAGGTTCTGAGCGGGTCGGAGGACGGATTGATACTTGGTATTCGAGTAACTACGATGCGGCGAATGAACAAACTGCTGGCTTATATGGTGAGATGGGTGGTATGCGTTTGCCACAATACTCGCAAGATATGTTACCAGTGCAACACTTAGCCTTGGCGGTCAATGCGGTGTTAAAAAGTAACGGCATGAATGACAAGCTGGTTGAGTGGCGTAAATTTTACTACAATTCTCCGGTGCAACGGATGCGTTATAACAACATGCCAGACCCTATCGAAGCGCAAGATTCTAGCCTGAACTCGCTTAATTTTGGTACTGATGAAGGTGGTGACATTCCGATGGTTTGGGTAACTCCTACAACGCAGGGAAGCCCCACCAGCACTGAGTATTTGCCGATTAACGTTATTTTGGACAAAGTTAATGATAAATTTATCAAAGCATTAGATAAATCTTTCGCCGCTGGGTTTGCATTGCTGATGCCATTTGATAATTACTCAATGTGGGCATATTTAACCAACGTCTTTACGTTAGGCGAGTTGGGCGAGTATTACCAAGAGTCAATGGGGCCCAAAGACGCGAATTTGTCTTACAACGTTACCAGCTATCTAGAGACGATGAACGTTGGCACCGGCATGTATTCGGTATCCTTTGTTGAGATGGTAATTGCCGTTTACGATTGGGGCGGTAGTACAAATTCGTACGATCCCACCGACCCAAACATCTACATGCTAACGGTTGATAAGGGAATGCAGAACTTTCCGGATGCTTGCCAAGCGGTATTGAATTTAGAGTCTGGCGTTAGCGCAGATGTAGGATATGCCGCCCAACAACAGATCGGCATGATCAAAGGCACTAACGACCAAAAGGGCTATTCGCCAGACAATCTCGCGGCCGCAGCGCAACCTCCAGCAAGCGTACCGAAGGCAGAATCTATTTCCAGCAACCCACCGCCGGCCTCATTAGCAAAGCAACGGGTGTTTATGAATCACCAAGTATTGGGTGCGGTTCATGATTCTTCATTGTATGACGGTCTGGGCGGCATGACGGTTTCGGTCAAAAATAATGATGACCAAGGCGAGGTTGATGAAAAACAGTTTCCGTATGTAATTAGCACCCTGCCAAACGGTAAATATTTAAACGGGCAAACGAATGTTGATTTCTTTCAAGATTTATCCTTTTCTAAGGCAAGGGCGCTAAGAGAGGCAAACTATATGCCATCGTTTAAGGCGTTTATAACCTTTGATAGTCAATTTTGGGCCATTCTTGGCGAACGTCAAGATGAGGGGTTAGGCGTAGGCACTTCCGATCGATCTAACCGACAAATAGTCTACCCGAGCTATGGTTACGATGCCGATGCAGGGGTATTACAAGTCTACTGTTGGGCTCAAGATGCCGAGCGCTTAGGTGTGTTAACCGATCAAGAGGCGATCAACGAGTGCTTAAAGGGTATTCAATATCTATACCCAGAAGTTGACGTTATGGCTGAATATGCCGGATATGATCCCGATGTCACCACTAAAACATGGTTTTGGGATAATCATTCCGGTGGCGGCGCCTTTGCCATGTTTAACCCAGGGCAATTCAAACACCTTTATACCACGCTGCTCACGCCCGAATTTGATGGTTGCCTAAACTTCGCTGGCGAATGTTGTTCGGTGCACCATGGCTGGATCGTCGGTGCGTTAGATTCGGCCTACAACGCTGTTTATAACATCATTCGCCAGTCTGGAGATGATGCTCTGCTTGATCAAATGGAACGTACCTGGGGCGTATTAACCGCGCCCGATATCGATTCGCGATCAGCCCGTGTGAAACAAATGTTAGCGTAAACGTTTTAATCTAAGACTAGTGGCTAGTGGCTAGTGCCGGACAAAATATGACTTAGGTTGTCGAATTAAGACCTAATCATATCAATCCGGCACTCAAAGCTATGCTCCCTTCGACAGGGTGACGAGTATCTATTGTCGTTGAGAGGTCTGTTTTCTAAAGTCCACTCATTCGTTCTACTCTTTGATCTTAAGGCCTACCATAGACTCGGCTGCTCGGCACTCATGCCGTACCATTCAGGGAACAACAATATACTCATCAATACCGCCAACTGTATGGCAATAAATGGAATGACCCCACGATAAATGTGGGCGGTTTGTACTTCATTCGGCGCGACACCTTTTAAATAGAATAGGGCGAAACCAAATGGTGGTGTTAAGAACGAGGTTTGTAGATTCATCGCCACTAAAATCGCAAACCACACTTGATTTATACCGAGCTCGACGACAACGGCGTAAACCAATGGCAACACGATGTAGGAAATTTCGATGTAGTCTAGAAAGAAGCCGAGCAGGGTGATTAGCAACATAATAGCGATCAGAAATCCCCACTTCTCACCGGGAATGGAGAGCAGCAGCTGTTCCACTTGATGCTCACCGCCAGTGTATGAGAAACCCATGGAGAAGATTGATGCTCCAAGTAACACGGCGAACACCATCGCCGTGATCTTTACCGTATCGTGAGCACTTTCCCAAAGCATTCGAACAGAAAACTTTCGATATAAAATAGCCAACACTACCGCCCCTAAGCATCCTAATGCTGACGATTCTGTCGGCGTGGCAACTGCGTTGAAGATCGACCCTAGCACAATCAAGATCAACGCTAATGGCGGAATTACGGCGATTAAGGCTTGCCTAATAACTTTGCCGCGAGACTGGTTAACATCGGTCTGCGGTATGATTGGTGCGGCCGACGGGTTAAGCCTGCAATAGATTAAAACGTATACTACATAGGCAGCGATAAGCACTAGCCCGGGCTTTAATGCCGCTCTGAATAAGTCACCAACGGGCACATTGAGAACATCGCCGAGGATGATCAATACGATTGATGGCGGAATGATTTGACCTAAGGTGCCAGCGGCGGTAATGGTGCCAGTGGCAAGTTCAGTTTTATAGCCGTGACGAAGCATCACTGGAAGTGAAATGAGGCCCATTGCTACCACACTTGCACCAACTACACCGGTTGAAGCGGCTAATAATGCGCCGACTAAAATGGTTGATATCGCTAGGCCACCCCTGAGTGAGCCAAATAATTGCCCCATCGATTCGAGCAATTGCTCGGCAAGCTTAGTGCGCTGTAGAATAATTCCCATAAAGATAAACAGCGGGACCGCCATTAGCACTTGGCCCTCGCCGTAGTCGCCCATATTGGCGTAAATACGATACGGTATCTGGGCCAATTGGCTTGGGTCGGCGAACAGTACAACAAAGGCAATGCCGATGGCGGCAAAGGTAAATGCTACTGGGTAGCCAAACAACAGCAGCAGTAGGGCAACCAGAAAAATAGAGATACCTATCATGTTGCTGATGCTCCAGACTTGCTCTGCGACGGGCCACCAGAGGAACCATCGGGTTTGCCGCCGCGGAATTCTATCCATTTTTCCATTAGCGCCGCGATTGCGGCCAATAGTAAGAACAAAAACGAGACTGGAATAACGGCTTTGATAAGCCATCGGTTTAATAAGCCGCCAGGGTCCTGCGAGCGCTCACCAATGCCAGTGCTAACAAGTTGATTGAAAAACTGCCCAACCGAGTCTGGTTGCGCACCCAGTTGATAGGCCGCGATGGTGAATTGCCAGCCGGTGTATATTACTACTAGGCAGGTAGGTATCAAGAACAACGCTGTGCCGACAAGGTCGACAAGCTGCTGATTGCGTAGCGACATTTTTTCGAACAAAAGATCAACCCGTACGTGTGACCCTGACTGCAGCGCATACGGTATGCCGAATAGAAAGATTGTTGCGTAAGCATGCCAGCTTAGCTCTTCGAGGCCAATAGACGATGCGCTGAAGGCGTATCTAGCTATCACGTTGTAGCACATTAACATGACCAATAAAATCAACAGGGCGCTGGCTATGGCGCCCATTGCGGAGACTAATCGTCTGACTAGATTGATAAAGAGTATGGCCATGAGTCTATTCTCTTAGCGTTAATCGGCTACTGACTCTAAGTACAATTGATCGCCGATGGTGGTCCATGCTCGCGCCTTGGATAAGTAAGCTTCTCTCGATTCAATGATTCGCTTGGCAATCGGGCTGCGTGCTTTTTCTTGCTCGATTAACGCGGCGTTCGACGCTTTAAGCGCCTGCATCACCGACGCTGGGAATTGTTTTATTTGCACGTCTGGGTATTGGCTTGAAATAGTTTGCCAGTTGTCTGCATTGGCGGCGAAGGTCTCGGTTGTCATATTGTACGAAGTCAACTTGGCCGCGTTAAGCAAGATCGACTTAGCCCATTCGGGCAATTTTGCCATGCTGTCTTTGTTAAAGAAGTACATTAATTCGGTGCCAGGTTCGTGCCAGCCGCTGTAGTAGTAGGGCGCTACCTTGTGAAACCCCATGCGTAAGTCTAACCCTGGGCCAACCCATTCAAGCGCATCAATAGTGCCGCGTTCAAGCGCTTGATACAGTTCGCCAGTAGGAATGTTGGTAGGAACGGCGCCGACACCAGCGATTACCTTGCCGCCAAAACCCGGAATACGCATTTTTAGACCTTTTAAGTCATCAATGGTGTTTATTTCTTTGCGAAACCAGCCGCCCATTTGCATGCCCGTATTGCCGCCAAGCATTACTTGCATATTGTGTTTGTCATACACTTCATTTGCCAGCTCTAAGCCGCCGCCGTGATAGAACCATGACCATTGTTCTTGCGTGGTCATACTGAATGGCATGGATGAGAAAAATAATGCGTCGGGGTCTTTGCCGCCGTAATAGTATGAGGCTGATTGGCCAATATCGTATTGGCCACTCTTAACAAAATCGAAAATGCCAAAAGCGGATTTATGTCTATTGGTGCTATCGACAGATAATTGAATGCGACCGTTCGACATTGACTCGACCAGATCCTTATAGTCTTCAACTGACTCACCGAATATTGGGTAAGCGGTTGGCCAGCCATGAGCCAACTTAAGGCTAATCACCTCATCAGCGTCGACTTTTGGCGCCGGTGATGTAGACGTATTTTGGTCGGAGCTAGAGCACGCTCCAAGCAATAAGAGGGTACTGATTACTGCAAAAGCATATCTGGTCATAATTACCGTTATCGTTATTAAACATCAGAATCGACCAGTATTGTAGAGCTAGCCGATGTTTAATTCTAGCCTTTGCTCGGCTTGATATCGAGCTCGGGTGATATCGTTGGCGTCAAGCTGCAGATTATTGGCGATAAGCTCGATTACTAAGCGTTCGTCGATTCTGATTTCATCATCTGCGGTAGCCAAAAACCAAAAATCGTTTAATAGTTGTTCGCGCTTCTTAGCGCCCCAATGATGACATAACTGCTGCGCCAGAAGCTCAAGCCCATGATCACTAATGCTGGCTTCGCGCGCCGAAGCAACTAAGCTCGATATCTCGTCACTACCAAGTGCGTAGCGCGAACGTAAAATATCGACCATATGAGCCAGCTCTAAGTGATCGGTATCACCGTCGGCTCGTATCACCGAAAACATCAGTGTTGCTGCGATTAAATGCAGATCAGTGTCCGACCTTTGTTGCTTTAGCCCGATCTTTTTACCTTCTAATGTCTTTGTAAACGTCATGAGTTACCTCTAAGTTATCCATTTTAGTTGTCCATTACTACGACGACGCAGTAAATACTAAGTGGATAGCCCGCGTGAGGATATACGACAGATGGACTAGACATGCTGTTTAAATCTAAAACGCTTTAGGCCTAGCTCTATCTATTCAGACTCTATCTTAGACGAGGTTAACTATGACTGCGGCATTCCTAACTTTAGCTTTGCTTGTTCGCGCGATTGCGATATTTCCGATTCGTTTAAATAAAGTAGGCCAGCTACCTTGCGTACCAAATGTCGTTCGTGAGGGTCAATTTGATCGTCGGCTAATGCTAAGGTCCATAGATATTCGAGCAATTTCATGCGCTTAGTGTTACCCCAGTTGTCACAAATATCTCGAGTAAAGCCTTGTAAGCTAGTAGCTGCGTTAGCGGTGTTCTTTGCTAACTTGAAGAGTTCGTCTAATTCTTCTTCATTCAGTTTAAACTCGCGACGTAATATTTCACCCATATAGATAAGTTCTACTTGGTCGATTCGGCCGTCTGACCGAACAACTTCAAACATTAAAGTAGCGGCTGCTAGCTTTAAATCTTGATCGCTGGGTTCTTTGTTGGCCTTGCCTTGCTTAAATAAGGTTTTTAATGATTTGAGCACTATTTAATTCCAGTAGAACGTTTCGGTGAGTTGTTTCGATCAATATGTTATTCATCAAAGCTTTGTGATCTTCACAAAAATACTAACACTATGACATAAATGTTAGTTTTGATTACTTGAATAGCAAACGTTTCGAACGCATATTATAGCCAATATTTACCTCTGAGGACTAATCGTGAGACGTATTTTTTATTTTCTAGCCACAAACGCAGCCATCATGGCGGTTGTCAGCATCGTGATGATGTTTTTGCCCGCTGAATGGCGTAACGAGAACACCAGCTTTCTGATTATTGCCTTGGCGTTTGGTTTTGGTGGTTCGGTCATCTCGTTGTTGATGTCAAAATCAATGGCCAAGCGCGGTGCCGGTGTTCATGTTATTGAAACTCCAAGAAATGAGACCGAGCAATGGTTGGTATCAACGGTAGCTCGGCAAGCAAAATTAGCCGGAATTGGCATGCCAGAAGTGGGTATCTTTGACACCCCGGATATGAATGCTTTCGCAACCGGTGCCAACCGCAATAATGCGTTAGTTGCAGTCAGTACCGGGCTACTGAACAACATGAGCCGAGAAGAAGCCGAAGCGGTAATGGGGCATGAAATTGCTCACGTAGCAAATGGCGACATGATTACCTTGACCCTGATTCAAGGTGTTGTTAACACCTTCGTGATTATACTTGCACGCGCTCTGGCGCTGGCAATAGATCGTGATGGCCGAGGTATTGGTTATTTTGCAGGTTATTTTTTCGGACAAATCGTATTTGGCTTTTTGGCGAGTATTATCGTCTCTTTTTTCAGCCGCCACCGAGAATTTAGAGCTGACGAAGGCGGTGCGAAATACGCTAGCACAGCAGCCATGATTGGTGCTTTGGAGCGTCTAAAGCAAGGCAGTGCAGGGGAGTTACCAAACCAGCTTGCTGCGTTCGGTATTAACAGCAGCGTGAAGCATTTGTTTTCCACTCATCCGCCATTAGATGATCGTATTGCTGCGTTACGAGCCAGTATGAATTAAGGCGTTTTTTTCAATCTGGACTACCCCTGCCAGAACCGGTCTGCTGGGGCTTAGTCTGATAAAATATCTATCAATTGCGCTTTATCGACGACTTCTTGATCGATAAAGCGCTTGCTCTGCATCAACAGTGGCAGCAACACCGAATCGCTGTAGTCGCAACCGCTCGGTAGCGGCGATCTCTGCTTATCTTTATTCGCTTGATAAGCGAAATGACCTAAACCCTGTTGGTGGAAGTCAACGATTGCTTGATATCCCTCACGCCAGGCTTGTATATCAGGGAAGTTATTACGCAACGTTCGCAATATACTCAACCCTTCGTAGTCTAAATCACCCCAGAAATAGCAATTGGGCGAATGTTCTGAGCTGTCATACCACCAGTCTTCGAATTGGCGTGCCGCTTCGGGCGAAACTAAATTGATGTGTAGAAACTGACTCTGGCCACGCTGTCGAATTAAACTCGCCGCTCCTCTATAGCCAGCGCTGTAAATCACGGCCGTGGTGTCACCTTTTGATGAGTCTCTGACCGCTTCGACAAGCGTTACAAAGCTATCAAAATTTTCAACGAAAATTGCTGTCTCAAGTCTCTTTGGCGCATAGACTGACATCATAATCATTCGGTCACGCACCACATTCTGCGCGTGAGCAAAGACATCGTAGATCAGATTACGTCGTTTATCTAAAAATTTCGAATCGCCCCAAAAACATCTCGCCGATAAGCCGCGGATACTTATTACCTGGCTAGATCGGTGCATGGTCTCAATTAGCGCACCGGCTTTATCAAAGCCCGCCAAAATCTCCTCGGCGGTAAAGTTTTTGATCCGAATTGATTGCGCCAGCGAGGTCGACTTAAACAGCGGGTAACTCGATAACGCGTTTTGCCACTGGTGCGCATAGCAATCAACTCGTGGGCGAACTAACCACTGCCTGACTATGTCTTCTTTTTGAGGGTTGAAGATAAGGGTCGCTTGATCATATTCCTGTTCAGTGGTGTTAACCCGAGAGTACTTAATCTGCTGGATAACTTGGTATTCTCGATGTAAAGTTTGTGCAATTAGCTTCCATAAGAATTCGTGATTATTGTCGGAAAACTGGTACAGCTCCGGCCAAATTTTTTGCTTAATTTTCTGCGTAAATCGAACACTTGTGGGGCGATCACATTGATCGATGAAACGGTGTAATAGCCTGCCAATCAGAGGGTTATCCTCAATCCAGACTGGCGTTGATGTAGGCAAGTCGCTCAAGATTCGACAAACTCCTGCATAAAATCCAAACTTGTTTGTACGCGAATATTGCGACGGTGTTGCGCCCATAGTTGCTGAATTTTATCTTGATTACATATCTTTCTGTCAACCAGCACTTGAGTGTCCAGCTCACCGACCTTCGACGCGCTGGGGCATTTACTAAAGATAGTTTGATGGCTGATTAGGTCCATGAATGGTCCTGATTTGCTGGTTGGCATAATAAAGATCAATTGTAGGCCAAGTTCGTTGGTCAAATAATGAATTACCTCGCGTGAACGAGCTTCATCCATTTTCGAGAAGGCTTCGTCGACCAATACCATGCGGCAATGGGTTGAGCCTTGGTTGAACTTGAATGCCGAGGTTACCGCCGCAGATCTAATGATATAGGCCGGTGTTTCCAGTTGGCCGCCTGAACCTGTGCCGTATTGGCTGAGCGCGATCGGCTCTTTCCCTTTCGGAGTTTTATAGATTTCATAAGCACGATAGTGCCGATAGTCACTCAGCCGTTTTAGTTCGCGCAACGCAGTCTGCTCGTCATTATCGAGTAACATCGACAATAACTTGTCTCGAACTTGGGCTGACTTTTCCCCTAGGTCAGCTTCAAATAAACTGCTGCCGTCACCTAAACTCGGAAGATTAATCACCTCTTTGAAGAACCGTTGGTACTCTTGAAATTCAGCCACCCATTCATAGCCAAAATGATAGCGCTCTTGATCAGTGCCAAACCGGTGAGATTCGAGCTCCTTATTCAGCTCGTCTAAAATGCGTTTACCATCGTTTATAGATTGGTATATAGAGTGGCAAAGGTTGGTTACGAATGCCGTATTGAAGCTGTCACGTAGGTTAACTAATTTCTCATGTTTACCCACTAAGACATTGTTTTGTAATCTGTTTGTGGCTAACTTAACTTCCTTGAGCACCAAAACAATACGCTTAAACCATTCTTGATTGTGGGCCAAAACACCGTCACTACCGGTGTCAATCATGTAAACAATACTGTCTTCTATTCGGCAATGTTGATTGTGTTTCAGCACGCACTTATCAAGTTGCCGCTCAAGCACCGTGCAGTGTTGCTGATACGATTCTAACTCCGATTTAAAGTCGTCATTGGCATCCGTCGACTTCGCGTGTTGCAGCGCTTGAGCCCCCGCTTGTTCGAGCTCGCCCTGAGCTTCAAATTCTGGATAAATACTTGAGACCGATTCAATTTGAAGCTCTCTTTGCTCTTGCTGCTGTTGTAGTTTCTCTTGCTCGTTACTGATGTCTTCGGTCTTTTTCTTTAATGAGGTTTGCTCACTTTCTAGGCGGCCTAAATTGGTGTGAAGTTCTTTTGATTGGCTTTCTACCGAGTCGAGTTGCTCACGCTTATGTTGTAATTCTTGCTCCAAGTTACTGTAATCGCTAAGATCAATAGCGTCTAAGCTATAACGATCAGCTTCTATCGAGCGAAACAGCTCTAACATGGTTCGAATCACAGTCGATATGTGAATTGCTTTGATTTTCTCGATGGTTTCTAAACAAACAGCGGCTTGGCGCGCTGATTGCTCAGCACGGTAACTTGCCGTTTGTAACTCTTCTAACTGCCTTTGTTTCGCTCTTAATGCGCGCTCTCTGGCGCCACGGCCGAACACTAGGTCTGAATCATCTATATCACAACGGAATATGGTGTAGCCGCCGGAGCCGAGACCATCAGACGTAATGCCTCGGGCAGTCTCTCGTAATGTTTGCTCATCATTCACCCGAAGCACATTTCCGTAAGCGCCTTTTACATAGTATTCGGCAATCTTATGTTCGAACGTCATGACCTCAAGAATAGAGTCAGCTGGTGTCGATAGCCTGCTAGCATCGCGCTGCGCCTTCCAACCCTGAATCACTTTAGCGCCATTTCGACGCCCAGGTAAGTTACGAACTATACGCGCCGACTGAGCCTCAAAGTCAGCTTCAACGATAATACAAAAGCGACTGCCACCTAAGTAGCCCTCAATCGACATTTGCCAATCCGGATCACTAATGTTGATAAAGTCACACAAAACATTGGGCCGAGCCTCTGGGCATTGCTGAATAATAGCTTTCAGAGCGGCTTCGACAAACGGCGGGTAGCTAACCGTTTGGTTTTCTAATCGCAGAACTTCACGCTTTTTAGCACTGCTTTGTTCGGCTAAGCGGCTTTGCTTTTGTCGACGTTGTGTTACCAACTCTAGCAACGCGTCGCGAATGCTGCGGTCATTGCCGCTACTATCGTGCAAGCGATTGGCTAGCGCTTGATGCGACTTTTCTAAGTCAATAAGTTTGTCTAGCTTTTGTTCGAGGTTAGCGATACCGGCTAAGTCTTGCGTTAGCAGCGTTTGCATATCAATACCGGTATCTGAGTCGCTGTCGCTTACAGCCCTTAAATCGGCGTTAAACCCCCTACGTTCCAGCGCAGCTAGTTCGGCGGCTAGGCTCGATTCGACGATTTGCTCTTTGAGCTTTCGAGCCAGCATTCTGTTTTGTGAGAATCGTTGATCTTGTTCGAGAAGAGGGCGTGCTTGTTGGCTTAGCCGTTCACGGTTCTGCTCAATTCTTTGTTCTAATTGGTCTTTGTCTTTAAGTGCGGGAATGCCTTGGCGTCGCGCTTCTAATTCAACCAACTGGATGTGTAGCGAGCTGCGCTTATCGGCGATGTTGTTGAGCCGTGCTTGGGTTTCGCTTTGCTCTAGGGTATTGCCCTGTTGTTTGCTCTTTGCATCAAGGTAATCGCGCTGCTTGACCCAACCCAGGCGCACCAGTTCACGGTAATCGCACAGACGCCAGTTAAGCCAGTGCTGAATATAACGCTGAGATAAGTTTTGAGTTTCATGTAGATTGCCGATCACTTCAGTGATTTGACGAGTTTCAGCTTCCATACCGTGAATTGTCTTCATCAGTTCTGAAACCTGCTTGATGTCTTCACTGAGATCTCGCGGCTCTAATATCTCTTTGGCAACAAAATCGTTGATGCTTTTAACGGGTTTATAGGCCATGAAGTTTGAGAACGTCTTAGCCGCATGCTGAGCCTCTCGCTTAGATACAGAGCCTCTCTGTCCTCGCAGAGCACCGTAAAGGCGGTTTAAATAGAGACCCTTTTTGTCGTACATTTCGACTTGGTCTTTGCCGTAGTCACGTATTAAATTATGGCCGATATCGTCTAGGTTAGTGACCTTGCCGTTGTTGATAAAATGATCAATCGACAACTCTTGGTCGGAGACTATGTAAAACGCTAACTGACGTTGTCTGGCTTGGCGCTGCTTACCGACGGTTTCTAGAGCTGCTCGTACCGCCATTACCGCGGTAAAGCGAATACCTGTCTCGCCTTTAGTCGGATGAAACACGGCAACGATATAACCATCGGTTGGGCTCGTTCGGGCATAGCTACCATCATCGCAACCCAACACATAGGACGCTAAGGTACGCACCTGTTTGCCACCGCGACCGCGCTGAGTGGTCTCATCTTGGCCGGGATTATAGTTAAATAGATTTTCGTAAGACGCGGTCATCAACGACTGCAACGCGTCAGCGGCGGTGGTTTTACCTGAACCATTGCCACCCGAAAATAGGTTGACCGGGCCGAAGTCAAAGTCAAGATTTGGGATATTCCCCCAGTTAACTAATATGGCTTTCTTACAATACATTGCTATTCTTTCTGACTCTAAGAGTTCTAAACTGGGGTATCTGAAATAGTTGGAGCAACTGGACTATCTGCGCGCTCAAGCTTTATTTCTGGTTGCGGCTCAAGGTGAGGAGGGTAGAGCTGATCGAGCATCGCCTGAGTCACAAAGCTGGTAATACTAGGCTCAATCCGTAGCCAACTATCTTGACCGTTTTCGAGTGCCAGATCAGCTTCACTGCTGTATTTAACTAAACGAAGCTGGCGTAATTGGCGAAAGACTGATTGCCTCTCACCTTGCGATTCAGGTAATGATTGCTTGAGCAAGTTTTTCATGGTGATTACTAGCTCTTCAAGCGGTAATAAGACCTGACCTAGCTCGTCGACTTTACCTTCGCGTAAGGCTTTTTCATATTCCACTCGCAGAATCAGAATCACCGCAATGACGTTCGGCGAAGGCTTGGTTCTAAAGCCATTTTGGAATGGTGAATCTTGACTATGATCATCATCGGCAACCCCTGGCACTAGGGAAGCCGGAGGGAATACTCGAATAAATCGAAACTGGCTATCGTGAACCAAGACTAAATGCATGGGCGCTAAATAGTCTTCAACGATATCAGTACACTGCAGGTAGCGATCGTACAAACTGGCTTCGATTTGGCTCTCGTTACGGCTAATTACGCCGTAATCAAGCAGCCGTACGATCAACTCTGAGAACGCCGTTGGTGTTAAGCCAACGTGGTCAAGGTTTTGTTCAAGTAGGTCGGTTATTTTATCCATTATTCTGTTTGTAAAGTGTCACTTGATGCCGTGCTCAGAAGGGCTGCTATCGATAAGTTCAATTTCGTGTTCATCAAAACGCTGGTAGTACTCATTGCTTGCAGTTTCATTGCCTTTGCGGCTTACCTTGAAGGTTAAGTTCGAGCTAAGGTTGTTGATGCCGGCGACTTCGATGGCGTGGGCCATTGCCAGTAGTTCATCGGCATTACTAATTTGCAGCTCTTTAGTCGATAACTTGCGCCCGTCGCGTAGCGTCTGCAAGACATAATCTTTAATGCCTTGACTATTCACCACAAATGCCTGATCAAGCAGCTGCTGAACCATCAGCTCGCACTGGGCATCGCGATCGGGGACTAAGGCTTCAGCAACGTTATTATCAACCATTTCCTTGCTCTTTCTCTCAATCAATTTTACCTGCTGCGGGTCGATTAGACCCAGCTTAAAGGTTGATGCTAATTGTGCCGCACCCGAAACCCGTGCCGTGTAGTCAGCCGGAGATAAATCGGCCAGCTCGCGACATACATCGACCAAATTGCTGTCTTGCTGGGTATTCAAGTAACTTAATTGGCGAATGATGATGTCGGCGCGTTTGGTGAAACCATGCAGTGCTCGCCGTAATGCTGGCAACATAACATCTGCTGCATTGTGCATACGGCGCTCAATGGTGTCTAAGATATAGTAGAGATAAGATTGATGTGACTCGCAAAGATCGGGCACGGTGCGCCTCAAATCAGCCTCTGCATCACGCTTAAACTGATCTTTCTTGCGACGAATAGAGCTAATGCGCTTATCAATATGGTCTCGATGTTTTTCAACACTGTCAGCCGATAAGCGTACTTGGATATCGGGCTGAAAGCGCTTCTCCATAAAGTCAAAAAATTGCTCGGCGGCTTGCTGGATCAGTTGTTGCGACTCCATTTCTTGAACTAAGGCGCGCTTCTTCTCTTCTAGTTCAGAAATTACGTCGGTAAAATCTGTGACGATACGCTCTGAATAGTCGAACGCGTCTAATAAATCATACACTTCACCCCGGTTTGCGAACGCATCTAAGGCGTTTAGAGTATTGCGGGTATTGCGATGACGGGTTCGTACTCGAGAGCTGTCCGCCTCAAGTAATGACTGTGCAAACACACGGCCCATACGACTGAAGGGAAAGGTCGATTGTAGGGTAGCGGTGTCCACTTGGCGTTCAATCCAACCGTGCTCGATCAGCTGCTTTAGCACCCAATTCGCATGCTCTCTGGCAGTTTTAAAGCGCTCTTCAACGCTATTGTCTTCAAGCTCGTCGGTACTAAATGTGACTTCGCCGAGTTGGATCAACGCCTGTTCGAGAATTTCAATAATTTGATCCCGGGTAAGCGAATGGCCGTAGTCAGCCGACGCGCCATATTGACGATTGTACAGAAGCCCTAAACAGGCGCAAACGTGCTCTCGATATTTGCCCGTTAAAGGCTTAAAAAACTGAATTCTGGCGTCGGTAAAAAACATAGTCTCAGTATAGTTGGCGAATCATTAAGACTCCAGCGGTAGTGGTCACGGATTTAGCGGAATTCCTGAAGAACCCCTCGGTTTTGTTTGGCGATAATCCACCAGCATTTTGAGGAGCTTGAAGCGCAACCAAATGAAAAGTTACTGTACGGGCTGAACGCCCTATTTTGCAGGCTTTCGATTTCCGATCACAACAACATAGAATTTGATTTGTTGGGCTCGAAGCCGTTCGTACATTTCAGTGATCCCCGAGATATACACTTTGACACATCATGGCTCGATCAATTTTATTGGACGGTAGTCAAATATTTATGGAAATAGACAATGAAACCCTCTAGACTTACAAAAGAATTACCTGCAGTTGCATCCATAATGACTGCTACTGACTTTACCGTTTCAGCTAGTGCTGATATTCGACTGTTATATACAAACATATTACCTGTCGTAGGGAACTAGACTTTATTGCTTCGTAACTTTTAAATCGCGCGGATTTTAGTCAAACGCGAAAGTTAGAAAGGAATCACTTCTGATTAAAACGCCGTACTACCCTGATGTATTCAGTGATAGGCGAACCCATTTTTACACTTTATTTTGATTAAATGTATATGAAGATCACATTGCTTACAGGCATAGTCGGAGATATTAGAGACTGGGGCATCATTGAAACGACGAATGCTCTAGCATCAACATCGAGGCTGTCAGGCAAGGAAGTGGATATTTTACCTGTCAGTCAGTATGCCCGACGTTGTAATTTTCTAGAAACATAAGGTTTCGACCTTCTGTGGAGTTCTCTGTATCACATTGATACTAACGAAGACTCAATTAATATCCCATTTAATGTTCAATCGGTTCAAGACTTTCTAGATCAAAGTCAAAGAAATGGCAGAGCATTTGGCTTATCAAAATACTATTGCGCTAGGGTGACTTGATCATGCTCGCATTGACATTACGACGGATTGTCACCGGCACCTCAAAGTGACCGACGTTACCGGTTTCCCAGACATGCCGAGGCTCTTAGCCTTAGCTTAACTACCCGAATGCGTCACAACCCTCAGCACGTTAAGCTAGAATTTTTTCTCGCTTAACTAACCGCATTGTTGATAGTTCGCTCGATCACTATGTGACTCAAAGGCTGCTGTTGCCTTCGCATAAATGAATCGACCAAGGGGGCGATTGTAACAGCCGCTCTGATTTATTTACGAATCAAACCTAGTCTTATTTAACAATATCTGACGCGATACAAGTGTGTCAGATATTGCGCGACATCAATTAAATTTTACCAAGAATGCGCTTTAAGAGCATTTGACCTGTCTACATATCTAACTAACCCTATAACGGTAACTGTAATGAAAAAAACTGAAAAATCGAGTACCACTCCACGCCCTAATATTTTGATGTTCATGGTTGATCAAATGCGTTTCCCGCGCTTTGGTTATGGAAAAGAACACGGGTTTGTTGACCCATTGAAACGAATTTTGGGCTTTCAAGATAACCCGCATGATGCCAATGAATTTAGAAAATTTTTCCCAGGGTTAAGTGCTTTGGCGAATAATGCCGTGGTCTTACAAAACCATAAAACAGCCTCAGCCGCTTGTGTGCCGAGCCGCACAGCACTATTTTCCGGGCAGTACGGTACAAAAACTGGGTCGGTTCAAACAGATGGCATTTTTAAAGATGGTGCCTCTGATAAGTTTCCATGGTTAGATGCTAACAAATTTCCTACTTTGGGGCATTGGATGCGTAAGCACGGTTACAGCACGCACTATTTTGGTAAGTGGCATATCTCCGGAGAGAAGACCACAGACCTTGAAAGCTATGGATTTTCGGATTGGGAATTAAGTTACCCCGACCCGCATGGAACTCTGCCTAACAACTTGGGCTATTATCGTGATTACCAGTTTGAAGATGTGGCAACCTCTTTTTTACGTCGCCAAGGTTTGGGTATTCCCTATAATATTAAACACGCACAAGCGAATGTGTTTAATAGTGAGAACCCAGATGCAGCTCCCCAAGAACCCGAAGATGAGGCTCAACCGTGGTTTGCGGTTTCGTCTTTTACAAACCCTCACGATATTGGAGCTTATCCAGGTTTACCGAGTAAGGTTTCAGATCAACGGCTTGCCGGCGCAGAGTATACCTTAGCGGTTCCTTCTAAGGGCACAAAAGGGGAGCTTCCTAACGTTGGCACCATGGAAATCACATTGAATAAGGACGGCTTTCCGCAAAATAATGCCAACGTGGCCCCCACATGGAATGAAGAGCTAGTAAACAAACCCGACTGCCAATTTGATTACTCCTACAAAATGGGAATGACATTAGCCTCCAAAGCAGGGCGTTTTGCCTCAGAAAAAATAGCACAAGCACATTTTGAAAGCACCGGCGAAAAAATGTCCAAAGAAGAGCAGCTCGCTATCGCAGTGGAAACAACATTGGCTTCAAATAAGACAGGTTTGCCCTTTGCGTTAACTGAAGACCCAGAGCTCTCATGTCGCGCTTTCATGCAATATTACGGCTACCTTATGCATGAGGTAGATCAGCACATTAGCAATGTTCTCAAGGCGTTAGATGAATCTGGTCAAGCAGACAACACTATCGTGCTCTTTTGTGCTGATCATGGTGAATACGGTGGATCACACCATATGATGATGGAGAAATGGCATTCGGCCTATGAAGAGCTATTGCATGTGCCAATGTTAGTGCGTTTTCCTGTATCAATGCACCAAGTTCCTACTGGCGTGAAGCAAGTTACGGATGTTACTAGCCATATTGATTTGTTTCCAACCATACTTGGTTTAGCTGGCGCCGATAGCAAAGACCTAGCAAATATTAGAGCACAATTACAAACTGATTTTGAGAAAAATCCTCTGAACAGTGGGCAAGCTGTCGACGTATTAGCCCCAGTAGGGACCGACCTTAGTTCGTTTATTCTTGGAGAGGCTTCCAGTAGTTCTGGGCCACACACGAACGTCAATCAGAGACTTGAACGCGAAGGAGTATTGTTTATAACTCATGATACAATCACCTCACCATTTGCTGATGAAGAGGGTGTTACTGGAGACGGCGCACCCACGCAATATGAGGTCTATAAGGAGGCCATCCGTACCTTAAAAGCGAATAAAAATGAGCGCTTTCCTGCTGAGGTTGAAAAACTTTCGGAGGCTCCTGAATCGGTGATGCAACCGAACCATGTTCACTGTGTTGTAAGTGATGACAATTGGAAACTGGTTCGTTATTTTGAGCCGATTGAAGGAGAACCTAACAATTTTGATAATAACAATCAATACGAACTATACAATCTAAATACCGACCCAACCGAAATTAATAATTTAGTTCAATATAACCAGCCAATACCAACTGATAGCAGCGGCTCTGATGTGGATGATAAGGTAATTGAAATGAAGCATTTATTAGAAAAACTGGAAAAAAGAATGCTGTGAGATTAACCTGGTTATGTGACTGGCTCAGAGTTCAGATACCTTTCATAGCCAATAGGCTAGCTCACATAATTTTTTAATCGATTGTCCATACAACTCGCACAGATGAGTCATACGTTGAATGTCACTTTTTGTTCATGATACGTTCGTCCCCGTATCATGAACTTTCTTCGGAATTGACTCTTCATCTAGACCCAATTTAGGTAGACGTGTGTCGATAAGTGATTCGATCGGCAGACCAAATTTCATCACGCGCACCCAGATGTCTTTCGCTTGACCTTCGTTTCAACTAAGCTCTTACTGCTCAGAGCCGTGATCGAGATCAGCCTGCAATAGTGCTTCCAGCCAGGATCTCCTCCGGTACTTAATTCTGTTAATGGGAGTATAAACGCTCGACATATGGCTAAGAGAGCGTCTTGCTTGGCTAATTTTTTGATGTCTATCTGATCAAGCAATGTGCAGCGATGCTCATTAATAACACTGGCGCGACGTAAAATGACTTCATTAAACAAGTTTTCTTTAGATACGAAATAGTAATGAATGCTCGCAAGCCTGACGCTGGCTTTGCTGGTGATTTGCCGCACGGCTACAGCCTCGAATCCGCGTTCTGCGAACATCTCTTCGGCCGTATCCAATATAACTTCTCTTTTGTCGCTACCTTTTTTGTATGTCATTTTTCGCAAAGAAGATCAGCTTAACAGTGATTATCTTGAGATAAACCCAAACGGTGTGGTGCCCACATTGCTGCATGACGGCGAGGTAATTGTCGATTCATCCTGCATCCTTGAGTATCTAGAGGATGCTTTTCCAGAGACACCGCTTTCTCCAACAGATGCCGTTGGCAAGGCGAAAATGCGCGCATGGTTACGATTTATGGAAGAGGTTCCAACATCAGCAATAAGAACACCGTCCTTTGAGCAAATATTCTTGCCTACATTACGGCTTGTTGGTGGAAAGAAATCATTCGACAAAGCCAGCGATAAAAGAACATTAAGAAAAGGGTTCTACAAAAAAATGAATTCAGGCAGTGGTTTCTCTGAACGTGAGATAGAAAACTCGACAAGTCAGTTAGCATCTACTGTAGCGCGAATGAATACGGCATTGAGTCAACACCCATGGCTGCTTGGAGATAAGCTAAGCTTGGTCGACATCAGCTTAGCTCCATTGATCGACCGTATGCAAGACCTGGGCTTGGGCTATCTATGGAAAAACCACCCGAATGTTGATCGTTGGCTATCTAGCATTCAATTAATGCCAAGTTTTCAAGAGGCTTTTTATAAAGGGTCACGGTTGTCGCAAAGGTTCGAATTTAAATTGGCGATGAGGTCTGCGCGAAAACAAAACCGAGTCAACTCAGGCAAGGGGACATAACATGCGATTACGAAGAACTTTGTCAGAAAATAAAGAGCAGGTTGAGGCCAAGTATGACGACGCTTGGATTCCTTTGGCTGATTTAGGCGATTTAAGCAGTCTGGCGTATAAACACAAGGTTAATCGGGATTTCTCGAGTAGCATTTTGGCTGGGAAAAAGGGAACAGGCATGGGGGCACAAGCCACAGCTTGGCTAATCGAACAAAGGAGTACTGTAATGGGTATTGATCATGTGGGGATGGGACTACCCTTCCACCATCAAATTTCGCAGGCCAAGGCGCAAAATAGAAACGATCTATTCTGCGAAGGCCATCGCATCGGTCAGCAAAAACCGTACTGGCAAATGGAACAACTGACCAACCTTCAAAACTTGCCAGCTAACGGCTTTGAGGTGTGTATGTTTCCTTTGAAACTAGTCGGTGCATCCGCAGCTCCGGCGAGAGTCGTTGCTATTTTCCCCGAAGGACAGGAGTAATGAATAATTCTTCGTTAAGTTATACGCAGGAATTTAAACGTGAATGGCCAGTACTCGTTGCCTGTTTTTGTGGTGTTGCGGGTGGAATTGCATCCATCAGTTTCTACACCTCGGGTATTTTCATCATCCCAATTGAACAAGAATTTGTCTGGAGTAGAACCGCTATTTCAGCACAAGCCTTGTTCGGCGTATTGTTGTTAGTTATTGGCTCGCCATTCATCGGTAGGATCATCGACAAGATAGGGGTTCGCACTGTCGCGGTATTTTCTTTAGCCGCTTACGCTGCTTGCCTTTTCGCCGCAAGCTACTTTGTTGTATCGCTATGGTCATTTTACCTAATCGCTATTATTACTGCATTGGTTGCTATTGGGTCATCACCGCTAACGTTTACTCGCGTAATAACCGGGTGGTTCGATTCTGCACGGTGGTCTGGCGCTCGGAATATCCCTGATGGGTACCGGCATTGTGGCCGCTTTGGCCCCGCCGTTGCTAACAGGTTTTGTTGCTGAGGAAGGTTAGCGAGCAGGTTACCGACTCTTGGCGCTTTTGGTAATTGCCATGACGATAGTAGTTTGGGTGTTTATCAAGGAAGATCCAAATCAGAGCACTAATCAGAGCACACTTGCAAACAACACCAACAAGCAGGGAGTTTCTTTCAGACAAGCGGTTAAAAACCGCACATTCGCGATCCTGTCAACAATATTTTTTCTGCTGGCGCTGGCTGTTAGCGGCATGATAATTCATTTCATTCCAATGTTGCTTAACCTTGGAGTAAGTGCCAATCAAGCTGGAAAAATCGCGGCAGTCTTGAGTGTATCCGTGATGGCTGGGCGTCTAGTCACTGGTTTTCTCATCGACCGATTTTATGCACCCAGAGTGGCCGCTATTTTATTTGGGCTATCTTCTATCGGGCTGACAATGTTTCTGATCGGTGGTGTTCAATTTGCGCTAGTAGCTGCCGTGGCCATCGGTATTACGATGGGCGCCGAGGTCGACTTGATTGGATATCTGGTCTCTAGATACTTCGGGCTGAAGGCATAAGGGGCAATTTATGGAAGCCTGTATTCAATTTTTCTGCTCGGTGCGAGCATGTCACCGTTAATCTTCGGTTATCTCTTTGACGTCACAAACAGCTATGTCCAGGCGGTTTGTGCCGCCGCAATTACATTGATCATCGCTGGTGCGCTTTCTATGACATTGGACCCTTTTGCAAAGAACGTATAGGTCATTAGCAATTAGTCTTACAGAGCTGTTAGTTTTAGACAGAATTAATTTTTTAGCAAGATTTGAGCAGAGGTCTCTCTTAGTTAATAAGTTACCTAACTAACTACTCAAAATTCCACCCATCATAAATAATAAACTAGCACATAAGCCGTTAATAGCACGGCAATCCAAAGTGCGGTCTGACCGATCGGCTGCGATCTGAAAGGATGGCCATCGCTATTGTCTTTATATTTAGCTTGAGTATCAAAAAATCGAGCCATTTTTTCGCGCAGCTTAGCCAAATTCTGGCTCAGCGAAGATTCAAGTTTATTGCCTACGCCGGTGAGTACCAGCCCTAATTTATTAGCTACGCTCGACAGTGCAACTCTCCATAGCCAATCGGTATCTAAACTGATAGTTCGAGTGCGGCGCATCAGCGGCAATAACAGAAAGAACGCAAGGCCGGAGAATAGTAACAGCTGCAAATAGAACACAACCTTACTGGCGGTGTATGGCTGGTAATCAACCGGGTAGGGCAGGAGTTGGTAAAACACATTCGGGAAGACGCCGATCAGGATACACAGCAACGATAGAAATACCATAGCCGCGGCCATGTTCCACGGTGCATCTTTTGGTCGCATGCCAGAATCTTTCTGAAAGAAAACAAACCATGGGAATTTTATACCGGCGTGCAAAAATACGCCGGCAGAAGCGGCGGCTAGCAGAAAGTAAACTACCACAAGGCTCTGATCAACGGCGGCCTGTGATACTAGAGTCTTAGTAACGAAGCCAGAGGTCAGTGGAAAGCCTGAGATGGCCAGTGCGCCAACAATACCGCAAATTGTGGTAATTGGCATTGTCCGATACAAGCCACCCAAGTCGGTACATTTGGTTTTGCCAGTACGATAAATAACTACGCCTGCGCTCATGAACAGCAAAGCTTTATAAATGATGTGGGCAAAAGCATGGCCGGCCGCACCGTTTAACGCTGTCTGAGTACCAATGCCGATGGCACAGACCATAAAGCCAACCTGATTGACGATAGAGTAAGCGAGTATTCGACGAGCGTCATTTTCGAGTAGCGCATATATGATTCCGTACATGACCATATACAAGCCAACCCATATCAGAATAGGTTCGCCAGGGAACAGCAAGATCAGTGCGAGCACCGCCGTTTTGGTAGTAAAGGCAGACAAGAACACGGATCCGGTTGGGCTTGATTCTGGATAAGCATCGGCAAGCCAAGCCGATACTGGCGGCGCTGCCGCGTTAATCAAGATTCCAATAAGCAGCATCCATGTATCAAAATTGCTGGCAAGCATCGGTTGAATGTCGATTGAGCCAGTGTGTACCGCGACTCCTTCAATACCAACTTTCAAGATAATGCCGCCGAGCAGATGCATGATTGCATAGCGGATACCGGCGGCTCGTGCGGCTGTGGTTCCACCGCACCAAACAATAATGGTCGAGAAAAGAGCCATCATTTCCCAGTAGATGAACATGGTAATCAGGTCGCCAGCAAAACAGACGCCTATGGCACCTGCCGCATAGGCCTGAGCCGCGGCTAGTTCATACCAACGCGCATGGCGAAACGCATAGAGACCACCGGCGAAGGTCATAATTGCGAAGATTGTGGCAAATAATCGTCTCAGCGCACTGCCTTCTACCGGCTCGATTTGATAGCCAAGAAAAGTCACGGTCGACATAACACCATCGGGAACTTGCCATACCGCCCAGAGAGTTGCTACAGGAGCCAACAGAATAAGCGCGGTGCGCCAATGCCCGCGGAGTATTCCGGTCAACAGAGCACTTATAACCAGTATAAGTGCTGGGGAAAAAAGGTCACTCATCGTCTATCCGATCATTGTAATAGTTCTCGTCGCGCTTCAAGAAGACAGCTAAAAACTTGGCCACTAATACCATCGCTAAACAGGCCAGAAAGCCGAACAGCGCAGCAAAGCCGAACCATCCGTCGATAACAAAATAGCCTTTGATCTTGATCACCAATTGCGCCAACACGGTCAAGGCAAGCACCACAATGGATACGCGCCATAAAAGCCGAATGGTGGATGGCCGAACTAGCCAACTATCGTCTGATGAGTCATTCATGGAGAAACTCCTTGCATAATTTGCTGCTCAAGCTCGAGTACTGGCCCATTAAAGAAGAAAAAACCAAGCGTTAATGCGGCTGTTATGGTTAATGCGAGCACGGCAAAGAAAGGCGCCTCGCCATGCGGTTTCAGCGATGTGGCCTCATCTTCAGGTGCAAACCACGCTAAATAAATGATTGGCAAAAAGTAGGCCGCATTCAGCACCGTACTAAGAATAATGGTGGTAATAGCAACGTAATTGTCAGCTTCGAATGCGCCCGCGAGGATGTACCATTTTGACACGAAGCCACCAGTGGGAGGCACGCCTATCATGCTTAATGCACCGATAGTAAAGGCCCCCATGGTCCATGGCATACGTCGCCCGATTCCGCGGAGCTGCCATAATTCAGTTTTTTTCGAAGCCGTATAAATAGCGCCAGCCGCGAAGAATAAAGTAATTTTTCCGAAACCGTGAGCAACAATGTGAATCGCGGCACCGATTTCAGCGAGCGGTTTTAATATCGCCGAGGCCATAATCACATACGATAGTTGGGCGATAGTGGAATACGCCAGTAAACGCTTTAAGTTCTGTTGCCTGAGCGCCACTACGCTGGCGGTAATAACCGTAAATGCAGCCGCATAAAGCAGCCATGAGCTACTCGGCTCAGCAAATAGGAAATCGACGCCAAAGATATAAACGATAATTTTGATAATCGAGAACACACCGGCTTTAACCACCGCAACGGCGTGCAGAAGTGCGCTGACCGGAGTCGGAGCGACCATCGCCGCCGGTAACCAACGGTGAACCGGCATCATCGCCGCTTTGCCGATGCCAAATACAAATAAGCCGAGTAACAATCCAACGGCTGGGCCAGCAAGCTTACCATCGAGTATACCGCCAGCGGTAAAGTCGCCAGTTCCGGCAACCATATAGGTCCATACAATCGCAGGTAGAAATAAGCCTATTGAGGTAGTTAGTAGCACGCCGAGGTATACACGTGCAGATCGTACCGACTTTTCATCACCCTTGTGTGACACTAATGGGTAAGTTGATAGCGTTAGCAGCTCATAAAATAAGAAAAGAGTGAATAAGTTAGCGGCAAAGGCAATGCCGATAGCGGCACTAAGTGCTACGGCGAAGAAGACATAAAAGCGAGTTTGGTTTGGCTCTTTGTTGCCACGCATATAGCCAATCGAGTAGAGCGAATTGACAACCCAGAGCCCTGAGGCGAGGGCAGCGAACATCATGCCTAATGGTTCGACTTGAAAGGCGATCTCTATTCCCGGCACAACATCGAATAGACTAATAGCGGGGCGCTCGCCAGCAAATATGGTAGGCAGAAGCCCCCAGACAACGGCGACCAAGCCGAATGCCGTTAGCATGGTGATAGTTTCGCGTAGATTAGCGCTTACTCGACCAGCTAGTGCTATGCCGATGGCGCCAAGCAAAGGCAGCATCAGCGCAGCGAGAATCGCGTTTTCAGGCATCATGGAGTTACACCCAATAGCAGCTGAGCGGCATCAGTCGACAACGATACCGGCAAGTCAGAGGATAGACCGAAGTAAATGTTCGCCAATGCAGCAAGGCCAGTTACCGCAAGCAATTCTAGTGGTGCTTCTCGCACTGTTGTATATCCATCCAGAGGTAATTGAAAATACGCTACTTCGATAACCTTCCATATATATACCGCAGCCATTAGTGAACTAACAACGATCACAGCGGCTAAACCAATACCCAGGGCTCCCTCGTTTAGCACCGCCGAGATGAGATACCACTTACTAATAAAGCCAGCTGTGCCGGGGACACCGATCAAACTAAGACCTGCAAGGGTGAACGCAGCCATGGTCCAGGGCATGGTGCGCCCAGCGCCCGCTAACGCTTCTAACCTTGTCGATGGAAACCTCATGGCCAAACACGCGACCGATAAAAACAGCGCCCCTTTAGCCAGTGAATGGTTGAAAATATGCAATACGCTAGACGTCAACCCCGCTTTACTAACGAGGCTGGCGCCAAGCGTTATATAACCAATTTGAGCGACCGAGGAGTAGGCCAATAACCGCTTTAGATTGGGCTCGAACAATGCCGCTGCTGAGGCGACAAGAATCGCAAGAATCGCAAGAGGCATTAAAAAATAGGCGAATTGCAGAGCATGACCCGCTAAGTTCGGTTGAAAAACTACGAAGTCAAATCGGATTAGCACGTAAAGAGCAACCTTGGTTGCGCAGGCTGCTAGGAAAACAGTCACCGCATGAGGCGCGTATGTGTAGGCGTTGGGTAGCCATAAATGCAGTGGGAACACCGCAGCCTTAAGAGCCAAGCCGATAGTAATAAAACCTGCAGCTACTAAAATGGGGCTCTGGTCCGAAACATCTTGAATGCGTAAGGCCATGTCAGCCATGTTCAATGTTCCAGTCATCATGTAGATCAAGCCAACGCCGATAAGATAAAACGTTGCGCCAATGGTGCCCATGATCAGGTACTTAAAGACCGCAGGTAGTGCGCGTCGATCTGGACCCCCAGCAATCAAAACATAGCTTGCCAGTGACGATATTTCCATGAAAACGAAAATGTTAAAGGCGTCAGCGGAGACTACAATCCCTACTAAGCCAGCGAGCACTAAAATCCAAGCTGAGTAGAACAGTGGCTGCCGACTTGCCTCCACTTGCGTGTTAATGCTCCTTCGCCCACCTAGAAGAGCCGCCGAGGAAGCGCCGGTACTTATCAGTAAAAGAATTGCACTCAGGGCATCGACACTCAATGTGATTCCGTAAGGCGCTGGCCATGAGCCCATATCATAGGGGAAATTGTTACCGTTGCTAACGCCTAGGGTTAAAGCAATGGCTATGGCGAACGCCATCAAACTGGTGGCCGTAGCGGCTGCCCATGCTAGCCCTGGCGGACGTAACAGCACTATTAAGGGGGCGCTGAGCAAAGGCACTACAACCTGTAGCGCAGAGAGGTGTTGTACTATGCTCATGGAGTCTGATCCGCCTCAAAAATTTCATGTTCTTCAATCGATCCGTAGGTTTCCTTAATGCGAACCACAATCGCAAGGCCTACAGCAGTGGTGGACACACCGACTACGATAGCGGTGAGAATTAACACTTGTGGCAGGGGGTTAGAAAAAATTTGATCAGGCACGCCTTTTTGAATTATTGGTGCCGTGCCGCCTTCGACTTTATCCATTGTTATATACATTAGGAAGACAGCGGACTGAAAAATTGATAGTCCAAGTAATTTCTTGATCAAATTTCCTTTGGCGATGACCGCATACAGGCCTATCACCAGAAGGATGGCAAAAACCCAGTAATTGTAATACCCCAGTAACTCCATCAGTTTAAGCCTCGAGCAGTGAATGCGTGAAATATAGAAAGTAGGGCACCGCAGACAGTGATGCCAACACCGGCCTCAATCGCAATAATACCAATCTGCTGACCGGTAACTGGGTTGCTGTGCAACACTGAGTAATCTAGGAAGTTTCCGCCAAGTAACATGCATATCACTCCGACCCCGCCGTAAAGCATAGCGCCTGCCACTGTCATACCCAATAGTGCTCCTCGAGGCAGCGCCGCGAGTGCTGCTCGCTCGCCTTCTAGTAGCGCATGAAGAATAAAAGCAGTAGCGATAATCGCTCCCGCTTGGAACCCTCCGCCTGGACCGTACTCGCCATGAAATTGAACATATAAGCCGAAAAGTACGATGAACGGTATAAGTAATCGCCCAACTACCTTAGGGATAAGGTGATGGCGGAGACCATGATTGTTTGATGCTGGTTTACTCGGCTTAATGCCTTGGTTAGCACTGAGCAGAAATAAAACTCCTATGCAGGCAGCAAATACGACAAACACTTCACCTAATGTATCGTAGCCACGAAAGCTAGAAAGTATTGCGGTCACGACATTAGGAATATCGATAAGAATTGGCGTATTTTCTAAATACCAAGGCGCTACATGTAGATGCACGGGCGCATTGGGATCGCCAAGCCGTGGTTTGTCGAATGTGGCGTAGATTAACACCATAGCAGTCGCGCTCACGACCCCGATAGTCAACCACTTAGCCGTTTTCTGGGACCTTTCACGCTCAGCTGTCAGTGACAGGGCGCTGAGAAAGATAACGGTTGTAACGCCTGCGCCTACAGCCGCTTCGGTTAGTGCAACATCGGCGGCATCGAGAATAAAGAAATTAGCTGCCATTAGTAAACTGAAGATGGAAGTCAACATAACCGCGACAAATAGGTTTTCAGTTCGAACGATCGCTACGGCGGTAATGACTACTAAGGTCAACAGAAATATTGCAAAGATAATAATCATTTTTTGAGAGCTTCTTCGATTTCACCACTTTCAACCTCCGGTTTCACACCGGATAAAAGTGCCGCATTGGCGAGTGCATAGGTAGCCGTGGGGCCAGTTAGCAGTAAAAATAATAGAATTGCAAAAAGTTTAATGGCGGCTAGAGACCAGCCCGCCTGCAAGATAACGCCAGCGATTATCAATATTGTACCCATAGTATCAGTCAGGCTCGCAGCGTGCATCCGAGTGTAGAAATTAGGTAGGCGCAAAGCACCGATCCCACCTATCAGGACAAACCCCCCACCTAGCATTAGTAGCGCCCAACTCAAGGCATCAATCAGCAAATCAATCATATTTTTAATCCTTACTTGGCGGAATTTTAGCGTCTGAGCGCTTCTGGAAAAACTCAAGTACGGCGAGTACCCCAACAAAATTGATTAAGGCGTAGGCCAACGCTAAATCTAAGAAATCAGGTCGTCCATACAAAAACGCCACCACGGCCAGTAATAAGGCTGTTTTGGTGCCAAACATATTAACCGCCAAAACACGGTCGTAGACGCTTGGTCCACGAAGTGCCCTAATAAGAGCCAAAGCCATTGTGACTAAGATTGCGATTGAAACTATTGCGTACATCATCATTTTGAAGTCAATGCCGCAGCACGGCGGTTTGCGTCACCTGAAAGCAATGCCTGTGCACCTTCGCGCGTAAGGCAGTGCACTTGTAGCCGACCGTCATGGACATCTAAGGTGACGGTACCCGGCGAAAGGGTAATCGAGTTACCTAAAATTGCTTGGCCAATTGGGCCTTGAGGTTGTGCATCAAACTCTATCAGGGTAGGGCTGATGGGCAACTTTGGGCTTAATACTATCTTCGCCACATCAAAACTAGATTTGATTATTTCGATCAATAGCCAAAGCCAATAACTGGGTAGGCGGGGTATCACATGTAGCCCAGAAGCCTGACGAAAGAAACCGATTCTGTGTGCAAGATAAACACTAAGAGCGCCTGAAAAAGCGCCCAGTCCCAGTAATAATGGCTTATAAATACCAGACCATAAAAGCCAAGCGACTATCAAAATCGCTAGCAAACTGAAAGCTCTTAGAGCCTGCTTGGTTTGAATTAGCATGTTTAGCGAGCCCGGTTAGCTTTCTTTGCAAGGGTAGTGTTTGCGTAACGACTCGTAAACTACATCTCGAGCTGGGTGTGATGACGTGTTGACTTTCAGATCTAGATTGAGATCATTTACCACATTAAACACGACTTCTTCAAGAGGCACGGGATCACCAAGACAGAATTCGGCGTAAGTCGCCGCCCGTTGATTATTAAAACGGCTTGATAAACGGGTGCGGATAGCTCGCTCAGCAATCGTTTCTTCGCGATCAGACTGAGCTTCTATGTTCAGCATAACTCGCACATCGGTGGCGATTGCACCGTCGATAAAGCCCTGGATATAGCGAATACAATACTGCCCATCTATACTTTCAGACGCCTCTGGTAGCACCTCACAATGTGACGCGAGTTCGTCAGCTGCCAATGCTTCAACGGCAGTAGCGTTAAGTAATGGTGTTAGAAAAAGTATTACTCCAAGTGTCCCAAAACCAAACTTTATCATTGTTATCTCTCCTAATACAAGATTTGTGAAATCGATGGCAGCTTCAACCAAGATTCAGTTGAATGCAGATTCATCGAATCATACACGAAATAAATTCTGTGTATAAAAAAGTCTCGGCCTCAATAGTCAAGAGAACCTAAAGCAATAAATCCGCTAGCAATGCGGACTCGAATATGAGTTGTGTTTATAACATTGTTAAATAAACTGAAGTGAACAGGCCAATTTAACGATGCTGACGTTGCAGCGATATTCTATATAGTTACGAGTATATCTAAGGAGAGACGAGTTGCAATTTAGTTCGAAGATTGGTTTATTCGTTGGAGGGTCGCAGGTTCACACCTTTACGGCTTAAAAATGATTAAGGCAAGAAATGAATCAGCTATACTCAAAGCCACTGCCTTCAACTAAGATTTCAAATCACTCTAGTTCCCTATTTATGTCCGAGCTAATCAATTATAAGCATTTACACTACTTTTGGGCTGTTGCACATGAGGGCAGCATTGCTAAGGCAAGCAAAAGATTGCATATAACACCTCACACGATTAGCGGACAGTTATCACTATTAGAGGCGCGTATGGGCTGCGCATTGTTTGAGAAGCAAGGTAGGAAATTAGTTTTAACCGAGCCGGGTAAAACAGCTCTGAGATACGCTGATGAAATTTTCGAATTAGGTAATGAACTCAATGGTGTGATGCGAGGAACTGCGACATGCCACCAGAGTGAGTTTGTTGTCGGTGCGGCAAGCTCGCTGCCGAAAACTATCGTGTGTAAAATAATTGAACCCGCACTTCTGCTGCCAGTCGGGGTGAATCTAATAAGTATCGAGGGCCCAGTCTCAGTTCTGTTAGCCGATCTATCTGAGCATAAATTGGACATGGTTATTAGTGATACACCCACCAACAACGTCTTAGGCACTCACGTTTTCAATCACTATCTTGGCGAATGCGGATTAACTTTTTTTGCGGTTCCGGAGCTAAAAAAGCGTTTATCGCCAAACTTCCCAAAATCTCTTCATCAAGCACCGATGTTATTGCCTTCAGAGCAATTCGGGATAAGGCAATTATTTGATCAATGGATGCATAGCCAGAAGGTTTTTCCAGACATTGTGGGGCAATTTGATGATAGCGCTTTAATGAAGTCTTTCGGGCAGCGAGGCATTGGGGCCTTTTTTATGCCATCGGCGATCGAGGACGAGGTCTGCCAGAACTTTGGCGTTGAGATTATTGGACGAACTGACGATGTAAAACATAAGTTTTATGCAATATCAGCCGAACGAAAGATAAGTCATCCGGCTGTTTTATCTATTTGTGAGACTGCGAGAACTTGCATATTCTCCAACTAAATTCCGCTTGGCTCTAGTGGCATTGTGCATCGTAAAACCCGACTAATAATGTCGTTTTTATCGACTTTTTTTTTGTCATCCATTGGATAACTATATAGGTCTAGAAATAAACCTAAAAATTATCTGAGTACAAAGGAGAAAAATGAGTCGTCTACGTGTAGACAAAGAATCGACAAACTCGCAGCTAGCATTCAGCTTTAGCTCGATGTTCAGCCTAGATTTCTTACTTCGAATCATCTTGTTTAGCTTTTTTTGGGGGCTGCTGGTGCGATTCGATCAAGGTTCGCTTGGGGTCGGTGTTGCTTTTATTTTAGCCGCGAGCCTGCTAAGCCTTTATTTGGCACAGCAACAGCGCAAAACCAAGCAATGGCTGAGAAGTCCGGTGAGTCTATTGTCATTTATAGTTTACTTCGCGGTTCAATCATTACGCGGAGGGTGGGAGATTGCCAAACTGGCACTAAGCCATAAACTTAGACTTTCACCCGGTTTTGTAAAGTATCACACCAACTTGGCGACTGAATCTCAAGTGTTTACCTTCATGCAAATACTTAGTTTGCTGCCGGGCACTGTCAGCGCTAGGCAGCACGGTCGAGAGCTCACTATTCATGTGATGAACATGGAAACCTTCGACGCTGCTGAAATTGACGATTGCCAAATGCGCATAAAGAAGCTGTTGGGTAATCCTGTTCATCCGTTAGCCGATAGGAAAAAACTATGAACACCGTCCTAGTGTTAATCGCTATAGCGCTGGCTATCTTACTGTTGCTCAGTTTGTTGCATGTGTTACGTGCGCCTAGTTACGCCGATTGTCTTTTGGCAACGCAGTTGGTCGGAACAATCGGGGTAGCGATACTCGCTCTACTGTCGGTTTTTCAAAACCAACCTTACCTACTGGATGTCGCTCTGGTGCTTGCGCTATTGACCTCGATAACAATTGTGACATTCACTCAACTTCGTCGATCACGCCAATGAATATAACCGACATAATTAGCGTGATTTTTTGCCTAGCGGGCCTTTTCTTTTTCTTTGCTGGTACGGTTGGCTTGATCCGATTCCCGGATATAGTGACTCGTTTACACGCGTTGACGAAGGCGGATAATCTAGGTCTCGGACTAATCGTAATTGGGTTGTTACCGCAGTTAAGTTCAACCACTGATTCATTGAAATTGATCCTGATTTGGGGATTCGTTATTTTTTCAAGCGCCGCGTGTAGCTATTTAATCGCATCTCAAGTTATTGAAGAGCAATCGTTAGATACGCAAACTGAGCAACAGCCGACGGGTTCTGTAGGTGACAGTACATGAGTCTCACCATGGTCTTTGATGCGCTGTTAATTCTAAGCATTCTCATGCTCGGCTGGATGAGTATATTTTCGGCTTCGTTATTCCGCTGTATCGTGTTTTTCGTTTGTTTGGGTCTCCTTGCCACCCTTGCCTGGGGGCAGTTGGGCGCGTTCGACGTGGCGATTGCCGAGGCGGCTATTGGTGCCGGCATTACTGGCGCACTATTACTGGCCGCGTGGAATCAAATTAGGCCGCTTGTTGCGACAGAAAGCGATAAAGTCGAGGCCAATCAATCTGTGGCGCAAGAGCATGTTTAAAAAATTAGACATAGACTATGCGGGGGCTGCGGTAGGTAAAAACGCATCACGCCTAAGCGTTTCAATTTTAGTTGCTGGCCTGCTGATTTTACTGGTTACAGCCTTGCTCGGTTACGATGCTCATGATGTCGGCTTAGAACCCTTAGTTACGCAGAGCATTGAGCTAAGCGGAGTAACTAATCCAGTTACCGCTGTGTTACTAAATTTCCGCGCCTACGATACTCTGCTTGAAATCGCAGTCCTGCTGATTGTTGTAATAGCGGTTCTGCCGATTGACGATCGCCGTACAGCGTTTTTTCGATGCGTAGCAGAAACCAAGCATGGCCTTGTGCTCTCAGCACTACAGCGATGGGTTGCTCCTGCACTTGTGATATTTGCGGGTTATCTGCTCTGGGCGGGTGCGTATCAGCCGGGCGGTGCCTTTCAGGCTGGTGCTTTGTTAGCCGGCGCCTGCGTGCTGTTATTTCAAGGTGGCATTTATCGCATTAACTACACCTCAAGCATCGCGCGATTATTGTTGGTTATCGGCTTGATCGTATTTGTGGCGGTTGGTTTAGCGCTAATTTGGGTCGAAGGTAGCTTACTTACTTACCCACTGGAGTATTCAAGCATTCTTATATTGCTGATAGAAGCATGCGCTACCTTATCGATAGCGGTTGCGCTTGCGTCGCTCTACAGTAGCCTTTTTGATACTGCATTTCCTGCAGTAAACTTGGGCAAAAACGAGTCGATAACATGACCTCAGAATTACTGTACATGATTGTCGGATTAGGGCTGTTTTCAATAGGTCTCTTGGGAGTTGTAATCGCTGGGCATGTTATGCGCAAGATATTGGCGCTAAATGTGATGGGTGTGGGCATCTTTATGTTTTTGATTGCCTTGGCGAAAAAGAGTGAGTCGGTATTTGACCCAGTGCCTCACGCAATGGTGCTTACTGGCATTGTAATCGCCGTTGCGGGGACTGCGTTAGGTTTAAATTTGATGGTTCGAATTCATAATATTGATGAAACCGAGCGAGAGAGAACTGGGCAAGAGAGAACTGGGCAAGAGAGAACTGGGCAAGAAAGTGCTAAGCCGGAGAAGATTGAATTATGAATGGCCTAAGCTCGTCGCTATTCTTGCCTGCTATTGTATTTCTACCGCTCATCGCGTCGATAATTGCGTTTCTCGTAGGCCGAAATAGACTCCAAGGCCGCATCAATGTGTTGTTTGCGCTTATGCAGTTTTTGCTGGTTATTTTAACCACTGTTCTCTTTTTAAGTGAGCAGTCTTATCAAAGCAGCCGCTATGTTATCGGTGGGTGGGGAGCCCCTCTGGGTATTGACCTAGTTGTTGACGGTTTTTCGATTTTAATGATCGCGCTTACAGGCTTGCTTACACTCTTAATAACCGCTTACAGCACCTCCTATTTTTCCGAGCAGTTCTCGTCAGAGCAGAAAGGCTTACGCTTTTGGCCTCTATGGTGGTTATTAATCGCGGGGCTCAATGCGCTATTCGTTTCGGGAGATGCCTTCAATATTTATGTCTGCCTAGAAATTATTGGGCTTTCAGCCGCTGCATTGGTCGCTATACAGGGAACTCGCGCTGCGTTAGAAGCCGCATTGAGATATTTGCTAGTCGGGCTATTAGGCTCATTATTTTACCTGCTGGCGATTGCAATTCTCTATCGTACTCATGGCACGCTAGATTTAATGCAAATTGCCGTCAGCGCGGGTAATGGATTGCCGGACAAAGTGGCGATGATTCTCATTACAATCGGTTTGTTGTTAAAGATCGCTTTATTTCCGTTGCATTTCTGGTTGCCGCAAGCACACGCAAACGCGCCGACGCCTGTTAGCGCGATACTCTCTGCGTTGGTTGTTAAAGCGTCGCTTTATGTACTGATAGAGTTTTGGTTTGATATTTTAGGTGAAACAACTACTTTTGGTGCATCTCAGGTTTTAGGTGCACTAGGTGGCGCAGCAATACTCTACGGATCATGGAGTGCTTTTCGAGCGACGCAATTAAAGGTCCTCATTGCCTATTCTACTGTAGCCCAACTCGGGTATATTTTTCTCTTGTTTCCGCTTAGTGAGTACGCCGTCGGTGGCAGCTCATTTTCAGGGCCGGCGTCACAGGCAGCCATCTATTTTATTGTCGCGCATGCCTTTGCTAAGGCGGCCATGTTTCTATCCGCCGGCAACCTAATTATATCTCAAGGTAATGGCGAAATTGCTCAACTCAAAGGTATTGTGACGCGCGAACCGCTTAATGTTTTAGTATTCGTTATCGCAGGAATTAGCTTGATTGGCCTTCCGCCGAGTGCTGGCTTCATCGCTAAATGGTTACTCCTTACAACGTCAATCGAGAGTGGCCAATGGTGGTGGGTAATCGTAGTGATTACAGGGGGGCTCTTAGGTGCCATGTATTTATTCAAGATATTAGCCTTGGCATTTACCAGTAGCGCTGTTGTAACAGAGACGACTCGCAAGCAACCAAGAGAGCAAGTCTCAGGAGTTATGACAGCGGTCGCGCTAATACTCGCAGTTATTACCTTAGCGCTAGGCTTAAACGCGGAATTTATCCTTAATATTAGTAACCCAATAATTGAGGCAAGCCGAGTATGAACCTGAGTGAACTGCTACCCGCGATGATCGTACTGGTTCCATTTGTGGCTGGCTTTGCCGTTATGGCAACCCCGGAGCACAAGTCGGTACTTCGTCAAAACTTAAATATTGCAGGCGCGTTAATTACCCTAAGCCTAATCGGCGTTCTGCTTTCCGGTGTCGCTAATGGTTTAGATTTTAAGACACGTTTACCACTATTACCGAATATTGATCTAATACTCCACGCGGACTCACTATCGCTTCTATTTGTAAGCCTTTCTGGGTTCTTATGGCTGTTTACTACCATTTACGCAATTGGATATTTCCAAAATACGGCTAATCGAAGCCGATTTTTCGCCTTCTTTAGCCTATGTGTTGGCGCCACAATTGGCTTAGCACTTGCTGGCAATTTAGTTACTTTTTTAATTTTTTACGAACTACTGACACTGGTTACCTATCCACTAATTGCCCATAAAGGCAACGATACATCGATTAAGGCGGCGCGCACTTATCTCGTTTATACGATGATTGGCGGCGCTTTACTGTTAACCGGTGTTGTATGGCTCAAGGTATTGGCCGGCCCTCTGGACTTCACCACAGCGGGGCTATTAGCAAATCTGCCTGGCTTAGATAGAATACAACTACAAATTATTTTTGTTCTGCTAATAGCTGGGTTAGGCGTTAAAGCGGCTCTGTTTCCATTGCATGGTTGGTTGCCGATCTCGATGGCCGCCCCTGCACCGGTAAGTGCCTTGCTACACGCAGTTGCTGTTGTTAAAGCCGGAGCATTCGGTATTGTGCGAGTGGTTTATGATATCTACGGAGTTGAATTTGCCAGTGAATTGGGGCTAACAATCTTTCTGGCTGCGCTCGCTGGGTTTACCATTGTTTACGGCTCGGTTCGCGCGCTGAGTCAAGACGATCTTAAAAGACGGTTAGCCTACTCGACGGTCAGTCAGGTGTCGTATATCGCACTTGGTACAGCCATTGCAGGGCCAATCGCGACCATTGGCGGTCTGGTCCATTTGGTTCATCAAGGCTTGATGAAAATTACGCTGTTTTTCTGCGCTGGTAATCTGGCAGAAACTCTCGGTGTTCACAAAATTAGCCAATTGAACGGGGCAGGTAAGCGCATGCCGCTCACCATGGGAGCCTTTACTATTGCGTCATTCGGTATGATCGGAGTTCCTCCGATAGCTGGCTTCGTTTCAAAATGGTACTTGGGGGTTGGTGCACTGGAGGCCCAAGCCTATTGGGTTCTTGGCGTTCTTGCCATCAGCAGTGTATTGAATGCCGCCTATTTTTTGCCGATAATTCACGCGATTTGGTTCAAAGAGCAAGAGCAACCATGGCCGAAGAGTACTCCTGAATTTCGATTTGAAACGCATTGGATGCTACTCCTGCCGCCCTTGGTAACGGCGTTTTGCGCACTATCTGTGGGGTTATTTGCATCTACGTCTTTCAGTCCACTGGCCTGGTCGTCGTTGATTGCGATACGTGAATATAAATCCATTCTCCCAGATCTTACAGGCATCGCCCTCGGGTTCAACACTGGTCATCTTTGGGTATTAATTTTACCCGGTCTGTTGCTAGCAGCCATGGCGTTGAGTAAATTGCGAGCTGTGGCCATTAGCTTAATACCTCTTGCCCCAATCCCAGCATTGGCGGCTGCGCTGGTAGTGGTTAATCAGGATGTTGTCGAGCACTCCTTTCTTTTACTAACCTCGTCTCTATGGTTTATCGCGGCTCTTTATGCTCGTTCTTATATAGCTGAAGACAAAAAGCGCAACCGATTTTATTTGTTCTTTCTTCTCACCATGATCGGCAACTTTGGCGTGGTCTTGTCAGCGGAAATATCATCATTTATTGCCTTTTTCGCGCTTATGAGCTTCTCCGCCTATCCGCTTATTCTTCATTCGGAAAGTGAAGAAGCGAAGTCAGCTGCGACCACCTATATAAGATGGGTGATATTTGGAGAGATCGTTTTATTTTTAGCCCTAGTCGGTAGAACCTATTATTCCGAATTCGCCGCAGACGAGCCATTTCGAATATGGGTAAGCGCGCTGCTAATAATAGGTTTCGGTGTTAAAGCGGGTCTTGCAACCGTGCACGTATGGCTACCTAAAGCTCACCCCGTCGCGCCTATTCCGGCTAGCGCACTGCTTAGTGCGGTAATGGTAAAAGTAGGTTTATTAGGCTGGATCCGTTTTCTACCGTTGGGCAATGAGTCAATCATTGTACTGGCGCAGCCGATGATGGCGATTGGTTTTGCTGCTGCATTCTTGGCCGCTATCTACGGCGCATTACAAGATAATCCTAAAACAGTCTTAGCGTATTCAACGGTTAGTCAGCTCGGCATTATCGCCGCAAGCATTGGCTTTGCTCTGGCGTTTCCTAGTAGTTGGCCGTTACTATTACCGGCAATAATACTCTTTGCGATGCATCATGGATTTGCGAAGGCTACCTTGTTTTTGTCTGTCGGCTTGAGTTCAGAACTAAAGCCGGGCAATAAGCTAGCCCCTTATCTATGGCTGTTGATATTAATCCCAGCTTTATCGCTGATAGGCCTACCGCTTAGTAGCGGGGCGTTTGCCAAAGCAGCGCTTAAAGAGGCAACCTCTAGCTGGTCGCTGTTCGCGACGATGTTGACCATGTCGGCAATTGGTACATCAGTGTTAATGTGTCGGTTTGTCGAGCTCATGAAGCAGCAGGCGGCTTCAGCTACCGTAGGCTCTGCAACACGCTGGGGGCTTATTTTGCCAACTGCGCTGTCAGCCCTAATGTGTTTGGGCTACTTTTACACAAGGGAATCGTTTGAGTTAAGCAATTATAAATCCATAACATCAAGCTTAAGTTGGTCTGCAATTTGGCCCGCGCTAGCCGGGGCCCTGTTGATTGTGGCCACTTCCAGGTTACGCGCTAAGGTACCAGCGCCTGCAGCGGGTGATCTATTAATGGTTTATCAAAAAATTGCACAATTACTGCAACAGAGCGTAACCAGGATAATAGAGTTCAATATCTCTATTGCTCGAGACATCAGTATTCTGTTTAGCCGTTCGAAAGGGCGGTCAATAACCATCTCATCACGGTTAGGTAAGCAATTGGTGATCGACACTCCCGGCACCGTTTTGATGGTTATTTTAGCCGCTTTACTTTTATCCTTTTTAACTTAGTCATATCTGTCTTATCAACAGCTGGAGATAAATCATGAAACGTTTTAAGAACATTATTATAAAAGTAAATGAGTCAAAACGCCCTGAAATAGACGTCGCCGTAATGCGAGGCGTTGAACTGGCAAGAATATCAGATGCAAAGCTGACCTTGTTTGATGTGGTCGAGCCACCAGAAAGTATCCTCAGCAGCTATGCCGATATTGTCAGCCCTGAAGAACTTACGGAACTAATTGTTTCGCAAAGATTAGATCAACTCACAGAGCTCGCAAAAAAGTTACAACGCAATGGTCTAGACGTTTCAGCTCGGGTTTCTAAAGGTAAAAACTTTATCGAAATCGTCAGAGCCGTGATTTTGAACAAAGGTGATTTATTGATCAAAGCGGCGAACGAAAGCCAGAATAGCTTTGATAGCAATGATTTTCATATAATGCGTAAATCCCCCGTACCAGTTTGGCTAATTAAGGACGAGCCAAAAGATAAGGTTAAAAAAATATTAGCGGCTATTGATCTCTCAATGGAACAACATGCAGAAGGTCGAGCACAAAACCGGATGATAATGGACATAGCGACGTCTTTAAGCGAGTTCAAGAATGCAGAGCTAACGGTTTTGTCATGCTGGTCTTTATACGGAGAAGATGCGCTTAGGCATGGCGCATTTACTCGAGTGTCAGCGGGTACGATTGAAACACTATTAAAAAATGAAGAACGTGAATACGTAGACAGTCTCGACATATTGGTCAACGAATATGCCGACTTCGAGATTCATAAACGACTGGAAAAAGGAAAGCCAAAATCAATTATTCCAGAGTTTGTAAATAGTAATCAAATCGATGTGGTCGTTATGGGTACGATAGGCCGTTCTGGCATACCGGGCTTTTTAATTGGAAATACATCCGAATCGGTGCTTCAGGCGATTAACTCGTCGGTCATCACTTTAAAACCTAATGATTGGGTGTCTCCAATCTACTAACAACGGTTTTTTTTGTTGACGTGAGCGGATTGATATCTAAAAAAATACGCTAATATTTAGTTTAGAGAATTGGTTTCTTAATCAGGGAATCGCCGTGATTCTTATACTCAATACTGATCTATAGTTTGTTTTGGTATATCAAAGCGTTTACCTTATTAACAATAAATATTAAGAGTATTAAGTATGTGGCAAGCAATATGGTCGACTGTGGTACAAGAGTTCTCCGACATTCCAGATGTAGAAGCAATCACTCGGATATCTGTCCGTCTAACGGTTGCCGCAGTACTTGGAGGGCTTATCGGCTATGAGCGTGAACGTAAGTCGCGAAGTGCCGGTGTGAGGACGCATATGCTAGTTTGTGTTGGCACCGCCGTGTTTGTAATTGGTCCAATGCAGGCAGGTATGCAGATAAATGATATGTCTCGTGTTTTACAAGGCATAGTTCAAGGCATCGGCTTTCTTGGAGCTGGTGCGATAGTTATCGGAACTATGAGCCAAAGAACGCAAGGTCTGACCACAGCCGCAGGCGTCTGGGCCACCGCAGCGGTTGGTATGTTAGCAGGCTTAGGACTAGAATCTACCGCTGTTTTAGTGACTATCTTTGTGCTGATCATCTTAGCTTTTTTGCCTCTAGTACTTAACTCGTTAAGCCATTCGACGGTATCAGGGAGAGAAAAAAAGTTGGCTCCGAGACAGAATCAACCTGACCATCCAAAATAAGATATTATCTCTTATCTCATGTGCTTTTAGAGCGACTCTCTGATCGAGAATAGCTTTGCTCTGACGGTAGTGCGATATTCTTTTGGCGTAGTCGACGAAAATTGCCGAAATAGTTTACTGAAATGGCTGACGTCGTTGTAGCCGACTCTATAGGCTATTTCACTAATGCTCAAATTTGTATTCTGCAGTAGCTCGCGGGCTTGGTTGAACCGCTGGCTCTGTAAATATTTAAGCGGTGAAAGGTTGGTTGCATCACGAAAGCGTCGATTGAAATTGCGTTGACTCATGCCGAGCATATTGGCCAGCGTTTGCATCGAGACATCGTGGTCACTCAATTTGTTCTGCATCCATAACTGTGCTTGTAAGATATCTTCGTCAGGATGATTACTATTGTCCTCTTGATTAAAACTAAGTCTATCGAAGGGTTGCCTTACTTCGTGTGAGAAATGCTGTGCCAGATGATCTGACACATCTTTACCAAACACTCGATGCACGTGATGCAAGCTTAAGTCGGTCTGTGCATTAATGCTGGCTGCGCAAAATAGCCGGCCTGCGGTGGTAATGAAATGCTGGCGTTTCAACTCAACCTTAGGATAACTGGCGGCAAATTTCTCGAAATAATGCCAGTGTGTCGTTGCTGGTCGTCCGTTGAGTAAACCTGTTTCAGCCATAAAACACACTCCGGTGCCGGTGCCATTGATCAAAGCGCCGTGTTCATGCTGATATCGTATCCACTCGACAACCTCTGGATTGCTGTTTACCACTGGAGAGGGGTTGCGCCATAACGCTGGTATATAAATAATATCAAAGAGCGAGTCTCCTATGCCTTCATCCTGCTGTAGCGATAAGCCAGAGGGGAGTTCTAAGCGCTCTTCATTGATAGCTACTTTCACTAGCTCGACGTTTTTAGCAATACTTAAGCGGTGCATTTTGGCTGTCTGTTTGGCGGCAAAAAACAGCTCAAAAGCATTGGTTAAGCTAGTCGCTAACATGTTTGGTAAAACTAGAAAGGCTATTCGCATAGGTTTCGATATCACTGAATATGTCTATAATGATATTCATTATGGCCAAAACGACATAATAAGTCGACGCATTGGCCTCTATACTTATGGTAGTTAATTAATGTTTGTCAATCAATGGTCCATCGACCATCGGAGTAGTCATGAGTCAATTACCAGTTATTGTCGGTTTTGGTGGTTATAATGCAGCGGGTAGAAGTTCTTTTCACCATGCTTTTAGACGCACAATATTGGCAAGTTTAGACGAGCATAAGCGGGTTAAAACACTTCTGAGCTTGGCGACTTTGATGAAGTTAGTGAGGCATGAAGATGGTCACTATTTAGACGCTGAGAATACCCCCATGTCCGCAGCACAAGTTGCTGACAAGTATCAGACCACGATTGAGCAAAACACGCTGATTCGGAGAATACATGCACAATATTTCGACGTAGATGCGGTGCCAGGTGTCAACGATGTCATGCTGAATAGTGATGATCATTCCGTATTCACCATAAACCGTCGCGATATGCCCAACCCAATCCCCAAAAATTGGGTTGTTAAAACACTGGATGACTCTACCGTAAAAGTGAGTATTTCAGGCAGCTTATCAATCAAGATGGAGAGTTTTCGAAAATTCGATGTACAGTCAGCCGGAATTCTTCCAACCGGCTTTATTCCTGCCGAGCAATACAATTCAAGATTTCACCCGAAAGGCCTCCAACTCACGGTCTTGGCGGCCTCTGATGCGATTAACTCAATTGGAATTCCTTGGAGCGAGATCATGGCCAAGGTCGACCCTGATCAAGTCGCTGTTTTTGCCGCCAGCGGATTAGGCCAAACCGATGATTTCGGCATTGGCGGATACATGAAGTCACGACTGCAATCGAATAGGCCAACCTCAAAGCAAATGCCATTGGGCCTCAACTCGATGGTTGCCGATTTTGTAAATGCCTATGTTTGCGGTAGCGTTGGCACCACCGGTGCCGCCTCAGGCGCTTGCGCGACATTTCTTTACAACCTTCGCTTAGCGGTTGATGATATTAATGCTGGCCGTCACCGGGTGGTGGTATGCGGCTCTAGCGAAGCGCCCGTGACACCAGAAGTGATGGAGGGCTTTGCCGCAATGAGTGCGTTGGGTACCGATGATCGCATAGCCAGGCTCGACGGAGGCGATATCTGTGACCATCGGCGCGCGTCTCGTCCCTTCGGCGAAAATGCCGGCTTTACCATGGCCGAGTCTGGTCAGTTTTTCGTCTTGATGGACGATGAACTAGCCGTCGAACTCGGCGCTGATATTTACGGCGCTATACCGAATGTGTTTGTTAATGCCGATGGTTTTAAGAAATCAATCTCGTCTCCTGGGGCTGGTAATTATGTGACCATGGCTAAAGCAGTTGGCGCGGCTCGTGCAATTGTTGGCGAGGAATCAATTCAAAAACGCTCATACATTCAAGCGCACGGCTCCAGCACACCGCAAAATCGTGTTACTGAATCAATGATTTTTGACAAGGTTGCGGCCGGCTTTGGGATTGAACATTGGCCGGTTACGGCGGTCAAAGCGTTCGTTGGTCACCCATTAGGCCCAGCCAGTGGCGATCAATTAGCCAACGCTTTAGGCTCGTTTGCCGATGGAATTATTGCCGGCATTAAAACTGTTGACGCCGTCGCGAGCGATGTTATTGATCAACGACTAGACATATTGCTTGAAGATAAAAAGGCTGTTATCGATGTCGCTTTTCTGAACTCAAAAGGTTTCGGTGGCAACAACGCATCCGCGATTGTTTTGTCTCCGGCTAAAGTAGAGGCGATGCTCGAATCTCGCTATGGTGCTGAAAAAATGGCGATATACCGGGACAAAAGAGAAGTGGTAAGAGCGACGGCAGCGAAATACGATGAAGCCGCGAGTAATGGCGATCTACAGGTTATTTACAACTTTGGCAGCAACATTATTGAAGACCACGAAATCTCAATTACTGACGCCTCTGTGACTATCGAAAATTTTGCGCATTCGATAAACTTAGCGTTTGAAAACCCGTATTCAGACATGACCATTGGCTAACATAGATCAAAAATTCGTCGACGCACTATCGCATCAGCAGACATTAAGAGGTAAGTATGTCTCGTTAGAGCCACTGCAATTGAGCCATGTTAGCGACTTAAATGAGGCCGCGGCCGATGGCGAGTTGTGGCACTTGTGCGTCACCACAGTGCCGAGTAAACAAGGCATGCTTAACTACGTTGAGCCATGCTTTAAGACAGCGTGATAGTAAGCTTGAGTTGCTGTTTGTAGTTCGCCGCTTGAGCGACAATAGGGTGGTCGGAACTACCCGCTACTATCAAATAAAACCAGAACATCGCAATTTTTCGATCGGCTACACTTGGTGTCGTGAATTTTTACCATCAAGGGGATAACGATGACTGCCAAAATGCCAATTGGAAGTATGTAAACCTGAGTCAATTTGCAGATGTGTCAGCGGAGTTTTATCTATAGAAGCGTGCATCGATCTTCTGGTAACTAATGGGCCTGTCGGATAATGCCGGCGCTGGCTTTATGCGAGCCACAGAAAAAGCCAGTGCCACCGATACGAATAAGAATCTCGGAGTGGGCTGAACGCTTTACTGAGTTAAAAACTCGAACCGATCTAGATAACAAAAGCTACAACAAAGGGTTATCGATGAACTGATGCCTTACGCTGGACTGATCGATCACGATTGGCTCTGCGAGGCGTATCGATTTAGTTTCGAGAGCGCATTAAAAAGCCCGAGAGTGATTAAACTCTCGGGCTGATCTTTTTCGCGACGCGGCTCTATTCGAGCTATTCGCTGTTGTCGAGTAGTGCTTGGATCTCAACCGCGCGACGTTGCAATTCTAGCTCTTGACGACGCAGATTCAACTTGTCTTGTTCGATCTGAATAAGCTCTTCTTCAATAGTAATTTGCTTCTTCAGCGGTGCAGCCGCTGCCGCTTGCTGTTCACGCTCAATGCGCTGCTGCTCTATACGTTCGTTGGCGAGGCGGCGTTGCTCGGCGCGCTCTTGTTCCGCGCGCTTTGCGCGTTGCTCTGCTTGCGCGGCATTATTCTGAGCTTGCTTGGTCGCCTGCAGCAGTGATAGGGAAGAAGTGTATTCGGGCCCGCAAATTTTCTTGGCGGTACCTTCTTTGGTGATATCGCAAAAGCCTTCAACCGCTTTTCCACACCACTCATTACCATCGGTTTTTCGCTGAATAACGCGGGTACTGTTGTCCGCACAGTTAACATCGGCCACCCAAAATGCTTGGTCTTTACCGTATTGAACTAATTTATCACTTGAAATATTTGATACTTGAGATAACGCGGTGCCAGCAAACAGCGCAGCACTTATAAAAAGCATGGCCGAATTCATCACTGTTTTCATTACTGATATTCCCCTAGGACGTTTATTTGTAGACTAACTAGCGCTTAGTTGACGCTTTTGCAGCTCGAGCTGCTTACGTCGTAATTCTAAACGTTTTTGCTCGATTAAAATACGTTGTTCTTCAATTTGCATCTGCTCTTTTAATAAACTTTCTTTACTTACGAGCTGGTTTGGCACCCGACTCGGCGTGCTTACCTGTGTTTCAATGTTTATCGGTGCCTTAGTGACCTCGTTGGTGACCTCGTTTTGTAGCGGCTCAAGCTCGACTTCCGCATCAATAATCGGTGCGATATTAACATTTTCCGCGCTGACAATTGATATCGGCCTACCGTCCTTGAAGTTTGCAACTTGTTGGCTGAAATTATCGCTACAGAGCTGACGAGACAAGGAAAACTTATTCTTGTCACACAAGCTTCCGATTTCACTCGAGCACCATTGATCATTGTCTACTGAACGAAGCATAACGCGAGGTTGTGTCTGTCCCTCGCACTTTACGGCTACTTCCCAAAACCGTTGCGGGCCATCTTTAAAAATCTCTAGCGACATAGAATCCACTGGAGCCGCTAATGTAGTAATCGGAAAACTTAACATAGCCGGCAGTAAAGTAAGGATTAATTTAAAATGTATCTTCATGATTTTACTCTATAAAAGGTCATATTATTTGTTGGCAGTATGGGCTGTTCGTTGGCGTTCTTTTTTGGCTTGCTTTTCAATTCTATTAGCCTCGGCAGCGAGCCTACTATTCAGGCCGATGTGAGTTTCGCCGCGTTGCTTGGCGAGCTGAACTTGGTTTTCACGCTCTTGAAAGCGAGACTTTTGCTCGGCCGTAAGTGAGGAATAACAACGAGGGCAACTTACCCCAGGCAAATACTCTCTAGAGGCCTTGCGTTCCTCGGTGATCGGGTGGCGACATGCATGACATTGATCATATTGGCCTTTTTCTAAATCGTGGTTAACCGCAACCCGATCATCAAATACAAAGCATTCTCCGTTCCACATAGTATCGGCTTGGTCGACAGTCTCTAGGTACCTTAGAATGCCGCCTTTAAGGTGATAAACCTCCTCGAATCCGCGCTCTTTCATCAGCGCAGATGCCTTCTCGCAGCGTATTCCGCCAGTGCAAAACATAGCGACCTTTTTATGTTTACTGGGGTCTAGATTGTTATCGACGTAGGCTGGGAACTCTCGAAAGGTTTCAGTATGCGGATTTAACGCGTTCTCAAAGGTGCCGATATTAACCTCGTAGTCATTGCGAGTGTCGATCACTAAGGTATCAGGATCACTGATTAGTTGGTTCCATTGATCCGCCTCGACATAGGTGCCCACTACATTATTCGGGTCAATATTGCTAACACCCATGGTAACAATTTCTTTCTTTAGCTTAACTTTGGTGCGGCTGAACGGTTGCTCTTGATGATGCGAAAGTTTGTAATCCAGCTCAGCAAACCGCTGGTCACTTTTTAGCCAGTCAATGAACGCTACTAATTGGCTTTGATTTCCTGAAATTGTTCCATTAATACCTTCTAGTGCCAATAAAAGAGTGCCACGAATATCACGGCTCAATAGTTGTTCTAAGATTGTAGGTTTCAGTTCTTGGTAGTCACTCAATGTGACGAATTTATAGAGTGCGGCAACCGCAATTTGATTTTCTGTAGTCATTCTCGTTCGCCTTCCAGAACGTAAATCTGGCGCAAGTCGGTTTCATAATGGGGCACATTATCTTATAGCTTCGATGCTTAAACAACACGACAAACAGTCAATTATTGTGAAAAAACATCCGGTGACGTTATTTTTCCTCGGTTTGGAATACATACGTCCAAGATCAAGCTGGGCTAATATTATCGCTGGGCTACCAACCTCGTTTCCAGCTAACACTCTGTATTTTCCAATCCTGCTTTTCACGTATTAGCAGTATTGAAAATCGATGGGTGTCGCCACTCAATCGGTTTGCCTGCGAAGATAAATCGACATTACGGCTAGCCATCGCCACCGACATTTCTACGGTTGCGGTATCGCCGATAACCTCTAGTTCCTGAATCTTACTAAATATGTTTATGCTTTGGTTTTTAATCAACTGTAACTGCATGATGCTTTTTATTTTTTTGTAATCATTGCCTTCGTAATCCCGATAAGTAGCGCTTATGTGCTCAACCATAGATGAGAGTGATCGCTGTTGGGCGGCAACTTCAATTGCACTTAACGTAGCGCGTACTTTATCTTCTTCGGAGAGCGTAGCTTGCTGGCCGCAAGCGGCAATCACCAACGCGATAACAAGAATTGTGATGCTGAACTTTGTTGCTGTTTTCGTAATCATGGTGCGCTTACCTCGAAATTTAATTGGCTTGTTGGCGAATAATTACGTCTATACTAGCGATGATGAATTATTTGAGCCATTTGTTTTTTTCTCAACGCACGCCAAAGTCCTTTACAGGCAACTTGATGGGCGACTTCAAACCCGATCATGAGTTGAGAAGTCGTTTGCCCGAACCGGTGCTGCTCGGCATTAAAAACCATCGCTGGGTCGACAAAGTTACAGACAACTTTGTTGCAGTGAAGAATCTGAGACCACTATTTTCCAAAAAAAGACGGCGTTTCGCAGGCGTTATTACCGACATAACATTTGACTATTTTCTAATCAAGCACTGGGCGGTGTTCGCAAACGTCGAGCGTCAGGCATTCGTGCAAGACTGCTATGTTGGGCTGAATCAATGTATAGAGTATATGCCGCCGCGCATGCAGTATGTAGTGACAAACATGCATCAACATGATTGGTTGAATTCGTACGCAAGCTTAGAGGGGATAGCTGTTACTATCGACCAAGTAAGTAAACGCATTAGGTTTGAAAATCAAATGGCCGGTGCGATCGAGGAAGTTGTTGAACATTACGATCAAATAGAGTTGGTGTTTTTAGACTTATTCAAACACCTTCAATGCCAAGTAACAGAGGCGGCAATTGAGCTGCCAGCCGATCTAATCGCTGACAATTAACGCTTCTTTATACAGCACACCTAACGACAGTAAAAAAACGCTAAAAAAGCGGAGTTTTGCTTTGACAGAGGCAGGCTCTAACTATATGATTCGCGCCAACTTGAAACATCTGGGTTTTTTATCAGCTTCATCGAGTCTTTAGTGCTTTCAACGATTAGCACTCGAAGGGCTCTGGCGGATTTAAACCAAGCTAAATAAACATTATCTGCGAGGTCTATCATGGCTGTACAAAAGAGTAAAAAATCAACTTCACGTCGCGGTATGCGACGATCACACGACGCTCTAGACGAGCCTACGTTGTCAACCGATTCAATGACGGGCGAAATGCACCGTCGTCATCAGATAACAGCAACCGGGTATTATAAAGGTAAGAAAGTAGTTAACGTGAAAACGGCTAACTAGCTTTTACCGATCAGTCAGTGTCTTTTAGAGCTGCTTAAAAAGGTCTCGTTAATCGGGGCCTTTTTATTTTCTGAAAGAGCATGTTGACGATTACTTGCTAAGAGCGCAAGTGAGCCGCGTGTTATTTGCTAGAATGGTTTTATTGATCTATGCTAAGTCTCTGTCACATGCTAATTATAAAAATAATTTCAGTCGCACAAAAACTAATCGTAACCGCGTAATTCATGTATTCAGAAACCAATAGCACCACCATCGCAATCGATGCAATGGGAGGCGATCACGGTCCCCAAGTTACCGTGCCTGCCGCCATCAGCTTTTTCAATAAAGTCAACGCAAAATCTCACACTGTCATCTTAGTTGGTAAGCCTGAGCCGATCAGGGAACTTATTGCTCAGCACAATGGCAATGCTCTACTAGAGAGTGGTTCACTCATTATCCATGAGGCCTCTGAAGTTGTCGAAATGGATGAATCTCCTGCTTTAGCGCTGAAACGAAAAAAAGATTCTTCGATGCGTGTGGCGATAAACTTAGTTAAAAACGGCACGGCGCAAGCCGCTGTTAGCGCTGGAAATACCGGTGCATTAATGGCCACTGCGCGGTTCGTATTAAAGACTATTTCAGGTGTTGATCGGCCGGCGATTATTTCGACCATGCCGTGCTTCGATACCAGCCAGACAGTTCATATGTTGGACCTAGGTGCAAACGTTGATTCGAGCCCTGAAATGTTAGTGCAGTTTGCCGTAATGGGGTCTGTGTTAACTGAGTTTGTGGATAAAAAAAGGGCGCCTAAAGTCGGTCTTTTAAATGTTGGTGCTGAAGAAATTAAAGGCAGTGAAAAAGTTAAAAAGGCATCGGCATTGTTAACTCAGAGCAAACTTAACTATGTTGGCTATGTTGAAAGCGATGAGCTGTTCAACGGCAAGGTCGATGTGATTGTGTGTGATGGATTTGAAGGCAATGTCGCTCTTAAGGCCAGCGAAGGCGCGGCCAAGATGATCTTCAATGTTCTTAAAGAAGAGTTCAAGCGTACATTTGTCACCAAAATTCTAGCGGCACTATGTTTGCCGGTACTCAAAGCGATGCAGTCACGCTTAGACCCCAGATTACATAACGGCGCCACCTTGATCGGCTTGAATGGCATTGTCATTAAAAGCCACGGTGGTACTGATGAGCTAGGCTTCTTACATGCAATTCAAGAAGCCAATAGGCAAGCTGAAATGGATGTTATAGGTCATATTAGTCACGAAATATCGAAAGTTTTCTCATTGCAAAATGCTGCTAAAACAATAAGTTAAATCAATTTCTTAAATTATTTATTATGTCATTTTCAATTATTTTTCCGGGTCAAGGCTCACAAGCCATCGGTATGATGGGTGAGTTAGCCGCACGGCACTCATCGGTTAAAGATTTATTTGTAGAAGCATCCGACACATTGGGTGTCGATTTATGGGCAATGACACAGCAAGGGCCGATTGAATTGCTTTCTCAAACTGAGAATACTCAGCCGGCACTCTTAACCGCAGGTGTTGCCGCTTGGCATGTCTGGTGCGAACTTGGCGGCGAGAGTCCTGCGATTATGGCAGGACACAGCTTGGGCGAGTACACCGCATTGGTTGCAGCTGGCGCTTTGTCATTTACTGATGGTGTAATGCTCGTACGTGACCGCGGACGATACATGCAAGAAGCAGTGCCAGCGGGCGAGGGCGGCATGGCCGCTATTATTGGGCTTGATGACCAGCAAGTGATCAAGGTTTGCGCTGATATAGCCGGTGACGATGTTCTTCAAGCGGTTAACTTCAACGCACCGGGGCAAGTCGTTATCGCTGGTAGTGTCGCCGCAATTGAGAGAGCCGCCCCAGCAATGAAGGCCGCTGGCGCTAAACGTGCGCTGCTATTACCTGTATCGATACCGGCTCATAGCTCGTTAATGTCTTCAGCGTCAACACGTTTAGCTGAGCGCCTAGCTGGGACTGACCTCAAGGTGCCGAGCATTCCTGTGCTGCATAACTATAATGTACAAATTGCGCAAACCACTGATCAGCTTAAAGTTAATTTGGTGTCACAACTGGATTCTCCGGTCAGATGGGTCGAAACTGTTGTTACAATGCATCAACAAGGCATAGAAACATTTATTGAAAGCGGCCCTGGTAAGGTATTGGGCGGTATGGTTAAGCGTATTATTAAAGGCGTTAATGTCGCTTGCATTGATAAGCCAGAGGCGTTCGACGCGCTCATATAAATTTTATAATTTATCTAGAAATAGGAAAATTGAATGTTCGATCTAAGTAATAAAGTATGTTTAGTTACCGGTGCGACTCGAGGCATCGGCCAAGCTATTGCCACTCAATTGGGTGCGCAGGGCGCGACCGTTATAGGTACGGCAACATCACAGAGTGGCGCTGACAGCATTAGTCAACGTTTTGCCGATGCAGGCGTTAGCGGCCAAGGCATGGTGCTTAATGTATCTGAGGCCGAGTCTATTGATTCGGTGCTCAAATCGATAAGCGATAAATATGGCGCCATTGAAGTGCTGGTTAATAATGCCGGAATTACCAGAGACAATCTGGTCATGCGCATGAAAGAAGATCAGTGGGACGACATTATGACGACTAACCTAAAGTCAGTTTTTCGTTTGTCTAAAGGCGTTTTGCGGGGAATGATGAAGGCTCGTAGTGGTCGAATTATTAATATCACCTCAGTGGTCGGCGTTTCTGGTAATGCTGGTCAAGCGAATTACGCAGCCGCAAAAGCGGGTGTCATTGGTTTCACCAAATCATTGGCACAGGAGATCGCCTCACGAGGCATTACGGTCAATGCTGTGGCGCCCGGATTCATCAATACCGATATGACCAAAGCATTAAATGAAGAGCAAGTTGCCAAAATGACCGCCAATATTCCGGCTTCTCGTCTCGGTGAGCCTGCGGATATCGCGGCATCAGTGGTATTCTTAGCTTCCGATGAAAGTGCCTATATGACAGGCACAACTCTGCATGTGAACGGCGGCATGTACATGACATAAAATTTATTTGAAATAACTGTTGTTTATTAGACATAACGAACAGTATTTATTTTGCAAAACCGTGACTTTTTTATATAATGCGCGGCATCTGAACATCAACTAACAGCGATAGGTATTGTTTACATATCGTTGTTGGTTTTTTAATAGTAGTATTTATCTGGCAGGATGTTTAATTCGGTTGTTGTAATCGTATAATGCAGAATGTTAATTAGCTCCCTTACATAGAGGTACACTCATGAGCAGCATTGAAGAACGCGTAAAGAAAATCGTTATCGAACAGTTGGGCGTAAACGAGGACCAAGTAGTAAACAGCGCATCATTCGTAGACGATTTAGGTGCCGATTCACTAGACACGGTTGAATTGGTAATGGCTTTAGAAGAAGAATTTGAAACAGAAATTCCTGACGAAGAAGCAGAAAACATTACTACCGTTCAACTAGCAATAGATTACGTGAACAAGCAGTCAGCATAGTTAAGAATTAGCTTAGAGCGTTAAAGCTAACCTTGAATATTGAGGGGCCGCTTTAGTAAGATAGAAAAGCCGCTATAGTTCACACTACAGTGGCTTTTTTACTTATTGAGCCTTGTAATAGACCTAAGAATAACTCGACTAACGAATAAGAACGCCTGTAACTTTTTTATTTGATATGAAACTCCTCCACTTTTTATTGAAAAACTTGCCAATAGCTCGCTATTAGCCGCGTTTTTCGCTTCAATTGGAGATATTCCAAACACTTTTTATTTCGTCCCTGAGTTATGCTTCGGTCTCGTAAATTAAGTCTCTTACATCAGCAATTTGTTGCTCTTTTAATATCGAGCTTCAAAACTGCACTAACTAGATAAAAACATCATGAGCAAAAGACGAGTTGTAGTGACAGGCATGGGCATTGTTTCTCCCGTTGGCCTAACACTTGATGAAAACTGGCAAAACATTACCGCTGGCGTTAGCGGCATTAGCAAAATCGACTTGTTCGATCCGACTGGATATCCGTGTCAAGTGGCGGGGCAAGTCAAAGGCTTCGACCCTGTGAGCTATATGCAAGCCAAAGAGGCTCGCAAAATGGATCGTTTCATTCAGCTAGGCATGGCGGCAAGCCTGGATGCATTTAAGGATTCAGGGCTTGAAGTTACGCTAGAAAATGCAGAGCGAATAGGTGTTTATATTGGCGCAGGCATTGGCGGTATCTCTACTATCGAGAAAGCCACTCGAACCCTACAAGAAAAAGGTGTTCGCCGTGTATCGCCATTTTTCGTTCCGAGCTCAATCATAAATATGATCTCTGGCAACTTATCTATCACGCTTGGGCTTAAAGGCCCCAATCTTTCAATGGTAACCGCGTGTACCTCGGCAACTCATGCTATAGGTGACGCTGGTCGCTTAATTGAGTATGGCGATGCTGACGTAATGGTTGCCGGTGGCGCAGAATCATCGATTTCGCCTACGGCAATCGCTGGCTTCGGCAACGCTCGAGCATTAACATCACGCGACTGTGAGCCAGAGCACGCGTCATGCCCATGGGACCAAGAGCGTGACGGGTTTGTCATGGGCGAAGGCTCCGGTGTCTTAGTATTAGAAGAATACGAACATGCCAAGGCGCGTGGTGCCAAGATCTATGCTGAACTTGTTGGTTTCGGTATGAGCGGCGATGCGCATCACATGACCTCTCCAAGCCCTACTGGTGAGGGCGCCGCTCGCTGCATGGTAAATGCCATGCGCAACGCTTCAATTAACCCTGAAGATGTGCAGCATCTTAATGCCCACGGCACATCAACTCAGTTGGGTGATGCAGCTGAAACTAACGCTACCAAATTGGCCTTTCCGAACAATGCTTACGACATTGCGGTAAGTTCAACCAAATCTATGGTTGGCCACCTACTAGGTGCCGCTGGTGGTGTTGAAGCGGTGTATACGGCAATGGCTTTGCACACCCAGATAGCTCCGCCAACAATCAACTTGCATAACCCGTCAGAAGGTTGCGATTTGGACTATGTTGCAAATACCGCTCGCGAGATGAAAATGGAATATGCCCTGAGCAATTCATTTGGCTTCGGTGGCACTAACGGCACGCTGGCGCTGAAACGCTTTACTTAGGCTTGATTGACTGACGAAAACTTACTTGACATTACTCGTAAACGGCAAAAAAAGCACTCAAACCTCGGCATTAGACCGAGGTTTGTTGTATGGGCAAAGTGTATTTGAAACCATTGCTATCAGTAAGGGCAAGGCGTGCCTTCTAGATCTTCATATCAGCCGTTTAACCAACGGTTGCAAAGTGCTTGGTATGCCAATTGATATAAGCATCTTGCTTGATGAAATTGAGTCGATGATTGACCATCGAGATAAAGCGGTTTTACGTGTTACGCTCAGTATGGGGGGCGGAGGCTGGGGCTACCTAAACCCTCAAGCCCCCCAACCGACACGAATGTTGTCGTTGCATGATTACCCTAATCACCCGAGTTCAAATTGGCTGGACGGCATAACTCTCGGTGTCGCAGAGATTCGCTTAGCGCATCAGCCAGCATTGGCAGGCCTAAAACATGGCAATCGATTAGAGCAGATTATTGCTCGCTCTCAATGGCAACAGGGCTGGCATGAAGCCTTACTACTTGACCAACAAGGCTCGGTCATTGAAGCAACTCAATCAAATGTTTTTTTGGTCAAAGACGGACAACTCATCACTCCATCGTTAGATTCTGCAGGCGTTGCCGGAGTGGCCAGGGAGTATCTGATGTCACAGGCACATAAGTTTGGATTGAACGTCAAGATTATGTCATTATCGACTGATCAAATTGAGACTGCTGATGAAGTGTTTTTAAGCAATTCCGTGATCGGTTTATGGCCGGTTAAACAGCTTAATACTAGGCGCTACACTGACCATGAAATATCTCACAAACTTCTGAAATTAATGATAAAAAATGAAGCTATTCCGCATTATAAGACTTAGCTTTTACGCTTTTTTCGCACTTGCCGTTTCAGTTGGCTACTTTGTGTACATAAGCGCAATTGCCCAACCGCTCGAAAACCGTGAGCAAACAATAGTGATACCCAAAGGGGTAGGGATATCATGGTTCGCTAGCGACCTCGAAAAGCGAGGGGTGATTCAAAACCGCTACGTTTTTCGCCTTTATGCATGGATTAATAATCGCGATGTCAGCATCAAGGCCGGCGAATACACCTTGGTAGATATCGACAGCATTCCAGATTTAATCGCCAAAGTTGATCAAGGCAAGGTAATTCAGTACTCGATCACCCTGATTGAGGGCAAGACTTTTAAAGAGTACCGCGCGCAATTAATGTCACAAAAGATGTTAGTCAGTGTGCTCGCGATAATGACCGATGATACCTTAATGCGAGAACTTGGCATGCCAGGTAAGAGTCCTGAAGGCTTATTCGCGCCGCAAACTTACTTTTACCAAAAAGGTGATAGTGATTTTGACGTGTTAAAGCAGGCTTTTGAACGCTTAGATGCGGTCGCCGAAGACGCGTGGAATAACCGAGCCGAGGATGTTCAGGTCGAATCCAAATATCAGTTGATTACACTAGCCTCGATAATCGAAAAGGAGACCGGCGCCGCGTTTGAACGGCCAACCATCTCAGGCGTGTTCAATAATCGCTTAAAAATAGGTATGCGTTTGCAAACCGACCCAACCGTAATTTACGGCATGGGCGAGAGCTACGACGGTAACATCCGCCGCCGAGACCTCAGAACCGACACGCCGTACAACACCTATACACGTTATGGTTTACCGCCGACACCAATCGCGATGCCAGGTGAAGCGGCGATTAGAGCCGCCGCAAATCCTGAGCAAACCGATTCGCTGTATTTTGTCGGTAAAGGTGACGGCACACACTATTTCTCCAAGACTCTGAGCGAGCATAATAATGCTGTGGTCAAGTATCAGCTTGGCGGAAAACGCCGAGCGTTCTCCTCTAACCCGGCGGGCGATTAGCATGATACGCGGTAAGTTCATTACCATAGAAGGTCAGGATGGTGCCGGTAAAACGACCAATGCCGAGGTCGTTAAGGGCTTTCTAGAGGCGGCAGGAATCCCTTTCGTTCATTCGAGAGAACCCGGCGGCACCGCGCTTGGTGAGTCTATTCGCGATATGATATTGAACTCAGGCGATGAGCGCATCGGTGACAAAGCCGAGCTGCTACTTATGTTTGCAGCGCGTGCCCAGCATATACAGGATGTGATCGAACCCGCATTAGCACGCGGCGACTGGGTAATGTGCGACCGTTTTACCGACGCAACCTATGCCTATCAAGGTGGTGGCCGCGGAATGCCGATGAAGCATATTTCGCAATTGGAAGACTATGTGCAAGGCAGTTTGAGACCCGATTTAACCGTGTTACTTGATTTGCCTGTAGAGCTAGGTGAACATCGGGCGGGGCAACGAAGTGACCCAGATCGGTTTGAGCAGCAGCAACTAAACTTTAAGCAGAGTGTGCGCGATTGTTACCTTGCCAGAGCGTCTGCCGAACCAAACAGAATTAAAGTGATCGACGCCAGTCAGTCAGTCGATGCAGTAAGCTGCGCGATTGACGCTGCGATGGAGGCCTTTGTCGCTGATGACTAAATTCACTCCGACTATTCATCCATGGAATCAGGAGATTTGGCAGAATCTGACCTTAGAGCCCGAACGCTCGAACCACGCGCTTTTGTTTAATGGCGATGCAGGCTTAGGCAAGCGCGACCTGGCGCTGGCCCTGGCTCATTTAGTTATAACTGGATCCCATAATCAGTCTGAGTCTCTCTTTAACGGCGGTTCACATCCAGACTTACATGTGCTGATGCCTGAATCCGCGGTTGAGGATAACCTATTAGGTGCCTTCGCAAAGCGGTACTTAGAACAACATTCAGGCAAGCCGAAAAAAACAATCTCAATCGATCAGGTAAGACGACTATCACAATCGTTAGACACTCACCCGCACATAAGCACGCATCGCCTGATATTAATATTTCACGCCGAGACGATGAACCGCAATGCGTCCAATGCACTGCTAAAAAGCCTCGAAGAGCCGCCAGCCAATACCTTGTTTATTATCGTCACAGATGAGTTATCGAAGTTAGTGAAGACTATTCGTAGCCGCTGTAGTTTAGTTAATTTTCGTCAACCCGATTTCGCATCGGCTAAGGCTTGGCTAGAATTAGACGGCCGCTTGCCATCGTCCGATATTGATACCTACCTTTCGATGTCGAACAATCAGCCGCTTGAAGCCATTAGATTATTTAACGACGACTATTTAGGCGCATTAAAAACCGTCTTTACCGATGTCAATAACCTCTGGATGTCCCGCGCTGAAGTGACACAAGTAGCAAAAAACTGGCAAAGCCTAGGCAGCGCCAAAGCAGTGGATATTCTACAGAAACTAGCAACCGACTTGCTCAGAAGCTCGCTGTCTGAGTCTCCCGAAAGCGTATTTTTCCCAGTTCAGAAATCATGGGTTAGCTCGGTTAGCGCAAAGCTATCAAGAGCTAAAATAGTCTTATTACATGACGAATTAAACTACGCCAAGCGAATGCTGGCGACCACTGTAGATGAATTATTAGTGCTCGAGACGCTATCAAATAACTTCAGTAAATTACCGAGTTAACACGACTTTACTTGTTACCAGGCCTAAATAACGGTATAACGCAAATATGAATGACGCAACTTTGAATGATAGTTTAGCCAAGCCGAGAAATTCGGTGATCTCAATAGCTATTAAAGATAAACAAGCATTGTATATGTCTTACATGCCATTTATCGAAAATGGCGGGCTATTTGTACCTACTCAAAAAGACTATGGTTTAGGTGACGAGATGTTTCTTTTAGTGAAAATCATGGACGAAATTGAACCTGTTCATATCTCAGGCACGGTCGTATGGGTTAGCCCTCCAGGAGCCCTAGGTAACAGGCCTCGTGGAGTAGGGGTTCAATTTGGCGGTGATGATGCCCGTGCTACTAAAGACTTAATAGAGACAAAACTAGGAGCGTCTGTTTCACTCACGCGTTCAACCCATACGATGTAAACACATTAGGTAGAGAGCTATTACTGGCATTTTTCACGCTAGTCGTTTGCTTGCCGATTCAATATTATGCAAATTGTAGACTCCCACTGTCACATTAACTTTGACGAACTAGCGCAACGCCTTCCAGAATTACTTGAGAATGCGCGGCTAAACGACGTTTCGCACATGCTTTGCGTGTCGGTCAATCTCGAAGATTTTCCACAGGTTAAGAGCTTGGCAGACCAACATGCGCATATATTTGCATCGGTTGGCGTTCACCCATGCTACGAAGATGTAAAGGAGCCGAGTGTCGAAGAGCTGGTAGCCATTGGACAAGATGAAAATATTGTTGCGATTGGTGAGACGGGTCTGGATTATTTTCGCTCAGAAGATCAAGATATGACGTGGCAGCGCGACCGTTTTGTTCGTCATATAGACGCCGCAAAACAAGTCAACAAACCTCTTATTATTCACACCAGAAGCGCGGCCGAGGATACCATGAGAATGCTCAAGGAAGAGGGTGCTGATCAATGTCGCGGAGTAATGCACTGCTTTTCAGAAGACTGGGAAGTGGCTAAAAAAGCCTTAGATTTAGGGTTTTATATTTCATTTTCAGGCATCGTCACCTTTAAAAATGCCACCACTGTGCAGGATGTCGCGCGTAAATGCCCCATCGATCGAGTTTTGGTTGAAACTGATTCACCTTACTTAGCTCCAGTACCATTACGCGGCAAAATGAACGAGCCGGCAAATGTACGGTATACAGCTCAATTTGTTGCTGATTTGAAAGGTATTTCATTGGAAGAGTTGGCAAACGTTACCACGAGCAATTTTTTTGATTTATTTCCTGCGCAAAGAATCATTTAGCGGCTAAGAAGTAGCGCTCTCGAAAGGAAATTAGCCAGGCTTTTTTTGTACTAAATGACACGGTCATTTTCTGTCTAGTAAAGGCTAAGTATGCTGCTAAATATTCGCGGCGATAAACATACCAGTATGGATAGGTTTTATTTAGGCGACGTTTTTCTACTAAGAAAATGTGACGGTCTTACTGTCAACGGGTTGCGTAAAAGGCGTAGTAAACACACAAGGGCGAACTGCGTTTAGCACAAGGGACGTAATCACGATACATATGAATGCAGTAAATACTCAATCTCCAAACGATCAAGAACTAGCCCCGTTTATTTTCAATACGCGAAGGGATTTTGACACTGAAACGGGAGTCAGTCTTTTTTCTTGTGCTTTTAATATTAAGCATTATACGCACTCATTATTTGATCAATTACGCATTATTTGCCCCCCTTCGGTTCAAGGGTCTGTGATTAAACGTCAGGCGGAATTTCTAGCCGGTAGGGTCGCTGCAAGATCGAGCATACTGCAATTAAGCCCCCACATCAGGCATCCAATAAAGATAGAAATAGGGGTCAACCGTGCGCCAATCTGGCCCTCTTGCTTTATCGGTTCGATCACTCATAGTGGTTCAAGAGCAATCTCCGTTGCAAAAAAAACTCGCGATGCAAGTGACCCAAAAGATTACATTGGAGTTGATGTTGAAGACATTATTGATGTCGATTTAAGCTCAGAGATTGAACGATCAATATACACACACCAAGATCGAAACATTGCACTTGTGAGTGAGTTGCCTCCGAATATTGCTATGACACTTATCTTTTCAGCAAAAGAAAGCTTATTCAAAGCAATATACCCGTTCGTCGGGGAATACTTTGGTTTCGATAAAGCCAGAGTTACTAACTTAGATGTCTCTAGTAAGATAGTTGAATTACGTTTGGACAGTCAATTTGCAAGCATACATAACTTACAAATTGATTATTCGTGCCGCTTCGAAATTGATGAAAACAGTGTATTTACTATAATATTCAAGAATGTTGAAAAATTTCAGATGCCGTTATGATGTCGGCAAAAGCGATAAAGAAAAAATAGACCAAAGTGGCCATTTCGTACTAGTGAAATTCATTGTCCAGCTGGCTCATAATGTAATCGTGCGCAGCGCAAGATTAGACCACCACATTCCTAAGCAAGGAAGAAATTTTTAAATCAGCTAGCCAAATTTCTCTTTAGCTTATTTTTTGAAATCAATTAAACAATGACACTTTCAATTGAATTTAACCGGAAACCGAAAATGAAAATATGTTTAGCTCAAATTGATGTTCAATTAGGCTGTGTTGAAGAAAATACTAAGAAAATGACCCGCTGGATAGAGCGCGCTGGTAGCGAGGGGAATGATCTGATTGTTTTCCCAGAAATGAGCGATACCGGATACGATATGGAGGTGATACTTAAAACATCCAGTGACTGGAACTCTGGGGTTATTGAAAGCATTAAACAAGCCGCGGCAAAAGCCAATATTAACGTTATTGCCGGGATTTCGGAAAGAGTTGCTGGCGATGTCTATAACTCAATTGCAGTTTTAGACCGTAATGGAAAGCAAATTGGGAAATATAGAAAAACTCATTTGATAACCGCTGAACCAACCTGTGAACAGCTTTTTTTGAAGGCCGGAGACCAATTAGGAGTAGTCGAGATAGAAGGGCATTTGATTGGGCTTATGACATGTTATGAGATTAGATTTCCTGAAATTGCCAGAACTCTCGCATTGAGGGGAGCTGAAATTCTAGTTATTCCAGCGGCTTGGCCTCTGATTAGGCTGCCCCACTGGGAGGCATTGATTTTAGCTAGAGCCATTGAAAACCAAGTATTTGTCGCTGCAACGAGCCGTATCGGAAACGATACTGGAGTTCCATTTTCTGGTACCAGCACCATCATAAGCCCGTATGGAAATATTATGGCGTCCGCCAGCCAAATTCATGAGGAACTCATTTCTACCAATATTAATTTCGATTTTATCGACGAGGTACGCGCACAAATAAAAGTACATCAAGATAGAAGGGTGGATTTATATTCAAATATATAAGCTTGGATTTTTATTGGCCATTTAAAGCTCAATTATCGGCTGTCACCAACCTAATTACAGGAATGTCCGAAGATCAGCTACTGGTTTGAATAAGCCTTGGTGAATAGCCAGCGCAATGCTGCGTTATTGCTTGTAATACTGATCTTCCCATAGCAGCGTCAAATATTCGGAGAAAATCGAATTTATAGGCGTTACCGATAAATTTCTTTTTATTTATAACTTGCATATTATAGACACCTTGCTAGTATATTAATTTCAAACTAAGATTCTGAACTAAATCCATGTCACTTTAATAGATTAGGGACATCGTCATGTCGTCTAGGTATCAGGAATTGATAGCACAAGGAATAGGCGTTTTAGGTTTTACTAACACTCTTGGTTTTAGAATAGTTTTTGTCCATTATTGGCAAAGTTTAAAAGAGATTTATTTTGATCTTTCATATTGCGTTAAGAAATGTATTCAGGAACAAAAGTCGCCTGTTGCTCAGCACTTTAATTGTTGCAATCGCCAGCTTGCTATTAGTTTTTGCAACGGGGCAAATTGCAGGGGTTGATAAAACCTTGCGTACTAGCATGATCAATACTCTGATTGGGCAAATTCAAGTTAAGCCGAAAGCCGTGCCTGTGGATTTTTTTGAAGCGTCTCTTGGTCGGCTACGTCACTACATTCAAGCAGACGATATCCATCAATTATTAGTAAAGGTGCGGGCGGTAGAGGGCGTTGAGACTGTTGCACCTCGCTTGAGGTTTGGCGCGCTGGTTGGTGATGAAAAAGGCTCCACAGGGACGATGATCATGGCTGTAGACCCCATCGCTGAGAAGCGTGTATCACCTGACCTCTCAAGCATGTTGGATGTTATCGAACAAAATTCTCAAGCGGCATTTATCTCCGAAGAATTATCTGAAAGAACAAACCTAGGTATAAGTGATGAAATACTTGTTTTAGCTGAAACACCCGAAGAAATACCAAACGTTAGTGTCTATGACATTAGCGGCTTTTCAACGGCACCGATATTGATTGATGAGTACATGAGAGGCATTTTTCTCATCGACTTAAGCAGTGCTAGAGGGTTGATGTATGGAAATAATATGGGTGATGATAGTGGCATTACCTCTGAAATTGCTATTCGTGTCAAAGCCGAATATGTGGATCAACTGCCGAAAGTCATAGAGAGAATAGAAGCAACTCTTAGCAAAGAGGAGAAAGAGTTCTTAGGTGTCTATTCGTACAGAGAATTAGCCAGAGCAGTCGGAAATGTTAGTAACATTGCAAAAAGTATGGCGGCCCTGCAAATTGGCACTTTAATGTCTATTGGCATGGCAAGAGGCCATTGATCTCACTGTTTTTACTTGAAGTCGTGATCAAGGTTTTGATCGGCTAAGTGGCAGGGCTGGTAATCGCGGTATTTTTACTGTTTCTGTTAAAGCAAGCTGGGGGCATGAAGTCGGTAACTCTGGTTGAGCAGTTCATGAATGGCGGCAAGGTGATGCTGCCGGTAATCGATGTTGAAAACATCTTAATAGGCTTTTTTGTTGTCATCTTGGTTTCCATGTTAACGACATTAATTACCTGTTGGAACGCGGCTAGTGAAGACGCTGTTGAGCTTCTCAGAAGCACTGGTTGATTGTTCAAAAAAGCACACTCTCTAAGTAAATCTATATTTAGAAATTTTTAGTTAATTAAGGATGATTGATGTTATGAATAGTGGCGCATCACAAAAAAGTATCAACCCTGGCGTGCTTTCTCGATGGTTCGGAAGTCAATGGAGTATGGTGTTCCGAAACGTTTTGAGGCAACGTTCGCGCAATCTATTGCTAGGATTGCTACTTCTTTTTTCAAGTTTCATTATCGTATGTTTTACACAATTCTTGGCTGGCGTCTCGGCAAACTTGTCGAAAAATCTTGTTACCTTGGCCAGCGGCGACGTCTATATTTCATCAACGGTAAAACGAGATATTGATAGAAATATTTTTGGTAGAGTCCATAAGTATTTTAGTCTTCCAGAAGATTTTTATAACGACCTGAGTCAAGTTGATGGGTTTGAGCATTATGACGAACGCCTAGAATTTGAAGTAAAGTTAGTCACCGATGACGACAGTTTGCCTTATCAGGTAATGGCATTTGACCAAACTAATGAAAAAAAATTGGCAGACAATTTTACCTTCGTTGAAGGCGAAATGTTCAAACCTGGCGAGTACGGTATTGTTTTGCCACATGAGTATGCAACGCGTTTTAATATAAACGTTGGTGATCAAGTTCGTTTACTAGCAAATTCAGCTGACAGGATAGTTAATTTAATTGATTACAAAGTGACTGGCCTATTTAAAACAATTACTTTATCTGCTTGGTTCGACAATTACGCCTATTTAAATCTCGATATTGCGCGGGTTTTAATCGATAGCGAAACTGCGCTCACACGCCTTAATCTGCACTTTAAAGATAGGGCTGATCTTTCTGTTTCATCTGCTCAGCTAAATCAGTTATTAAAACAACATTATACAAACCCATCTCTGGCGATCGAAATTACGCCTTGGGCTGACGGCGCAAAGCTTTTTGAAGAGCTAACTCAGGCATTACAGCTTAGCTATGGAATTATTATGACCATTCTAATAATTATGGTTTCAGCTAGCCTTGCTTCTTCAACCATGATGCATATTTTTGAGAGGACTCAGGAAGTAGCTACGCTCGGAGCTTTAGGTGCCTCGCCTAAAAAAATCTGCTCCATGCTAGTAAAGGAGAGCTTGGTATTGGCGGTAATTGCTGCGTTAATCGGCGTGTCGATTGCTGGCATTGTGTTTGTTGTGACCTTAAATTATGGCATCCCAATCCACAATGCTGAGCTAAAAGGATTTCTAGGCTCTTCACATTTTTACCCTGCTTTTGAGGTCAAAGGTGTAATTTCAGGACTTTTGATACCCCTTGTTATAGCGTTTTTAGCAAGCTTTATATTTGCAAACCGCAGTTCAAAGTTACCCATTGCTAATGCGTTAGCAGATCATTAAACGTTGAAATACTAAATTAGAGGCACATTGAAGTGGAAACTATTTTAAATAAAGTTGATAAAGAATACAGCTTAGGCAACACCAAGGTAAAGGCGTTAAACGGTGTCGATTTGATTATTAAGTCTCAAGACTTTATTACTGTGGCCGGTCCTTCTGGCAGTGGTAAAACAACACTGCTTAACATGTTAGGTTGTCTAGATACTCCTTGCAGCGGTGAGGTTCTATTCGATGGTGTCAACTCTAATTCACTCAGTCTGTCTGAAAGAGCCCATTTACGAAATGAAAAGGTGGGTTTTATTTTTCAATCATTCAATTTAATGCCCGTGCTCAATGTGTACGAGAATATTGAACTCCCGGCAAAAATCGGTCGTAAAAAGCAATCCGACAAAGAGTTGCAGGAATGGATTATGCACTTAGTTGATTCTGTTGGCTTGGCTGATCGTGTTAAGCATCGTCCTGATGAACTATCTGGTGGCCAGCGCCAACGCGTTGCAATCGCCAGAGCGTTAGTCAACAAGCCTGAGTTAGTGCTGGCTGATGAACCGACGGCTAACTTAGACAGTAATACGGGAATGCGCATTCTAGATTTAATGCGCAAGCTAAACCAAGAAGAACAAACAGCCTTTGTTTTTTCTACACATGATCCGGATGTTATTGATTTATGTGATCATGTTGTAAGAATGAAAAACGGCAGTATTTGTAATTAATTTTCAATTAGTTATCTAACTCGCAAAGGATAGAGCAATGAAGATAAGTCAATTAACATTAGCGGTAGCAGCTTTGCTACTTTCATTTTATGCGCTAGCTCAACAACAAAGTACGCCTTTAATTAAGGCGAGTGATGAAGTTACAAGTGTTGATAAAAATGCAATTGCTTCTCAAGCAACGGCCAATAACGTAGCAACCAATGATAGTTCGAATGAGAAACAATTTAGCAGAGAACAAGTTGAAGTTTTAGTTGAGCATATCGAAAATACAATGTTCCCTAAAATGGCGGTTTCTACTTACAAATGGGAAAGTTTAAAGAATCAAAGGGTGTATTAGGCCACTTCAGGGCGACAAGCAACCGAATTTGCGACTGCGCCCTTCAATTGGTATTCAGAATTCAGCGTGAAAATTGGTTTTTAAGATTATGAGTGATTCGAATTTAACTTATCTTTTTGCTGTCCCCTATGCTGGAGGCTCAGCAACAGCCACCTATACCCGCTGGGGGGCCTTCTTGTCTGATGATATTAAAGTTACGCCTTTAGAGCTAGCAGGGCATGGTCGGATCATGAAAGAAGCGTTTTTGCCTAATATTATGGATGATGTAGAGGATCTCTTTAATAGTATCAAGCCAATTGCCCTAACTTCTGCGTATATGATTATGGGTCATAGCATGGGCACAATAATTATTTATGAACTCTTAAAGCGGATTATGGCAGAAGGGCTGCCTGAACCTAAAGGTGTCTTTTTATCCGGAAGAAATCCACCAAACCTGCCATATCATGGTGAAATTTTACATGTACTCAACGACGATCAGTTTCTTAACAGAATAAAAAAAATCGGAGGTACACCAGACAGCTTTTTCGAGTTTAAGGATTTGGTAAAAACATTTTTACCGATACTAAGAAGCGACTATCGAAAAAATGAACTGTATCAATTTCAGCGACCAAGCGACTATTTCGCTACTAAGTTCGTCTTCTTTTTTAGTGATAACGACCCGCACGTTACCAAGCCCGAAATTTTCGAGTGGAGAAAAACCGCTGATGAACTGCAGGTTCATGATTTCAGTGGTGATCACTTTTTCATTAATGATGAGGTCGAAGCAATTTGTAATGTTGTTAATTCAATAGCAAAAACAAACTATCTGTGTGCTTAGCATCCTCTGTATTGAACCACACCATCTGTATTGAACCGCACCAGTTAACCATGTACGGAAGGGTGGTTCATAACATTAAGCTTGTTCTTAGTTGTCTGACATCATAGTGAAAGTAGCCAGCTCTAACAGTTAGTCGAGCTATGCTGATTTAATTTTTGAGCATCGCCCTTTAGTTGTGAGACATGATTGTGTCATAATTATTTTATAGAGTAGTTGATTGTAATGTATCGGCGTTAGCTCTGTGATTGAGTGCAGCTAGACTTGAAACCCTTGGTAAGCATTTAGAATGCTCGCTATAAGAGATTTTTATAACAATGTAGAGTTTGATCACAAACACTTTTCGCCTAACACTTCACCCGAATTTTCACCGATAAGCGGATGATTTTATTAAATTAATAATAGTAGCCATGACTGGGCTCGAACCATAGATATTAGCATTATGAATCAATCTAGTTCCGCAAACGCGTCATCCCAAAAAGGCTTTCTTGCTTACATTGAGCGTACTGGCAACGCCTTACCTGACCCCGTTTTTCTATTCGTTTATTTGATATTAGCCATTATTGTCATCTCGGCTCTCTCTGCATTTTTCGGCGTTTCGGAAACCTTAAGCCCGCAAATACTATCGGGCATGCCCGACGCCCAGAAGGCTCGATTTGGGATTGGAGCCGATGGGGCGATTATGGCACAGAGCATGCTTTCAGCGGATAATCTGCAGCGAATATTTGTTGAAATGCCGAAAACCTTTACTCACTTTCACCCCTTAGGAATGGTTTTGACCGTTATGCTAGGCGCTGGCGTTGCAGAAAGATCTGGATTGTTCGGAACAGCTATGCGGGCTGCGGTCGGTAATGCACCACGGTATTTATTGACGCCACTGGTCGCCTTTATCGCGATGATGGGCAATCTTGCCGCAGACGCCGCTTATGTTGTATTAATTCCATTGGCTGCGCTAATGTTTGCCGCTGCTGGGCGTAACCCAATCGCTGGAATTGCCACCGCCTTTGCCGGCGTATCAGGCGGCTTTTCGGCCAATTTGGTGATGGGCCAGTTGGATGCTTTATTACTTGGTATAACCGGTGAGGCCGCAAATATACTAGTGGCCGATTACCCAGTTAATATTGCCGGTAATTGGTATTTCATTGCTACTATGCTGTTTATTTATGTGCCGGTAATCTGGTATGTCACAGATAAAGTGGTCGAACCAAGGCTTGGCCCTTGGGACAATAATGATGCCTCAAGAAGTGCAACAGACTCTGAGGTGAAACAAACGCTGAGTGCCCAAGAGAGGCGGGGCCTCAAGCTGGCAGGTCTTACTTTACTTGCCGTTGTTGCCTCCTGGGTTGCTATGGTTTTCGGCCCTGGAACGCCATTGGTGAATGAGGCTGCCTGCCCAGACCCACAACTTGCTGCCCAAGCTTGCTCATATCAGGCTCGGTTGACGCCCTTTTATCAATCTCTAATCGCCGGGTTCTTTGTCTTGTTTATCGCCACCGCATGGGTTTACGGAAAGGCCGTTGGCACAGTCAAAAGTCACCGAGACGTTGTAAAAATGATGTCTGAAGCAATGCAGGACATGGGCTACTACCTAGTATTGGTATTCGCCGCTGCTCACTTTGTAGCTATGTTTAATTGGTCGAACCTAGGACTCATTTTTGCGGTAAAAGGCGCAGCAGCCATAGAAGCATCGCAGCTACCGATATATGCGGTATTGGGTGTTATGGTCCTGTTCGCAGCACTATTGAATCTTTTTGTAGGCTCAGCCAGCGCTAAATGGGCGTTTCTGGCGCCCGTCGTAGTGCCAATGTTGATGCTCTCAGGGGTTAGTCCAGAGATGGCAACGGCCGCGTATCGAGTCGGTGATGGCGCAACTAATATAATCACGCCATTAATGTTTTACTTTCCGTTGGTATTGACCTTTGCTAATCGCTGGCAAAAGAATTTCGGTATCGGCAGTTTAACGGCGACCATGATTCCGTATTCAATTTGGATGTTGATAACCGGCCTCATACTCACCATGGTTTGGGCTGCGCTTGGGCTGCCACTTGGCGGTGGTGCAACGGTTGAGTTTACGATGCCGTCTTAAGATTTATAGCCAACCATAAAGATATCTCCAAATGTTAAATATTTAGCATTTATGACTAATTATAGGTGGTAGTGTTGGTAAGTAAAATCGTATCAATTAGCTCGAGATGGCCTTTTTTTTCGGGTGCAACTGTTTCAGGTGCAACTGTTTCAGGTGCAACTGTTTCGAGTACAACTATTTCGAGCACAACTAGGCGGGAAGATCAATGATTAAATACAATCTCAAATCGGCTGTTCTATCTGTCGCCCTTTTCGCTGCACTAATTTCTGTACTGAGCCTTACGGCTTGCAGTGAGAGCGATAAGCAAGGCACTGCTAATAAAGCCGCAGGCCAGCCTTACCTTGAGCAACAAGAATCGGCGGTTATCAATGAACGCGCTTATCCGCTACAGCCCTTTTGGGGCGACACCCATTTGCATACATCCGAGTCGATAGACGCGTTCGGCTTTGGTAATCGCTTAGATGCCGAATCGGCATTGCGCTTTGCTCGCGGAGAAGAAGTTACCTCTACGCGTGGCATGCAAGCGCAGTTATCTCGGCCCTTAGATTTTCTGGTGATTTCGGATCACAGTGACGCCCTCGGTGCCACCAAAGCACTATTTGAAGCCCCTAGGTTGCTAGTCAGAGATCCACTGCTTAAGCGCTGGTGGGACATGATGCACGAAAGCGAAGCGGGCGGTTTGATGGTCACATCCGAGCTGATCGATGGCGCTGCAAAAGGAACACTGCCGGCGTCAATTACCGACCCGTCGTCACAACTAAAGCGTATCAGTAAACTCTGGCGTTCACACAATGACACCGTGGACGACTACAATGAGCCGGGTAAATTCAGTGCATTTATTGGTTTCGAATACACCCCTATGCCACAAGGGAACAATCTTCATCGGGTTGTTATGTTTAGAGATGGCAGCGATAAAACAAATACCGTGATACCGTTTCCGAGTTTTGCAAACCCAGACCCTGAGCAGTTATGGGCTTGGATGGGCGAATACGAAGCCTCAACTGGCGGCCAAATCCTTGCCATGCCGCATAATAGCAACATCTCGAATGGTTTGATGTTTGCAATGACGCGCTTAGACGGCTCGCCAATTGACCGTGCCTATGCTGAGACACGAGCTAAATATGAGCCGATTGTAGAGGTAACTCAAATAAAAGGTGATAGTGAGAGCCACCCCTTTTTATCGCCAAACGATGAGTTTGCTTCTTATGGCATTGCTGGCTGGGATACCTGTAATCTAAGCTGCACTGAAAACATGAGTGAGAGCAGTTACGCCGGAAGCTACGCAAGGGAAGCGCTAAAACGTGGCTTACAAATAGAGCGCGATACCGGGGTAAACCCTTACGTATTTGGCCTAATAGGGTCTACTGACAGCCATACATCGTTAGCCACAGCAGACGAAAATAATTTTTACGGTAAACATACAGGCAACGAAATTAACGTGCCAGACCGAGCCATTTTAGGACAAAACCTTGGCACCCGAAAAGAACGATTTGGCTGGCACTATCTTGCCAGTGGTTATGCCGCAGCGTGGGCACCAGAAAATACTCGAGAAGCCATTTTTGATGCATTCAAGCGGCGCGAAGTATATGCCACAACCGGGCCTCGAGTTACAGTTCGGTTTTTTGGTGGCTTTAACTTTAATCAGGATGATATAGCCGACGACCTAGTTAAATCCGGCTACCAGAAGGGGGTGCCGATGGGCGGAGAGCTAGATGAAGAAGAGGGCACGTCACCCTCTTTTTTAGTTCGCGCAATCATGGACCCAGAAAGCGCAAACCTTGACCGAATTCAAATAGTAAAAGGCTGGATTGATCTCAGCGGTCAAACGCATGAAAAAGTATTCAACGTCGCCTGGTCTAACCCTGAGAGCCGAACACAGGGTGAAGATGGCGGCCTTACCGCGGTTGGCAATACCGTGAACTTGGCTGACGCAAGTTGGCAGAACACTATCGGTGAACCGCAACTACAAACTCTGTGGCAAGACCCCGAGTTTGACGCATCCCAAAATGCCTTCTATTACGCCAGAGTATTGGAAATACCCACACCAACCTGGCCGTTATACGACTCCGTTAAAACCGGCACCAAACTGCCCGCCGAGGTGATAACCGTTCAGCAAGAACGAGCTTACACATCACCTATATGGTATCGATCTAATTAAAGCGCTGATCTAATTGAGTCAGAGAGCTAAGCATGATTAAGGAACCCCTATTTCATTTCCTGCTGCTTGCCTTACTCATTTTCGCTTACTTTGGGCTTTTTCCGAGCAACGATAATGATCAAGCCGAGCTACGTGAAATTATCATTGGTCAACACGAAATTCAAAAGCTTCGAGATGACTGGATGCAAAGCTGGCGGCGGCCAGCAACCGACCAGCAATTGTCTAATTTGATTGAAAGCGCTGTCAGAGAAGAAATTTACTATCGTGAAGGGCTGCTACTTGGTCTTGATAAAAATGACTCCGTAGTGAGAAATAGAATGGTGCAAAAAATGCGTTTTTTGCACAGTGAAGAGATACCAGAACCAACACCGGCTGATTTGCTAAGCTGGCTCAAACAGAACGCCAGCGACTATAGCTCAGAGCCCTTATACAGCTTTCAGCAGGTTTATTTAGGCCAGAACTATGACGTATCAGGTGCTCCAGTGCTGATAAGTAACTTAGACAACGGCGCAGTGAAGGTTGACGAAGTAACCAAGCCCCTCAGCGTGGCGAACAGCTTTGCACGTGCATCGAACAGCCTAATAACTCGTAAATTTGGATCAACTTTCGCCGACAGCATTGCGTCTAACTCACAAACTAAATCAAAATGGATAGGCCCAGTCATCTCTGGATTTGGCCTGCACCTAGTGCGTATAAGTGAAGTTCAAGCGAGCATGCCTGCATCGCTAGATAAACCCGCGACGCGGCAGCGAGTGGAAAATGACTGGCGCGCAGCACAAGGTAAGGCCTTGCAAGAACGTATTTTCTCAAGGCTTAAGCAAAACTATACGGTACAGATTCTAAACGCTGAATGAGAGTAAGCTGCTTAAACACGGCTTTTCTCTGCCTAGTGTTGGCTTTAGGGCTAACACCGTCATTCGCTGATGAACTACGCCCAGCCTACATAGAGATAACCGAGCGCTCAACAGATTCCTGGTCAGATACCGGATCAGGCAACTGGTCATTGTTATGGAAAGCCTCAGCCAAGTCGAATTTGGGGCGCAATGGCCGCGTTCTGCTGCCGCAAAATTGCCAGCTAGAGGGAGATTTTCAGACAAAACGCAGCAATACAAATCTAATACGAACAGCATCGTTAACCTGCAGCGGCCCAATAGCTGGGCAAACAATTGGGCTGCTCGGTTTAGAAAAATCGAGTACCGACGCACTGGTTCGCATTAAGTCCCTAAGTGATGAGACCATAACACTAAGATTAACAGCAAAAGAAAGTAGGGCGGTTATCCCAGTATTGGAACAGGGCGCTAGCGGCAATGTCGCGGCCACCTACTTTGGCCTAGGTGTAGAACATATCCTATTTGGCTACGACCACTTGCTTTTCGTCTTATGCCTAGTATTACTACTTACTGGGTGGAAGCGAATAGCATGGACAATTACCGCATTTACCATTGCACACAGCATCAGCCTAATCGGCACGACTCTGGGGCTGTTTTGGTTACCGCAAAAACCGGTTGAGGCTATCATCGCGCTTTCAATCGTGTTTTTAGCGATTGAAATTATTAAGTCAAAACCAGATCAATTAAGACTATCTGAGCGCAATCCTTGGATTGTCGCGTTTCTATTTGGCTTACTCCACGGCTTCGGTTTTGCCGGCGCACTGGCTGAAATTGGCTTGCCATCAGTTGACGTGCCGCTAGCGTTATTGAGTTTCAATTTAGGCGTCGAAATAGGGCAACTATTAATTGTTGCAACCGCTCTATTCTCACTCGCCATAATTCATAAAGCCTGGCCACAACGGATTCGAGCAGTTAAATTCTTCTCAGCCTACCTAATCGGCAGTCTTGCCATGTACTGGTTAATTGACCGACTGTTCGGATAAATGATCGATTCCTGACGAATCTTTTATCATTCACCGGCCATAAGGCCACTCAAACTCAAAGAAGATAAGTTGTAAATCTCGTAGATGAGTTAAATATCCTACACGTTGAATCTTTCCTAAGTATCTAGCCCAAGCGGCAAAGCACATCAAACTCCAGAGATTTGCCTTTTAAAAAGCACTCCCAAATTTGCAGAGCGTGCACTAAAAAAGCAGAAATACGCTTTATGTGGAATCTGTACCTCGATTTACATAATGTTAAGGCATCATCGGTTTAGTGATGCTATATAACAAAAAATTATATAAGATAATTTCAAGATGCATGCTTTAAGTATATGAATATAAATAATTATATAGTTAATGTAGATTCTAATATCTAACTGCAGTATCGCTTATTATGCCTATATATTCCTATGCGCATAATATATATTATGTTAAATGATGTATTTGATTGGTATAGTTTGGTTGTGCTTTTTGGACGTACAACTAAAGTATTAAAGAAACACCAACTAATCCCCTAAATTTCCAACTAGAGTATTAAAGCTAACGACCAGTGAATTTTAGGACTGAGAATTACCCGTTATGAGAGTCGATATCGAAGGTTTCTGAGTCTTGCATGCAATCTTCCAAGTTGTCCGATTTTTAAATCAGACTCATTGATCAAAATAGAATTAATCCATATTTCCATCCAGTCAGCCCCACGCCTACTAATAGTAGAATTAGAAATAATCACATCGCACCATTTGACTAAATATTCACTCCAGCTATTGGAATCCTTGTGCGCAGAAGCTGAGATCATACCAATCAAAACAAGCTGCTCAGTATATTTAGATAGATCTAACGTAGAAAAATTTGTTAGAAAACACTCATAGAGAGCATCTGATAGCTTGTTAAGACGGTTAGTTCCAGCTACTCCGGCGATTGATTCTAAGAACTCAACTCTTCGATCCATAGGCTCTTCGAAAAACAGTTTAGAGCCTCGATTCGACAGGATTTCACAGACTACGGGTAGGTGTAAATCGATATCAGGAGACCAAAACATAGCTGAATTTATAAAAGACACAAGCGAATCTAAGCTCGACTCCTCTTTCGCCAAATCTTCATACACTGATTTCTTGATTTCATCAGTCATGATCCGCTCGAGATCGCGACTCTCGATGAAGCTTGGCATCCAAGAGTTAAGTGTTAGGTGTTTACCCAGCGTCATCGGTCTACTCGTATCGAACAATATATTTCTTAGCTCTCCGGGCTTGATAAAGTCCTTATGACCTTCACCTGCGATTCGAATTCTCCCTAAAATATCGGCTTCCAAATGAGTCGGCTGAATGTAACTTGGAAGCCACGTGTTTTCTTCTCTCAGATCGAGATAAGCTTGAGAGAAAAAGTCGTACTGTCGATTCTGTCTCCCCCATTCGGCGAGACTGCTAATATCAACCTCACTCGCCACCGCTGCTCGATAGATCAGCGATGCCTGGCTCGCAGCTGCTATTCTTATATAGAAGATAGGTCTACCGTCCAGTGTTCCGGCCCTACTTAGCTCACCGTAGACAAGCATTAGCAAGTATGACAAATGCTTGTACTGCTCTTTTTGAGAAATAAGCGCGCTTATAACATTAATAAGCGCATTCTCTAACTCGGGTATTTCCTTGAGTTTCGACAACCCAAACTCTATCGCTGCTACTCGAGAATACGGATCACCGAACCTTGCTAACCAATTTAGACTATTATTAAGCTCATTAACGTCAGGGTTTAACAGTTCAAGATTGGACGAAGCCAATATGTATGGACATGATAGAAGTACTGAACGTATTCTCAAATCTAGTTCTACATTTAAACCGAATTGTTCTACAAACTTTTTATGCTCTACTTTAGTAAAGTCGGATAACGTACGCGAGGCCTCCCACTTTCCAACCAACTGCAGATAATAATCCTCATTATCAGGCACCAAAATATTACTATCTGCAGGCTCTTTAGCCCTAAACGCATGAAGAATTTTTTGATATCTGTTAACTGGAGTGTTTTTAATAATTTCAAACACACTGTCTATCTCATCATTAGACAACTTACCCTGATCAATTAATCGTATTAAATCTGTGGTCTGCACGCTTGTGAACTGCAATTGTCTAGCTATCGAAGCAAATTTCTCCTTGCGATGCTCAAGGTTTGGAATGAATGGCCAGCAGTAATCTCCTAACATGAGTTTATCTGACCCTCGCTTCAGGTAGATATCACCACCCTCTTCCGCCATACCTCTGAGCTCCCATACATCATCAGTTACAGTTCTTATTTCTTTATTTTCATTAGTTTCATGGAACTCACTAATCGCTTGATTCAATTCACTTTTTCTAAACTGGGTTTTAGTTGAGTCAAACGAAAATATGGTTTCATAAGGTATCCTGTGATCATCACAAAACTCGTGATCACTTAATACCTGATCGCGAATTATCGGCGGAAACATTTCTAGCACGTAATCTTCAAAGCGCTCAATCTGTAGGCTCTCTTTTTCACTAATAGATTTTAGTAATTGTGATATTTCTGCCTTCACCGACGCAACAAGATTTGAAAATAGACGTGGTGTATTAACGGTAATGGGCGAAAGGACTACACTTGTTAACCAATTCCAATATTGTGTCCTCGTTTCATGTGTCGCCTCAGTAGGACTAGACAGTAGGCTCATTAACATTAAGCGATCTGCTTCTTTAGCCAGTGTCAGCCCTGACTCACTAGAGAAACAGTGTGCCCAATATGAATAATCTAAAAGTTCATACAACCAACTGGCACATGCTCTGCTCAAATTTAAATTATCGCTTTCCAACCAGTGCTGTTTTATCGCCTTAGATATTTCTAGCTGGTTACTGCTCAACCAGTTGTGGTCTCTTGGCAATTTAAATGAGGCACTAATTTTATGAATATCAAGGTTTTGCTTTATTGTGTTCAATTCTGACGTTTCCACTAAATTAGAGCCTACTAACGTCGACCGCCCTATATGAAACAATATCTCCGAACACTCGACCGGTAGAAAAGAGAAACCACTATTTCGTAGCCTATGTAGAAGTGAAAATTTATTATCCTGCTGTATTTTCCCACTACTTTCTAAATATGTAATTAGCTCTAGTGTGGTGTGTATCGGTATCTGTTGATCCTGGTACGTAAAGTATCCGTTTGAATTAAAAAAGGGATCGTCTATTAGGACAGCATCGCAATGTCCAAGCATCTCGAAGAGATTCATTGTTGGATGCTGATCCTTTTCGTCAGCAATCTGATGGTTTTCACGCGCCGAGCAAACCATAACCTGCCCATTTTGAATTCCACGTGACAATGATTTTCTTAACTTATCCAAATGATTCCGAGTTTTATCCATATATTGGGCACCAAAGACCAATGCCCTACTCTCCTCCATTACGCTCCAATGTATGTGTATCTGCTTGTTCATTCCACAGAGCTTTTCGAGTAGGTTTGTGTCTTGTAAATAACTAAGTGCAAGACCGCTCAGGTATATAGTGGTATCTCCAGACAATTCAAACGCCGTAGAGAGTCCTCTATCGTGCTGGTTAAGAAACTCAAGCGACATAGCCTTGTCCTCGGTATTAAGAACTCCTTCCTCCCAAAGGTAATTAACAACATTGATCGTACTAGCAAACTTCTCAGGATCGTCAATAGATGCATTCTGATCCATGTTTACGCCTGGTCTCTTAATCGGCTGAGGGCAAACCACAAGTGATACACCATGTTTAATTTGAGAGGCAGTAGCGAGATCGGCTAGCTCCTCGCCTATTTCCACGCTGAGACTTTCAAGAACTTCATCTTGTTTCTGACACACGGTCAGCGAACCAGTTCCTATTAGACTTAATACGTTCTTTGCCCGATTTACTTGGCTGGGTTGATGAAAAGAATTTCTTTCTGTTTCGTTGAAAAGCCATATCAAACAATTGTGTGGTATCAGGACTTGTTTGAAAGACCGTGTTGCTAAATCAAATAAATCTAGATATTCCAAAATCAAGAGTGTAGAAATATCTAAGCCAATTGTTTGCACAGAACTACTCATACGAAGTTCTGTGTTTCTAAATGCAGGGATCAGTTTGAGAGGGTCTCTAACGGCTCTCTCAGCATTTAATATCGCAGTTTTGATATAGTAGTCAGATAACGATTGGTTGAAACCATCCATTGCAGCAAATACAGGAATTTCGCTAGCAAGTAGTTTTCGAACTATTTCATCTGATCTAGACCTGAAGCTGGATGCCTGTTTTACCAGTTCTTCAATAGATACTGTGTAAAGTGGGCCTTCGTTGTCAGACATATGTAATGCCTTAGAAAACCAGCCTCTAGCTGATAAGTCATCTTCCCAACCTAATCGAGATGCCATAAAATAAGCATCTGACAGCACCTTGGGTTGATCTGGAGCTTTAGCTACTGCACTAATAATTAGATCTTTCGCTCGGCCAGGCAGAATAACTTTCGCTATTTTTGCTAATTCGATCAGTATTTTTGGCTCTAAAGAGTCCCTACTTTTCCAGTACTCATCTATTGCTGGAACTAACGATTCCCAGTCCCCCGAGCTAATTAAACATGAGGTCTTTAGTCTAATAATGTTTGTACTTGTACTTGTTTCATTCAGTTTGTCGATCTTTTCAAGGCAGTTATCAAACCTGCTAAAAAAGTAGTGAGCTTGAGCTTCCGCGTAACAAATGTACTCAGACTCATTAGCAAATTCAGGGTATTTTTGAATGGTTTCTGCAATAATGTCATGTCTGCCGATGTTTCCAGCTGCCGAAATCAGAGCTTTAGCATCTTCAATTTCATGCGTTTTGTCCAAGAGGATTGACGCCCACTTTATAGTCTCTTCGTGAGATTCTTCATGAATTAGTCCGCCGACAAGATTTTTTAGGTCGAGAATTCCCTTCGTTTCGTCATATAACTTTTTCAATAATGTTATTGGGTCTTCAGCCTGATGCACAGCAATGGAACGCAACATTGCTGTTCGCCTCACACTACTCAACTTCGTTTCATCTAAACGCTCAACCAAAGCAATTGCATTTTCAACTTGGTTCGATTGAACTAAAGAGTCGACTTCAAGCCCAATAACATCTTCAGGGTTTAAGCGAGACTCCAACTGCACCCTATATTTTCTTATATAGATCAACCGTAAATTCGGGTCTGAGATATTCATTGCAATCGCAAAGCGTGCAAAAATCGCATCTTCAGATCGCCCGCCGGTTCGCGTCAGAAGAATATCTATGTCTTTTTCAATGGCCTCCAAATCCAATTCGATTTCGAATCCTTGCGCCATCGGCACCAAGCGAATCCTTTGTTCGATAGGTCCTTTAAGCAGGTCGGAAAGACGTTGTAATGCGATTTCACTCCTCGAAGAGTCTCTCAATTCTAACCACAATATATAATCTGAAATACTCCTTATAATCCTTGGCTCCCCTAGCTCTGATAAGGACTCTTCGCAGGAAGTGAGAAAATCGATTGCGAGCCGCCTAAGTGACACTGATTTTGAATCCTCCATTAGTGGAAAGCTACTTGGGTTTATAGGTAAGCCATTCAGTACTGATGCTCTAATTTCGGTTGTAATTGAGTTACTAAGACATGCTATTCCAGCGACAAATGCGAGGGCTGGAGTTTCTTTCAGGCATAGAGGAACTAAGGTTCGAGCACATTCGAGTGCTTCCTCCCATTGACGAAGCTCAAGTAAGGCATTTATATAAGAAACTCTTCCGTTTGAGTCGTAGTCGAGGAACTCAAAAGCCGAATTTTCAGACCAACTAATGGCCTCCTTAGCGTTATCAAACTTAAGAATAATTGAAAATGCAGCCGTTCTCATTGGTATGGAAGTGGTTACATCCAGCGTTGCAAGGGCCTGTTCGTACCCTTTTTCAGTAATGAGTGCAATTGCTTTGGCTATTGTATAATTCTCGTTTCCAATAACATGTGTTGTGCATGAATCGATTGCTTGCGTGTGGTGCTCTTTTTCACCTAGATGAGCAAATATTCTAGCGCACCAACACAATGCTTGATCTCTAATTGCTCGGTTCTTATAGGTATGTTGTAAGCAGCGTGTGCTCGTGAGAAGTTTAAGAGTTTCACCAAGCAAATCAAAACCGACAAAAAAACGTAATTTGAGTATCCGACTTAATTGATTTTCAATTTCCACATCTGTTAGCGCGGAATATAAATCAATCTGCTCTAGGCCTGCCCGTGTATCATCCCCCAAAGAATCATCTAATGTTCTAGGTGCAGCGCCTTTGGGTTTAAGTTCTAAATTTCCGTGTTGTAGGGTTTTTACATTATTTTGCACAAGACCGCGCTCCAAGAAATATTGCGCGGGTTCTAAAGGTGCCTCTAATATAAAATCAATAATGAAACGATATATGTCTGAAGATTTATCAAGAGGCTTACATATAGAGTCGTGATCCGCTGCAATAGGAACCGGTTCTTCATTCAGGCCCGGGTCTGCACTGCTTGGGGTAACTATTAAAACAGTTCTAATTCCCCAAAACTTGTATGGTTGAGTCTCAAACAATGTAAGGTGTTGCAGGTTACGTGCAGTCGACATTGTCTTGTATTCTTCTTTAATTCGCCGGAGTTCAGGGGCGTCCTTTTTCAAGGCTGCGGAACTTAGAGATGGTCGTAAAATTACACGAAGGAGATCTTGAATGTCTGACAGCGATGAACCTCCATGTGGCGTCGCTAAAAAAATGACTCTCCTTACTCGAACCATTAAATTTTGACAGCGTATATCTGTGGCTCGAGCTTTTTGATCGAAGGAAAGAAGCATCTGCTTTATTATTAATCCCCCCATGCTATGTCCGATAAACACCACTTCACCGAATGAGAGACGTTCTTCACTTAATACAAGTTGTCTAATGTTTACAGCTAAGTCGAAAAGATGAGAGCTTGTTTTACGAGAAAATTTAGATTGCGGAGCCTCATATCCCAATGTCCATACTGCAGTATCCTTTACGTCATCTGCAATCCAATTGGGCCAGAAAATATCGTCATTATTAGTCCATGTCTTAAGCCTATCTCCTGTCAATCCATGAATTAATACGACGTGGCGGACTGCAGTTTCGATATCACCTTTAATATGCTCTAGCTTTGCCATTCTTTACATCCATGCTCAATAGCAAGTAGAGTTCAGTTAGTTCGCTTTTAATAACTTATATACTGTTGATCGGCCGATGTTCATCCGTTTCGCAATTTCAATTGCGCTCATGCCCTCGGATGATAATCGTTTAACTTTCACTCTATCTATCTTAGGAGTTCGACCAAATTTGACTCCTCTCGCCTTAGCATCTAACCGACCCTCATTAGTTCTTTCAAGAATTCTCTGTCGTTCAGCCTGAGCTACAGCTGATAAAATAGTAACAACCATACGGCCCATTGCACCCTCAGTGCTAATTCCATCGTCGATAAATTTTATCGCTACATCCATCTCATCGAACTCATTAATTAGATTGATCATATCAGCGGTATCACGACCTAATCGATCTAGCTTAGTGACTATTACCAAGTCACCCCCTTCTACCTTTACTCTGAGAAGATCTAATCCTTTCCTCGACAATTTACTGCCAGTCGACTTGTCTGTGAATATCCGTGAAGGTTTCACGCCCTCTTCCTTCAATTTATTTACTTGAATTTCAAGAGATTGCTGACTCGTAGATACTCGAGCATATCCAAAAAGGCGCATATTTTTTGTCTATTAAATCGATTAAGAGACTTTTTGTCTCTTATGTCTGAAAAATGGATTTAATAGACACTTTAACGTCGATGATTCTTAGTGTCTACTAATTTATAAATTAATAGACATTTTTTTGTAGGGGTCTGAAGCCCAAGGAAACGAAAAGTTACTATAAGTCCGACACTTAATACATTGCACCCGATTAATTACAATTAGGAATCACTGACGGTTACGTGTCTTTATTTTTGCAAGAATCGGCGACATTAAAAATAGAACGCTCGCCTCTTTTTGTGCCGCCACCCTCGCTCTTTCAGCCTCTTCTTGTGCCATCGCCTGCTCTCTTTTCGCGGCTCTTTGTGCCGCCACCCTCGCTCTTTCAGGTTCTCCTTTGGCGTAGTCTGCGGCGAATGCTAGGCGCTTAGCTTCCGCTTTGCGTTTCTCTTCTTCAATATCAAAAAAAAGGTAATAAATAAAAGTAAGTAACCTAATCGGCGCACAAATTACGAAAACAACAATTAGCCATAGTAGGCCTAGCTCTTCTGGCTGCTCTTCTGGCTTTACTGGCTGTGTTGCAAAATCTAGTTCTTTATCGTAGCCGCCCTCAACCGCGCACTGATGAAAAACATTCTGCATAGTGGCCTCGCCTTGTTCTTCAGTATAGTTGGCGTCCAGTTTCAGTACATCTTCAGCGTAGAGCTCTGTCTGGCCGTTACCCGCTAAGGGGAACGTTTCGTGTCGGCTAAACGGCGCAAAAGCGCTTTTATCACTCAGCAAAGAGTGAAGCTCTCCTTCTACCCGCTCAGCGTCTTCAAGCGGAAAGAACAACAAAACCTCATCGATCAATAGTGCATCGCCTGAACCGCTATAACCTAGGCGCTGCTCAACCGATTTCATTGTCGTAAATCCTATCTTGTAAAACAAACCTAGGTTTGTTTTTAGGCGAACATAGTAAAGATTGCCTCCAGACTTACCTTGCAACATATTGTTCCCCTCTCGCCCGTTAAACCAATAAATTTTCGATAACGGGGGTCGGTATCACCAGTAGGTCCCTGTTATGATCCAAACTGAAATCATCAATTTTTGAGCTAATCAATTGATCGTTAAACATGTCTAACTCTCACTCATGTAAGAAAGTGAGTGCCGCCTGGCCGTTGTGAGTATGGTACAGCCAAAGCGAATATTCAATTGGACATAGGTCTCGAAATTGCCGCTTTGAGTATGGTACAGCCTTTTTCAGTATTCAAACTAATGTAAGTGAAAATGCTCAAAATTGCTCGTAGCTGTCATTCGCTAGAGCATTGTATACACCGCTTATCTTTACACAACAAAAAATACTAAAATACTAGGACATGCATATCAAACCTTGCAAATAACGCTATAAAGTGCAAATCTATTCTCACAAGGAAATTTCAGGGGAGTTAAGGATGACTCAAGCCAGAAGTACCATAGTGTCAACGGCCGACACACCCTATTACCATTGCGTTTCTCGTTGTGTTAGACGTGCGTATCTGTGTGGTTACGATAGAACCTCAGAAACTGATTTTGAGCACCGCCGACAATGGTTGGAAGATAAGTTACACCAAACGGCTGAGGCCTTCGCCATCAAGCTCTGCGCCTATGCCGTGATGAGCAATCATTACCATGTGGTGCTACATCTGCGGCCAGACATCGCTAACAAGTTGAGTAAAATCGATGTGGTGCGGCGTTGGCATTCTCTCTTCAAAGGCACCTATCTCTCACAATGTTACGAGGCTGGTACTCCGTTATTGGCCACTCAGCTTAAAGTTGTTGAGAAAGACATCGAAGTATGGCGAGAGCGGCTCTCTAGCTTGTCGTGGTTCATGAAAGTTGT
>JBKEFT010000030.1:0-76096 GCA_046709645.1 Arenicella sp.
ACAGTCTTTGCTACATCAATGCCAATAACGGTAGACTTATTCATGGTGGATACCTCGTAGATGAATAGTTATTTGAAACCTCATTTTGGCACATCGATGCCGTGAACCGAGGTATCCATCTCATCACCCATCTAGATCATTGTGAGTACCGTGATATCAAGACGCAATGATTTTTTAATTCAGAGGTTTCTTTAAGGTCTCTCCATTAAAAATGTCCTTCGACGCTTGCGACACCTTTCTCCAGCTCTCAAGGATTTATACTAGAGTTATCCACTAAAGTTGTTGCGGGCGAATGAAATCCGTCTTCGCCGTAGGCGTGAAGTTTTTGCTTTTGTTAATTGCCTTTGTAAACAACTGATCTATTACCTATTTTGACAACATGTATGACAAGTAACTGGTCACGAATTTCATAGATGATTCGATACTGACCTAGTCGAATGCGATAGCGTTCTTGTGCAGACAGCTTTATGCAGCCATCAGACCTAGGGTCGTCGCACAGAGCATCTATTTTTTGCAGGATACGTTTTACATCAGGCTTGGGGATGCTACGTAAATCTTTGGCAACAGATTTCTTGAACGTTACCTTAAATTTTGCCATGTTTTTTTAGGTCATTAAGCAAATCTTCATAGCTTATTTCTTTCTCGTTTTCTCGCTCAGAGAAAAATGATAAATCTTGCTGATCTTCGTTCATTAATAGTCGAACAGCCTCATCTATTAATTCTGAAATAGATAGATGCGAAGACGCAGCCCTTAGTCTTAAAGCTTGGTGGATCTTGGGTTCAAAATACACAGTAGAGCGTTTTGAAAGATTACTCATATTACACCTCATAAAATATAAATAGCATCATAACGCTATAACGTTGTGATATCCACATGCGACCAAGCGAAAACGAAGAGTCGTTCCCTAATGTCCTTTAACACAGTGTTATACCTTTAAAGCGTTAGATAACATCAAGCATCGCATATTAAGTTATCAGATCAGGTTTTAACATCCCCACACAAAACCATCAGGTACACTGCACCCATGACACAGAAACCAAAATCACTATTAATCATTGCTCACACCCCATCACCAAACACGATTAAGATGGCAGAAGCAATGCTCGCCGGTGCCAACGACAGCACGGTCGAGAATGTGACGGTTAAGCTAATGTCGCCATTCGATTGCGATAGTGATGCGGTATTGCGGAGCGACGCTTTAATTCTGTTTACCACCGAAAACTTTGGCTATATGAGCGGCGCTCTTAAAGATTTTTTTGAGCGCGTTTACTACCCTTGCCTTTCTGACGCAAAGCACAATGATGCTAAACCTTTCGCCCTGGTTATCAAAGCAGGCTTAGACGGTACCGGTACTGAAATTTCAGTGTCCAAGATAACCGCTGGCTTAAAGTGGCGGCAAGTTCAGCCAACGATTATTTGCAAAGGAGATTTTGAGCCGGGCTTTGTTGAGCAATGTCGAGATATTGGCCTGACCATCGCGGCCAGTTTAGAGGCCGAGATTATCTAATTAAACCAAGAGCCTAGTTAGACCAATAGTTAGACCAATGGTTAGACCAATGGTTAGACCAATAGTTCGGCTAGTGAGACTATTTGCCCAGACTTATCACATTGATAGCCTGGCAGTGCATTCACTTGTTGTTGAAAACTAGGCGACTTTAACATTTCAATAAAACTCAATACTTCTGGGTCGTTTTCAGATTCAATTTTAATCGCCCAAAGATAGGCGTCTTGGGTGATCGGTATAAAGTCTAAATCAAACCGAGCAGCGGCGGCTTGCATACCAAATCCAACATCGGCCACGCCGGTCGCCACTTGGGCGGCAACCGCCGTATGGGTGTATTCGTATTGGTCAAATGATTTTATATCTTTACTGTCTACACCCTCTTGGATTAATAATTCGTCGAGTAGCTCGCGTGTACCCGAGTGCGGTTGTCGATTTATCAAGTGCACCTCTTTATCGGCCAAATCATTTAATGATTTGATAGCGAACGGATTCCCCGCAGCGACCATCAAGCCTTGATCGCGTTTAATAAAGCCAATGATACGCACATCGTTTGGGTTGAGCAGTTTTTGATAACGCAGCTGTTGTGCGGCAATGGTGTGATGCAGCGGTAGTGTGAACCCCGCTATCTTGCAGGCTCCCGAATGCAGGGCCTTTAGTGCATCTTCAGAACCGTGGTAATGCAGCTCGGTTTGATAGTCGGGCATGTATTTTGGAATGAGTGCTACCGCGTAGCCATGACTTGCGTAAATGGTCATCACGTTGACTTGGTCAGATAAAACCTTGTGTACCTCGGCATTTAGTTCCATTGCCAGGCTCTCCATTTGCGTGTGCAGCCGTGCATCGATGCGTTGATGCACTTGCAGCAATACTTCGCCAAGTGGTGTTAAACGTGCTCCACGGCCTCGTTCTTTTAACGTAACTGCGCTGCCAAAGAATTCTTCAGCCTGTTGCAAGATGTTCCAGGCATGACGATACGATAGATCGCAATCTTGCGCCGCGGCGGTTAGCTTTTTACGTTTGTGTATCGCGGCTAACAACGGCAGCAGTGTTATATGCACACGACGCCCATCAGTATCTTCAAAGCTCCAATTGGGAACGATGTTTAAATGGTTAATCTGCATTTAATTTCATATTTGTAGCAAGCCATTATCGTGATAACTTAGGATTATACACATTATTCATATGCATTATATTGCATATATGACTCATTCAATCAGCCAAACCTAGGTAATACGCCATGATTGCAAATACCAAACAGCAGGCCGTTTTACTTGCCATCGATGAAAACAAACACCTCGAAGGGGCACTGCTGCCCATTTTACACAGAATTCAGCATGATCTAGGTCATATTCCGAGCGAGCACGTAATTGATATCGCCGAGAGTCTCAACTTATCTCGCGCTGAGGTGCATGGGGTTATTACCTTCTACCATTCATTCAAAACCGAGTCACAAGGTAAGCATGTTATTGAGGTCTGTCGGGCCGAATCGTGCCAAGCTAAGGGCGGCAGAGCAATTGAGGCGGCGGTGAAAGCCAAGCTCGGGATTGATTTTGATCAAACAACTGAAGACGGTGAGATCACTCTTGAGCCGGTTTACTGCCTCGGTAATTGCGCTTGCTCACCAGCGGTAAAGATTGACTCACAGCTTTATGGCCGAGTTACGCAAGAGAGTGTCAGCGACCTTATCGATAGCCTCAAGGCGGAGCAACACTGATGACAATCAAAGTCTTTGTACCGCAAGACTCGTCGGCTATTTCAGTCGGTGCCGATCAAGTCGCGGCCAAGTTACAAGCAAAGTTAAACGACATTGATGATGTCGAACTAATTCGCAATGGTTCACGTGGTTTGTTTTGGCTTGAGCCTATGCTTGAGATTGAAACCGCTGAAGGTCGAGTTGCCTATGGCCCAGTTACGGCTAGTGACGTCGACTCGCTATTAGAGCAAGGCTTGCTCGATGGTGCTCAGACTCACCCTTTAAGCTTGGGTTTGACTGAGGAGATTGCGTTCCTAAAAAACCAACAACGCTTAACCTTTAAGCGCGCTGGCATCATCGACCCGACAGACTTAGATGACTATAAAGCCCACGGCGGCTATAAAGGCCTTGAACGCGCGATCACCATGAGCACTCAAGAGTGCGTCGACGAGGTAAAAGCGTCTGGATTAAGAGGCCGAGGTGGTGCCGCTTTCCCAACCGGAATTAAATGGCAGACAGTGCTTGATACGCCGGGTGAAAAAAAATACATCGTTTGTAATGCTGACGAAGGCGATTCGGGCACCTACGCTGATAGATTACAGATGGAGGCAGACCCTTTTGGCCTTATCGAAGGCATGACCATCGCCGCCATCGCGGTTGGTGCTGATAAAGGTTATATCTATTTACGCGAAGAATACCCGCACGCCCATCAGCGTCTAAATGAAGCGATTGAAAAAGCATTTGATGCCAATTTACTTGGCGACGACGTATTAGGCTCAGGCCATAATTTTGATTTGGAAGTTCGACTCGGCGCTAAATCGTATATCTGCGGAGAAGAAACTGCCTTACTTGAGAGTTTGGAGGGCAAACGTGGTGAGGTTCGCGCTAAACCACCGCTTCCAGCTATTGAAGGTTTATTTGGTAAGCCGACGGTAGTCAATAACGTGTTATCGCTGTCAACCATTTCAATCATATTTGAACAAGGCGCTGAGGCCTATGCAAGCTTCGGCATGGGCCGATCACGTGGCACAATGCCGTTTCAATTGGCCGGCAACTTAACGCGCTGCGGTTTAGTTGAGCTGGCATTTGGAGTTACTTTGAATCAGTTGCTAAATGACTTTGGTGGCGGTTCGGCCAGTGATAAGCCACTCAGAGCGGTTCAATGCGGCGGCCCATTAGGCACTTACCTTCCAGAGTCGCAGTGGGATATTGAAATGGACTACGAAGCCTTGGCAGGCATCGGCGGCGTATTAGGTCACGGCGGTGTTGTGGCGTTTGATACCACGGTAAATATGTCGGAGCAAGCACGCTTCTCAATGGAGTTTTGTGCTGAAGAGTCATGCGGCAAGTGCACGCCATGCCGGATTGGCGCTACGCGTGGTGTTGAAACCATTGATAAAGTTCGAGCCAATACCGACCGCGAGGCTAATATCATTTTATTGACCAGCTTATGCAACACCATGGAAAGCGGGTCATTGTGCGCCATGGGCGGTATGACGCCCTACCCCGTCAAGAGCGCCTTAGAGCATTTTAATGAAGATTTCTATTTATCTACTGTTGACGGGGCGTCAACGGCTGAGGGCTCTTTACCTACTGCTGAGCGCTCTTCAACGGCTGAAGGCTCCCAATCAGCTAAAGGCTCGCAGACAATAGAAATCTCAATCGACAGTATCAAAAAAGCAGGTACCTCATCATGATCCGAATAGAGCACCCAAACGATCCGTCCAAAGACTACGGCACCCCCTCACCGGTATCGTATGCTGAGATAGCCGACAAGTGCGATCTAGACGCGATTACCGGCATCATCGATGGCGTTGAAATTACGGTTGCCAAAGGCACGTCGGTAATGCGCGCAGCGGCGATTGCCGATATCAATATTCCCAAGCTGTGCGCCACCGACAGCATTAAAGCATTTGGCTCTTGCCGTTTATGTTTAGTGCAAATTGAGGGCCGCAGAGGCTCACCGGCGTCGTGCACTACGCCGTTTGAAGAAGGCATGGTAGTAACTACCCAAAATACCGAGCTTGCCGAATTGCGGCGCGGGGTGATGGAGCTTTACATTTCAGACCACCCACTCGACTGCCTAACCTGCTCGGCTAACGGCGATTGCGAGCTACAAGACATGGCAGGCGCAGTCGGCCTGCGTGAAGTTCGCTACGGCTTTGAGGGTGAAAATCATTTAGATGAAGTAAAGGACGAATCAAACCCTTATTTTACCTTCGACCCGAGTAAATGTATTAGCTGCTCACGTTGCGTTCGAGCATGCGAAGAAACACAAGGTACCTTCGCACTCACCATTGAAAACCGTGGCTTTGCGTCTAAAGTTAGCGCCAGCCAGTCGCAAGACTTTGTCGATTCAGAATGCGTCAGCTGCGGTGCCTGCGTACAAGCTTGCCCGACCGCCACGTTGACCGAAAAAACCATCATCGAAGCGGGCCAGCCAGAGCATTCTAAAATCACTACGTGCGCGTATTGCGGTGTAGGGTGTGCATTCAAAGCCGAGATGAAAGGCGAGCAAGTAGTTCGAATGACACCGTATAAAAACGGTGAGGCTAATCGTGGACACTCATGCGTAAAAGGCCGCTTTGCATTTGGTTATGCCACCCACAAGGAGCGCATCACCACGCCAATGATTCGCAACAGCATTGATGATCAATGGCAGGTGGTCTCATGGCAAGAAGCATTCAGCTTTGCCGCCAAACAACTCAAAGGCATTCAGGCTAAGTATGGCCGTAAGTCAATCGGTGGCATTTCGTCATCACGCTGCACCAACGAAGAAGTCTACTTGGTACAAAAAATGGTTCGCGCTGGCTTTGGCAATAACAACATCGACACTTGCGCGCGCGTTTGCCATTCGCCGACCGGCTATGGCTTAAAGCAAACGCTGGGCGAGTCCGCTGGCACACAAAATTTTGACTCGGTGGAAGACTGCGATGTGGCAATGGTAATGGGCGCTAACCCAACCGATGCCCACCCTGTATTTGCCTCTCGCTTGAAGAAGCGTCTTCGCCAAGGCGCCAAACTGATTGTCGTTGATCCCCGCCGTATTGATCTGGTGAAGAGCCCACATATCAAAGCAGAACATCATCTAAAACTGCTACCCGGAACCAACGTCGCGTTTATCAACACCATGGCGCACGTTATTGTTCGCGATCAATTATATGACGCCAAATTTGTTGCCGAACGCTGTGAAACTGAGGCATTTAAACAATGGATGCTATTCATCAGTGATGACAAGCACTCGCCTGAAAATAATGAAAAAGTAACCGGCATACCTGCGGCCGATATAACTGCTGCAGCACGCCTGTACGCAACCGGTGGCAATAGCGCAATTTATTATGGCCTAGGAGTGACAGAACATAGCCAAGGTTCAACCGCCGTTATGGGCATCGCAAACCTCGCCATGCTGACCGGCAATATTGGCCGCCGTGGTGTCGGTGTTAACCCGCTACGTGGTCAAAATAATGTTCAGGGTTCTTGTGATATGGGGTCGTTTCCTCATGAGCTTCCGGGTTATCGCTCGGTAGCAGACGATGCTGTTCGCGGCACCTTCGAGAAAGCCTGGGGTTTGCCTATTGATAACGAGCCAGGTTATCGTATCAACAACATGCTAGACGCGGCGGTTGCTGGTCAGTACAAAGGTCTATACGTTCAGGGCGAAGACATCGCTCAATCTGACCCTAATACTCATCACGTAGAAGCCGCATTGAGGAACCTCGACTGCTTGATCGTGCAAGATCTCTTTTTAAATGAAACCGCTAAGTATGCGACGGTGTTCTTACCCGGCTCAAGCTTCTTAGAAAAGAACGGCACGTTCACCAATGCTGAACGCCGCATTTCGCCAGTTCGTCGCGTTATGAAACCACTTGCCGGCAAAGAAGATTGGGAAGTTACACAAGACCTTTGCAATGCCATGGGTTATCCGATGAACTATTCTCACCCGCGCGAGATCATGCAAGAAATTGCCAGCTTAACGCCAACCTTTAGCAACGTTACCTATGAACGCTTAGACAAAGAAGGGTCAATCCAGTGGCCGTGTAATGATGACGCTCCAGACGGCACACCGACCATGCACCTCGATGAGTTTGTGCGCGGTAAAGGTTTGTTCAAAGTGACCGAGTATGTGCCGACTGATGAAAAAATCACACGCCGCTTCCCTCTTCTTCTGACCACTGGCCGCATCTTGTCGCAGTACAATGTTGGTGCTCAAACAAGGCGAACTGAGAACAATACTTGGCACGATAAAGACTTGCTTGAAATTCACCCAAGCGACGCGGTGGATCGCGGTATTGTTGATGGAGACCGGGTTAAAATTGCCAGCCGATCTGGCGAGACTCACCTAACCGCTCAGGTTACTGAACGAGTTCAACCGAGCGTGGTTTACACCACCTTTCATCATCCAGAGAGCGGCGCGAATATAATCACCACCGACAACTCAGATTGGGCGACCAACTGCCCTGAATACAAAGTCACCGCAGTACAAATCAGCAAGGTGATTCAGGCCAGACAAAACTCGGAATGGCAAGACCAGTTTGAGAGTTTCACTGAGAAGCAGTTAGAGCTTCAGCCGAATGGAAAGGAGCTTCAGCCCGGTGGAAAGGAGCTTCAGCCCAATAGAGATAAGCTTCAGCCAGACGATAAAGAGTTGGCCGACGTTGAAAGCAAATAAGCCGCTTAACAAAATGAACCGTGACTCAACTCTGGGCAAACCGTTAGAGGGAGTTGAAGAGCGTAGTGTGGTGTTGCGTCATTCTGAGAATTTACAAAGCTCAGCGGCTGACCACATTGCTCAAGAAGTACCTATTGCGATTGCCTACAATGGAGAAAGCCATGCGGTTATGATGGCGAGCCCGATTGACCTAAACGACTTCGCAATTGGCTTTAGCATCACTGAACGTATTATTGATAAGACTGCCGATATACGTGCAATTGATATTCGCCAAGCAAGCCAAGGTATCACGGTCAATATTCAGATTGAGGCCGAGCTGATGCAACGCCTGAAGGGTAAACGTCGCCAACTAAGCGGTCGGTCCGGCTGTGGCATCTGCGGCATTACCGAATTAGCCGCGGCGTTACCGATTATTCAGCCACTTAACATGGCACCCATTCCGTCACATAGTGTTATTGATCACGCGGTCAAAGTGCTTAAAAAAAATCAAATACTACAAGACCAATGTGGCGCGGTTCACTGTGCCGGCGTATTTGATGCCAACGGCGAATTGCTGGCGTTACGTGAAGATGTTGGTCGCCACAACGCCTTAGATAAGCTGATTGGCAGCCAAATTAATGGTTTGCAGCCCGACTTTTTTATAGTGATGTCGAGTCGCGCTAGCCACGAGCTGGTTGCCAAAGTTGCCATCAGCGGTATTCATACCTTAGTGACTATCTCAGCGGCCACCTCTTTGGCGATAGATTTGGCTGAGAAAACTAATCTAAACTTGGTCGGATTCGTGCGCGATAAGCGGCAGATTGTTTACGCTAGTTAGCGGGGTTAGCTTAGCTGCGAGATACTCTCAAGGTGCACCTAGTCCTTAGTCTCGTTCTACTGCCCCCACAAAAAAGGGGCGACATCAACGATGTCGCCCCTAAGTACTAATTTACTATACAGATAAACTATTGAAAATCGTATGACACCCGAACGCCAACCGTGCGCGGTCGAATTGGGTTAACACGAAAGATTAAGTCTGGTGCGCCGACATCTAGCTGACCACGTTCGTCAGTTAGGTTGTCGATATACAAACTTCCATTCCAGTTACCCATTCTAGCGCCAATCGAGGCATCAACTTCGGTGTAGCTTTCCAATGGAAAGCGTGCAACCTCTACTAGGCTTGAGAAACGGTCGTCTGTGTACTTAGCAACAGTCTGCACATAACCGGTAAAGTTCGAGAACTCTCGCTCATAGCGAGCACCCAGAGTCCACTGAATATCGGGAGCAAAAGGCAGCTCTGAACCAGCAGGAGAAATGTTAGTAATTGTTGGTGGCAATTCAACTAACTCAGCGTCAGTGTAACTGAAAGAACCGAATAAACTCAGTGCATCTGTCGGTGCCCAATTAACGTCTAGCTCAAGACCTTTAATCTCAGCATCGCCGACATTGTCAAAGAATGATGAATTATCGATTGAGAAATCGAGCACACCTTGCTGCAAATCTGAGAAATCGGTGTAGTAGATAGCACCATTAAGCCTGACAGTATTATCAGCGAATTGGGTTTTCCAACCCAACTCATAACTGTCGGCATTATCAGTATCGAAGAAGAATGGGATATTAACGGTGCCGCTACCGCCGCCACCATTACGGTTAAAGCCGCCAGAGCGGAAGCCTTCTGCATAAGTTACGTAAAGCAAGGCGTCGTCGCCAACATTCCAACTGACATTCAGATTAACAATAGTATCTGACAATTCAGTCGGAGTTTGCCCAGCGAGAGTCGCATCTACGTTGTTGCCAAATGGGCCGGGAGTCCGAAAGTTAAAGCTCGATTGCCCGCGCAAGCCAATATCAATACTGTAATTGCGCGCGCCAAAAGTGGCTGTTACGGTATCCGATAGTTTGTAAGATAGCGAACCGAAGAAAGATAACTCTTCACGATCACTCAAAAAGTCATTGAAAAAAGTAACTCCAGGATCTCGAACATTCCGGTTAGACGCAAACGCATCAGGAATTGGCAAGTTAGGTTGAAAACCAACTAGGGTCGACGCCGGGTAAGTAAAATCAGCACGTTCGATCGTTTGCTGATCGTCATAATAGATACCACCAATAAAGCTCAGGCGCTTATCACTGTCGGTTGCGATTCGAACTTCATGTACTGTACGTTCAGTCTCGAAAAATGAGCTAGTAAATAGCGACGGGTTACCACAGCTGTCGTAACCTGGTGTGCAAATATAATACGGAATGAATGGGCCATTGTTGGCATAGCCGGTGTAATCGGTTTGGCCTTCGAAGGTACGTTCAGTATACGAGCCGTTATAAACGACATCTAGATCACCGATAGCGCCGTTGACCATCAGCGATACCATGTCTACATCATCTTGACCGAAGTCGCGGTTAAAGGTTTGAGCGTTTAGATCATCGCCGGGGCTAACGTCTGGCTCAAATTCAAATATACCTTCGACGTCCAAAGTCTGGCTAACAAGCTGTACAGTTGCATCCCAGTTATCGTTAATCTGACCTTTTAGACTGGCTCGAAAACCGGTGTACTCAGCATCATTAAAATCGTCTTCGACAAAAGCAGAGTTATCAGCGGTTACACGTGTGCTCGGCACTGTGCCACCAAAACCAGGGTTGCTTAGCGGGATCTGACGGGTAGCCGCGATATTATCAATATAGCCACCTTGATCAACATTGTAGACCGCTATGCGAGCCGCGAGCCTGTCCTCGATCAATGGAAAATTGACATAGCCTTCAACGCTTACACTGCCTTCACCACCAGACGTATCCGATAGGTCAACAGTTACTCCTGCACTAAATTCGTTAAACTCAGGTTTACGCGTAATCAGGCGCAACGTACCGGCTTGAGAACTGGCACCAAATAGTGTTCCCTGAGGACCTTTGAGCACTTCGATTCGTTGTAGGTCGGTGGCATACAAATCGATGTTGCGACCAGCGTAGGAAATCGGTGCCTCATCTAAATACATGGCCACGCTTGGCTCTGAGCCTAGGCTGGCAATTCTAACCGCGGTTCTACCAGGGGAAATACCACGAATGAATACTTCTTGCTTGCCTGGGCCTTGACCAGATGCATTAACGCCTGGAATAAGTGACACATAGTCGTCAAAACTATCAATTCGTAACTCGTCGAGTTTGCTCTCACTAATAGCTTGCAACGCGATTGCTACGTCTTGAGAACTTTGCGAACGTCTCGACGCAGTTACCACAATCTCTTCAAGAGCGTATGTGGGGGCACTCGTGTCTTGTGCAACGGAAACTAACGGTGCTGCTAAGCTAAGTGCTAAAACCGACGCCGTAACTTCTTGGGCAATTCGGGTTCTGCGAAAATATTTTGCTGATTGCATGTATATCTCTCTCTCTAAAATTCACATTAGTTCGGAGGTTACCATATCGCATATTACAGACTTATGAAATACAACCAAATCACAACATATCATGCCGCAGATCAAAGGATCGGGGACATTTGTTAGATAACGCCTCTCGATTTTTTAACCCTACTCTTTTCACCCTATTTTTCACACTCCTGGGGCATCGCTTCTGGCAGCAACGATGTGTTTTAACCGCCATGCCGCCAACGCACCCAATATCCCCATACCAGCAATAATATTGTAATAAATAGCGTAACCTGCTTTACCGGGATAAAGCTCGAGTAAAAAATTGTTTAATAACGGCAGGTAAACATCAGGCGAGTAGCCAATTAATGAGATCAAGCCGATCGCCAAGCCTTTGACATTATTAGATACGTTACAACTCTCAAGCGTAGCCCAAAAAATACCTCTAACAGCGTAGGTAAGAAAGCCGATAACCAAGACAATCGCCAATAAGAACATGGCACCAATAGACACTGGCACAAAGGCTAAAACTGCCAGAGCGAGGGAGGCCAGCAGCATCAATACGGCCAATACTTTTTCTCGGTTCAAGAAATCACCAGCGAAACCGGCTGACGCGGCACCAATCGGTCGCATCCAGAGTTTTGCCACCGTTATTGAGCCTACCGCAACCGCGGTTAGACCAAATTCGGTTTGCATATACGCTGAGAAAGAATATGTGGCCCAGAACAATTGATAACCGGTCATGATACAAAATGCGCACAACCAGATTTCCGGCTTGGCGATAACACTGGAAATATCGCTCAAAAACAGCGCAAAAGCCTTACCTTTTTGGTCTTTAGTGATTCCTTTCAGGGGCTCCGATTGGCTTTCCGGAGCGCCCAAAATAAAATATGAGATTGGCGCCAGTAATAACATCATACCCACGTAGAGCCAGATGACTTTAACCAAGGCATCGGGCGTATCTCCGCCGACACCATTAGTATAGTAAGCGAACATAGCCACGGCGATGGATGCGAGGATGGCCTCTACAAAACCTCGACCACCATCTAAGATACCAAAAAACCGACCTTGCTCTTCAGGCCTAGCAAGTAAAGCCGTGGCCTTAATTAGCGCCGACCAAAACGTTAAACCCGCGGCTAAGCCCCAGCCAATAAAAATCAACCTTAACGATTCTGGTGAGGGTAAGCTTGAGAACCAGACGCCCAAAAGCCCTGCGAACAAAAGCGAGAAAGACATTAACACTCGAGGCGACACCCGATCGGCCAACCAACCGCTGGGCACATAGGTAATCATGTAAATGATACCCAACCAGACGTAATTTTGGTTGAGTTGCGCCGAGGTAATTCCAAACGCATCAACAATGCTTATTTCGAAATTTTGCCGCAGGTAGATCAAAGGGTAGATATTCCCCGCTACGATCACAAGCACGGCTAACTTTAGATAGCGCTGCTTAATCGTGAGTTCTTTTGAAGGAGAGCTGACAGGCATAGAATGATCCTTAATTTAATGAGCACTGATGCTAACACTTAAACATGACCATTCGGAAACATGCGTCGACCTTAGTACTAGATTTATAGCCTTAGCTTATGACACGCTATCAACACACTCGCGAGGTAAACTCGACTAAAAGTACGTTACTGTGTCAGGTTGCAAGCTTGCACCAATCTAATGAGACCTCAAAATAATAAAATCTATGCATAATCTCACCGTAAAAACTGTCATCTTCACTGCCCTATTTATCTGTTTGTCTGTTCCTTTTAGCGCAAAGGCTAAGGACGCAGATAATAAGAAGGTCGTTATCAGCAAAGCCGAAAAGGTCGGCATGTCGAGCGAACGTCTGCAAAGACTCGAGTCTCTTGGTCAGCGCTATGTTGCTGACGGTAATTACGCTGGCCTCGTCACTTTAGTCGCACGCAAAGGCAAGATTGTGCATTTCAAGGCACACGGGAACGTCGGCATCGACAATCAAACCCCGATGGAAACCGACACCCTCTTTCGCATTTACTCCATGACCAAGCCGGTGACCGCGGTCGCCGCGATGATGTTGTATGAGGAAGGTAAGTTCCATATGAACGACCCGGTCAGCAAATATTTACCGGCGTTCGCCGGTCAGAAGGTATTGGTTAATGGCGAGCTAGTGACTCCTGACTCGCCAATGAGAATGCGCCAACTATTTATGCACACGGCCGGTCTTAGTTATGGCTTTGGCAATGACAACGCAGTCGATATTGAGTATCAAAAAGCACAATTGTTTCAAGCTAATGATCTTGATGACTTCATAGCAAAATTAGCAAAGCTACCACTGCGCTACCAGCCAGGTGAGCGTTATCACTATAGTGTAAGTATGGATGTATTGGGTGCGGTGATCGAAAAACTGGCGGATATGCCACTGGATGAGTTTTTTAGCCAACGCATTTTTCAACCGCTAAAGATGAACGATACATTCTTCGAACTTCCGGCAAACAAAAAGCAACGACTTGCCAGTGACCAATACTGGGATGCGCAAGCGAATACAATAGCGGTGATGCCAGCAGAGCGCTCACGTTCATACGACGATGTGGGTTTATTTATGGGTGGCGGCGGCTTGATATCGACGGCTTATGACTATTTTAGATTTTCACAGATGGTGCTAAACGGCGGTGAATTAGACGGCGCTCGATTACTTGGCCCTAAAACAGTGGCGTTTCTAGGGTCAAATCACATGACCGAGGATGTTCGTGCAGTTGGCAAGCATGACCTTCATGCTGGACAAAGCATGGCCTTAGGCTATGGTGTCGTCACTGACCCAGCGCTGATGCCAGCGACATCATCAATGGGTGAATTATCTTGGGCTGGGCTAGCCGGCACAAAATTTTGGATCGACCCTCAAGAACAACTTATCGGCATCGGCTTAGTGCAATTGTACAGCTCACCTTGGCCCTTGAGATTTGATCTAAAGGTTGGCGCGTATCAAGCTATTACTGAATTAAATAGTCAAACTAAACAGCCGAACTAAATTACGGAACTAGCTATCAGAACGAAAATATAAGGTTTGTTAGCTAGAATGGGAGTTTGGGCTTGGCGTGACGCAGCTAAGCCCCTTGTCGCTGGGTCTTGGCCCATAGCCACTAATTCGAGGTAAAATATGGACACTAAAAATACGCTCATCGCTATCGTGCTATCAGCTGTCATCAGCTCAATCTCTACGGCTACCATTTTGATAACAGGCAAAACTACGACAAGCAGTGGTTCGGTGCCCGCTCAGCCTAGCGATCTTGATGAGATAAAGTCTCAATTGGCGCAAATAAAGTCCGCGTTAGCGCTCGAGACCCAAGCAAGAATCTCCTTGGCCCAACAGCTTAGCAACGGCGGCAATAGCACCGCAGATTCTTCAGACTCTGTGTCACAAGCGCTAACGGTTGATACCGAGGCAAGTCCAACGCTCGAGAATGACCCTCAAACTCAAAGCTGGCAGCAGCGCGTAGATCAAAATCGAGCTGACCGCTTAGCAAGCCAACAAGTGGGCTTTCGGCAGCAGCAGCTGATAAATTCAGGTTTCGCTCGAGAAGAGGCGGACCGAATAGTTCAGATTGAGTCCGAAGAGTCGCTCAGACAGCTGCAAGCGCAGTATGATCGTCGACGAGAACTTGCTGCATCAAACGGCGATCAAGCTTCGAATATCAACCCAGTCCGCGCCGAACTCGGAGAGCAAAATTACCAACGCTACTTAGAAGCTAATGGTTGGCCGACTTCGGCGTCAATCGGATCGGTCATCGGCGGATCACCCGGAGCAAGTGTCGGCCTCAGAGCGGGCGACAGAGTGATCTCGTATGCAGGGCGGCGCGTATTCAATTTAAACGAAATCAATGATTTGACGATTCAGGGACAAGTCGGCGAGAGTGTCTTGATAGAAGTTCAGCGAGACGGCGAAGCGGTGCAGCTAACAATTCCTCGCGGCCCAATTGGCATTATCTCTGGAAGACAGTATCGACGCTAATTAACGGGTTCGACTAACGATTCGTTGCTTAGCCCTCGGAGCTTTTTTTGTTGTTATTGATATCGAGTTTCCATCCTTGAGGTTGGCTATCGCAACGAAAAAAATAAACTGTATTAGTCGCGTATTCATTCACCGCTTCTACGCGCTTCTGTTTAAAACAGATGTCGCCATCTGAGGAGTTCGAGCGCGCGTACATATCACCCAGCTTATCTTTATAGCTTTCAGTTCGACTACGGCGACGATAATTGCGTGCGCGATTGAAGGTGCGCGCAAAACGCTCAACCTCTCGTGGGTATAATTCTGCGTAGCGGGCAGCTTCACGTTTAGCAAAGAGTTTAATTGCAGCATAGTCGAAACGAATACTCTGTGTTTTCTCACCATCGCGACTCGAGCCTGAACGGGGCGTTTCTTGAGCTTGCTCACTCGAGGCTGCAGACGGCCTTAGCTCATCACTTACAATAGAACTTTGCCCTTTTTCAACGCTAGTAGATCCGAGAGATGGGTCAGCCAAGGTATCGATATCAGCGGGCAATGGCAGTTGTTGATTCAGTGATTGGTCAAATATTTCTTGCTCGTCAGTTTGCGCCAAAAACACCGTGAGACTTGAGGCACGGTCATAACCTTGCAGGCTTAGTTTAGGGATATCGGGCAACACCAGCGCCAAGACTAAATGCAGTATCAACGCCAAAATAACCGCACTAGTGAAATGGTCGGTACGAAAATTGTACCTCGGACTAAAAGTCGCCATCAGGCCTCAGCTTGATCGAATTTTAGTCGCTGGTAAGATATCATCGGCTTGGCGATATCAGCTGACAGATAGTTAGTTTGCATTGCACAAGGTTATCAAATCGTGAGTAAGAGTGCTGCATAGATTTGAACATCACACAGTCAAGATTGCTATTGCAGCGTATTGCTCTCATTGAAAATGACTAAACACACTTAAGAATTACGTAATTTGGCATGATCGAGATAAGCGTTCACGCAACTTTGAACGTGTCTGAACCGGTCGCCTCCTAGATGAACCCCGCCATACCAACGAGTGACGACCACGATATGATCGTATACAGCTTCACGCTCAAGCATTCTAACAATGATCATACCGGCACCGCTCTCGCCATCATCGCTCTTTGCTCGAATAACGTTACCAGTATCTTTGCCAAGATCGTTAAAAGTACCCTCGCGATAGATAACGGCCCAAGTATTATGCGTTGCCTTGGCAAATTTCTTCTTCGACTTGAGGCTTTTTAAAAAACTCTTGGCTTGTGCGCTATTAGCCACCTGGCCTCCGCTAACCGCATACTTTGAGCCTCGGTCACGCACAACATTATCCAGTTGCAGCATGGCGGATCTACTTTGGCCGATTGGCCGTTAGCACATCGCCCAATCCGCCATAATTACTCCCACCGAGTCTAGCCAATGGGTCGAGAGACAAAGAATCGAGCTGCAGGCGACCTTTAGGATGATCGACAATTAACGCATCATTTATCGTGATGCTGTGAATCTCGCCATAAATAACCGCCTGCGGTACGCGGCCTATTTCATCGATACGGTATAGCTTACAAGCAATCGCAATGTCACAGTCGGTAATTCGTGGTAACGCAAAGCCGTCGATGTCAATCAGCTCAAGCTTTGCGCTGTCGACCTCAGACTGTCCATGCGCTAAGGTCGCCGATGTGGTGTTCACTTGCTCAAGATGTCGCGTACTCGGTATGTGAACCACAAAATTGCTACGCTCGCGAATATTCACTCTGGTATCTTTTTCTTCGAACGCATCTTTTTTACCCACCGACAACATCAATAACGGTGGGTCGCTACAAATACCCGTGAAGAACGAAAATGGAGCGACATTATAACTGCCATCACCATTGTCTGATAACACCCATGCGATCGGGCGAGGCACAATCGTTTGAACCATCGCGCCATAACATTGATTTGGGCTAAGTGTTTTAAAGTCTATGAACATGGTATTTCTCTTGGCTAGTTACTCTTGGCTATGTACTTATGGTTGCTGAACCTGACGATGCCAGTTATGTATACGTTTGTTTGAAGTGTCGGCGACACAGGGATACATAGCGCTCATTACCGCCGATCTCAACTTGCGAGCCTTCCCGTAGCGCCCTGCCGTGTTGATCCACTCTTACCACCATATTAGCTTTAGAGCCACAATGACAGATCGTTTTAAGCTCTTGCAGCACGTCAGCCCAAGCGAGCAATGCTTTACTGCCGGGGAATAGCTGGCCTTGAAAATCGGTGCGAATACCGTAGCACAACACCGGAATTTTTAGCTCGTCGCATACATCCGTCAATTGCCATACTTGAGCCTCGGTTAAAAATTGCGATTCATCAACCAACACACAATCGATCTTCTGTTCGGCGTAGCGACGATTAACATGCGCTAATAGATCATCGTCCTGATTAAATAGGTCGGCTTCTTGCGATAAACCAATACGCGAGCTAATTTTAGCTGACCCAAAACGATCGTCAAACGCCGCCGTAAGCAATAGCGTATGCATGCCACGCTCGCGATAATTAAAACTCGACTGCAATAAAGTAGTCGATTTACCCGCGTTCATGGTTGAATAATAAAAATACAGTTTAGCCATGGTGGTTTAACCAGAGTTCTTTAACCATAGTCGTTTAACTATAGTTTGAAATTTAAAGTTTGAAATTTAAAGTTTGAAATCTAAATTAAGTGGTGCTGAATAATAGTGTTTAGAAATGCCGCCCTCACTCGTTCTGAGTCGACTTGCATAGCCGCCTCAACACTTGGCCTATTTTGCCAAAAAGGGAGTGCATAATTACCATCACTATTAGGTTTTCTATCGATTATTAATTGCCCCGTGGCAAAGCCATCCGGTGCCACTCTAGCGACTCCAGAGGTAAAGCTAAAGGCATCGCGTTCAACTAAATACACCACCGCGCTGGCGTCATGCATGGCACATCGGCGCTCGGGATTTGACTCCAAAAGTAGGTTCTGATCAGCGGTATAAAAATCAACATAAAACCGACTGGTATCCCAGATAAACTGCCCGGTTTGGCCAGCTTTATCTCGCAGCTGGGCTAAGTCAGAGTCGTGCAACATCACATCTAAGGTGACATCTAAGCCAATAATACGCAGCGGCCAATCGAAGCCGCAGACAATATCCGCGGCATGCGGATCATTAATAAAATTAGCTTCAGCCACCGGGCTTACATTACCAAATCTGTGCACCGTGCCGCCCATAACAACTAACTCTTTTAACTTGCTCGGTAGACTCGGATCAAGCCTGACCGCCTCGGCAATGTTAGTCAATGGGCCGACTGCAAGCAAACTAATTTCGCTGGGGAATTGATTTGCCATGCGCACAATGAATTCTGCCGCTGACTCATCTAAGGCGGTATTTTTACTTTTTGCAAGATCTAGGTTACCAAGACCATCACCGCCATGAACAAAATCGGGAGCTGGCATCCGGGCTTGAATCAACGGTTGCCCGGCCCCCTTCGCTACCGGCACAGCTGGGCAGCCAAATTTATCTAAAATGATCAACGCATTTTTAGTCGTCGTTTCTACGTCGGCATTACCAAACACCGTTGTCAGGCCAAGCAAGTCAAGCTCTGGATGCGCCACCACAAAGGCAATTGCTTGGGCATCGTCTATGCCTGGATCGGTGTCGAGTATTATTTTTTGCATACGCGTTAATAAGCTATTTTTTCGGTCTAAGTTGGTAGAACCTAAGTTGGTAGAACCTAAGTTGGTAGAACCTAAGTTGGTAGAACCTAAGCTGGCAAAGTAACATTAGTAAAATTAAGCTGCTCGAGTTTAGGAATCGACGGTATTGCGCCTAAGCTCTGAACGGCCAATGACGCCGCTTCACTGGCACGCTCTAGTGCTTGCAAGTCAGATAAGCCACCAACCAATCCGGCTAAAAAATAACCAACAAACGTGTCGCCTGCCGCCGTTGTATCAACCACCTTGGTAGCAAATGCTGGCACCTTGGTGACTGAGCCACCGACGATTAAAATCGCGCCGTCACCCCCTAATGTAATTACCACGCGCGTTTGCGGCAAAGATTCGGCTAAGGCGCTAACAACGTCGTCAATCTCTATTTGATCGCATAAGGCTTGCGCCTCACCCTGATTTACAATCAAAGTATCTAGCCGATGCAATGGCAATGAGCGTATCGCGGCCGTCATCGGCGCTGGGTTTAGAGCGACTTTGAGCCCAGCATCGAGCGCCATCTCGACCATGTCAGACAAGCCGTTGCATTCATTTTGAGCCAGTAGGTAGTCGCCCGCATGGCTCTTAGAGATGAGTTTCGCGAGGTCATTAGCGTCAAAACTCTGATTTGCACCGCCGTGCAATACGATGGCGTTTTCGCCCTGTTGATCGACCTGAATAATTGCGTGGCCACTGGGTTCATCAACACCTTTAACGTGAGATATATCAACCCCACATGACTCTAGCTGAGCAAATACCCATGAATCAGTTTTGCATGCTCGACCAATATGCTTAACCTTGACGCCAGCGCGGGCAATTGCCACCGACTGATTAGCACCTTTACCGCCTAACACGATATCTAAACTAAGACTCGCGAGGGTTTCTCCAGGTTGCACAAAGTGCTCAAGCCGATAAACGTTGTCGATATTAATCGAGCCAAAATTTAGTATTGTAGACGTCACCTGATCAAACCTTTAGCAGACCGATTTCTTGCAAACGCTGTTCGAGGTACTCGCCAGCAGTCGTTGACTCGAACTGTTTCGGGTTCTTTTCATCGACGCAACTAGCCAAACAATCCAATGACACTTCTGGACTCGGGTGTACAAAAAACGGAATAGAATAACGACTCGTTCGAGCTTGGTCGCCCTGAGGGTTAACCACTCTATGCGTGGTCGAGGGTAATTTTTTGTTGGTCAGCCGTTGAAGCATATCACCGACGTTACAAATGATAGTGCCTTCTATCATATTGATAGGAACCCATTCCCCTTGGCGGCTTAGCACCTCAAGGCCATCTTGTTCCGAGCCTGCAAGCAAGGTGATTAAATTTATATCTTCATGCGCAGCTGCTCTCAAATTAGGAATATCTTGGTCAACAATTGGCGGGTAATGCAATATGCGCAGCAGCGTTTCGCCAGCGGCAATTCGCTTATCGAAGTAGTCGATTGGCAGCTCAAGCACAACGGCAAAAATACTTAGCACTCTTAACGCCAGTGACTCTAAACTCGTGTACAGGGCTTCAAACGTAGTACGAAATTCAGCAATCTCGGATGGCCAGATATTAGCTGACAGGTGACTGGCTCCTTCAACCTGATGGCCTACATGGTAGAACTCTTTTAAATCTGAGTGCGCTGAATCTTTGGCTTTCTCGACACCAAACGGAATATAACCTCTAGAGCGATCTTTCTCCTGGCCCTCGTACTTAATTTTAATATCAGTTGGCAGGGCGAAGAACTTTTCAGCTTCGATCCACGCCGTTTGAATTTTATCGAGGTCGAGTTCGTGACCACTAATACCGGCAAAGCCCCACTCTTGGTAGGCATCACGAAACTCGTTTATAAAAGCATCACGGTCGGTTTCGAAACGACCAATGTCAAGTATGGGAATGCTATTCATTTTGCTAAGGCGCTGTTAAGCACGAATGATTATTACCCGCCTAGTTTACCCCAAAATTACGCCCAATTCTGTTTAGAAAACAGCCTTATCAGGTTAACACCCGGCCAGCAGCGTAATACCAATGCCCGCTAATTCTGTGAAATTGAGAGATTTCGTGATGCCGCTGTTGTTCACCGTAATGATCCAAAAAAGTAGCCTTAAATTCAACCATGCCACGGCCTCCCTGCTGCGACTTGTCGATAATCTGCAGATGCTGCCAGTCGACCGAAAGTTGGGATAACTCGAATTCACTAAGGCCATTTGAGGAGCTGGGCAACCAGGTTTCAAGTAAATATGCGCCGTAACCCCCCAATGCAAAGGCACTAAATCGAGAGCGCATTAATTGCACCGGTGTTTTAGGCCGCCTAGAGCCACTTAGATACGGCTGACAACATCGATTAAAACCCTTACCGCTAGCGCAAACGCACAATTGAGGTTTCATGCAGCAGCCCTAAACAAAGTATCTTGAAGCAATTCGATTAGCGGCATCGCGATTGCGCAGGTTACTTGTTTGAATGAGTTCGGCATAGGCCATCAGTGGATGAACGATTAATGGCTGTGCGATCATTGGGTGCGCACTTGGTGGACTCACTGGGCTCGCCGACGAGCTTGGCTTGTCTACGTTTTGAGAAACCGCGTCGCGGCCCCAAAACTTGGAAAATACGTTAACCTTTGAACCTGCCCTCTCAGCCGATTTCTCAACATCTTTAGTCAGACCCATTTCACGGATAAACGGCCATTGCTGCTGATCATTTACGTAAACAGAATGGCCACCATCAAGCTCGGCCTGTGCGTATTTGGCCACCGCTACCGTGCCACCGAGCCGGGCGTCAAAATTGCTCCAGCTATCTGACTGCATCCAATCTAGATTTGGCCTCGAATATTCGCCTAAGAATGCGCGTTTTATTAACAATGGATATTGCTCTACCCAACGGCCAATCAACTTATGATTAGCACGCCATTCACGTTTCTTAGTGCTTAGTACTTCGACAAAGTAACCTTGACCTTTGAGCTCTCGAAATACTGAGCGGCAAACGCCGAGAGCCACGTTGGCACATTGCGACACTTCACGATAATTTTGATTTAACAAATTAGGATTGATAAGCAAGGCATAAATTACCTGTAAGTCAGTCGTGCTGAATTGTTTTGCCGGTCGAGTTTGGCTTAGACCATCGGCGATAATCTGCCCCTCTATTAAGATAAAGTAGGGGTTCAAATTTATATAGGCATTACCACTCGCATCAACGTAATTGACACCGAACTCTCGTAAAGCTCGACCTAACTTAGCGTCTATATAATTAGCCATAATCATTGGCGGGCGACCTTCTACCGCTGTTTGCAGCAATTTAACCACAGGCTCGAGCATATCGCGGCACAGGCCTGTTTTAATCTCACATATCAACTCAAGTTCTGAGCCTTCGATTCGGAACCGCATATCAGACCAAAGCCCAGCACCTAGAACCGAATTCTTATCTATAAGTTCTAATTGCAAGCCGCACTTAGCGTACAAAGCAGCGACCGCTTTACTGGCGATACGCTCATCAATGATGGAGTGAGTAGTCATGGCGCAATAATGTCCGCTTTTCACCATGATAGTGCATTCATGAATTTTATTTTAGGCAAGCAAAGCAAGGCAAAGTTAGTTTAATATTTTGAAAGCTTAGCCTGCAATTTATCGGTTACGGCTATCATCAATAGGAGCTTAGATTTCAGAAAATCGCAAGCTGTACGCACGTTGTTCACTTTTGGCAATATTATATCGGTATACTCGGGCGTTATAAATACTGGACAAAAAAGTCTATTACCTTACTTGCGGCAATTGGTTCAACCGAGCGCTAGCAGATTAATTGGATCGAAAACTTATGAACTTTATAAAAGCCATAACTGTGTTTGCATTAATGAGTATCTCAGCCTATGGAAATGCCGCAACTACTGAATCGCCAGCTACTATTGAATCTTCTACTACGTGGACCCTCGATTCAGCAAGTTCGAGAGTCAACTTCATCAGCATTAAGAAGGGTAATATCGGAGAATCCCATGACTTCACAGACCTGTCAGGGATTATTGCTGGTAACAAAGCATCCGTGATTATAAAGCCTGATAGCGTTGAGTCACGAGTACCAATTCGAAACGAGAGAATGCGCGAGCTGTTATTCGAAACCGGCGTCTATCCAACCATAGAGGTCAGCGCCGATGTTGCCGGCCAATTAGACGATTTAAAAAGCGGTGATTCGCTATTATCAACCGTAGCGGCTAGTGTGTCGATGCATGGAGTCACTAATAAGCTCGACTTAGAATTACGAATCAGCAAACTAAACAGCGATGTTTTAATCGTCTCTAGTACACAGCCGGTGATAATTCGCGCAGCTGATTACAATATGGTCGACGGGATTGTAAAACTCTCGGCGTTGGTAAACAATCTAGCGATCGCCGAGTCAGTGCCCGTCAGTTTTACGCTGCAATTCAAGCTAGCTAATGACGCTGACAATTGACCCACGCCGTTAAACCAGACTAGCTAACCCTAAGCAATAAACTATGAAACTAATTTCATCTCTAAGCATACTCTCACTTGGCCTCGCGGCGGCATTACCTCTGCAGGCGCTCGACAACTCGGCCAAAGAGCAGAATGCTCAGCTTGCTTTTTTTGACTCGCTTTCATCACTCTGCGGTCAACGCTTCGAAGGCGCTATGACCTTCCCGACCGAAGGCCAAGATGATTTTGCTGGCAAACTATTGGTTGCCAAAATTCAAAGCTGCACTGAGACAGAAATTAGAGTTCCGTTTGCCGTAGGTGAAGACCACTCACGCACTTGGATAGTGGGTAAAACAGAGCGTGGCCTGCAACTGAAACACGATCACCGACACGAGGACGGCACACCGGATGAGTTAAATATGTACGGTGGCTTGGCAACAGCTGAGGGCTCAAAACTTAGCCAGTCATTTGCCGCCGACGCTCATACGGCAGAGATTATCCCAGCTGCCAGCACCAACGTTTGGAACTTAACCTTAAGTAGCGATGCTAAATCGATGACGTATCATTTAACTCGCCATGATGCGCCACGATTTACTGCTAAGCTTTTTTCAACGGCTAGCCTAGTTGCAACACCTCCAGTTTCTCAAGAACAAGGCAAAGCTTTACCGACAAAAACTGAAAAATAATTTGCTAAGCTTTTTAGTGAGGCTTCTTAAGTTTCAAGGTCTGAGTTTCATGGTCTGAGTTTCATGGTCTGAGTTGCAAGGTCTGAGTTGCAAGGTCTGAGTTGCAACGACTAAGTTGCAAGGCCTTAATCGGGGCCTCGCTGCGCCGCGACCCAGCAATGACAATGGCTCACAGTATATATTCTCACAGATTACTTTTTCCACTTACCCCAAGGGTCTGAACTGTCGGTACTTGCATCAGCGTTTTGATCAGCACTTGTATCAGCGGCTTGATCAGCCTTTGTATCAACGTTTGTATCAACGTTTGTATCAACGTTTGTATCAACGTTTGCATCAACGTTTGCATCAACGTTTTGATCGGAACTATTATCTGTACTATTATCAGTACTATGACCCGTGTTTTCACCGCCCAAGTCAGTGTCACGAGGTTTTGGTTTCGAAGGGGCCCTACGTGATGGTTTGTCATAGGGCTTTCTATCCGCAGGCATACCATTATTGGGTTTCTTATCATGGGACTCTTTATCATCATGGAACTCCTTATCATGAAACTTAGGCCCTGAAATTGGATCGTCGAAGAATTGTTTATCGCCTTCTTTGATGACAGCCGGCTGTTTCTCCTCTAAACCGCTTTCGAAGGTTCTCTCTCTCGGTGGCAGCAGATGTTCTTCATCACTCGGAATCGGTAACTGTTTGAAACGGTAAAGATAAAACGCTTCGGTTTTTTCTCGCGCCCACTTAGTTTTCTTCAGAAATTTAATCGCTGCGGCAAAGTTCGGGTGGCTTTCTAAACATTTGAATTTCAATTGTTCAGATAGAATCTCCCAATGGTAGTGACGTAATATTTCAGAGAACATAGCGTCAAGGCCAACGCCATGCAAAGGGTTATTTCTATCTTGTTGGGACATAATATTGCGCTCAAAGTGGTTCGCCGCTCACGTTATCGCTATTGTCGACCAGATACAAGCGAAACTAGCCAAATCGCTATTCATTCGCCATCAAATAGCAGGTAGACTGCGCGCCCATATTTAATCTTCTGCGCTTTTAAAACTTTGCCTATGTCACTCAAATCTATCATCCTAAAAGGCGCTCGAAATGGCTTAGGCCTAATTATTGTTTTCTTTGACTGGATATCCAGACCTAAGGGTCTCCAGCGCTCAGAGCCGGAACAGGCAAAGGCGCAGTCCGCCATGCAAGGCCTATCTCTATATCAATTTTTCGCCTGCCCATTCTGCACCAAGGTTCGCCGTGCAATTCATAAGTTAAACGTAGACGTTGATGCCAGGGACATCAATAAAAATAGCGACTACCGCCAGCAATTAGAGACAGGCGGCGGTCGTGTGAAGACCCCTTGCCTACGTATCGAAGAAAATGGAGAAGTACGTTGGCTATACGAATCCAATCAGATCATTAGTTTTCTCGAGCAAAGGGTTGCATAAGTCGTCACCCCTTAAGTCATAAAAAGAAGGCGTCATAAAAAAGGAGAGCGAAGCTCCCCTTTTTTAGTTCTTGCTTGCGTCAACGCTACCAGATTTTGACTCGATCTTCTGGTTTAACGTACATCTTGTCTTCAGGTTTCACGTCAAAAGCTTTGTAAAACTCTGGCATGTTAGAGACAGTGCCGTTAGCACGAAACTCGGATGGAGAATGAGGATCGGTTTCAATGCGTTTGCGTAACTCTTCATCACGATACTTACGCGCCCATACTTGAGCCCAGCCGGCAAACACACGTTGCTCACCGCTTAGCCCATCAATAACGGGCGCATCTTTGGCATCAGGTGTTGCTTTGTAAGCCTTATAGGCGATAGTTAAACCACTTAAATCGCCGATATTCTCGCCTTGGGTAAATTCACCGTTAACACTGACATCGCCTAACACTTTAAAACCATTATATTGTGCCACTAGTTTGCCAGCTCGAGCTTCAAATTCTTTGCGATCGTTCTCGGTCCACCAATTACTCAGTTTGCCATCACCATCATATTGCGAGCCTGAATCGTCAAACCCATGACCCATTTCATGACCAATAACAGCGCCAATCGCTCCATAGTTGACGGCAACGTCGGCTTCGAGATTGAAGAACGGCGGTTGTAAAATAGCCGCTGGAAAAACGATCTCATTCATCACCGGATTATAATAGGCATTGACGGTTTGTGGATTCATAAACCACTCAGTACGATCGATCGGTTGACCTAACTTATTACGATTACGTTTTTCTTCAACCAGCGTCGCACGCCTCATATTGCCAAATAAATCGTCAGCTGAAATTTCTAAGTCAGAATAATCTTTCCACTTGTCTGGATAACCAATCTTAGGGGTAAACTTAGCTAGCTTTTCAAGCGCTTGAACCTTAGTCTCTTCGCCCATCCAGTCTAAACCTTTGATACCTTCTGCGTAAGCCGATCTAAGGTTTTCAACTAGAGTGATCATTTCCGATTTTGCTTCTGGCGTAAAATGCTTAGCGACATACAGCTTACCAATCACTTCACCCAACACGTTATTTAAGGTGTTTACCGCCCGCTTCCAACGCGGCTCTTGTTCTTCAACCCCACTCAATACACCTCGGTAAAAATTAAAATTTTCTTGATCTAGCTCATCATTCAAATAATCAGCCGCGGCGCTGATCATGTGCCATTTGAAATACGCCTTCCAGCTATCGAGTGGCACATCAACCAACATATCATTGACCGCTTCTAAAAAATCCGGCTGAGCAACAATCACATCAGTCATTTTTTCAAGCATAGCGGCGGTTTTCCAACGATCCCAATCTAAATTTGGCATCATCGCTTGCATCTCAGCCGGGCTGCGTTTGTTATAGCCAGCAACCGGATCGCGGCGCCGTTCTTTGGTCCACTGTTTAGTCGCAAGCTGGGTCTCAATATCCATCACGATCGAGGCGATTTCATCACCATCACTCAGACCAGATAGCTCCGCCATTTTAGCGATATGTACTAGGTACTTCGCTTGAATGTCTTTAGTTTTCTCATCATCTTTAAGATACGACTCACGACTCGGCAAACCCAAGCCACTTTGATTCATATGAGTGATATGTGTATCTGGCTGCTTATCATCAATATAAACATACACATTAAATGGCGCTCGACTCATCATTTGCGCGTAGGCAATGTATTCAGATAAATCGGCGACATTTTGAATTTGGTCAATTTTTGCAAACTCGGGCGTCAATGGCTTAATACCAATTTCGTTGAGTAAGTCTTGATTCATAAAGCTTTTGTAAAGGTCACCAACTTTCTGCGCGTCGGAGCCTTTAATTGCGGCACCTTGTGATGCCTCTTCAATAATAGCTTTAACATGCTCGCGTGACTGCTCGCCTAGCATGGTGAACGATCCATAGTTAGATTTGTCAGCAGGCAACTCAAATTCTTTTAGCCACTTGCCATTAATCGCGCGAAACAAGTCGTCTTGAGGGCGAACACTTGAATCAAAGTTTGCCGTGTCTATACCTGACACCAGTTCAGTTTGCACTGATGGTTCGCTTACTTTTTCAACTGCCGATACCTCCAACGCCTCTACTGCATTATTGCTACTTGTTGATTGGTCTGCATTCCCACATGCCGTTAATACGGCCACGCATATTGCGCTTAATACGATTTTATTCAAAAGGGTTCTCCTAATTTTTTATCCTTGGATGTTTTTTGCGGTTACTAGTTTACTAATCATTCGGCGTCGTCAAACGAGGCCTATTTAGTTAAGATGCCTAAACACCAAAATTGGTTGCATTTTATCGCAGATAATTTAGCAAAAAATTATTCTGACTTAGCCTTCTATCTAACTATCTAATTAACTAGGTGTCTAGATAGTACAACCATATCATCGCCGGCCGATATCGCAGCTTCTATGCCTTAATTTAATTATACTAATAATTCGTAAACACTACTATTGAGCTAGGTAGCCGCAGATCAATCAGCAATACTTAAGTCTGCTAATGTATTGTTATCGTTAGCACCGACACTCGATTATGTAAGTCGACTCACCACTTCTGTGATAACGACACAAGAAGAAACGACACAATAAAAATGTATCTATGAACATCATCGCCGCTGGTTACACAATAAGCGCGCTGCTAGCCGGCTTTAGTTTGGTGAGTGCGCTGATATTGCTATTCGCTTACCTATTTTTTCTAGAAAATATGCGCAAGAGTGCGCCCGGTAAGATAGCTTGCACGGTGGTGTTGCTTTGTCTGGCCGCTTTGCAATTCGCTCATTACTTGTTTTTCACAGAAGGTCGTGATTTGCTGTCCTCAAGAGTTTACGGAACGTTGCTAGTATTGATACCGCCAGCATTTTTCTTTTTTGGTCGTGAAATATTATTCCCAGAGGTGCGATATAGGCGCACTGATTTTCTGCATGCCTTAGTTCCAGTATTAAGCTTTGCCGTTGCAATAAAATTTATACCGGGTTACGCATTCCTATTCGGCACCGCGTATACCTCTTGGTTCGCACGCACTCTGTATAAACTCAAAGATCAACGCAGTCGTTATAAATTCGAATTCTTTTTCTTTGCCATGTTCGCCGTTATGGCAGTGGTCGCTTTGATTCTCGGCTTGGCCCTGCCCTACCTCGACGCTAGCATTTTTTACCTTAGCTACTCGAACGCAATCGCCTTGGCAATGCTGCTGATTGTTGCTGCGCTGCTCATTTTCCCCGAATTATTAAGCGATATCATGCTGATAACAGAAATGGCCTACGCTAATTCGAAATTAGTCGGTATTGATACACCGTCTAAGATTACGCAGCTCGATGAGCTGATGCTGATCGAAAAGCATTACGAAAGTGAAGATTTAAGTTTATCCACGGTAGCAGAGCTACTCGACCTCTCGAGCCACCAGCTATCCGAACTAATCAATACTCACCATAGTTGTAGCTTTCCCAAGTTTGTACGCCAACATCGTATTGCCGCGGCTAAGCAACTGCTGATTTCAGAGGCTAGCGCGTCAGTACTATCAATCAGCATGATGACCGGCTTTAAATCTCAATCGAGTTTCTATACCGCGTTTAAAGAAATAACCGGTGAATCGCCAGCTAGTTATCGCAAGAAAACAAGTTAATCATCGCTAATTACTTCTATTCTATAAACCCGTATAAATATAAACCATTGATCTAATTGGCTTTAATTTTTTTCAGCTCAAATACTATAGAGTAAGAAGTTTCGAGTAGCGCGACAGCTTAATGTGGACCCTCAGACAACGGAGGACACATGAAAGCGACTCACGATACTAACTCAAACAACCCTAACAACTACAACAACCCTCGGATCGACCGGGATGAGCCACTTGGTAATGCCGTTAGCGGCGCCGTTTACTTAGATATAGGCAAATCCATTTGGGTAGTCTCAATGTTACTTATCGGCACTATCGGTAGCCTGATGACGGCCAGCGTCGGTGCAATAGTATTGTTTATAAGTTTCACCGCTTTGACATTGCTATTCGGGCATTCGCTTGGCATGCACAGACGCTTCATTCACCGAGGCTACGCTTGCCCGAAATGGATGGAGTACTTATTCGTTCACCTAGGCACGATTGTCGGCTTAGCCGGGCCCTTCGGAATGCTTAAAACCCATGACATGCGCGACTGGGCACAACGCCAGAGCCATTGTCACGCCTATTTCTCTCACGCCAGTGTTTGGTACAAGGATGCCTATTGGCAGATATTACACAGCATTAAGCTCGACACCCCTCCGCCGTTTGAGCCTGAAAGCGAGATAGCCGATGACCCAGTGTACCAATGGATGGAAAGATACTGGATGCTGCAACAATTGCCTTGGGCGATTCTGTTCTTTGCGATCGGCGGCTGGGGTTGGGTTTGCTGGGGAATCGCATCCCGCGTTAGCGTCAGCATTATCGGGCATTGGTTAATCGGCTACTTCGCTCACAATCTTGGACATCGCGACTGGCACGTCGAAGGTGCGGCGGTGCAAGGCCACAACATTAAGTGGACTGCGCTTTTAACCATGGGCGAATGCTGGCACAACAATCATCATGCCTTTCCGGCTTCTGCAAAGTTAGGCCTAGAACAAGGTCAATGGGATCCGGGTTGGTGGACACTCATCGCCTTAGAAAAGCTAGGTCTGGTTAAAGACTTGGTGACCCCAGAGAAAATTCAAGCGCGAGATGAGCTATTTCGGCTTTAAAACTTCCCAGCTACTTTGGAGAAAAAACATGAATGCGATAGTAAAACTGATCAAAGTCAAACCGGCCTTAGTAAAGCTCAACCCGAAAGCTCTAAGCAAAACTACCGTGTTAGTGCTAGGCGGCTACGGATTTATTGGTCGACATGTAGTGATGCAACTTGAAAACCTAGGTGCTCAGGTATTAATCGGCACGCGGCGTCAAAAGAGTGTATTGAGCCCTAATAATCAGAGAACGATTGCATTGCATAAGCTCAGCCAGCATCCAGATTGGCGTCGGCAGCTTGAGCACGTCGATGTAGTGATTAACACGGTTGGTATCTTGCGACAACGTTGGGGGGAGACCTACGAGCAAATTCATCACCAAGCGGTAGCTGAACTGGCCGAGGCATGTAAGCAACGAAGCATTCGCCTAATACATATCTCAGCGTTAGGGCTAAACAATCAGGTTAAGAGTCGATTTCTAGGCAGTAAACTGCGGGGTGAACACGCCTTAGTAAAAAGTGGTGCCGATTGGCATTTGATTCGGCCATCACTAGTTGACGGCGAGGGAGGCTATGGTGCGAAATGGTTCAGAAGATTAGCAAAATGGCGCGCTCACTTTATACCTAGCAACGCCAACGGCATGATGGCCCCGATTGCAGCCGTCGATTTAGCCAAGGCCGTCGCGGTTATCGCCTTGCAGAAAAACAAGCAGCAAAACGACCAACAAAGTAACGGGTTGATAAGAGCAACTGACAGAATCTACGAGTTAGGTGGCGCGCGCACTATGAGCTTAAGGCACTACCTTTTAAGCCTTGCTCCAGCCGCTAACACAGGCGAGCTGCGTCTAGTGGCATGTATTAAAACCCCTGGGGTACTGGCACGAATAGTCAGCCATGTATGCGACGTCTTACACGTTACGCCGTTCTCTTTTGGCCATTACGAATTATTAAAACAGGATAATTTACCGAGCAAAAATCGTTTGCAAGAATTGCTGATCAATTGGAGTGATTATGATCTGCGGTGGGTAGATGTATGAGTAGCCTCAGTTAATCACTGATTCTTCCGGACTCAAAACGCAGCCATGTTAAACATACCTGATCCCATCAATTTATGGGAGGTTCCGCCTGCTTGACCGTGAGATGAGTAAGTACTCGTATTTCCTGCTTCTCAATAATCGGCTTTTGTTGAACACATGTTGGTACATAGTGGGAACCGCTCTCGGAGACCATATCAAGTGTTCCTGCCATAACCCTCGCAGGTTCAACAAAAGAGAGCTCAACTCTTTGTTCATTGTTTACCTAATCCATATTTAGAAAAATATTTTTTTGCTATGCACAATTAAATTCAGCTAATGGCCCTAGCTAGTTTTAGTCATTCTCAATACGCCCGACGACACGGTTTTGATCACATTTACTATACAGTTGACTAGCTTCTCGCAGTGATTAAAAAGACGCTAGCAAGACAAAACTACGCAATCTAGTCCTGTGACAATTTTCCTTATAACTTTAGCCATACGGCATCTAACATATTTATGTTAATTAATAATGGAGCTTCAAAATGGATATTTTAAATAATGATTTCATCTCAAGTGCTTTTCAAAAAGCGCAGGCAGCCTTTAAGACAATAATAGTTATCTTATTGATCGTATCGTTTCAATTTTCTCATACTGTGTCCGCACAAAAACTTCTAAAGCCCATCGACCCCAATCCTCCATTAATAAATTCAGTAATGGCGACGGAACAATATTGTACTGGTTTTGATCATAACGATATGGCCAGCACCCTGAATTCCTTTCCAAACACAGGTGAAATATCCACACCTAAAAGAAGGTGGGCCCAACACCCGATTATTTGGAAACATTTGATTCGGCCACAATTAAGCTTTTATCCGCACTCTATAATTGATCCAAATATTGGAATAATAATGTGGTCTGGTCTTGATCCTTCGCTCACGTTAAATGACGGTGTTGCGCAGAACCTTAATGTCTTCGAAGGTGCTGGCTCATTCAAAGATAGCGCGGGTGTAGTCGTTGACCCATCAGGAAGCTGGAATCAGTTTGTAATCGACGATTCTCAAACTACGGCAATATTTGCCGCGATGGCGATTTGGTCTTGGGGTACGCCGGTATACCTAAATTTTCCAGTACTCTCGGCCCCTTTCTTAGACTCCCGAGTAGCAATCATTAACTGTGTAACACTATCCCACCCTGACAACAGACCAGATCTAGCATGCGACTGGGACTTGACCTCAGACCCTACTCAAGTGCAAAGCTGTCCAGGATTGGTTGTAGAGTCGCTAGACGTAAGCTATTTTACCAGCCCGTCGCTGTGTACAGGCTGCGACAGCAGCAATCAGCAATTCATACATGCAGGCAACATATCGGCAACCGTTTTCGACCAGTCTTTCAATAACCTGAATTCGATCTCGGCAGATACCGTTCATCGGATCTTGATAGATCCGCCCGTAGAAGTCGATCAGTTTGGCGTGACGACTGATGTAACTCAGCAAATAAATACCATGCTACAGATAAGTCGTCGAAATGCCGCCGAAGTAATGTTTAGAGCCGATTCAGGCACTGTCTCTGAGCCCAAAGCAAAATTATCGTTAACCATGCCTACCGCTTACTAAACCAACGCTCTCCCCGCCTCGTTCGGGGAGAGACCTTCACCAGAATATCGATTAGAGTTCTTACTGTAGTGGTTAACTTGCTCTGTGACACCTACCACTAAATTGTTGATTTTCATGCTTCTTGGTGTGGGTGTCTGGCTAATATTTCTTCTTGGTGTGGGTGTCTGGCTAATATTTCTGAAGATATAATAAAGATTATCTTTTGTGCAGCACTAATCAAAATACTCAAAAAATACAGGAGTAGTTACTATGAAATGGATGGTTCCAGAAAGAAGGCTCGATGAGCATCAACGTAGCATTCTAAGACACTGTGGCGAAGCTAATAAGTCGAATGATTGGATTAAGGGTTTTGCGGGTTCAGGGAAAACCGTTTTACTAGTCCATTTGGTACAGAAATTTCTCACTGAAAAAGCAGACGCAAAAGTATGTGTCGTAGTATTTACACATGCGCTAATAGAACTGATCAATACAGGATTTGAAGACAAATTTGCGGGTCGCGTGCAAGTTATCACCTACCACCAATTTTTAAAAGAACGCCATAGATTCGATCTTGTTGTTGTGGATGAGGTACAAGATATACCAAAGGCCAAATTGGAAGAAATCAAAAGCCTTGCAGAGAAAATAGTAATTGCTGGCGATCCGGAGCAGAGCATTTATGAGGATGGTAGTTCTGAAGGGGATATTGCAGTTGTACTCGAACCCAGAGTGCACAAATTAGTTGTTCTCTACCGGTTGACACAAAAGCTTAGGGAGATTGTCCGCACAATATTACCTGGATCTCAAATTGAAACAGCGAAATCTAGTCGAATGCAAGATGTACAAGTTACACTTGCCAAGGCGAGCTCCGAGGAACAAGAATTAGCGTGGATCTGGGATAATTGCCGTCATTATGCATCACAAGGAGACCCCACAGTCGTCCTACTCCCCACGCACCAAGCTGTGCAAAACTTTATCCGAGGCGTTTGCCAAATCAGTGAGAAAGACTGCCCAGATTTCCCCCCTAATCGTTATGATAAGACCAACTACCAACACGTCAATCTATTGCTGAAAGCGGCTGAGATTCAATTACAGTACCTCGGGAACTCTTATGGTAATCTTAGTGACTCAGATAATCAGCCGCTGACCTACGTTATGACCTACCACAGCGCGAAAGGTTTGGATTTTGAAACCGTATTCCTTCCAGGCCTTAACCGTGATGTGAAGTTTTGGCCGAAAAACGATGACCTAGATCGTCGACTTTTTTTCGTTGCCGCAACACGGAGCCGGAAAAATCTGTTCTTCTCGCACTTCAGTACTAATCCGCATGAATACGTAAAGGCGATGCCCCAAAACCTGTTACATATTGTTGATTGTGAAATTCAAAAGGGTGAAGCCCTTGATGACGACGATTTTTTGTTTTAATGGAGAGTTGCATGAATCAGCTTTGCGAAATGATAGGCCTATCCTTCGGAGAATTCCAGTCTTGGTACTATTCTGGTGACATCCGCCTTAGTTCAGATCGATTTGTAAATATAGAAATAAGCGAAGACGGCACGCCAGTTTCAGGTTGTTCGTATATTCCTTGCTTGTTCGAGAGGCTACCAGATATAGGCTTAGACGACGAAGAAGGTATATTATTGATCCAGTTAAACCCTATTCAAAGCTCAGATAACGTACTCAGAACGAACTCTATTCAAACGGGTATTATTTTCATACCAATAGAACGATTAATGCGCGTAATACCGCTTTCAGACAGAGCAAGAAGAATACTTACACCAAGAATGGATTCATTTGGTATCGAAATATCGGAGCCGTATTTCGAGGATTATGCGCGTATCGCTCATTGCCGAATGAAAGTCAAAGATGCCTTACGAGGAGGAGACGCACTAACTAACACTCTCTTTACGATGGAAGCGGGAGATATCGATGACGACGTGCGAAGTGCAACAAAAGAGGGTATAGCCCGCTTGGAAGGAAAGGATAATCATCCTCAGGAACAACGCGCCTTCAACTGGGTTATTGATGCTTATAGTTACACCCGCAAGGTACCATTTAAGAAAGGAAATATAGATTATGTCATTGATTCAGGCGTAGTTTTAAAAACCTATTGTTCCCGATTGAATATAAGCGACAGTTTAGTAAAAGCATACAGAGAAACAGTAAAGGTTATCACTGATGGACATGAGCCTTCGGCACCCTTATGTGAAATATTGGCAAATCTTCGTGCTAAGCAAGAAACACAAAAAAGCGGCGATGAGTTTTTTAATAGATCTCTCGCAAGCCTTATCTCACTGTCTATTTTTTTATATTGGAAGGAAGTTTTCCACAAAAACAACAACGAAATCGATTATCAGGGACTGATCGATGATGTTATCAAATTTAACAACGGCATCGGTTTTCAAAGTACTCTCGTTGCAGTATGGCTTTTAGGAAACTATGCAGGATTCGAGAGAATTGCACCGTTTGTATATCATACTAATTCGGATAGATACTCTTGGTTTTCCGGACCTAATAGAAAGATCGTCAAAATAGCAAATACTGAAACCGCACTGCAACTTACCGAGAAGTCGCAAAATCTAGATATAAAAGGCGCTTACCCTGTGCTCGAAGAAACTAAAGGGAAGAGCCATTCCATATTACCCTCCAAGGAAACTGAAGACGCTGCAGCAAAGCAACAAACAGATGAAGATAATATTAGTCATTTCAAAGAACAACCAAAACCGAGCCCTCTCGTAAGACAGCCCTCGCTCGAAGGCATTCCGAATCAAGACGAGAATGAATTCGCGTCAAACAGTAATGAAATCAAGTTAGGGGGCAAAGTTAGAATAACTGGCGGTAAATATAAGGGCGAAGTTGGCAAGATAATAAAGATAAATAAAAAGAGTGTAAGAGTTGAAATCGATGGTTACGAGGAACAGAATGTAACTTTGAAAAACCTCGAAGGCGGCTAACGGATACAAGGACATATATGGATACCTCTCTACAAGCAAGCCAAGTGAAGTCAGCGCGATAGCGCTGACTTAGATCAATGCGAGTATTCAGACACCCATCGTGAGAGCAACAGATAGGCCTCAACCTAGAAAGAATATCGAGCGACATGGGTGTCAACGTTACAAGCGTTTTTTCTACTCGGCAGATTGCTTTGCCAAGACATTCCCGCTACAGTTGTACGACATATCAGTACATATGGTGAAATTATGGACACAGTAAGTGTAAATCAGTTTAGAGAAAACCTAAAATCTTTTGTAGAACAAGCGGTTAGCACGCACACGCCGATAAAAGTTACCCGTAGATCAGGTGATGCGTTTGTTGTTATGAGTGCTGATGACTGGGACCGAGAGCAAGAAACCCTCTACGTTCTGCAAAATAATAGCTTAATGAAACAAATTTCTGAGTCACTGGCAACCCACACAACAAATACCGGATACACTCCTACAACTGAGGAGATGAATGAGATCACTGGTATTTGAAGGTAAGACTTGGGTTTATTACGAAGAGCTTCGCGAAAAAGATAAAAAACTTCACAAAGCTCTTTGTAAATTACTTATAGAAATGCTCCGCTCCGACCCAGCGACAGGGCTAGGAAAACCCGAACAACTCAGACACAACTTTGCTGGATTTTGGTCAAAGCGAATATCCCAAAAAGATCGTTTAATTTACAAATTTGACGACCAATATATTTACATTTTTGCCCTTGGAGGGCATTACGACCAACACTGAATAATGCAAGATTTAGGCGCTGAGAGGCTTGCGGGCGGCCATAAAAAGAGCCTCATCGAGATCTATGTCTACAAGGCTCCGCTTACAGCGACGCTCGCTAATCTTTAACGACGGCCAAAGAATGACCAAAAGTTCCAATAGTGATGACGCTTCTTGCCAATGAATACCGCCGTGGTCATCGCGGGTACGGTGAACGTTCCAGCTTGGTAATTCGAGGCCCGAGTATCAGCATCGATCGACCAACGCTGAACTGGGTGAAGTCGATAGTAGTCGGCGTCTAATTCTTCATGGCTAAACTCAACCGGCTGGTTGCTACCATTGAAAAACACAACTTGCTCTTTATGTCGACGACTTTCCTCGTCCTTGAGATGCATGACAATTAAACCCGAGGTTTGCGTGATACCAGTATTTAAGAAGGTCATGTTATCGATAACGCTTTGCTTGTCACGTAGACGGTACAACGAAGAGCTGTAACGAATACGCAATAACTCGCGAAAGTAGATACTCGACTTAGCCATCAACCAACGACTCGGATCCAAATCTGGGTTGGCTAAAAGTGGCGCCATGGTTGGCCATTTATCTTCATTCTTCTCCGCAATCGGCAAGCCCTTACCCCAACCTGAATCTTCAAAAGTGAAGTCGATAGCATTCACCCAATCGCCAGAATTAAAGCTGTCTCGGTCGAGTGATTTTGAACGCAGAAAGTCTTGGCCGGCATGAATGAACGGCACGCCCTGCCCCAACATCACCAGCGAGCTGCTGAAATTTTGCATGCGCGCCCGCTCAGCAATAGTGACGCTCTCAGGGGCTTTTAACTGCAGACCATCTAATAGCGTTTCATTGTCGTGTGCGGCGATGTAGGCAATTTGCTCCTGCGGGTCATCGGTGTAACCCGTTGGTAAACCAAAGTAGTCTATGTCAAAGGCGGTCAGCACTTCGCCGTCTTTGGTTTCAAATACGAAGTCTTTCAAACCACCTGCCAAACTGCTTCGAGTTCGATCAGCAAGTTCAAGCAAGGTGCTTTCACGATCATCACCAAACCCATTTGGATTAGTAAATAGGCCATTGCCAAAGCCTTGATCACGATAGCCGCCGAACGGATTACCGCCGCGAATTGCATCACGACCACGATCATCAAACGAACCGATTCCGCTACCGGCCATATTTAATTGTGTCGCTTGCTCGAACCGTGCGTTGTCAACTACTTCGCCGAAGTTCCAGCCTTCGCCATAAAGGTAGATGGCTCTGCCGTCGACACCGTCTTTTCTCAGCGTTAAGGCGGCTAACTCGGCTTGAACTTTTAGCATGTTCTGTTTGCTATGGTGGCCCATCAGGTCGAAGCGAAAACCATCTACTTTATAAGCCTTAGCCCAGACCAACAAAGAGTCGATCATAAGCTTTTCCATCATGCGATTTTCCGAAGCGGTATTGGCGCAGCATGAGCTGGTTTCTAAACCACCGTCGGCGTTATATCGATGGTAATAATTTGGCACAATTCTGTCTAATACCGAATTCTCGAACTGCCCAAATGACGATGTATGGTTGTACACAACATCCATAATTACCCGTAAACCGCGATGGTTTAAACTTAGCACCATGTTTCGAAATTCGCGAATACGGGTGACCCCTTCAGGATTAGAGCTGTAGCTACCTTCAGGTACGGTAAAATGGTATGGATCGTAGCCCCAGTTGAAGCCGTCTTGATTTTGTACCGCAGCAACGGCGGCTTGTTGCAACTCCGAGTCAGCCGGGAGCAATGATAAGTCTTGTTCGATTGTTAGCTGTTGTGACTTATCTTCGTTGACAGAGGCAATATCGAATACCGGCAATAGATGAATGTGTGATAAGCCCGATCGCGATAAACGGCTTAAGTGACGCATACCATTTGAATTTCTACTGGCAAAGGCATTAAAAGTGCCGCGGTCTTGTTCAGCGACAGTTTCATCATTGATGCTAAAGTCACGCACGTGTAATTCATAAATACTGATGTCTTCAGGCGCTCGTAAGTGCGGCTTATAGGCGTAGCCCCATCCCTGTGGTTTTAAGTCAGCATCGTCTAGGTTTACAAATTGACTAAATTTACTATTAGTACTCAGACTTAGCGAATTTGGGTCGGTGACATCGTTGACCTCAACTTGCCCAGTAATTGAGGTGTAAACGGTGACTCGGTAACGATAAAATTTGCGGTCCCAGTCACCTACATCCAGAGCTGACCAAACACCGGTTTGACGGTCTTCAGCCATCGCGATAAGCTGCGAGGGCGATTCTTGCTCACTATTATCAAATAGTAATAGCTCTACATTTTGCGCAGTTGGCGCCCAAACATAGGCTGATATCCCCTCTTCTGAAACCACTGAGCCGAGCTGCTGGTCGTAATAGAATAGCGAGTCCAGCGCGCCGGGCATTTGAATACTAGTGGCGTCTTTTAGTTTGCCATCTAAGCCAACAACTGACACCGCCAGTTGAGATTTGACTAAGGAGCGCTTTAATTCATCGGCTAGGCCTAACAGCCCAATCGAGGTGTAACCCTGAGTTAAGGGGAATTTAGCTTCGAGCTCGGCACTGAGTGCACCGTCGATTGACAGCTCATAGCTCTCATCAGTGCCATTGCCACCGCGTACGCCTTCGGCGCTAAGCGCTAATTCAGCGCTTGAACTTGCGTGTAGAAAAACGCGATCTGTCGACTCGATCGGCGTATCCCATGCGAGCGTATTCGCATCCAGCCATTGAGCACGTGAATTACCCAGGTTACCATTCGGTTCTCCGCCTGCGGTAACACTAAGGATATTGGACTGCGAGTCGAAACTGAAAAACATTTCAGTGTTATCTGCAGGCACAGTAAAGTTAATATTTGCGCCGTTAGGAACGCCACCGACACCGTAATTTTCATCCCAGCTCTGATTAATCGTTAGCTTGCCTTGGTAGTCACCGGCCGGAATGTTGTCGGTCTTGATGGTGTATATGCCATCCCCATCGACATCCTTGAGCCAAGAATTTAAACAATCGGGTTGCCACGCGCCGCTGCAACCGAAATATTCTTGAAAGCTACCGGCGGCGATCGCGATTCGCGAGTTCAGACTATCGGTAACCCAATTAGTCTGGTGGTCGTAGTAAAAATTAACACTTGAATCAGCATCGACCGTGAGGACAATATTTGAGCCGTTGCGATTGCCGTTGGCACCATAATTCTCGTCCCAACTGTCATTTAACGCAGCTTTGTACTCATAGCTACCAGCGGGCAAGTCAAATGTGCCCTTCCAAACATTGGCCGGCTCGAGAAATTCAAGGTAGGTACTTGTGCAGGCGGGTTGCCAATTATCAGGGCAACCTTGCGAAAGCTGTAAGCTACCTGGGATAGTTACCGACGCTGGCTCTGGCGTGTCTGCCGCAATAACGACGTTGCTGCTAGTAGCTAAAATAAAGCTTGCCAAAATGCACTGACTGAGATGCTTAGCGCGGCTCGCGCGAGCTTGCGTATTTTGTCGACGACTTATTTGGGGGCTTATTTTGCGGCTTAGTTGGGCGATGGTATCCATCATGGTTCCTCGAGATAGGGTGGCAATTATATTTAGAGTTCTCTTATTGTTTTTAGCTACTTTCGGAATGTTATCTAGGCTGAGAGAGCAAGAGCCCACCCAAAAGCAAGACTATTGTCTGCCAACTATTTTAAAAAATATATTGAATACGTATGCACGGCCAGCGACGCATCTCTTTGAATTTTATAGAAAATTTAAATCAGCACTAGGGAAGTGTGATTTTTTAGCATGCTGGCATTTAAGAAAATGCCAGTAACAGTGCAGTAAAACCATAGTAAAACCAATAGTAAAACCACAGTAACCCCGAAGCTTTAGAGTCTAGGTTACTTTGCTTCGAGCATTATATTTTGGCTCTAGGTAGAGTTGCTCTTCGACGATTTTAATCAGCACCTGTGAGGCACTCCAAACATCTTGATAGCTCAAATAAAGTGGCGTAAAGCCGAAGCGAATAATGTTCGGCGCGCGAAAATCGACCACTACCTTGTGCGCGATCAAGGCCTGACTAATGGCAAACGCATCGGGGTGCGAGTAGGCCACTTGACTTCCTCTTTCAAGCTTATTTCGCGGTGAAAGTAATTCAAAATCGGATAAACTTGGAGTGCTATCAACGCAGTTGATAAATAATTCAGTCAGGCCAAGAGACTTGGTTCTTAACTCAGCCATATCGACTTGCGAAAACACCTCAAGTGCGGCATCCAGAACGACTAAAGACAAAATATTCGGTGTTCCCGCTAGAAACCGAAGCATCGCCTCACCGGCATGATAGTCATGTTCGAATTCAAACGGTCGTGCATGGCCCATCCAACCACTCAAGGGTTGAGTCATGTATGGGTGATGTCTCTTTGCTGCGTAAATAAACGCGGGAGCACCAGGGCCACCATTAAGATACTTGTAGCCACAACCAACCGCGAAATCGACCTCACACTTGTCTAAACTAATCTCCAGTGCGCCTGCACTATGAGCTAAGTCCCAGACCACCAACACACCTTTTTCGTGCGCTCGTTTTGTCAGCGATTGCATGTCGTGCAATCGCCCACTGCGAAAGTTAACTTGAGTTAGCATCAGCACCGCGACCGACTCATCTAAACTCTCTAACAAAAGCTCTTCGCTAACCGATTTTAGCTGACAGGCCTCGTCTCCCAAAAATTCAGACATGCCCTGAACCATATACAAATCTGTGGGGAAGTTATCACGCTGAGACAACACCACGTGTCGCTGCGAATTGATCTTTAAGGCGCTAGCCAATACTTTGAACAGATTGACCGAGGTCGAATCACAGGCGATAACTTGGCCTTTCTCAGCACCGATTAAAGCCGCTATCTTGTCGCCAACTTTTAACGGCAAGTCTATCCAATGGTGCTTATTCCAACTATGAATTAAGTCGTTGCCCCATTGCTGTTCAACGACTTTCGCGACCCGATCTTTAGCCTGCTTAGGCAATGCACCGAGCGAATTACCATCCATGTAAATGGTGTCGCTTGGAAGCAAGAATTCGTCTCGCTTGAGTTTAAGCGGATCATGCCTATCTAGGCTTACAACAGTATCTGGAGCGAACATTTATTAGCCTTATTTGGCAAAAGCTCGCGCGAGCTCCTGCAATAATGTTTGAAACGACTGTGTACCAGGGTGAACCATATCGAAATGGCCGCCGCCGTCAATCAAGCGAACTCTCGTATTTGAAGATTTAGCATGCTCAATTGACACGATCGAATCCTGCTTGCCGTGCAGTAACACCGAGGTTTTATGCAAAACACGTTTCGCTGGGTTAGCAGCCAGATACGCCTCTGGCAGCTCTTCAACTGACCCGCCCATAAACGCTGGAGTGGCAGTCTGACAACTGTTCTCGCCTTGCGCGTATTTAGCTAAATCGACAATCGCAGCAAGGCCGATTACCGCCTTAAAATTGTAAAGATGATCGGCACCGGCAAGCAGCGCTAAGTGTCCACCGGCTGAATGCCCGGCAATCGCTACATTATCGAGATCCACTGGAAACTCCGCCAGCTCAGGTAAGTATGAAATAGCCGATTTTATATCGTTATAGCTGCCCGGCCACCCACCACCTTGATCCCCAGTGCGGCGATACTCAACTGACCACACAGCGTATCCAGACTGTGACAGCGCGGCACTCAAGGCATGTGTGTGGGTAATATCAAACGAATTTAGCCAGCAGCCTCCGTGCACCAGCACTACCAGAGGTGCGCTCCGACGTGGCTCGAGCTGCGCTTGAATATCATCAGAATTCGCCGCAAGCGGCAACCAAAGCTCGGCAAATTGAAATCGATCATTACCATAAGCAATAATGTGACTCTGGCTGCTAACAGGCAATTCGGCAATGCTTGAATAGGCAACGTTCGATAGCGTCGGTAAATAACAAAACTGACCTTCAGCATCTGCTTGCTGCTTAGCCGCACCGGTTTGCGCAATGGCCAGTAACAGGCAAAAAATACTGGCTTTTATAAACCCTTTTGAATGCGACTTACTTGGTAATTTCTCGACAGGCAACGTACCGATTACGATATTTGCACTCACTTAAGATGTTTCCAAAGATGGGTAAAACTTAAGGCAACACGCTTAGCTGTTTGTTCAGCCGTCGCACTGCCCTTGTGGCCGCCCTCGATGTTTTCATAGTAATCAACCTGATGCCCTTCGGCTTTCATTTTGGCCGCCATCTTTCTGGCATGACCTGGATGGACACGATCATCTTTAGTCGAAGTGAAGAAGAAAATTGGCGGGTATGACTGATCTTTTTTAAGGTTTTGATACGGGCTATATTGCTTCATGAACGACCAATCGTCAGTGTCTGGATCGCCGTATTCAGCCATCCAGCTAGCGCCTGCAAGCAACTTGCTATAGCGCTTCATATCAAGCAATGGTACGCCGCAAATAATTGCGCCATATAACTCGGGACGCCGCACCATAGTAGCGCCTACTAACAAGCCACCGTTCGAGCGGCCTTCAATACCAAGGTGTTTTGCCGAGGTGATCTTACGTTTAAACAGATCTTCGGCGACCGATTCGAAGTCCTCAAAGGCTTTATGACGGTTTTCCAGCAACGCCGCCGCATGCCATGCAGGACCATACTCGCCACCACCACGAATATTGGCGATCACATAAACGCCCCCTCGCTCTAACCAAGCTTTACCGTATACCCCATTCAAAGCTTCATACGAACCTGAATAGGCCGGTGTTACCGACACTCTAAAGCCACCATAAGCGAAAATATGAGTAGGATTAGTCGCATCCAATTTAGTGTCTTTATTCATCACCACAAAATACGGGACCTGAGTGCCGTCTAAAGACTCGGCAAAGAACTGGCTTACAGTCAGATTACTAGCATCGAAGGTAGCCGACTGTTGGCGTACTAAGGTCGGTTTTAACGATTTACCAACCGCGTAAAGCGTTGGAGGGGTTATGAAACCCTCATAGCGAGCAAAGAAGTCTCCAGTAGCATCACTAATCGCCGCAATCGTAATTTGGCCAGCTTCGGGAAGTTCAATCAAGTCTGATTGCCACCCGTTTTTAGTTTTTCGGTAACGGTAAACTTTGGACTTTACGTCTTGCAAAACAGTGACAATGACACTGTCTTTCGCCACCATCACGTTTTCAACAATCGCGCTTGGTTTCGATTCGACTATTAGAACTATTGGTCCTTTTCCATCAATCAAGGTAGATGGTTGAATCAACAACGCCGAGCCCTGAGGATAGACCTTATTGTTAACTGACCAGTCCTCCTTCAATGAGACCACGTAATTGCCAGCAATCATATCGAGAATCATGGCGGTCTCGGGCAATCTTAACGGCACCGTTTTGCCATCAATTAGCTGATGATACGAGCGCGTCCAATAGGTCGGCACATCAACTAGTAGGTCTATGTAATGGTCCTTGTTTTTGAAGCGCGTCACCCCAGCAGAGACCGATTGCTTACTGACCTCAAAAATCTGTTTTGCTTGATCAAGCTTGGTCGCTCTCTGCCAGAGCTTGATTTTTCGGGCGTAGCCAGAGTCGGTCTGCGAATCGGCGCCAAAATCGGTAGCGACGAATAAATGATCTTGATCCATCCAGCTAACTTGCATTTTTGCCGCCGGCAAGGAAAAACCGTTATCTACAAACTTAAGAGTTTTAGCGTCAAACTCTCTCATTTCATGGGCGTCACCACCGCCGGGTGATAGGTAAACCAAACACTGTTGATTTTTTGGCTTTAGGCAGTCCATTCCATGAAAGACCCACTTTATATTATCTTTCTCAGACATCGCATCGATGTCCAACACTGTTTCCCATTTACCATTAGCCGATTTAAAGTCATTTAGGCTGGTACGTTGATATACGCCGCGAGGATGGTCGGCATCTTTCTTTAGCGTGTATACAAGATCTCCAATAACGCTAATTTCAGGAAGCTTGTCTTTAGTATTAAGCGCACTCAATGCGTCGGCGTATATTTCCTTATAGAGAGCATCATTGCTAAGACGCTTATCCGTTTCAGCATTTGCTGCACGCACCCAATCCATCGACCGCTCAGCGTCGATATCTTCCAACCATAGGTATGAATCATGAGCGTCCTTAGCGATGGCGCTCGATGTGGCGCTAGTTACAACGAGGGTAAACACGAGCATGAACAATATCGGTCTTAACATAAATAATCCTAAATGGTTGCTGATCAAGTTGTTTAGTTATGTCGGGTACTTTTTAGGTGTTTAGCTTAATAGGAGCTAATACTTCGTAGAGACCTCAGTAACCCCGTACACTAAACTTACACAGTTTACCTATCATAGACGCCATTAACATTATGTAAAATCCAAGCTTTAGCATAATTGAAAATAGACGAAGGTGTCGATAAGTCAATCAAAAGCTGTTTATAAACCATTACCACAAGCAACCCAGCATCGGGAAGTTTTTAGCAGCCTAACGCGTATCGCTGAAGATAGGCCTTAGCTAACTCGGCCTGCTGATTAAGCATCAAGGTCATTTCGATCTGAAGATCAATATCATCCGCTTCAATGGTTTCAGACTCAGACACATCATCAGTCAGTGCTTGGACTACTTGCGAGCACAGTTGATCAATAACACCTTGGTTTTCATCATCAAGTTCACGCCCGATAGCGAGCGTGGACTGCTCCAATGCATCGCTAATCTTGTCAATATCGAAGGTAGTTAACTGCCCGTCGGCATGCTCAATACGAAGTGCATGAGCGCTTAAATCATCGACCTCTGACGGCAAATTTTCATCAATCGGATTTTGCTGATCTTGGATGCGTCTGTCCGTCTGCGCGGAAGACTCTGGTGTGGTTTCTTTCATGCTACCTCTTCGTAGTATTTGGCAGGTAAATGCCGTTGGTTTAACAGCTCAATGCCAATTGAAGAGAGAGTAAAAAATGATAATCGCCTTACCATTTACCCTACTATTGATAGTGAAAATGATTGAGCAACGAATTTTATTATTCCCAATTACCTTGACGCGAGGTGTGACTTAACTCAACAGGCAATCGGACTGAAACCAAAGCAATAATTTTTGTTTGATCAACACCGTTGCGCGACAGTGCTGGATTTTCACCAGCTTTCCCTGTAGAGCGACTGTGATTATATCCTATCGATAGAAAGACAATTACGCTATCGCGACTCAATTTTAAACATACCCAATCTCTATGGTAAAATTAGGTCTTAACGCTTCAATAACTACTTAGAGCTCAAAGATGCCCACTCGATTAATAATCACTACGTTAATCTTCCACTTTCAATATCATCCGCCTCACGCATCAAAATCGGGCGCACTGCCATAGCGTTAATATGTCCCGCTGCCAATTTGATTACTTTTACTAAACAACACTAACTATTCATGGACATATCAATCTTATTCATCGCCGACTTGCTCGGCGTATTTGTCTTCGCCTTAAGCGGTGCTCTCGCCGCTGCCCGTAAGCGAATGGACATTTTTGGCTATATGGTGCTGGCGGTGCTACCCGCCGTTGGCGGAGGTACCGTACGCGACCTAATACTCAATACATCGGTGTTTTGGGTTGAGCAATCGGGATATATTTTAGTTGCGGTGGCGGCGGCAGTGATCACGTTTTTAGTCTCGATACGCGTTGGTCAGCGCTACAGAGTACTTGAGTGGGCTGATGCGATTGGTTTATCGCTGTTTTGCGTTTTAGGCGCTTCAAAAGCGTTAGCTCTGACTGGCGACCCAGTATTAGCCGTGACCTTAGGCGTAGTAACCGCTGTGGTCGGGGGCATTCTAAGAGATGTGGTGTGTAACGAAATACCGCTAATACTCAAGCGAGAAATTTACGCCACCGCGGCAATGATTGGTGCTGTCGGATATTGCATTGGTGTTGCGCTCGGTGCTGGTGAAGAATTGTCGTTGCTGTTGGGAGGAGTTTGCGCTTTCATCGTGCGCTCAATGGCGCTAATTTATGGTTGGTCGCTGCCAATTAGTGAACGTAATGCCGAGTCATAGCAACAAAAAGAGCAACAACTGAATTCAACGCTAAAATCAGAACAATAGCCAAAGCTAGGACCAAAATTTACCTAAGCCCGTTACTAGTGCACCCAATGCAAGTGTCCATAGAGTACACGCCAATAAATCGTAAAGAGAATATTTTAATGCCGGCATACCACTAGCGCCAGTTAGCAGTGGTACAAAGCTCCTAATCGGAGTCATGAAACGACCGAAGAGAATGGCCCAACCACCATATTTAACAATACTTGCTTCCGCCTTTTTAAGAAGATTACTTCGCTTAGTAGCGTATTGAGTCTGGTGAAAGCGACGCCCTGTCAGGCGACCCAGGTAAAAACCGCAATGGTCGCTGAGTATTGCCCCGCCAAAGGCCAGCGGCAAGATTTGCTGAAGCGTGGCTATTTGCTCGGTGTACAAAATTGTACAAACCGTGAGTAATATAAACCCAGAGATAAAAAAGCCGACGCCAATAAAAGCTTCGAGAAAGGCGATTACTGGTACCGCAAAAAGTGCATATTGATGCTCATGCAACCAGGGAGTGATGTATTGTTCGATGATGATAACCTTGTTACTTTCCGCTTATGAATAGTATCAGCTTGAAAGTGAAGCGCCCGCGACACTCTCAAACTGAACCAAGGTTTGCTATAAACCTAATGCTATAAACCTAATGCTATAAACCTAATGTTATAAACCTAATATACTACGCCCCTGTTTATAGACGATATCAACCGGAATATTCGCCGCGCCTAAACGGTCTAGGTCGGCTTGAAGTTGCTCACTTACGTTGCCTTGTTCGCTAACAAACAAACTTACTGCCTCATAATCTCCGTTGCCTTGCAATACCAGCAAGTCTCGACTTAGGCCCTTAACCGCTTGCTCAAATTCCGCTAGGTTAACTCGGTAGGTGCCGGTTTCTGCATCGCGACTAAACGCACCGGCTTGGCTAAAGTAATTAAACCGAATCATGTTTGCGCGGCCGTGAGCACTGCTTGCGCCAAACCGGACTGAGCGAAAAATACCGGCTAAGAATGTAACGTAGTTATCCATCAGCTCGCCTTCTTGGATCTCACCTTTTTCACGCATTTTCTGAATCATATACAAGCCTAAAATATCAGCCTTGCCCTCTTCTAATGCCGATGAGTGCTCCTTGAGTGCTTGTCTTACAGTACCGCTTCCATCCAACGTGTTTTTAATGCCAAGCCCATGCGCCACTTCGTGAAACATGGTGTTAGCAAAGAAGGCATCGAAGGTAATATACTTACGCTGATCTTCAGCGATTAGCTGACCGGAGATCGGCTGTAAAATTTTGTCGAACTTAGCGCGCATTGCATTCTTAATTTGTAAGCGCCGAGTACCCTTGGCTAATTGCACAACCTCATCATTCGGCAGGTTGATGGCAATTGTCTTGGCACCAGAATTACAATCACCTGCGCAATAGGCCATATCGTAGGCGTTTAGATCGGCGTCAGAGCCAGGCACCTCGGCTTTATATTCTTTATCCACTGGCAAACCTTGTTGCAATTCAGGCATATACTTTACAAAACGAGACAGCCGGTCGCTCCAGACTCGGTCTTTAACCAAAACAAACGTTTCAAACGCAGCACGGTAGCCGTAAAGCGCATCTTGATAGGTTTCGATCGGGCCAATAACAACTTCGACCGGATTATTTTTCATGCTCATCCAAGCCATATCTGAGGCCTGATAATCATCCGTCTTAAGCGCCTTAGCGCGCAGTCTTAGGTAATCGGCAAACTCCTTGTCGTCTGCCAGCTCAGCGGCTTGAATCAATAACGACGATATCTGCTCAATCTGGCCAGCATACTCTTGGCTGTATTTTGACAAACTCAGCTCGCCATCGGCATTTCTCTTTACGATTGAATATTGCCCATCTTTACCGCTTTGTTGCCAAGCCTCGAATTCGTCCTTGGTCATATCCTCAGGGTAAAAACGTGCGCCTCTTGGACGATCGCCATAGCCATTTAAAAACGCTTTATCGGCGTCTAAGCGGTCCCAAGGGCCGTAATTATAATCGGCAAAACGTTTCGCCTTAGGATCTTTAATATTGTCTAGCAAGGCGGCTTTATCACCCCAAACTTGTTGCCAAAAGATGTCGTCGGTAATCTTGCCTGCATCGATTAATAAGCCGACCATTTTTTTCTGATTATCGCTAAGACCGTCAAGGCTGGCATTAAGCCCTACTTCGGCATAAATATCAAAACGAGACGCGTTCGATACTTCAGGAACAGCGATTGTTGGTTCTTCAGCTTTAGCTACTGTTTCTACGACCTTGCTCTCGGTCTTTGAGCTGTCGTTAGCTTGATCGCACGCACTTAGCGCGATCACTGAGAGTAGTAGGAATACAAATGATAGATTTTTCATGATTAAAAATTGTTGTGCCTTAGATAATGTAACTATAAACCTCACTGTAACAAAGTAAAATACAATTACCACTTTATAGAATTCAACCGTGATACCTGAGGCTTTATGAGGCAAGAAAAACCGTACCCAATTGGCACCCAAAATCAACCTTGGGGTGATGCAGAACGCGATCAATGGCTGCAACAGCAAACTATTAAACGCTCTTATGCGCAAGAAGTATTAGATCGCCTATCGCGGCTAAATGAAACGCTTGATATTGAACAGTATGGTGCCTTAAGCGTTGATCCAGAACGCTACCCGTTGTTGGCCATTAAGAGCCGAGAGCAAAACAACAAAAAGCCGACCGCATTGATTACCGGTGGTGTGCATGGCTATGAAACCAGCGGGGTGCAAGGCGCGATTCGATTTATTGAAACCCAGATGGCCAACTATGCCGCTAGCTTTAATATCATTGTTGCACCGTGTATTAGCCCTTGGGCGTATGAAACAATTAATCGATGGAATCCTAAAGCCATTGATCCCAACCGTTCATTTACGGCTGATAGCAAAGCTGAAGAATCAGCCGCATTAGTAAACTACATTGCCGCAATCAAGAGCAAAATTGATGTCCATATTGATTTGCATGAAACCACCGATACCGATAACAGCGAATTCAGACCGGCTCTGGCCGCTCGCGACAATGTGTTTCATGCCTTTTGGGAAATACCCGATGGCTTCTACTTGGTAGGCGACACTGAAAATCAATGTTACGACTTTCAAGCTCACATCATCCAAGCTGTGAGTAAGATAACCCACATCGCACCCGCCGATGTGCAAGGCCGCCTAATCGGCGAGTTAACCACTCAAACAGGGGTAATCAATTATCCGACCAAACGCCTAGGCTTGTGCACCGGGTTCAGCGATGCAACTTATAACACCACTACCGAAGTCTACCCTGATAGCCCGAAGGTCGATGATGAAAATTGTATTTTGGCTCAAGTGGAGGCAATTTGCAGCGGCTTGGATTTTGTTAAAGCACAACTTAGTGAGTAGAATAAACAGCACAAAAGATGAGGATTTAGCGGCTTGAAACTACTGCCTGTTTTTTAATCAACATGAAGAAATTGAGGCCGTTAATGGGTTGGGCAAATGTATACACAAAGTTATCCACAGCTTTTGTGGAAAAGTAAAATAGACGCTTGTATAGCTTAGCTAATTCGCAGCTTGAGTACTCTCTTTGGCACTCTCTTTTGTGCTAAGCAGTCAATAATGGACAAATAGTTTGAAACACGATAATACACCTCAGTAATCAGTTAATTAATACTTAGAAAGATTAGTTTCTATTTCATTAGGATCATCAAAAGTTTGCCATAGTGATCTTGGAAGCCCGTTAAATACGGTCTCATAGAACTCGTCTAATCGCGTATCGCCATTAACGTTTCGAATGTATATCTTAGCAATTTTCTCGGGATGATCATTGGCAATTTGGGCATAGACCTGGGCATCTTTCTCACCGCTGTCACCTAGTAACACATACTTCCGATCAGGGTAATAGCGCAAAATGGCTTCAATCGCCTGAGGCTTTGTCTTAGTCGCACTCTTAAACAGATTAAAAAACGTCGGATCTTTGAACCGAATCATTTTCAGCGACAGTGTCGCCTCGGGAAACTGATGCTGGGCTAGGAATTCCTCAAGCGGCTCGTAGAGTTGCCAAGGTGATGAAGAAACATAGTGAAATTTGGCACCTTGCTTCTGCCACCGGCGATACAACTCGGGCATTCCCACCACCGGCTTAAAATCTTGATAGAAGCTACTGTCAAATAATTTCTTATGGTCGGTTACGTAACTAAGCTTAACCGTGTCATCAATATCACTGATGATTGAAACCCCATCACTGTCAATTAATAGGCTTTTTCCTGAATATTCTCGGTCATCGCTTGGGCGTAACACCAATTTAAACGATATTTGTTTGTCGTCGGTATCGCCGATTTTATCAAAGTGCTTATCAATCTCGTATGCCGGTATCGCAATAACCGACTTAAAATGACCATTGGGCTCGCTCCTTGGCAGCTCATATCGGCGGCCTAATAAATCAATCACGATACGCTTACCACGTTCGTTATCGGCAGTAAGTAATTGCGTGCGATAAGCAAAATTACTTTCGGTATCCGAATCTTTCTTTAAACCATACTTGCGGTCTAGCAACTCGCTGAACATCGCTTGCACGATAGGGCGACTACCCAAGCCATGAACCCAACCGTGAATAGGGATATTCCAATTCTTAGAGTGATCGTCATACCAGCTATTGGTAGTGAAAAACACAAGGTGCTCACCGCTAGCGATATTTGAAACAGATTTTGAGCCAGCGAAACCATACTTAAAACTAATGGCGCTGCCAAGTAAGCCAACGAGTGACGCGATCGCGCGAGGATTCATGCTAGTTCTACCTAAAATCTAAATTATCAAGCTGAGGCTTGAGCATAACTCAGGGACGAAATAAAAATTGTTTGGAATGTCTCCAATTGAGGCGAAAAACGCAGCTAATAGCTGGCTATTGGGAAGTTTTTCAATCAAAAGTGGGATAGTTTCAACCCAAAGGTCTCAGTTACAAGCATTTTTATTCGTTCGTCGAGTTATGCTTAGGTCTCAACCCGATGATCACACACTCATGCGTTAGACTAAAGCGATAACTAGACATTCAATAGACTCTATGAAACTCATCAAGCTCATTACCCCGATAAAGCTCATAAAACTGGGTTCTTTACTCTTGCTAATGCTTATTAGCTCTGCCGCTTCAGCGCTCGACCCTATTGAGACTAAGATTGCCGAGCGAGTAAAATCCAATTCTGGTCGCGCACTCGAAACGCTCGAACAAAGCGTCAATATAAACAGTGGCACGATGAATTTTGCCGGCGTTAAAAAAGTTGGCAAGGTATTTAAAGCGCAGTTCGACAGGCTCGGTTTTGAAACCCAATGGCTAGAAGGCGACAGCTTTAATCGCGCCGGTCATCTAATTGCCTCGCATAGGGCAAGCCTTACCAATAGCCCCAAGATACTGTTGATTGGCCATTTAGATACGGTATTTTCCGAAGACGACTCGTTTCAAAAATTCTCGCGTATCGATGAGACATACGTTGCTGGCCCAGGCATCACCGATATGAAAGGTGGTGACGTCATTATTGTCGAAGCGTTAAGTTCATTGCATGAACTGGACCTACTTAAAGGCATCAACATAAAGGTAGTGCTAACCGGCGACGAAGAACGCAGTGGCACTCCCCTATCCGAATCTAAAAAGGCGCTCATCGAAGCCGCCCAATGGGCCGATATCGCCTTAGGCTTCGAAGACGGCGACAGCAATATCAATACCGCAGTCATTGCACGCCGAGGCTCAGTAGATTGGCAGCTCGAAGCGAGTGGTAAACCAGCGCACTCCTCACAAATATTTCAAGATGACATTGGCTACGGCGCCATTTTCGAAATCGCCCGAATTCTTAACCAGTTTCGCCTAGAACTTGCTGGCAAAGGAGACCTAACCTTTAACCCAGGCATGATGGTCGCAGGAACCAACATCGAATATGATCAAACCGCGTCAAAAGGCCATGCCTTTGGCAAAAACAACGTCATCGCTAAAACAGCTAAAGTAACCGGTGGAATAAGAGCCTTATCTACCGAAGAGTTAAGCAACGCAAAGGCCGTGATGCAGAGAATTGTCTCAGAAAATCTAGCGCATACCTCAGCAACCCTAAGCTTCAAGCCAGGTTACCCGCCGATGGCACCCACAGAAGGAAATCGAGCCCTACTAAAACTCTACAACGAGGTTAGCCAATCTTTAGGCTATAACGTTGTCGAAGCCGTAAACCCCAGAAACGCCGGAGCTGCCGATATATCGTTTACTGCAGGCTTAGTCGATATGGCGCTTGATGGCCTAGGCCTAATGGGCAGCGGCGGTCACACCAAAGAAGAAGTCGCCGATATGACTAGCTTGGTAAAGAACACGCAGAAAGCGGCGTTGTTGATTTATCGGCTTTCTGAGAAGGGTGGTGGTGACTCATAGTCTTAATAATTGCTGATAAAAATTGATGAGCGTACCAGGGCATCTTTGGAGTTATTCAAGTGTTAACATGTCACAATTATTTTACTTTTTCTCCCATATACCTTTGTCCGCTATATTCTTTGGAGTACTTTATGGTTACGCAAGCGAGCCGATCACCGAAACTGATGTCTCCAAGACCGCAATTCCAAAATAGAAACCTTTTTTTCTTTTGATTGTTTGTGCTGTCGGTAGAGCGAGGGCCAACATTACTTAAATTGGACTTGTTGAAGTTACACCAAATGAATTTGTTTACGAAAACTAAACCCTCTGGGTAATCGCGTGTAGTTGTATTTCTTAGCAATTCGATGGAAGAAGAACTAAAATCACATCGATTAAACTCTGAATTGCTCATCCAGTTTTTATCAATCTTAGCTTCCCTAAAATCGCATTCAAAAAAGGAGCACCCCATGATGTGCATGCCATTGATTTTAACTTTCGAAAAATCACATTTGAAGAAATGTGCATTTAATAAAACGGAGACTAGGCCACGGCCATTGATTTCAATTCCCTGATTTTTAAACGTTAAATTAGACACAGTGCCATGTCCTAAAAAACCTAGAAAATCATGTAACGCAGGGTACGCCATGCCATCCCCCGACTGTTTAAATAGTACAACTTTCTTATCAGAAAATAACTTTAAATTATTGTCTTCAGACGATCTAGATAAATGCCGAGATAAAATTTGATAGTAATTATAAGCAAGGTTTCGTTGCATCTCTATAGCACTAGATGGGCTACTAAATTGATGGTTAAGGTTTGCTGCCCCTATGCGCTCCCATATTGCAAGCATCTTGAGGTCGTAAGTTGAAAGCCGTTTTTGTGCAGATTCTAGCAGTTGATCTAGCATTGGAATATGATCTTCTGCCGATAGCTGTTTCGAACCCATCAGTGTAAACAGTTCTGTTGATATTCGATCTACTCGTTTTATATTGCAATCTTCCAAAATTAAGAGGAGGCCTTCAACCATAGCCTCAACTACTAAGAAATCTTTAATGCTTTTATGAATAAATGAAAATGCTTTTTCCTCTACTCCTTTAAAGAAGAAGCTGATTCTGAGTTGAGAACACAGATCTTCGATCACCGATTCGTTTTGATTTTCAATAAAATCTAGGTCAAATAGGGAATCTTTCAATTTGATTGCTAGCTTAGACAATTTAATATTCTCTTCACCGGCTATAAACATTTCAAACGCAATAGCTTTTAGCATTTGAAAATATTCATCGAAGCTCAGCTTATCTTTTAAAGACGAGCTGCTTGGTGAATGTTGCCACTTTTTTTCATACGACCATAGAATGATGGTCTGATACACCATGGTTCGATTTATTTTAGACTGACCGATTTTATCAAAGAGTTGTCGACCATATTCATCGCTTAGCATAATGGCGCTTATGGTGAGCAATATGGGCTGTGATATGAGTTCATCTAGGTGGTGAGCCTTTAATTGTTTTATGCTTATTGTTCCTGCTTCTGCTTTTTGTTCAGCAAAACGTTCTAGCCAAAATGACACTTTATCGTCATTAAAATCTTCGATTTCGTAGGTGATATGATCAGAATTAAAACATGACTTAATTTGCCCCACAAATTGACTTCGACCAGTAAGCACAAGACTGAGTTTTGTTTCCGGCATCTGATTCATTCGATCCGTCATGCGAAAGATGCCTGAGACAAAGCCTTTTAATTCTTCATCACTGCCATCAGTTATTTGTCGTTCATCTAGCCCGTCCAATATTATGACTGTGTGCCTTCCGTGCAATTGTTTTTCATTCACGAGAAAGTCTGTTTCTGTTTTCAGAACATCTAGTATTGGGTTGTTAAGCGTACGCAGATTCTTAAATTCATAGAGTAATACAGAAATCGGGCTTTGCTCTTCCTGATAAATGTTAGCCAATGCAGTAAGTAGCATTTTTACGGATGAAGTCTTACCATGGCCCGGTTGGCCATGAAGAACAATGGGAATATTATATTTTTCAATACTTTCGATTAATGCATCGAGTAGGTCTTCGCCTTCCCACGCCTCGTAATCACTTTTTGTTGATCGTTTTAATATGGCATTAAATGCAGGCGAAACGTAACTTCTGCGCAGAGTGAGCTGCTGGTCGATGGCTAAACCATCATGCTCTACATTTTCAATAACGCTGTTCATATGGGAGACAATTGCAGACTCCAGAGGCTCTGATTGATCTCTAAGAGAGCTTATGTAAATGGCTGCATTTTCATATTTTTTGTCTCCGCCTTGGATGATTTTATGTGTATGGTTAGCAAATCTTTGGCGTATCTCACTACGCTTAATTTGCCAGTTTTCGCTAAGGTCTTCATTTCCATAATCAAGCTCCAGTTTATTAAGAAGCTTATGAAACACTGGGTGATGAGACGGAAAATTAGGGTCAATAATCGACTCGAAAAACAGTTCCCTTGCTTGTTTGTCTAGCTGGATATTACGGTCAATAGACAAGTCTACTAATGTTTGAGTAAATGCAGTCTCATAAAGCGATTGTAGTTCTTTAGCAGTATCTTGGGTCTCAGGTTTGAGCGCCTTACCTAAGTTCTTCGCAAGACTGGCAAACTTTAAATCTAATGCGTCGGCGGCTAAAGAGACGTACCATTGAGGGTCTCTGAAGGTCTTATTGGTTACCTTACGTTTTACTGGTTTGTTCATGGATTTCCCCTCGATATTCCTTTTGTCCATTGTTTAAAGAAAATATACTACATACTATTTTAGCGCAGTGCTACTCAAGTGGTTTTATTGATAGCAAGAGTGCGTTGTCTGATAAAGAAGAGCAAGAAGAGCAAAGAAGAGTAGCAAACAAGAGTGGACAGCCATCTTTCACATTGCCGTGCCCTGTTTGCTTAAGCATCAAGCGCCACCATTTAATGTCAGCTCAATTCTCGCATCGATGATGGGGAACCAAATAATCGGGACACTCATGAGTAGTGCTTGATGAGTAGCGCTTGTAAGTCTCACTCTAATCTGAGAATCTAAGCATTTGAATGAATAAAAGAGAGTTAGGATGACTCAAACCAGAGGAACCGAATCAAAACATGGGCTGGGTCTTGACTTTTGCTATCCTCAGCTTGAAGTTAGTAATTGGCTCTGAGGAACTCATTTCGACCAATAGAGAAAACATTGTTATAATTTTCCGGAGTCAATTGTGTCAATAATCTGTATTGAGGGAGCAAGTGGAGTTGGTAAATCTACAGTTTGCGATGTCCTTGAAAAAGAACATGGGTATAAAAAGATACCGGAGGTCAATCATCTATTCAAAAGGCCACTAAACCCGTCGGCAACTTGGTACTTCGAAAAGCAGGTAGAGCGCTGAAATTTAGCTAAGGAGCTGTCACGCGATCATGAGCTTGTTGTCTTTGATGGCGATCCATTTCAACCACTTTGGTATAACTGGATTTTTAGTGATGATGAGATTCAACCTCTAAGTGATGTCATCGAATTCTATTTCTCGGCCGTAGAACAAGGGCGCATAAAATTTCCCGATAGATATTTTATTCTAACCACATCTGAATCCGCTTTGAGAAAAAGAAAGGAAGGAGATACTGAGCGTTTACGACGTAACTTTGAGTCACACTTACGATTAATTAGGCCCCAGTTAGATTATTTTGCGGCCTTCAACACAAGTCAGCCAAACGCAGTGAGCGTTCTTGAGTCGGGAGCAGTGTCTACGACTGTAGAACAGATTTTGGCTAGTGCTATCAGCCTCAATCGAGATTGCTCGCATTTGAATTTATTCAAACGTCAGCGCAACTTTGTAAATAATACTAGAGCAGATTAAAACGTGTATTTGTATAAGCATAAAACTGAATGGGCTCATGACTATATGCTCGCGCGTGACTCGATTGTTTCGAGTTACGGGGCGGGGTTAGAACTGCAGCATATCGGCTCCACTGCCATTGATGGTTTGAACGCTAAAGACTGTATCGACATTTTAGGTGTTGTACCTTCGTTATCTATCATCAGCGAAAAAAAGAAAAGCCTAATTGATTTAGGTTACGAATACAGAGGTGCGTACGGCATCGAAGGCCGAGAATATTTTTCGAAACAGCATAAAAAAGTTCATCTTCACATATTCGAAACGGGTGATTTTAATATTATTAAACACCTCAATTTTGTCAAAGTTATGCGTGCTAACCCTAGGTTGATCGATGAGCTAAATATAATTAAACAGCGATTGCACATCAAATTCCCAAGCGACAAGGAGGCTTACCAAATCGGAAAGAAATATTTTTACGATAAGCTTCACGAGATGATTTAATCGGTTTTGTAAATGTCAAAAATAGGCAAACAATGTCATTTGGACCGAGGTCGCGAGCGATACTGGACAGCCATCTCAAGTACTCAAATTTTCTTCTGTAGCAAACTCAAACTGCTATTGCTAAGCTAAAAGGCTGGCTTTTAGCATGTCTATAATAATAGCGGCCTATGCAGGGCGTTTTTATATACAGAGCAGAGCAAGCTCTGAGTAATCTGCATAGGCATATTAGATTTTGGTTTGGTTAAGTATCAGCCAAATACCGCCAAACTGGGTTTTTACGCTAGTGGCTCATTTTCGCTTTATTCGGCGGCGCATATGATGTGGAAGCAAACAAAATTGGCAGCCAGTGTTTAACATGATTCCGTTTCAGTTCTTTATAAAAACGAAGATACGGTAAACCAATATACCGAACAGGGTTATTGCAATAATCCACTTTTGCACCAAATAGTCCCGTTTCAGGAATATAATCCAGCGGTTCAACATACGTACCAAATAACCTATCACACACAGTGAGTCTGGCACCAAAATTGCATCCGGTCTTCTTGTTATGCGCCGGATCTCTGGAGTGATGAGTATAATGAACCCCAGCGGTCACCAAAACCCAGCGGAGTGACTTAAGAATCTTCGATTTGCTTTCAATGTAGTATAAAACCACAGAGTGGGAAGGATCAGTCCATATATCCATGATCATGATCGCCAGCAAAAACCAGCCGATATTAGATAAATCCAGAGTGAAAACTTTACTCAGCAAAGGCAGCAACATTAAGGCTACCCCCTGCCCAGCTCTGAGGAAAAATATATGTGGTTCTTCCGAGAAGTGAAATTGAGTCAGGTTTTCATGGCGGTGATGGTAAATGTGACCCAGGTTCCACAAAATTCTCATATTGTGACACAGGCGGTGAGACCAGTAGAAGCAAAAGTCCCCGATAAAACAGGCAATGATTAATGCCACTGGACCACTAAAATTAAATAACGTGGGAATATTGTCGAGCAAGCTGTTGTAATAAACAAAAAAACTGTCCAGTAAAGGCGTCAACACCACCAGCGATATCCCGATAACAAACAACAAAACATTCACCAGTGAAATATTGATCATGCCCTTCCAATCAAACGAGTTACCTGTGATCTTTTTATAAAATATCAGATCAGCGAAACCAATAATCACACCGAAAAGAATTCTGGCGACCCCCGCCAAAACCAACAGAGTGCCTAAAAGAATACTTTCATCATCGAGGCTGATGGCCGGGACCATATGAAATATTCTAACATTATCGGCTGATAGCTGACTGATGATGCCCAAAATTTTCGGCGTTGCAAACAACCAAATCAACAAGCTCAATAAACAGATGAAAATCATCACCGGTTTAGAGAGGTGATACTGGCTGGTTTTTATGTCAAAGCGCCATATTTTTTTTTCTGTTACTAATTTTTTCAATCATTGGTAGATGACTACTATCACCATTTTTATCTGTTACTACGTCAGTGTTTTCCATTTTTTCTCTAATTTAAGGCGGTGAAAAGAAATAATTAATCAAGATCACGCAGGATAGCTGTCCATCCGTCAGTCACTTCCGTCCAAGGCTTGCTAGGGCGCGTATACCCATTATATGTAACCCTTGACACAACGCAGATGATAGAATTATGGACCAATGAGATGATTCTTTATTTTTTCAGGTAGCCTTGGTTATGTTGTGTATACGTAAAATAAAACGTCATTTTTCATAAAATGAAAATACATGATGTCTCATTTTTTCTATGTTTAGCTCTATAGCTTGATGTTTAAACGCACGATGGTAAGCAAGACCAATTTGATCGAATAAAGAGGCCACTAAGGACTTTGTGTCTAAACAGATGATAGAAAACATCCTCTTAAGGAAACTTCAGATATTGATTCTGAAGAGTGCTTGAATTGTGTGAAGGTTCCACACTTTTTTAACATATTCCACCTAATTCATCCTTGAAAATTACATTTAGCCTAACTGATAAAAAAATTTATTTTTGGTCTCCATACTGCGACGTTGCTTGGCAATAGCAATCGAGCTTATCCTTTTTTGATAAAAAAGCATCCCTTCGTCTATAGATATCGATCGATATTAGGGCGACTATTTAAAGATGAGAAATAAACAAAATTTGTCTAACTGAAACCGCTTAGACTTAAGGTAAATAAAAGTACGCGAGTTCACCCGTGGTGCATTTGGAGAAAATCATACGTTTCCTATAAATCAATAGGTCACAAGACATTCTTAAATGCACCATGGGTAAGTTCATATTTATATAAGGAAAGCTTAAGAATTTATCGCTCAACCTTCAACGCTCATCCGCTAAGCTCAGCCTTTAACACTCTTACGTAAAGTAAGGTAAGAGCAATGTAACTTAACCTCCCGATACTGCTTCTCCAATACCGCTGTTGGTTAAGGTAACGCCGTTAATATTCCATGTGCCATCAACAGCATGCACACCATTCGTCCAGATCTGCTCTTTTGCTAACTTGCCTTCAGATAAATCTTGAATCATTTGAGTAGCCTTGCTGAAAAAACTTTGTTGAGTTTCATTATCAGCCAGAGCAAATGATGGCGTTTTAGTTTCAATCCATGCGCCTTCTACTGGTTTACCACCAGAAAAAGTGCGCCCCTTTGGAATTACGCTTACATGAGCTGTTATGTTTGGTGTCATTACGCTGTTACCAGACATTGCGTGGTGTTCTAAAAATGAATCCGTTAGACTTGCTACCGCTTGTTCAATTTTGCTATCCGGAAGTACACCTTCAGTAAGGGTAAGTGTAATAGGCATGATTTTTACTCCTAAAATAAATAAGTTAATTTCGTTTGTCGTTAGATAACTAGCGATATCCAATAGTAGACAAACAAAGAGTAAACGTCAATAGATGGCAATCGATATCTATCGATAATGTCGATTATCTGACAAATAAAATTGTAAGTATAAGTGGAGCCCACTAAAAATCACAAGTTATTGATATTGCTGGTTATAATCCGATATTTAAATAATCAAACGCAAAGGTTTTGAGTTGATTTGCTTGCACTTATGATCCAAATAACGAGCCAACACCAATTGAATCTGGCCGGTTTCGAGAGTCCGTTTGAAACGGCCCCTAGTCCAGACAACCGATGGGTTGCGTTAAGCCAGTGTATTGCATGGGGTGAATTGGCTGACGTCTACTATCATAGTTTGAGCGTCAAGCCGGGTCGCCCCGCTAAGGATGGCCGATGTGTTGTCGGTGCGGTCATTATCAAACACAAGCCGTCCCTGAGATACGAAGAAACGATCCAGCAGATCCAAGAGCCCCCCTGCCTATAATATTTCGGGTGATCGAAACGCTATCAAGATGAGCAGGTGTTTGCGCCATCGTTGTTGGTTGAGATATGCCGTCGTACGGGCGAATCAGTGTTTGCCAAATTTCATCCATCGATTGTCACGGCGGTGGATAAATCACACTCGAACGCATCGACCGAGCCAAGCGATTCGATACCCAACCGACCCAGGTCTTTTTAAACGAATGCAGAGAGATCAGCGAGACCTTGATAGATCAACTCCACTCAAGTTTGATTGGCTGCGTCGATACTCAGTGATTAAACATACCTGCGCGTAACAACGACAGATGTTTGGTAACAAGCCACGGCGTTGTGATGATCGTATCCTGAGTACCTATCAGCCGCATGCGCGACCGATTGTACGAGGCAAAGCGAGTAACGCGGTGGTTTGAAATTCAATGTTCGCTGCGCCCGCAAACGGTGACAGAAAAAACAAGATTAGAGTTGCGCTCGCCGAGTTTCTAAGGAGGCTTTATTTAAGTTCTTCCACTTCAGTAATAACTTTCTGAACAATCTTAACTCTGCCAGCTTTCACTAAAGCGTCGCGCAGCACGTATTCAATTTGTTGATTTACACTTCTCAGGTCGTCGTCCGCCCAGCGTTGCAGGGCGGCTAACACGTCTTGATTAATACGCAGCGGGTATGCTTTTTTTGCCATGTGCAATATGCCTCAGTTTACCAGCCTAATAGATTGTGCCGGTATTGACCACCGGGTGGACTTGCTGTTCTCCACAAATAACCACCAAAAGATTACTTACCATGCTCGCTTTTCGCTCGTCATCAAGCTCAAAGTCATGGTCTTCGGTAAGGCTCTTTAGCGCATCGGTCACTATCTCTACCGCGCCTTGCACAATGATATTACGCGCTGACAATACCGCTCCTGCCTGCTGTTTGCGTAGCATTGCCTGAGCAATTTCAGTGGCATAGGCAAGATGAGAGATTCGAGCTTCGATAACTTCGACGCCGGCTTTATTTAGTCGTTCTTGAATTTCTTCTTTCATCTTTTCAGCGATTTTTAATGGGTCGGCTCGAAGCGACAAACCGCCCTCTTTAGCCGATTCATAGGGATACTGATTGGCCAAATTACGCAGCGCTGACTCGCTTTGTATGGTCACAAAGCTCTCGAAATTATCTACTTCAAAAAATGCTTCCGCAGAATCTGCTACTCGCCAAACAACCACCGAGGCTATCTCAATCGGGCTGCCCGATGCATCGTTTACCTTCATCTTGTTGCTTTCGGAGTTGCGAACTTTTAACGAGATAGGCGTTTTACTAAACAGTACCGGAATGGTCCAGCGCAGCCCAGCGCTATGATCTGTGCCAGCGTAGTTACCGAATAACTGAAATATTTCACCTTCATTAGGCTCGACTTTGTAAAAACCTGCCCAACTAATCAATGACAAAACGGCGACCGCCACTGCGCCAATTAATAGTCTGAAATTTGGCGCGGCATTCGCTTGAACTGCTGAGTGCATGGTCGTCAAAGCCATTGCCACTGAGCCAATCTGAGTAATCAGTAATATTATAAAAACACCATAGCCATTAAACGAGAACGAGGATTTTTGTTTGATCATTTGCTTGCTCCAAGCCGGTCAATATTAGATATCATTTTGATATCACTTATAAATCAAATCATCACATCCAATTCAATCTCGCAAGTTTGCTTAACACGAATTCTTAGAGCTAACTAAAACTGACAAGCCATTCTTGACTCACACGTTTAAGTCGGTCTTTTGAGTTAGACTTTTGAGTTAGACTATAGCCATCGTTAACACACTATCGCTTAGAGCATGATCAAAATAGCCCTTACAATCTTATTCTTACTTTTCTCAGCGCCATCAATTAGCGCTCCCGAAGATTTCAAAAAAGGCCCGGTATTCAAGGAGTATGGCGAAAACACCGCGATCGAAGGCGGGCTGGTTAATCCAGAGACGCAACACTTTAAGGTAGTCTTTGATATTTCAGATCAAACAAAGTCGAACAGCCCAAGTCGTCAGTTTAATAGCGTCGCTCGGTTCATCAATATGCATGTTCGCGCTGGTGTGCCTAGAGATAATATTGAGGTTGCCATGGTGATCCATGGCAAGGCCAGCTTTGACCTAATGAACGATAAAGCCCATAGCGCTAAATTTGACAAGCCCAATCGCAACACAGAACTGATCGACCTTTTGACTAAATTTGGCGTCACCGTATTCATCTGCGGTCAGTCGGCAAGCTACCACGGAATAAGCTCAGATCAACTAAACCCAAAGGTGGAAATGTCGCTCTCGGCAATGACGGCTAACGCCCTACTCCAACAAAGTGGTTATACACTGAACCCGTTTTAATCCAGACCGTTAACTGGCCTAAGACTATGTTACGAATCGTTGTACTGCGCTGCCTAATCGGCGCACTTATTGGTTTTCACGTGTTGCTGACTAATGCATTAGCCGCCTCTATTGAAGGCCCGGTAACTCACTATATTGACGGCGACTCGATTAAAATTTGGAAGCAGTCGATACGCCTGATCGATATCGATACTCCTGAAGTCGCTCAAGATTGTATTAACTCACGTGGTAAAGCCTTCGCCTGTGGCATTGAAGCCAGCAACGCTTTAAAACGTATCATTGCCAAACAGCAAGTGCGGTGTGTTGGTGATCAGGTAGATCGTTACAAACGATTATTGGCGACTTGCTATGCAGGCGAGGTAAATATCAACCGAGAGCTAATATTGAGAGGCTGGGCGGTTAACTACCGTGCTAGCGAAAAATATGCTCATGAGCAAGGTGTTGCTAAAGCCAGCCAGAAAGGCTTATGGGCTGGCGAATTTTTAGAGCCGTATAAATTCAGACAACGTTCTAAGGGTTTCGACCCGAAGGCAGAGCAATCGAATAGCTATGCGCCAAGTTCTGGCGACAAAATAGCGGCTAGCGGTGAATCAGCTGCGAATGCGGCCTGTAATATTAAAGGCAACATCAGCTCTAGCGGTCGTATTTACCACACACCTTGGGGCTCGCGCTCATACGCAAAAACCCGTATCAATATCAGCGCCGGCGAGCGTTGGTTTTGTAGCGAAGCCGAAGCCGAAAAAGCCGGCTGGCGTGCAGCCAAACGCTAGCCAGCTTAGTTTAGAAACTAGTTGTAATAGCAGGCTATTGGTCAATGTTTTGAGCCAATGCTTTAACAAGTTCATTGGACACTAGTTGCGCCGCTTATCCTGCGCTTGAGTGATGCCGTCATCGCTATCAAGCAAATTGCTCTTGCATTGAAAACGGCTAGCGTTGAAAATCTTCAGCTAATTTTTTGTCCAACTGATGGCTATCAAGCACGATGATCAACATGACTCAAAGCAAACGACCACTCAAGTATCTCGCACTGCTATTGATAGGCTTTTTAGGCACTGAAACGCTAATTGCGCAAACTACTCCATCAGAGATTCCGCTGCTCGATTTGGTTAAGCGTAGTGATTATTTAGATATCAAAATATCGCCTGATGGCAAGCACACCGCCTCGAGGGTTCGAGAAAACGATGCGGTATATATGTTCTTCACAAGACTCAGTGACGGCGAAATAGTCGGCGGAGTGCGCCCGGGCAGTGAAAATGAAGTTGCCAGTATGCACTGGGCAAGCAATAAGCGCATAATTTATACCTTTGCGGAAAAAAGATCTGACTACGATGCCGCCGTGCATACAGGGGAACTGTTTGGCACTGATATCGACAATAAGTCGAATAAGATGCTGGCAGGCTACCGCGCCAGCGATAAGAAGCTTGGCAGCAAGTTAGCGACTAAGAAAGATTCTTATGCGTCTCATGAGTTACTTAACGTATTGCCCAACGACAATAAAAATGTACTGATAATCGAGTACCCGTGGTCCCAATCCAGTGGCGGGTGGTACGACAGACGCGAAAAGTTCCCTGTGGTTAGCAAGATGAACGTCGTCACTGGCCGAAAATCTCGCAGCGAGACTATTCCTTATCGCGGCGCTCGAGTATTTGCCAATAACGATGGTGTCGTTATCTTCGCTACATGGTCGGATGACTCTGTAACACGAAAAGCCGTTTACCGAGAATCTAAAGATCAGCCTTGGAAAGATATTTCATCGTCGCTTGATATAGAAAATAGCTTATTGACACCGGTTAGCATTAATAAAGATGGTAGCAAAATTTATCTTACCGGCGCAGTTGGCGAAGAGAGGATACGCGGCTTATTCGAACTTGAGCTCGCCAGTAAAAAAGTATCACGCGTTTTCGATAATACATTTGGTTTAGATTTTTGGAAAAACGACCTCAATGGCGAACCAATCGTGGGTACTTCTTACCCTAGTCTGCATCGCTATAGCTATTCAATGACAAATGCAGATTCTGATCTTTTAAAACAGCATAAGAAATTGCAGAAAGCATTCGCAGGCCAAGAAGTCCAGATACAAACCTACAGCCATGATGGAAAACGACTGATACTCAGGGTGAGTAGCGACATTAACCCTGGTGAGTATTATTTATACAATACTGAGACCAACAAAGCCGACTTCCTGTGGGCTAATTACTCTTGGATAGACCCTCGCACCTTGGCATCGGTTAAGCCTATCTCGCTTAATGCTAGAGATGGGCAAGAACTCCACGGCTACCTAACTGTTCCTAAAGAGGGCAATAAAAATAACAATGCCTTAGTAGTGTTACCGCATGGGGGGCCACATGGCGTGCGCGACTACCCTAATTACGACTCAGAGGTTCAGTTACTAGCCAACAGAGGCTATAGCGTTCTGCAAATCAACTTTAGGGGTAGCGATGGGTACGGCACCAGCTTTGAACAAGCTGGATACCGAAACTGGGGCAAGGTGATGGTGGGTGATGTGATAGACGCGACTCATTGGGCGATTGAAAAAGGCGTTGCCGATAAAGATCGTGTCTGTATTTACGGTGCCAGTTACGGCGGATACTCTGCCTTAATGTCGGCTGTTAAAGCGCCCGATTTATATAAATGTGCGATCGGTTACGTTGGCGTCTATGACTTAGAAGCAATGAAGGTCAAGGGCGACATTCCGATAGGCTTTCGTGGCCGGAATTATTTAGAGCGAGTTCTTGGCTCAGATAGCGAAGACCTAAAAGCTCAATCGCCACTAACTCATGCGGCAAAAATACGAGCTAAAGTGATGCTTATTCATGGCGACGAAGACATTCGAGTACCAAGCTATCACGCTAAAAAAATGCGCACGGCTTTAAAAAAGGCCAATAACCCAGCCGAGTGGCTTTATCTCGCTGACGCGGGTCATGGTGCCTTCAGCGTTGAAAATAGAACCGAAGTTTATCAGCGCCTGCTTAAATTTCTAGATGAAAATATAGGAGGATAGCGATGACGATTCGATAGCCTCATAACGCCAAAGTCACCGACTGGCCAAGCAACTCGGATGCTTGAGGCTATCAATTATAGCTATCCGTCTTAGAACTACAGCCAGTCTTCCTCTTCGGCTTTTGCCGCCTTCATCATCGGTGCGCCAACCATACGTCCGTTGCGCGTGTTTAAGTTAGCTTGCACCTTGGAAACGGCGCGCTCACGCAAAATAATTGCCACCCCAGACAGCACAGTAATCACTGACCCCACAATCACCCATTTATCGATTGATTCATCAAAAAACACGTAGCCAAATAAAATCGCCCAAATTATCTGACTGTATTGCATCGGCCCGACATAGGCTGCCGGAGCCAATTTAAAGCCTCTTAACACAGAATATTGACCGAGCAAACCCAGTGCACCAACCAAAAACATTAAGCCCAAATCGCTTAGCGGCATTGGCTTATACACAAAATACAATGCGCTACCAGAAACAAAGATAGTCGCTAGCAGTGGAAACAAAATCATCGTCGCCATATTCTCGCTGGCACTGATTTTACGCGATATAACCGCCGTTGCGCCGCTGCAAAAAGCCGCCGCAAGCGCCGCGAAATGACCCAGCTCGAGGCTTTCGACCGATGGTCTCAACACAATAATAACGCCAACCAAACCCATCGCAATAGCAATCCAGCGGGCTAAGGCAATGTGTTCACCAAGGAACCAGATCGCGAGCACCGATATGATCAATGGCGTACAAAATAGAATCACATAGGCTTCGACCATTGGTAGAGTTGAAAATGCATAGAACCCGAGACATATCGCACCTACGTGTAAAAACGCGCGAGTCACCAATAGTAATGGATTTGCTGGTGACATCGATTGCGGCTTATTTTCAATAATTCGCGCAATCGAAAACGGCACGTAACTGAATAACATGGCAAAAAACACGATTTGAAAAACGTGATAGCCCTGTAGCGACTTCACCACCGCATCGTGGGTCGAATAAATGGCAAAGCCAAATAATGCGAATGCCAACCCTAATGGAATGCTGGCCGAGTGGTCTTGATGCTGCTTTGACATGATTTAGTACTGGAAACGGTTCTGGTAAAATGGGCCTGTCGGATTATGATTTTAGTCAGGCCCTATATTCGCGGAGCGCGGATTCTACTGTCATCAATAGGCGATGACTAGCGAATTATTGACAAACTGAAGTCTAATTCTAAATTACCTGCTTGAGACCTCAGCATAACTCCAGTGCAAAAGGAAAATGTCTAATATTTTCAAGATCGCCGTAAAAACAGAGTGTAATAGCTGGCTATTGCATGATGTTTTTATAAAGATATTGGAAACTATTAGGCGTTTTATCTTGTGCTAGCGTTATGCTGAGGTCTCCACTGATGAAAACGCCTGCATTAGTAATTCAAACGATCGTTTTCGATCTTCAAAGTGAAACATATTGGTAACCACCATAACCTCATCCGCCCCATAGTCTCGAGCAATCGCCGTCACTTTTTGCCGCACTTGGTCTGGCGACCCTACCGCCCGGTTTTTACTGCGCGAGTCAATAAAAGCCTGCAGTTGAGGCGTCATAGCGAACGATTGAGCCTGCTCTGGAGTCAATAAACCTCCCCCACTTGCTGCATTACGCTGACCCGTAATATAACGATAAAAATTTACGTCAAATGTCAGCTGTTGGGCTTTGGCGTGTTGCTCGGACTCGGCACAGAATACGCTCATGGTGATCATTCCATGCGGCTTATTAGTATCGCCATTTGTTTGAAAGTACTGCTTATACAAGCGTATTAAACGCTTATCCGCTTCAGGGTTTATAAACAAACCAAGGTTATACGGCAGGCCCTTCTGGGCTGCGAGCTCAGCACTATCCGCACTTGAACCCAACATCCATATCGGCAGGTCTTTCGGTGGTTTTGGGCTAACCACCGGTGAGCTTAGGTCGTCCCGTAAGAACGCCGTCAGCTCTTCTACCAATTTAGGGAAGCGTTCGAACTTGGGTCGGCCATCGGTTGCCAGAGCAATTGCGGTCGACATGTCAGCTCCTGGCGCTCGACCTAGGCCTAAATCAATACGGCCTGGATACAGATTTGCCAATACAGAAAAACTCTCAGCTACTTTATAGGCGCTGTAGTGCGGCAACATAATGCCACCCGAGCCTAGCCGAATGGTGTTGGTGGCCGCACCCAAAGCAGCCAATAAAACCTCAGGTACACTTCCAGCTAAGGTGGCGAAGCCATGATGCTCGGATACCCAAAAACGCTGATAGCCTAATGTTTCAGCAAGCTTAGCCATTTCAATCGTCTCTTGAAACGCCTGTGGTGCTTGCTCTGGTGAGCGAGTGAAGGATTGATCCAGTACTGATAGTTTAAACGTCATATGCTAAACCTAATAAGTAAGTAGCCAGGCAATTAGCGGCAGCGATATAAATGCGAACACCGTACTATAGCCCAACAAAGTAGCCACAAAGCGAGGAGCAATACCGGCATGAATCGCCAATAAGCCCGGGGTTATCATACTGGGCATTGCCGCTTCAAAAACACTTGCGGCACGAACATCGGCGTTGCTGCCTAAGCTTACAACAATTAATAAGGCCAACATCGGCGCCACTATCATTTTTAAAACAATTGCCGAGAACAACGGGATTTTATGCTCGGGCAGCAGTTTCGGCTGAAACTGCACGCCAAGCACAAACAACGCTGCCGGCATCAATGCTTGGCCAATCAAGCTTAAAGGCACACTCGCCCAACTCATAATAGTGTCTAGCGGTATAAAGACCGCAACGATTAATGCAATGAACGGTGGAAAAGTAAGTACCCGTTTGGCAATTTGCAACAAATTTACCGACCCGGCTTGCCCCTCTTTCGCCGGCGTATAAAGCGCAATTATGATAAGCCCAAAGGTACTCAAAATGAGAAACCCGCCAAGCTGGTCGAAGAAAATCGCGTAGCCGAGAACAGTATCGTTAAAGAACGCCGACACCATTGGGTAGCCGAGGAATGAAGTGTTACCCATGGTCACAAGCAGCAACATCGCGCCCTCGGTCGCACGCGGCCACGATAATAAGCGAGATATTGCTAACACCAGCATCGCGCCGACTAAAAACCATGCCCAAGCGACAGCGACTGGAATCATCATGTCAGCCGATAACGCCAGCGATGGAACCTTAAGTAGTATCAACGCAGGCATGGCCAAATAAATGATGAAGTTATTCAACCATTTAACGATATATGCGGGCTCGGAGATAACTCGACGAGCCAAAAAGCCAAGTAAAAATAGGCCTATGATAACTATAATTATGTCCACTTCTTATTTAACTCGGCCTGATTACTATTTAAAAGTTACGATTTACGAATTGCGATTTGATTTAAAATTAGAGTTGCGAAGCATCTCATACGTGGTTCTAATTACAATAGAATAGCGTTAGTCTTAGCAGATCAAATTTGCCTATCTCAAGATACCAATCAGCTCAAATACGGGCTAGTTATAAATCGTCGAACTAACACCGTGTTTGCAACACTAATCGCCTGTCCATCTATATGCCCGTGCTTCTACCCCCTGTGCTTCTACCCCTAGTCTCAAGTCCACATTACAGCTTTGATTTTCCCGAGCGGCATAGATTCCCAATGCAGAAATTTGCCTTGCTGCTTGAGCACTTACAACATCTGGGAATTGCCAACACAGACAACGTTTATCGGCCAGGTAAGGCTCGATTAGATTTGCTAGAACTGGCGCATTGCCCTGAATATCTGAACAATTTCATCAACGGCAGCTTGAGCGACAAAGAAGTTCGACGCATGGGCTTGCCTTGGTCAGAAGGCTTAGTGAAACGGACACTGATTTCACCCAACGGCACTTTGCTGACGGCCAGCTTGGCACTTCGTAGCGGTTTGGCCTGCCACCTTGCTGGTGGTACCCATCACGCCCATTACGATTTTGCCTCCGGCTACTGCATACTCAATGACCTAGCAATCGCCGCACTCGCGCTGGTTCGCCAAGCTAGAGTGCAGCGCGTACTGATCTTCGACTGCGATGTCCATCAAGGCGATGGCACCGCGACTATTCTGCAAGATGTTGCAGAGATCACCACCTGCTCGATTCATTGTGAAAAAAATTTCCCGCAGCGAAAAGCGAAAAGTGACATCGATATTGAGGTTAAAAAGGGGGTTGGCGATCACCAGTATCTGAACATTGTTACCGACGGTTTAGCACGAGCTTTGAAGACCAGCCAACCAGATTTAGTGATTTATGATGCCGGAGTCGATGTCTTCGAAGGCGACCCGCTGGGCATGTTGAATATTAGCCTAGACGGAATTAGAGCGCGAGAAGCGATGATCATTAAAACCGTGCGTGATCTTGGTATTCCCTTAGCCACTGTGATCGGTGGCGGCTATGACAAGGACCAAGCCGCGCTTGCTCGACGACATGCGATTGTAGTCGAAGAAGCTCACCGGTATTTGTCAGTGCTCTAGTTACCTCGCTAGTTACCTCTGCGATCATTATTTTTTCTGCACACCTGATATAATGAGACATCAGCATAGTATCTAATCAAAATAATAGTCAGCTGATTATTTCTAGCAACAAATACGACAACGTCGAACGCGACCCAATAGCCAAAGCATAGGCTTTGCCACTCGCGCGCCACACCATTAAAATTGGAGAATTTCATGCTTAAACTCACTCTCAACGGCAAAGCCTTGTCACTGGATGCAGACCCAGCAATGCCGCTACTGTATGCGATTCGCGACATTGCTGAACTTACTGGCACAAAATTCGGTTGCGGCATGGGCTTGTGCGGCGCCTGCACCGTTCATTTAGATGGCGAGCCTATTCGCTCATGCGTAACGCCGTTGTCAGCCGCGCAGGGCAAAGAGATTACCACCATCGAAGGGTTGGCTAATGATCAAGAACTGCACCCATTGCAAGCCGCTTGGGTCGCTAATAAGGTTCCACAGTGTGGTTATTGCCAGAGTGGCCAGATCATGAGCGCAGCGGCGTTACTTGACAAAAATGCGGCGCCATCAGATTCAGACATCGAGGAAGCCATGCAAGGCAATATATGCCGTTGTGGTACCTACCCCAGAATTAAGAAGGCCATCAAAGAAGCCGCAACTAACTTGCAGAAGGTGAAAGCATGAGCCAGATAAAAACTTTAAATCGACGAGAATTTATGGCCTTAACCGGCCGTGCTGGGGGCGTGTTAATGCTCGGCAGTGCCCTAGGCGGCATGGGCCTAAGCGTACTATCGTCGACAGCATCGGCGATGCCGATTACTAAAAAGGCCGATGGTTTAGGCCAAGAGCTCGGTGCCTTTGTAACAATCAAACAAGACGGCAGTGTCGACATCATTTGTCATCGCGCTGAAATGGGCCAAGGCATTCTAACCAGCGTGCCGCAAATTATTGCCGACGAACTCGGGGCTGATTGGAGCCGAGTCAACGCAGTGCTGGGTAATGCTGATCCAAAGTACGGAAACCAAAACACCGGAGGCTCAGCATCGATTCGCACACATTTTGCACATATCAGGCAGATGGGTGCCACCGCACGTGACCTATTAGAACAGGCCGCCGCGAATAAATGGGGCGTCGATAAGAGCAAGGTCAAAGCCCATAATCACCAAGTGACCTATTTGGACAAAAGCCTGTCATTCGGTGAACTCGCCGAAGCAGCATCTAAACTGCCAATACCTGATGCCGACTCGCTTACCTTAAAAGACAGTGCTGATTACACTTTAATCGGTAAAGAAGACGTTGCACTGCAGGGCGTAGAAAAAATTGTTACCGGGCAAGCCATCTACGCACAAGACATTCAACTACCTGGCATGTTGATAGCAAGTATCGAGCGCCCGCCAGTGGTCGGCGGTAAAGTTAAATCGTTTGATGCCACCGAAGCTAAAAAGGTCCTCGGTGTTGTCGATGTCATTCGTCTCAAGGACCGAAGCTTTCCAGTCAACGTAAAGCCAATGTCTGGTGTCGCGGTGTTAGCGACTAATACATGGGCCGCTATTGAAGGGCGTAAGAAATTAAAAATTGAATGGGATCATGGCGCAAACGTGTCTCATGATTCTGAAGCCTACAAAAAAGAGTTAATCAAGAAGGTTGCCAGCAAAGGTAAAGAAGCGCGGGTAGAGGGCGACGTTTACGCGCATAAATTTGACAGTAGCAAAACCGTTGAAGCAACCTACACGGTGCCGTATCACCATCACATGTCAATGGAAACACCCGCCGCAACGGCGGTGATTGACGGCGACCACTGTCGCGTATGGAGCGGCACACAAGCGCCTCAATGGGGCAAGACCTTAGTTCTAGAGGAGCTAGGCTTAGACCCAAAAACTGATTATGACAAGGTCGAATTCAACACCACCTTGATGGGCGGCGCCTTTGGTCGCAAAAGTAAAAACGATTTCACCATTGAGGCGGTTGAACTTGCCAAAGCGTCAGGCAAGCCGGTTAAAGTGGTTTGGAGTCGAGAAGATGATGTTAAGCATGGTTTCTATCATTCAACCGCAGCAAACTATCTTAAAGCCGAGTTAACCGACGACAACCGAAGTGACAATTGGATTCAGCGCGTGGTGGCACCGCCAATCGCTTGGATTTTCAATGATAAAACCACGCATTTAACCGATGGTGATTTATCCCTCGGCTTTGCTGATATTCCGTTTGATATCAAGAATCTGAGCTGCGAGACCCCAGAAGTCACCACCCACGTGAGAACCGGCTGGCTTCGCTCGGTTGGCAACATTAACAACGCCTTCGCACTCGGTTCATTCGTTGATGAGCTGGCAAGCAAAGCCGGTATTAGCACACAACAAATGTGGATAAATCTGCTTGGCGAAGACCGCACCGTTGACCCTCGAACTGAGGGCTTTAAAGGCTACACACACTATGGCCAAGGCGACAACAAAGACTACCATCTGCAAATTGCACGTTTTAAGGGTGTGCTCAAAGAGGTTGTTGCCAAAAGTGGCGCAGACGACAAATTACCTGAAGGTCAAGGCTGGGGAATCAGTGTCGCCGCGAGCTTTAATTCCTACGCCGCAGCGGCCACCAAAGTCAGCGTCGCGGATGGCAAGGTAACGGTACTGGAGATGCACACCGCAATTGATTGCGGTTTGGTTATCACCCCCGACCGAGTTCGCTCGCAAATGGAAGGCGCTATGATCATGGGCTTATCGATGGCGATGGAAAGTGAGATCACCATCAAAGACGGAGCGGTGGTACAGAACAATTTCTACGACTACCCTGTTTCGCGTATGCCTCAGGTGCCCGACCTACACGTTCATTTAGTCGAATCTGACCAAGCCTCTGGTGGCGTTGGCGAACCAGGTTTACCACCGATTTTACCGAGTATTACCAATGCAATTTATCATGCGTCAGGAACTCGAATTCGTGACTTACCGATCAAAAAGACTCTAAAAGTCTAAATACCTTCAAATCTATTTGATACTAAAAAGCCTGTTTAGAATTAGCTAAACAGGCTTTTTACATCGTAAATGAAGCAGTAATAGATAGGCAGCTAAACTATGAAAAAACTAGCAATACTATTGGCCATCGGACTATTCGGCTGGTTTATCAACCTACCCGATGACATGCCTAGAGCCAGCCTAGACCAATATAAAAATGCACGATTGGTTGATGAATACATTGAGGTCGGTGGCCCCTGTAGGCAAGACAAATGCTTGATAGTGTACGTAGCACCCTGGTGCCCCTCGTGTAAATCTCTGACTCCAATGATCAACGAGTTAGTGAAAAGCGCAAGCGACGACGGTATCAAAGCGACTGTGGTAATCGGCAATGATGCTATGAAGAAGGTTCTAGCCTACAGTAAGCGCTACGACGCACCGATTTTAGCCGACGCCAACGGAGCGTTCTTTAATCAAATTGGTGCAAAAGGCGTGCCCTACTTCGTGGTCACGGACAGCAATGGTAAGCGCATGTCAGAAATGTCCGGCGGTTACCATAGCGTAGATCAAATGCGAACTCAGCTAGACCTTTAGTCGATCGCATTTGAGCCGATGGCTAACGTAGAACCGCTATGCATCGGGCTTAGATGCTAAAGCCTATAAGTCGAGGGCGACTAGCATCACCCTCGAATTCATATTTAAGCTTTCTTTATGAGGCTTAAAATGAACAGTAGAATAATGGCTCCAATCGAGCCTGAAATTATCTGGTTGACTAAAGCGTTGCCAGTAATATTCAACATGTCGCCTAATAAATAACCCGCAACTACCCCACCAATAATGCCGACTATTATCGTACCAATAAGACCATAGCCGTTAGGGATAACCATACTTGCTAACCAACCTGCGACCATACCGACAACAACTAAAAGTAGTATTACTTCCATAATATTTCCTCTTTTTTGATTTAATCTACACGATATCAGCAACAAACCGTTTGAAATGTAATCTTTAGTTACAGTGTGTCGATGCATGTAAAGGGCCGGTATCAATTACCCCGAATCTCGATATCTAAACTAGTAAAAATCAACATATTTTGTAAAGAATAGCAGCCAGCTAAGGGTAATTTTCTGTCATTTTGACCGAGCGAAGCGAGTGGAAAAATCTCTAATATTTGTTGTAATCTAAAGGCACCCTCAAAGGGCGAGCCTAGTACCCTCAAGGGGCATCGAATCTTTCGGCTGCGCTCAAGACATAGACTCCACCCCGAGAGGGCTTAAAGTAGTTTTTCTACAAACAGCCTAGGGGTGAGCAAAGAACTTATTTCAATGTGTTCAGTTCACCAAAAACCAGCAATTAAGTAAGAACCGTACCCTCTCGCGTCACCAGTTCGAAAAACTGATTACTCGAACCAAACCTATAATATTCACAAGTCTTAGTTATGGCTGTCCCGGTAGCTTTCGTCTCATCCAATTAAGCAGTAGTTTCACTTCTTAAAACTAGTACACTGACGGTTATATGGCTAAGTATAACTAACAATGCTCACAAAAAAACCAACATAGAGACAGTGAATAAAACTGCTAGGCACCAATTATGAAGTTAGCAATGCAAATAGATATGGATATTAAAAGCCTTAAAAATTATTTTGGAAAGCTCTTCAAATTGCTGGATGAATCTAAGCTAGAGGAGGCAAATTTCAAGCCTGTTACATATGATTCAGACTCTTCAGAGTATGGCTCTCCCCATTTGCAATTTTCTCACCTAATTAAGCCAGATATGTTGGCAAATATTTATAGCCTAGTAGATTACTATTCCAAGCAAATATGTGATGGTAAAAAAGTGTCAAAATGCCTAAACCTATCGTCTAAAGATATAAAAGGTGATAATGATCTAAACGCAAGATACAAGTACCTTACAAAATACGCAGGCCTTGATTTAGAAAGTGTAAAAAACAGTTATGATCATTTAAATTTCGTCCGGGAAATTAGAAACCAATTAGTGCATAAGGGTGGCCACGTAGTTGACGAAAAAATAATAACGAAAATTAAGCTTAGCTCAGGGGTTCAGCTCTTTGGCTCCCTAATTTTAATCGAAGAACAGTTTATTTGGGATTCGTTGGACCATGCTGATAAATTTCTTAAGTACACTAGTGAGGGCTAACAAATGCCAGCAACATTTAAAATGTTTTTGGAAAACATCGAGCAATTAAGCACAAAAGAAAAAGCATTGGCTGCTCATTGCCTATTATCATCTATGGATTCTGAAAACGCACTAGATGTTGATAAAGACTGGCTTTCTTTGGCTGAGTCACGCAGTGCTGATATAGAGTCTGGTGCAGTGAAAGTCATTTCTTGGGATGAAATTAAAAAAGATATCGTGAGCTAAATGCTACCAATATTTTTCCATCCAGATACTAAGGTTGAAGTTATAGAGTCATTTACATGGTATCAGTTGCAATCTAAAGGTTTGGGGCACGAGTTCGTTCAAGAGCTAGATGAGGCTTTCAATTCTATCCAGTCTATTCCTTCTACATGGCCTAAATTTGGACAAAGTCATCGACGATTTATTCTTGGTCGTTTTACTTTTTCAATTATCCATAGAGTTCGAAATAACTCAGAATTTATGTAGTTGCTGTGATGCATAATCATCGTAAACTAGGGTATTGGAACGAACGCAGCTAACAATGCATATCACAGGGAAGATCAATCGTTTGCCAACGGCCAAAGCACTCGTATTTTCCCGTTATCAGATAGCTGGACAACCATAACTAGTTTTCATATAAATCAGAGTGTTAGAATGTCGATTACGATGGGTGATGAGATGGATACCTCGATTTACGGCATCAGTGTGCCAGAATGAGGTTTCAGAAACTCTACATTCAACGAGGTATCCACCATGAGTAAGAATACAATTATTGGCATAGATTTGGCAAAG
>JBKEFT010000031.1:0-75234 GCA_046709645.1 Arenicella sp.
TCGAACTCAGAAGTGAAACCAGTTAGCGCCGATGATAGTGTGGGTTGCCCATGTGAAAGTAGGACATTGCCAGATTTATATATGAGCCCCAGTAGAGTGATCTACTGGGGCTTTTTTATTGCCTCGTGTTTTGTTTTGGTGGTAACTTTTGTTTTGGTGGTAACAAGGCTCAATGTGTTGTCTAGGATTACACAGAATTTGTTGGCGGGTATTTTAAATATACAGATGGGCTTAACTTTACTTTGTCTTAGCACTATAGGTATGTTTATATTAGCGACATATATTAGAAGTCGAAAAATTCGATCAAATTATGTGTTCGAATCTTTGATTGGAGCGAATGTTTATTGAAGGTTCTGTACTTAATGAAAAAACACTATTTCCCCGAAATTGATGGGTTACGAGCATTAGCTGTTCTTGCTGTAATATTTTTTCATATGGAGTTATCACTGTTTCAAGGAGGTTATATAGGCGTTGATGTCTTTTTCGTCATCTCTGGTTATTTGATAAGCCGAAATATCCTAATTGATTTGGCCTACTCTCGCTTTTCATTTAAACGATTTTATCTTGGGCGCTTGCGAAGGCTTGCTCCTGCAATGCTTGCAATATTAGCGTTAAGTCTTGTTTTTGGTGTTTTGATACTTTCCCCAGACGCACTAATAAGACTGTCGAGCTCGACGATAGCAAGTATCTTATCGATCGCTAATATTCGATTTTGGATGGTGTCGGGCTATTTTGATGTAGATGCTTCGTTAAAACCTCTTTTGCATTTTTGGTCGCTTTCGGTTGAAGAGCAGTTTTATCTATTTTGGCCTATTATTTTAGTATCCCTTGCCAAAATTTTTCGGAGTCAACGAACCATATTTTGCCTTCTATTACTACTTACACTGGTGTCGTTTTCAGTAGCACAGTATTTGATGGACGATAGGGCGAGTTTGGTATTTTATTGGGTTCCATTTAGGGCCTATGAGTTTTTGATAGGTGGCCTTTTAGCATGGTATGAGCTGAATCGTAAAGCCAGTGAAGCACGGGCTTTCGACGAAAGCAACCTAGTTTGTCTGGTTGGTCTGAGTATGGTTTTGTATCCTGTTGTTGCTTACGATAAATCAATAGCGTTCCCTGGTTATACAAGCCTATTGCCTTGTATTGGTGCTGCATTATTAATCTATGCACGCAACTCTATGCTCGCCGACCGATTATTCAATAACGCCCCGGTCAAGAGTATTGGCAAAGCCTCTTATTCGCTTTATTTAGTCCATTGGCCTATCTGGGTCTATTATATGTATTGGAATATTAGTGACTTAAGTTCTTTGCAGAAGCTAGGTGTTTTTGTTGCGATATTATTTTCAGGTTATTGCTTACACTATCTAATAGAAAAGCCATTTCGTATTCCAAGTAAAGATAAAGAGAAGTATTTCTACGCTTTTATAACAGGGCTAACGCTTTTATTGCTTCTGACTAGCTGGCACATCAGGTCTAATGAAGGTTGGACTTGGCGTATAGCTGAGCACTATCAAAAGATACGAAATAACGACGTTAAGTGTGAATATTTTGATGACAGAACACGGCAAGTTTGTGAGTTCGGCAAGAAAAGTAAGCCAGTAGTAAAAGTGTTACTTGTTGGCGACAGTCATTCTATGAATTTGCGTTTTGGTTTAGACCGGTTCGGCAGGGAGCAGGATATTTATTTTAAATCTATTTCGGTTGCCGGATGTCCGCCATTGATGGGTGTGGAGTTACATCAGGCTCGTGATTCTGGCGAAAATAAGACTTGTTTACAATTTGTAAAAAGCATAAACCAGTTTGCAAACGTTGGAGAATTTGATGCTGTAATTATATCGGCGAGATGGATGTGGTTATATGAGCACGGACCCCATGATGGCAAAGCATTTACCCCCAAGGCATTTTTGACTGATACCGCTAATTCCACTTCGATAATCTCCTCTGATACGTCTAGATCGATATGGGTAAGAAGCTTGTCTAATACCGTAGAACATCTTACCTCGACGATAGGGAAGTCTATTGTGTTTTCACAATACCCACTGCTAAATAAAGGGATTGGTGAATGTGATAAATCACCCAGTTATATAATCGCACGTGAGAGCGCCAATATGCGTTGCCAAAGTAGTGTGACTTATGACGATATTATGCAGAAGCTTGAGTTTACAAATGAGACTATTGGGAATCTATCGAGTGCTAACGTTTTGGTAATTAAACCATCCGACTACTTGTGTGACCATAAGGCGATGTCGTGCAACGTACTCACTAAGCAGGGCCTTCTTTATTATGACGGTGATCATTTAAGTAACCTCGGTAGCGAATTTTTGATTCAATCTATATCGGCTCAGCTCATTCAGTTTTTAAGATAATATTGCTCCTACTGATCTTGAGAATGTCTTTGATTATAGATATCCATATCGGTTGCTAAAGAAACCCAAATCGGCTGAAATTCAATCGAAATATCCAATACTTATTGAATGGGCCTCTTGAGCGTAGACTTAATCAATTTAAAATAGCAAGGTTACCGCGACTGAAACTCAAGCCGAAAATATTACGGCTATAACAATCCCAAATTAAACAATAGTGAATTACATTTATTGTCAAAACGGAGTGTAATTACTGAATGGGGACGCTCATTGCCGATACCATGTGATCATTTGAAGAAATTAAGTAAGTTATAAGTAAGTTAGACACCCATATATGGATTTCAGATAAACCACGTGAGCAATGTTTTTAAAAATGGTTGTTTTCAAATTACGACCTGTAATAATAAAAAATACTTCTGGGACGGGAAGCTTTGGGCGCAGAGCTGTTTGGATGAAACAATAGGCAATGCTAATGAAGAATTGATTTGCGCCAATGTTCAAACCAGCTCGCAGCGATGACCGAACAGGAAGGTAAGGCTAAGCAATTGCGGTTGTTCTAAACTCGGTTATTTGCGGTAGAGTGTTTTACTAACTAGTTATGAGTGTCTACCTAGGCTTTCCAAAGGTACTTCTATTGACGACGTAGTGGCCCGATGAAAAGTGGTAAGCTTGAATAAAGCAATAACAACAAATTTGAACATGAATTTAAATAATAAGGTAGCAGTAATTACTGGCGGTGCATCAGGCTTGGGTGAAGCAACATTAAGGCGCTTTGTCGCAAATGGTGTTAAATGCTCGATCTTTGATTTAAATGATGAGCGTGGAAACGCTTTAGTAGAAGAGCTTGGTGATAGTGTCATCTATACTAAAACCGATGTCACAGATGAACAAAGCGTTGAAGCTGCGATTGCGCGTACAGTTGAGAGTTTTGCTTCGATTCATATTAACTGCAATTACGCTGGCATTGGTCATGGCGAGAAAACCGTCGGCAAAGAAAACAAACCGCACGCACTTGATACGTATAAGCGTGTGGTCGACATTAATCTTGTTGGCACTTTTAATGTCTTACGCTTGTGTGCCGCGCAAATGAGTAAACAAGATCTTATTGATGAAGACAGTGGCCGTGGCGTTATTTTGAATACCGCATCAGTCGCAGGTCAAGAGGGTCAGATAGGGCAAGCTGCCTATGCGGCTACCAAAGGTGCGTTAATCGGAAGCACTATTTGTTTAGCGCGAGATTTGGCCGAGCATCGTATTCGAGTTAACACTATTGTGCCTGGCTTGATTCATACTCCGCTCTTTGATGCGTTCCCCGAAAAGGTGTACCAATCATTAGAATCATCAGTTTTAAATCCAAAGCGATTAGGTAAGCCTGATGAAATAGCTCATCTTGCACAGTACTTAGTTGAGAATGATTATATGAATGGTGAGAGCGTGAGAATGGATGGCGGCATCCGGATGCAGGCTCGGTAAGCGACGTTATGAAAGTTGTTATTGCTGGAGCCGGAATCGGTGGCCTAACGGCGGCCTTATGTTTGACCAAAGCCGGATATGATGTTCAGGTGGTCGAGAGCGCTCCGGCGTTCTTAGATATAGGCGCTGGCATCCAATGCGGAGCCAATGCCCTGCGTGTGATGGAGCATCTCGACGTGTTAGATGCGTTGGTAAAAGTGGGGGTGACTCCCGAACGAGTAGAGTTCAGAGATTATCAAACGGGTTCATCGTTGCATACGATGGATTTGGGCCAGTCGTATCAAGATAATTATGGCGCTCCCTATTTACACCTACATCGTTTTGATTTACATAGTGTGCTACTCGGTGCATTTCTCGAGCGTCAGCCAAACGGTCTTAGCTTAGATAGTAAGGTTGCTTCATACGACGAGGGCGCAGATTCGATTCGAATAGAACTCAGCAATGCACAGTCACTTGACGCTGATTTACTTATAGCGGCAGATGGTATCAATTCGGTAATTCGCAAACAGTTACTTGGTAATACGCCCGCAACCTTTACCGGCAATGTGGCCTGGCGGGGAGTGGTGCCCGTTGAACGCTTACCCAAAGATTGGATGAATACAGTTGTATCAAATTTTGTTGGCCCAAATAAACATATGGTGCTCTACTACCTTCGCCAAAGGCGGCTAGCAAATTTTGTTGGCGTTGTTGAAAACAAAACGTGGACCGAGAGTTCTTGGTCTGCCAAAGCGCCATGGCAAGAACTGAGTAATGATTTTAAAGATTGGCATCCAACGGTAAGACGCATTATTGACGCAGTAGACAAAGACAGCTGCTATCGTTGGGCGCTCTATAATCATCAACCATTTCGTAATTGGAGCTCTCGCCGAGTAACGCTACTTGGTGACGCAGCGCATTCTACCTTACCATTCCTGGCATCTGGTGCAGCAATGGCGATTGAAGATGGCCGCATATTGCAGAGATCCCTTGACCAGGCGTCGAGTTTGGCTGACGGCTTACAGTTATACCAGAGCAATCGGTTTGAGCGCACAGCAAAGATTCAAAGCACTTCTGCACGCGCTGGCAAGCTCTATCACTTTAAAACTAGCCTGATGCGAAAAGCCGCGTTCACGGCGCTGAATAAAGTTGGCGCTCGTCAACAAGCGTATTTACCCGAATACGACGCGAATACGGTTAAACTGACTTAAATAGAATTCAGTAAAAACAATAAGCTCGCTGAACGAGCAACGGAGTCTAACATGGGGCCATTATCTGGTTTAAAAATAATCGAAATGTCGGCAATCGGGCCTGTGCCCTTAGCCGGTATGTTGCTAGCCGATATGGGGGCCGATGTAGTCATTATCGATAAAGCCAATGACCCTTATAAAATGCCGGGCGATGTTCTGCGCCGTGGTAAACGCTCGATCGAAATCGATATGAAGTCCGATGAGGGACTAGCGACTGTGCGTACTCTAATCGAGCATGCTGACATAGTTATCGAAGGTTTCAGACCTGGTGTCATGGAACGACTAGGAATTGGACCCGAAGTATTTGAGTCGGCCAATCCAAAGCTAATCTACGGGCGTATGACCGGCTGGGGTCAAACCGGCCCGCTGTCACAGGCGGCAGGTCACGACATCAATTATATTGCGATTACCGGTGCATTGAATGCTATTGGGCGCAACGGTAGCGCGCCAGTCCCGCCACTTAATCTAGTTGGTGACTATGGCGGGGGAACCATGTTCCTTGTGATGGGCGTTTTAGCCGCATTGCATGAAAGCAAAACCTCGGGTAAAGGTCAGGTCGTTGATGCTGCGATAACCGAAGGTACCGCCAATTTAATGTCTATGTTCTACACTATGAACAATATTGGAGCCTGGTCTACTCGACGGGCGTCGAACTTATTAGATTCGGCAGCGCATTTCTATGACAGCTATGAAACTAGTGATTCAAAGTTTATTACTCTCGGTGCCATCGAACCGCATTTTTACGCATTGATGAAGCAGAAAATGGGCTTGAATGAAGAGGATTTCGGTAAACAAAATGATCCTAGAAAATGGCCTGAGTTGAAAGCAAAACTTGCCGTGATAGTGGCCAGAAAAACTCAGCAACAATGGTGCGATATTATGGAAGGAACCGACGTTTGCTTCGCGCCGGTATTAGATTTTCTAGAGGCTCCTAATCACCACCACATGCAGGCACGTAATGCCTATGTCGAAGTTGATGGCAAAGTTCAACCCGCGCCAGCACCGAAATTTAGTCGTACTAAGTCCGAAGTTCGAGGTGCAGCTCAGTCGAATGAGTCTGAAATATTAGCCCAATGGCGTAGCAACTAAGTAGATCAGCCCTGTCGGCCAATCAATTTGACAAGTACGAAAGTGCCACTTAAGTCTATTTTTCTGTTTATTTTCGAGCAATCGGTCAGTCTCAAATAAACGAAAAACTAGCCTCCCCGTAGGGTGAGCTAGCGAGTTCTACCACTTTCTACCCAGAGGGCGCTAGTCTTGACGCAAACCCTTATCCGACAGGCCCAAGTTCGATTTTGTTGCGGGTTACTTGAGATTTACTTTGACGCTTGAGGTTTATTTTGCCTTTTGAGCCTTAAGCCTGGCTAAAACGCTCTCTGTATGCTGACCAAGCGTCGGAGGTGCTGAAGTGTATTTAATCGGGGTTCTTGAAAACTTAATCGGATTGCCGACCATTTCAAGATGATCACTATTAGCGTGATCTAGCGTTACTCGCATTTTCCTCGCGTTAATCTGTGGATCATTCATTACTTGATCGATGGTATTGATCGGCCCGGCTGGAACGCCGTGTACTTCGCATTGATTAAGCCAATATTCACTGCTGTTTTCATGCAGCGCTGATTGCATGATGCTGATCAGATCACTCCGGTTTTTTACCCGCAGTGAGTTAGTCATGAAGCGCTCATCCGCGGCTAATTCCTCTAAGCCCAATACTGTCGCCAGACTTTCAAATTGAGTATCGTTACCTACGGTTATCACGATATGTCCGTCGGCTACGGCGAACGACTGATAGGGGACAATATTCGGGTGTGCATTACCGAGGCGATCTGGAGTAATACCGCCAACTAAATAATTACTGGCTTGATTGGCAAGCGTTGCGGCGGTGACATCGAACAAACTTAAATCGATGTATTGCCCAAGCCCCGATCGTTCTCGTTCCGTCAAGGCGGCTAAAATACCATTTGAAGCATAAAGGCCGGTCAAGATATCGGTCAGCGCTACACCAATCTTTTGTGGCTGACCACCGACAGCAGTCGGCTCACCAGTAACACTCATTAAGCCGCCCATTGCTTGAATCAAGAAGTCATAGCCGAGGCGGTCTTTGTATGGTCCGGTTTGACCAAACCCTGTAATCGAGCAATAGACTAAGCCCTTGTTCAATTTAGATAGTGATTCATAGCCTAAGCCGTATTTAGCCAATCCACCAACCTTAAAATTCTCGATTAATACATCACACTCGCTAGCCAAAGATTTGATTACTGCTTGCCCCTCTTCAGTATTTATATCCACGCAAACGGATTGTTTACCTCGATTCGTACAAAGAAAATAGGCCGATTCGGTGGTGTCGTTACCCTCGCTGTCTTTTAGGTACGGCGGGCCCCAATGACGGGTGTCGTCGCCACCTTTGGGGTTCTCTATTTTGATTACCTCGGCTCCGAGGTCGGCCAATAGTTGACTGGCCCAAGGACCCGCTAGCACGCGCGATAAATCCAGGACTTTGATGTGTGATAAGGGGCTCATAGGGAGTTCTCTTCTGACGTCTGTTATCCCCATGATTCTACTCTATTGCCTTTGACGCGGCTGTCTTGCCGATGCGATATCATGCCGATATCCTATTTTAATGATTTACTTTCCATGACGATTGAAAAGCCGAGTTGCCTAAATGACTGTAAAGTCGTTCACCCGCAAAAAGTCGTTTGGGGTGACATGGACTCAATGAACCATGTTAATAACACTAAGTATTTTTACTATTGCGAAACCGCGCGGATTGAATTTATTAAGTTGTTGTATCCGAATTTTGCAAGTAATGCACCTGGTGATATGAATCCGGTGGGTAGTGATATGAAAACAGGTTTAGCATTGGCCGAAACCAGATGTCGCTTTAAAGTGCCAGTGACTTACCCAGATACATTGTTAATTGGTACCGTGGTAAGCAAAATTGATGCCAATCAGTTTTTTGTAAAGCACTCGATATACAGCGAAAAGCTAAGCTTGATCGCGGCAGAAGCCGAAGCGAGAATGGTGCATTTCGATTTTGAAAAAGGTAAACGCTTGGCGTTCGATGATGATCTAATAGCGATACTTCGCGAGCATTTGCTCGCTTGAGAATTGAGTATTCGCTCACACACTTTTAAATAGATAATAAGATGAATAAATTTCTTAAATACGGGCTCTCTTTAAGTCTAGCCGCCGCAACGTTCGGTGCGACTGCAAACGATATTATAAGCGATCAGCAAAGAACCAATGCTAAAGCACTGATCACCGAAGCGCTGGAAAGTGATCTCGCATACAGCATTGTCGAATCGTTGACTACTGAAATTGGCGCTCGAATGGGCGGGTCAGAAGCCGAAGCAAGAGCCAGAAAATGGGGTCAAGAGTTAGGTAACGAACTCGGTTTTGATAAAGTTAGTATCGAGCAATTTAAAATGCCATTTTGGGACCGAGGTGACTTGAGCATTTCATTGAGCAAACCTTATGCTCAGGAATTATACGGCACGGCCTTAGGTGGCGGAGCCGCATCGAAAGGGTCAGTAAAATCAGAGCTTGTTTACTTTCGCTCGCTCGATGACCTTATGAAGGTTAGTGAAAATCAACTTAAAGGTAAGATCGCCTTCGTCGACGGCGACATCATGGTCAAGAGCCAAACCGGCGCAGGCTATAGTCAAGCTAATCAACGCCGCCGAATAGGCTGGCAGCATGCTGAGCGTGGCGGCGCTAGTGCTCTTTTAGTGCGTTCGGTTGGCTCCGACTCACACCGTTTTCCACATACTGGAATGATGAGCTCTAAAGACGGCGACTGGGCATCGATTCCGGTAATTGCGCTGTCCAACCCAGACGCTGATCAACTGCGGCGCTTGCATAATCTCGGTAGCAGCTTAGAGGTTAACCTTAACTCGGGCGCAAAATGGAAAGGTGAAGTCAGCAGCGGTAATGTGGTGATGGATCTAATCGGCAGCGAACGGCCAGACGAAATTGTTTTAATTGGTGGCCATTTAGACAGTTGGGACTTAGGCACCGGCGCAGTCGATGACGGTGCTGGCGTAGCGATTACTACCGCCGCAGCGGCCTTAATTGCGAAATTGCCAAAGCGACCAAAGAGAACAATTCGCGTGGTCATGTTTGGCGCTGAAGAGGTTGGTTTGTTAGGTGCAAAAGCCTATGCCAAGCAACACGAAGGTGAACTTGATAATCACGTATTAGCGACTGAGTCAGACTTCGGCGCACGGTCGATCTGGCAGTTAAATTCCAATGTAAGTGACCAAGCAACGCTGCTTATCGATGAGATCGGCAAAATATTGTCGCCACTGGGTATCGTGCGTGGCGGAAGTGACGTTAAAGGCGGCGGCCCAGATATTATTCCATTAGATCAAAAGGGCGTGCCGACCATCCGATTGAGCCAAAATGGCATGGACTACTTCGATTTACACCATACTCCAGATGACACATTAGATAAGATTGATGCCGATGAATTGGCGCAAAACGTAGCGGCTTACGCGGCGGCTATTTATTTGGCGGCTGATTCTGATGTTGAGTTTAGGCGTAAGCCTTAGTTGTTGGATAGAGTTGACGTTCATTGGTTGCGACTAAAGTAGTTAGTTAGCTACTTTGGCGCACATCGGGTTAAATCGTGCGTGATCGTGAGCTGCGCTATAGAGCAACTAGCTGATTCTGTAAGTTAGTTGCTTGTCGCTTTATTTTTAAATAACTTGAACTAAACTTCACCGAACAGGTCGTACTCTGAAAAATGTACAAAGTTGATGGAAATGGATAAAAGTTACTTATTTGAGTCATACCCCAAGGGCAGGCGTTGCGCTCTTGGGCGTAGCCGAAAGACCTGCTACCCTTGAAGGCATCTTATGATTGCGACGAATATTAGAGGTTCTTCTACTCGCTTAGCTTTCGTATATTGAGCGACTACTCAACTTCGCCCATACATTGCCACTCGGCAACTGCTCCTGCGTTGCTCTAATATGCTACATCCATGTAGCTATGCCGTGGCGGGCGTTCATTCTTTTGGCGCAAAAGATACCCTCAAGGGGCACCTAGACAGAACCAAGAAAACACACCGCTGTCGCAACTTCGTTGCGCCTTTAGGCGGCTCATGGTTCGGGCTAGCTCTACGAGCGGCGCCACTTGTGGGTGTTGGTGCTCCTTGATGGCATCTAAAAATCAGCTAATATGGATTTAAAGTCGGCATCATCATAGAGCGCTAGCCAATCTTCATCACTTAGTACAAATTCTTTACTTATCTCGTTGTTGTTTAAACTGATTTCTAGGTATTTGAGGGCATCTATTTTGCTACTTTGAAGGGCATAGACACAGGCTAAGTTATAGCATTTTCCTGATAATTTATGTGCTAGATGCAACTTATCGATGCCCTTTGCGTATAAAGACTTAGCTTCGTCACCGTCTTTAGTCGCCGCAAAGTTTCCTAAAGTAACGCCCCAGCTGCTCCATGACTCGTATTGATCTTCTTTGATCTCAACTGCGCGGTCGTATTTGTCAAAGGCCTCGCGGTACAGCGTGTCAGCTTCGTCACCGTCTTTAGTCGCCGCAAGGCTTCCTAAACCAATGCCCCAGTTGATCCATGCCTCATGAAAATCTTCTTTGATCTGTACGGCGCGGTCGTATTTGTCAAAGGCCTCGCGGTACAGCGTGTCAGCTTCGTCACCGTCTTTAGTCGCCGCAAGGCTTCCTAAACCAATGCCCCAGTTGATCCATGCCACATGAAAATCTTCTTTGATCTGTACGGCGCGGTCGTACTTGTCAAAGGCCTCGCGGTAGAGCGTCTCAGCTTCATCACCGTCTTTACTAGCCGCAAGGTTTTTTAGAGCTATGCCCCAGTTGTTCCATGCTTCATGTTTATCTTCTTTGATCTGTACGGCGCGGTCGTATTTGTCAAAGGCCTCGCGGTACAGCGTGTCAGCTTCGTCCCAGTCTTTAGTCGCCGCAAGCTTTCCTAGGTCAGTGCCCCAGTTATACCATGCCTCATGTTTCATTGGCTGAATACAGGTGACGATTTCATATTCGTCTGCCGCTTTCTCAGGCTCATTTTCTAGGCTGTAGGAGACACCCTTTATGAAAGACTTTAGCGCTATTTTTTCGCGGTCTTCATCGCTATCTTGTGTTTGTTTCAGTAATTCAATTTCTCTATGCGCATCTAAAAGCTGCTTCTCAAGTTCAATACGGCTTGAGCCTTTGTTTTTTTCGGCAATGTTAATAAGTTTATCAACAATGGCTTCGATTTCTTTGTAGTTGTTGGTTTTTAGCGGTTTCAAAAATGATAAAGATGAATCCAACATTTCATTTGTAATAATAAAATGTTGTTGATTGTATTCACCTTGCAGATTTTCAATTTCTTTGAACAAACTATTAATCTGAAAATCCCCCATTCCGGTGCCGATAAATAGAACGGTATAGTTCATGATTATATTTTTCATGACCATTAGCGCGTGCTCGGAATCCCTCTGCGTATTTTCATAGAGGTTTTTATATTGAGAGGGAAACAATACCAATGAATCAACATGTTCGTAGCATCCATGCAGCTTATAAAGCAACTTGGCATTAGGCTCTTTATGTGTGGTTAACTCATAATTTGTTCCTTTAAACGCTCTGTATTTTCTATATTCAGGTGCCGCCAACTCAAAGGCTGTATCGTAATTGGTGGTAATGATTTTCTTACTGAGAAGAGTTAGTTTCTTATGAAGGCTGAAGTCATTTTCGTCTGACAACTCAAAAAAATCCTTGATGAAATCAGAGGTATTTTTTTTGGGTAAACGAGGATTGTTGTTCTCGATTAAATCCAGAATCTTAATTGGTTCAAAATTGTTTACTAGCGGTTGTAGAAGCGCCACATCATGCCCACATGAAGACAAGTTCTCGAGCATTTTCTGTACTAAATTATTCCAACCACCAATTTCGTCACCCAGCCGGTTTTTGAGCTTATAAGACAACCCCGCACCAGCAAAAATAATTAATTTATCGCTAACCACCGCATCCTTTAACTCAGCAGGGATGTCACATGACACATCCGATGTACCCATTGCCTATACTCCATTGACGCATGATAGAAATTACGAATCGAGACAGTCATACTCAATTGAAAATGACCTATTTGAGTATTCTAGAGCCAATTGATTAAGTCAATGTAAATAGGGCAAAGTTGCGCGGGTTAACGTTGCTCATAGGTGTTAATCACATTACACATTTCTGGGTTCATAGTCTGTCATATCGCAACCCGTAAGGTATGCCCATAGACTGAAGTACCTAGAGCAACGATTACTAAACTCGTTCTCACCCAATGCCAGTTCGCCCATTTTTTCAGCTCGCTAGCTAACTTGTCGTTGCTTATGTCGTGTGTCGCGAAGCGATTATTGGCGGCGCGAAAATAAAAGGCGAAGATTACAATCGTTATCAGACAAAGGCCGGCTGAGATTAACCATGGCAGATTGTCTGCCCCAGCTAGCGCGGCGGTGGTGACGGCAAGTATTACTGCTGCGCTAGTCAGTGGGGCGTAGTAACGGAAGAGGTTTGGCCCCAAACTACCATGCAGTCGAAAAAATTCTTTAGGCTCCATACGACGCCAGTAGGGCACTAGAATAATTGCTTCGGTGAGCAGGCTTCCTGCAAAAAGCCCCATTGCTAGCGTTGTTAGAATGTAAACTTGTTCAATCATCACGTGTCTCTTTTATTAAATAGACGCGTATAATATATTGATCAGGCAGCAACAAGTCAATCCCTTAACAGCTGGAATGGTTAGCAACAGAAAAAAATGAAACAACCTAAAAAGCCCAACATAACCGACAAGCCAGTAAAGCCAGGGCGGCCGCCGATCTCTGACGACAAGCGGCGTGAGATGCGTGAAAAAATTGCCGCATCGACCCAATTTCTGTTTCAAAAGGAGGGATATCGCCAAATATCAATGCGTCGAATCGCCGCTGAGGTAGGCTGCTCACCGATGACACTTTATAAATACTATGATGCCAAGATCGACATACTCCACACACTCTGGTCAGATGTATTTGAGATCATATTCAATAGGCTTGATTCGCTGGAGTTAGCGAATAAATCTCCTCGTGAGCAGCTTGTTTTTCTAGGGTCAGCGTATGTTAGCTATTGGCTGGAAAACCCCGAGCATTATCGTCTGGTTTTCATGACCGAGGGTGTTAATCAACCCGATGTGAGTGCTTTTATAGCGAACCCGAAAATTGTTGCGCGTTACGAGGTGTTTTTGTTGGCGATAGCGAACGCATCACCATATGAGCTTACTCATGCTGAATTAAGGCAGAAACTGGATGCGATGATGTGCTTTGTGAATGGTATTGCACACAACCTAATAACAATCAGCCAACATGACTGGCCTCCACTAGACTATTTAATAGATGCTGCCATGCGCGGGGTAGTGAATGGATAAAATGCAGCCTCGATTACTTTGTCTTTAAGTATGATTGGTATTTAAGCAAAACCTCATAGTGGTCGTATATGACTGGGTTTTGTCGCTGCAACTTATGCGGTTCTTGAAAGGCCGAAAAGTCTGTTTTTTTGATTACGCCTATGGGGTTTTCCATCGGGCTCAAGGCGAGAGGCGGTAATTGTCTCTAATATTTGGCATTCATGGTTAGATTGGATCGAATGCTATCTATATTCACGGCCGTTTGACCTCGATTAAAGGTCGAAAGCGCCTCGTTAGTTGACGCAAATCGTATGTGCGTCTACTTTTTCAAGCAACGATACATTGCAACTCTATGATTAGTTTTTTAATAACAGAACTAAATAACAATGAGAGTATCCCGCGGGTGTAAAAAAAGATTTTATCTACTTGTCATAGTGTCGACTTTTTCAATCTCTGAGGCGGCTCAAACCGCACGAGAAAAAGACCAAACTATGTACATGATGTATGAACTGGAGAACCTAAATACCTACGGATTTGTATTACCTATTGGATCGAAGGTACCGGAAGTACACCAACTGGCCAACGATTTGCAATACTCTTTTTTTAACTACCAAGACAAATCGAAATATGAAGAAATAGCGGCGAAAATTACTGAATTAGACCCAAGCTATCCGTCGGCCTATTTGATGCAATCTTTTTATGTGCCAGATGACACACCTAAATATAAAGAGTTGGTGGCCAAAGCGTTTGAGCTGTCCAAGATTCATCCCTTAGATAGCGAGAGGAGTATGGTTCAAGCCGATTATCATTTACTGATTACCGAAGATTACGATCAAGCCCTAAATTTCTTTCAACACGTAGCCGATTTATACCCGGAAAGCTCGGTAGCTATATGGTGTGTTGGCATGGTGTACTACTATTCAAGGCAAAACAAAAAGGCGCTGGCTGCGTTTGAAAAGAGTGTCGAACTCAAGCTAAATTTAGCCAAGGGTTACGAGTCTATTTCTTGGATTTATAGTACTAAATCAGATAAAGAGTTTTTCGATAAAAAAAAGTCGCTGGAATATCTAAATATAGCAATCGAGAAAGGAGCAAGCGCGGCCAATGATCAGTATTATGCTGACCATGAGTCATACGTGTATTACCTTAATGGTATTTATCAAAAAGTGATATCCAACATTCAGCATTACTACACGTTTGGGGACAAGTACAAAGAGTCTGATACTCTTAAAAAAGTCTTGTAATGGAGTAAAGAGAAGCTAGTGGAGACTGCCATGGAAAACAAATAAGCAAAGATTTTAAGTGTCAAAATTGCCTAATATTTTTCAATCGCCACCTATGCTCGTCGGTAAAATAGAGCCTTTGATCAAGCATCTTTTTCCGCTTGCCACTGCTGATGGCCGCCGCATAAAAATTATTCTTTGGTGTGAATCGCTGATACTTAGTTTCATTAAATTAAATAAGCGCTACTCATCACGACAACGAAACTGGCGAGATAAAAACTTCTATAGGCACAAGCTATAAAGCAGCTATTCAAGGAAACCTAAAGGAGGAAAAATTTGAAGGTTAGTTGAACGTATATAGTGTTAATGTGTTGAAATTCAGGCTTGATCTGACAGATACCTGTTTTCAGCTCAAGTATTGTTCTAAAGCCTTTCCATTTAGATTAAATTGATGCTTGGCGCTCTAAAGCCTCAGCTTATTTTGTCTTTAGGTATGATTGGTATTCAAGCCAAACTTCAAAGTTATCATAAAGCTCTGGATTTTGTTGATGCAGTTTATGCCATTCTTTATAGGCCTCAAAATCAGTTTTTTCATCACGATTATTGGTTTTTTGGTCACGCTCATAGCTAGAGGTAGCAACCGTTTCTAGCATTTGGCTTTCATGGTTAGTTGTGTGATCGGTTGTCGCGGGTTTGCTGCTAATTAGTTGACTCAAACTAAATTCGCCGCTGTCACCAGAAAATAAACCCGGGCCAGGGGTCAAGTTGTCGTCAGCCAGGCTATTGGTGCTATATGAAAAGGTGCTGATCACCGTGAACGTAATTACGAAGTATTTCGACGCGAACATAATATATTTCCTCTGTTAAATAGGGGGGCATAACCATCTTGGGGCTATATCGTTAGCCGGGCGATTACTCAAGCAATAGCCACGTATAACAACGGGTTTTTGATTAGAGTTTGACTAAACCGCCAATTGCAACTGAGTCAAAACTCGACTGGCCATCAGTGTCACCCGACGTAGCTTGCAGCCAAAACTGGACGCCGCCTACGGGTTTAAAGTTATACGCTAGGGTGGTGCGATCATGGTCAGCGTCATCAATTCCTTCAGCATTTTCCGATCCGTATGAACCCCGACTCACACTCACTGCGTGCTTGCCGAAGGTGTAGCCTAACTTGACAGCGTTTAAATCTCGCTCGCCATCATCTAATTGGTCGGCGATGATGCTTGTAGCACTAATATTGAATCCTGATTGGTGTTTATAACCTATTAGTGCTCCAGCACCAGACTCAGCACCAAAAAAACCAGAGGTACGAAAACCGTCAACGTTTTGTTGCGGGTCATCGTCATTATCACCGTCGCCGTGATCAACAGACCATGCGTTGAAACGAATGCCATTTTGAGCGCTGTACTTTAGCGCGAATTCTGAACCGCTATCTTCATTTAGTTGCGCGTGAAATGTTGCACCACCCCACAGGGTTGGCGAATCGTAACGAATGCGTTCATTAAAAATAGATTGACCTTGAACAAAGGGTGTTTGGCTTTGCCCTCCGGGGCCTCTGCGTGTTGAGCCAAATCGCGCACTCATGCCCAGAGGATCAGAAAACCAGGTGCCTGATTGGTCGACATCGGAAATCACAAAGGTAATTGAGGGTCCTGTACCAAGGCTAACCGTACCAAAGGACCCGGAGAGGCTGAATTCTTGAATTCGGTTTCGCGCATTACTACCGTCCTGTAGTAGATCAGACACGCCTTCGTTGAGACCAAACTCGATGTTGGCTGCTATTTTTAAATTGCCCCAATCTTTACTGCCCTTGATGCCAATTGTTGTTTCAGCGAATTCATGGCGCCCAAAATAAGTATCATCGGAGGTGTCGTCGGATATCAAGTTGTAGGTCACTCGCCCGTAGGCGGTTACTTCGGCGTGGGCGGAGCCGATGCCAAATAGCGTAGTAGTGGCTATGGCCAGGGTTAGTAATTTTTCTTTCATCCTTGTTCTCCTATGTTATTAAAATAATTTGTTTTGAAAAATTGCTACTTAAAATAGTACGGTCAAAATAGTACGGGGAAAATATCTAGTAAAAAATAAATGTGCTTGGAAAACACACAACCAGTAATAAAACAAACACTTGAAGTGCTATAAATGGCATTACCCCTTGGTAGATAGTCGAGGTCTTAACTGAGTCACCGGCGACACCTTTGAGATAAAATAATGAGAAGCCGAACGGGGGAGTTAAGAAAGAAGTCTGTAAATTCATCGCAATCAAGATAGCGAACCACACCATGTTGATGCCCATCAACTCAGCGATTGGGGCTAATAAGGGTACGACGATGAAGGCGATCTCGATAAAGTCGATAAAAAAACCTAATATTAGTATCGACAGCATTGCGATGAAAATAAAAGTCCATTTATCGCCCGGCACTGATAAGAAAAATTCTTCTATAAGGGCGTCACCTCCGCCATAACTGAATACCATCGAGAAGGCAGTCGCACCGAGTAAAACGGCAAACACCATTGACGTGACTTTGACGGTTTCTAGCGATGATTGTATCAAGCTTGAAAACGAGAAGGAGCCGAAAAAGATGGATAATATGGCTGCGCCAACGGCACCTATAGCGGCTGATTCAGTTGGCGTCGCAATTCCCATAAAGATCGATCCTAAAACGCCAATAATCAACAACATGGTTGGAATGATGTTTTTAAGCGCTTGCTTTAGTATCAACATTTTGTCTTCAGTCACAACGACCGGCGGACAACGTTCTGGCTGGGTTCTTGCGACAAACAGAATATATAAGGTGTAAGCGGTTACTAACATTAAGCTTGGCACCACGGCGGCTTTAAAAAGATCGCCGACGGAGATACCCATTACGTCACCTAAAATTATGAGTACGATAGAGGGGGGCACAATTTGCCCCAACGTACCGGAGGCACAAATAGTACCGGTGGCCAAACGAGGGTCGTATTTATGTTTAAGCATCACTGGCAATGAAATAACGCCCATAGCTACTACGCTCGCGCCTACAACACCCGTGGACGCGGCAAGAAATGTGCCAACTAATATGGTTGAGATCGCTAAGCCGCCAGACATGCCGCCAAACAACTTTCCCATGCTTTCAAGTAACTGCTCAGCCAAACCTGAGCGTTGCAGAATCACGCCCATAAGAATGAACATTGGAATAGCCATCATCACCGTGTTCTCCATGATCGACATGATTCGATATGGCATAAATGCAAACAGGTCTAGCCCCAAGAAAATAAAGCCGACGACCAACGCTACGCCGGCAAAGGTATACGCGACATAATAGCCAAAAAATAGTAGCAACAAGGCCGCGAAAAAAATGATGATACCAATCACAAACCGACTCCACGCTGATCAGAGTTGTCGAGCAGAACGCCAACTTTTTCCAGTAGTAGATGTATAAAACAAAGAATTACGAAGCTAGATGCTAATGGGATAACCGATCTAATAATCCATCGGTGTGGTAAACCGCCGGGATCCGCACTGCCTTCGCCCATTTGAAACGCGTCAAGAGAATAGCCGTAACCGAAATAAACAATTAACGTGGTGAATGGAATTGCAAAGATGAGCGTTCCGATAATGTCGATCCATGTCTGGGCTTTGGGTGACAAACGGTCATAAATAATATCAACTCGTACATGCCCTCCTTGCTTTAAAGTGAAGCCAATACCAAACATAAACATAGTCGCAAAAAGGTGCCATTCGAGTTCTTGCATGCCTATACTTGCATTGTTAAAAACATAACGCATGACCACGTCGTAAAATACGTTGAGCACCATTAATATCATCAGCAGCCCACAAAGATAACCAACCATATCGATTAGTTTTCCTATCGCTAGTGTTAAGCTTTTCATTTTATCGCTCTCTAATAAGCTTAAAAAATGAGACGTGGCGATTCCCTTCGCCCCGCCTCACAAACTTACATTGACCTACTCTGAGGGAATAGATAAATATGCTTTGTCGGAGAAGTTGGTCCAAGCTCGAGCATTCTTTGTATAGTCTGCTATCGAGGTTAATATCTTCGCCGTCATCGGGTCTTTCGCCGCAGACTCCTTCAATAATTGAGTGTTGGCAGAACGCAAGGCCTGCATCACCTCCGCTGGAAAGCTACGAATTTCAACATTTGGAAAATCTGTTTGAATTCTGGCCAAATTAATCGCGCTCTCATGTGTCGATTGAGCATACATGTCGTAAGCACTTACACGCATTGCGGTTGTTAATATCTCTTGCAAGTCTGCTGGCAACGTCTGATAGGCCTTTTCATTAACCATGAATTGCAACTCGGTAGCCGGCTCATGCCAGCCGGTGTAGTAATAGGGAGCAATCTTGTGAAAGCCCATTCGCAGGTCTAATGAGGGACCTACCCACTCAAGTGCATCTATGGTGTTTCTTTCAAGCGCGGTGTACAACTCGCCAGCGGGTATGTTGGTGGGCTTGGCACCTAGTTTTGCTAGCACTTCACCGGCAAACCCTGGAATCCTCATTTTCAAGCCTTTGAGGTCGTCTACGCTCTTAATCTCCTTGCGAAACCAACCTCCCATTTGCACGCCGGTGTTGCCGCCGGGAAACGACATCAACCCGTAGGGTTTATAGACCTCTTCCATGAGTTCTATGCCCCCGCCGTGATAAAACCAAGCATTCTGTTCGGAAGCGGTCATGCCAAACGGCACGGTGCTGAAGAACATTGTGTTGAAATTTTTACCTTTCCAATAGTAGGAAGCCGAATGACCCATTTGATATTGCCCTGACTTAACGAAGTCAAAAATACCTAATGCAGACTTATGTTTATTGGCGGAATCGACCTGTATGGTTAAACGTCCGTTCGACATCTTCTTGACCATAGCGGCTAAGTTTTTAGTGGTATCGCCAAACACCGGGAAATTTGGCCCCCATGTTTCAGCTAAACGCCAGCGGTAGGTTTTTTCTACGGCTAAAGATTGGCTGGTCACAATTACCGTAGCAATCACAATTGTGAGCTTAGCAACGGTTTTAGTGGTAAATAATGTCATGCTTCTTCCTCGGAAGTGGTCTTTAGCTATGTAGCCATATACACATTAGCTATTGAGATAACATTATTAACTAACGAAGCTGCGTTCGCGTCGGTACTACTGCGCATGGGCCCTAGGTATAACTACCTAGGTAAACTGCGTAGGCTCGGTTGGTAAAAATCCTCTATAGTATTTATTAAGGGGAACAATATGATCAAACTGCCAATAAAGCTTTTATTACTAGCGACGACGCCAGTTGTTATTGCCTTAGTGCTGACCTACGTATTCATTACCAATGAGTCAAGGCATCTCTCCGAACAAACGCTTAGTACGCTTGAAACATTTTTGATGGAATCGAAACGCCGCGAGTTGCATAACTACTCACAGCTAGCCAATTCCGCGATTAACCACATTTACAAGTCTGCTGACCCAGACAATCACGTAGCTCAAAGTTTGGTTGCCGATATTTTAGAAGAGATGTCATACAATGGAGACGATGGATATTTCTTTGTTTACGACGACAAGGGCAACAGCATTGCCCACTCAAAGCAACCCTTCAGAGTAGGTCAAAATTGGTGGGATCTTGAAGATAAAAGTGGCTCCAAAATTATTCAGATATTAATTGAGAATGCAAAAAACGGAGGAGACTATTATCAGTATCCATGGGACAAACCTTCGCTACACAGCCATACTGAAAAAGTTAGTTATTCTTGGTATCTGCCGAAATGGAACTGGATGATAGGCACAGGAATATATCTTGATGACGTTGAGGCACAGATCGCTGCGTTACAAAAGGACATCGACCGACATATTAAGAACACTGAAGAAATCATTCTTGGCATTGCCTTAACGACTGCGTTTACTATCTTCTTAATAGCGTTGATCATTGCACTTAAGGAGAAGACCAAGAGCAATACGCAGCTTAACCTGCTGAGTCAAAGAATTGTCAACCTACAGGAAGAGGAGCGACGGCGTATATCGCGTGAAATGCACGACGGTATCGTGCAGATATTAGTATCGATAAAGTACTCGATTGAAGCCACACGTATGTTTTTAAATAAAAATAACGACATCACTCCCGAACCGCTACATCATGCAGCGACCAATTTAAATTCCGCTATTCAAGAGATAAGACGCATATCACATGACCTACATCCGCGGATCCTAGATGAGCTTGGTTTGGGATTAGCACTGGATTCACTTACCAATGAGTTTAGTCGCCGTACTGGTATTTCAGTTGACCTAGTTCGCCCAGCGGTTAAAAAAGTGTTGCCGGATGATATAGCCACTACCTTGTATCGAGTGGTACAGGAGTCGCTTACTAATATTGAACGCCACTCTCAAGCAAAATTTTGTAAGGTTAATCTTTACTTTACATCTCAAGAGCTGGTGCTAGAAATTGTTGATGATGGTACCGGTTTTGATGAGGGTCGTACCCCTCTTTCAGATGGTATCGGAATTCGCAATTTAACTGAACGACTTGATTACCAAGGCGGGGCGTTTGAGGTGATATCTACTCCACAGGGAACAACAGTCGTAGCCAAGATTTCAAATTCGCTCTTTAAGGGACACTCAGCGCCAGATATCGATAAAACTGCTTGCGCTGCATAAATAACAGGGAACCATGAATATGGACAAACGGAAAATTTCAATTTTGATAGTCGACGATCACCCTATGGTCATTGGAGGGCTGATTTCATGCTTATCTTTTTATGAAGATATGGAAGTAGTGGGGCAGGCTTCAAACGGTAAAGATGGCATTACAAAATGCTTAGAGCTTAAACCTGATGTGGTGCTCATGGATATCAGCATGCCGACGATGAATGGCATAGATGCTACCGAGATTATGCTTGAGAGGGCGGCCGACACCAAGGTTCTTATTTTTAGTATGCATGAGAATCCGGAATTCGTTGCCAACATAATGGCAGCCGGAGCAAAAGGCTTCATTCTCAAGGATACATCGACTGAAGAAATTCACTTTGCGATAAAAAGCGTGTACGGAGGTAGACCCTATTTTAGTGGAAGTATCGCCACCAGCATCATCGAAAACCCGATGCCCAAGAACGAAAGTTTGACCACACGGGAACAGACTATTTTGGCTTTTATAGCTGACGGTTATTCCAGCAGAGAAATAGCTACGGCACTCGATATAAGCTGCCGAACGGTTGAAGCGCACAGACGAAATATTAAATCAAAATTGAGTATTGATTCTTTTGCCGAGCTAATTCGTTATGCCTTAGATCACGGCATTACTAAAAAATAGCCTCGGGCCTTAGCTTAAAGGGCACCAAGAGGTAGAAATGACCGCATATGATCGTTTTAGGCGTGATCTGAGCTGTTCCTAAATGATGAGAGCGGCTTAAGAGTCTTTAGCTCTTCTACAACATATTGTCGATCTCGGAGGTGATCTGTCGAAAACCTCCGTTACAGCAATCTCGAGTGTTATCAAAAAACAACATCGGACCTAGGCAAGCGTGGCGTATCGCGTCTCTTGAAGCGCCAATACTACCGGCGCTAAGCAGCGTGGGGCTTTTTCATCTTTCTAAGCAAAAGCGTCTAAAATTTTTAATCTCTTCAATCCCTGTAGGGAGCCGAGGGGACACAGTTGTTGCTGCCAAGTCCGGTGTCCGCTTGCAATTGAGCTTGGTATTGTGATTTTAGGCTTTGACTTACAAATGTCCATATATGACTGTTTGTTGGCGTGATCTGATCTTAGAAGTCATTAACAAGGTTGTTACTATACAGATGTTGTTTAGGAGCCGGAACCGAGGGGACAGACCACGGTTCAATCTGGTCAATGTTTTTTCGATTCAGGAAAGGGCGCATCGAGTATTACTGCTGCATTCACCTCGATTCGAAACTTATTAAACTAATTAAAGGAGCTAACATGCGTAAATATAAACTAATCCTGGTCTGTTTTATAACGACTTTACTCGCCACCACGGCCTCGCTGGCGAGCGATTTCCCGCGCCATTCTTCCAGTGATACGTCATCATGGATATACAATGTGCGGCCAGCAATGAAATTTGGTTCAGATGGAACCAGTTGTTTGCCCATCGCGGCTGTGAGTCCGACGGGTCAGGCAAACGGTGGTTTGAATACCAGCGGTAAACCAGCTGGTGACTGTCGCTCAACAAACCTCACGCAAGCATACACTCGCGCCGTTTGTCAGTTTAAATCTGGCACGTGGGATCTTTATTGTGGCGTAATGTACGCCTACTATTTCGAAAAAGATCAATTTTTATTTTTTGCAGGCGGCCATCGGCACGATTGGGAGCATGTCATGATGTGGGTAAAGATGCCCAATTATAATATGAGCCAAGTGACGTCGCAGTTTTTAACGGTTTCCGCCCACGGTGACTATACGCATCATGACCTACGCTCAAACCCAAGCATTAAGACCAAAAATGACCGACGAGCCCACGTTTATTATCATAGAATTGAGGGGTTCTTTACTAATGGTATGGCAGCCATTAGCAACTCTAGTTACGAGGCCGACGAGTATGTCAGTTACACAAGTTGGAATAGTTTGACATCTGCACAGCGTAATACATTGGATACCCACGACTTTGGATCTGCCACGCTGCGTTTGAATGATACTCACTTCACGAATATTATGAGAAACAACACCCCCCCCGGGTGGCCCGTTAGTTACTAGCCCATTAGTTACTAGTGAGTGATGTTCTCACCCACTCACTTCGCCAGCGACGGTTGGTCGTGAGTGGTGGGAATGTACACAGCCTATATTAGATGAGACGTTATGACTTCATACAAATACACTCGTGTCTTATTGTTTATTTTTATATTTGCCCTTGGTGTTTTTAGTAACAGGCTTCTATTTGATACAGCAAATAAAGAGCGTGACGCCTCAATTATTACCTCAGGCGATTTACCACAATCGCGCCAAGTAGAGCACAGTGAAGACTTGATTGAAACGGACTCATGTGTTCGCAAAAACGATTTGAGTAACAGTCAAAATAGCGCTCTTAACTTGCTCAAAATGTCCAACAATTCATGTAATGCCGCTTGTGCAACAGCATTACTGAATGATCTCTATGATGTTAGGGTAGAGGCGGTTTTTGGCGATATTGAAAAGTTTACAGCGGTTAATGATGACATTTCAGCCATGCTGGTTATGGACAATCATCGTTTAATAGAATTTGAACGTAACTTGATGACGGTCCTGACGAATTCGAATGATCAATTAAATCCTAAGAAAGAAATTCTTCTTTCAATTGCGTCTTTGCTGCCAAAACAGCATCGTTCAGAATTAGCCTGGACAATCGCCCACTCTCATCAATCGCCTGGGATGAATCGAGTTGTCCTCGACCTTTCGCCTGATGATAGTGAACTTCAGAATCATGTCGCGAACACGTCTATTCAAACTATTCTGTCGCAAGGTGCTTCACGTGTCTCGGCTGAATCATTCGCCGTCATTCAAAGTATTGTCAGTCGCCGCGGCGGAGATCTCTCAAGCCCACTTGAAGCCGACCTTGCTTATCTTTATCGTGAGTCTGAAAGTCAGTTTGTTCAAGATGCAAGCCTAAATCTGCTCACCCAGATCGCGCCATCGTCTGGAATCATCAGAAAGACGCTTTGGGAGCGCCTTGATGCCGGGTCTCAAAATGCAGTGCATGCTTTGGATATGATTGCCAAGAATCAGGGCAGTCAGAAAAATGGTTGGAGCTTAAACGCTGCTGAGAAACAACGTATTAATGCGTTAGCAGATAATCCGTTAACGCCGGTCGAGGTCCGTATTGCATCGTTAAATGTGTTGCTGGCCATGGGTGAATTAAAATAATAATGGACACTGTCCTCTGCGAAATTCTTTGGGTGATTTGTTTGACCACTTTTTGAAGGCTCGGCTGAAATTAGAGGGATCGTTATACCCTAGCTGGTTCGCAATCGAGTCAATCGACTGGTTTGTTTTTGCCAATAATTTCTTGGCTAAGGTACATTTTTGTTGGTCAATTATATGCTGGAAGCTGTTGCCTTCACACTTAAGGCTTCGTGTTAAGGTCCGAGGACTAATATTTAGTTGCTGCGCAACTTGGTACAAAGTAGGGCTCTGAAGTGGTTCCCAGCTAAGAACGATTTCTCTCACTTGTTCTGCCCTCGTTAGATCTGGCAGCTCGGTATGCTCCTTGAGCCTTTCTTCGCACAGGCTGATTGCTTGGTCGGAGAGACATTTTACATATTGAACATTGGATTCATCGCCCACCGCTTTCGGGAGCGAAATTGAGTTCTCACCGGCGTTATAAATCACGCTTATGTTTAAATCTCTGAATCCGTTTTCACCAATGGGTTCTTCATGCGCAAACCGTATAACAACGTCGCTTGGCTGACGGCCCAAAAAATCAACCATTTTTTTAAAAACAAGCGACATATGAGCTTCGGTAAAAAAACGATGCAGCGACAGGGGCAGTATTTTTCTATTCCAGGGCGGGTTGATTCTTACTCTGAATCTATCGTCGTTTATGTCCGCATTTGCTGTCACAACGCATGGTATATCTTTGGTGTAGTGCACTACTCGGTTGATGGCTTCTTTGAGGGTGGGGGCGCTAAATGCTACGCGAGTTGTTCTACCTGAACTGATTGAATCAATGACACGACCATACTCAAAACCAAAATTGTCGCGTCCAATAATGCTTATAGTCGCTTCCAATGCCTTGAATATCTCGATCGGCGTGATTCGCTCGTGCTGCAATAATAGGTCTGCTCGTTTACGCCCACAAGCGATGATGATTGGTCTACTGTCCAAGCTCAGGCTCTCTACTTCATCACACAGAAGGGATGCATGAATAGCTGGTATATGGCGGCTATCTAGATGATGCAGCGCTATATCTTCGTCCGAGAATGCTAATGGTGTGGTCACGTTTATTAATCCCTTTTTTGAACTCTTATTGATTAAGATGATCTGAGAACAAGGGCCATGAAATACTCTATTGAGCGACAAAAATTAAGCCCGAAGCCAAACCGTATAGTCGATAAATTTTTCAGTGTTCAAGAAAAAAATAGCGATATACTAATGAGGCGTTATTACAACGTAAAGTACGCCAATTATTTTAAAATATTTTTGCAGGCTCATTTTGATAACTTGGGTTACGGCTAATTTTAAAATCGTGGGGTCGCAGTGAAAGTGGGAAAAGTGGGGCCTATCTAGGTCTTGTCACCAACTGTTTCACGAGCGAGTATTAAGCCTCAAAGGATTGAAATTGGAGAATAGGGTTGATACTCCCTCGAAAAATGTTGCTGCAGTTGCTGCAGTTGCGGCCCGACCTCGTCCGGAGTCGATCTTGCCTAGAGTTTGGCTGCGAATTAATCGGGGCAAGCACGTAAATGAACGAAACACAAAGCCCATCTTTTCAGATGGACTAAGTTTAGTTTCAGGGGCGTTTGGAGACCACGGGGGGATAAGCCAGGTGGGCCACGAGATCTCATTAGACCTCGCTCGAATCAAGGCCAAGTTTAATTGTCTGTCTACTTATCGATTATTAGTTGTCAGGCAATATCTCAATTCGAGAATAGGGTTTGTAATATCAATACAATCATATTGAGACCTTTGCACGAATCAATAAGTGATTGAAAATGTCTAAAAACAGCTTAATTTTTGTTAGAAAACTAGTGAATAGCCAGCTATTCTCGTCGTTTCCTGCCGCAATTAAGCCGTTTTTATCCAATTTTCATTTCAATTCTGGCTCGCGCAAAGGCCTCATATTGTAAAATAGAATTACTGGCTTTTAACAAACTGCCTAGCGATCGCCGAACAGATCGCCTAGACCACCCAGCACAGACCCTTCGCCTTTTTTGCCAAAACTACCGCTTGCTTGAATAACCCTATTTGCCAAACGTGAGAACGGCAGGCTTTGTAAGTACACGGTTCCTGGCCCGCGTAGTGTTGCTAGAAATAAGCCTTCGCCGCCGAATATCATTGATTTTAAATTCCCGGCACGTTCGATGTCGTAATCCACGCCACTGGTAAACGCGGCTATACAGCCGGTATCGACTCTAAGTATCTCACCCTCTTTAAGTTCGCGTTTGATGACCGTGCCGCCGATGTGTACAAAGGCTTTACCGTCGCCGCGTAAGCGCTGCAAGATAAACCCTTCGCCACCGAAGAAGCCAGCGCCTAGCTTTTTTTGAAATGCGATATCCAAGGAGGTTCCGAAGGCCGCGCATAGAAAGGCATCTTTCTGACAAATTAGTTCGCCACCTATCTGGCTCATATCAATGGCGACAATTTTTCCTGGATAGGGCGCGGCGAATGCCACTCGTTTTTTGCCTTCGCCGTTGTTAGTAAAGTGCGTCATGAAAATTGATTCACCGGTGAGCACACGTTTGCCGACATTGAGCAACGCATCCATTACGCCGCCGCTGGGCTTTGATCCGTCGCCCATTTTAGTCTCAAATTCAATGCCGTCTTGCATGTAGTTCATGGCCCCGGCCTCGGCGATGACCGTTTCGGCTGGGTCTAATTCGACCTCGACGATTTGCATATCATCACCAAATATTTCGTAGTCGACTTCATGGCATTTCATTGTAGGGTTTTGCATAGGCGGCTCCTTGAAGCTGAATAAAAAGGTTGTAACAACAGGATATTACAATGTTGATAGGGGTATTCTGTGTTTTTTCAATGCGGCTAAGATGCTCTGTCTAGTGCTAGGTGCTAGCTCTTTTGGTGACGAACATACTTAACGTTTTTTAACTACCAAGCTACCAATCGAGTAACCCGCGCCAAACGAACAAATTACACCTACGCTGCCGGGTGCTAGATCTTTATTATATTTAGTGAAGGCAATGATTGATCCGGCAGAGGCCGTATTAGCGTATTCATCTAATACAATTGGCGATTCTTCTACGGTGGCGTCGCGGCCGAGTATACGCTTGCTGATCAATAAGTTCATATTGATATTGGCCTGATGAAGCCACCAGCGGCTTAGGTCTTGCGCGGTGTGGCCAAGTTCGCTCAAGTGATCTTCGATATGCTTGGCGGCCATTGGGCATACTTCTTTGAATACGCCGCGACCGTTTTGATGAAATAAGTTATCAGCGCCGAACACCTCGTCGTCGATTGCGTGAGAGACGTAACCAAAATTTGAGCGAATATTATTTGAAAATTGGGTAACGGCTTTAGTGCCAAGAATATCGTAGCTATGTTCTGAGCGGCAGGTATCTGAGCTTTCAACAATCACCGCTGTTGATACGTCACCAAAGATAAAATGACCATCACGGTCTTTATAATTGACCTGTGGCGATGTTAACTCAGGATTAATTACTAATACGCATTTAGCGGTCCCGGCTTTTACCATTTCATAGGCGCGTTGCAAGGCGAATGTCGCCGCTGAGCAAGCCACCAGCATGTCGAAGCCGAACCCTTTAATGTTTAATGCTTCTTGAACCTCAATTGCAATAGCTGGGTAGGCACGTTCGGTGTAGGCACAACTGACGATAACAGCATCTATATCACCGGCCTCTTTATTAGCGTCTTGGAGCGCAATTTTTGCCGCGTTTAAAGCGATCTCAGCTTGATGAGAAAGCTCCTCATCAGACCTCTTTGGAATGCGGGGGCGCATACGGTCAATGTCTAGTGCGCCATCTTTGATGTAAATGTAGCGTTGCTTAATGCCTGACACTTTCTCAATAAAAAGCGCTGATGACATGGGCATTTCTTGCATGCTACCGTCTTTAATCGCGGATGAGTTGTCAACATTAAATTTCGCCGAATAGGCGTTATAAGAGTCTACTAATTCTTGGTTAGTTATGGTGTGCGGAGGGTTCCAAACACCTGAGCCACTGATGACAACGGTTGGTTTCATAGGTTACTTCTGTAATTTTCTTATAATCTCTGAATGGTAAGGCACAAGGCTGCTGGTTTCAAAGCTTATGAACAGGTATTTTGTCGCTAACCAGATAAAAGCCTTATCACAGTTAAGGAGCCTTTGATTAAGTCTAAATGACCTCTGGCCTTCAAGCGGATTCACAATCAAGGCCTTGTTTTGTAGGCATGACTGGTCACGTCAAAAAACAATAACGCCGAGTGTGAATCCGCTTGAAAGCCCCGTAGGGTAAGGCTTTAAGCGCACATCTACGTTGTTCCCGCTCTCACTAAGGACTACGGCCATTAGCCTCGAGCGGCGCCTAGTAGCTGCGCGCTTCAAGTCTTACAGAGGCCGTTTAGACTTAATCAGAGGCTCCTTAAGTAAACCTCTATGCTAGCTTTGATGCTAAATTGAGTTCTTAGAAATGATAATTCGAGCTTAGTTATGTTAGAAGATATTAGTTATGTTAGAAGATATTAGTTATGTTTGACAATAGAAGCACCAAAATTGATTACCAACGGATAGATACGCTATTGTTTGTCGGCTGTTATCAGCGCCGTTTGCCGGTCAGTATTACTCGTATGATCGAAAACGCCTATGACTGGGAGCATTTACCGCACGTGCATGAATCGAGTTTTCAGGCGATTGAATTGGTGAATGAAGGCGATTGGGGCTGGCAGGCCATTACCACACAGCCTGACTCGCGACGCCAGTATATTGAGCTTTTGCTTGATAAGGATGAATGTTACTGGGCTACAACGATTCTTTCTGGTGGCGCAAAAGGCTTTGAAATACACACGCAGGCTACTCAGGTAGCAAATCGTGAAATAGACATCCGCGTTAACTTTTATCTGCCTAAACCCTTCTCTAAGGTGCTAACATTTTTGAATATCGGCCAACGATTTTTGCCGTTTGCACTCTATAAACAGGTTGCCAGTAAGTTGGGCGTTGCGCGACTAAAGCGTGGCGATACTGCGCAAGCATCGATTCTCAAAACGCTTCAGAGTCAGTATTCAGTGCTGTACGACGAAGATGAGTTGTTGATGATCGGCCGCCAGGAGGCTATTGACCGTCGTAAGAGTGCGAAGATTGTCGGGCCAAGCAAGCTCAAGGCACTTTCTAGCCCTGAGGTTCTCGATAGCGCTGAGGTTCTTCCAAACTGCGCTGAGGCTCTTCCAAACGACGCTGAGGCTCTTCCACACTGCGCTGAGGCTCTTTCCCTAGGAACTGAGGACGAGTTAAAGCAGCAGTTACCTAAGCTTGTTGAGTTCGGTAAGTCTCGCTATGTGTTAAATCGGTGGCAACACCAGTGGGTAATTTATGCCGCTGATTGCCCGCATCTGTTCGGACCGTTGCAAGATGCAATAATCGATCAGGCTGGAATAATCACGTGTCCGTGGCATGGCTATCGATTCAATGTATTGACGGGTCAAAATTGCTCTAGCGATAAAGCTAACTTGCAACCTCCGCCAATAGTATCGCTAGACGGTAACGAACTAATGCTTAAGGAGCCTATGATTAAGTATAAACGGTCTCTGTAAGTCTTGAAGCGTACAGCTACTAGGCGCCGCTCGAGGCTAATGACCGTAGTCCTTAGTGAGAGCGGGAACAACGTAGATGTGCGCTTCAAGCCTTACCCTACGGGGCTTTCAAGCGGATCCACACTCGGCGTTATTATTTTTTGACGTGACCAGTCATGCCTACAAAACAATGCCTTGATTGTGAATCAGCTTGAAGGCCAGAGATCATTTAGACTTAATCAGAGGTTCCTTAAATGGCGCTAATGCCTTATCTAAGCCGTACTTTGACAGCCTTACCGCCTCTAGCGGACTCAGCCCCAAAGGGTACTCTTCTTGCTCAATAACAATCCAAGTTGTGCCGCCGATGTCGCGATTTATTTTATATAAGGCGGCCCAGTCTATTGAGTCTTGGCCAATAATCGGTAGTCTGTTTTTAACCGTTGGATGTAGCGTGCCTTTATAGTGCGTGCTAAGTGTTCGACCAGGGTATTTGCGTACGTAGTCGATCGGTTCAGCGCCAGCGAAATTGACCCAACCAACATCCATCTGCAGTACCATTGTATCGGCTGTTGCATTGGCGATGTGGTCCCAAAAGGTGGCGTTTTTGTATGCTCTAAACTCAAAATCGTGATTGTGATACCCAAAGCGAATGCCGTTTGCTTCGACTTTTTTAGTAAGTCTGTTTAAGTCGTCAATTGTCTGCTCTATGGTTGCACTATCCCCGGCTCGAGCGTCATAGCCGATCAACAAAAGGGCGACACCGGCGGTTTTATAAAAATCGATTGTTGCCTCAAAGCGTTTGTCGGACAAAGAATCGAAGTCAATGTGAGCACCGCTTATTTGCATGCCTGTTGAGCGAATGAAATCCGCTAACGCTTTTGGGTTTGTTGAAAACTCACCGAATTCGCCCGCCAGCTCGACGCCCTGAAAACCCATGTTAGCGAGTGCTTTAATAGTGCCCTCGAAATCCTTCGCTAGATCTTCTTTAACTGACCACAACTGCACCGCTATTTTGACTTCACTTTTCGCCTCGCCTTTTCTCTCGCCTTTTGTTTCACCTTTTGTTTCACTATGGGGGGCCCCGAGGCCTGAAGCTGGCTGCTCGGCATTGCTAGTAAATGTCAGCATCAATAGTAAGATTAACGTCGCCGAAGCGATCCCCATTTTGCTTTTCATGATTAGTTTCAAGGGCGTTGAAGTGGTCTAGTCAATTTTCCGTCTTAAAGGTGTTTGCTAACCGGCAGTTGGCGAACGCGTTTTCCTGTAGTGGCAAAAATAGCGTTGGTCAACGCTGGGGCGATTGGCGGTGTACCCGGTTCGCCGCCGCCGCCTAACGATGTGTCTCCACTGTTGATGATCTCGACTTCTATTGTCGGTGCGTCGTTCATGCGTAGCATTTTGTAGTTATGAAAATTGCTTTCAACGACTGCGCCATCTTTGATATTGATCTCGCCGTATAGAGCGGCGGTTAAACCATAAATAATGCCGCTTTCCATTTGCGCTTTAAAGCCGTCGGAGCTCATCGCAAAGCCTGGGTCAGCAGCACAGTAAACGGTCGCCACACGAGGCTTGCCGCTGCTCATATCGAGATCAACGACTTGCGCAACAATGCTGTTGAACGAGCGATGTAAGGCGATACCTTGGCCCCAACCGTCGGGCAAAGGGCTACCCCAATTGGCCATGTTGGCGGCGGCTTCTAATACTTTACGGGCTCTCAAGTCGTGACTCAATAGATCGTAGCGATATTGGTAGGGGTCGACACCCGCTTGCGCCGCTAACTCATCGATAAAAGATTCGGTGAAGAATGCATGTTGGGTATGGTCAACGCTACGCCACGGTCCAAAGCGAATATGCGTTGGGCTATCGGTGTAATGAATGTATTGATTCTCAACCGCATAAGGAATAGTTGGCGCTTCAACAGGCTCATGTTTATCGACGAACTGATTTTCCCATGCTTCAGGCAACCCGTTGACACCTAAGCTAGCCTTGAATCGACTCATAATCGCTGGCCGGTAAAAATCTTGTTGAGTGTCTTCTTCGCGCGACCAAATCATTTTTACTGGCACACCCGGTAACGCTAGCGCTAACTTGGCACCCTGTACCGGATAGTCGTCCATTGCGCGGCGACCAAAGCCTCCGCCGAGATAGACATTATTAATTACGATACTATCTCGATCTAATTCAAACTGGTCTGCAAGTAAGTTTCGAATGCCCAGCGGATTTTGTAAGCCGGCCCATATCTCCAGTTGACCATCATGCGCCCAGGCGGTGCAATTCATTGGCTCCATTGTCGCGTGGGCTAAATGTGGAACGCGGTATTCAGCTTCGATGACTTTCTTCGACTTTGCTAACACCTTTCGCGCATTACCAACCTTGAAATCGTCCTCTTCATTGCCATCTGCGATAGCGGCGTCCATTGATTTGCCAAATTGCTCGAACATCGTCTCCGAGCTTGCTCGGTTAGAGTCGTTCTCGGTATAAGTCACCTTGACCTTGTCGAGCGCTTTTTTTGCTTGCCAGTAGCTGTCTGCGATAACGCCAACACCTGAGCCAAGGTTTACAAGCTTGATAAAGCCGGCCATTTCTTCTGCTGCAACGCTGTCGATCGACGATACTGTATTACCAAAAACAGGTGCCGACTTAACGCATGCATATTTCATGCCGGGCAATTCTATATCGACGCCAAAAACAGCGCTACCATCGACCTTTGCTGGTATATCAAAGCGCTCAACATGCTTGCCCATGATTTTGAATTGATCGGGTGTTTTTAATTTAGGCTGAGTCGGGCCTTGCTTACCGGCGGCGGCCTTGGCAAAGGCAATAAACGGTTCGCTTTTATTCGATTTATCATGAAATAGATAACTGTTTTCGGCACGTATTTCACTTGATGGGACTTGCCATTCATCGGCTGCGGCCTCGATCAGTATTTCGCGGGCAGCCGCACCGGCGACACGCATGCTCCATGTGCCTGTGCCACGAACTGAGAAACTACCTCCGGTAATTTGCAGCGACATCGTTTGTGCTATTTTTAAGAATACGCCATTTAAGGTGTCTTCAACCATGCCAGGCGCTTGGCTCGGTAAGGCAAATTCACGCACGATATCTTTAGAGGCATATTCGTCATCGGCAGGAGCCTGCTCCATTGATACCGTTTTCCAGTCGGCGTCCATCTCATCGGCCAGCATCATTGGCAATACAGTGTGCACGCCTTGGCCCATTTCAGCATGGGGCACTATGACTCTGATACTGTTGTCTGGCAGTATTTTTACCCAAGCGTTAACTAATGTTTCACCGTCTTTTTCAACTAAGCCGGCAAGTTTAGGTGTGCGATGGCCGGGCCGAATCGCTACGCCAACAATTAATCCGCCACCGACCAGTGCACCAGTGGTTAAAAATGCCCTACGTGTCCACTTACCCATTTAAGAGCCCTCCGCGATGGTTTGGTTAATAGAGCCTTCAGCTTTGGTTTGGCTTAAAGAGCCCTGTGCTGGTTGTTCATCTGACGGTATCAGGATAATTTCTTTTGCTAGCTTGGCTGAGGCTGAATGAATTGCTGTGCGAATACGGCCATACATGCCGCAACGGCAAACGTTGCCCACCATCGCTTTGTCAATATCATCATCAGTCGGTTGCGGGTTCTTTTCTAACAAGGCTACGGCCGACATAACTTGCCCCGATTGACAATAACCGCATTGAGGAACTTGCTCGTCAATCCATGCCTGTTGCACCACGTGTAATTTCTTATCTAACTTGGCTGTTTGTTGGTTCTCTGACTGCTCGCCAATTCCTTCGATGGTGGTAATCGACCTGCCCGCGACTGACGATACTGGGGTTACGCATGAACGAATCGGCACGCCATCTAAATGCACTGTGCAAGCGCCACATTGGGCCATGCCGCAGCCAAATTTGGTGCCTTTAAGTTTGAGCTCATCGCGAACCACCCAAAGTAGCGGTGTATCTGGCTCGACATCTAGCTGATAGCTTATGTCGTTAACGGTGATTTCTAGCATCTATTATCCTCAGGCACGGTAGCCTATTGACCATTTTGTAAACGAAAGATTATTGTAACAGAGATTTGTGAAGTTCATTTTTGAGATAACAGTAAGGTGTTTTTGAATAATAACTAAATTTTATCTTGATAAACTCAATGGATTAATTTAATTTATCGTTACATATGTTTTAGAACACTTTAATTCAGGCTGAAGACGATTATGAACGAGCGAAATCATTGGGCATCATTTAACTGGCAGGATCCGTTTCTTCTAGAAGATCAATTGAATGATGAGGAAATATTGGCTCGCGATACTGCGCAAAAATTCGCGCAATCGGTGCTACAACCTCGAGTTGTCGAAGACTATCGAAATGAGGCGTCTGACCGAAACCTATTTAGGCAAATGGGGGAGCAAGGCCTATTGGGCTCAATGATTGATGGCTATGGCTGCGCCGGCATGAGTTACACATCGTATGGTTTAATCGCCCGCGAAGTCGAGCGCGTTGATTCGGGCTACCGGTCAATGATGAGTGTGCAATCGAGCTTAGTGATGTTTCCGATTTACGCCTTTGGTTCAGAGGATCAATGCCAGAAATATCTACCCAAATTAGCCAGCGGTGAATGGGTCGGCTGTTTTGGATTGACCGAACCTGATTATGGTTCTGACCCGGCTGGAATGGTGACCCGAGCGAAAACCGTACCCGGCGGATATGAGCTGAGCGGCGCTAAAATGTGGATTTCCAACGCACCGATAGCCGATGTGTTTGTCGTTTGGGCGAAAACCGATGACGGCGTAGTGCGTGGTTTCATTCTTGAAAAAGGAATGAAAGGCTTAAGCGCGCCAAAAATCACTGGCAAGCTTTCGCTGCGCACCTCGATTACCGGTGAAATCGTGATGCAGAATGTGTTCGTGCCCGAAGAGGCTATGATGCCAAATATCAGTGGTCTGAAAGGGCCAATGTCTTGCCTAAATAGCGCTCGCCTTGGTATTTCATGGGGTGCATTGGGAGCCGCTGAAGCATGTTGGCATTCGGCACGTCAGTACACCCTAGATCGAACGCAGTTTAATCGTCCACTGGCGGCCAATCAATTAATACAGAAAAAGCTTGCTGATATGCAGGCTGAGATCTCGCTAGCGTTACAGGGTTGTCTGCGTGCTACCCGTTTGAAGCAAGATAACAAGTTGGCACCTGAGTTGATTTCTCTATTAAAGAGAAACTCGTGCGGCAAGGCACTTGATATCGCCCGTGCTGCTCGAGACATGCACGGTGGTAATGGTATCTCCGATGAGTACCCGGTGATGCGCCACATGATAAATCTTGAAACGGTGAACACCTATGAGGGTACGCATGACATTCATGCGCTGATCTTGGGGCGAGCGCAAACCGGCATACAAGCGTTCTTTTAGGCTTAGCTATTAACCTTTCAACCATTAAGCCTTGATTAAGCAAAAGCCGTGAAACTTAACCTCAAACAACTTGAAACCTTTGTTTTGGTTGCCGATCTTGGCAGCTTTAGAAGCGCGGCTGAGCGCTTAAGCACCACGCAGCCGAATATTTCATCACGAATTGCGTCTCTGGAAATCTCGCTTAAAAGCGTATTAATGGAGCGTGATGCTGGCTCGGTTCGGCTTACCTCAAAGGGGCATGAACTGCTTGGTTACGCACGTAACGTGCTGTCATCAGTCGATGAGTTTATCCAAGTCGCCAATGGCGAGGCGGCATTCGACGGAGTGGTGAGGCTTGGCGTTAACGAGATGGTGGTACACACTTGGCTGCGTGATTTTATGCAGGCTTTCAAGGCACGTTTTCCTAATGTATTGATTGAACTCAGCGTAGATCTGTCGTCAAAGCTGGAGACTGATTTGGCGGAGCGCAATATTGACATGGCGTTTCAAAGTGGACCGTTTGCGCGCAAGGCCTCAGGCGAGCACTGCTTGGGGGTTTACCCAATTATTTGGGTTGCTTCGCCATCAACCAAATTAGCCAATGACCGCCCTGTGAGCGCCGAAGAATTGAGTCAATTTCCGATATTGACGCACGCTAGGCGAACACGGCCATACGAAGATATTGCCGCGCATTTTGCGCAATGGCCTAAACTAAAAACACGACTAGTGCCCTCAAGTAATTTATCCGCATGTCTGCAAATGACGGTTGATGGGTATGGCGTCGCCGCCTTACTGGCACCGATGGTTGAGCAAGAACTTGCCAACGGTCAGTTGATTAAAGTTGACTATCAATGGGCCCCTGAGCCGCTCAGATTTGCGGCACGCTACGACCTATCCAAAAGTTCCTCAGTGGTGCAAAGCGCCGCTGAAATAGCGCATCTTTGCGCGACAAAATATTACCACTCTTTTCAATCAACGTTTAGCCAGAATAGCGCTACTCGTGTAACAAAGAAGAACGCATCATGACAGATTCAAATTCGATTGGCAGCATACGCATGGGCGTAGATATTGGAGGCACCTTCACTGACGTGGTGCTTGAAAAAGGTGGGGAACAATTTTCAACCAAGGTGCTGACCACTTATATAGCACCTGAAAACGCGATTATTGATGGCATGCAACAGGTCTGTGAAAAGGCCGGTATTAATGCCTCTGATATCAGTCAAATTATTCATGGCACCACGCTCGCTACTAACGCCTTGATAGAGCGAAGTGGCGCCAAGACAGCGCTGATTACAACGCAGGGTTTTCGTGACGTTATTGAGATGCGTACCGAATCGCGGTTCGAGCAATACGACTTAAACCTAAGCTTGCCCGAACCATTGCTGCCGCGCCAACAACGCTATACTGTTAATGAACGAATTAACGCTCAGGGTGAAGTCTACCAAGCACTTGATCGTGCCGAGGTAGAGAGCCTTGCCGAGCATATCAAAACAGCCGGCTATGAGAGCGTCGCGGTTGGTTTGCTGCACTCCTATTTAAACGATAGCCACGAACGAATGGTTCGAGAAGTGCTAAACCAGATTGTCCCTGAAGTGATGGTGTCGATATCATCCGAAGTGTCGCCGCAAATGCGTGAGTATGAGCGCTTTAACACGGTGGTTGCTAACGCTTATATTAAGCCCTTAATGAAAAGTTATTTGGGCCGTTTAGAAGGGCGTTTAGTTGAGCAGGGTGTTACCTGTAATGTGTTTTTGATGCATTCAGGTGGTGGCATTATTTCAATCGAAAGTGCGGCCGAGTTCCCTGTTCGCTTGGTTGAGTCTGGCCCAGCTGGTGGTGCGGTATTTGCCGCCACGATTGCCGCTCGATACGGGCTCGATAAAGTCTTGTCGTTCGATATGGGCGGCACCACTGCGAAGATTTGTTTGATCAATAATCAAACCCCAAAAACCAGCCGTGTGTTTGAAGTTGCACGCACTTATCGATTTAAAAAAGGCTCAGGAATGCCGATCTCGATACCGGTTATTGATATGGTTGAGATTGGTGCTGGTGGTGGCTCGTTAGCGCATGTTGATTCTATGCGACAAATTCGAGTCGGCCCTGAATCGGCTGGTTCTGAACCCGGTCCTGCCTGCTATGGCCGAGGCGGTAAACGCCCAGCGGTAACCGACGCAGACTTGGTGCTTGGAAAGTTAGATCCAAATAATTTTGCTGGTGGCTCGATTGTTTTAAATAAGGCAGACTCCGAACAGGCTTTGGTCAACGAGTTGGGTTCTAAGTTGGACATGGATGCACAAACAGCGGCCTATGGTTTAGTCGAAGTGGTGGATGAAAATATGGCCAATGCTGCGCGCGTACACGCGGTTGAAAATGGCGAGGACTTGGATAATTACACCATGATTGCCTTTGGCGGCGCGGCACCTCTGCACGCTGGTCGATTGTGTGAAAAGCTCGGTGTTGATCGCTTACTTGTTCCGGTTGGTGCTGGTGTTGGTTCAGCGATTGGTTTTTTACGAGCACCGTTCAGCTTTGAAGCTAATCGCAGTGTCTTCATGCGCTTATCCGACTTTTCGCCAAGCACCATTTCAACACTGTTATCAGAGCTCGAAGATGAAGCCCGCGGTTTCGTAAGGCGTTGTGATCAACATGCTGATATTTTATCTGAGTATAAAGTCTATATGCGTTATAGCGGGCAGGGCTGGGAGATACCGGTAATGTTAACTCAAGAGCAGGCTATTACGCCGAACATGGAAACCTTCAAAGAATTGTTTGAAACCGATTATCGCGCACTATTTGGTCGAGTAGTTGACGGCATGGACATTGAAATTACGGTTTGGGCGGTGAACGCCACGACGCCGTCTATGCCGGTAGCGAGAGCGACAGAATTATCAGCATCAGGCAAGGCTAGTATTGATTCAAACCGACGTATCTTTGACCCAGCAATGGGGCAAGATCAAGCGGCATCGGTGGTGCTGCGAGGTGAGATGCAAAGCGGTCAAACTGTTAGCGGCCCCGCCGCCATAGTTGAAGACGAAACAACGGTCATCGTGCCGGCCAGTCGTGAGGCCATAATGCAAAGTGACGGCTGTATTGATATAACAGTGAGGGCTAAATAATGACTAATTCTAACGATATTCCGAATAAGCAAAACACCGTCGCCATGCAGGTCATGTGGAACCGCATGATCTCTGTGGTCGAAGAGCAAGCTCAAGCGCTGATTCGAACAGCGTTCTCCACTTCGGTGCGAGAGGCTGGTGATTTATCGGCCGGCGTTTACGGTTTAGACGGTCGCATGTTGGCGCAAGCAGTAACCGGAACACCTGGGCATGTAAACGCGATGGCCGCTGCGGTAGCGCACTTTATTCGGCGAATCGGCCGTGAAAATATTTTCGAAGGCGACGTTTATATTACCAATGATCCTTGGGAAGGTACCGGTCACTTGCATGATATTACCGTAGTCAGCCCATCCTTTCATAAGTCTAAGTTGATTGGTTTTTTTGCCTGTACGGCTCACGTGGTTGATATCGGTGGTCGCGGTTTTACCGCCGATGCCGCGTCGATCTACGAAGAGGGTTTGTACATCCCGATTATGAAAATGACCGAACGTGGTGAAGTCAATAAAACCTTAATCCATATTGTTCGCGGCAACGTACGCGAGCCGGATCAAGTGGTCGGTGATATATACGCATTGGCTACTTGTAACGAAATTGGCCATCTACGTTTGATCGAAATGATGAATGAGTTCGAGCTTGATAGCCTACTTGAGATCGGCCAGTTTATCTTAGACAACTCACGCATCGCGACCTTAGAAAAGATAGCCGCATTGCCAAGAGAATCAGCTAACGGCGAGATGACCATTGATGGTTATCACACACCGATAGAGTTGAAGGTTGCTCTAGAGATTAAACAAGATCACGTGCTCTGCGACTTTACAGGCTCATCAGGTGTCGACAAAATGGGCATTAATGTTCCTTTGGTCTACACCCAAGCCTATGCTTGCTACGCCTTGAAGTGTGCGATCGCGCCGGAGGTTCCTAACAACGCCGCATCACTCGCACCGTTTGTTATTACCGCGCCGGTCAATACGCTGCTGAATGCCCTGCACCCCGCGCCAGTGGCATTACGTCATGTGGTCGGTCAAATGCTTCCAGACGTGGTTTACAATGCTCTGGATAAAATTTTACCTGAGACTGTACCTGCCGAAGGCTCGAGTACCTTATGTAATTTTCAAGTTTCATTGCGCCCGCGAACCGATACGCCGGCTCCCGAGCATGCGGTGCGAGCCGAGGTGCTTACCTTTAATTCAGGTGGTTCGGGTGCCAGACCAAGTTTAGATGGCATGAGCTCTACTGCGTTTCCGTCTGGTGTGATGACCATGCCAGTAGAAGCTACCGAACACACTGGGCCGGTGATTATCTGGCGTAAAGAACTGCGCCCCGACAGCGGCGGCGCGGGTAAGTATCGTGGCGGCCTCGGTCAGTTTATGGAGGTCGGCGCTACCGATGGGCATGAGTTCGATTTTTCAGCCATGTTTGACCGCGTTGACCACCCCGCACGAGGTCGACTCGGGGGGCACAATGGAGCACCAACGGTAATCACTCGTGAAGATGGCTCTGCAATGCAAGGTAAAGGTAAGCAATTCATCCCCAATGGTGGCCGCGTTAAGTTGGAGTTTTCCGGTGGTGCCGGTTATGGCGACCCAAGCGAGCGCGACCCTGAATTAGTGAAACGTGATCTAATGCGTGGTTATATCTCTGCCGCTGCAGCCAAACGTGATTACGCGTTGAGCGATGCTGATATCGAACAAATCGAGCAAGCCTTGGCGAAAGGTGAGTCAATCTAATGAGTGTGGTTGCGCCATTTTCCGCGCCCTTAAAAACGCACTATGATGTGGTCATTGTCGGTGGCGCGAAAATTGGTTCGTCAGTGGCTTGGTTTTTAAGCAATAACGCAGATTTCGATGGCTCGATTTTAGTGGTTGAGAAAGACCCTACGTATGCGTTCGCGTCTACCTCACATACCAACAGCTGTATGCGTCAGCAATTCTCGACTGAGATTAATATTCGCGTTTCTCAGTTTGCCGCTGAGTTCGTTAATAACTTCCAAGACTATTTTTTAAACGATCCGCGTGTGCCGACAATTAACCTTCAGAGTTTCGGTTACATGACCCTGGCTGATAACGCCGCCTCCGCTAACGCCTTGCGTCGTGCGCAAGCGTTGCAGGCGAGCTGTGGTGCCGGTACCAAAACAATGACGCCTGAAGAAATTAAGCGCGATTATCCGTTCTATTTCTTAGACGACATTGTAGCCGCTAATCATAATCTGATTAATGAAGGCTACTACGACGGTAACACTGTATTTGATTGGTGGAAGCGCTCAGCTCGCGAAAAAGGAGCTGAGTACATAGCGAATCAAGTTGTGGCTATGACTAAAAATGCAGATGGCTCGAACGTTGTCAATGTTAGCTTGGCCAGCGGCGAACAAATTGGTTGCGCTAAGGTGGTTAATGCCTCGGGGCCTTCTGCTGCAGTGACCTCGCGTATGGCCGGCATAGACATTCCGGTTGAGCCGCGAAAGCGATATAGCTATATTTTTGCAGCAGAGCAACCGCTTGATCGAGATCTGCCGTTGACGATTGACCCCTCTGGCGTACACGTGCGCAGCGAGGGCCAATATTACTTAGCCGGTTGTCCGCCGGATCACGATCCAGCGGTTGGGGTTGATGATTTCATTGAAGATCATAGTCTTTGGCAAGATAAAGTTTGGCCTGCCGTCGCCAAGCGTATACCTCAGTTTGAAGCGGTCAAGCTGATTAACTCATGGGTAGGGCATTATGCTTTCAATACGCTCGATCAAAACGCAATTTTGGGCGCTCACGACCAAGTAGAAAACTTTATTTTTGTAAATGGCTTCTCAGGCCATGGTTTTCAACAGGCTCCGGCAATGGGGCGCGGAGTGGCTGAGTTAATCACCTACGGTGAATATCGCACACTGGATCTAACACCTTTTGGCTACCAACGTGTAGCTGACCATAAACCTTTTACTGAACACGCGGTGATCTAATGGAGCAACCCCTCAACCCAGTTTCGTCTCGGCTAACACCCATCAAACCATCAGCCTCTGCTTGGGTCAGTCAAGCGGCTAAAGCATTAAAAGCACAAGGCCATGATGTGATTGATATGGGGTTGGGCGAACCTGACTTTGATACGCCGGCGCACATTGTCGAGGCCGCTCATGCGGCGGCAAAGGCCGGCCAGACGCGTTATCCGCCAACCGATGGCACTGCCGAATTAAAGCAAGCTGTAGTAGACAAATTTAAGCGTGAGAATAATCTCGATTATTCCACCTCCCAAGTGATTGTCAGCAACGGCGCCAAGCAGGTTATCTTCAACGCCTTGATGGCCAGTCTAGAAGACGGCCACGAAGTATTGTTGTGTGCGCCGTATTTTGGGCAATACAAAGATATGGTATTAATTCTCGGCGGCAAGCCGGTCGAACTACCATGCTCTGCAGCAGACAAGTTTTTAGTCACCGCGTCGGCGCTCAACGATGCAATTACCAGTAAAACCCGTTGGATTATTTTAAACGCGCCGTCTAATCCTTCCGGTGCCCTGTATTCATCTCAGCAATTAAACGCGATTGGCGATGTGCTCGACCGTCACCCTCAGGTGATGGTAATGGCCGATGAAATCTATGAGCATATTATCTTCGATGATCAGAAGTTTGTATCCTTTGCCGCGGCTAATCCGCAGCTCAAACAACGAACGCTGATTGTTAATGGTGTCTCGAAAGCCTATGCCATGACTGGCTGGCGCATCGGTTATGGTGCTGGTAACCAAGACTTGATCAGTGCCATGGTCAAAGTTCAGTCGCAAATTTCTTCCGGTGCGTGTTCGGTCGCGCAAGCCGCAGCCGCAGCCGCTTTAAATGGTCCACAAGATTCAGTCAGAGATTTTCGAATTGCGTTTGAGCGTCGGCGTGATTTAGTGGTATCAAGAATTCAACAGATTGACGGTCTTACGCTCGACGCGCCTGGCGGTGCATTTTATGCCTTTATCGGCTGTGATCATTTTATCGGTGCGAGCACACCAAATGGCACGACAATTAAAGACGATACTCAATTTACCCAATATTTATTAGAGGATGCCAAGGTCGCCGCGGTGGCTGGTAGTGCCTATGGCCTATCACCATTCTTTCGATTATCCACCGCCACCGCAGACGACATTCTAAACCAAGCAATTGACCGAATCGCTGATTCGGTCGCCAAACTTACACTTAATAAAACAGACTAACCAACATGAAAAAATTAGTTCTCACCGGCGCCGCCGGTCGCCTTGGCTCATACTTACGCGAGCCTCTCTCTAAAATGGCCGAAACTCTGGTCAGTACTGATATAGTCGATGACATTGGCAAGCTCTACGACGGCGAAAGTTATATCAAAGCCGACTTAACCAGTTTAGAGGCGATGGAAGCGGTACTCGAGGGGGCCGATATGGTGGTGCATTTCGGTGCGTACGGAGACGAAGCACCGTTTGAACAAATATTAGGTCCAAATATCATCGGTGCATACAACGTATGGGAAGCCGCTCATCGAAACGGCGTTCGACGAGTCGTATACGCCAGCTCAGTGCACGCGGTCGGCATGCATTCCAAGCGAGACTGTATCGGCACAGATGCGCCACATCGCCCAGATACGTTTTATGGTTTAGCAAAATGCTTTTCAGAAGACTTAGCCAGCCTATATTGGGACAAGCGCGGAGTAGAGTCGGTCTGCATGCGTATTTTTTCTTGCGCCCAAGTGAACAACGCCAGAGCGCTAGGCACCTGGTTATCGTATGATGACCTGATTCACATGGTCGAGCAGTCTATTAATACGCCTGTCACTGGCTTCACCGTAGTTTACGGTATTTCAAATAATGACCGCGTGGTAGTCGACAACACCAAGGCAAGTTTCTTAGGCTACCGCCCTAAAGATAATGCCGAGCAGTTCGCGGCTGAAGTACTAGCCGACACTCCAGCTCTCGATCATTCCGACCCTGAGCACTCATTAATTGGTGGGCCGTTCGCCGTGGTTGAACTCGGTAATAGCGGAGTTGCCAGTATGAATGTGGTCAATGATGCGAAAGTGGTTGATTAGCAAATCAGATCGAGCGGAGTCGTTATTAATTACGCGTTGTTAGTTGTCGCCATTGCTTGGGGGGTGAACGGTATGCTGCGCGTTTAGCGTCTGACGGATAGAGTTATATATATTTTAAAAACAATAGCTTACAATATTTCTTGAGCAGAGTTATCGATAACACTATTATGGAAACAGAGTCCGGCTGGGTATCAAGCTTACGCCATAATAAACTGTAAGGGAGACATCGTGAGCGAAGATAAGCCTTGGGTAACACTTGATGACCTAGATGATGAGGTTATTGTAGGGAATCGTGAAGGACTTGAACTCCTTAAGTTGTCGATAGACGAAGCTTTGAAAGAAGGTGATGCACCCGTGCTTGAAGGTAGGGAAGAATTTGTAATAGGCCAAATTTTATTCCGCGAAAAAGAGAGTTATTTGGCCGCTGTGACAGAAAAATATGAAGATAATATATGGCAAAAACTGATTGGAGGCTCACTGTTCTTGTGGTTTATAGTCTTACCGTTTATTGCAATTGGGTTGATTGGGTATCTTTTATTTCACAATGAAAAGCAGTACATAAATGATATTTGCCCTAAGATGAATTTGGCACCGCAGCAGTGCAGTCCGCTCCCGAACAAGTTCAACCGGTTTTAAGTCCGAAACGATGCTAGATAGACATCCATCCTAAGACATCCATCCTAAGATCAACGCAAACTGTTTGATTTTTACTAAAGCTATTTATGGATGACTTAGATTTAGCCGGTACCTTCCGATTGTCGGGCGTCACTGAGATTTCATTTGCTCATCTTTTTTATATACATATAATGTATGTATGATAGATTTCGAATGGGACAGGGTTAAAGCCGCATCTAACCAAAAGGAACATAAGGTTTCTTTTGAAGAGGCCCGTTCAATTTTCTTTGATGAATACGCCCAGCAATTTTATGATGCTGAAAATTTTGATCAAGAAGAGCGGTTTCTAATGCTAGGGAAAAGCGTTCAATCTAGAATACTCATCGTAGTTCACTGTGAGAGGGATGAAGGCGAAGTAATTAGAATTATCTCTGCTCGTAAAGCTAGAGCTAAAGAACGAAAATTTTATGAGGGTCCGCCACTATGAAAAAAGAATATGATTTCTCAAAAATGAAAGTAAGAAAAAATCCTTATATTTCAAAGCTTAAGAGGCAAGTCACCATTAGAATGTCTGATGATGTAATCACCTATTTTAAGGATATGTCTGAAGACACCGGTATTGCATACCAGAGTCTTATAAACCTATATCTTAAAGATTGTGTTGAGAATGATCGAAGGCCAGATCTTTCATGGAAGTAGAGCTTAACAAATACTAAATACAAGCCAAATCAAGCCCTGATTCCCTTTCAATTGTAGCTAATCGCCGCTGATGTTTGTTTACGCTCACATAGGTTTACGGTCTCGCTATAAGTCGATTTTTCTCGACACCACTCGACAACGAAGGCATCAGTCAGGCTAGAGCCGGTTAAAGAACTAAGTTGGCAAAGAAACGGGCTAGAAAGCAAAAATGCTATAATGGCATTGCAGAATGAAGCAACAACATCGTCAACAGACACTGGAGAATAACCATGCCCAATTTCATGCTCACCTACCTCGGGTCACCGAAAATTTCCTCGCCTGAAGAAAAGCAATCGCATATGCAGAAGTATCAGCAATGGATCTTAGACTTAGGCGACGCGGCACTCAGCCCAATGAATCCGCTGAAGGATATGTCGGTGGTCGCGTCTGATGGCAGCGTCAGCGGTGGCGGTGAAACAGGCATGTCCGGCTTCACCATCATTACTGCCGAGTCTATGAAGGCGGCTTTAGAAATCGCCAAGGCTTGCCCGTTTCTAGAGGTCAGTGGGCGGTTGGAAGTTTCCGAAATGATCCAGATGGGATGAACTAGACCCTTCCGCTCGCTCCCAAATTTAAGTATCAGCTAAACAAAGCCGATATGCTTACTCAATGGCAATTCACGAATCCGTTGACCGGTGGCGGCAAAGATAGCGTTGGCCAAAGCGGGTGCTGCTGGCGGGGTACCAGGCTCGCCGATGCCGCGAACGCGATCGCCGTTTTCTAATATTCGAACCTCCACAGCAGGTGCTTGGTAAAAGCGCATCGAACGATAGTTATGAAAATTAGTCTCTTGAATCTGACCGTCTTTAATACTGATATCGCCCATAATCGCCGCCGCTAAACCAAAATTTAACCCACCCATTACTTGGGCTTCAATATTACGTGGGTCCAATGCCGTACCGACGTCGACGGCGGCAAAAGCGTTAACGATTTTGACCTTGCCATCGATAATCGCTATTTCGATTACTTCCGCTGCCGGCACCCCAAAGGATAATGAAAATGCCACTCCGCGGGCATGACCCTCGGTTAAGTCTGTTCCCCAGCCCGACATTTCAGCAACCGCTTCTAATACGTTACGACTCGGTTCATGAGTCATTAAATCAATACGCATTTGCATTGGGTCTAGGTTTTTAGAGTGAGCGATTTCGTCCATCATACTTTCATGAAAGAAGCCATTTTGCGATGAACCAACCGAGCGCCATGAACTAACTGGGAAGTCGTTTTTAACTCGGTAACCGGTAACTCGAAAATTCTCTACGCCATAAGGTTGATCCCATGCGGCTTGCACAATAGCGACATCTGGCCCAGCCGCAGGAATGCCGAGCCTACCCATTTGCGATGCGTTTACCGATGCGCCGGCCAATTGCAAATCTATGGCCGTTGGACCCGTGTCGCCGACCACGGCTTTAAACCTAGCTATGCCTATTGGGCGATAGTTGTCGTGGGTCATGTCTTCTTCGCGAGTCCAGGTCAGCTTTACCGGTGTGTCTGGCATTTCCACGGCGACCTTGATTGCTTGAATAATGTAGTCCATTTCCAAGCGTCGACCAAAGCTACCACCGATTAGTGTGGTGTGAATTTTAATATTACTTTGCTCTAAGCCGGTGATTTTTACCGCTTCTTTGACTGCTTGGGTTGGTATTTGTGTGCCAGCCCAAACCTCTAATTTGCCATCATGTAACCAAGCTGTAGCGTTCATTGGCTCAAGTGGGGCGTGGGGTAAATAGGGTACTTTGTATTCGGCTGAAATTATTTGATCGGCGTTTTCAAGGGCTTTTTCGACATCACCATCGTCGCGAAATTGGCTGTCTTGATTGTCACTCGTAAAGCTATCTTCAACGGCTTTTAAATGAGCGGCCGTATCTAGCGGATAGTCGGCTGTTGCCCAATCAAATTCTATTGTGTTAACGGCTTTAAATGCGTACCAAGTGTTGCTAGCAATAACGGCTACGCCGTTATCAATCTCGACCACTTTTTTAACCCCGCGCATGCTTTGGGCTTTACTCGCATCATAGGAGTTCATTGCCGCGCCTAGGCTCGGGTTAACACGAATGCTGGCGTACACCATATTAGGCAGATCAACGTCGATACCAAACTCGGCGGCTCCCGTCGATTTGGCTGGTATATCAATTCGGTTTTGCGACTTACCGAGTATCTTCCATGCAGACCTAGGTTTCAATTGCAGTTCTGAATCAGGCTTAATAGCACCCGCTGCGGCAGCCAACTCAAGATAGCTTATGGTTTCACCGTTTGAACTTATAACTGAACTATTCTCGGTTCTAAGGCTACTTGTCGAAACCCCCAATTGCTGCGCGGCGGCTTTGACTAAGACATTTCGTGCGGCGGCCCCAGAAACTCGCATCTTTTCATAGGCGTCGGCCACAGAGGAAGATCCACCGGTGATTTGTAGGCCGAGTAATTTAGCCGGCACATGCACAAATTTACGCATGCCGTTTGCCATTGTGCCGGTATCTATGGATGAAAATGGTAACGCTTCTTCAAGCACGGCGGCATTAAAATAGGCGGCTGACGCTGGGCCATGAATTACATTAACCTGATCAAGCGTGACATCCAGCTCTTCAGCGACTAAGGCGGCTAAGGTGGTTTGCACCCCTTGACCCATTTCAGCGCGTGGCACAATGATAGAAATGCCGTTTTGATCAATCAGTAAGTACGGCGTCAATGCTGAACTGCCATCGGCCAAATCGGCTTTAAGTGGGTTGTCGATAGGCTGCTTATACTTATAAAAACCAAAACCAAGCCCGCCAGCAATAGCTACCGAACCAAATAAAAACGTGCGTCTGGTAATTGTACCGAGTTTACTCATGATGCCTCCCCTTGGCGGGCACTTGTTGCGTCGGTTGGTAACAGCTCAATCTCGCGAATATTGCTGGCCGCCGTTTTAATCGCGGCTCGAATACGAGGGTATGTACCACAGCGACACAAGTTAGCCGACATGGCGGTATCAATTTCGTCGTCGCTAGGGTTGCTGTTACTCGACAATAGCGCGGTTGCTGTCATGATCTGCCCGGGCTGACAATAGCCGCACTGAGCAACTTGGTGTTCTACCCATGCCGCTTGAACAACGCTCATTGCATCAGGCGATCCGAGACCTTCGATGGTGGTTATTTTCCCATCGCCAACGGCTGACACAGGCAATGAACATGACGGAACCGGCTGCCCATTTAAGTGCACCGTACAGGCTCGGCATTGAGCTATACCACAGCCGAACTTAGGGCCTTTGATATTGAGCTCGTCTCTCAATACCCATAATAGAGGCATATCCGGCGCTACATCGACTTCACGCGACTGACCATTGACGTTTATTTTCATTTTAGTGTCCTTAGGTGGCTGATATGGTGAGTATAATGCCTGTCTAAACAAAATCGCATGAGTTTTGGGGGGCTTTCGACTCTAAAAAGCATAATCGGCGGCAGCAGCTTGGAAAATGAAAAATCAGAAAGCCAAGAGAAAATTAGTCGTTTAGGCTTATCTCTCATTGTGATTTTGGCCGGTTCGTTCCTTGCGCCTCTACAAATGCACTCATCGACCCTAGCGATTCCTGCAATCGCCAGAGAAATGGGCTTAACCGCCGACATGATCAGTTGGTTTACCTTATCACAAGTGCTAGCCAGCGCTTGTTTTGTGTTGCCTGCGGGCAAGCTATCAGACCGTTTCGGCCGCCGCCGTATGTTTGCCTTCGGCCTACTGATATGCAGTATTGCTTGCTTCATTGGTGGCGTTTCGTTTAACGGCTATATGGTATTGCTGGCGCGCGGCTTACAAGGCGTCGGCGCGGCTTTGATCTTTGCGGCGGCGGTAGCCTTGCTCGTGAGCGTACCGCCGCAAGATCAGAAAGTAAGAGTGATGGGCATTTATATTTCGGTAGCCTATGTGGGCATGGTAACCGGCCCATTATTCGGTGGTTTCGTCATCGAGCAGCTTAACTGGCGTTATGTTTTTTATGTGCCAGGCGCGATCTTCCTAGTTCTTACGGTGATCGGTTTTATCTTTATTAAGTGGGAACGATACGGCGACCGTAATACGCGTATTCGCTTACTCGATTTGTCATTGTATCTTGGGTCACTTTTGCTAATAGCATTCGGAGTCTTCGATGCTACCCATCTTCAAGGACAGCTCCTTTTGCTTTCTGGCTTGGTCACCTTTGTGGTTTTTTGTTGGTTTCAGTCCAAGCGGCGCGACCCGCTACTTCAGGTTAAATTATTTACCCGGAGCCGCACCTTTACAATTCTAGGAATAGCGCATTTATTAATCTATGTAAGTATTTTAGCCTTACCTTTTACGCTAACCCTGTATTTACAGTATTTGAAGGGCGTAAACGCACAATCAACTGGAATGATCTTGTTAGTACAAGCTTTGTGCACGGCGGTGATTGCGCCGTTTAGCGGCACGCTGTCGAAAACCTTTAGGCCTAGGCACTTAATTTTTACCGGCGTTGGATTATTCGTTGTCGCTTGTCTTATGCTGGCTAGCTTAGGGCCAGAATCTTCAATTTGGGTAGTAGTCATGGCAATAGCATTAATCGGTTCTAGCGTTGGAGTAATGGACACGCCGATCGTGCACACTAGCATGAGTACAGTCGATAATAATCTACTTGGCAGTGCCTCAGCGACCATGAATGGCCTGCGTACAATGGGCGGCTTTATCGGCATGGGCTTGGTGTCATATCTAATCGGCTATCACTTAGGTAGCGCGGCAATAGAACCCAGTTTGTACCCTCAATTAATGACGGTGATCGAGCAGTTTTTTAATATTTCGGCACTATTAGCACTACTGACTCTAGTGTTGCTGGTTTACGGTGTGGTCACGCGGAAGCGGCCGGTAACGTCTCAACAATAACTCACCGAAACTAACCCACTAGTCGATAAACCGCGCTTTGACTTCGGCTGAGGGCACCATGCAGGTGTCACGTTTTCCCATTAGCGCATAGCGATTACGAGCAATTAAGCCATAGACGGAGTCTCGAATAACGCTGGGGATCACTATTAAATAGCTGGCAAGCGACCAAGCACCCGTTAGCTCCTTAGCTATTTCTAGCGCCGCGCTTGATTTCAGGTACACCTCACTGTTTTTTATCAATACAAATGTATTTGGATCATCAGAATCAATCCCGAGCTGGCTCAAAAGGCGCACGCCTAATTCGCTTTGCACAGTGGTAAAGGTGAATTTGGCGCTTGGGTCGCGCTTAATAATAAAGTTGCTTGAGGCGTTGCAAAAATTACACACGCCGTCGAATATAACTAAGCGGTCAGGAAGGTTGCTAAGAGGCGCTTTAAGGTTCATAGCGAAGAGTCTACACTGGTATTGATAAACTAAGGTCTGATGATAACAATAAGAGACCTTTATAAGAGAGATAAAACATGGCTCAACATTTGATGTTTGGTGCAGGTCTGATTGGTGGATTCATGGCTGGTAGTTTCGCCTCAAACGGTTTGGCGGTGAGTGTCGTTGGGCGTGAGACGATGCGTCAGCGCTTTGCTGGTAACTTTACTGTTACTGATTATAACGGCCACGAGGCGGTAGTATCGAATATTAATTTTATCGCCAGTGGTGAAAAACCTGAGATCGAATTTGATTTTATTTGGCTGACCGTCAAGTGCACTGGATTAGTTCAAGCCTTGATTGACCTCAAGCCCTACGTAAGCGACAACACGGTGATTTTGAGTTGCCAAAATGGTCTCGGCAGTGATGCGGCGGTTAAGGCGGTATTTCCAGAAAATATTGTTCGGCGCGTGATCATGACATCCAACGTAGCACTGCAATCTGATGTGCATTTACATCGCGGTTCTCAAGGAGACTTGTTCGTAGAGGCCCATGTCTGCGACGACGGTCGCAATTTAGCGGACACTGTTTCGACTGAGTTATTGGTTGCCCAACATATCGAAAATATCGAAGCCTATAGTTGGGCTAAACTACAACTCAACTTAGCCAACGCGGTAAATGCACTGGCTGATATACCCGTTAAGCAAATGCTTGAACAACGCGGCTTTCGGAAGATCATCGCAATGGCAATGCAAGAGCTGATTGAGGTGGCTCATGCAAAAGGCATCGTCTTGCCAAAGATAGCCGCTGTTCCCATGCACTTAGTACCGAAGGTGCTGAATACTCCAGATTGGTTGTTTAAATTATTGGGTAGCAAGATGATGGACATAGACCCGACAGTTCGCACCTCAATGTGGTGGGACCTGAGCGGTAATAGGTTGACCGAAGTGGATGTATTAAACGGCGCGGTGGTAAAAGAAGGCATGAAGCTCGGGTTTGCTTGCCCGATCAATCAACGTATCGTCGATTACATTCATCACGCCGAAGCTACTGAAAAGCGAAAGCCATTTTCGCAACAAGAATTTTTATCAGCTTAAATCCGGCTTAGTAAGCCAAGATTGATGAGCGGGCAATATTAATGTGATTAGTCCGAGAAATATGTAAGCCAGCATTTGGTTTACCGCCGACCATTCTTGTAAGACGTAATGGCCGAACAGTAGGCTCAGCATAAAGCCGAACCAGGCGTAGATAACCCCGGTTCTAAAACGGTTTGACAGTAGAGCAAGGCCGAGACCAACCTCGACAAAGGGTACCGCCGACAAATATAAATTTACCAGAGCCGCCGGCAGAGTGATCCTTAAATCACCTTGAAACAAGGCTGAATAGTAATCATAAAAGCCGTGGTTACTGAAAAATTTGCTGGTTCCTGCGGTTAACAAAATAACGATCATGGTTAACCGCGCAAGTCGTTCCGCATCTTGGAGTCGATGTTTGGGTATCATTTTAGTTTTTGCTTACTCAAGTTGTCGTGGTCGATAAAGTAACGATATCACAGAGCTGAAAGCAGTCGGATTGGATTTCTTATAATGCGACGTACAGATAAATTGTTTGCTCAATTAAAAAAGGGCTATGCTGATATAAATATTGCAGAGAAACCAACATGCTTAAAACGAGTTTAATAATGGTACTTTTTGTTTTAGTGGCTGCCGTAAGCGCAGTGCTCTTAATGCAGTCGTCTTCTGAATGGAGCCCCGGTGACGTAGTTCGTACACCCGATAGCCGCTTCGAAAATCTGCCAGACTACCCATTCGAGGCTAATTACGTCGATGTTCAAGGGTATCGAATTCATTATCTCGACCAAGGTCCAAAAGAGGGTGAGACCGTATTACTGCTGCACGGCCAACCCTCTTGGAGCTACCTCTATCGACATATGATTCCATTGCTAGCCGCTAAAGGTTACCGAGTTATTGCGCCGGATAATGTTGGTTTTGGTAAATCAGATAAGCCAGTAGCACAGTCATCGCATAGCTATCAAATGCATGTTGACGTGATGAGTGGCTTTGTTGACGCAATCGACTTAAACGACGCAACGCTCTTCGCCCAAGACTGGGGCGGTCTAATTGGCCTTAGAGTCGTTGAGCAACGACCAAACCGTTTTGCTCGTATTATGCTTTCGAACACAACACTCCCGGCCATGGGGGGTATCAAAGGCTGGCTTGGTTATCCATTGTTTCGAGCCGCCGTTTGGAACGAGGGCGATGTTCAAGAGCTTAATCTCGGAGGTGATTCGTTCTCATTTACACGTTGGGTTGCCTACGCTAAGACTGTGAATAAGTTTGATTTTGCAAGGTTATTTCAGGCAGCAACAACGCGCCAATTGTCAGACGCTGAATTAGCCGCTTATGCCGCCCCGTTTCCAAGCGAAGATACCATCGCGGGTGTCAGAATGTTTCCTACCTTGGTAGCTAGCCAACTGCGTCAGAACCAAGCGGTGATGGATGATTTCTATGCAAAATGGAGCAAGCCAGTAATCACCGCATTTGGCTCCGAAGACACACTTATGGCCGGGCAAGAGAAGGTTTGGCAGGCATTGCCTGGCGCTCAAGGGCAAGCGCATACTTTAGTAAAAGGTGGCGCTCACTTTATTCAAGAAGATAAGCCTGAAGAGCTGGTCGAAATTTTGACTAACTTTATTCAAAGCAATTAAATTAAGAACAACTAATTTAAATCATCGGAAAAACGAATGGCCGACGTCATAAAATGTGCTCTCTATGACCATTTTGAAATGGCGTGCATACGGCGCTGTGAGGTTCTACTTGAGCTAAAGGATGGCGAAACGATTAGCGGGATTGCTCGCGACCTAAAGAGCAAAAACCGCGCAGAATTCTTATTATTAGTTACCGATGATGGTGAGCGTCGAGTTAACTTGATGCATATTGATGTTTTGGTGTTTTCTGATAGCGGCGAAAGGATTATTATCTCCTAGGGTTTCTATATCGGCGAGGGTTAATAGCTATATAGACAGGGGTTGTTGACTATATTTGAAAGGGTAATTGCTCATCAAATAGCACAATTAAATATTTCACGGTGTCATTTGGCGCTTTTATATGTTGCGGCGTTGATGCCCTTGACGTAAAGGCTTTGATGATCCGAATGTCGCCTTAAATGTGTCGTTATCGATAAATATTGAGGCTAGTAGCGTGTTTTTTTACCAAAATAGCGACCATGCGACACTGGTATTAGTGCTTTGATATAGTCGATTTCTATCGATATAAGATTTAGACAATGGGGGAGTTAAATGAAATGTTTGGTTACAGGAGCCACCGGCTTCTTGGGGAGTAACCTTGTTCATCAGTTAGTGTTGGAAGGTTGGGATGTACGTGCTTCTGGGATGCACGGTTCTGAGACAAAACACATTCGGGGTTTACCCATAGAAATTGTGTTGGCTGACGTCACAATTGCCGCTGAAGTCGACCCTCTGGTTAAAGGTTGTGATGTTGTTTTCCACGTGGCAAGCGATGCCTCATCATGGAGCAAGACTAAACAGCGCCAGCGCGAAGTTAACGTTGAAGGCTCTATTAACGTGGCCCAAGCATGTATGAAATTCGATGTTTCACGTATGGTGTACACCAGCACCACAGCTGTTCTGGGTTATGACCCGCAGGGCGGTTGTGTTGATGAGGAAAATGCGGATTTTAACTGTGATGGAATGCGTTTCAATTACGGCGAAACAAAGTATCAAGCTCAGAAAGCTTTGGAAAAGCTTAACCAACTGGGCTTGGATGTTGTCTATATGTATCCTGGGTTTCTAATTGGGCCGTTCGACCATAGTTTGCAATTAGCTCGAGTACTATTTGACCTGAAAAATGGGAAAATGCCATTCACTCCCGTTGGTGGCGCTTCGTTCTGCCATGTTACTGAAGTTGCAAAAGCACATATTCAGGCGGCTAAACGAGGGTTCTCGGGCGAAGGTTATATATGCGCAGGGTTACCAAAAACCAATATGAGTTACCATGATTTTTTTACTAAGATGGCGTTCGTGATTGGTGTAAAGCCTCCGAAGGTCAAGCTAGGGACTCGTGTTTTGGTAATCTATGGGTATCTTTGTGAATTCGTCTCAAGATTTACCGGAAAAGCACCAAGAATAAATCCAGGGCAAGCTCGGTATATGTCGGTCACGCATTATTCAGACAGTCGGAAGGCGGTTCGAGAGCTGGACTATGTGGTGCCAATTGCCGAAGAATGTATTCGCGACGCGGTCGACTGGTATCAAGATCAAGGTCACCAAATTTAGCGTTTCGGCTATCGATGATGGCTACCGCCGCTCATGATAAGCTAACATTTACTATCAATAATGAATGAGACAGGCGATGAATTTGTATGATGAGTATTTTCTACCGCACTTTATAAATTGTGCCTGTGGTATGAAAGCAATCGAGCGGCAACGAGCAAAAATGGTGCCGATGGTTAAAGGGAAAGTGTTAGAGATCGGCATGGGCTCGGGGTTGAATTTAAAACATTATAATGCTGAGCAGGTAGACATGGTGTGGGGCTTAGAACCGTCGGCTGGCATGCGACGCAAAGCTCAAGCCAACCTTGACAAGTCATCTATTCAGGTTGAATGGTTAGACCTACCAAGTGAGTCAATTCCGCTGGATGATAATAGCGTTGATACGGTGGTGCTGACCTATACGCTATGTACCATAGACGATTGGCGAGCGGCCTTACTTGAAATGAAGCGGGTATTAAAGCCAGACGGCCAACTGGTATTCAGTGAGCATGGTCAAGCGCCAGATGAGTCTGTTCAGAAATGGCAAACAAGGGTAAACCCGATTTGGAAAAAGCTAGCGGGGGGATGCAATTTGAATCGAGACATCCCTACGTTGATCGAGTCGGTGGGGTTTAAAATTGATCAGTTAGAGCAGTGCTATGTGAAAGGGCCGAAGATCGCGACCTATCACTATTTTGGCACTGCTCATGGCTAGACATGGCTAGGGCTCGCTGGATAAAAAACTCTGCCAGTGAGCGTGGCCGACTTTATCATAGGCGATCATGGTGCGTACAAGCTTGCGGAACTGGGTCGTATCGATAATTTCTTTTGGCAATAAAGGGTCGAGATTAATCAAGCGTATGGCCGACTCGCCTACCACCAAACTCTCTCTAGCCGCATCTTGGCTACTCATTTTTTTCAAACGATTGAGACTGCTATCAAGGTGCTTAATGATCTTCTCATAGCCTGCGCTTAACTTGGCGACTGGCCAGTTTGAATGCCATTCTTGCTGGCGCTCTAGTGCTACCTCACTTAAGCTGATTAAGTAGGCTTGGGAATCCAGACCGATATTGACCAAGCTTGAATTAAGTTGATTGAGGTTTTGCCGCAGGTTGGCAGGCCTAATCCAGACACCTGCTTCTATCTCCACAAAACCATACAATTCAAGTGCCCGAACCATCGATTGAAGCCGCGTTTTATTGCTACGCCCTAGGTGGTTAGTTAATGCCATTAGCCAGTCGCCATTCCAGTGTTTGGTTTTTTTATCGGCGGTGCGCCAACTCCTGATTTCTGAATTGAGTTTTTCGGCGTTTTTACCCGTTTGATAAACACCGCGTCTGATGCTGGCAATAAGACCCTCTTTGATTAGTCGGCTAACCGTCATCCGTATGGTTGTTGCTTCAATCTCGAATAGCCCAGCGGCGATAATCAATTGCCCAATAGTAAGCGTCGAGGTCTCGGGAGCGTTGAATAACGACATTACCAGTCCACGAGGGGAAACTGTTTTATCATTTTTTTGTAACATGAAATGTCATTTATTGAAATATTTTGTTATATTTTTTATATCGTATCATCGGCAAGACTGAAAATACAGGACTAGAACAATGGCTAACGACATCAAATTCTCGGAGATTTTGTCCAAGGATGACTTAAACCAAATTCGCAGTAAATCTAATATGCGCGCGCTTACTATGCTTACAATCAATTGGTTGGTAGTTGTCGGCAGTTTCGCAATTTTTATCATTTGGCCGAATCCACTGAGCTTTATAATTGCCACATTGCTACTCGGTGGGCGGCAACTTGGTTTAGGTATATTAGTGCATGAGTGCGCGCACAGCGCGTTCTTTGACGATCAAAAAGTTAATGACTTTGTAGGGCATTGGTTATGCGGATCGGTGGTTAATACCTCGGTGTATGCGTATCGTGAATACCATTTACGGCATCATCGGTATGCCGGCACCGAGCAAGATCCGGATATAATTTTCGTCGATAAATACCCGGTTGAACGCGCTAGCTTGAAACGAAAAATCATTAGGGATGTGACTGGCCAAACCGGTTATCGGGACACATTAAGTAAATTGAAGCAATTTAAATGGTCGCAGAACTATCCCTGGTTCATTTCTCATCTTTTAATGATTACCGTGCTAACTCTTGTCGGCGCGCTTTGGGCTTATGCGCTTTGGTGGGCCGCTGAGATATTTGTACTTCCATTACTCGTTCGCCTGCGTCAAATCGGGGAGCACGGTGTCGCCGATAATAGAGCCTCTCGCTCACCGCGCTTGAACACAGGCACTACTTTGGTCTCGTGGTGGGAGCGTTTACTGATTGCGCCAAACTATGTAAATTACCACGTTGAGCATCATCAATTCGCTAGCGTTCCATGTTATCGCTTGCCGAGCTTACACAAAAAACTTAAGCAAGGCGGGTATTTTGATCACTATGATTGCATTGCGATGGGCTATTCTGATGTTCTAAGACGCGCGGTTCAGGCCGCATAACTGGTGCTAGCTAATGACACGTACGGTGTCGCCAACATGGATAGTTCCCAAGCGGTCGTATAAGGCGTTTTGACCAAAATAGGTTTTTCCATCACGACGACGATATGTTAATAGAGTCTGATTGACCTGCATTTGTTTGTTGGCCGTCTGTGGATCAATTGACGGAATAATACAGCGAGAGCATGGTTTCACTAATGAGAACTCGATATCGCCAATAGCAATTTTCTGCCACTGATCCTCGGCCCATGCCGCATTGCCAGTGATAACAATATTGGGCCTGAAGCGGTTCATGCCGATCTTAAAATCGTTCTCATCATTGAGTTCAGAATCGCCGAGCTTTGAATCACCGAGCTTTGAATTAAAATCATCAAGTGATGCTTCACTTGTAATCAGTAGCGGAAACCCATCAGCGAATCCAACTTCCTCATTTTGACTGGAAAACTCAGTGTCAACCAGTCGTGAATAATTATCGAGCATATAGATGATTCTGCACTTCTTGCCGAGAAAGGAACTTATCCAATCGGCGGCTTGATCGCCGCAATCTTGACCTTGTACATCGGTTCCCCAAACTGACGAATCCTTTAATGCATAACCTCCTGTCGGCAAGCTGCATCGCCCTGCGCCATCGGCTGAAATCAATAAGCCGCCATCAATCCGTTGGGTGTTAATTAAACACAGCTTATGGGAATTGCGTTGAGTCATAAAATTATTGTCATGATCGATCACCATCCAGCGCCGATCACACTCAGGGCCCTTTCGATTAAGCTGCATGGTTTCTAGGCTGATACCTCTGGCTGACTTGATTGGGTATATATTCAGTTGGCTTATGCTGAGCTTAGTCATTTAGGTTTATCTGAAAAGGTTTTGGGATTATGTAAAAAGTTTCGTCAATCTTAGGATTTAGCGTGATCTATATGGATATGATCATCACAACTAAATTATAAATGATAATTAAATAAAGAGCTTTCAATAATGCAGTGGATATAACTAATTGATCTAAGGTGATAATTAAATAGTTTATAATATTTTCTATAGAGCTATAGAAAAATAATATCGCTTGGTTATAATGCCGCAATGACTCACCAAGACAACATTATTAATTTGGCCGAAAGCCCCGTAGCTAACGATCCCGCAGCCCAGAGTGCGGTAGCCGCTAGCGAAGCGGACTTGTCTGCTGTGCAAAAGCCGAAGAAATATGCGCATAAGAAATTGTTGGCGATAGAGGCCGCGGCCAAAGTTTTTGCTAAGAAAGGCTTTCATGGCGCGACGACTCACGATATCGCTAAGGAAATGGGTATCCAGCAAGGCAGTCTGTATTATTACTTCAAGTCCAAAGAACAAGCGCTACAAGAGGTATGTGAATACGGCTTTGATGTTTATGTCGAACGGATGAAGAAGATATGCGCCAAAGATCAGCCGTTCGAGGCCAAGATGATGGCCATTATTACCTCGCATCTGACTAATTATTCTCACAAAGACAGCGCTATGAAGGTGCACAACGAGCAACGTTTGTATTTGCCCGTTGAGCGGCGTAGTCGAATCAAAGAGCTCGGGACCAGTTATCGCAGGCTTTTAGAAGCTACCTTGACCGAGGGAACCAAAGCCGGTGTTTTGCGAGCTGATATTGATACCCACTTTATTGCTTATTCAATCATAGGCATCTGTAATTCTTGGGGCGCGAACTTGATTCGCGATGAGTCGCTGAACCTATTCGAAACGATTGAACAGTGCTCAGACTTGATCCTCTATGGAACTCTTTATAAGAACGATTAAGTACAAGAACTTTTCGTAAAAGCATTAAATAACAGCACCAAATCAAATTTAAATTTTACTCAAATAACTATTATGACTGAACAAAAAGCAACCAATGTAGTATGGCAAGGCGGCGATGTGACTCGTGCCGATAGATTTAATCGACTTGGGCAGAAGGGTGTAACCCTCTGGTTCACTGGTCTTTCTGGTAGCGGAAAAAGTACTGTCGCGGTTGCTGTTGAAAAGGCGCTGCATAAACTAGGCAAGCTAAGTTACCGTTTAGACGGTGACAATATTCGCTTGGGTATCAATAAAAACCTTGGTTTTTCAGCTGAAGATCGCACGGAAAACATTCGTCGTATCGGCGAGATATCTAAACTCTATTGCGACACCGGCATCATTGCCCTGAATAGCTTTATTAGCCCATATCGAGCAGATCGGGACGAAGTTCGTCAGCTGCATAGCGATGGTGGTTATAATTTTATTGAGGTGCACGTTGATTGTGCATTAGCGTGTGCTGAAGGCCGTGACCCAAAAGGTCTTTACAAGAAGGCGCGTGCTGGTGAAATCAAAAATTTCACTGGTATCGACGATCCCTATGAGGCGCCACTGAATCCTGAAATTACACTGCATACCGATGAAATGACGCTAGAAGAAGAAGTTGACATTATCCTCAATTATCTTCAAGAACAGCGTTTTCTTATTTTGTATCGCTAGGCGCTGTTTTTAAAAAGCCTAAGTGTTAAAAAGCTCATCTGTTAATAACTAGCTCGTATTAAATAGTCCTACTGTTAAATATTCCAACGGAACCCCTCTGGAGAATCCCGTGATTAAACCTCATGGCGCTGACGCGCTGAACCCCCTTTTGGTTACTGACCAAGCTCAACGTGACACGCTGATTGCGCAAGCCGCTAACTTAAAACAAGTATTAGTCAGTTCGGCCACGGCCGCCAATGCGGTGATGTTAGGTGGCGGTTATTTCACCCCGCTAAGCGGCTACATGACCAAAGCCGATGCGCTATCGGTAGCCGATTCACTGACAACTGAGGCTGGCGTGTTTTTCCCTGTGCCAGTAATGAACCTGCTCGAAAGTGCTGAGGTTAGTGCTGAAATAGTTGTCGGCGACCGAATTGCATTGCTAGACCCTAACGTCGCCGGTAACCCGGTAATCGCGATTCAAACAGTCAGCGCGGTCGATGAGTTTAGCCAACAAGAGTTACTCGATATCGCTCAACAAGTGTATGGCACAACATCAACAGAGCATCCTGGTGTAAGTGCTTTCTTATCACAAGGCAGCATTGCCGTTGCTGGTGATATCGAAGTGCTAAATTTCAGCTATTTTGAAACTGACTTTGCCGACACCTTTAGAACCGCAGTGCAAATTCGAGCTGAGATTGCTGAGCTTGGCTGGGAAAAAATAGTTGCTTTTCAGACTCGTAACCCAATGCACCGCGCGCATGAAGAGTTGTGCAAAATGGCAATGCAAGCGACTGGCGCCCAAGGCTGTGTGATCCACATGTTGCTGGGCAAACTGAAAGAAGGCGATATCCCCGCTGACGTACGCGATGCATCAATCCGCGAAATGGTCGCTAACTACTTTCCAGCCGATAGCGTAATGGTGACTGGCTACGGCTTCGATATGCTTTATGCGGGGCCTAGAGAAGCCGTGCTACATGCACTTTTTCGTCAGAACATGGGCGCAACCCACTTTATTATCGGCCGAGATCACGCCGGTGTTGGCGACTATTATGGTGCCTTTGATGCACAAACTATCTTCGATGAAAAAGTACCAGAAGGTGCCCTAGAAATCGAAATTTTTAATGCAGACCATACAGCTTATTCAAAAATTCTAAACAAAGTGGTGATGATGCGCGACGTGCCAGACCATAAGTTCGAAGACTTTGTTATTCTGTCTGGCACTAAAGTTCGTGAGCTATTAGACAACGGCATCGCTCCGCCGCCTGAGTTTTCACGACCAGAAGTCGCTAAGATTTTGATGGATTACTACCAGAGCTTATAGATTAAGGCTTATAGTTCAAAGCTCATTAGTCCGTTTATAAATTAACGATGTAAAAATATTTTTCTACCTAGAACCCGTCGATGAAAGTAATAGATTGTTTTAATGGTGATGCCGATGGCATCTGCGCGCTCACTCAACTGCGTTTGGCTGAGCCGCGTGAGTCGCTATTGATCACTGGTGTAAAGCGCGATATTAATTTACTCGAGCGGGTTGAGGCCAATGTCGGTGATCAAGTAACCGTGCTGGATGTTTCGCTAGACAAAAATCGACTAGGCTTAGCAAGTGTATTGAGCAGCGGTGCTGAGGTTTTCTATTGCGATCATCATTTTGCTGGCGATATTCCTGAGCACCCAAATTTGAAAGCGTTGATTAATACATCGGCTGAAGTTTGCACCTCACTATTGATCAATCAGCATCTCGACAGTCGATTTTTAGAGTGGGCTGTTGTTGGTACTTTTGGCGATAATTTAAAACGCAGTGCTCAGGGCATCGCCAAACCACTAGAATTGAGTGCCGACAAGTTAGATCAGCTTGAGAACTTAGGTATTTATCTTAACTACAACGGTTATGGTGCGGCATTAGAAGATCTTTATTTTGACCCAGCTGATTTGTTTAAACACACCTCTCAGCATTCAAGCGCCTTTGGTTTTATGCGTGATGATGCGGCTACCTTTGAAACACTAGAAAGCGGTTATCATCAAGATATGTCTAAAGCAGCGGCGTTGCAGCCAAGCTTTGATCTAGACCATGCGGCGGTATTTGAACTGCCTAACGAAGCTTGGGCGCGGCGAGTTAGCGGAGTCTATGGTAATGATTTAGCTAACCAGGCACCGACTAAAGCACATGCCGTAATCACCCTGAAACAACAGGGCGATTATTTGGTAAGTGTTCGTGCTCCGTTATCGAACAAGCAAGGCGCTGATCAAATTTGCCGACAATTTGAAACCGGTGGCGGTCGCGCTGCTGCGGCCGGCATTAATAGCCTTGCCGCCGCTGAGGTTGATCGTTTTATCCAAGTGTTTAGTGAATTTTACGCATAGCCTTTCTTTTAGATTAGCTTAATTGCTCTTTAAGAACATATTTCAGAACCTTGCCAGCAGGGTTGCGCGGCAGTTGATCAACGATGTGCAAACGTAAAGGTATCTTGTATTTAGCGAGGTGTTGAGCGGCAAATTCGCGCAGCTCGTCTAAGTGTAACGATGAGCCCTCTTTCAGCGCGGCCACAGCGGTAACGGCTTCGCCCCATTTGTCGTCGTTAAGGCCGATCACCGCAACTTCAGAAATCGCCGGGTGCTTGAATAAAACGCTTTCTACCTCAGCGGGGTAAACATTCTCGCCACCTGAGATCACCATGTCTTTTAAGCGGTCGCAAATAAATAGAAAGCCGTCTTCGTCCAAGTATCCAATATCACCTGAATGGAACCAGCCTTCTTTATCAATCGCTTCGGCAGTCGCTCCAGGTCTATTCCAATAGCCCTTCATAATATTGGGGCCTTTAATGCAGATTTCTCCGCGTTCTCCCTGCGGCAATACTTTGTTCTTGTTGTCGACAACTCGGAGGTCACTGTGGATTGGCGGCTGACCCGCCGAGCCTAATTTTTTCAATGACCATTCGGGTGTTAAGAACGACGCAAAAGGCGCAGTCTCGGTTAAGCCATAGCCTTGGCAAAACGCCACACCGCGTTGCTCGTATAAGGTAAGTAGTGACTCAGGAGGAGGGGCAGCACCACAGACTAAGGTTTCGACATGGCTAAAATCAGTCATGTCAAAATCCTCATGCTGCGACATGAATAGGAACATTGCCGGTGCGCCAAACATGTGAGTTACCTTGTACTCGCCGAACGCAGCAAGCACCGCTTTCGGGTCAAAGTTACGCATCAGTAGCAAGGTTGAGCCTAAGCTGAATGAGTGCAGAGTCAGCACGTTTAAGCCGCCGATATGAAATAGCGGCGCGACCACTAGATTAACGCTGTCACGCGATGAGGCAAAGGTGAAGTGCGCGTTGATATTGTTCCACATTATGTTTCCATGCGTCAACATCGCGCCCTTGGGCAAGCCTGTAGTGCCTGAGGTGTACATGATAAGAGCAACATCATCATTGTTTACCATAACTGTTTCGGCTAATTCGTTTGACGCGCCACGCTCTGCTATTAACGATCTCCAGTTATCAAAGGTACCCTCAGCGCTAAACAAATTAATACAACAAAGCCGCTTTCGCACACCTTCGGCCACCGCTTGTAAGGCGTCGTCAACGATTAGACTGTGTATGCCTGCGTCGTTAATGATGAAGGTAAGTTCCTCGCCGGTTAACCTAAAATTAAGCGGCACAAAAATCGCCCCAATGGCATTGGCAGCGAACAAGGTTTCAAGAAATGCGGGTTGATTAAACCCCAAAAAGCCAACACGGTCCCCGCAGCAAACCCCACTTTCTCTTAATAGTGTCGCTTGTTTTCTAACTAACGAGGCAAACTCACCATATGTTTGCTGGCTACCTTCAAATATTAACGCGGTGCGCTCAGGGTTGCGTTGCGCTCGGCGTAATACGGTATCGGCTAAATTGACTCTTAGGCTGGTCGAATGCATTGTTGTCTCCTCAAATTTTTATTTTATTGATTTAGTTTATCGAGACCTAAGCATAACTCAGGGACGAAATAAAAAGTGGTTGGGATGTCTCCAATTGAGGCGGGAAACGTGGTTAATAGCTGGCTATTGGCAAGTCCAGGTGCCCTCGGGGTATTTTCAACGAAAAGTGGTGGCATTGCCGACCTTTTTATTCGTTCGTCGAGTTATGCTTAGAGCTCGTGCCATTAGAAATAGATTCTTCACTATGCTTAGCGATGAATCTGGCAAACTGATTTTGATAAGAATAATTATAAAACTAGTCAAAGAGACACTCTTATGAACGAACAAAGAATGCCGGTTCTGGTTGCCTGCGGACAAGTTACTGATCGGCCCCAAAGTGGTTTGAACCTAAGCCCAGTCGAGATGATGGCCGAGGCGGCGCGAGCGGCGGTAGACGATAGCGGGGTTGCCAATCTTTTAAGCTCATTAGATGTGTTAGTGTCAACCGGCTTAACGGTTGATGCCGCGCAAGTGAAAACACCGGTTTCAGGTATGTATAAGAACGTGCCGAAAACGGTTGCCAATCTTTTAAAGATATCGCCGAAGAGATTAATTTACACTCAGACTGGGGGGAATACGCCGCAGCGTTTAGTCAATCACTTCGCCAATCAGATAGCCACCGGTCAGACTGAATCCGTGCTGCTAACCGGCGGCGAGGCGTTAAATAATATGAGCCGGCGCTTTAACAATTGGAGCAAGTTACTGTTACCCAAAGGCAAATGGAAAGACAACCCCGGCGGCATAGCTGAAACATTTGGCGACGACCGGCCGGGTAATTCAAAGTACGAAGGCCGCTACGACATGAACTTGCCGGCGCATGTTTACCCGCTATTCGAAAACGCTTTGCGTGTTCATTATTCACGTAGCCACGACGACCATCGGACAAAACTCGGAGAACTGTTTGCCGAGCTTACTAAGGTAGCAAGTGATAATCCGTACGCTTGGTTTCAAACCGAGCGCAGCTCCACAGAGCTGATCGATCCTAGCGACAGCAATCGTATGATTGCTTACCCCTATACCAAATTGCTGAATTCAATGATTAACGTCAATCAGTCGGCAGCGGTTATGTTGATGTCGGTGGCCAAGGCAAAGTCTCTGGGGATAAGCCAAGATAAATGGGTATTTTTACACGGCTGCGCCGACGCTAATGATGTATGGAATGTCAGCCAACGCGAAAACTTTCACTCATCACCAGCGATGAACTCAATGGCTAAATCAGCCTTGTCGATGGCCAATAAAAACATCGATGACATGGCATTTTTTGATATCTATAGCTGCTTTCCCTCGGCGGTACAGATCGCCTGCGACGAATTTGGAATATCGCATGATGATGCTCGTGGCCTTAGCCTTACCGGAGGCCTTCCTTACTTTGGTGGCCCAGGCAATAATTACAGCATGCATGGCATTGCCGAAATGATGAATCGTGCACGAGAAAATGAAGCCGAGTTTGGTTTACTAAATGCCAACGGGTGGTATTTAACTAAGCACTCTATGGGCATTTATAGTTGCCAAGTACCCGAGAGTGACTGGAGTATGCCGCCGGTTGATTTAGATGCTGGTCTAGGCAGCAACATAGGTGATACGCCGCAGATCAAGCTTATAGAAAAAGCGTCGGGTGCAGCGCAAATGGAGACCTTTACGGTTATTTATGACAAGGCGAACCAGCCGAAGAAAAGCATCGTAATAGCAAGACTAGAAAGTGGTGAGCGGTGCCTCGCGACCACAGGCACTAACCCACAAGTACTCGATGCCCTAAGCAGCGCCGAAGAGTTTCGTTTGAGTGGTCAGGTTAAGTCCATTGGCGGTAAAAATATGTTTAGTTTCTGAATCTGTAACGAGTCAAATTTTCTAAATGCAGCCTAAATTAGCATGAAGATAATTAATTATTTACTGGTCTTAGAACTAAAATATTTTCCGGTTCTTGCAATACATAATTTCAACTAGCCGAATATTTCAAAATAGTTAGTGAGTCGTGTAGGAGATTGCATTGCAAATCACTCTGAAGATGGACACTTGACAGGCATGTAGGTGTTATCTTGGGTGCAATCAACGCCAAGGAGGCGCTATGAAGATTGGTACTGATAGCAAAAAACATGCAGAGGGGACGCGATACGGTTATGTGGCCTCCTGCTTATTTAAGTTCTTTATAAAATTATATACTTTCTCGTGTTTTCTCTTTGTTGCTAGTTCGGCGTTAGCGACTGAAACAGGAATTATGAGTACTAACGTTACTCACCCAGTTTTTCAAATAACTCTGCAACCAGACTCACAAGCCACGACTATTTATTTACTTGCAGGCATTACTCCTGGGGGGGGAGCGATCTGACTATTCAACCCCTTTTGCCCTCAGGTGGACTTTCAGTTTTCGGTGTTGGTGCTGATTTGATATCTGTTAACTTCAATATACCTGCGAATATTGATACGGTACATATTACTGTACTCACCATAGGTGGTAATAGTTTGCCGATAAATCAACCGTTTTCAACGGCGTCAACTGAAAACCTTCTTGCACTTAGCAGCCCCGTTGATGGGGGCTTGCTAGCCGATAAACGATCTATCATTGTGTGGGATTGGCCAGAAGGCGTAGGAAACGGCGGCTTCACGGTGTCGGTCGGTACTTCTGTAGGGGCCGCAGATATACTCGGTCAGTATTTTAATGCCGTTGTAAGAGAAGCTCCAATCGATATCGAGCTTAACGGTTCACCGGTATATCTAAGGATTGCTACATCTACAGGGACTATGGATTCAGATGCGGGAGTAATGAATCACTCTGTATCGGCCTCATATCAATCAGCGACTAGCGGCGTTGATAGTGGCGTTGATAGTGGCGTTGATAGTGGCACTCAAATGATTAGCCCTGCCTCTGGTAGTACACTAGATACCCCGACAACAAACTTCCAATGGGTCGCAGATTCCTTGGCCAGCTCACTTTTGATTAAGGCTGGTAGCTCTTCTGGGATGAGCGATATTGCCAATCAAGTTGTTAATGACCCTGCCTCTAGTCAGATTGATATTGCGGTGCCGCTTACGGGCAACACTGTGTACATGAACGTCATTACATACTGGGCTAATGGTGGTCAATATACGCGTAGCTATGAATATCAGACTATTAACGCAGACAGTGATGGAGATGGCATACCTGACTTTCAAGATGCCTATCCTCTGCAAAGCAGCACGCAGTGCTTACCGTAAGGGCGATGACTATGAACGTAATTAATAGTAAAAAACAACGGACCTATTTAGCACAGGGAACCAGAATGAACATTCGATCAGTTTACAAAATACCGATTAATCCCAAAGCTTTGTTTAGATGGATCGCTGCCGCACAGGTGTTGGCGCTTAGTCTGTTGCAAGCCTCAGTTGTGTTGGCTAAAGACCTCCCTGGCTCAAGTGAAACCTCCTGGAATGTTTCTCCATAAGGTGCGTTTCAGTTTCAAATTCCGGTGATGAGCCCTGCTGGGCGTAATGGCATCAAGCCGAACTTAAGTCTTGCGTACTCGAGTTCCCAAGGCAATGGAAGCTTAGGCGTAGGTTGGGGGGTATCAGGCTTATCGGCGATAACTCGTTGCGGCCAAACGCAGGCAACAAACGGCAAAACAACAGGTGTGATGCATGGCTCGAATGACCGATTTTGCATGGGTGGTCAACAGCTGCGAATGGTGGCAGGCTCGGTCTACGGTGCTGCTGGCTCGGAATATCGTACCGAAGTCGAGCAGTTCTCTAAAATAGAAGCGGTCGGTAGCGGGTCTGTCAATCTTATTGATAACGGCACCGCTCCAACTAGTTGGAAGGTTTGGGGCAAAGACGGTCGAATCTATACCTACGGAGCGACTGCCGATTCACGTCTCGAGATTGTAAAGACTGGCAGCACCAAAAGTACCCATAGCTGGGGTTTGAACCAGGTTGAAGACCGGTCTGGTAATTACTACACCGTTAAATATCGAACTCAGGATAGTCTGCCAGACCAAATTGACTACACCTTTAACAGCGGCCTAAGTGCCAATCAGCGTATTAAATACGTCTACGAAACAAGGCCAGATCAACGAACCAACTATTTGTTTGGCCGAGCGATTCAAAAGAATGTTCGCTTGCAAAAACTCACCGTTACCAATAATGGCAGCGTCTTCCGTGAGTATCGTTTTGACTATCAAGCACGCACTGCGGGTGATCTTAGGCCGTCACGTTTGGATTCAATTGAAGAGTGTGGTTTGAGCGAAATTTGCTTACCTAAAATCCCCGTGGCTTGGCAAACCGAGGTCGATGGTTTTAGTAACTCTGTGAGTACCAATGCGGGCGATACTTTACCTACCTACCTGACTAAATTTGCCACCTTGAACGGGGTTGATTCCGAATTGAGTTATGGAACCTTGGCTGATGTCAATGGCGATGGTTTAACCGATTTAGTGATTGCGGTGGTTGAACCCAATGGCACCTTTAAGGCTGAAACACATCTTAAAACGGCGACTGGGTGGCAGCTAAGCCCAGCTTGGAAATTGCCCAAGGCCATAAGAAGTTACGACCAAACCATTCTAGGCATTGCCCAGTTCACTCAGTCGCAAATTGATCAAGGCCGTTTGGTAGATGTGAACGGCGATGGCTTAGTTGATCTGGTGTATTCCTTTGAGCACTTCACCGATGCAAGCCAGGAAAGCACGCGCTTGTCGGTCAGTGACGTCTATTTGAATTCTGAGACGGGGTTTGAAACCACGCCCAGTACCAGTTATGTGCCCCCTAAAATCGGCAACACCACGCAAAAGCAGGTATTGGTCGATTACACCTCTAATGGCAGTGGCGTATCGGTGATGCGCACCGAGCGCACCAAGCTGATTGATTTAAATGGCGATGGGCTGCTTGATTGGGTAACTGCCTACTACGATTATGTTAGTAGTAATAATGGCGTAGTTTATAAGGCGACGCACTTAAATACTGGGTCTGGTTGGAACGCAACGGCAGATACCAACTATGAGATGCAAGACTACTTCGTAGAGTACATTGCTACCAACCCGCCATTGCCGCACGGCGAATTCCAAGATATCAATTCAGACGGCTTGGTCGACTGGGTGCAGTCCTATCAATTCTTATCACGCGATGCTGCGCCGATTAAGGCCACCTGGTTGAACACCGGCTCAGGCTGGCAAAAACACGATAGCGCGAACAGCCCGTATGTTGCTCCTGAGCTTATTTATAAAAAAGGCAGCGGCGCAGCGTTAAGCTTCAAGCGCGGCTCATTTATTGATCTGAATGCCGATGGCATGAGCGACTGGGTTGTTTCGTATTCTGAAAATTCGAATCATCAGGAAACCAAAGCGTTGATCAATACCGGTCGAGGTTGGATTACATCAACGGCGTATAAGCCTGATTTTGTCTACATTGATTATACCTACTCGAACCCCGGTCGCGGATGGCCAGTTAACACCCGAGGCACCTACGTTGACGTAAATCGAGATGGCTTGGTCGATTATGTCGAAGCCTATCGCCCGATTAAATTAAGCGGTGTATCGCAGCCCGAGGTTAAAAATGTATGGTTGAACACTGGCTCTGATTGGGTTCAGCGTAATGACTTGCATCCCGGCTGGTTGCTCTACGATTATGATGGTCGCGGTAACGACGCGCATAAAATCACCGTCAGCAGTGTGTTTGACGTAAATAGTGATGGCAGCCCTGATTGGGTCAAAGTGCGCGAAGGCGAATTAGCGACTCGTGTGAATAAGCAGTCGCGCCCGAACCAGCTTGAGAGCCTCACCACAAATATGGGCGTTACCGTAAAGCCGACACTTGAGTCGTTAAGTGCGATGCCGGGCTTGTACACTCGAATTCCACAGTCATCGATTACGGGTAATCAGATAGGCAAAGTCGAGGGTTCGTTTTTCTTCGGCACCACGATGTATGTAACTTCAACGCTCGAGGTTACACGGCCAGATGACCTAACGGAATACAATCAAACGACCTACCACTATGGTGGCGCTCAAATTAACCGCAAAGGGCGCGGGTTTCTCGGGTTTTATGATTTTTCGGTGACCAGCGAAAAAGGAATTACAACGCGCACTGAGTATCACCAGGCTTGGCCTTTCACCGGCTCGGTTTTAAAGAGCACTACCGAAAACGCGGATGGGCTCTTATCACAGTCTGATAACGTTTATGATGTCACAACCTTTGATGCGTCTAACGCGCAAAAGAAACGCGTTTTCCCCTACCTTGAAACAAGCACTACAAAGGCCTATGAGTTAAACGGCAATGTCTTAGTCAGCCAACAAGAGCGCGAACTACAGTACGACGCAAACGGCAACGTCGATTTTGATACGTCGGTAACTAAGTCGCCTAGCGGCAGTGTTTTGGCTCAAACCACGACGACTAAAGCCTATTATGGCTACGGCAGCGGCAATAACGATTGGCCGGTAGCTCTGGTTGACCACGGCACCACCGTTTTTACCAAGCCGAATGAAGCGACGGTGAGCAACTTCATTGATTTTGATTATTATGCAAACGGTCAACTTCAGCGAGTATCTCGCGAGCCCAATGCCGCTGATCCAAGCGGTCGTTTAATTACAGACTATGTTTATGACACTGTCGGTAACATTGAAAACCAAACCGTAAAGCGTGGTACTGGAGACCTCAATGGACGAGTGACGCATTACGAGTATGATGGTAACAAACGCCTACCAGAATACCTGGTTAACGATTTGGGGCACCGATCACGAATCCAGTTTCATGCTGTTTGTGATACTCCTGCGATTGCAACTGACGCAAATCAGATTGGCACCTCCCTCACATATAACGATTTTTGTTTAGAGAAAACCGCTACGGCTGCGAACGGTGTTGTAAAAACTACCACCTACAAATGGGCAGGTAGCCAACAGGCGTGTTCGCTCAGCCGAGGGTGTCAAACCCCTCCGGCTCTAGAGGTGTCGGTAGCCGCCACTGGTCAGGCGTCAGTATCAACGCTTTATAATCATTATATGAAATCGATACTGGTGATTACTCAGGGGATGGATCAAACTGAAATTTTACAAACCAGTAAAGTAGATCGCTTTGGTCGCACCATCGAGCGGTCTCAACCGTTCTTTAGCAACAGCTTAGCTGTAGTTCAAACCTTTGAGTTCGATGGCTATGACCGTCCTACTCGATCTGATTTACCCTTTAACACCTATCCTGACGCGTCAAATCAGTCAGAATTTGCTTACATTAGCAATACGTATAGCGTGCAAAACGGCAATTCAGTCGTTAGTATTCGCGACCCAGAAGGCAAGTTAAAGCACACGCATACTAATGCCTCAGGCCAAATGGTTAAAGTGGTTGATCATAAGAGCCAGGTTATGCTCTATCGTTATAACGCTCAAGGCAATTTAAAAGAAACACAAGACCACCTAGGTAATGTAATTAGCATTAAGTACGACCTTATCGGTCGGCGCACCGAGCTCGATGACCCCGATTTAGGCATCAGTAAGTATCGCCACTCGTCCTATGGGGAAATTATTGAGCAAGAGGATGCCGAAGGTTTAATTATCTATACAGAATATGACCAACTTGGGCGCATGAAGGAACGGCGTGTCCCGATCGTTGGCACCGACACTACAATCGATCCAAGTCTATGGGTATTTGATGTTAGCGAATGGACCTACGACCAAGGTGTTAATAAAAATGGATTGTTGAGCTCTGTTATTACCAGGACAAATGCAGCAACAACGACAGAAGCTACTAGCTATGAGCAGACCTATGGTTACGACCTCCTCAATCGTCTAGCCTCAGAAACCACGGTGATCCAAGGTCAGTCATTTACTCAAAATTACACTTACAACGGCGATGGTCAATTGAGCTACCGTGAGTTTCCAAGCAGCGGTGGCGCTGAGGTGATGGGTATCAACCTCAACTACGATAACGGTTATCTCGCATCAATTACCGATAAGCCGCTGAGCAGCGCAAGCTGCATCGAACATTGGCGTGCTACTAAGTACGACGCCTTAGGCCGCTTAACCGAAGAAAGGCTAGGTAAATTCATCACCACCAAGCGTTTAATCGATAACGCACAAGGGGTGGTTCGTGGTATCCAATCGAACATGACCATAGGCAACCAGCAAATGGTTCAAGACCTAGTCTACGATTACGACGCCACCAATAATGTAAAACTGCGCCTCGATCAATTAACCGGCGTTACAGAAGAGTTTGACTATGACGATTTACATCGTTTGCTGGAACATAAACGTGATGGCAACGTTGAAACCACCGTGTTATACGACGCGATCGGCAACATAACCTACAAATCGGATGTTGGTAACTATCACTATGATGGCCCGGCGGGCCCCCATGCATTGTCGAGTGTGACATTGCCGATGGGCCAAGGTGCAAATCTTGGCCAGTTCGCGGTCAGTTGGGACTGGGATGGCGCAGTACCTAACAAGTCTTTGCCAACGATCCATGGCCAAACCTTCACCTACGATAAAAAAGGCAGTATCGAACAAAGCGGCAGTCGACGATTATATTGGACCGCCTTCAGTAAGCCCCACTTGATGATCGCGCAGCAAGCCGGCGGCGACCAACATGGTTCAAAAATCGAATACGATGCGAATTTTAACCGCATGCTTAAGCAAGAAGGCACGTATTCAAGCTTTGCCAACCTAACTGCTGTCAAAGAAACCACCTATTACGTAGGCAAAGATTACGAGAGAATCGAAAACCAAGAAGGCGTTATCCATCGCTACCATATCAAGGCGGGCAGTCATGCCATTCAAATAGAAAGAAAAGACGGTCAAAGCCTAGATGACCCTAAGTACATGCTCTCTGATAACCTTGGGTCAACCAACGTCATCATTAATAAATTCGGCAAAGTAGAACAACGCTTAGAGTTCGACCCGTGGGGTATGCGCACCACAGCGTCGCCGCTATTGAGCGGCGAAATAATCGAAAATGACAGCGTTAATGACGTTACCACTCGCGGCTATACCGGCCATGAGATGGACGACGAAGTCGGGCTGATTAACATGAATGCGCGTATTTATGATCCGTATCTTGGGCGGTTTTTGAGTGCTGACCCGGTATTGCCCGATGCTGGGGATATGCAGCAGTTTAATCGGTACTCGTATGTTACTAATAATCCGTTGAAGTATACTGATCCGACTGGAAACATTCGCGTAAGCTGGGGTATCGATACCGGTATAGGTTCTTACGGATTTGGAAATTTTCTCAATATATTTGCTGGATTTAATGAATCTATGCAAAGGATTAGAGATAATCCAGGTGCAATGAGAGACCTTGCCCAGAGGATTTTATCCGATTTTGACGGTTTCCGAGATGAGGCTATCGACGCTGTTGTAGCTGCTGCAAATGGATTGCTGGGTAGAGAGGGCGATACTATAACGTGCATTCAAGCAGGGCCTCCTTGTGATGGTGAAGGCGGGTTTGGGGCTCCGCAAAGCGGCAGCGCTGCGCCTGGGATTAATGTTCCGGTTGGGAATGATGGGGGGGTTAATATAGGTATTGGACTTCCGACGGTAGGTGGTGACAGAGAAGAGCAAGATGATCAATTCATTTTTACCAATGACGATGGGCTTAAAACACTAAAGTTCTTTTTTGAGAGTGTTAAGAATTCACCAGCAGGGTCGATAAGAGGCATCAACCCGGATCTCATCTTAGACAGACTTTCGGGCAATACCCAGCTTACTGATAGGCAGTTAGAGATTGCATTAGAAATAGCAACCACTCTTACTGTCTCAGTCGTTCCCGGGCGTTTCCTTCAAGATGCAGCTAGATTAGCTGCAGCGATTGCTAGTGGTAGATCTATAGCCACTGTCTTTCAACGAGGCCGAGCTATTTTAAGCGCAGGCTTGTTTGCAAACCAGGTAACGCTTGAGCGAGATTTACGTGGTCATTTAAACACTAACTTCAATACATTCAAACGTGGTTCGTTGACGTCTGCGATCTTCGGGGAAGGGCTCAATGGAGCCGGTCGGCAGGCATTTATCATTACACGAAATTTACTAACTCTTCCAGGCTCAGGGGATACCCCTAGAGTCCAACAACTTGTAGATGAATTTGGGAGTCCATAATGAGTAAGCTCAAACTAAGTCTGTGGTTAATTGTGGTCAGTGCAATCATTCTAGTTTCTGTAGGGGGCATTAATTATGCTTACAGAGATCATCTTGAAAAGGTATGCGATCAAACTACGATTCTAACAGAGGCTTTTGTGTTGCCTCCGCCAACGCCGAATCGTCTCCCAAGAATTGAAATAAATGACATAGACAGCTTGATTTTAAAAGACATAGACGCCGATTTTTTAGAGCAAAAAAAAGTGAACGGCTGGTTAGTATACGTACCGACATCTAAAGAAAATTCGAACGATGAATTAGTTTCGATTTCCGTGTATTCAAATACTGTAACGGCTGAATATTATTCCCATCTTTTGGACTACTATTTGTGGCTAAGTAAGCTGGTTCCTGAAAAATTGTGGGACTCATATAAAAAAGCTATCGTATACGGTGCTGCGAAGACTTCTGTGTCATGCAGCGATGCGTCTAATGCAGAGTTAGCAAACACCATAAATCTATTATCAGCGTCGACGGGTGATTTGTTTAATATCACAGCTGAGTCTACGACATATTACATCGACGAAGGCAGGCGAGACATAATTGTAATCCATAAACTACGCTATAAAAACGATATGGATTCAGGCAAGACCTACTACCAAGGCTCTTTGAAGGCTGAGCGCGCAGATAAACTAATAAGCCTTTTCGTACAAGGTAACGACCTCGAAGTGATCTACCACAGTTTAGTTAAGTCTAGCTTGAGTTTGAGTAAATTCTGAGTCCGGTAGGTCTATGATTTTTAAGAACTGATTTGATATACTACCAAGATAAATCAAGATAGTTATAAGTAAATTCTACGAGCGCAGTGGCGACTGGATGTAGGTTGTTACACGCCCCAAATGAACTAAACCCAAGGTATTAATACTAGAGTATGCTTAGGAATGGAAAAAATAAGAGAGTAACTCTAATAGATCGAATCGGAGTTGGTGCTTTATCCGGGCTATGTTTTTTATTAACTTTTATCGTGTGCTTTTTACTGCTTTTGATCCCAACTCAGGGTTATATAGTTCTAATATTCTCATTGAAAATGGTAGTCATCCTGACAGTGTTTTTCTTCTTATTGGGCTTTTTTACTTTAGATAACTATGCAATTAGACCTATAATATTAGCATGGAACTTCATAGATGAAGAATTTCGAAAATAGAATAGCGGATCAAAGTTACTCATTAGCCAAGCAGTGTCAATATGCAAATAATAGTGTCAAATGTGTAATAATTGGGACATCCAAAGTTAAAAAACAAAAAATCGAAGTAGTTTTCAATTTAAATATTGTTGTTTAGTGATCGCTTATAGCTAAGGTGGCAGATTTATTAAGAGAACCCAGTTATGTTCCGCACTTATCCTTTTTCGAGGCGAATTCATTTCTCGCTTGCGCGCTAAAAAATAGTTTTAATCGTGTTGTTTGAAATAAGTAGGGTCAGAGTAGAATGGCACTTACTTAAGCTTCTTTGGGTGACCATATTGTAGAACCTTTTGCCTTGCTTGAGCTCTCGGCACAGTGAGTAACGGGAACAAGAATAATTAATTTAACTGGGACAAAATTTAGCTGGGACAGGCACTTCTAGGAAGAGATAGAGCTTTCGGTCACGGTTACTTTTTTATAAATCGTATTAGATAGTTCTCAAGTTGAAATCCGAAGAAACTCAATCCAAAATAGAATGATGCTGAAATTTAGCAAACTCAGGGCGAACGGAGGCTTTGCTGTTTGCGATTGAGGCAATAGGGTGTTGTTACTAACGATTACAGTAAATTATTCGTCGCTGGTATTCGTTGATAGTGTCGATCAGAATAAACTTCCCTTACGATGTGGGCAGAACCGACC
>JBKEFT010000032.1:0-73787 GCA_046709645.1 Arenicella sp.
CGCAACTAAGGGCTCAATGGAATCGATTTTACTTAAGCAATTCATAAAAACACGGCTAGTTAGTGATTAGCTAGTTAGTTAAATCGTGATTATCAAAACATATTGAGTTTTTACACAGTCTGGGCAACTTTCTGCCTTTTTGCTTACAGTTGTTTGATTAAGTAAAAAGGCTATACCATACTCGAAGCTGTCATTTGGGACTTTCAACAATACGGTGAGATTTGCACCTAGCAGGAAGCACTAAAGGACTAGTATCTAACGGATGCTAAAACGAAACTTTCTACAAAAGAGTCATTTTGTAGAGTGTTTGGTAAAGAAAAAATGATTCTAAAATATTCAGAATAGTCGTTTTAATTCTCCTTTAATTTACAAACCAGCAACAAAACAAAGACATAACTATGAAAGCGTTCAAGCGAACTTTGTACTACGTTAAAACAATATCAATTTTATTGATTTCTTTGAATTCTCAAAATTTACGAGCTGAAAATTTGATGGGTTTGATAAACGTATATGATATTAAAAATACCGAGCCTTTGGTACAGATGACTAAGCCGTGCAATCCAAACGCCGATGCAGTTCATTCTGTTCCACACGATGGAGCTTGGCATCCAGTTTTCAAGCATCAGATTACCGACATAAAACCAGGAGACATTTTAAGAATACGCAGCCAGGTTCAAATGACAATGTCTAGAGGAAAGATAAATAACATTTGTCGAGAGTTCGCTGGAAGAGCGATGCTTCGAACCACAGTTGATGGCGCTAGAAAGGGAAATATAGCAAGGCAGAGAAACTATAATGAAGGCATACACCATATGCCATTACACTCGGACACCTTATATATTTCAGACACAGATTCTCCGATAGAAATTAAAGCTGAATATAGAATCGATACCCTCTCCCAAGCTAGTAGGATTGATGCCAAACAATCTCAATTAGTGATCGAACACTATCGTAGTTTCCCTGATATAGAGACTGCAAAGAACGAGAATGCATTTGTATTAATACACAATGAGTTCTCTAAAACCTTGCAAGTTTCACCACCTAATTTTGACAATAATGAAGTTTTTGCCTATGAGTCCTCGCCAACGTCTTTATCAGCGAGAGACAATAATAAAAGTGATATTGTTCTTACAATGGGCCAAACTACATCGAGTAGATCTGTAGATGATAATAATTGTGCAGTATCACCGAGAAATAAAGAGAATGCTGTTTTGCAGATAAACAAAGTTGTTGAGTTGGGGGAAGAGGTGGGTGAATCTATTTCTGAAAATGTAATTTGTGAGAGTGCTGTTAAGTCTCAATGGACGAATGGTGTATTTGTTCCTAACGCTGATTCTACACACAGTTTTGGCACTAGAGTTAAAGGCCTATCTAGTGGAACAAGACCTGAGGTTAATCTACTGGGAGTTACATCCCCATTTGGGCATTTTATCCTTCAAAAGTTTTCACCTCTTTCTGAAGTCGAAGGAGAACAAGTTTGGGTACTTGATCCTGATTTTCATCATTCGATTGGGTCTAGCATCAGTAATGTACTTTCGAACAACGAGTGGAGCGTGGTTCGTTCTAAAACTAAAACACTTAATCAAGGTTCGACTTTGCGCATTACTGGTATGACTCAATTCCTGCTAAATGAGGAAAATGAAGACGGTCATTGCGATGTAAGGCTGTTTGTTACAGCGCCGAGCGGATCGGTGAGCAAATCGGCATTCTCTAGAAAAAGCATTTCGTTTCATGATTCTTCATTTAACATCAATTCTTGGCCACATAGATACCCAGATATACCATTACGCAATGAAATGACTTACAACGTAAATGCGGGTGATGGTGAATACCTCATTGAGGAGAGAGCTAGATGCGCTGGATTCTCATCTAACGATATCAGTGTGGATGTATTGGCAACTGGATCAGGTTTAATGGTAGAGGAATTTAAGTTATTAAACTGAGACGTCGTTGATGCAATGATTTGACCTATCTACATTTTAGACTTTGCGCCCTTAGTGGAGAACTAGTAGACATTCGCATAACAGCGTTTATGTTCAATTGAGGAGCTTAACCGCTCCTTTTTTTGTCTCAACGACTGACCGTTAAGGTTAAGGGTTGTTAGACAACTGCGCGTACGATAGAGCGTCGGTAGTGCTGGTAACTATTTGCGCAGATGTTTAACAAGCTCCCAAGTAGGAAACCGCGGGGTTGGTTTGATGGGCTATGGGGAAAGTAGCGAGCGTCCATGTTTTATTGTCCGTCTTTGAGCGACGCTAAGCCTAGTTGCTGGCACTTCTTCAGCAAGCCTGATCAAGAACAGCCCATTATTGGCGCGACAGGTGTCGATTTCATGAGTTTTTAAGCCGCTGTATCTTGAGCTGAACATAGGCAGCCCTTTCCCTGTTTGCAGGGAGCGGTAAAATAACGGCATGTTGTAAGTCGTTATTTTGTTCATGGCGGCCCGCGTGCCGGGCAATACTGCAGCAATGTTTCGATTACGATCATGGAATTCCCGCAAGCTCGACAATGAAACGTCGGCATTGGTATGTTTGAGGTTTTCGAGGCCTGATCTGAATCGGTTGGTTTGTCTATTATTTCCAAGCTTTTGGCACAAAGAATCTTCCGCAACAACCCTAGGTTCTGTTTACGTTGATGGTTAGCGAACAAGCCAAAATGGCGGATGCGATGAAAGCGAAGAGGCAATATGTGGATTAAGAAACGCCGTAAGAACTCATCCGCAGTTAAGGTCATAGTCTTGAAGCGTTGTTTGCCTTTCGCTCGATAGTCTTTGTATCGAAACGACACGTTCTCAGTATCGTATTGACTAATTCGATGGTTAGAGATGGCGACTCGATGAGTGTATCGAGAGAGGTATTCGAGCACGGCCTGTGGGCCGGCGAAGGGCTTTTTGGCATAGACCACCCAATCTACTTTATAGGCTGGGGCGAGATATGACCTGAATGCGTGGATATCCGATAGGTGTGCAATCTCTCCATAAAACGAGAGTGCTGAGTGTGAGGTCACGAGCTTTTCAAGAAAGACTCTACGGAATAAACGAGACAGGACTCTTACAGGAAGGAAGAACCCTGGCTTGCAGGGCTGCCATTGCCCCTTTGGCGTCAAGCCACCGCCGGGTAAAACACAGTGCAAATGGGGATGATGGGTTAATGCCGAACCCCATGTATGGAGCACAGCGGTAAACCCAATTTTAACACCCAGGTGCTTAGGGTCGGCCGCTATTCTAAGCAGGGTCTGCGCTGTTGCCGCAAACAATAAGTTATAAATTAGCCTAGGGTTCTGATAAGCGACCTGTGCCACGATGGCGGGCATTGTAAAAACCACATGATAATAGGGAACCCTCTAATAGTTCTGATTGTCGGTTCTCTAGCCATCGCTTTGCTGCGCTGCCTTGACACTTTGGGCAATGTCGGTTGCGACAGGAGTTGTAGGCGATCTGATCGTCATGACAGTGCTCGCAGCGTATCACGTGACCGCCCATCGCGGACGATCGACAGCGCTCAATCGCAGAAAGTGCCTTGAGTTGGGCTAAGTTGAGAAGTCGCTCTCGTCGCCATGCAGGCGCATGGTCACGAACGATATCCGCCACTTCCCATTGGGGGCGAGCCACCATTGGGTTAAGAAAAAGTGGTACTACAACTTCAAATAGGTCAATGGCCCTTTCACTTCACGCAAGCGATTGGCCGCGACATGACTGTAGCGCGCGGTACTTTCGAGCTTGCGATGACCCAGCAACACCTGAATGACACGGATGTCTTCATGTTGCTCTAACAGATGCGTTGCAAAAGCATGACGCAAGGCGTGAAGGGACACTTTCTTGGTAACCCCAGCGGCATCGCGGGCTCGGTGAAAAGTACGACGTAGTTGCCGAGTAGACAAGGGGTTCACCGGCTGTTGCCCGGGGAAGAGCCAGCCACCGGGTAACATCTTAACCTCGGCCTGCCCAGCACGATACCAGGTGCGTAGAATGGTGAGTAATTCTGGCGAAAGCATGGCGTGTCGGTCTCGCCCACCTTTGCCTTGTTCAACACGCAGGATCATCCGCTCGCTATCAACATCGGTGACCTTGAGGTGTGTGATCTCACTGGCACGGAGTCCTGCGCCATAACCTACACTCAGAGCGGCTTGGTACTTGAGGCTGCCGGCCGATTGAAGAATCTTGGTGACCTCTTCGACACTTAATATCTCTGGCAACCTACGCGGTTCGTGGACATGGCGCATCTTCCTGACAAGCGCTGGACAATCTAGGGTAGTTTCAAAAAAGAATCGAAGCCCTGTGATGGTCGCGTTAAGGGTGCCTGGGGAAATCCCTTCATTTACCATGTGCAGCTGAAAGTCCCGTAGCTCGTCCGCAGTCGCGGTATCGGGAGAACGCTTAAGGTAGCGAGTGAGTTTAACAACGGCGCGGATATAGCATTGTTGGGTTCGATGATTGAGCTTCCTCATCGCCAGATCATCGAGCATACGTTGACGCAAAGGACTGATAGATTTGTTAGACTTAGTCTTGGGTCTGTCTCCTGTGAATGTGATTAAAAGTGTGAGAACTTTAACTACACCACAGGACAGGCCCTGTTGGCTAATGGGATAAGCGTGAATTAATGGAAAATCTTACTACTGCGTTACCGCGCGAGCGGTTTAGTACATGGGCAATTTTCTGCCTATTTGACTAATTCAATACAGGCCCGCCGGAAAAAATATCAATTTCAGCGGCCTCGATCTGCACCCCGCTGCGCAAGTTACATTCAAGCCATTTTGCCACGGCTGGTGTAATGGCCTGGCTAAAGTTAATCCGGCCTATTTGCGGCACCGCTATATATTCTTCAAGCGGAGCGAGTGACAAAACCCATTCGTCTTCTGATCGATATAGGTACACATATTGCTCAAATTCTCCGTCCATTGGTTTTTCTTTCCTTATATTTCGTTTTTATAAAGCGCGTGCACTTCTTCACGCAGAATGCCGATATAGGCGCGGGTGACGTTTACCGAACCATGTCCGAACACCTCTGAAATCACCTCAATTGATTTGTTGAATGTCACGCGCTGTTTAATAGCCTCATGTTTTGCGCAGCGTGGGCGAAGCAAACCGACCAAACAGCCCTCGGCGGCACTCAACCTATGTACGGCTTAAGATTAGCGCTAAGCTCTATATAGATAGATCAAGTGACAGGTTCACCAAACGCGATATATTTGAGCGGATTGAAAAAACTAATAGGCCATTCTCTAGCTATAGAGAAAGATAGGCGGGAAGTTACACTGTTGCAACTTCCCGCTTCAAGACTTATAAAATGAGCTTTGACCTAAGCCAAAAAGGCTTGAAATGATCGTAACCTTTTCTTCCAAACGGCTATTAAGGCCTCACTGGGCATCTAAGGGTCAACTCCCATTCGGTTGCCGTATTACTATTACCAAATACTATTACATCAACCCGCGTTACTGATGTATCTACGAGAAACTTCTGAGTGAAGCTACCACTAATAAAACCGTTACTTGAGAATAATAATCGGTTCGTATTGTGTGCAAATATCTGTAAAGAATCCGGCACGGTAAATGCATTAAAAGTCACTTCAGTAAAACCACTGGTGCTACCCATATTGAATATTACCCGCAAGCCTGCTGAACCTCCTCTAAAGGATTGAATACCACAATCGAGCACAGGAACATCCTCTGTTCTTATAATCACATCAGGGCTTTGACTCACCGTTAAGTCTGAGCCTTTCGCGCACGCTACTACCTTATATCGTGTATCAGCTTTAAGGCCGGTAATCGATATTGTGGCAGTATCACCTTCTGAAAAATTCCCCTGTCCGTCAGCAGTCGAGCTGTTACAGGTGAGAGTGGCATTTGCCAACCCGTGTAAGAACCATACGTCGACATTTACTCCTGCAAGTATTTCTGCGCTCAGGTCTAACTGATCTTGCCTAATGTCAACCGCAATAGGTGGAGCGATTTCAGCTGTATTACGGGGCGTTATTAACTGAACTAGCCCACCATCTGAAGTTGCGCCTTTAGAACCTTTTGCACAAGATCTGTAGCTATAAGTAGTATTAGGCGTTAAGCCTCTCACTGGAAGAGTGACAGCAATCGGAGCCGTGAATTTCACAGCATTGGATTGGCCCGCGGCGCTACAGTCAACCGAACTTGAACTTGTGTTTATTGAGAACCAGACATCTGCATTCGCGCCTTGCGTCAAATCAGCTCGAAGCGTTGCCGACGAAGGTTTTATGTCACGGCTCGTCTTAGTTCGTATAATTGCTATGGACGTATCGCATGGCGAGATTGGCGTCTTTAGTCTTGCTATAGTCGAATTTACATGCCCAACTATTCGAGCGCGAGCATTGCTAGGGAGCATATAGGTTGTCAGAAAACCGTGATCTTGTAGATTTGAATCGACTCCTTCAAAGTTTACATTAGCAGGAAGCACAGTAAACAGTAGATTTACTGCTCCAAATATCACAGTGTCCTCCGCATTCTGAGTTAAGAAACCTCCCCCAGCCACGTCAGGGGCAGGACTAGCAACCGCAACGATTCCAATACTATCTTTAAACGAAGGAAAAAATCTCTGGATATGTCGATAGGCGGCATTTGCAAAAAAGTTTCCCTGTGAGTGCGACACTAAAACAACCCTTTTACCAGCATTGAGGTCTACTAAAAAATCATCGATCATTTCACGCAAATCAGGGCTACGGCTATATTCGACAGTTGCAGCGGCATACACTGCCTTAGCATATTCTTCCCGAATGACTCTATCAGTTTTATTAGGGGCTAATTCGCGCGCGCTCCGCCAGAATTCTCGAGGAGTAACACTCGCTCGACGGTTTTTTAAAGCTTGGTAAAAATCTCTACCAGCCCCATTACTTCTATTTTCAGCAATGTCATAGCTATTTTTTGACGTATTCCCAACTGCGGATCGTAAATCGTCTCGAGAAGCTCGCATCTGTGAAGCATTATTATCAACGCCATTGACGAAATAGATAACGTTTTCAATTGGAGTGCCAAATCCTGGGCAGGTAGTTTGGGCTAGAACGTTTGATATATTGGAAAAGAAAATTAGGGCGAGCAACACTAAGCGAGACATAGAGACCTCTATAATATGAAATGATTATTTTTCTTTTTTTGTAGTGCTAAGAAGCACCATTTCATCTTTTTACTAGCAGCCGGGCGGCGCTGTTATGTCTATATCAAAACCAGTCAACAATTCTTCGTTATCAAAATAACGCAGCGTCCTAGCATCTGTGTCGTGCATCAATGCAAATATCTCCGTCTGAGCTTCCTTAGATTCTCTTATACCCATGATTTTGTTTAGGCACAAACCCGTTTTCAAAAGCTGTCTTGCAACGGCTTGGATTGAATGACCACTAATGCCATCGATCAAGTAAAAACGCAGCCATATCGCGTGAGTATATAGATGTTGTCTAAGTAGCCTTTGAGATCTAGAGCCATAACTTTTAAAAATAAAATGTTCAACATCATCACGAACACAATTTTTATTGACATCAATTCCCATAATAGTTTGGTTTCCGCCTGTTGGTGGCAGAGGCGGCAAACTTCCAATCGATGTCGGAATAACATAAAAGGTATCATCAAGATTAATTACAGCCCCCCCTCGAGAGCCTTCAGTGTTTGAAGCTTCGCAAGAAGCCGCGATCCTTAGTGCGTGTTGGTCGAGATCAATTCCGCTGTATAACGCGGCCTTGTAAGATAGACTTAACGCTTTATTGGACATAGGCTCACCTTTCATCTGCCCAAATGAGATGCCTTCAGAGGTTGATCTACCTGTTTTTGTCGGGGCTTGAGCTTCGCTTATAAAAACCCCGGGATTTTCAGGGTCTTCATAGGTTGTTATTTTATCAGTCTCGTATCCCTGTTCTTTATCCGAGACTTGGACTTCACCGATTCTATCCTTCTCAGTAATATAAACAGTGCCTGATGTATCAGGATTCTTTCTCAGTTCAGCTAATTTTTCAGCGGTAAGACTAGATTCTTGAGCAATAGCTATGTTCAAAAAACAACTAATAATTATAAAGTGGTTAAGTAATTGTTTCATTTCCATTCCCGTTATCCCGTATCAGTCTAGTAATTAGTATAATTGAGGAGAACTAATATTTGCACTAAAATATCAAGAGTAGTAAATTTTACGCCCCATAGGTGCAAAATATTTGAACTAAGAGAAAAGGAATGGCTAAATCAAAACAATTAGTTGATTGCATAAAAACAGAATTGCGAACAAACGGAATTACTTATAAAGAACTATCTATTCACCTAAGAATTACGGAATCAGCCGTCAAACATATGTTTTCTACAGGTAATTTTTCATTAGAACGGTTGGATGAAATTGCCCATTTTTTAGAAGTTGATATGAGCGATCTTGTGGCGTTGACTGTGGACCGAGAACCAAAGTTAGAATGCTTAACATTAGAGCAAGAAGGCGAGTTAGTTGGTGATATGAAACTGTTTATCGTTGCTTACACGGTAATGAATTATTGGCGTTTCGATGAAATTTTAGAGCGCTATGATTTTTCAAAAGAAGAGTTATTAACGTATTTGCTAAGGTTAGAGAAAACAGGGTTTTTAGAACTTCAGGTCAATAATAGAATTGTTCCCAAAGTGGCCAACAATTTTCGCTGGCATGCAAATGGGCCTATGGAGAATTTATTTCAAACACAAGTTTTGCCTCAGTTCTTTCCTGCGAGCTTTACTCAACATGCAGAGTTACGTGTAGCCAAGAGCGGTGAAATAACCGAAAAGTCCCGACTTTTACTAACAAAGCGAATAAAAGCTCTGGGTGACTATTTTAATGAATTATGCTTTAAAGATCGACACGAAAAATTAGACGCTAGTAGAACTGGCTCGTCGCTTGTTATGGGGGTTAGGGAGTGGAGTTTTTCACCTTTCCTTGAAGCGAGAAAACGATAAGCTTTTTAGACTAAAAGATCCCAGTTTCCTCTTCGCCTAATATTCGTAATGGTGAATGAACAACCCTTTTCGTAAGCGCGAGTGTAAATGGGATGCAGACTTTCGCGAACAACCAGACAGAATGATGCACTTCCCACGTCTTGGCTTCACTCTCAGATCTTCCCGTCTAAGGCATGAAATAAGAACGCCGTCTGAAAACTCATACTTATAAACTCTAAAAGTTTTCTTTCTCATTTTCGTTACTCTCCCTTTAAATTTCGTTTCGATATAATCTAAGGGGTCAATCTAAGGGGTCAAAGCCCTTTTTAGGATCAGTTGATCTGTGTAAACGGGTTTTAACCCCTTAGGTTTGCCTTAGAATACTGTATCTTCTTTCTCAAGAAAGCGACATTAGGGTCTAGTAAAATGACTTTATTCGGCCAAAATGCCAGCCAGTTTTCCCAAGACTTTTTAGCAAAAAAGGTCTGAAGCCTTACTTATTGCGCCGCTCGTAGAGCTAGCCCGAGCCATGAGCCGCCTAAAGGCGTAACGATAATTGCGCCTGGAGCGTAATTAAACTGCCATCGGCAGCCCAAAGGGTAAGTATCATGGATGATACGAATAAGTTACGACAGCGGTGTGTTTTCTTGGTTCTGTTCTTTTGCGCCAAAAGAATGAACGCCCGCCACGGCAGTGGCAATGTATGCGCGAAGTCGAATGTGGAGCTTTTATGAGATACCCTCACTGATCATGAGATCTTTCGGCTACGCTCAAGACGACAGATCTGATGATCGGGGGCAATCAATTCAAAAACTAAGCAACCTCTTAAGCTCAGAAGCATTACGCCGACTAACCTCAATAACCTTCCCATCACTCATGGTTAAATCATAACCATCACTAATACTCTCATTGATCGAGCCAATCTCATTCAGGTTTACCACATACTGACGGTTTGCTCGAAAGAAATGCGATTTAGGCAGACGCGCCTCGATGCTACTGAGCGCTTTTTTTATAAATGGCTTATGCGAATCAAAAAACACAATCGAGTGATTCTTGCAGCTTTCGAAGTAGTGCACATCGCGCAGTGTGACTAGATGACAATCGTCACCGTCTTTTATGAATATCTTACTGCTCATGTCGAACGGTTCTTGGATATCCAGGTTTTCCTTAACGCTGAGTTTATCGATCGCGGCGGCCAACCTCTCGGGCGTAATTGGTTTTAGCAGGTAGTCAACTGGGTTGTAGTCAAACGAACGGTAGGCGTATTCTGAGTAAGCGGTGGTAAAAATAATTTGTGGCACGTAGTCGAGCCGGTCGAGTAAGTCGAAGCCGCTTTGCCCAGGCATGTGGATATCAAGAAAGAGTACTTCTGGGCGTTTCTCGCTAATTAGCTGTAGTGCTGAGTCTGGGTGATCGGCCGCGCCAACCATCTCTAATTCTTTAAACTCGCCTAACATACGCAACAGGCCTTCTCGTGCTAACCGTGAGTCTTCTACTACTATTGCTTTCACTGTATTTTTTCTGCTTTAGTCTTGTGGAATGGTAACGGTAACGCAGAAGCGATTATCCGTTATATCAGTATCTACCGAGCCTCTGCCTGCATAGAGTAAATCTAAACGTTGATCGATGTTGAATAAGCCGATTCCCGGTTCACTTTGCGTTGTCGCATAATCCTCTGGCAGGTCGTTGCAAACGCGCAATGTCATTATTTGATTTTCTAATTCGGCATACACCTCTATTTTTCCGCCTTCTCGAATGTTGTCTATGCCGTGTTTAACCGCGTTTTCGAGTAACATTTGTAGAACCATTGGTGGCAAATGACAGCTTAGCAGCTGATCGGAGATTTCGAGTGTGAATTGTAGGCGTTCTTCAAATTGAATCTTAATCAAATCGATATAGAGGCGGCTAATTTCCAATTCCTCTTTGAGCGAAACCTTCTCGTTTTTCGAGCTCTCGAGCGAATATCTCAGTACACCCGACAGAGACATCAGCATTCTCTCAGCATTATTAGCGTCCTCATGAATCATAAATCGAATATTATTTAAGGCGTTAAACAAAAAATGCGGATTAAGCTGATTGGATAAGCTGGTGAGTTCGGCTTCTTTAAGACTATTTTGAAGGCGTAGATTGTCGATTTCAACCTGGTTGGTTTTGCGTCTACTAGTAATTCCTATATAAGCCATCATCCAGCAGAGTAAATAGAACGAGGTTACAAACCAATTTCTAAAAACAAACTCGGCGATAACGGCGATCTCTGAGATTCCAGGGCTGTCCAGCCTACGAAAACGATATAGATCATCAAAGTAGAATGCCATTGAAACTATTGACATGAACAGGACAATAAAAAAAGCGAAGAATACCGAACAGGCCACTGTTTTGACCAGCACCATTGTATGGGCCTGAGCTTCCCATTTTGCTGTTTTATAGTGGCTTCTTAGTAACAATCCTGCAAAGAAAAAACCGGTGCTCCAAGTGGTGCCTGCTACGGAGATAAACTCCATCATGAAGGATGAGCTAAAAATTGAATTTAGCGCGAGGTCAAAAGCAAGCAGTATGGCAATACCACCGAGATGGTAGCTCCAGAAATCAACACTGGCATCGAACAAGCGATGATTAAGTGACGATTGAACACTTGCTAAAAAATCTTCAAAGGCGGCCCAGGCTTTTTGCACATACGGGTGACCGCGAAATGATTGAAAACCTGAGGATATTTTTTTCTTGCCAATCATGCTATTTAAATCACCTTTTTTGCGGCATCGAACATTAGCTTAACCGAATATTTAGTAATCAGCACAGATTCAATCGCAATCATTTTGCCGTGATAGGCCAAACGTGAAGTCGCTTTTATGACTTGAGGGCTGCTGCTCGATGAAGGACTCGTTTGAATTGAAACGGTATTGGCTTGTTTATAATGAGATTGGGTGATGTTATAGACAATGAGATTGGCGGCAATAGTGACCACAAGTATTATTTCTATGTAAGCTCTGTTCACTGTTATACCTCGCTAACTGCATTTTTATTTAGTTCTGATAGCGTTAGTTTGGCACAGCGTTATGTCAATGTTTCAAAAAGGTGCCGAATGGCGGTAGCACCACATGAGTGGTAGAAATACCGTTTAAATGGTTTGCTCGACTAGCTCAGCTTGGTTGCCTGATAAGCGGTAGTAGAGGTCGTTCCAATGCGGATTAGTTTCCTTAATCAATACTAATTTTCTATCACGCTTCCAATAACTGATTTGCCTCGCACGCCAAACGGCGCGATCAATCGAATCACAAGGCTCAAAAAAAACCAAGCGTGAAAGCCGATATTTTTTACTCAAGCCTATCACTTTATAGGCTCTATGCTGAGCGACTCTGTTAGCCAGAGTTCGGGTAACGCCGACGTACAACGGCCCGCTGGTTTGGTTGCTGACTATGTAAACGTACCCTTGCTGTTTCATCTATGCATATCCTTATACATCGGGGGAGGGGTTACGATGCTTGTAAAAAAGCCGGCTTAGAATTATTCCCAAGCCGGCTTGCCAACAGCGGTCAGCGATCCTTGCTGAAAACACTTCCTGTTAATCTCTCGCTGTTGAGATAATCATAATCAACGCGAACAACCCACGCGTCACCCGTTAGGGTGATATTTTATCGGTGTTTATAACCTGGCTGGTGCATAGCTGGTATCCGTTTGCTCAGAATAAGCCATCAATCTGGCCTGCGTCATTAATATGAATTGCCTCCGCAGACGGTACGCTCGGCAAGCCTGGCATGGTCATGATTTCGCCACAGATAGCAATTACAAAGCCCGCACCTGCGGCTAATCGAACCTCACGCACTGGCAGCGAATGATTGTCTGGCGCGCCTCGGCGACTTGGGTCGCTGGTAAAGCTGTATTGAGTTTTAGCCATACAGATAGGCAGATGGCCATAACCTTGTTGTTCCCACTGTTTTAATTGGTTATGAATTTTTTTGTCCGCCAATACTTCGTCGGCACGGTATATTTGTTTGGCAATAGTTTCAATTTTCTCAAACAAAGGCATATCGTCAGGGTAAATTGGTGCAAAGTTAGCTATGCCTGCATCGGCTATTTCCGCTACCCGGGTTGCTAACTCTTTTGAGCCCTTTGATCCGAATTCCCAATGCCTTGAGACAATAGCCTCCGAGCCTTGAGCGGCAACAAATTCTTTAATCGCGTCTACTTCGGCATCGGTATCAGTAACGAAATGGTTTATAGCAACGACAACTGGCACGCCAAATAATTTCAAATTTTCGATATGACGACCTAAGTTCGGGCAGCCATCTTGTACCGCTTTTACATTTTCTGACCCTAGCTCAGACTTCGCCATACCGCCGTTCATTTTCATTGCGCGGACGGTTGCCACCAAGACTACCGCGCTTGGCGCGAGTCCAGCCTTACGGCACTTAATGTTTAAGAATTTTTCAGCTCCGAGGTCAGCGCCAAAGCCCGCTTCGGTTACCACATAGTCGGCCAGTTTGAGTGCCGTGGTGGTAGCTACTACGGAGTTACAGCCGTGAGCAATATTGGCGAAGGGACCACCGTGTACAAAGGCTGGGTTATTTTCTAATGTTTGCACTAGATTGGGCTGCATGGCTTGCTGCAGTAACACCGTCATTGCGCCATCGGCCTTGATATCTCGCGCGTAAATCGGGCTTTTATCGCGACGATAAGCAACAATAATGTCGCCTAAACGTTTTTCTAAATCGGCAAGGTCATTCGACAAACAGAGAATTGCCATAACTTCTGAGGCGACGGTAATGTCAAAACCAGTTTGTCTTGGTGCGCCATTGGTAACGCCACCGAGGCTAGTTACAATGTCACGCAGAGCGCGGTCGTTCATGTCCATCACTCTACGCCAAGTGACTCGACGTTGATCTATCTCTAGTTTATTGCCCCAATAAATGTGGTTATCGATCATCGCTGATAAGAGATTATGCGCCGACGTTATGGCATGAAAATCACCGGTAAAATGCAAGTTCATATCTTCCATAGGGATGACTTGCGCTTGTCCGCCACCCGCCGCGCCGCCCTTCATGCCAAAACAAGGTCCGAGCGAGGCTTCACGAATGCAGATAGCTGTTTTTTTTCCGATCGCATTAAGGCCATCGCCCAAGCCCACGGTGGTAGTGGTTTTGCCTTCGCCTGCTGGCGTTGGATTAATCGCCGTTACCAAGACTAATTTGCCGTTAGTCTTGCTTTGCTGCTGCTTAATAAATTCGGCGGTGACCTTGGCTTTGTCATGACCGAAAGGAAGTAAGTGTTCACTAGGGATGCCTAGCATCGCGCCAATTTCCTGAATAGGCTTTTTATTTGCTTCGCGTGCGATTTCGATATCGGTTTTATAGGCCACTGTTTAGATCCTCTGGTGTGTTAGGTTCTGACTATTGCTTAAAGTGAGCTGATAAGCAAAAAGTACCAAATTTATTCTTATAGAGGCCATTGTATTTCCAGCAAGCCAACAGCGGCTTATCCAAACGCGACTCGATTGGACTCTGATGAATGGCTTTTGATTATTATTTTCGCCGAGATATGCGATAACAATGAGCTAAGATTGAGAGCGTCGTTTTTAGGCAAATTGCCGCGTACGCTTTGGCGTAGATTTGAGCCGATAAATTAAATGTGTCTGCACTGTCTGTCTAGATTAGAGCTTAGGTTAGAACTTAGGTTAGAACTTAGGTTAGAACTTGGTTCGATAGGCGGATAGCATGGTTGTTATAAATAGGTGGAGTAAACGAACAATGAAAACTCATGTAAAAGCACTAGTTGTTGGTGGTGGTGCGGTTGGCACTGGCATCGCATATCACCTTGCCAAGTATGGATGGGACGAGGTAATGCTAGTTGAGCGAGACGAGCTTACCTCTGGTTCGACCTGGCATGCAGCTGGTCTATTGCCTCTCTTTAACATGGGTTATGCAACAACACATTTACATGATTACTCGGTCAACTTTTATAAATCTTTAGAGCAAGAAACGGGCGTCAATGCGGGCTTTTCGGTGGTTGGTAATTTACGAATGGCGCAAACTAAAGCGCGTATGGACGAGTTCATGCTTTATGGCTCTACCGCTGAGACGGTTGGCATTGAATATCACCATTTAACGCCTGAGCAAATTAAAGATCGCTGGCCGTTGATTAACACCAGTGATTTAGAGGGAGCGATATATCACCCAGGTGATGGCTATATTAATCCTGCTGATGTAACTATGGCGATGGCCAAAGGCGCACGCCAACGAGGTGTAAGCATTGAGCGTAAGTGGCAAGTCGATGCCTACCAATGGACTGGCTCTGAATGGAAGGTGACACTCACCAAGATGATTGAACGCGGTGGCAACTTGGTTGCGTCTGAGGAGCAAGCCATTGTGCATGCGGAACATGTAGTTACTGCAACCGGTAATCATGCACAGCGAACCGCCAATTTGTTGGGAATCAAAATTCCGGCAATCGTTGTTGAGCACCAGTTTATAGTCACTGAGCCTGATGTTGAGTTAGTTAAATGGCGTGCCGCTGGCAACCCCGAACACCCTGTAATCAGGGATGCCGATGCGCAATCGTATGTGCGCGAAGAACGCGGCGGCTGGATATTAGGTGTGTATGAACAGAACGCGCCTTCGAGATTCGAGTACGGCGTGCCGGACACCTTTCGTGCCGATCTGTTCCCACTCGATCTTGATCGTATTGAAGATCAATACATGGCAATGATTCATCGTATGCCAAGCTGCGAGAACAGTGGCTTAAAAGACGATTACAATGGCCCTATTTGTTACACCCCAGACGGCAACCCCCTTGTCGGCCCAGCGCCAGGGTTACGCAACATGTGGCTGGCCGAAGGCTTTAGCTTTGGCATTACAGCGGCTGGTGGAGTGGGGAATTATTTAGCACAAATGATGGTTGCTGGTGAGGCTGAAATCGATATGGCGTCGTTAGACCCCAAACGTTACGGCGACTGGATAACCACCGAATATGGTGCGCGAAAAAACGAAGAGTGTTATGACCATGTTTACGTATTGCATCACCCCGATGAAGAGCGAGAAGCGTGCCGACCATTGAGAACGTCTCCGGCTTATGATCGGCAGAAGGCCGCTGGTGCACAGTTCGGCCATGTGAACGGTTGGGAGCGACCGAATTATTACGCGCCAATGGGCTTCAACGACAAAGATTCGCGCTCATTTCGCCGCGGCGGTTGGTGGCAATATGCAGTCGATGAAGCCAAAGCGATACGCGAGAATGTCGGACTTGTGGATGCCACTGCGTTTACCAAACATGTGGTCAAGGGGCCAGGAGCAACTCAATTCTTAGATTGGTTTACTTGTAATAAACTGCCTAAAATCGGTCGCATTAACCTAACCTACGCGCTAACAGGGGCTGGCACTACGCGTACCGAATACACCATTGTTCGCAACGGCGAGAACGATTACTACCTAGTGTCAGCGGGTGCCTGGACGGCCTACGATGCCGATTACTTACGAAAAGCCGCCGAAGACAAGATGCATGAGTTCGGGTATGTCGAGATTCACGATGTTACGACCCAATGGGGCGTTTTCGCGATAGCAGGTCCTAACACTCGAAAAGTTTTAAATAAACTAATTAAAGACGCCGAGCCTGAAACGGCCTTGTCGAATAAGCGTTTTCCGTGGTTATCGGCGAAGAAAATCGAACTTGCAATGTGCCCTGTTAATGCAATACGGGTGGCTTACACTGGCGAGCTTGGGTGGGAGTTGCATCACCCAATTGAAATGCAAAACTATTTGTTTGATCAACTGCTTGCGGCTGGTGCAGAGTTCAACATGAAGCTGGTTGGAGCGCGAGCGCAAAACTGGCTACGTCAAGAAAAATCATATCGAGCTTTTGGTACTGAATTAGGTCGGGACGCTACCCCCGCTGAGGCAGATCTGCCGCGTTTTATCGATCTGTCTAAGGAGTTTCATGGTAAAGCTCAAATGCAAGCCATCGGGGTTCGTTGGAAATGTGTCACGCTGTTGATTGATGGGCCTGAAGATGCTGACCCTTGGGGACGTGAGGCCTTGTATGATGGTAAAACTAAGGTCGGCCGCTTAACCTCCGGCGGTTATTCGGTGGCATTTGAAAAAAGCATCGGTATGGGCTACTTACCACCTGAGCTAGCGGTTATTGGGCAAAAGCTTATGGTTAAAATGTTAGGCCAACTTTGGCCGGTCGAAGTTGTTGAAGACAGCCCGTACGACTCAAAGAATACAACCATTCGAGTGGATGGTTAAGTTGGGGTACTACTAATGCTGAGGTATTACTAATGTCAGAAAGCCGAAGACGGAATCAGAGTATGAAAAAAATTATTATGTATTGGCGCGATATTCCGTCGATGGTGACGATTAAACGTGGGCGCGAGAAAGGCAAGGCTATGTTGGCAGCCCGTTTTCAAGAAGCGATTGATCGGGCGGCTATGCGCGCAGGTAAGGGCAGCAGTGATTTATACATTGAAGAGTGGCGTAGCGACACCAGTGATTATCAAACTGAACTGACGTTGCAGCAAGCCGCGACTACCGAAGCGTCGGCACTGGAGGCGGCCTTTGACGACGAGCATTTAAAGCGCTTGGCGAAGAATAATGGCAAGGCCTTAGAAAACTAACGGCCTTATCTTTATGCACGCTGAAATTGTCATTAAAAAGCGTTAGAATATCCGCTCAATAATTATCGCGAGCAAGCTAGATGAAAGCAATGATACTTGCCGCGGGTAAGGGTACCCGCGTGAGGCCGTTAACCAATGAGATGCCAAAACCGATGATCCCGATCATTGGTAAGCCGGTGATGGAATATTTGATCGAAGAGCTGGCTCGCCATGGCTTCGATGAAATTATGATCAACGTCAGTCATTTACCTGAGAAAATTGAGAGCTACTTCGGCAATGGCGAGCGCCTAGGCGTTGAGATTGGGTACTCATTTGAGGGCCATATTGAAGACGGAAAAATTCAATCGGAAGCGGTCGGTTCCGCTGGAGGCATAAAACGTATTCAACAATTTGGTGGCTTCTTTGACGATACTTTTTTGGTTGTCTGTGGTGATGCTTTAATTGACTTAGACTTATCCAAGGCCGTTAGGCAACACTGGAAAAGCGGGGCAATGGCTAGCATCTGCACTTTGTCTGTAGAGCCTGAGGAGGTCAGTGATTACGGGGTAGTGGTGTGCGACGACACCGGCCAGATAACCTCGTTCCAAGAAAAGCCCTCAGTCGAAGAAGCCTTGTCTAACAAAGTAAACACCGGCATATATATATTTGAACCGGAAGTTTTAGACTTGATCCCTGAAGACGAGACCTATGATATTGGTTCAGATTTATTCCCTAAAATCGTTGCCCAGGGGCTGAAGTTTCAGGCCATTGATATCCCGTTTAACTGGATTGACATCGGTCGAATCAGTGACTACTGGGAGGCTAATCAAAAAATCATGAATGGTGAGCTTAGAACGATACCGATGCCAGGTACTGAGATAAAGCCGGGGGTTTGGGTGGGGCTAAATACCAGCGTTGATTGGCATGCATGCGACATTCGAGGGCCGGTTTACATCGGCAGCGGAACCCGTATTGAAGCCGGTGCTAAGATTGTCGGCCCTACCTGGATTGGCCACGGTTGTCATATCAGTGGCACGGCAGAGATTAGCAAGAGCATTATTTTCGAATACACACGCATCGGCTCAGCCAGTGTGGTAGAAAATGCCGTAGCTTTTGGTCGTTTCTTTGTCGATAAAGATGGCAATAGTTATGAAAGTGAAAAAATGCATCTCGATTGGGTCACAGACTCGCGCATTCCCGCTGACAAATTAGGCGTTGAAACACGTGACTAGCACCTTACCAAACATCACCCTGATTGGCATGCCCGGAAGCGGTAAGAGCACTCTTGGACGACGCTTGGCTAGGCAGCGGGGCATGTCGTTTGTTGATACCGATCATATTCTTGAGCAAGTTGAGAATATGCATATTCAAAATATCGTTAATCGACGAGGCGTTAAATATCTACGTTTTCTAGAGGGCATGGTGTTATCTCGATTAGAGCTCGAAAACCACGTTATAGCGACTGGTGGTAGCGCGGTTTATAGTCGTAAAGCGATGGACCATCTGGGTTCTATCGGCGCACGTGTTTACTTGCAGATAACGATGCGTACGTTAACCCAACGTGTCGACAACTCGACCAGCCGAGGTTTAGCTAAGATGAAGTCGCATTCGTTGCCACGACTGTACCTCGATAGAGTTGGATTATATCAATCGGCCGCCGACATTACGGTAGCCAACGATCGGCCAATGACCGCGTTAGCAATGGGCGCTTTGAATAAAGCCTTAGATGATTTTTTCGATGTCTGAGTTAAGCGAACCAGTGTTAAGCGAACCAATGCTAAGTAAACCAACGTTAAGTAAGCCAAGGCTTTGGGTGGTCATGCCTGCGGCCGGCGCTGGTAGCCGTATGCAAGCAATCGTGCCGAAACAGTATCTTTCGATAAACGGCGCGGCGATTATTGAGCATGCGATCAAGGTGTTTTTGGACAATCATGAGATCCAGAGAATCATGATCCCGTTAGCGGAAAACGATCAAAGTTTTAGTCAACTAAATATAGCAAAGAACCGACGAGTGGCGACTACTGCTGGCGGCAGCTCGAGGGCTCATAGTGTATTAAACGGGTTAAATGCCTTAAGCGCTGAAGGCTCTCACCTGCTGGTTAAAGACTCTGAATCGCTGGTTAAAGACTCTGAATCGCTGGTTAAAGACTCTCCATCACTGGTTAAAGACTCTGACTGGGTGCTGGTACATGACGCGGCACGGCCGTGTCTAAGTAGTGCTTTACTCGAACACTTAATCGACAGTCTTAGAGATGATGAGGTCGGCGGGATTCTAGCCGTGCCGGCGAAGGATACGCTTAAGCGTGCGAGCAAAACACAGACAATCATGGCTACTGTTGACCGTTCCGATATTTGGCAGGCGCAAACCCCGCAAATGTTTCGTTATGGGATATTAAAAGCAGCGTTGACCTCGGCAATAGAGCAAAATTTGAATATTACCGACGAAGCGTCGGCGCTTGAATACATGGGCTATCAGCCTAAATTGGTAGTAGGCGATGCAAAAAATCTGAAGGTTACGACGCCTGAAGATTTAGCGCTGGCCGAGTTTTTACTTAGTGGGCCTGTCGGAGAACGAATTTGACTAGTACGATAGCGCCACTTTCTCCTGACGCAAATCATTATCCGACAGGCCCATAATGCTAAACACTGATCGGTAAACAAAGTACAATATCACCTTAGTTTTCCGAGATATCTTAACCCTATTCTTAACCCTATGTTCGCCAAACAGACCTTACAGAAACCGTCCAAGTTATTAATTTGTGTGCTTTTTTGCCTAATGTTACAGGGCTGTCTAGGCACCATTGTTGGCAATACAGTCGATGTCGCTATCGAAGTCGCCAAGGTGCCTTTTAAGGTTGGTGGCGCGGTGATTGACGTGGTAAGCGGTGGCGATAAAAAAGACCACGACAGTTCGCACAAGCACGATTCGAATAGCGCTGACTCGCACCACCACGGTGGAGACCACGATTAATGAGACCAGGATTAATAAAAATAGGTCATGGCTACGATGTTCACCAATTGGTCGAGGGTCGCAAACTAATCTTAGGTGGAGTCGAAATTGATCATTGTAAAGGCTTACTCGGCCACTCCGACGCCGACGTCCTATTGCATGCTGTTTGTGATGCGGTGCTCGGCGCTTTAGGCTTAGGCGATATTGGTAAGCACTTTCCTGACACAGATTCAGCGTATGCCGGAGCTGACAGTCGAAAGCTACTGCGCCAGGTTGTGAAATTAATGGTAGAACGCAATTATTCGCTAGGTAACTTAGACGTCACCATTGCCGCGCAGCAACCTAAATTGGCACCCCATCTGGCCTCAATGAAGGACAATGTAGCCGCCGACTTTAATGGCCAAAGCGATCAAGTAAACATCAAAGCGACTACTACAGAGAAACTCGGTTTCGTTGGGCGAGAAGAAGGTATCGAGGCACACGCTGTTGTGCTTTTAATACCAAAATAGGGCCCGAGATAAGGCCCGCAGGCAGCACCAAAACCAGTATTAAATGATTTACCAAAAAATAGAACTTAACGACCATTCCAACGTGTAGAAAATGACCGACACTAAACTCGAAAGCCGCAACAACCGAAAGCTACCCCAAGAAAAGGCGCTTCAGATAAATCTTAATAACAGTATTTATGGTGCCATCGTAGAAATTGGTGCGGGTCAAGAAACGGCGCGCCAGTTTTTCAACGCGGGTGCTGCCGCTGGTACCGTTGCAAAAACTATGTCGGCTTACGACATGCAAGTCAGCGATGATGTTTACGGCAAAACGGGTCGCTACGTGAGTCGAGAGCGTTGTGAGCAAATGATGGACCATGAATATGAATTGATGGTACAAAGATTAGATGAGGCTCGTGGTGATGAGTCGCGTTTTTTCGCTTACGCGGCGACCGTGACGGCAAGGAGTTATAGCCAGAAAAACGAATGTCATGGCTGGATTGGTGTTAAGCGTCAACTAGAACCTCATGGACAGCCAAGTTCAATTATTTTACACGTGAGAATGCTAGACGAGACAAATCGACTGCAATCTGAGGCATTGGGTGTTTTAGGCGTAAACTTGGTGCATGGTGCCTATCACCACACAGATGATCCAAAGAAAATTATCGATAATTTGCAAGACGGCATGGGGTCTGACAAGCGTATTGAAATCGATCTGATTCATTTTTCAGGCCCTGACTTTAACGCTGTAGAAAATCGATTGATGAACCTTCATTTGATTCATAGCTGGAACTGTCGTGCTGTGATGTTTGAGCCCAGCGGTCATTCAGTGGTGCCGGCGTCGGCCTTGCGCAAGAAAGACACGATTGTAATTCGTGGCTCATTTAAGCCGCCAACAAATGTTCATATGGACATGAAAGACTCGGCAATTAAGCACTTTGCGCAAGAGGAGGGTGTTGAGAAAGATAAAATATTAGTAGTGGCTGAGATCACTTTGAACGAACTTTACTCGGGCAATGAAGATGCTGATTCTGATTTTTTAGCTCGAGTAGATTTACTTAACGAGTTGGGTTTCTCGGTTTTGATTTCAGACTATCTACGCTTTTTTAGGTTACGTTCTTGGATTCGACGTTACACCCAAGATCGTATTGGCATTATGCTTAGCGTATTAGACTTTGATTATTTGTTTGCTGAAAAATACTATCAAGGCCTCGAAGGCGGGATTCTAGAAGCGTTTGGTAAATTATTCTCTGACAATACTAATGTTTACGTATATCCAACGATTCGCGATGGCAAATTAATTTCCTTAGATAATGTAGATGTAGACCCATCGCTAACGCACCTTTTAAAACACCTTACCTCAAACAAAGCGATGGTTTCGGCGGATATACAAAATGTGCAAAATTTAGATATATCAGCGCGTGAAGTGGTCAAAGAACTGCCCAAGGGGCGTGGCGATTGGGAGAAGAAGCTGCCGCCGGCCGTAACTAAGCGTATCATCGAAAAAAAGCTGTTCGGTTTTAAAGAGTAATTTTTTTCTTTTAGGTGCGCCGCTATAGCACGCTTGCGCAGCCGATGTAATTTTAACCAGCTCCAAGTTTTTTATATAACCTTAATCCTTTTACCAACAAATTCAGGGTTTTATTAACGAATATCCCAAGGCCGCTAGTAATGCTACCAATACTGTATTCTTTTCGACGCTGCCCCTATGCCATGCGCGCACGTATGGCAATTAGCTATAGCGGCACCGAGTGCGAGTTGCGCGAAGTTGTTCTGAAGAACAAGCCCGAATCAATGCTCCGGGCATCGCCCAAAGGCACGGTGCCAGTTGTTATTGATGGTGATCAGGTGATCGATGAAAGTATCGAGGTAATGGCTTGGGCCTTAGCGAAGGCAGACCCTGATGGCTGGCTTAGCCACTCGATAAAACACCCGCTTATACAACGCAATGATCAAGAGTTTAAAGCTTATCTTGACCACTATAAGTATTTTGATCGCTTCCCAGAGCAACCCCAAAGTTACTATTTCGATCAAGGCCTGGAATTTCTAAACGACCTAGAGTCACGATTGAATGCCGATATAAATGGCCACTATTTCTTAGAAACGCCGAAACTTACTGTGTTGGATGTGGCTATTTTTCCGTTTATTAGGCAGTTTGCAATGGTCGATAAGGCTAAATTTGATGCTCAATGTCTGCCTAAACTGCAGGCATGGTTTGAGTTTTTGATGACCTCGACCTTGTTTCTAAAGGTGATGCAAAAGGTTCCAGCTTGGCAGACTGATCAACAAGAACGCATATTGTTTGGTATCTGAATAAGCAACATCTGTTAAAATAATACAAATTAATATTCAGCAGCCTTATTCAGAATGCCGGACTACCAAATACTCCACCAACCCGAAGAATGCCTTTTTTACGTCCATTTAGACGATGGACAGCGTGCGTTTTTAAAGTATCGACGCTCCGGCAATGAATCGGCGGAAGCGATGGTCGACTTCTTCAGTACCTTCGTTCCTGAGGCGTATCGAGGCCAAGCTTTAGCATCTCAGTTGGTTGATCATGGTTTTGCCTGGGCTGATGAGAACAAGTTGCACATTAATACTTCATGTTGGTATGCGGCTAAAAAAATTGAGCGCCGCGAGCGGCAAACCTAGCTCGCAAGAGTAGGCTCGAAAAGTGGGTCTTTAGTAGGGGCTTACCGCAGCGTACCTGACACATCGGTGATTAGATAATGTCTATAGAAGATCAATTAAGCGCCTCACAATACTTGGCTCGCTTATCCAAACTCAGCGAGCTCGAGCCTTCATCCAAGCCTGCAGAATTAAGTTCAGCCTTATCAAAAATTTGCCATGATCTTAAAAGCTATATTTTTGAAGACCTAGAGCATGCTGAATCGATTCTGCTTCAAGCAAAGTCTGATTTTAATTACCTTTGGGCTATCGCAGAGCTTTCTAGCTCGCTAACTCAGCCTCAACTTGGCCGTTGGCAAACTCAGTTCGCCGAAGTCACTATCAGTTTTGCATTGAAGCTGGCTTGGCTGAAGATAGCGCCAAAGCATAAGGCCATTACTCAGTCTGTTGTTGACGCTAACGGAGAGGTTGCTGGCTTATTTATCTTCGGCATGGGTAAGCTCGGTGGCCACGATCTTAATTTTTCCAGCGATGTCGATCTGATTGCGTATTTTGACCCTCAAGTTATACCTGTACCTGAGGTGCTTGGTAAGAGTTACGTATGTCATCAGGTTTTACAAAGCTTGAGCAAAATACTATCGCAGGCTGGGGCCTCGAATTTTATTTGGCGAGTTGATTGGATGCTACGCCCTAATGCGTCGGCGACCACCTTAGCGATGTCAGTCAACGCCGCTGAAGATTACTATTTTTACAGAGCATCACCGTGGCATCGCTTAGCGCTAATGAAGGCACGCGTGGTTGCTGGCGACATTGATCTGGGCAAGCAGTTTTTAAAAGTCTTAACGCCATTTATATGGCGACAAAATCTCGACTATCGTGCCCTCGATGAGCTGGCCGAAATTAAGCAACGTATAAACCTAGAGCATCCTTCGTTGCGCGCGCAACGACAGTGGGCTGAACCAATATCAAACGATATCGCTGGTTACAATGTAAAGCTGGGCAGTGGTGGTATTCGCGAAATTGAGTTTATTGCCAATGCACTGCAGTTGCTTTGGGGGGGAAGGCATTACTCATTAAGAACACCTAACACGCTTGATGCTATAGACGCCCTCTTTGATCTTGGTAAATTGACTAAAGAGGTTGCAACGACACTGGGTAATGCCTACCAGTACCAACGTCGTCTTGAAAATGCGATACAGATGCTCGGCAACCAACAAACCCACTTAATCCCCAAGTCAACTGATAATCAGCGGCGCCTACTGGTGCTGCTGGGGCTTGATGAGTGGTCAACCTTAGTCGAAGAACTTAATCTTTTCAGAGCCTTTGTACACCAATATTTCGAACAACTTTTTGAGGAGCAAACAACGGCTCAAGGAGAGGCGGTGGTTTGGCCAGATGGCTTAAGTGAACAGGCCGATGACATTGTCGATGCTTGGGAAGGCGGCTTCATTAACTATGGTGTGTCTAATCAGGTTCGTCATCGTTTGCGGCCATTAACTAGAGGTATTGCTAGCTATTTAGCCGACCATCGGGGTGATGCCAGTAATACGGTAATAAGGTTGCACGATTTTTTCAGAGTGCTTCCTGGTGGCGAACAATATTTTCGTCTACTGGCCGAGTCGCCAGCTCTGCTTGCAAGCATCGTGCCGCCATTATTACATTCGCCCGCAATGACTTTGCTGTTAAAGCAGTCGCCACATATTATTGACTGTTATGTTCATCAGCAATGGCGCTATCCTCAGCCATTCGATAGTAGCTTTGTGATACAAGCCGACGACTATGGCGAGCGTTTGGAGCGAATGCGCCGCTTTGTAAACGAGCATTTATATCAATTATATTTGAGCTTTATGGAAGGCGCTTTGCCGGTTGAATTATTTCAAAAAGCGTTAACCGAGTTAGCCGAGCATAGCTTAGAGCTAGCGCTAATTGTGGTTGCCAACAAGATGGAGCTAGAGTCGGTGCCGATTACTGTTATTGGCATGGGCAAGGTGGCTTTGGGTAAGATGTCGCCGCTGTCTGATTTAGATCTTATCTTCGTGTTCGATCAGACCGATACCAGTTTAGACCTAGCATCGCGTTTTGTTAGTCGTTTGCAAACCGCGATATCGACACCCATGCGAGAAGGCATTTTGTATGAGTTGGATACCCGCCTAAGACCATCTGGCCGATCTGGTGCGCCGACGGTATCGATTGAAAGTTTTGCCAATCATCATTTAACCCGAGCGCATACATGGGAGCATATTGCCTTGGTGCCGAGCCGCATTGTGGCTGGCAATAGAGCACCAGAAGCTCGCCTAAATGCTATCAAGGAACAGTTAATTAGTCAGCCACGCGAGGAGCTTCAATTACTTAATGATGCTCAGAAAATGTGGCGAAGAATCGCACTGCATAGAGTTAAACCAATTGGCCTTGAGTCGATGTTTAGTAAGCTTCGCGAGGGCGGCCTTATGCAGGCCGAGTATTTAGCGGCCTGTTTGATTTTACACGCAGGCCACAGATTGCCGATCACCAGTGTGGAATTTGACCACTTACTCGCTCTGGTTGATGACTCGCAGCGGCTCAATGAGGCAATTCAGTTTTGGCGAATTCAACAGCTTTGGGAGCGCTTACTCGGCAAGTCTGAGCGAGCGGTAGCCAGCTTGCCGGCAGACTATTTAGCCAGAATGCTGCAACAGTTAGAGGTCAGTTCGATAGAGCAGTTAGTCGCCAAAAAGGAGATGCATTCGAACTATGTGCAGCAGCGAATGGCGCAATTTTTTGCTTCTAATTGTTTAAACCCTGAGCAGCTGGAAGACTGGCTAGAGAGCAAAGTTAACTGGCTTTAAGAACATGTTTTTAAAATAAACTCGACCGTTGTTGCTTGTGTCACTAATCGGCGATATCGTTTTCTCACTGATAGGTGACTTTAGTTGATGTGAATATGAATCGAGCCCCAGATAACCAAAAGAATAACCAAAAAAAGCAGGCCAGAGACACAAGCCAAGCTTGTTAGGCCGTTGGTGAAGTGTTGGCTGAAAGAGGCTTCGCTAAGCTAGGCGTCAATGCAGTCGCTAGACAAGCGGGTGTCGATAAGGTGTTGATTTATCGATACTTCGATGATCTCGACGGGCTAATGCAGGCCTATGCAAGGTCATCCGACTTTTGGCCCTCGAGCATTGAGCTGTTGGGCGATGCCGAGGCTCGAGAGCAGTTAAAGACAATGCCGTTCGCGAAGGCGTTTGCAATGCTTTTCAGGCGTTATGCCTATGCGCTGAGATCTCGGCCGCTAACATTAGAGGTTCTATCTTGGGAGATGATTGAGCGTAATGCTCTCACTATAGCCCTAGAGGAAGTGCGCGAAGCGGCTGGCTTGGAACTAATGGCGTTCTTGAGTGAAACAAATCCGCCATCAGCAGACTGGCGAGCAATAGCCAACATTTTTCAGGAGCTATTCATTATTTAGCCATTCGTAGCCGTAAGATAACGGTTTTCTCTGGAATGAATATCGCTGACGACGAAGGCTGGGAGCGTTTAATTACGAGTATCGAATTGCTAGTCGATAACTTACCAACCGACAATCAAGCAGTCGACAATCAAGCAGTCGACAATCAAGCAGTCGACAATAGAAACAAAGGCTTAACAGCCGAGAATTAAAATGTGAGCATTGTGAAGACATCCAATCGCCCAGTGGTAAGTATCTTAATGTTATTTGGTTTTGTAACGATTTTGATCACAGGTTTATTGTCATACGGCTTGCGCTACAACAGCTTTCTTTCGGCGACTCACCCCTATTTGGATTAGCATTCGTGAGCTTCGGTATTTTCCATCTTAAGAATAACTTGAAACCAATCTTGAGCTATTTAAGGCAACCTAGGGGAAGGCGATGGGCTTGGATAAGCTCATTACTAGCGATCGTCACACTTGGCGGCCTAGCCGCTGGCTTGCCACCATTTCAAACAGTTGTCGACGCGGGCTATGCTCTTAAAGAATTGAAACCGGTAGATCGTCAGCTGACAGAAACACTCTATACCCGATTTAAGCAACAGGGTAAAAACCTAAGTGTCGACATAAAGGCGGGTACGCATTACTCTGGCCTTGGCGCTACAATTCTTGGGGTTACCACAACTGGAATACCACAGATGGCGATTTGGGTTGAAGACAAGCAAGGTAATTATCTAGAAACTCTCTATGTCACCAAGAAAGCATCGAATAGCTCGTACATTCACTCTAATTTTGGTGGTGATAATGTGCGTCGACCAGAAGCTTTACCGCATTGGTCGTTTGCCCGAGGAATTAAAAGCGATGACGGCTTGATGATGCCCACATCGCAACAATCAATTGCCGATGCCATCACTGGCGCCACGCCGGTTTCGAGTTTCGATTTACGCACCGTTACAGAGTCAAAGTACGACGAGGTGGTGATCAAGTTTGAGATAAATCGCTCTTTCGACTTCAATGATGACTATCACCTTAATGCCTACCCTAGCGACCCAATATATAGCGGTAGCGGTGCATCGGCGCAGCCGTCCCTAATTTACGCCACTAGGGTGAATATAATTGACGAGCAGCCCTATTACTTTATGGCACTACTGGGGCGCGGCCACCACTCAGGTAAAGACGGTAAAACACATACCGACTTAAGTGGCATTACCACCGCCAAAGAAATGGTCAGTGGTATTATTGTCGAAGTTCTTTAATTATTTTAGTTCGTGTTTCGACTGAGGTTTCTAGGTTTAAGCTACGCCAAAGGCTTCATGTCTACAAGAAGCATGCGTAGCCAAGCTAGTGCCGTATCGTGCTCGCTATGCTCATGCCAATAAATACTGGTATCAAAGGTAGGTAGTGCGAATGGTACTTCAACAATACACAAATCATGATCTACTAATTGTTCGGCCATTAATGCCGAAACAGTCAATAATTGGTTTGAAGACTTAAGTACTTTGCCAGCTGCAAAGTAGTTTTGGCAGCGTATTGAGGTTTGCCGTTCCAAACCCTGTTGTTGGAAAAAGGTATCCTCCATGGTCATACCCGATGGTCTATTTGAAACGCTAATATGTTGACTGTTCATATAATTGCGCTTATCGAGGCGGTAGCGCAGCGGGTGCTGATCCCTCATTAGTACCGCAAAGCCGCTCGACCAAAGTTTCTGTTGCTGTACCGGGAGTCTGACCGACATCGAAACGTCCAAGGCCACATCTAACTGTCCAGAACCGAGTTCTCGAGCCAAATTGTTACGCTCGATTTTAACACTGACAAAGCCAACATTCGGCGCTAGACGCGACAACGCTTCTGACAGTTTGGGCAGAACCGCTGACTCCAAGGCATCGTGCATGCCAATTCTGAAGACGTGTTCGCTGGTGCTGGGCTCGAAGTCTCCCCATTGTTGCAGTATTTGTTGCAGCCGAGTTAGGTTGTTGATGATCAGTGGTGCTATTCGCCGACAAGCGGCGGTCGGTACCATCTTATTCTGAGAGCGGTGAAACAAAGGGTCGTCGAGCGCGTCCCGCAAGCGCTTTACCGCGTGGCTAACCGCCGACGGCGTCAGATGAAGAGCGTGTGCTGTTCGCGTCATATTTTGCTCTACATAAAGACTGTGAAACACTTTGAGTAGATTCAGGTCTAACTGCTGAATTCGTTTCCGATCGGCCATAAGGTGTGTGAATAGCATTCATAGTGATGTGTGAGTATATTTCATTTTGTTCATTTTAATTTGGCGTATTCTTATCCAATCAAAACTAGATGAGACCTCTGCATAACTCTAGCACAAGATAAAATGGCTAATAGTTTCCAATATTTTTACCAAAATATCCCGCAATAGCTCGCTATTACACTCAATTTTGATAAAAATCTTGAAAATATTTTCTCATTTTCCTTTTGCACTAGAGTTATGTAGAGGTCTCAAAATATAACTTTCTAAGGAATCAGCTATGAATTTTGAACACAACGCTAAAACCCAAGACTATATTTCACGTGTAAAGACATTTCTAAGCGATAACGTCGAACCGGTAGAGCGCCAAATTTACCGTGAGTTGAGCGAGTTGAATCCTGCTGGAGACTGGCAGAACTGGCAGCTGCATCCATTAATCGAAAAATTTAAAGGCATGGCAAAAGAGCAGGGCTTGTGGAACCTTTTCTTACCCGATACTGAACTTGGTAAAGGCTTGACCACGCTTGAGTATGCGCCGTTAGCAGAGCAAATGGGGCGTATGCTATTTACCCCGGAGATATTTAATTGCAATGCTCCCGACACTGGCAATATGGAAGTGCTTTATCATTTCGGTAGCGAAGAGCAGAAGGCACAATGGCTGACGCCGCTGCTAGAGGGTGAAATTCGTTCTGTATTTGGGATGACTGAGCCTGAGGTAGCCTCATCGGATGCCACTAATATGCAAGCGACTATTTCTTTGGACGGAGACGAAGTAGTGGTAAACGGTAAAAAATGGTGGAGTACCGGCTTGGGCCATCCGAATGCAAAATTCACCATTTTCATGGGGCTCTCGAATCCAGAAAACGATCGTCATAGTCAACATGCAATGGTCATTGTGCCGCTTGATACGCCGGGTCTTGAAATCAAACGTATGCTAACCGCCTATGGCGATTATGATGCGCCCTATGGTCATGGTGAAATGCATCTTAGTGACGTGCGCGTTCCGAAAGAGAACCTGATTATGGGCATGGGCAAAGGGTTTGCTATCGCTCAAGGCCGGCTGGGCCCGGGCCGAATTCATCATTGCATGCGAACCATTGGGATGGCTGAAAAAGCGCTAGAGTTAGCTATTCAGCGCGGCTTAGAGCGTGAGGCATTTGGTCAGCCTATCTTAACGCTAGGCGGCAATGGCGAGCGTATCGCTAAAGCACGAATTGCGATTCATCAGGCTCGCTTGATGACTCTGCATGCGGCTTGGAAGATAGATGCTGTTGGTGTAAAGAATGCCATGACTGAAATCTCAGCGATCAAGGTTGCGGTTCCAACTATGGCCCAAGACGTTGTTGATATGTCGGTGCAGATGCATGGTGGCGCAGGTATGAGTGGCGACTTTCCTCTTGCTCACTTTGCGGCTGGCGCGCGAGCTTTGCGTTTAGCCGATGGCCCTGACGAAGTGCATATGGGCATGGTCACGCGCTTGGAATTAAAAAAATATATGTCTCGAAACTCATAGCAGCAGCGAATAATACAGTAAGAGGAAATAATGCGAAAAATTCTAATTACCGGTGCAGGTTCCGGCCTTGGTGAAGCCTTAGCTAAGAAGTATGCAAGCTCAGGCGCTCAAATCTGCGTCGCTGATGTCAATGAGGAAGGCGGCAATGCGGTGGTGCAAGACATACACAATCAAGGTGGCAAAGCATTTTTCATCAAGTGTGATATCACCCAGCAATGGGATGTTGATGAGCTGGTGATGGCGCTTGCCGAACGCTGGCAGTCGATTGATGTGCTGATCAATAATGCCGGGGTCGCAAGTGCCGGGAACATTGAGAGCGAAACTATGCAGCAATGGCAATGGGTGTTAGACATCAACTTGCTTGGGCAGGTACGTATGAGCAAAGCGATCCTGCCATTATTGCGTAACAGCGAAGCGTCTGATAAAGCTATTATTAATATTGCTTCGCAAGCCGGTCTCACGGCGGCGCCAGGTATGGGTAGTTACTGCGTGACAAAAGCCGCGATGGTCAGTTTATCGGAGACCATGTATCTGGAACTTTCGACACAAGGCATTCACGTAGCGGTTGTCTGCCCAGCTTTCTTTGATACCAATTTGAACCAATCCTTGCGCAGTAGTGATGATAAAATGCAGGCATTGGTCACCAAGTTAATTAAGAAGTCGGGGGTTAGTGCTGATGAAATTGCCGGTAAGGTGTTTGACGCAGTCGCGAAAAAGAAATTCATGATTGTTACGCACAAAGACGGTCGTAATGCCTATCGGCTTAAACGATTTCTATCGATGGAAATGTATCTTAATATTGTTAAAAAACGAATGGCGAAGTTTGCTAAAAAATATGACTAAATCGAATAAAAATAGCGATACAGCCGGTAAGGTTCGACGTGGTGAAGAGCTTGATCTTGCCCGCTTAAACCCATGGCTGCTAGAGAATCTAACCGGCATTAGCGGCACACCGGAGGTAACTCAATACTCAGGTGGTGCTTCGAACTGGACCTATTGTTTGAGCTACGCTGAAAAAGAAGTCGTCTTGCGCCGCGCTCCCAACGGCACTAAAGCCAAAGGTGCTCACGACATGGGGCGAGAATATCGCTTGCAAGCTGCGCTAAAGCCGGTGTACCCCTACGTGCCCGAAATGTTGGCCCATAGCAATGAAGAGTCGATTGTTGGAGCCGAGTTCTATGTGATGGAAAAGCTAAATGGTTTGATACCCCGCACTAATATGCCGCAGGGCTTAGATCTAAGCCCTGAGCAATGTCGCGAATTGTGTTTCAATGCCTTGGATAGCATGATCGAGCTACATAAAGTTGACTACAAAGCTGCAGGCCTTGACCAGATTGCTAAAGGCGAGGGCTATACTGAGCGGCAAATCAAGGGCTGGGCGCACCGCTACCAAAAGGCTAAAACTTGGAATGTTCCGAGCGGTAAAGGCGTTATTAAATGGCTTAGCGACAATATGCCTGAGACCGAGACGATATGTTTAACGCACAATGACTTTCGCCTAGACAACCTTGTGTTAGACGCTGAGCAGCCAACTAAGATCATCGGCGTGCTTGATTGGGAATTAGCCACCTTAGGCGATCCGTTAATGGATCTCGGCAATACGCTGGCTTACTGGGTAGAGGCAGATGATGATTTTTTTGCGCAAAAGACCCGCCGCCAGCCAACTCATCTAGCGGGAATGTTGACGCGCCAAGAGGTAATCGACTACTACCTCGAAAAAACTAATAGTGAGGTGAAAGATTTCACTTTCTATCAAGTTTACGGCTTGTTCCGTTTGGCCGCTATTGTGCAGCAAATTTATTATCGCTATCACCACAAACAGACTCGCAATCGAGCATTCAAAATTCTATGGGTATTCGTGCATTACCTCATGCATCGCTGCCGCAAAGCTATCAATACCTCGGATTAATTTCATGACAACAGTCTATCTAATACGCCACGGACAAGCTTCGTTTGGCCAAGAAAATTACGATCAGCTATCAGAACTGGGTCAGCAGCAGGCGACACTCATGGGCAATGTCTTAGCGAAACGGGTGCCGAACTTTGATGCTGTTTGTTTGGGCACAATGCTGCGCCACCAACAGACGGCAAGTAATTGCCTAGAGGGCTTTGAAAAAGTATCCGCGCAAACTGACTTCGCCTCCGACGCAGTCTTTGATGCTGGCTGGAATGAATATGATCATCAGGATATTTTGCGACAATATAGGCCTGAGTTTATTACCTCCAAGAGCATGATGGAGTATATAAGCCAGCAGGCTGACCCTAAACAAGCTTTCGAAGCCGATTTTAACGGCGCGATCAACCGGTGGATTGCCGGTGAACATGACCGAGATTATGTTGAGACTTGGCGGGCTTTTACCAGCCGTGTCCATCAAGCTCTAAAAACCACATTGGCCAGCAATGCTGATAAGAAGCGTATAGCCGTGTTTACCTCCGGCGGGCCCATATCTCTGATAACTCAGCATCTGTTGGGCGTGCCAGAAGAAAAAATAATGCAAATGAATTGGACGCTCCTGAACTGTGGTGTTACCAAAGTGGTATCGACCGGTTCGCGCTTATTCGTAGCGTCATTGAATGAACACACTCACTTTGAAGCTGCCGAACACAAGCACTTCATTACTTACACGTAGAAAAAAATATGAGCAGACAAAATATTCTTATTACCGGAGCGAGTTCTGGCCTTGGTTACACAATGGCTAAAATGTACGCAGCACAGGGGAGAAATTTAGCGTTATGTGCTCGTCGAGTAGAGCGATTAGAAGAGTTGCGCGACGACATAGCGAAAATCTACCCAGCTGTTAAAGTATTCGTTCGACCATTGGATGTTAATGATCACGACCAAGTGTTTGAGGTATTTAAGGCGTTTGCCGAAGACCTTGGTCATCTCGATCGGGTGATCGTTAACGCCGGTATGGGGAAAGGCGCTTCGTTGGGCACAGGGCATTTTCATGCGAATAAGCAAACCGCAATTACTAATTTTGTTTCGGCAATTGCTCAATGTGAAGCGGCATTAGAGTTGTTTCGAGCGCAAAACCACGGCCATCTAGTAACTATTTCATCAGTTAGTGCGGTTAGAGGCTTCCGACGTGCCTTGACTGTTTACGCGGCCTCTAAAGCGGCGCTGTCTAATCTTACGGAGGGTATTCGAGTTGACTTGCTGGGCACGCCAATCAGGGCGACCACTATTCACCCAGGCTTTATTCGGAGTGAAATCAATGAGAAAGTTGAAGCAGTTCCGTTTATTGTTGATACCGAGACAGGTTGCAGGGCAATTCTAAAGGCAATCGAGAAAGAAGGCGCTAGTTACTACGTGCCAAGTTGGCCTTGGGAGCTTATGAGTCGTCTAATGAGGATAGTGCCGCTCAGAATGCTTAAGAAAATGAGTTAGTGTGATTATTTTATAAATTGGATTTTAGTGGACGGTTTGAAATCCAAGTCGGCGCCAGAAAATTTTTAGACATTACTTACAAGTCAGTTGTCTATTATCTAGTTTTAGCTCGTTACTTTTAATAAAAAAACACAAAAAAACACCGAATAATCTGCGTGGATTGCCTCAAGCTCTAGCATCCTACGCTGAATGTGGTAGTTTACATGAACGCAATGTACAGTGCGTAAGCCTCCAAATATTGCTGCCTTATCCAACCCGATGCATGCAATAAATGGAGGTCACTTCAAAATGGACTTGAGGTAAAAATAGAAAGACTGACCCCTGGGGGGACTCTCTTTCGGAAGACTCTTGAGCTTACCCCCTCAAGGGTCTTTTTTTTACCACCTTCCCCTACAAACGTAAAGAAATACCCCTCTCTAAATAAAGAATTACCCAGTTCTAAATAAAGAGATACCCCTTCTAAACGCTAAGAGACAAGCCCCTAAAGACTTCGAACTGTCTTGCCTACCTTGTCTCTTGGAACCTTTGTACACCACTAATCATGTTGAATACAACTGTCTATTTTTCGTCAATCGCATAATTTTCCGCTGACATTGATTTTTTTTGATGTCTTATTTCGGACAGCACTAATTTACGCGCTATATATCAGTCTCAAAAGAGAAAAGTCAAAAATTTAGCGGTTGACGATTATAATCTGTCCTAAGCGACGACGTTAGGCGGCTCGAATAGCATAAAATTGAATCGGAAAACCTGCATGAGGTTGATTAGAAGCGACTGTTCGAAGCCATGACAATAGAGAAGTCTTGAATGACTTAATAGGCTCCTAGCTACCTGGTTTGGCTACGCGTGCGGCTCTTCTGGTGTTACGAATGGGTACAAAACATTTCTATAAGCTTATGATTATAAAGATTAATTAATGATATTGAGGTGAGGTTGAGCAGCCTTAAAAGCACCCTGTTAAAAATTCAATAGAGTTAAAAACAGGCTATATCTATGATTGTTCTATTGGCTGGCCGTGAGGTAATTCTGCTGGACATATAGCTACTAAATGTATTAAATGTGGCTGTTTTAGAAATGTGTTGGTGTTCGTTAAAAGCGGCCGCTTAGGGTGATTTTGGACTGGATAAATCCTATGAAATTGGGTGTCTATCTTAAGACAGTACTTTTTGTCGGAGTTCATTCGTTGGTTTGGGCGGCAAGTGGTGATCTAATATTTAGTTCAAGAAATAAATAAATAATTTTAGGCTTAGACCTTTTAAATCGTGCTCTGAATGTTCTTGGGTAGATAAATGCGATTTATCATCCCCGAAAAATGAGGAATTCGATGACTAAATGGTCGCGTGGTAGGCCGCAGGTATTTTTTTTGACAAATATCATCAGCTTATTTATGACTATTTAGTCGGAACTATTTAATAGGAACTAGCCAAAAGCTTTTGAATGGTAAGCTACTAGCGCTCATAGTGTTTGAGCGCAGTAGGCGGCCAGTTGTATGGGGTTATAATTCCACCATCAATTTGCCGGTATTGCCGCCAGTAAAGAGTAAATTGATTCCCTCGATCGCGCTCTCTAGTCCATGAAGTGTGTGCGCTCGATACTTGATTTTACCTTCCATTAGATACTTAGACATTGCCTGCATCATGCCGGGTATCTTGTCGTAATGGTCTGGCATAGTGAATCCTTGAATTGTTAGGCGCTTCTTGATAATTGGAATCCAATTTGGCCCTGCCGAAGGCGTCAAGGTATTATAGTCAGAGATCATGCCACAAACCATTATGCGGCCATGAGCATTCATTAGCTCGAAGACAGCATGTTGCAAAGGGCCACCGGTATTTTCAAAATAAAGATCAACACCATTCGGGACGGCCGCATTTAACTCGGCTTGCAAGTTTTCTGATTTATAATTGATTGCCGCATCGAAACCAAGTTCGTCGATTAGCCATTTACACTTTTCGTCGGTACCAGCTGTGCCGATCACTGTTAGCCCCTCGGCTTTCGCTATCTGCCCGACCATTGAACCTACTGAGCCGGCCGCGCCTGAGACCACTAGCGTCTCACCTGATTTTGGTTTGCCAATATTCATAAGGCCCTGATAAGCCGTCATACCTGGTAATGCCAAAACACATAAAACAGCCTCTGTTGAAACGTTGTCGGGCAGTAAGTTCATGCCTTGCCCATTGCTCACGACATACTCAGCCCAGCCGGTTAAGCCTTGAACTCGGGCGCCAACCTTGAAGTCGCTATTCTTCGATTCAACAATTTCCCCAACGCCGCCAGAGCGCATAACATCGCCTAGTTCGACTGGCGGAATATAACTATCGCGATCAGCCGTCATCCACCCCTTCATTGCTGGGTCGAGTGACATGTGTGTTTGTTTAATTAGGATTTCGCCATCTTTTAGCTCAGGCGTGGTTAATTTAACAACTTCAAACAAATCTGGGGTAATGACTCTTTCTGGACGCTTTACCAGTTTTATAGCGGTATATTCGATGTTCATTTAAAGACTCCTAAGGTGATTGCAGATTAATAAGCTGTTTGTAGACTTATAGCGTGTTTATAGTTTGAATATTGTCGTCGTAATCTATTGAACTAAGGTCTCTAATTATGCTTTAACGTTAGCGGAAAGCACTAGCATTCTATGCAGGACCTTCGTTGCCCAGGCCGTGTGACGGTGTGACTCAGTCTGATGTGCCACCAAGCTCAACAAGCAGTAGCAGTAGGGCTATCTGCGGTCTTTAATGTCAATTAAGCTTGACCTGATAAGGGTGTAAAACATAGCTGAGGTTAGGCCTGAGGACGTAAAAAACATCAACATGATCATGATTTGGTATCGCACCGCAATCAACGGTGATACGCCTGATAAAATTTGTCCGGTCATCATTCCTGGTAACGACACAAGGCCAACCGCCATCAGCGAATTAGTGATCGGAATGAGAGTGGCTTTGTATGCGATATCGCGAGCGGCGGTTTCATCTGTTCGCTCTAATTCGGCAAAATAGCGTTCGGCAAAGAGACTTATGCTATTCATACCAACCGCGAATACCATACCCGCCAGAGGAATGACAATGCTAGGTGCATACCAAGGCGATGTGTCGAGAACGACTTGAGTAATTAACCCGAGCAAGCAAGAATTAACGATAAAGGTGGCCAGTAAGGCCTTAAAGTATAAGTTGCGGCGTTGTTCGGGCACTGAGCTTAGGGCAATCCAGGACGAAGCACACAACATTACGCTTAACACTGATAACACTAAGACCGAGCTCTCAGTTTCGAAAATAAAGGTCAGTGCATAACCAATTAAGCATAGCTGAATGACCATACGAGCTAGCGCATAGGCTGACCTACCGGCCGAGTCGGACCAACGCCGCAGAATAATAAGTACTAACAGAGCCGGCAGCGCTATGATAACTAGGTTAGTGATCGGAATAGTCTGCATAGTAGTGCTACCTTGTTGCGTCATTGTTTATTATAGTTTGAAAGTAAGTCCATGCAACGGTATTCGCTTGTCACTAATAATCATGAGGGTGTAATGGTCTCGGTCTATTTGTTTAGTAGACTTCGGCTCGGATAAGCATTGAAATTTCACTTTTTTACTGTATATACATGGCAGGCATAACTCCGCCGCCGACTAACCTCTTACACGCATATTATGTCTTCTATTAAACAGCTAGTTGAATCCAATTGGTTTCAAACCTTCATTATCGTAGTCATCGTCGTCAACGGCATCATTTTAGGATTAGAAACGAACGACGGCTGGAGCGGCCCAGTTCACTCTGCGTTGAAAGTTGCCGATGGCATATGTCTGTTTATTTTTGTGGTCGAGCTAGTTCTCAAGCTGGCAGTGTATCGCTTGAGTTTTTTTACCAAGGGTTGGAACGTATTCGATTTTGTTATTGTAATAATCTCCTTAATTCCATCGTCGGGAGGCTTGTCAATTCTTCGTGCGTTTAGAATTCTGCGAGTACTGCGATTGATAACCGCGGTTGATTCATTTCGGAGAGTCGTCTCGGGTATGCTATTGGCAATACCGGGCGTGGGCTCGGTGGCAGGTTTATTACTGCTAGTATTTTATATTTCAGGCGTGCTTAGCACGATGCTCTTTGGAGACACCTTTCCTCAATGGTTCGGTAGCCTTGGTGATTCGATGTATTCGCTATTTCAGATTATGACGCTTGAGTCATGGTCGATGGGAATCGTTAGGCCGATTATGGAGGTTCACCCGTATGCTTGGGCATTCTTTATCCCCTTTATCACCGTCACCACGTTTACCGTACTAAATCTTTTTATCGGCATTGTGGTTGACGCTATGGCAACGGTAAAAGAAGCTGAGGCTAAAGAGCTTCATGAAGACCATGACGATATTGAGGTGTTGATTATGAACCTTCAAAAAGAAGTGCGAGCGCTACGCGATGATTTAAGCAAGGCAGGCTCAAGCAAGCCATCATAAGGCCAAAAAAGGGCTATCGAATGATAGCCCTTACCTTCAACATAGATAGTGATTAGCCGGTATTTCTTAGGCCAGTAGCGATACCGTTTATGCTGTCCAAGGCTGGCTTCAGCCATTCAGATTGCATACGATCTTCTTCTTTATCTAAGCGCGCCAGCAGTTTCACTTGAATGTGGTTCAGTGGGTCGAGGTAGGCATTACGCCAGCGTACCGATTGGCCGATTTTAGGAAAGTCGGCCATCATTAATCGCTCTCCGGTGATTTCTCTAATATTGTCGATCGATAGACGGAACTCGCCAGCGAGTTGCACGTATGTGCGTTCGGCAATATCACTATCACTGCACAGCTTGGAATACTCTTGTGCTACTTTTTGGTCGGTCTTCAATATCACCATCTGCGAGTTACTAAGCAAGTTCTGAAAGTAGCGCCAGTTCTTTTGCATGTCTTGTAAAGTGGCGAGGCCGCCGTTATCAATCGCATTCTTGAGCGCGCTACCTAAGCCATACCAACCAGGTATATTCTGGCGAGACTGTGACCAGCCGAATACCCAGCCGATTGCTCTAATAGACTTCTTCGAATAGTCGGCTTTTTTGCGGTGTGATGGACGCGAACCGATATTTAACAGGCCGATTTCATTTGACGGGGTAGTTTCGTAAAAGTATTGCATGGTGGCTACATTGTCGTCGGTAAGCTCGCGAAAAGCGGCTTCGCCGGAAACCACTAGTTGGTCCATCATCGCGATGTGTTCTGGCTTATCTTGGCGATCATTGCGTGGGTCACTGGCTTTCATCAAACCGGTTATGCCGATGGTAAGTTCATACCGCGCGGTGTCTTTAAAGTTGTATTTAAACGAAAGTACTTCACCTTGCTCGGTAAACTTAATGCCACCTTTAACCGTGCCCTTGGGCTGGCTTAAAATTGATTCATGAGTTGGGCCGCCGCCACGGCCAATGGTGCCGCCACGGCCATGGAATAGTAAGCATCGAATACCATATTTGTCGGTTACCGATACAATGTTTTGTTGGGCCTTATAGAGGTTCCAGCTGGATGCCAGAATACCACCATCTTTGCATGAGTCTGAGTAGCCGAGCATCACTTCCTGAGTGTCGTTGGTGTAGGCTAGTAGCTGACGGTAAACTGGGTTGCGGAACAAGCTATCGAGTGTTGGTTCTGCGTGCTCTAAATCGACCACCGTTTCGAACAACGGGGCGATGTGGATCTCACTTTTGATATTACCCTTCTCATCTGAACTTATCAGGCCTGACATCTTGGCTAATAGAGCCACTTCGAGTAGGTGACTTGCCTGATGCGTCATCGAAATAATGTAGCTACCAAAACAGTCCGCTGAGACTTCTTCACGCATCTCGCTGATTAAGTCAAAAACCGCGATTATATCTGCGCTTTGTATAGTGATTTGGCGATGATCGTAGTTGAGCGTTTTGGTATCCAGAATAGCAGCTGTTAGCCATGTTTGGCGTTCGGCCTCATTCATCGAGTAATAGTCTATCGGTTGGTCGATGGTTAAACCAATTTCTTGAATTGCTTGGCTGTGAAGCGTTGACTCTTGGCGAATATCCAGCTTCGATAAATAGAAGCCACAGCTGTCTAACAAACGCATTAGATCTTGCAAGCCACCGCGCGTGAGGTTGGCTTCATTGTGGTGGGCAAGTGAGTCGCAAACCGTGGTGAGCTCGTATTTGAACTCAGCCTCATTTTGAAATGCGAGCGGATCAAAGAACGCGTGGCCGTCACCTAAATGCGCTTCGGCGATCGCAATCGTATGTTCCAAGCGCAGCTTTACTAAGCTGAGTTTGCGGCGATAGGGTTCTTTTAAGTGTTTTTTTCCTAGATACTTAGTTAAGCGAATATGATCACGTTGCATAGATGCTGTGAACTCATCTGAAAGCGTAACTTGGTCGATGCTGTGAGTAAGAATTTTGCTTAAGCTGTCGACTCGGCGAGCATACTCTGAAAGTACTTCGATTTGCTGCATCCGCAGCGCGTTACGAGTAATTTCAGGCGTGACAAATGGGTTTCCATCGCGATCTCCACCAACCCAAGTTCCGAAGCGGACAATATTTGGTAGCTCAATTGCTTGGCCGCGAGCCTCGGGATACGAGTGTTTAATCGCGCTCTCTAAATCACGATATATCTCAGGCAAGCAAGCGAAGATGCTCTCTCGAAAATAATATAATGAATTTTCAATTTCATCGTAAACCGTTGGCTTGGATGGGCGCACCGCCTCAGTTTTCCAAAAAATCTGAATCATTGCTTTTAAGCGATGGCGAAACTCGGATAGCTCAACTTCGCTCATACCTCCACTGGTTAGACCTTGATACTCCTTATGAATTCGTTGCAGCGCTTCTAGTACGATTGGTCGTTTGGCTTCTGTAGGGTGGGCGGTAAAGGTGGGGTAATAGTTTAGGTCGCTAACTAAGGCTATTACCTCGTCTAGTGACTTACCATTACGCTTAAAACCTGCGACGGTATCGACGAACGAGTTGCCCCAGGTTTCGCCCGCTTCTTCTAATCTCTCGCGAGACTTTTGGCTAGCGTGTTCTTCGGAAATATTGGTAAGGTGAAAAAAAGTGCTGAATGCATGAATCACCCTATCGATCGCTTCAACGCTTAAGCCCTCGATAGTGTTCAATAACTCGTCAAGTTTGGCGGCATCGGGCGAAGTTCGCTGGTTTATAAACCCTTTCCGCAGTAATTCTACCGCATCGAAAATTTGATGCCCTTCTTGTTCAATTATGACTTCGCCGAGTAAGTCTGGCAGAATTTTAGCGTCTTCGCTTAACGAATTGATAGGTAGATTCACGGTTAAAGGTCCTACAATTATGTAATTTAATTACACTAATTGTAGCATTGCTGAAAGTGATAGCGATAAAGAGTTTGTAGCATTGTCGAGATAAATAGTGGAACTATTGATATTAAAGGGTATTTACTATTAGAAAACCTTCGCATAGTTCAACTTGAATCGGGCCTATCGACATCATTTTACCGCTCATCTCAAAGCGAGCCTTCACGGTACACTGGTATTTCATGCCAGAATGCTCAAACCTGAACTCGCTAATATAGCCTTCTTGGAGCTGCGCCGAGTCAGTTTCAGGGCTTGATTGCAGATCGCCTTCGAAGCCATCAACACGGCCATTTGCAAATGGGAACGGTGAGTATAAGCCCGGGCAATGAATCGAGGTAGCTTCGGCTGTCTGCCCCGAGCTAAGGTTAGCTATCTGAATGTCGGCATAGCAGCCAATGTGTTCATCGCCTGATACAAAGACAAGTTTTTCAATGCCTTGGTCAACAACCATTGCCAGCATTTTGTAAAGCGACACCGGGTAGCCATCCCAACCATCAGATCGTATACAGTTTGCGGCCGAGTCTTGGCTGGCGTGGTTTAGTCGGTGCCGTGGCAGCACGATAGAGCTAGAAAGAATAAATTTGGCTTGATTTTTATCGCTCGCTAGCAACCAGCTTTCGATCGCAGCTTGCTGGGTTGCTCGCATAATGGTGGTGCCTTGATCGAGAATATTGCTCGAGGTTCTAGCACTGCGCTCAGTCCGAGTATCACACATGAAGAAGTCATATCCACTTCGTTTAAACGAATACCATAAGGGAGGGTGCGCAGCTTTATCAGCTAACACTTTTTGATGATTAAGGTGCCCACGTTGGAAGGTTAGAAAAGAACTAACGCCATTTTTGAGAGTATTGTCCAACTCGAGCTGACGGTTCGGGTTGTTAATTACTGGTTCCCAATTATCACACAATTCATGATCATCTAGCATGGCGTAAAGCGGTAGCTTTCTGAGCACTGATCTGACGTGTGGATTTTCATAGAGCCGGAAATAGGGTATGACGAATTGATCAAATCTTGTGCTGGGGTCGAGAAAACCCGCCGTCGCATCGGCGTAGATTTGGTCGCCTAGTAAGGCCACGAACTCTGGTCTAAGTTCTGGTCTAAGTTCTGATTTTAACTCTGATTTTAACTCTGATGTTTGAGTTTGTCGTGACTCAAGAAGCTTGTTTAGTTGCTGGTATGAACGATAAGCCACATGTTCGTCTAGAATCCCTGCTGGGTATTGGCAGCTTCCAACGGCAAAGCTTATAGATGCTCCACGTCTTTTTAACGGCCCTCGATATTCAATGACACTTTTTTCAAACTCATGTTTTACATTACGGTTTGATTTAATGAAGTCTTGAATTGTATGGCGAATAATTGAATTTAGATCTCTAGGGTCGTCGCTCTGGTGACCGTTATTTGGTTGATGGGAACCACAACCATTAGCTTGTTGTCCGCTTTCACTTATCACCAAGTTGCCGTCAAGTTCAACAAGGTCGCGGTAGATCATTAGCGCTGCTAAACCGTAGGTTTCATCACCGTGATGTTGCGCCGACACAGTACTGGTAACGTCGGTGTTCGCAAGATCAGTGCTTTGCTTAGCAAGTAACATTGAGTTGGGCAAATTGACTATATGCCAGCGAGATGTTTGCTGGTCAGAGCTAGTGTTGCTAATTTTTAAAGATTGAGCGATATAACGTTCTAGTATTTGCGACTGTTGGGTAGCATCAGAACCAGCAAGTCGCAAGGTGGTTTGGCCCAATACAACCGGAACGAAAATACAATATGGATGGGCTGCTCGGGCGGCGCTGCTCCCCAGCATGATCTTGCAGACGTTATCGTCTTTGCTTCGGTGGTCTTGATCAATAATAATCGGCCCATAAACTGGCGCTTCGACTACCCAACTTTGGCGCGTATAGACGGTCTCGGTTTTCTCTGTTGAATTATTGTGTTCACCACCGGGATCGGCGGCGTCTAAAAACGCGGAGATGTGAGGGAATACATCTAGATACGCGCGTACACCGAGAATAGAGTCTTGATGGCCGTAGTTTTGGTCGCCGATAACGACACTTTTGTAGGCCACCCCCGCCGCTTGAAAAACCCGTTTGGTACGTTCGCCAGTAGAGTAGTCGATTAAGCCATTGTTGCGTGAATGAAAGCTCATGGTCGGAATGCCTGCCCAAAATTTTTGCAAGCGTTCTTGGCTTACATATTGATTTCGCCCACGGGAATTAGTAGCGACATTATGATTACTGAATCGACTGGCCTGAAGGATGGTGTCGACATGAATGGGGCCGAAAAAATCATCGATATGATCTAAGGTCTCGGAGCTAAGATTAGCCAGCTCAAAGGTTCTTGAAAAAAATGCGTCAACACGATGCCGGGTTCGTGCGAACTCGGCTCTTCGAGACGGTCTCAAGGGGGCATTTACTAAATCGTATTCCGGGCGGGGGTAGGGCAGTGTGTATAAGATGCGGTCAAGCATCTGGCTGGCTTTCTCGCCTTCTTTAATTTGGAATTGATAGTCGTCAGGCACCAACTCTCTTACGTAGTTGGTTACGAATGAACGAAATTTATTATCTTCAGTGAATACCACTGTTGGCGTTGCTTGAGAAAGTACAATGCGATTAATTCTGTCCTTGAAGAACCGGTCGGCACCGTTATCGAACAGATCGTCGGCTCTGAGAATTGACATACCTAACATCACAGAGCCCATGCAATGGGTTATTAGGTCGAGCTTATGCTCACCATGATAATGGTCGTAGATATGACTGATAGCACGCGGAATATCGATGCTCGATACAGTTTCAAATGTCCACGGGTATCTGGCACTCGCAAGCGCCGAGCTGGTGCGTAGGTCAACTAGCCAGACGTCGCGTTGATCTTCGTGCATAAACTTGGCTAGGCTATTTGGCGTCGACGAATGCGCAAAGAAGGCGCTGCTGCCGCTGTAGCCGTGCAACAAGACTACCGGTGGTTTGCTGGCTCGTTGATGCGCAAAATGAGTAACGACAATTTCGACACCTTGGCTTTTGATAAGCGTGCTAATGCTATCGTCAGGAATTCTGCCGACTAATATGCGCTGTACTGTTGGCATTGGCAGGCCTTGAATTTTACCTGCTAGGCGAGTGGCCTTACGAGGCCTAGGCGCATCAGGTGCTCGAAAACTGTAAAAATGAACACCCAGTAACATTCGTGTTGCATAGGTTCCAAACGAACTCAGATCCATCAACGCTTTTACTTGGTTTTGTTGTTGAGTGATACGAATCAGAGGTATTCCAGCCTTAGTCAAATAATTCATATCGAGCGCTAAGGTATTGCCGTGGCGGGCTAATTTTCGTTGTTGTTTTGCTAAGCGCTGACAATCATATTCGAGGCTATTTAGTTCGCTTGTGTTTTTTCGCTGGCTAATTAATTTGTCGTCAGCGTTGCTCGGAATTTGCTGTAAAGAAACCTCGGAGAGTTGGGTCCACGGGTTAGCTCTTCGTTGGTAGGTCAGTCGTTTGATTCCAACTATCCTCTTTTTTGCTCGAGATTCTGAGGGTTCTTGGCTCGGCCCGAAATAGCTGAAATCAAGTGATTTAAGACTGCGTGTCACAGTGAGGCAATAGCAAAGTGTTCTGATCTCACCAGCGCGACTTAAGGAGCGTGCCAAATTAAAAAAGCGACTAGCAACATTTCTTTTTTTAGTCGCTCCAGGGCGTGCCGCTTTAGCTGGTTTTTCCCAATATTCAGGGCGACTAAATTGATATAAATCTCTAAGCCCTCGGTTCAGAAACCAACCCCAGCCACTCTCGATGATACGTGCCAAGGGGTACGATTCGGCGCGCACAAAAACCTCTAGGGTTCCGTTGATTTGGCCGATGAATTGAGCCGCATTGTCTAGCGCTATTTCGTGCTTATCTACTGTAGTTTTACCGCTTCGAATGTCGTCCCAATCGTTTCGGTGATAAAGTCGAACCTTGCTTAAAGGTTGTCCACTAACAGGGTCTTGCTTTGCATCATCAATAATTAAACAGCTTCTTTCAGACTGGTTTTCACTGCCCTGATTAATCAATGATTTAACGCCAACCGGCTTTGACCAAAGCGTTAGTTCGATCACTACGTCTTGCCATTCTCCTGCGTTGTCCTCGAGTTGGCTAAAGCCGACTAGGCGCTCGGTAACTTGAATCTCTGTGGTTTTTTGAGTGTCCGTTGCTAGCTTTTCAAGATTTTTTAACGAACGTATTATTGGCAACTCATGCTGTTCGGTTTTGCGTGAATCAAACCAAGCTGTGGTTGAGTCACCCGTCGTTGGCATTGGAATTGATTTTGAAATGCTGAAATAATTGAGCCGGATTTGCTCTCGAATCGCCCTTAGAGAAATCGCCGAAATCGTTAACGCTGGGTTAATACCGACGGCTTCGGGAATGATGGCTCCATCGAGTACCGTGAGTCCGGCGTAGACATCGATCGAATCGTTCGAATTATTGGGCTTAAACACTTGCCCCAGATGGTTGGTTGCGCCGTCTTTTTCTGACTCACCCATCGGGCAACCGCCTAAGGGGTGAACCGTTAAGGGGGCGCCACGATCAACCTTCATCATATTCATATGTTCTGGTTTTAGTAACTGCCATACTGGGTTGGGCAGTACGCGGCCTCCAAGGGTGCTGGTACTTGTACGACTCTTATCGGAGCCGGATAACTTCTTCAGGCGGTCTATTTGATGATCAAAAAGCGGGTAATCCTTCAGTTGCGGCCACGTCACTTTAATAGTGCCTTCATGATCTTGGTAGTCTGGGTTTTCAAGCACCAGCGAGCCATTTGCGCCGTCATCTCCCATAACCGCGTACAATGAAGTGTAGTTTAGAGCTTTTTGGTTCAGCGCGGCCGGGTCTGCGAAGTCGGAGCCGGTTCGATGCGCGCTTTTATCTGAATTCCAAATAGTTTGTGCGGAATTTACGGTGGCGTAAAGTTCGCCAAAAAAATGTGCTGCCGGTGCCGGTACCGCCATTTCTTGAATTACCATTCGCTGACTGGCGTCGGTATGATTGCGCGAGTCGATCATGCCGGTAATGGTCGGCCCTATACTGCGTTTAGAATGAGCAATAGTTGGGTCAGCAATGGCGTTAGCAAGCTGATTTTGTTCAAAGCCTACTGCTAGCATGTCGCCATTCGACGAAAATTGTTTTCCAAGCCTAGGCGAAAATGGAAGCTGCATTGTCTGAGAGCGCTCTAGTATCTCTGTCGAACCCAATGCGCCAGCGCTGAGTATTATGTTTGATGTGTCCAGACTAAGCGTTGCCTCAGATTGGCGCATGCGTAACTGTGCATCGGTATAGACAACTTCAAGTTGCCAACCTTCGGAGTCGTTCTGGAGCAGCGAGAGTACCGTCGCGCCGGTAAAAATTTCAACGCCGTTGCCAGCCGCTTCTACTAATAAATTTTTGTCGAGCGAGATCTTTGCATTGTTGTTGCAGCCCGATGCGCAGTCGCCGCAAAGATTACATAAATTAAGTGCTATACCCGCTGAGGTCGTTTGCCCCTGACTCATATTAACGGTGATGTTGGCGTTTCTAAACTCGCTGTTAAGGCTTCCTAGTGGCGAAGTCTTTTTCTTCGAGGTGGCCCCTTGAGCCAGCGTCTTCAGCGATTGATATTTAGCCGGACCGACATCAGTGCCGAAAAAATTTGGATGTGCAAAGATTGTGTTATTTTGAGCGGCGCCAGTGCTATCTAAGTTTTTAGAACCCAGTAATAGTTCGGCCTGGTCATAGTGTTGTTCTAAGCCACTGGCGTTAATTGCAGCGGGCCAGCGCGAGCCTTCGAATACGTCATTATTAGCGCGTGCCATAACGCCGGCATTTATTAGTGATCCGCCGCCTAATCCATTGGCTTGCATGATATTTAGATCTTTGTTTATACGGATATCGTACAAACCTTCTAAGTTTCCTATTGGTTTGCGGCTAGAAGTTGCTCTGAATTCCGTTAGAGCCTCATCCATCGAGTTTGGGAACGAGCCTGGTAGAAACTCTCGCCCCCTTTCGAGCAGGCAAATAGATAAGCCCAGCCGTGTCGCTTTACTTAATTCAGCAGCGGCAATCGAACCGCCGTAGCCGCTACCGACTATCACTACATCGAAGGGTTTACCATGCTTATTAAGGCCCTTGCGTTGAAATAATAGTTCAACGCCATTTGCTAGCCAGGCTTTCGATGGCAGGCTTGTTTCGGTTGCATTGGCTTGCGATGAACTTTTGATAGAACCGTTTTTACCCATAGTAATTTTTGCTTTCCCATCATTGTTGTTTTGCTACAGCCTCTCCAACAGATTGCGCAAGTTTTTCCATGGTTAGGGGCTTGTGTAACATCTCTATGCTAACCTTACTAGCGTGTTGTAAACGTTCGGGAGAGGTATCCCCGGTAACTAGTAGGGAGGGGATGCCTGGGTAAATTTCTCTAATCATGTCTATCGTTTTAATGCCATTGTCGTCGCCTTTTAGGCGAAAGTCTGCGAGCACTATATCGGGCCTTTTGTGTTTTGCCGCTTCGACCGCCGCTTGAGTACATTCAACTAAATCAAAAGAGCAACCAAGCACTTCGAATGCAAGCGCGAGGGCATTGCGAATATCAGCTTCGTCGTCAACACATAAAACATGTAAGCCAGCTAACACGTTTAATTGGTCAAGATCTTCACGCGATTGGGTTTTCTCGTTTACTTTTGGCAGGCTGAACCAGAAGGTAGAACCTGTATCAAGTTCTGATTCGAACCCTAAATTGACATCCAACACATCACTCAACCGTTTAACAATCGCCAGACCAAGCCCCAGGCCATTTGATCGGTCTCTATGGTCATTGCCGATTTGGTAGAATTCGTCAAAGATATGCTTTTGTTCGTCTTGCTTGATACCATGCCCGGTATCTTTAATGCTTACCTTCCACTCATCATTAATCTCTTCTAAGATCACCTCTATACGGCCTTCATCGGTATATTTAACAGCATTAGAGATCAAGTTACTTAAAATTCGTTCGGTTAATTGCGGGTCGCCACGGGTCACTGCATCCCGACTGCGGCTGTTTAGAATCAGGCGTAGACCTTTATTCTTACAGTCGGTTTCAAATTCGGAACACACCCGGCTAACTAGCCAATGAAGGTCGACTATTTCGATTTTGGGCTCCATTAATCCTGCATCTAGCTTAGATATGTCCAGTAGACCACTCATCAAAGATTGTAGGCTTTGGCTTGCCGTGTGAATGTCACTAGCAATTGCTTTGCTTTTCTTATCAAGCGGCCTGTTCGACAATACCCCCGCGAGCAGAGACAGCGCGTGGGTTGGTTGGCGTAAATCATGACTTGCTGAGGCCAGAAACCGAGTCTTGGATGTGTTTGCTTGGTCGGCCTCTTGCCTTGCCTGCACCGCTGAGCTTAGCGCGGCATCTAGCTTTGCATTCTTTTCCTTCAATTCAGCATTTAGCGAGGTTTGCTGTTCTCTAATCTCATACGACTGCTTAAATAGCCTGAAGTGGTTCGAGGCGTTTGCATATTGAACGGCGAAATACACTAAATTTAGAGTGGCGACTCCTATTTGGCTAATCATCGACACATCATTATGCGGTGACAGTGACCAAGCCAATGTCAACGCTGTGATTACTGGAATTGAATGGGCTAAAAATAGTGGTTTATAGCCCGAATTGGTACTGATTGATCCATTAGTTAGACCCAACATTATCATGCTTTGAATCATTTTCTCGGTAAAACTAAAAGAAGGGAAAAATAAAAATGAAGAAGCTTGAACAATACCGATCACCGCATTCAAGCCGACAGCATATTTCATGCGTTTTTGTATCGAGATTGATTGCTCGACGGTTAGCCGTTTCTGTACGACAATTCGCGCGACAATGGTCATCATCATCGCGGCAAACCAACTTGCCCATGCGTAGACGGGCATAGAGTCGTAGGCGAAGTAAGATATTAGTAGGCTAATAATGAACAGCGAAACGACAACGCCTAGAACCGGTTGAGTTTTTGCCGATAATATTTCTTCTTCGAGCGGCATTATCGTGCGCGGTTTGCCGTTGACGGTCGAGGCTTCACGAGAGATGGCGTTCATAATACGATCATTGTCGACTTGTGTGGGAACGTTTATTGTCATGGCCACTATATTTCTCTCGATTAGCGATAAGATGGAAGCGGGCTGCTAATCCCAAATTTGGCGGCTACCAACACGGCTTCTGTGCGGTTCCTAACGCCCATGCATTCGTAGGCAGAGGAAAGGTGAGATTTCACCGTGCCCTCGGCGATATCGAGCTCGTTGGCGATCACCTTATTGGTCTTACCAGCCACCGCACCCCTGAGTACTTGTTCTTGTCGCTCAGTCAGTGACTTTGCCCTAGAAGTCTGAATGCGCCGCCCCAATGTATCAAAGGCTTGTGGGGGCAGATATACTCCGCCGGCCAGCACCAAATTCAGAGCATGTTCTAGCAGTTTAGGCTCAGAAGACTTTGGTATGTACCCTGCAGCGCCACCCTCAATCATTGAATGTATAATTCCGTGTGATTCCTCACTCGAAATAATCACCACGATGGAGGCAGGAAATGTATCTTTTATTAACGTTAGGCTTTGTTCTCCGTATGTGTTTCGAAGATTGTAGTCGAGTAAAATCAAGTCTGGCGCGATCATGCTGTCTTTATTTCTAAGCACGTCTTCACAACTAACCTCGGTGGTGATGATGTTATTTTCGCTAATACCATCAAGCAGGAATTCGAGGCCGGCCGAAAAAATACGATGGTCATCGATTATTAATATATTCATCTGGCTATTCTTATCCTTATCAGCCGACTAGTCAATAAACGAGAGTTCAGGTGTGTGTGAACTTTGGTTCAGTTGCCGCCGAATTATTGAATATATTTGAGCCAATATATTGCCTGCATATTACTTTTTTTAAACAATATCTTGAGGCAATTTTGGGCGTTCTCGGCCACCTCTTCGATCGCGATCTACTATGATCGCGATAATAGTTAAAGCAATGAAGCTAGCAATTGCCTGCCAAGCATAAGTGACTTTATTAAGCTCTATGTATCCACCGAAGGTGATAAACGCCTGCAGTAAAACTAGGCCGATTAAATATAGAACCATAACGTATCGGCCTTTGGGGTTTACCGCGTGAGTGCGCCTTAAATAGAAAACCGTGGCTAGTATTAAAAAACCGCACTCTAAAAAATACGCTAGCAGGGCATGGTTCCATAATCCGATGCCCCACTTAACCGCATTATCGCTAAAGATATTCCACACTGCGAGGTCGGGTGTATGCACCAGCAGATCAGCAGCCCAATGCGACAACAACACCAGTCCTAATAGTAGCGATACGGTTTTGCTCAAGCGAAGAACCGTTATGCTGACGATAAATACCAAGCAACTCCAAAATAGAGCTGACCAGAGGCTGTGAGAGAAAGGCATGTAAGGCAGCTTAAAGTGCGTTGATGCAGTCGCGTTCACCGTCATCGTTAGGCTCTCGGCGTGGACTAAGACCAGTGGAAAGAATATCAGATCTAAAAATTGTGCTGCAAGGAAAAGTAAGCCAAGCGACGCGCGAGGCTCTAGGCCTTTTGCGATAAAACTAGCTGTGTAATGACCAACAAACATATTTCACCCGATTTTATTTTTTTGCGGTTCAACGCGATCCGCGCCGCAATATGATTAAGTTTATTGCCGTTGCGGTCAACTGTTTCGGCATGAGTGTTGCCAGACTCCATTTATGAGACGTCACTTAGGGGCGCATTGAATAAATTAGGGGCGCATCTGAACCTAGGTTTAGTTGGCCTGAACCATTATCCAATATCAGTGAATTATCAAAATTTGTAAACTGCATGGCATGAGGTTTCTGACCACTTAAAAAGACACGTCTTGGGGGCGAGTTAAGCGTGGTACAGAAATCTTATCGGGCGTACGATCGAACTCAACCATCGAGAATATGTCTGTCAGGGAGAAGCTTTCTCTAGGTTCGTACAAATTGTTTCCTAGACGGTATGACCGAAAAGAAGGTTTAGCAGCACAACGGAGCTGTGCTGCACAGGATGACATTTGGACTTACCGATTCGTTAGGTTCGAAAGTTAGGACGAGTTTTGCTCAAGGATGAGCTCTTTTTACCCATTAATTTGATCGAAAAAAGCATCTAATAACTATTAAATGACCCTGTGAGTCTCGTTTTTATATAATTTTGTCACCTAACTGAACTATAGTTTAGTTGTATGAACTAATCGCCAATGCCTGACAGTCGTAAAGTTTTGTAGACTCCACTATGTAGAGTTTGAGGTATTTAACTTGTGCCTATATCGGGGGATTAGCCTGAGTCACTTACTGAAGACAATCGAACCAGCACGCGATTTATGATGGGTACGATGTTGGTTGAGGACGGTGTTGTTGAAATTGATGACAGTCGCATGAAGCGTAAACGTTGCTAACAACAATTTCTGCACCTCAGTTGGGTAAAAAGGTGTCACGGAGAACTTTGGGCTTGGAGGCATGGCCCTGTTGGCGGAAGCAGTTCGCTCATGGATGAGCATATGATTTGTCCTGTTAGGCAGTCATACGGTGTTTAAAGTTAAGGTTTAGTTTGTCGCTAACTTAGGGGTTATGCGATAAGCCAGAGTGTGTTTTTGTCGGATTTGCAATTTTGCTTGGGAGATAACGCGAAGTTGACGCACTCTAATAAAGTGTATTTCAAGGGAGGGCCGATATTTTTGGATCAAGATGTCGGCTTATGGACACGACTCTCATGGATGAGGTTTTTTGGCTTTATAGACGCTATAAAACCACCGATTGTTCATCTTTTCATTGCTTCAAGACGGTACAATCGGCCAATGAAGAAAATCAAAACAGGTGGTTTGCGTCGGCGTTTCGCGATTGGTGCGGCTGGAGCAAGAGGCGGCCTAAGCTTACTCTCATCTAAAGCATCTGGCTTATTGCTGCCCAAAGACAAGCAGCATGCCCACCATCAGGCTGCCTTAGAGCGTGAGGCCATGCGATTCGTCAAAGAGCTAGGTGAGTTAAAAGGCGCGTACGTCAAAATTGGGCAAATGTTGGCGCTCTACGGTGAGCACCTATTGCCTAAGCCGGTTACCGATGCGCTACACACTTTAGAAGCACAAACTACCGAGCTCGAGTGGAGTGTTATTGAGCCACATCTGCAAGTGGTATTTGCAGAAAAGCTAAAGGGTCTCAGTATTCAAGCTGATAGCTTCGCGGCGGCCTCATTAGCTCAAGTACACATGGCGAGCGCCTGCAACATCAATGAGCCGGTTTGTATTAAAATTCAGTATCCCGGAATAGCCGGCGCGATCGAGGATGATTTTCGCAACGTAACGCAAATGCTAACTCTCGCGCGATGGATCAAGTCAGGTAGGCAACTAGAAGAGTTGACTAGAGAGCTTAAGATGCAGCTCATGCGTGAGGTCGATTACTGTTACGAACTTAAAACGGCTAAATTAGTTGGCGAAAAACTAGCCAATGACAGTCGATACCGCGTACCCAAATATTATTCAGATTTGAGTAATGAGTCGGTTTTAACTATGGAGTTTATTGACGGCTATGAAGTGACTCACCGGAATGTTCAAGCATTGAGCCAAACTCGACGTAACGCATTAGCGTTATCAATGCTTGACCTGTTTTTTGTCGAAGCCTTTGACTGGGCATTGATGCAAACTGACCCTAATTTTGGAAATTACAGAATAATAATCGATCAAAATGGCGACCAAGATCAACTTGGCTTACTTGATTTTGGCGCTGTTCATCATTTAGCCGACAGTTTCACTAAACCCTTGCGCAAAACTATTCTTGCAGCGCATGACGGTGATTTAGAGCAAACTATTGAAGGTGCGATCGAGCTTGGTTGTTTGCGTGAGTCTGATAGTAGAAGAGTGAAAACTTCTTTTGCTGAATTCTGTGCTTTTATCTTGGAACCATTTTCATCCGACATCAGCAAACTGCCTGATTTTTGCAAAACCGCTGACAACTTATATGATTGGCGAACGTCTCGTCTACTTAAACGTGCTGGTAAACTTGGCAGTGAGGGTATGCTGGTAAAGGGGTTTGTAATCCCGCCCGCCGAATTCATGCTAATGGTGCGTAAATTAACTGGGGTTTTTACTTTTGTATCAACACTTGGTGCTCAATTGGATAGTGCATTCTTACTTGAGAAGTATCGCGAGTAAGCTTTTGTTTGGTGGGAGCTTTGCTTAAGACGGTATACGCTTAAGATGACAGATGCTTGGTGTGACAGTAAATTTGGCGGATAGCCAACAAGGGGCTAGAATGGATTAAAGAAGCTCAGGATAACGATCGCACAGCATAAAACGTGCGATAGTGTTTGCAATGGCCTTGCGCTAAGGCTTTTTACAAACAGAATTCACACATTATATAGATACACCAAGGACTCACTAATCGCTATGTCAAAAAAAATCGTTGAAATAGAGAACCTTTCTAAACAGTACGGTCGTACTACGGTGTTGCACGATATTAACTTGAGTATTGGTGCGGGGGAAGTGGTCGGGTTAATAGGACCCAATGGTGCGGGTAAGTCGACCTTACTCAAGGCTATCATGGGCTTAATAAAATTCTCTGGTAAGCTCTCTATTTTTGAAAAGGATCCGTTTAAAAAACGAACCGAATTACTCGAAAATATGAGCTATATTGCTGATGTTTCATCATTGCCAAGTTGGATGAAGGTCAAAGACTTATTGGAGTTCGTCGAGAAAACCCATCCTAAATTTGATATGGAGCGTGCTAAAGATTTACTTAAAGATACGCCTATAAAACCTAATAGCCGAATCGAAACGCTATCAAAAGGAATGAAGACGCGACTGCATTTAGTGACCATTCTAGCGATAAATACTAATTTCCTAGTGCTAGACGAGCCAACACTTGGTTTAGATGTTTTGGTGCGTCGAGATTTTCAAGATCGCTTAGTGAAAGACTACTATACGCAAAACCGTTCAATCCTTATCACCACACACCAGGTAGATGAAATTGAAAGCATCCTGACTCGAGTTGTGTTCATTAAGGAAGGGCGTATTACGCTGGATATTCAAATTTCTGAATTAAGAAACCGCTATAGCAAGTTGATCACCAATCAAAATGTGGTGTTTAGTGACCCTAAGTTAAAACCTATTTATCAACGGTCTTTGCCAGAACACAGTGAGCTGATTTTTAAAGATGTAGAGGCCTCGGCTTTGGCCGAGTACGGTCAAGTAGTTGCCCCGAGTCTTGAAGACTTATTCGTCGCTATTAATGCTTAGCCGATGATTTAACCGAGAAGTGATATGAAAGTAATGTTAGCGCTATTAAAGCGTGAAATTTTAGAGCATCGTAATATTTGGTTGATACCAATGATTTTGGTTGGTTTGGCGATACTGGTGCGTTTGTCTTTGATGTTTGGAAGTTTAAATGTCGAGTTTGAATTACCCTCTCAGCTGCAAATTGATGACCAAGTGAATAGCGTTGTTAATGGTGTATTAGCACGCGGTCTCAACTTGATGAACTACATCATCACCATGACAATCATGATTGTGGCGTGCTTCTATACTCTGTCTTGCCTATATGGTGAGCGGCAGGATGAGAGTGTCCTGTTTTGGCGCTCGCTGCCTGTATCCGATACCACCACGATTGTATCGAAACTATTGATTGCTTTAGTAGTGGCCCCGATCAGCGTGATTGTGTGCCAAATCGTTGTGGCCTTTATTTTTTTCGGGTTCGGCGCATTTGATTATCTAGAAGTATACTTTGGTGGTGCTTTTGGTTTATTAATCAAGATGGTTTTTTGGTCTCTACTGCCAACGGTTGCTTGGTGTTTATTCTGTTCAGAAGTGGCTAATAAAAACCCGTTTTTATTAGCCTTTATTGCACCAGTGTTGCTCTGGGTCATTGATTCACTTTTTTTAAGTGGTGTTATTGGCGATCATATTATGCTTAATCGTTGGATAGGCTTTGATACCTATACAACACCATCGCTGATAGTTGGACTGGTGCTTAGTGCGATCTTTATTACCCTCGCAGTAGTTAAACGTAGCCAGCGGATCTAGTATGGGACTGTCGAATAATGAATGTCACTACTACGAAAGCGTCACTTTGGTCTATTTTTCTGTTTATTTTCGAGCAATGGAACAACCATTACGTCTCAAATAAACCAACAACTAGCCTCAAATTACTACTTTCTTCTGACGCAAAACATCATCCGACAGGCCCAATATGAAATGCGTTGTCTTTTTACCAGGAATTATGGGTTCAGAGCTTAGGCACGCTGAAACTAACAAGCGAGTTTGGCCACCGTCGCTGGGTGCGCTGGTTACTAAAAGCGTTAAGGCCGAGGCCTTACTCGATGAAAACCTGGTTGCTACTAAGCCGATAGAAAGTGTTACTCCTTTTTACTCCGTCTACCGAAGTATTCTTAGAGACATTCAAGCCTGCGGCTATAGCCTGAGTGGAAGTGAGAGTGGAAGCGAGCGACGGTTTATTCCTTTTGCCTACGATTGGCGAAAATCTAATCAAGCATCGGCGCTCGCTTTATCAGAGCATCTTGATCAACAGGAGAGTTTTGACGAAATAGTGCTAATTGGCCATTCGATGGGCGGTTTAATACTGCGTTATCTGTTAGAGAGTGGTGAGTTTGACCAGCGGCCTTGGTTTAAGGCGATTACTCAGTTAATCACGCTTGGCACACCACATAATGGCGCGCCCATCGCCCTCAACCAAATTGCAGGCTTAGCATCAAACTTGGGTATATCGGCAGAGAACGTGAAGTTGTTGGTCTCAGACAAGCGCTACCCCTCTGCCTATCAACTGGTTGCACCGAATGGCAGTGCGATGACCTTAAACGCGGCGAGCAGCAGTCGCTTACCGTATGTTGTCGACCCGTTCGACAGTGAGATTGTTGCGCGCTACCAGTTGCAATACGACAATATTGACGCTGCGCTTAGGTTTTGGTCAAAATTAGACCTTGCTAAGCGACCGGAAAAGGTCGCCTACTTTTCTTTTGTCGGCTCAGCACACACAACACTGACCAGGCTAGAGTGGACTGGGTCTGAATTGCTTGAGCGAGAATCAAATGATAGCGGCGACGGTACTGTGCCAATTTCGAGTTCGCTTAACGGTTCGATACCACACTCGTTTTCGCAAAAGAAACACTCGACTATTTTTGCTGATCGCAACCTGCGTGTTGAGTTGTTCAAAATGCTTGGCGCTCCCTCCGATGTAACTCCGCATTCGCTTAGCGGCCGATCAGAGTTGCTTGCCTCTAACGTAATGGGCATTAGTACTGATCGAGAAGATTACCGTCCGCTCGACAATATGGAAATTGTAGTGTCATTTCTTAAGCCTCAAATCAACCCTCGTTGCCGTTTCCAGTTAGTAAAAATTGACCCCGAGTCGGAAAGCGGCGAGCCCCTAAACGAGGTCGGTGATGCGATTAACGTAAGCTTTAATGGGCTAGAGAATGGACTAGAGTTGCAAAATTTCAAATTCAGTGTCGCAATGGATTTATCGCCAGGCGTTTATGAATTGCAAACTTCTGATCAAGTCGACGACCCCGAGCGTAGCTTTTTTGTAGTCTCAGAAGATCCGACGAGCAAGCGATGACAGAATTGAATAACATAACAGCCGAACAATTAAGAAATGCCCTCTATGCATGGGCAGTGCAGCATACTGTATTAGCTGACGATGCCATGCGCGAGGCGATGGGTTTAGGTGGTGATGCCAGGTTGATTCCGTTTGATGATTCAATCGCAGCTTACTTTCGAGTTCGTAAAATAATTAAGCTTGGATGTTCGCGTAAAGGTGCAATCAGTAAGGTGTCACTCGCTACTCGTCTGCCAATTGCGCGTGCCAAGCGAGAAAGACTGATCGCTGAGTTCAGCAAGGTATACGCGGCTAATAATATTGTTCTCGAAGTCTGCGTAGAGAAGCCATTTAAGATTGATCAAAGTGTTCAGAGCACCTTCAAGCCGGTTTATTTTCATAATCAGAAAATCAGTTGTGGTTCGTCAATAGGTTTAGGTAATCAGAGGAACGCTGGCACCTTAACGGCGTTAGCAAAGAATGAACGTGGAGAGCTGCTCGGTATCTCTTGCAACCATGTCACCGGCGGCTGTAATACAGCCAGCGTTGGCACGCCAATCGTTTCTCCTGGTATTCAAGATGTCAGCCCAGACAACTTTGAAATCAGTGTCGTGGGTCTGCATGACTCCACGGGGCCAATGAGTCAGGGCTTGCCTCAGGTGTTCGATATTTCAGATAATTGCGACCTTGCTTTCTTTGATATTTCTGATCGCGAAGCGGTTTGCTCTATGCAAGGGGAGGGTGTCGGCTGTTACGACACTCCTGTTATGTTCGCCAAGCCCAAAGAAGACCTTAGAGTTAAAAAATGGGGTCGCTCAACCGGGTTGACGCATGGCGAAATTACTAAAGTAGTTACCGAGCCAGAATCTATCGATTACAACGTGATCAGTTACTACGGCCCGACTAGCTCGCAAACATTCAAAGGCACGGTTTATTTTGCCAACGTGTTTGAGGTTGAATCCTTGAGTATTAATCCCTTTTCGGCTGGAGGCGATTCGGGCTCATTAGTCGTCACTGATCAAGCCGGTAGCGAAAAAATAATCGGCATTCTAATTGGGGGTAATAACGTTAAAAGCTATGTATTACCGATTCAAGAGATATTAAAAAAACGTAAAATTATGATAATTGGTAAGCACAACGTTTAGCCTTAGGGGGTACTTCAACTAAGTAAGGGGGTTGCTATGGAAGTTTCGATTAGGGAAAAAAGCCTGAGTAAACGCGCCAGTATTATTATTGGTCTAATCGCTCTGATTCAGGGATTTGGGTTGTTCTCGCTGCATCAGGCTCTCGACCATGAGCTTTGGCCGCATGGTGACTGGGTTGCGACCATTATGCTCGGCATGCTTTTTATCAGTGTGCCAACCTTAATTACACTAAGCTATCGTGACAATTATCCGCAAAAACGGTATTGGTCATGGTTGACTGCAATGGCTTTAATCTTTCTCTGGATCGCGTGGTACAGCGCTTCGACAAGTGCCTCAGAGAATTTTTTTCTAGCCAATGCTTACTTCGTCCCGTTGTGCTTTTTACTTGCCTTCATCGCCTTGTTCTTTTTCAAAGCATGGATGCGGGATCGCCGCTGGCCGCCAAGCTACGAATCGCAATTCGGTTTCTCATGGCATAACTTCTTGTCATTTGTGTTGGCGTGGCTGTTTACCTTTATCTTTTGGTTGACTCTGTTGTTGTGGGGGGCGTTATTCAATATTGTCGACATTTCGTTTTTTAAACAACTCTTTAAGCAAAAATGGTTTCTCTATCCCACACTGAGCCTTGCTTTTGCTTATGCCGTGATTGTTTTTCGTACCAAGATAAATGCGGTGGGTGCGGTGCAGCGAATTCTTCGCGGTTTGATCTCGCTTTTATTGCCATTGCTTTTGATGATTGCGCTGATGTTTGTGGTGGTGCTGCCATTTACTGGGGTAAACCTAATTTGGGAAAAGGGCTATGGTAGCGACACTATTCTCAGCTTTGTTGGTTTAACGCTGTTCTTTTTCAATGCGGTTTACCAAGATGGCAAGCAGTCGCCGTATAGCGAGCTTATCAACCTCATAGTCAAATCTGGCATCATTATATTAAATGCACTGATGGCGCTCGTGGCCTACGGAGTTTGGTTGCGAGTCGCTCAATATGGGCTAACCGTCGAGCGCATACTAGCGATTATCATAGTCGCCCTGATGTTTGGATACATTGTCGCCTACAGCCTGATTATTCTGTTTAAGCGTAAAACCTGGAGTGAGTATTTTGGCAAAGCCAATACCTCTATGGCCTTACTCACTGGGCTAATTATTCTGCTCATTTTTACGCCTGTGTTGGACATGTCTCATATTTCAGTAGATAGCCAACTAAAAAGATTAGAGACGGGGCACGTCATGGTTGAAAACTTCGATTTTCATTATCTTGCTCGCAGCGGTAAATACGGCTTGGCAACGTTAGAAAAACTTAAGCAGAGAGCTGAGGTAAAGGAAAGTGACAAGTTACTTAAGAAGATTGAGGACTCAATCGAACAAAAAGCTCGCCGCCGTTATTATCCGCCTGATAACATTAGCTCGGAGCGCATAGCTGAGCTCGCTGAATCTCTTGAAGTCTATCCGCCGACAGCGATAGTTGACACTGATTTTTGGTCGGTTTTCGAACAACGTTCGAATCAATTTGAGCGATGCAAAACTGACGACTGTTTGCTACTCGCGGTTGACCTGAACGGCGATAAAAAAGATGAATATATTTTATTTCAAAGCGCTAACGGTGAGAATGTCTCCAGTCGGCTCTACATTAGAGAGATCGACGGTAACTTTATTCCGCAATTTTCTTATGCACGAGTTACAATGAGGCTCGACCAGCTGCGAGCTAGTTTGCAAGCGGGTAGCGTGAAATTACTTGAACCTAAATGGAAGGATATTCAGATTGGCGACGAGCGTATAAATACCTCAAGAGCGTCAGAGCTCAACTAGCTATAGTCGTGAAAATTTGTGGTTGCCAAAACTACGTGTTATGAAAACTAGGTGTTACCAAAGCTATGCGTTATAAAGGCGATGTGTTATGAAAAAATTATTATTACTACGCCACGCGAAATCAAGCTGGGCCGATGATGACTTAGACGATCATGAGCGACCGCTTAATTCACGCGGTGAGCGTGATTCTGTCACTATGGCTCGCTTTATAGCGGATGCCGATGAAGGCTTAGACGTGATCTTTTCTAGCACGGCTACCAGAGCTCTCGACTTTGCTCACGTTATAAGCGAATTGACCGATGTTACCTTAGTGCCGGAACTATCGTTCTACACCTTTGATGAAGATCAGTTGATGGAAATAATCCGCAGTCTGCCAGATGATGCAAATTGTGTCGCCGTGGTGGCGCATAACTCGGCAATTCATCAGGTCGCTAATCGATTAAGTGAGAACGAGTTAGATAAATTCCCGACTGCAGCAGTGGCTTCGTTTGTATGCCACGTTGACGAGTGGCGAGAGGTAAATGAGTCCAATTGTGAGTTGAGTTACTTTCAGACACCCAAAACGATTAACGCTGGTCACGAGGGGTAATCGCCATGGCAAAGATGGCCTGCGCATCGCATATTCTGATTAAAAACGAACACGAGGCGCGCAACCTTATGAAGAAGTTGGATGCCGGTGACAGTTTTTCGCAACTCGCAAAAAAGTATTCGACCTGCCCATCGGCTAACAAAGGCGGGGATCTGGGTGAATTTAGAAAAGGCGTCATGGTGGCCCAGTTTGATAAGGCTGTATTCACTAATGGCAGTGAAGATAAAAAATATCTCGGGCCAATTAAAACTAAGTTCGGCTTCCACTTGATACAAGTACTTTATAAAACTTAAGCGTTACATAAAATAGTTTTTGATCTCACTCAGTCTTAAAGGAGTCCATATGAAAATACTGCTCAGCCTGTTGCTTGCTTTGACTATGACGTCTATCACTGCGGCGATCGCCAAGGCACCCGTTTGGAAGGTCAGCAAGGGCGATGACTATTTGTATCTAGGCGGCACAATTCATGTGCTGTCTAAAAACGACTATCCATTGCCGCAAGCATTTGAAATAGCGTATAACCGTGTTGATGGCATCGTGCTCGAAACTGACTTGGCCGCGTTAGTGGCACCCGAGGTTCAGGGGCGCATACTAGATGTTATGTCATATCAAGATCATCGAGCTCTCTCTAATGTGTTAGACCGTGATACCTACAGCCAGCTGGATCAACTGCTCAAATCCAAAGGTATACCAATTGCGGTGTTCGATCGATTTACGCCAGCCGGAGCTATTATGGCGTTGACCCAGTTTGAACTTCAAAAGCTGGGCTTCATCGGTGACAATGGTGTAGACGCTCACTTTGGCGCGCGCGCGATGATCGATAAAAAGGAATCACTCTTTCTCGAGTCTTTTGAACAGCAACTAAGCTTTATTCAAAGCATGAATCAACTTGAGCCCAATCTGCTTATTAAGTCGGGTATCAACGACATCGAAAAGTTAGAAACCGTTTTGGCTGAACTATTAAGTGCTTGGCGTAGCGGAGACTTAGATCAATTAGAGAAGATCGGCATCGTTGACATGAAGCGCGACTTCCCAACTCTATATCAAACGATCCTAGTTAAGCGCAATGATCAATGGTTTGACGAAATAAAAGCCATGATACTCAGCGAAGATAAAGAATTCATCCTCGTTGGTGCGTTGCATATGGCCGGATCTGACGGTCTGATAACGCGCTTAAAAGCCGCCGGCTATACCGTCAGTCAGCTAGACTGATCACTTGGGTTTTAGACGGCTTAGGTTTTAGACGGGTTAAATTTTAGAAGACTCGGATTTTAGACGACTTAGATAGAGGCCAGGTCTGAGTTACGGCTAGTTGTCGTCGTACGAGTCAAATTCGGCTTCGAAATCAAATCCGGATTCAGAGTCACTGTCGCTACCATCACTACCGCTACCCTTGTCGCTACTTTGTTTCGCTAGCTCCGATTCTTTTTTCTCACGCTTGGCTATGTCCGTTTTCTCGGCGCGGCGCGCAGACCGTTGGCGCTTTATTTCTTCTTGCTCCTTACGGTTACTGCCTTGGCGTGTATTAGCACCTTTTTGAGTGTCAATAAATTCAGCCATATTAGTCTCAACCCAAGCGTTCGCTTCAGATTCGCTGGCAAGCCCTTCTTGTTGTTTTGATACATGCGATTTTCGAGATGTAACCTGGCGTGTGATGCGCGCGGTCCAATGGTCACCGTCTTGCACTACTTCGCTTTGATATTTATTGCTGCTCATGATTTTCTCGGAACTATTGTATTCCCGGAACTCTTATATTCTAGGAACTATTATTTTTTTGGACTAGTAACTTTATCGCAACTAGTAAATAGAGTCGTCAGTAATTACTGACGAATGACTTTATTCTTTAAGTTTGTAGCCAGTTTTGAACATCCAAGACACGACAATCAGGCACAAAGCCAGAAATACGAAAATCATTGTAAGACTTGTCCAGACATTAACATCGGAGACTTCAAAAAAGCTCCAACGGAAACCGCTAACTAGATAAACAACTGGGTTAAAAAGAGACACTGTTTGCCAAAATGGCGGTAGCATATTGATTGAATAGAAACTGCCGCCTAAGAACACTAATGGTGTAATGACTAAAATAGGCACTATCTGAAGTTTCTCAAAGCTATCAGCCCATAAACCTATTATAAAGCCGAATAGGCTAAAGGATATACAGGTGAGAATAAGAAAACTCATCATCCAAACAGGGTGTTGGATCTGCAAATCGACAAATAGGCTAGCGGTTACTAAAATAACGCAGCCAATAACGAATGACTTGGTCGCTGCTGCTCCAACATAGCCGAGAAGCGCTTCGAAAAACGATAATGGAGCCGATAAAATTTCGTAAATAGTGCCGTTGAATTTTGGAAAGAAAATCCCAAAGCTAGCGTTTGATATGCTCTGCGTTAGTATCGTTAACATGGTCAAGCCTGGCACGATGAACAAGCCATAGCTGACACCATCGATGGTTTGAATCCGCGAGCCAATTGCTGAGCCAAATACCACAAAGTACAATGAGGTTGATATAACCGGTGATGCTAAGGTCTGAAATAATGTATTGATAGCACGCATCATTTCAGCGCGATAGATTACTTTAATTGCTGAAAAGTTCATGTTTACGCCTTGGCCGATGGGGTTAGCTCAGAGTCTTTATGCACCAGATCGACAAAGATGTCTTCCAGTGAGCTCTGTGTGGTCTGTAAGTCTTTCAATTGCAGCCCGCTCTCGCTGAGCAGGTTGAGCAATTTAGTGATGCCGGTGGCGTTGGCGGTGGCATCGAAGGTGTAGGTTAGCACCATACCGTCATTAGAGAGGCTTACATCTAAACCGACCAAACTGCTTGGAATGGCATTAGCTGGTTCCTTCAATTCGATGATTAATTGTTTTTTCCCAAGTTTCTGCATTAACTCGGCCTTATCTTCAATCAATAATATTTCACCATCATTGATCACACCGATACGGTCTGCGATGTCTTCAGCTTCTTCGATGTAATGCGTGGTTAAAATAATCGTAACACCAGACTCTCGCAAGTTTCCTATCATAGCCCACATGTCTTTGCGCAGCTCAACATCGACCCCGGCCGTTGGCTCATCTAAAAACAAAATTCTAGGCGCGTGTGACAACGCTTTAGCAATCAAAACACGACGTTTCATACCGCCCGATAACATTCGCAGCTGATTATCTTTTTTATCCCACAAGGATAAATCTTTTAGCAGTTGTTCGAGGTAGGCATTGTCGGTGTTAGCGCCGTATAGCCCACGGGTAAAGCGTACCGTATTCCAAACTGTCTCAAACGAACTCAAGGTAAGCTCTTGCGGAACTAAGCCAATTAGCTGTCTGGCTTGCCGATAGCTTTTGACGTTGTCGTGACCGTCTACTGTTACCGACCCTGATGAGGCTGACACGATACCGGTAATCACCGAAATCAGTGTGGTTTTTCCGGCGCCGTTAGGGCCAAGTAATGCCAAGATTTCGCCACGTTCAATCTCGAGGTTAATACCTTTGAGAGCTTGAAAGCCGTTGTCGTAGACTTTGCTTAAGTCTTTAATTGATATGATAGAATCCATCTCCCGATTTTACGCTGCTTTTGCTCGCCCGTGTGATTTTTGAGGTGTTAATTTCCAATAATTTTGAGAGTACCAGACCGATGCAAGAACCCATTCAGAAACTCAAGCAGAAACCGATCCTCCATGTCTTTTTAATCTCGCATTATTGCGAGAAGGCTCGCTGGGCATTAGACCTTGCGGGTGTCGACTACCAAGTTAACCTCTTGTCACCCTTGGAGCATGCCAAGACCGCCAAAGCGATTGGTGCTTCGAGTTCGGCACTGCCAATCTTACAAATGCAATCAGTAGAGAATGGTGGGACACAGATAATACAAGGCTCAGCGGACATCCTCTCATGGGCCAATCAACAGGCGTTTATCAATGGCAAGCATGGCCTGAGCATCTCAGAAGAGTCAAACGAGATAGAGAAGCGTTTAGACGATGTTCTAGGTGTTCATGTGCGCCGTTGGTTTTATTCAGAGTCATTACTCGACTGCCCGCAAACGGTTAGGCCGGTGTTTGCCGAGGGATCGGGGTTTGTAAGTCGCATTATTCTTAGGCTGGCTTGGCCGAAAGTTGTGGCTACTATGATTAAACGCATGGACTTAGGCAGACAACAAGAGACTCAATCCAAGGATATTGTGGCAGAGCAGCTTAATTGGTTGGATTCTTTGTTGGCTGGTGATCGGCAATTTCTAGTCGGGGACTCACTTTCTAATGCTGACATCGCTGCTGCCAGTCTTATCGCGCCGCTTTTTTCACCGGCCAAGCATCCAGCCTCAAACATCGTAATGTTGCCACCGCGAGTAGCCATAACCGCAGAGCAATGGAAATCTCGACCGTTGGCAAATTGGCTTTCCAAACTCTACAGCGAGAAAAGGTAAGTGATAGATATTGGGTCAGCTTAACTCTCAGCTTAACTCTCGGTTTAGCTTTCACAAACAAACTATTATAGCGGCTAAGCGCTATAATCTTAGATCAATGCGAAACGCCCATGCCTGCTTTCATCCGAATATGAGATTTCTAATGCCTTGCACAATATTATCAAACCACAAAGACCGATTATGAGTACTGCTAGCGTATCAACTGAGGAGTTCGATGTTGTGGTGCTGGGCGGTGGTGCCGCAGGACTCATGGCTGCTTTTACCGCTGGTCAGCGAGGTAAGCGAGTCGTTGTGCTTGAAGTGTCAAATAAACTAGGTAAAAAAATTCTAATGTCAGGTGGTGGCCGGTGTAACTTCACTAATCTTGATGTGATGCCGAGTAACTTCATTTGCGAAAACCCACACTTTGTTAAATCCGCCTTGGCGCAATATTCGCAATGGGATTTCATTGCCTTAGTCGCCAAGCACGGTGTTGATTATCATGAGAAAGCGCATGGACAATTGTTCTGCGATAATTCATCTAAGGATATTCTTAAGATACTAATCGACGAGTGCCAGGCGGTTAATGTTGATCTCAGGCTAAACTGTGATACCACTAAGGTGGTCAGTGATAATGGCTATCGAGTCGAGACTAATCAGGGTGTTATCTCAGGCCAGAGTTTGATCGTTGCCACCGGCGGCTTATCAATACCGAGTTTGGGTGGCGCCACCGGCTTAGGCTACCAATTAGCCGAGCAGTTCGGTTTAAACCTGCATGCCACAGAAGCGGCGTTAGTACCGATGACACTGAGCGGCAAGTGGCAAGATCTGTCGACCGCTATTTCCGGTGTGTCTTTACCGGTAGTTGTGTCGGTTGCAAGCAAAGGCTTCGCCGAAAGTATGTTGTTCACTCATCGCGGCTTAAGTGGCCCTGCGATCTTACAGTTATCAAATTACTGGCATGCGGGCGAGCCTATTAGCATCAATTTATTACCGAAAGAGAATGCCGCTGAGCTCTTCATACAACGCAAAAAGACCAATCCTAAAAGCATGTTGTCGGGAATATTAACTAACTTCTTACCAAAGTCGTTGATCGCCGAGCTTCAATCAAGGTGGTGGCCTGAACATTCAGCCTCGACTTTGCACGAAATGAAAAATGAAGAGTTGCAACGCTTAGGCGCGTTGTTTAATAACTGGTCTATTCGCCCCTCAGGGACTGAGGGTTATCGAACCGCCGAAGTAACCCGCGGTGGCGTAGACGTTAATAGTATTTCGTCAAAAACCATGCAAGTTATCGGTCAGCAAAACCTATTTTTTGTCGGTGAGGCGTTAGATGTCACCGGCCATCTTGGCGGTTTCAACTTTCAGTGGGCTTGGTCGTCAGGGTATGTTGCGGGCATTAATGCGTGAGGTAATAAACGGTTTGCATTATGCAATGTAAAGTTTGCTCATAGTTAGTAGAAACAAATAGCTAGCAAAAATCAAGCAGCAAAAACCAAATGCCGGCACGAATGGCTAGCTTTGTTTAAGAGGGTTTCATATTGCCTAGAAGACGTCCCGGGCTTTGATTTTTTTTGATGTGTCGAAGCCCGCCTAACAACACTCGCTGAATGCTTTTTGTATGCGAATGTCTAGTTTAAAAATGTTGACAGAATTTTTGCACATGGGCAACGTGCATAGTGCTCAGTCGGTGCATTAAAGAAATGCAAGTACGGTGGAGTGAGGGGTAAGGGTAAAAGGGTAAGGGGTTTAACTGAAGCAAATGACAATCAATTATATCAAACCGTTGGTGGCCTGCTATGTCACCTTATTGGTGCTGTGTGGCTATCTGGTTTTTCAAATCCAGCTATTACAACGGCCAAATCCTCCGTCATCTTTACACGACGTAGCATCGGCAAAAGAGGACGCTGCACAACTCCCTCCCGCAGGCCAAGTCGAGCATCAGTCATCATTCGTCAATGAGTCATCAGTCAATGCAACAATGCAAGGCCTAGCGGTTGATACCGCCGCAAGCGCAGAAGGCGAATCTATTATGGGTGGAATGCAACTGGGTTCTAGCCGTGACGAGGAATTAGTTTCGCAATAACGTGCTGCCGCCGCCGAGCTGTTTCAAAGCGGATACTCTTCGAGAAAAGAAAAATTAGAGGCATTACTGGTAACCGGTAGTTACCAGTAAAACTTATAACGAGTTCTTATCCAAGACCTTGAATAGCACAACACTCACAACATTGAGCGACTCTTGCGCGCTAGGAGACATATTTTGAAAATACAAAAGATCTACATAGTTCTTTCACTGCTACTAAGCGGTGTTGCAGGGCCAGCGTTAGCAAACTGCCAAGATGTCCCTGTGGCACCAACAGCACTCAATAAAGACGTATTGACGAATACTGAAGTTGGCTTGCTAAAGCCAGAATTCGATGCATTTTGATTCAAATTGATTCATTGCTGAGTTGCATACGGGGTCAATCCGACGCTCTAACACCGCCAGCTATTGATCTCACACTCGAAGAGGGCCAAGAGCCCGTCGTCGACCTAGAGTTCATGGCCGCCTTTCAAGCGTTGAGTGACGCAATGCTGCAAGTCGGTCAATTAGAAGAAACCAGCATTCAACGCTTTAATTATCTTGTCGAGAATGCCCAAGCTGATAGTCAGCCCGCAGGCCAATCAAGCACAAACCAACCGTAAACAGCGCTAGACAAGTAAAAGGAGAAATTTCAATGAACGTACTTAAACAGATTTTATTGTCGACCTGCATGGTGAGCATAAGCCTCACATCCCCTGCATTCGCCACCAGCGTCTACGATCAACTAAAAGCGCAAGTCGATACGGCCTGCCCAGTGGTTTGGGAAGACCTAGCCGTGTCGATAAGTGACACCGTACCAAGCGGCGATTTGTGGCAAGGAGATTCGGCTGACCGAAGTACATGGGTTACGGCCTATGCGCTGGCAAACAATATTAGCGAGCCTGACGCGAACGTGATAGCAGGGGTTGTTGCGGCTGTGGCGTCTGAGTGCGCGTCGTTTAGAGTGGCATTAGTCGATGAATTAATTGCCAATACGCCAGCTGATGTAACGCTTGCATTAAGCTCAGCTGCAAATGGCACAAATGCTGGAAACTACTTAAATGGGGCTTGGATGGTCGGCGATATTCGAGTTACAGGGCGCGCATCAGCGGCCCCTGGTTGGGTATTTCTAGCGGCTCAAACGGTAGGCTCCAGCAGCAGTGCGGCGCAGCTCAAAGGGCCAGACTATTTAGCCTTATTCGAATTGGCTAAATCATGGGCGCCAAACTCAGGTAGCGAAGATTGGGCTGCCGGAGACATCATCACTCTACCCGATATGCGAGGCCGAACCGTGGTTGGTGCCGACAACTTAGGCGGTGCGTCGGCCGGTGTTGTAGCTAGTAGCCAAGCGGATGTTGTTGGTGGTGTTTTTGGCACCGAGTCAGCCGCACTGTCGTCAGCACAGCTACCGATCCATAACCATACGATGAACGCCAAGGGTGCTCACAACCATACAATGGGCAATGACACACACTTCTCATCAGGTGCGAACATCGGCGTACGGTGGTAGCTCATCGGCTCAGTCTGGTTGGGACTATTTTGGCAGTGCTAAGCCGCGTCCAAGTTACCAATTTACCTTTGCCGCTAACAAAGCAATTCGTTCAGACACGCATAAGCATTCACTTACCTCAGCGTCAAACCATACGCATACAATTAATAACACGGGGAGTTCAGCCGCCGTCACGTTCACTCAACCGAGTATCACATTCAATGTGGAAATGAAGTACTAAGAAAGGACTTAGCCGCTCAATACACTGGGAGTGATTATGCGCATCAACAAAGTTAGGACGTTAGCGATTATCGTGGCCACGTCAGTCGTGACCATGGTAGCCAATGCCACCATTGACTACAACCAATTAGCCAACTTACAGCAACAGGTTAAAGACGCCTGTCCCGTTAGGTGCTTATTCAAGCTTTGCCAACCTAACTGCTGTCAAAGAAACCACCTATTACGTAGGCAAAGATTACGAGAGAATCGAAAACCAAGAAGGCGTTATACATCGCTACCATATCAAAGCGGGTAGTCATGCCATTCAAATAGAAAGAAAAGACGGTCAAAGCCTAGATGACCCTAAGTACATGCTCTCTGATAACCTTGGGTCAACCAACGTCATCATTAATAAATTCGGCAAAGTAGAACAACGCTTAGAGTTCGACCCGTGGGGTATGCGAACTACAGCGTCGCCGCTATTGAGCGGCGAAATAATCGAAAATGACAGCGTTAATGACGTTACCACTCGCGGCTATACCGGCCATGAGATGGATGACGAAGTTGGGCTGATTAATATGAATGCGCGGATTTATGATCCGTATTTAGGACGGTTTTTGAGTGCTGATCCGGTATTGCCAGATGCTGGGGATATGCAGCAGTTTAATCGGTATTCTTATGTTACTAATAATCCGTTGAAGTTTACTGATCCGACTGGGAATAACGGAGTAACAACATATGCATTCAACAGGAGTATTCTATTTCGGTTTTGGCTTTTCTGGCTTTTCTAGAAATGTTTTTGCTCCGTTTAATAATCCGAGCCTCGGAGGACTCGCTGGTTGGTTTAATGAGATGATAAAACTGGAAAATTTGAAATTTACTCTTGATGAGCTTGCCGTACTTGACATTTTACGTGGAATTATTGATGAGGGTCTCGGCTTAGAAGAAACTACTGAGCGTATTTGTAATGAAGGGATTAATGAAGTGTGTGAGTTTAGGCGGTCGGGTGGTGCAGCGCCTGGGATTAATATTCCTGTTGGGAATGATGGGGGGATTGATGTTAATATTGGGATTACTATTGGAGACGCGAATGATGACGAATGCAGGCTTCATGCGGCTCAATGTCGGCTCAACCGCCTCAATGCAAACATTAGTGCAGATTATCCAGATTTGGCATCGCCGCTTGTAATACATAATCCATTTGCGGGTGAAGCGTATATATATGGTCGAGGCTTAGTATTTGTTAATGCCAATAACCCTATTTTTAATGGAGATGATGATCTACTTCAAGCTACGATACTTCATGAACGACTTCATTCTGAAGTTGCTTTACTTGAAAAGCGTATTTTTACTTTCGAAAATAGCGGAGCATTCGACGATCATAAACTTGTCAGGGCCTTTGAAAAAAGTTACCTGGATTATCTGTTAAAAAATGGCCCCGGCTTTGCTCGTTTCCGAGAAGCCTTTCCCGAACAGGTACCGGGCTTGCCGGACTTGGACATATTTCGTGACAAAGTCCGTGCTGAAATAAAGCGTAACCAATAGTAACTTTCATAAAGTGTATGAGCATATAGTTAAATGAAGATGAAAATTATCAATTTAGTCGTTGGGGCTATCATTGCTCTTGCACTGTTCCTTTTAGTTTCGCCTGTCGTATTAAGACCTCTTTTTCACGATGAGCGAAGTTCATCTGTAAAGAGACTCGCGCATTGCCAATTTCTGCGAGTGCAGGAGCAATTAATTAATGACCCTAGGTTTTGGGATAATTCCTATGATGTTGAGCGATGGCATTTACTCATTGATATTAATAAAGTCTCTTGCAACTCTAAAATGCTTGTAGTTGACTCAAGAATTTTTGATATTACTGGAGCCGAAATCCGCTTAAGAACGTCATCAGGGGGTATCAAATATTTGCAAAGAGTCAAAGGCATAGACGATAGTTTTATTTCCTTGTCCTCGGAACATGATAAGTACGAATTTCCAAATCCTACACCGGCTCAAAAGTTAAGATTGACTTCCCAACCTATGAATGAATAAATGCAATAAATGGAAGGTATTATCGGGACAGGCACTTCTAGGAAGAGATTGAGTGTGTTATTGCATCACTAATAAACCCTTTCAGACCTGATGATCATATATATATTGATCCAGTTGTTGATGAATATACAAAATACCTGTTCGATCTGGAATTCAGGCACTCTCAGTCACGGGGCTCGAAACAGCCTCTGCCTGATCTAAAAGCGTTCAGAGCAAGCATTCCTCGAGATTAAAGGTAAAGAGAAATAACTGGGACATCCAAATTTAATAAACAAAAAACTGAAGTAGTTTTCAATTTAAATATTGTTGTTTAGTGATCGCTTATAACTAAGGTGGCAGATTTATTAAGAGATCTTGGTTATATTCCGTAATTGTCCTTTTTCTAGGCGTATTCATTTCTCGCTTGCGCTCTAAAAAATAGTTTTAATCGTGTTGTCTAGCCTAGAAGCGCTCGATGGCGGACGGTTGAGGGAATCCGTTGATACTGTTTGTCACGGTAGACTTGTTGAACGATGAGTTCAGAGCCTACCCATTGTTTGAATTCTTGTTCAAATCGAGTGGTGAGTATTCTCCAGGCATCTTGATTTAGTGAAAGTCGTTCGAGAATTGGTGGTAGGTTGTTGTTTATTGAACCGCGCTTACTCTGGCGGATAAGCCGGCCAGTCCAATCTGTGAGTTCGAGGTAGTCTTTGAGCAAGAAAGGTAAGCCTTCAGCCTGAGAGTCTGATCCTACAAATTCGGCGATGGTGACTGGTGCCGATTTATTTTCTTTTAGAGCCGTTATACGCGCCTCAACACTTGTATGACTAGAGAGTGGTGAATTATCGGGACAGGCACTTCTAGGAAGAGATAGAGCTTTCGGTCACGGTTACTTTTTTCGTAAATCGTATTAGATAGTTCTCAAGTTGAAATCCGAAGAAACTCAATCCAAAATGGAATGATGCTGAAATTTAGCCACTAATAATCAGGACAGGCATTCTTAGAAAACAATTTAATAATTAACCGGGACTAGCACAGCAACAACTTAACTGGGACAGGCACTTCTAGAACTAATACCTGTTGGTTGATAATTTAGGCTCAACTAATGTGGTCTTAAATGCCCTAGGTGAGGTGGAGCAACGATTAGAGTTTGATCCCTGGGGTATGCGCGTAGCCGGGCCAAATGTCGGCGTGGTTAACTCGATTACCAATAAGGGTTACACCGGCCATGAGATGGACGATGAGGTCGGGCTGATTAATATGAACGCGCGGATTTATGATCCGTATTTAGGCCGGTTTTTGAGTGCTGATCCGGTGTTGCCGGATGCGGGAGATATGCAGGCGTTTAATCGGTATAGTTATGTTACTAATAACCCGTTGAAGTATACCGATCCGACTGGGCATAAAAAAAAGGAGCATGTTGACGGTGGAGATGGACAAAAGCCATTAGAGCAGGTGACAGTGACTGAAGCTGCTATCTCTCCGCCATTGGCTAATGGAGCTAGACAAGATGACTTCATCGATGTTGGAGGAAGTCGCGGTGAGTCACTATACCGACTTGATGGTGTTATTTATAATGAGGAAGATCTTTTAGCTCGGCTAGTTGAACTTCGAGATGAGCATAATCAGAATCGTGTTGACGAGGCAAGGGAAGACGCAAATGATCCTCATGCTGGTGCCAGTCGAATTGCAACAGCGAGGAGAGATCAAGCTCGAGGAGACTATAATCGCCTTAGAGATTCCGCTTTAGATAGATTTCTGGATGACTATGGGCTTTTATTGAACGATGATGGTTACATTACCCTGGCAGAGGCTCTATTTAACTCTAGAGAAGATGGGCCAAACGAAACGCTCTCACAAAACCTGAGTGTTCTTAGGGGGGCTGTATTAACCGACTCGAAAGGTAATCCCTACTTACAAGTACATTTGTCCACTCCTCTAGACTATATGGTTCATGGACGAATACCGTTGCAACCTAATTCAGATGGTACGCTCAGTGCAAGAAATGGTGCGGGAACGAGGTATAACTTTGAGCATGATCCCAATGGAGGCCACTTACGTAATTTTGCTACATTTGTCGGAGGCGGATTGAGGTACTCTGAAGTAGGCTTTGATGTAAACTACTTCGGTTCTATACGAGACACTAGAAATGAAATTGCTCCTCGTATTTAACAACAGCATCAATTTATTGGATGATGAAAATTGGGCGAATTGACAAAACATAATATCGAGGTGACTCATTGAAAAATAAAAAAGCCGCATTGATCGCGGGTGGAGTTCTTATTCTCATTTTTGGAATTTATCGAATTGTGAACGTGCGTGATATGTCAGGTGATGAAATTCATGAGTATGCAATAATGCAATTTGATAGCTCATTCTTACCTCAATATACAGATTGGGAAGATCGTAATATCAAATGTAATAGAGAAGAAATATTTGAACAAAAAATGTATAAATTTACATCTATTGATCTTATTGAATACGAGTGTTCAAACGGTCTGGTAGTAGTTTATCGCTTTAATAGAGGGTTTGGGAGAAGTGTTATGTTGGCAGATTGGCATCCTAGGTAACCAACAGCATAAAGGCCCGAATTCAAGGGCGGATTCATATAATAAGTGCAATTCCTAAAGCTACCCGCGCATTAGTAAATGTTAGTAAATGGGGTCAGGTCGTACGCCGTTACCGGCAATTTATCTAGCAGGTTAAAGTCCTGTCCGAGGAATTTTCCCATTCACCTCGGTAGTACCGCAAAGCAGTCTTTGAGTAATCGGAGGTTGTAAGTTTTGCCTACATGGATGTAGGTAAGGGGCGTTAGCTGGGAGCGGAAGCCTTGCAAAGGCGAAGCTACAGGCCGCAACGAAAGTGAATCTGTATTAGCCTCGTTAACCAATTGAGGATGTTGATCCTTTGACTTGATGGGGAAAACTGGCATCTTTCGATCCCGAGTAGCTGAGATAAACTGCTCAAATGGGTAAGATCGAAAGGATCCTCCGGGGTTATAGGAGAGAAGGCAGTAAACTGGGACAGGCACTTCTAGGAAGAGATAGAGCTTTCGGTCACGGTTACTTTTTTATAAATCGTATTAGATAGTTCTCAAGTTGAAATCCGAAGAAACTCAATCCAAAATAGAATGATGCT
>JBKEFT010000033.1:0-72378 GCA_046709645.1 Arenicella sp.
GACATCGCTAGTAAATTGAATAAAATGGAGGTGGTGCGGCGTTGGCATTCTCTCTTCAAAGGCACCTATCTCTCGCAATGTTACGAGGCTGGTACTCCGCTATTGGCCGCTCAGCTTAAAGTTGTGGAGAAAGATATCGAAATATGGCGAGAGCGACTCTCGAGCTTGTCGTGGTTCATGAAAGTTGTGAATGAATCCATCGCGCGACGCGCCAATCTCGAAGACAAATGCACAGGCCACTTTTCGGTAACCGCTCCTGCGTTACTCTACCTCCTGCATCCATGCAGTCGTGGGAAAGTCGCTTCAAAAGCCAAGCGTTATTGGATGAGCGTGCGCTGCTTGCCTGCATGGCGTATGTTGACCTCAACCCTATTCGCGCCAACATGGCAGACTCACCGGAAAAATCAGACCACACCTGCGTTAAGTCTCGAATTGAAAGTCTTAAGTCAAACACCCAGCCAAAGCGGTCAATTGAAAACTTCGTCGGCTCCACTCCAAATACCAAAGGCCTCCCTTTTGTTCTGCGCGACTACCTTGAGTTGGTTGATTGGACAGGGAGAATTATTCGAAAAGGCAAAGCTGGCGCAATAACGCAAACACTGCCACCTATTTTAGAGCGGCTTGCCTTAAACAAAGAAGCATGGGAACAACTCACCACGCAATTTGAACGGCATTTTGGCAACTGGGTAGGCTCTGAACCCATCGTTCGACAAGTCTATTCAGACAAGCATTATCAACGTATACCGTCGACCGACCATCATCGCAGGCTAATCGGTTAACAAGCCCTTAAAAACACACAGAATCGCCGCTGGCGAGGGCTTGGCACGTCTAGTATCTAGGTAATGTGACTATAAAGGCAATAGCTCCGCAGGTTAGTCTTTGAACAAACTGATCACAGAAAGAAATATTGATTTTTCGATGCAGATATTCGTAAGGCCCAATTCTTTCTTAGCGCGCCTGTCCCATTTCTTCTGTCCCATTTCTTCCCATTTTTTTGGCAATTACCTATTAAAAAGGCCCCAATACAAAAAAGTTAACACCCACCCAGATCATTGTGAGTGCTGTATCGTCTTGGCGCAACAATTTTTTATTCAGACCATTTCTTAATAAAAATAACCCTCGGTGCTAGGATGCGAGTTCAAATAAAATCCGAGGATTGATTCTACCAATAGGTGTCCACTATCCTTCTCACTCCCAGTATTTTGCACCGAGGCTTCTTTGCCTAATCAGTCATTCCATCAACTCATCTTTACGCCTCAAAACTTCAGGTCGCTCCCATGATTTGTAATCGTTAATTTTATTTACCACCCATTCATTTTTATGCCAACTCACCGAAAATCCTACTCCCTTGCCAATACCTTTTTGAAGCATAAGCATGCATGAGTCCTTACTCAGTGTTATCAAATGTAAATCCAGCTTTTCCAACTGCTGAGGAAAGTTTTCTTTGATGATTTTTCTATCATCCCAGCTACCATCAGATGGGCTATGTATTTTAAGAAGGTCAATACAAACATCAATCATTTCATTATAGTCTTCAACCGAGAGGGTTTGGATAATTTCAATAGCGCTATACGCTTTTTCCATACTTTTGCCATTGAATTTGTTTAACTCTTCTATTTGGTTTCGTTCTTTCTTAGAGCCCCCCCTTAATGTAGGAATTTTCATGCCCATGTTTGAAAATTGCTTTCTATAAGCCGCATAGTATGATTCTTTATCTTCAATGGTCATTTCCCTGAATTGAGCTAGTCGAGTAAGGCTGTACTTAAACGTAAATTCAAAATATTCATCTAATTCCGCATCAGTAATCGAGTCATTAAAATTACTGATTTCTTTATTTGGTTGTCCCAGTTTATTAACAACTTCTGACTGCTTATCATTACCCTCAACCCTTGGAGATTTAGATGTCTGGTATAAGCCAAAAGTTTTAGAAACTTGTTGGCCATTGAATTCAATGGTAATAATCCAATTTCCCGGAATAAATTCATAATTTCGGTTTAATACGTATCCATCCAAAGAGCGCGCGACTCCTTCATTTACATCCACGGCTAGTGTTTTCGTTCTACCTGAAGATATTGTCCCATCGGGTAAAATTAATTCTGGATGAATTATAGAATATGTGACCTCAATCTTATCGATTTCATCATCTAAACCAATTACAGACCAAGCGATTGCGAACCCTATATCTTTTTCTATAGGGATGGAGGTAGTGGTCTCAACAATACTGAAATCAGAATAAGTTGTATGCGTATCTGGTTTCTCTTGCCTCTCTACGCTCTGCTTATATGTACCAGTATTTGTAATTCCATAATCTTTCAATATTAGCTCAGAAGCCTCCGCATGTTGGCTTATAGCTGGATGAGATGTCAGCAACAGTCAGCAACAGTAAGCAAGGTAAAAGAAAGAATTTAATTTTTAACGAGTAAATATGCATCATTCTTGATCCTGTTTCTGTCTTGAATTTGCTAGATAAAAAGTTCGCATCGAGCGAATTACAATTAGACGGGGCGAAGCCCTTATCAAACAGACCTCGAACGACCGCTCTGAATATATTTCGACCATCACCTATCAAAAAGCACCCAATACCAAAACCTACTTAAGCTTCAAGTACCCCTCAAGATCCGTTCTAAACTTCTCAGATCTATACGCTTCGTCGTTCTGAGTGTATTGATACGCTCTGTTTATCACTTCAGTTAGGCTTGGTTCTTCTGGCAGGCTATAACTTAAGGCATCCATCGCCATTACCGCTTGTTCAGCAGAAATATAATCTCTGTACTCGCCTCTTACGCCGAGTCGCATAAGGTCTTCTATCATTTTGCGCTTGTCTGTTTCTGTCAATGCTACGTTTTCGAACATGCTTTGGCTGGTAACTGACAATACTTGTAGCTCAGCGGCGGCTAATTGTAGCTCGCGTACCGATTTCGTAGAGGCAGAGTGCAAGGCTTTGATGGCGCCTAACATGTCGTCTTGTAACTTGCTGTCGAGCGCACCTGTCAGTGCAGCCAGTAGAATAAAACTACTGTCGTTGAGTCTGATTGCGCCGGGCTTTAAGCCAGCGGTGCTGGGGCGTTGCTTCCACTTCAAATCGCTCAAGGAGTGATGGCATGAATGGCAGTCGTAGAGCGCAACTTCAGGGTGGCCTTGGGGGTTGTTGATCAGTGAGCCGCCTAAGTTTTTAGCGACTGATTGTGCGTGTACTGCTGATCCAACTAAGAGTCGACGAATTGGGTTATCGGGATTCTTCCTCTCTAGGTAATCCTCATCAACAACATAGTGCTCTGGCTGACGGATGGTGAAGGTGTCTAGCTCGAAGCCTAGACGCGGGTGCCCTGCACCCATTATGTTGTGGTTAGCCAACTTTTTTTCGTTGCCAACATGGCAGCTGACGCACAGTTTGGTGCGCTCGGCTAGATTAGCGGTTGGGTACATGCCGTCGGCTAAATTACGTTGCAAGCTATAGGGCTTGATCGTATGCGTACCCAGCCAATTCTCAGACCCGCCGTGGCAAGCTTCGCAACCCACACCGTCGGTCATATGAAATTCTTCACCGCGCTGTTCGACTGGTACATTGTCAGCGTGGCAATCTAAACAGACGCTAGCGTTTGCCGCATTTTTAATCCCAAGCTTAGAGGCGATTCGTTTCGACTCTTCACTGAGTAAGGTTGTGTAGGCTTTTGAATGACGGTCGTGAAACAGCCAAGTCGGGTATTCATTTTGTAGAACATTACTTGGCTCTTCGAGTTGTTTTACCGAATGACAGGTGGAGTTTCCACAGGTGGCAACGCCCATATGCTTTTGCGGCGCAAACTGCGGCAGTTCAGCGGCCATTGCACTAGTCGATGGCACACCACCGACTAAGCCCAAAACTAATAACAATGTTCCTTTAACGTTAGACATACGCAACCTTATTTGGCCTCGCCCCGAGTCTTGGTATCAACTCGTTTTTCATCATCAACCTTATTGTTTACAGTCCAAGGTTTACCGTTTTCATCAAGGTAAAGCTTTCGCATTTCAGTTATGTTCAATGGTCGCGACCCGAGTCGCCCGAATACCGCTATCTGGCCGCCGGTTTCATCAACGGCACGGTCTCTGTCCATGCCTTTCGACAAGGCAATCGCCGGTGACTTAGTTTTTCGCCAAGCGATTAACTCAGGTACCGGCTTCGGGCTAAATCCATAGAACTTAGGCTGCGTATCGGGGGACGTAAGCTGCACTACTTTAAGACCATTGATGCCGTCCGCCACATAGGCAAAAAGACTCGCGTTAGTGCTACCAACAACAACATCTCGTGCGTCATTAAGTTGCCCATCAGCATCAAATTTTTGCAGTAACTTCATTTTATCGGGCTGCTTAACATCAATAATCGCTAAACCTTCAGCACCGGCCGCAACGTAAGCAAACGTTCGCGCTACATAAATACGCTGTGCATCGTCTAAGGCAATCGTATTATTGCTTAGCAGTTCAGCGGTCTTACCTTGAGTTACGTCAATAACCTTCAAGCCATCCGCATCGGTAACAAACAAATAACGAAACTGAAGTGCTGACGCACGGCCATCATTTAACTCGATTACCTGCTCAACTTTTGGTTGCAACGGATTGTCTAGATTTACGATAACCAAACCGGCATCGGCAATGATGTAAGCATAGTAGCCGCCGATAACAATGTGCTTGGCGCCATCTAATATTCCACCGTCATTCCAAACCAGTTCGGCCTCAAGAAAATTATTACGGAACTCACCGTCAACCAAGGTATTCACGTCAACTACTATCAAACCGCTTTGTGAGTCGGTCACTAGAGCATAGTTATAGATTGGGTGAAATGGTTGCTCTTGATTATCAATACGCATCAAGTCACCTTGATTTCGCTCTGGCGCAATATTTTGGTTAGTTGGCAATGCCATACAGGTGGCATTATCTGTTTTAACCTTAGTGTCGTGTCCTAGCGGGCTAAACGGCGCCGTTACAAATCGTAAGCTATAACCTTTGTTAGCAATATTCGACACGTCGTAGGCACGAAAACCGTTTTTACCTTCGGCCGCAAATAAATATTCACCTCGCAACTGCAAACAAGATACTTGGGCCGATTTATGGTCGTAGGCGGTCTGCAACTCTTGACCATTGTCTTGGTGTTTTTGGAACCAGTCAGGGTAGGCATATTTTTGTAAGTAACTACCAATCACCGCTTGCGGCTCTTCCCACTCGGTAACTTGCACCGCCGAAATAGCATTTTCCGTGCCCACCCAGGCATTGTAACCAATGAAGTTCACGAAATTAGTGCCCTGCAATAGCAACTGCGCCATGATCGCATTATTATCATTGTTTTCAGATAGATGGCAATCATCACAAGTTTTTGTTTCCTCTAAACGAGTGGTGTGCGGAAAATGTGGTGCGAACGCTTGTGAACTAAAGCCGCTCGCCGATATAGGCGGTTGTTGGATGTAAATCTTTTCACGATTTGAATTAGTCGAAGACAAAACTAATGCCGAGGACGACCTCACTGGGGCGATTCGCCCACCGTTTATTCCACCACGACGACCCAATTGAAACATCTGATCTCGCGCTACCTGTGGGTTATAGGTTGCGAAATTACGGGTCTCACCGCCTTCATATTTATTACGTTCAGTTTTCCAGTTCGCTTCGATCGGCAAATGACAGCCAGCGCATGAAGTGGTCCACGAGGTATGACATGAATAGCATTCCATCTCGTCATCGCTGTGTGCGCGGTTGTCTTTAGCAACACCTTCACCCCAGTCTTGCTTTTGGGTATCTTTACTGACTGTTTTTGCTAGCGCTGCTTTCTCGTTATAGCCTGAATGATTAGGGTTAATCGTGTCTTTTACTAGGGACATTTCCCACTCTAATTCAGGGTTCAATAAAGAGCGTTGAATTAATTTCTTGCCCATCCACTCGAAACGTAGTTTCCCATCTGGATTTCTTAAGCTAGCAAGCTTATTGCCTCCAGGAGGTGCCGCTGGACCCGATGTGGCTAAATTTGGATATTTGTCGGCCGTACCGTGGCAGTCGACACAATCAATTTCAACCGCACTAGCAACCTCGCCATAGATGTGACCATTGCCGTGCGAGTCTTGCGAGAAATGGCAGTCGGAACAGTGCATGCCCTTATCCGCATGAATCGACGACATGTGTACCCCTTTTTTAAACTTCTCTGGGTCGTCGTCACTGATTTCGCCACCTTGAGCATCGAGTAAGGTACCGTCTCGGTCTCGCTTAAACACCGCGCGAAAATTCCAGCCGTGGCCATGATAGTCAGCAAATTGGGTATCTCTTAATTTTGGATTAAGTTCTGAAACACTGGCTAAAAACTCCGGATCAGACCACTTTCCACGAATTGCAGCTTCTTCTGGGTTGCGCTGATTAATTTCACGTATCTCTTCGTCTGTCGGATATTGCTGCTCTTCGGGCCACATCGATGGCGCATCGGCCTCGTAATCCCACATGGTGTAACCAAGATAGGTATTTACGAACATATTCGGTTGGTGCATATGACAAATCATGCACTGAGAAGTGGGTATTGCCCTAGTAAACTCGTGCTTTATTGGGTGACCAGATTCGCCTCTAGGGATGGTTGGATCCTTAGTTTGTGTATGACCTCGGTTACCATATTTGGCAAACGGCCCCGAGTGCTTAGGATCGCGATCATTAGCGTAAACAACATGACATCCGCTACAACCTGATGAGCGATAATCGCCAGGGTTGTCATTGGTGCCAAGGAACCATGAAACTGGGTCATTTAGGCGTGTCTTAGTCATGTTTATGACCGGCACTGAAATACGTGCACCGGTGCCCGGCCCACGATTAGACTGTCTAATATCGGGGCGGCCTGGTTCTTCTAAGCGTTGCAACTGGCCCAGTGCATTGGGCAAGCCTGTTTCTGGAAACAGGTTAGTTAAGTTGCGGCCACCGCGTTCAAATACTCGAAAAATATCACCTGGCTTAATAGTTTCCCATGCCGGCAATGGTAGGAGACTAGGTAGTACGCCATATTTCTTTGCCAATATTTCAGGGTTCTCAACTAATGGGCCTTGAATGCTTGCCGGCAAGCCTTCTCGCGTATAAGCCTCGCCAAGAATGTAATTTTTGTACGGTAAAATCCCGTTGTTATAAGAAGCTCCACCCCAAAACATGGCACTGGTGCTCATTAAACTGCGCTTTGCGGCCTTAATAATAGGTAAATGACAAGCGCCGCATGCTTCTTCGGCTATTCGATAGTCGCCAGGATTAACAAAGCGAACAAATTCTGGGCTTTCGGCATTTAAGATTGTGTAAGCATGTGCCGGATTGGCGCTTGATGGGTAATGCCATGTCTTTGGTAAAGTAGGCGTTACATGCGCTGCGTCCATGGCAGCTCGATAATCAGGCTTGTACTCTTTATGCCCTTTGCCATGCCCGCCGCTGTCGGCGCCTTCAGAATGGCTATCAGCATCTTTAGAGTAGCTATCGGCATTATCAGACTGAGCATCGATTTTTTCAGAAACGCCAGCCGCTTTCTCTGCGAGGTAATCTGCTTGCCCATCGTTATGCTCTGGTTTGCTATCCGCATCGGCCTCAGCGGTTTTACGAAAATGGCTGCTAATACTTACAAACGCATTGTGATCCGCTGGTGCCTGCACACTAGGATCACCACCATGACAATCGGTACAGCCCAGCACCACGGCTGGATTGCTATGCATAGTGTGTCGGTCTGACGATGTATGACAGCTAACGCACCCCTCTGACTTAGTATCAGCCAAGCTTTGCGTTTGCGATTTAGGCGCTGGCGGATAAAACGGATAATCAACTTTTTGCGGAACTTCACCACCAGCCGCCATCAACTTGGCAATTCCGAGTATTGACCCAAGCAGTACTATCACCAGCGGCAAACCAAAGCGCAGAGTTAGTTTGCCAGTGATTCTATTTGCGCCACTGTTTTCGGTACTACTAGCCTGATTGATCGTCATGTTTTATCTAATTAATTAATACGTTTTATTAGTACAAGATCTCAGTAAGCTAGGATCAAGTTGCCCAACACTGAATACGGCGTGCTATCACCGTAAAGGTCTTCAAAGCCACCGCCGGCGTTCAACACCGCAGCCGACAGCCTAAGCACAACATTTTGAGTTGCTAGTGGTCGCCATATCACCGCAGCCGAAATATCTTGGCCAATGTTTTTTCGAATTCGGCCTTGGTTTCTGGCTACCTCGAGAGTAGTCGTCTCGTCAAACCACATTTGGTTAAGGTTAAACGATAGCCGAGTCTGCGGGGTTAAATCAAAATCTGCACCAACACCAATTAGGGTAATGCCGGGATTGGTAAAGTTCGACTGACCATGTTCTTTAGATGAGCGTAACGACGGAATAATCGAATTACGACCGTTCAGCGCCACTCGGCCACCACCGATTAGTGGTACGTTCTGGCGAATGAAAAATGCCGTGTCGCCGCCAGCAAACTGGGGGTTTTCAAAGATGGCATCGAAACCACCCTCGTCAGTATCAAACGCATCATCGTCACCACTCGAATGTAAGAAAGAAACTCGAGCGCGAATCCAGTCGTAGTCTCGCGATGCCTCAGCGGCAAAAAAGTAAGCGCTGATATCGGTTTCTTGGTTGGTGAAGACACCATTGGAGGCGTCACCCAAAGCATAATAGGCCGAGAAGGTAAGATTATTACGCCCGAAATGGCCATCGCCACTTAAGCCTAAATAGGTTACATCATAGTCTCGCCCACGCTCAAAGCCTAAGGAGCTTGGCCGTGCAATAAATTGATTATCATCAAAAAAGAAATCATCGGCTTCTCGATTGCGATTGTGAGTAACCGACGCCTGCGAGATAAATCCTTTGGTCGGGAAATCTTGCCAATACAGGTTGGCCATAAAAATATCATCTTCACGCAAGTCATCAGTGATGTCATTCAAACCACTGTTCGACTCTTTCTCCAGCCGCCGAAACCAAGCAAGGTTGTATTGGAAGATATTATTGTTGCGCGTACCAAACAACCTTACGCCTAGCTGGTTATCCTGAAACAGGAAGCCGCGAAAGTCAGTGCTGAACGGTTGAATGCCAATACGAAAACTGTCGAAGTCATAGCGATCAGACACGTTTCTAATATGGTAATCATAGAACGCAGCCTGAATACCGATAAAACCTTCAGTACGCGTGTCGCCTTCAGCCGGATCAGCTTTGAGCGCGCCGACTTCATCGGTAACAGTATGATTAATATTGAATACGGTGATCACACGAAACTCATGATCTGGTGGTCTGAAAACAGTATCGCCTCGATAAACTACGTTCTCGACAATCAAGTTTTGATTGATTAAATACTGATCACCGTCGGCGATTAAGTCTAATTGCCCCGGTCTGGCGGTAGAGGCGTTGCCGACTGGTATCGGAAAATTTCTAGGCTCATACACGGTATCTGAAATTGCCGACAGATTGTAAAACCAGTCTTTACCAAACACCGGTCTGTCGCCTTTCAGCGGATTGTTATTATTGTATGGGTCCCATTTATTTTCTGGATAGCCTAATGACTCAACAATACGCCAGCGATCCGGCACAGGCGCTAGGTCAGGCAAGAGCAACGCCTTTGGAGGCGCAAGCCTGTCGGGGTTGCAGTAATCTTCTTCGAAAACCAACACTGGGTAAGCTGGGCGTCTACGTGGGCGGCTAGTTTCTCTAGGCGCTTCACTGCAATGATTTACGGTTATCAAGGTTGCTGGCTCAATACCTAGCCGCTTTTGATTGGCGGAGTTTAGTTCATTCTGGCGAACCGCTTGGCTATCAATCTGCGCTGACTGCGGTTGATCTCCTTGGGCTTCGAGCGCAATAACTTGAGCTGCTTCTGGGCTAAGCTCGCTGCTCTCGATGATCTCGATGATCTCACTATTGGCAACTTGCGCCATCACTGATTGACTCATTAGCCCCATAGCAAGCGCTATTAAGCGGATGCTCGCTACCGTCTTATTGCTCGTTTTAATCTGCATTATATTAAGTTCAAGGGTTATCTCTAACAGCATTAAAAGCGCTGCGCGCTGTGATCCGCACCAATCTACTTGCCACTAGCTGTGTCATTTGCCGTTGCAAGGTGATGCTTCAGTGGAGTCGATAAAGGGCGCTTGAGGGCAGTTTATATAGCGCAACCTGACACCTTGAGGCGACAATGTATCAGCTCGAATTGATGGGTCGGCGTTGTTAATCGCCCCGCCTAATTCTAAGCCGGCATTATGCAGGCCCAAAAAGGAAATCATATCATCTTGGTCTACACCGTCACCGGAGACTCCGATAGCGCCGATCAACTGCCCACCGCGATATATCGGCACACTACCGGGGAAGATCTGTATACCGTTAAGCAAATTCGGGATGCCGGTACAGCCGACCTGAGGCAACAATATTCGGTTTGCCACAAGATTAAGTTGTAGGCCGACGTTGAACGGGCTCCAAATACTTATCGGAAAGCTGAAAGGTCCAGGCGGGTTTGCGTCAATGCCATCTGGGTAAAACGGTCGAGATAAATTACCGCCTGCTCGGTCAGAAAAAGCGATGCCATCAGCAAGCGCTGTCGGCAATCCAAACGCACGCACTGTATTAACGAAGTGCCCATGGCCGGCGTCGATCAAGGTTTGACCCGCATCGCGACGCGAGAAAAATGCCGCCGTTCGGGCTTTTTGTAATGAGACATCGGTACCGAAAATTGGCGCGTCCGGTGTTCTGGCAATACCCAAAACCACACCGTTACTGTCGACCACAGAGATCGAAACCCGAGCTGATGACTCCGCAGGATTACGAATTTGCGCGCGAGATCGCATTGCGACCCTAAGTGCATTAGCAATCAATACTCGAACTTCATTGGCGCTAAGCGCACCAGCATCGGTTCCCGCGCGAGGATTAAAGCGATCGCCCAACACCACTGCAGGCACACCAAACTCTTGGCTGACACTAAAACCGGATGCTTGGCTACCAAAAGGTACGCCTGACTTAATTCGCCCATTGAAGAAGCCTGGAACAGCAATAATCTGCCTGTTGTTCAGGCCGCTCGGGTTGGCGGTTCTCAATGCCGCAATAGTGGTATCAGAATAACGAACTAATTTACCATCTAAAGTAACCTGACGCAGCGGCCCCGGCGCTTCAAAGCCTCGAGTGCCGGCCATTGCCAGCATCTCGTCGATTGATTCATCAATATCAGAGATTGAATTATCGATTGAATATAGGCCATCGGCAATAACGCCTATACCACCAACGACCTCACCGCCCTTATACAGTGGGAAACCACCAGGATCAGCCGATAGACCAAGCGGTGACGGCTTTGGCGCTTGGTTTGTGCCCGCTTCACCGGTCACGTCAGAACATTGAAGTTGGCTAAATTGAACGCCGAAAAGCGGTCCAGCGGGTTGATTAAACTCTCCCGGATTGAAGTGCTCTTGCACAATTTGGCTGGCCACTCGGGTGCTGAATGAGTTGCCGCCACTAGACAGGTAATTACCGGTGATAGCTTTAGCGATAGCTGCCCACGCGGCGGGAACAACCGCGCCCTCTAAACCATTACCGGCGGGAATTCCTCGCTGAGAAGAGATCGTCACTTGAGCTGCAGCACCAGGCATTTGATACACGCCAAGAACATTACCCGAGCGATCAACTACTGCTATGGTCGCTGGTGCGCCGCGTGCGTTGCCCTCACTGACGACTAAACCAATAATTCTTTGCACCTCTGAGCTGCTTAAGACGGCTTGCGCGAACGCCGTATTAAGGGGCAAAACAGCCAATGCGAAAACGAATAAAACGCCAATACTAATTTTGTTTAACAGCATAGATTTTTTCATGATGTGCATTTCAGTTATCAATGTTTATCGATCTTTTTGTATCTACTTTTAAGCGACTCTAAGGCTCTAAGGCTCTAAGGCTTGAGTAGCTTAAGCGGTGCAACAACTGGCGTAACTAACGACGTACTAATGGCCTTATTATCGCTAGCTAGATGCTGATCAGTTTGTTGCCAAGCTAAGCTAATCTGCTCAACTACCTTTCGAGCAGATCCTGATTCGAGTGCTTGACGCCAATCGTTTTGCTCAGGCAAATGAAATTGGTGACACGACACACAACTACTGGGTGTCTTATTCTCATGCGTTCGTTCACCGGTATGACAACTTTCACACACTGGTAAGTCAGGCATTAAAACGTCACTCGCCTGCTCCGAACCAGTGGCGTCATGACACAAAGAACAATCTGAAGCGCGATGTTTATAATGATCAAACTCAGATTTAGGCATCCATCGTTCAGTAATGCGAATCGGGTCTACACGCCATTTTGATAAATAGTTACCACTCTCATCAATGCTAATCTCATGACAGGTTTTACACGTGGTCTTTTCAAAAATCTCTTTAGCAACGCTATTCGCTTTACCCCAAGGGCTCGCAAGGTTAAGTGCCTGTTCAGCACGGCGCGCAACAGTGCCGCCTGGGCGACGCAAAATAAAATCGCTCACTTCTTGCGGGGTCGGGTTGCGACCCAAACTATCGCGTAGAAACTGTCGCGAATAGTACTCTTCAAGCGTTAACAATACGGTATCAGGATCGCCGTGTGGAACTTCACGCTGCGGCGCATCTGGGTCGAACACCAAGGTGTGGCATGATCGACAATTGTTCTCCATGCTAATCGGGCGCATCAACTCACCGGCATCATCAGTAACATGGCAGTCGTTACAGGCCAGCACCTGATTGCCGTCAGGCGCGTCGATCCCTTCAGGATTCAAATGCACATCATGGGGAAATATGAGATTGGATTCTTCCAATGGTTTGTCGGCCAAGGCTACACGCCGCATTGACCAGGTCATGGCATCCGCCTTACCCTCAGAAACCAACATACTGACCTTAAATGACGGATGAGGGGCATTGCGCTTGCCGCGCTGCTCCTTACCAAAACTATCGACATCAACCAGTTCGGTAGCAACCGCGCCGGTCTTGTCCATGTCAGCATGACAAGAACTACACAGTTTGTCATCGTGCCGCACAATACTGCTCGGTTCGTCATGCTCTATATGGCAGCTTGCGCAGCGCGAGCCATCAAGTTTGGCAACATCATGCATTGAGGTGTCAAAATGATGATTAGTATCATCGTGGCAACTTAAACACGAATTATCTTGGACCACTTCGAATGCGTTTACGTGACACGCTTGGCAGTTTTGATTTAATTCCGGAATTCGATGTGGCTTTGACAGGTGACCAGAACTCCAAGAATTATCAGACGGCAAAGGAGAACCTCTGAGCGCATCTGCTGCTTCATCACTAACTAAACTTGCCATTGGCACGAATAGAAATAGCGCCAGTATGACGACAAACAAAACCCAAGAAACCCACCTTTTACTTAGACGGGTATCTTCTAGAGACAGCTTATAATCAGGCTTTTGATCGCTCACAGTTGGATAACCCAGTTCATGGCAATAAACAGAAAATTAGTAATAAACATCGCAGTTACCAGTAGAAGAAGACAACTATTACATGCGTCATCAACGCCGCCAATAGTGCAAATGATATGGGCACGTGAATGTACAGCCAGATTTTTAAAATAGCTCGAATCTGAACATCACGCTTAATGCGCCTTAGTAGGGTTTGTTTGGCCGCAAAGTTAGCAATTAAACCCTGAACGGCACCGGCTTCGTCGCCCCCACCACTCAATTGAGATAAGCGATTAGCCAAAACATCTATCACCAATGCTTGGTCTTTATTCGATTGTGGTTTTTCTTGCCCATCCGAGTCGAACGCATTAGGGATACTAATCGTTGAGGAACCTTTAGCCGTTAGCTGCTGCCACCAACCGCCGCCAATTTCACAGCCGTCAATCGCGCTATCGACTAATCGACTTAAGTCTGGAGTGGCGGCAATACGACGACTACGCTCGTCTATCTTCAGCACCTTATCTAGCAAGCTATCGAGAGTGTCGCCAGAACGATTTACAGTTAGTAAGTTTGGGTACTTAAGGTAAACAAAAATACCGAAAAAACCACTCAAAATGACAACGACCATCAGCACGTAGGTCAAGGTGTGGACATTCATGCCAAACTGAAAACCGCCATGCAGTGTACCGATAAGTAGCAATGCGGTGCCTAGGTAGACATGCGCCGATGTCCAACCTTGTACGGTGCCCATATTGGAGTTGTAACTTCTCTTTCTCATGCCAAGCAACAACAACCAAACGATGAGCAGCGCACCTATGGTTCCAAGTGTATAGCCTAACCAAGTGCCGCCGTTGGGCATACCAATTGGCTGATGCCATTGATAGGCCGCAATCGACATCACGCTAACGACAAGCGCAAGCCATAAGTATCGAGCGCGCTTAAAATTTAAAATTGATTGATACACTATTTATTATTCTCAGTTAGCTTACTTCAGGTCGCTTTAAGGTTAGTTGCTTCAAGGTTTAATTGCTTAACGCCAATTGCATCAAGGTTAAGTTCGTCTTACACCGTTCACCTAACTACCGAATCGGCTACCGACCAAGTCGACAAAATCCTTCGGATTCAGACGCATCGCAGCACCCGTTGGACAAGCTCGAACACATGCCGGGCCGCCGGAATTGTCTTTGCAAGCGTCACACTTAACCGCTTTTTTGATAGTCGCCCCTTCGGCGTACTGTTTACCACCTGGGCCTGGGCCTTTACCGGTCATCAACCAGTGCAATAAATTAGGTTTAGGCTCTGGATTTTTCTGCAACGAAATCACATCGTATGGGCAGTTACGCACACAATTACCGCAGCCAATACAGGCTTCTTGATCGATAAATACCTCACCATCACTGGCGCGGTGAATCGCGTCTGGAGGACAATCTTTCATGCAATGAGGGTGCTCACAATGGCGGCACGATATCGGCACATGAACATCAGCAAACGAGGCACCAGCCTCGCGATTCAAACGCGAATTACCATCGTGTGTTTCAGCGCAGGCTTTCTCACAATTATCACAACCAACGCATAAAGTCTCATCGATAAGCAGAACGTCAGTGCCTTCGCCCAAGCCTTCGCTCATCAGAAACGACATTAACTCGCCGCCTTTTGGCTGAGCTTCCATACGAGCTTCAACAATTAAACGGTCACGAACATGCGATTGTATTTCTTTTTGTAAGCCTGGTTCTTTCTCTAACAAGGCAACGAAGCTCGCTTTATTCAAACATATCGTCTCAGTTCTTACATTGGCCCTTACGGTGTCGGTTCTCATTCCGTCGCCCATTACACCAGCCTCGCCAAAATAATGCCCAACTGGCATGTACGAGGTAATAACTTCTTTATTATTCGATTGCTTAACCGAGGTAACCGAGCCAATACGAATCAGGTGTACTTCGTCGCCGTGCTCGCCTTCGGTATAAATGTTCTGGTTGGCGTCGAAGGTCTTTAGCTCTGTATTAGCGACAACTTCGGCCAACTGATCGTGCGGCGTATTAGGCGCAAACTTAGTTTGCAGCGCGCGTAAAATAAAAGCCTCGTCGAGCACACGTTTAACCGACTCTACCGAGTTAATCAACTTAACCATGCTACGTCGAGGCGTCTCGACCACAACACAACCTTCTCCGGCGTATACCGTTGCCGTTCGACGACGACCTGAAATTAGGCTTTGCTCACCAAAGAAACCACCTCGATTAAAATGAAATTCACCAACCCCCGGCAACTTCACATAGGCGTTGCCATCGACTACAACAAAGAACGAATCGGTAAATTCACCCTTAACACAAAGCTCCTCGCCCGGAGCCCTTTGAGAGACTTTACTATCGAGAATGAATTCGCGAAAGTTCAGCGGGTTGATACCGTTGTAGATTGGTGATGAAGCTTGCAGATACTCTAAAATTTCATCAATAGTCTTGTCGTAGGGCAAGCCATCAAACGCTTCGACAAAAAGCGGGTGATCAGCGGGTTCAATATTATTGCCCTGAATGTATTCGACTACTTCGTAGCCCTGATTCATCGCTTGCTTAATCAGCGGATAACCGCCGAGTGCGCCGATCACATACATGCCAGGAACATTTGATTCATATTGGCTAGATAGTTCAGGCAGCGCCGCAGGGCTCTCATTGGGAAACTCAATACCGAACGACTCAACCAGCCTACGCGGTGGAATCGCGCCCAAGCGAGCGATTACCCGATCAACCGGTACCGGCACCTCGCCGGTAGGCGTGCTTAAGAAGAATATATAGCGACTTTCATCACTCGGGTTTTCTTCGATTCTAGCGGGGTTTGCTTCGTAAAAGCATTCAATTGCGCCGTCGCTAATTGATGAGGTTATAAGATCTAAGTTGCCTTGCTTGGCACGCGCAAATTCGTCACGTCGGTTAATGATACAAACTTGATTCGAACCCGCTAAACCGACGGCGTTCTCGATCGCTGCGTCACCAGCACCGACGATAGCAATCCGCTCACTCTTGTATTCGCCCGGATCATCTAATTGATACTGTACATGCTCAAACTCGTCGCCTGGGCAACCAAGCTTACGCGGATTACCTTGAACACCGATACCTAGAATAATGAATTTTGTCCCGATTTTCTTGCCGTTGACCAAGGTGATGGTAAAGTCACCTTTAGAGCCTACGATGGCGCTAACCTCCGAACCGTACTGAATATTAGTATTGGTCGAGGTCATGCCCTCTTCCCACTTATCCAATATGTATTCGCGCGTTCCGGCTGAGAAATCGAGCGGGCTTCGTAATGGCAGCTTGGTCGGCGTGTCCATCACGTGCTTGCCTTTCTGGTACTTCTGGATGGTATTTGAATGTTTTGGCGAGCCCTCTAGTAGAATGTGTGACAACCCTAACTCAGCCGCGTGAGCACCCGCACTCATGCCGCCAGGACCTGACCCGATCACTGCAATGTCAAACGTTTCCATTTACCCATCTCATTATTATTTTTTACCCTGAGGAAATACTAACCGAATGTTAACCTAATTTGAAGGAATAGATATACGCAGTTCAGACTATATCGCCTGACAACTATATTTGACAGACTACTTGGGTTTGACAAAACACTGGGTCAACGGCAAGATCAAATTAATCAAGCAAATAATTATTCGAGTTGCTGGCTCTCTCAAGGCGTAATGCTTATGCGAGAGGCGGAATACTCGCCCATTTTATACTCCAGCACCACGGACTTTTTAGGCCATGTATTCCTCACTACGTTTTTTAATAAAACTAAACTTTTTGCTCAAGCTCAACTCTATGTTAAAAATTACCTCTTTATTAAAACTCAAAAAAGTTCGAGCATTGTCGGTCGCCAGTGCGATCCTCTTTAGCCTAGCAGGGCTTAACAACGCTTTTGCTCAAGATGATTCATCGCAACAGGCTGTGAATCCTAATCCAGAGCAAGCATCGGCCAAACATTTAGGGGTAGCCAGTTGCGCCGCCAGCACTTGCCACGGAAGCACCGTGCCCTTTGTTGAGTCAAATGTATTGCAAAACGAGTTTCGTACGTGGAATGAGTTAGACCCACACGCGCGAGCCTATCAAACACTGTTAACCCCAGAATCCAAAAAAATTGCTAGAAACCTTGGCTTAGCATCAGCCGAAACAGCCGGTGTTTGCCTCAGTTGTCATGCCGATAACGTTGCGGTGGCAAGTCATGGAGATGATTTCGATATTAGCGAAGGGGTTGGCTGCGAGACCTGTCACGGCGGTGCCGAGAACTACATAGAATCGCATACAAAAGCAAGCCACCAAGAAAACCTCAACGCCGGTTTAAGCAAAACCGAAAACCCAACAGTTCGGGCAGAGCTCTGCGTATCGTGCCACATAGGCAATCACACAGACCGCAAGATCACCCACACCATAATGGGCGCTGGGCACCCTCGACTAAGCTTTGAACTAAACACCTTCAGCAGTATTCAACCGGCACATTATCAAGTAGACGAGGATTATATTGCGCGTAAAGGCGATCATAATGAATTGCAAATTTGGGCAATCGGGCAACTGGTCGCATCCGAACAATTACTGACAAATATCAAAGCGTTTCCAAGATCAGGTCTCTTCCCTGAACTGGTTCATATGGACTGCCTAGGCTGTCACCAACCGATGAGCAAAGTCGACTGGGCACCGAACCCGCTAACCGACCTCGCGGCAGGGTCGCTTCGATACAACGATGCGCATTTATTGATGAGCTATCAATTAGCTAAAACCGTGTCGCCTAGTTTAGCCAACGAAGTACTCAGTAATACTCAGGCTTTTTTAAACAGCGGAGTATCATCGAGCAGTAGCGATAAATCAGCATCGAAATTACTCAACAATATTGAGAAAATTCGCACCAGCCTACAAGACTCACCACTCTCTCAGGAACAAGGTAATGCGATATTAAATGCGCTAATAAACAATGGCTTAAGCGCTAGCCATCAAGGTTATGCCTCAGCTGAGCAATCGGCAATGGCAATCAACTCTGTACTTCGCGTTGTTATCGCCAGCCAAGGCGATGGCAGCAATAAAGAGGCGCTGTTAGATGGCGTCGAGACGATGTTTAAAGGGGTAAACAACCCTGAACGTTATCGCCCGGAGGTTTTTGTTTCTGGGCTTCGGAAGATTCAGGCTTCGATTAGGTAGAGGTCTTAGTGTTACAAAAACTTGAACTGACAGAACAAGCTCTGAATTTTCTACTCGCGTCGCTTTGGCATATTGAGCGACTATTCGACTTCGCCCATACATTGCCACTCGGCAGTTGCTCTCCTGCACTGCCCTAATAAACTACATACCCCACAAGGGGGTACCGAGGTCCATGTAGCTATGCCATGGCGGGCCTTCATTTCTTTGACGCAAAGAAACACACCGCTGTCGTAACTTATTCGTATCATCCTGATACTCACCCTTCGGGCTGCCGATGGCAGTTTAATTACGTTCCAGACGTAATTATCGTTACGCCTTTAGGCGGCACATGGCTCGGGCTAGCTCTACGAGCGGCGCAAGATATAAAGCTCACCTCGGTATCTACTTAACAAGAACCTTGATCATACTTCGAGATTTTCCACTCGCTGCCCTTAATAGCCATTGGCAAAAGACAAGACACAGCCCCTATAACTCGCGAAAAAAATGGCCTTTTATACATGGAAGCGGGCTCAAATAAAACCCGAAGATTAGATTAAAGAGGGATGTCCAACATGGTTGCTATCAAGTGCTTTGATGGCAATGATCGACTTTTTAAAACCCAACAATTTCTCAGCGGTGATGGTTGCGTCCGGAAACAGTGAGGCCAACATACTTTGATCAATAAGATTAACGCTCTGTACAACATCAACTGCATCACTGAGTGTTTTTTGGCGATTCATATGCCCCAAACTAAAACGTAATAATAATCGCACCCTAATGGGCTCTGGCAGCCAGTGGTAAAAAACTGTTAAAAAATGAGGCTCTACAGGAAACCAAAAATTAGGAGTTTGTACATAATAACAGGGGGCCAAACGTTTAATTTCACGGGCCATGGCTTGCATATTGGACCAACTACCTACGTGCTCTACGACTGAATTACTGTGCACCAGATGAAAGCTGTTATCGGAAAATTGATGTAAATTACAACCATCGGCCGTCACCTCCGAAAAAAACTCACTTTCCTTAGGTCCATCAATGCTTAATTCTTCATCGTCATTAAGCAGCGTAACTTTGACCTTATAATGCTTCAATACCGATTCAGGAATAATATTCCAATAACTAGCTCTGCCTCCTATATCAAGAATATCAACTCGCTGATAGCGATCGTAACATTGCTCTAACATCGTCATAATATGTTTAGCCCTGCGTCGGCGAAACCAGGAGCCCAGTGATTGAGGGTTATTATAATCACAAGGAGAGACAAAAATATTACTATAAATAATTTTCGAAACGCTTCGAAAGTTACTCACAATAACACTCCTACGTTTAAGTCAACCTTAGCGGATAAGTACTTAAGCCATTTAACAACATCCGCTAATGGCTTGCCCGCAGCACTGAAAGTGCGGTGCGTGAACGCTTTTAAGTCCTTTCCAGAAAGAAACTCTTTAGTGGTCGATATTTTTTGCCCCTTGAAAACGGTAACTAGACATTGAATAACAAACTTGTGAAAAAGGGAGCCCGACGCTAACAAACTGATAACTGCTCTCATAACAACCTCAAAATGATAATATTGATACATTTTTAATGTAGTTTCATTATTATCATTTTAATTAAAAAGTCAACCATGAAATATCATATTTATCACTAACAGAGGCCTCAGCATAACTGACGTCTTTTGAGCAGTTTTCTGTCGTTTCGTTTTTTTAAACGTATTTGGTCCATTAAAGGGCAGTATTGTTTAGTTATTGTTCGGGTTTTATTCAAACCCTCTCAGGATAGTAAGGGCCGCAGGATAGTAAGGGCCGTGTCTTGCCTTTTGCCAATTTAACCAATGACCCGTAAAAACGGACACCCTTCTAGACCCTTAAACGGTTAGTTCATGCCGACCTTTTGCCAAGGTGATTGCGCTTAACTAAAGGATTATCTCTCGAATTATCAGTTTTCTGGGCCAAATGTTTCATAATGAATCTGCTCTACCGGCACAGACCGGCGTTGTAAGTCTGCCTGTATATCGGACATAAAGCTTGTTGGCCCGCATAGGAAGTAATGGGCGTCGGTGTCGTTGACAAGCGTTTCGAGCAGGGCTCCGTCTACGCGACCAACACTGTGGTAATCGATACTGAGGAAATCCAGATTAAGGATATTTCCCGAACTAGGGTTACTATAAACGACATGCAATTTAATATTCGGGTGCTTGGCGACCAAGCTGCGCACTTCTTTTGCAAACGGGTGGTGCTCGCCGTCGCGTGCGCCATGTACAAACCAAACCGCGCGGTCTCCCGCTTGCGAGGCGACTGTTCGTAAAATGCTGAGCATGGGTGTAATGCCAACTCCAGCGCTGACCAGAACCAACGGACAAAGATTGCAGGTCATCATGAAGTCACCCGCTGGGGTGGTGCTCTCAATTATGTCACCGACTTTGACATGTTGATGTAAGTGGCGAGACGCCAATCCATTTTCGGTGCGTTTTACGGTAATTCTGTAGTTCGTGTCGCTGGGTGCGTTTGAGAGTGAATAGGTGCGGCTTATAGGATCTTCGACACCGGCAACGGATACTTTAATCGGCAGGTGTTGGCCGGGTTCAAAACCGGCAAGCGGCTCTCCATCTTCTGCCTCTAAAACGAATGACGTGACATCCCGGCTTTCGCTAATTTTATCAATTACTCGCAATGAACGAACAGCGGATTCGTCGCTATTCCATCTTAGTGGAATTGCGTTTGTAAGTTCCACAACGCGTTCGATATCAATCTTGACTAAACGCCGTGTGTCAGCTTGTGGCCGAGCTTGTTCAGGGTGCCAGTCAATAATTGCGGTACCGGAGATTTGCAGCAAACCCCCAGTCTTGATATCGACAAAGAGCAATCCAACCCGAGGGTCGAGCACTAGGTTGCCGAAAGTATTGAAATGGTTGTTACCAGGGTAATCGGGAAAGCTCAAGCTGGCGTCACTGAGAACGCTAACAAAGCCAGCGTCGCCGCCTCGGTGAGAAGCATCCAAACCAAAAGAGGCACTCTCGCCTTCGCCGCGATACCCGCTGGCAATAAAAAAGGTATCTGCCGTCGCAATCCACTGTCGCTGAGGTTGCGAGAGTCGGGTACTGCGCTGAACTTGCACCTTGGTTTTTTTCTCAACCAGACAAGTCGCGCGTTGATGAATGTACTGTGGACAATTTCCGAAAGATTGCTCAACGCGAAACGTAAACGACTGCGATTCCACCGCTACGATACGACCATTCACACGATTGCGTCGTCGTGTGGCTGGCTCAATCCCTAGAATACCCACGTCAGCCCCGACCTCAAACGCATGTTCGAGTACATCGCCCGTGGCTCGACTTGCTGTAATCACTAGATGTTTCGGGTCTGGAGAGACTACGAAGCCGTCAGAGCCAGAACCGTGTAGCAAAGTCACCCAAGGCTGCCCTGCCTTGTCACGTGCAGACACAATAAGAAACGGTTGCGTGGTAAAGAACTCACGATGTTGTTCTGGTAAATAGTCACGGATCACTTGACGCGCCCATTGCTCGACATCGCGAACCCCCATAAGCGATTGTACGTGATGCTCCCCGCTATGAAACGGAGAATAGTTGCTGTCAGATTGGATCTCAACGTTAGTCTGGTGGTGCATTATGTAGACCTCTCAGGGTTAACTCGTAAGCTCTGGGTGTTTGTTGCTTAAGCCTCTCCACGACGCACTCGCGAACCTAACTCGCGGTGCCTTTGCCTTTGATCGGCAAGCTATGTGGCGAAACCTAGATAGAAAAATGAGGCTTATGCGGCCAAACCGACTTTGGTGGCGTGCATGGGGATAAAGCCTTTTAGACTTTCAATGTTTGTCAGCCATCGACGTACATTTGCACAGGGTTCTAGTGACACATCGCCTTCAGGCGCATGGGCGACGTAACTGTATATGGCAAAGTCAGCTAAGCTTATTTTATTGGCTACCAAAAAGTCGCGGCCAGTTAGTTGTTGTTCCAGTTTTGTTAGGGCTTTTTCGGCAGTGGCTTTAGCCTCCAATGGATCGGATTGCGAATTGAATACATTAATTAATCTCGCAACGCCTGGGCCATAAGAAATTTCACCAGCAGACATCGCCAGAAACCGATGCATTTCGGCTTCTTGTTGCAGGTCTTGAGGGATAAACGATGGCGCATACTTGCGCGCTAAGTAAATAAGAATCGATATCGAATCGTGAACAACAGTATCCCCGTCTTCAATAACAGGCACGACACCCAGAGGGTTAAGAGCTAAAAATGGCGCTTGTTTATGTTCTCCTGCAACAAGATCAACATGAATAATTTGGTGCGCTATGCCCGAGACGCTAGCAAATAACTCTACTCGATGAGAATGGCCGGACAGTGGGAAACTGTAAATTCGAATGGCATTAGACATAGTGGGTTCGTTTAAGATGATAGACATTTTGTATCTTTAGAAAACAATAGGCCTTGATTGATTTAAAGACAATACGCTATATTGTTAAAGATTATCCCCAAAATGGAGGTAATCTTTTGAGCTGACGGTGAGGAACGCTTGTGGATACGATCGAGAGTATGCGTATTTTTGTAGCTGTAGCTGGGCACAAGTCGTTTACAGCTGGGGCAAAACAGTTAGGTATTAGCACCAATTTGGCGAGTAAACATGTGCGACAACTAGAGTCACGTTTGGGGGCACAGCTCTTTCATCGCACCACTAGACGCGTGGCTTTGAGTGATACCGGGCTCGCATATTTTGATCGCTGCGTGTTATTACTTGATCAATTTGATGAGTTAGAAGGATTGGTGCAGGAGCGACAATCCGAATTAGCAGGGCCTATTCGTATTACTGCGCCGACCGGATTTGGCGCGGCGGAATTGGTCAAAGCGATTCAGCCATTCCAAATGGCGCATCCCAAAGTCTCTGTTATGCTCGACCTTTCTGATCGGCACGTCGACATACTTGATGGCGGTTTTGATCTCGCTATTCGTTTTGGCCCACTGCAAAATTCCACACTTATTGCCCGTAAGTTGCTGACTATGCGATTAGCCGTGTTTGCCTCGCCAGACTACATTCGTACTCATGGTGAGCCGCTTCACCCAAGTGCATTGTCGACACATAATTGTTTGATACAAACATCATCCGCGGACCCAGAACATTGGCAGTTTAGTATTGACGGGAAAGCAGAAAAGTTTCGTGTTAGCGGATCGTTTATCGCAAATTCCCCTTATGCCGTAGCGAATATGGCAGCAGGCGGTTTAGGTATCGGTCGTTGCGCCCTTTACACAGTTGAACCCTTTCTTAAGAGCGGTGAGTTGGTGTTGTTGTTTGAAGACAATATGACGAGCGAATTTATCTTATACGCCGTGTACCCCTCTGCCCGCCATTTAACTGTTCGAATAAGAAAGTTGATAGATCACTTGGTGATAGAATTCGGTTGAAGGCGATATCATCATGGGCATCTCTTTCGAGCAATATAAACACGATAGAAAAGAACGGGAAACCGAAATCACCAAACAACCAAAACTGGCTCATGAGGAGCAGCGAAAGGTTCTTCTTATCGAGAAAGCTGATATCGAATTGCCGTTAACTAACGCACAAACCAGTTACCAGCAATATATCGATAATCTAAAAGAGCGAATTAAACAACTGGCAGAAAAAGATAAGTACAACAAAGCGGATCAAATTTTTGCCCAAGTTGAACATGATACCGAGGGAGCTGTTCAAGCCGCCGCCGAATCGGCTTACCAGAGACGCCTGACCGCAAAAGACAATATCCGCTGACTGGATGCGCTGACTCATGCGTTTCGGGCAACGCACCTTATCCAAGATAATGTCACGTATTTAAGTAACGCTGGGTTAGCACTCAACACACTCGGAAGATTTTCTGAAGCACTGTTGTTGCTTGGTAAAGCTCTTGAAATCAATCAGCGCGTTCTCGGTAAAGTGCATCCTGATACCGCGACCAGCTTCAACAATGTAGCGTGTAACCTCGACGCGCAAGGCAAGTATGATGAGGCCGAACCCTTGTTTCGAAAAAGCTATGAAATGCTATCAGATCTTATTGGTGAGCTGCATCTTAATACGAAAACTGCTTTGGCTAATTGGCAAGCAATTAGATTAAAAAAATAAACACGATACCGATTAGAAAGACAGTCATTTAATTATGCTAAAAAGCCAATGATCAGACTTCATCTAACCTTTGGATGTATAGCGCCAGATTTAATTCAAGCTCTTACAGTTAATGCGGCTAACGACTAAGGCGATAGACTCAATGTTTCCTGTCGGTCGCCAATCTTCAAACTAACACCGCTTGAGTCAATGGCCTCGACTCGCCAGGCGTCTAGCATGTCGCCGGTCTCAAGCCTGCGTATCTTGCCACCCGAATTGTTGGCTATGATGGCTATACGCGAGCTTTGTGAGATATTAATCGCGGCGAGGCGATAATGTTTAAGGCCTGGTGTTCTGAAGCGAGATCGCGCGTTTTGATCAAATAGACCGACTAAGATGTTTGGCTGAGACTTAGACGCCTTAATAGCGCCAGCAGGATCTATCGACGACGCTAATGCCTCTGTATTAGCAAATGAGGTGTCGTTGGTGTACCACATGGCGACTCCCAAATTTACTTCTAAGCTATTGTTTGTATTAGTGCGCGCACTAGTCTGTGCATTAATTGAATATTTCTCATTACTACGCAGGCTAATTAGCTCAATATGTAGCTTGGGTCGGCTCTCTGATAGCGATACTAACAGCCCTTTTAAAGACTCAGCCGACACTTGAAAACTTAACTCTAAGCGGCTTTTCGATAGGCCTTCGGCGAGCGTTTCATTGCTCGGCCGTAACTGCGAAATAGTCACTGAGTGAGGTTGTAAAACTGATTTTATTTTTTCTTGTAATCGATGCCCTGCGTCACTTGCCTTTGCTGCGTAGACCAGCACACCCGATTCGAGCATGGTTTTTGTTTCGAGCGCAACAGAGGCGTAATTTTGCTCGGCCTTTTGCCGCTGAAGTTGCAATGCCAGCACCTCATTTTGCAGTGCTTGATTAGCCTTTTGTTGCGAGCTTAGATTCGCCACTATCGGCAGAGCGAGAAATTTTACTAACAGCCCTAGCGTGACGAGCAGCAATAAATACGCCAGTGTGACGTGACGATTAATCGACATATCAACGCGCCTCACTGAGGCTTGCCTTGAGCCTAAATCGCTCTCGGTCATCACTCGCGCTGCGCGATATCGTGGTGATGAATTCAGTTGTTTCAAAGGCTCCTGAGGAATCTAAATTTGCCTGCACTTGAGTTGCACTTACCGCGTTAGCGTCTATCACCAGCTCGTTGCCCGTGAGTATTAGTTGATCGACAATTGCGGCTTCGGGTAAAGACTCAGCGATAGACGTTAAGGTAGTAATGATTTGCTCGACATCTCTCGTTTCAATTAGCGGCTTAATCGATTTTGTTACTGCTCCATTGACCTGCTCCCCGCTCACTTGCTCCCTCAATTGACTTAGTTGCCCAGTGATTGCTTTGCTTTTTTGGCTCTCAGAATGAGAGAGATACGCCGAGCTGCTAAACAAGCCGATGACCAGCAATAGCAAAGCTGGTAGACAATACTTGGGTATTTTAGGCTCGCTCACCAAAGGTTGATCATCTAAGCGCGCGAATTGCCGCTGGTCTGACACATCGAAGGCAACGCCAGAGCAGACTAAACCAGTGGCTTTACATACCGATAACGGGTCGACTAGTTCAGATCTGACAATACAGTGAAGTTGGTCTTGGTCATCGCCTTGGTCATCGCCTTGGGCAACATCTAGGGCAATAATAAGTTCGCTTGCATCAAACGGCAGAACTTCTTCGGCGATGGCGGATAGCGGCAAGCCTTTTTGCGCGTCGAAAATGCGTCTCGACATGACTTTTTCAGGGGCGACAAAAAGATAGAGATCCGCGCTTTTGCCAAGCTGATCGATTTCACCTTGGTTAAGCGCTTGACCGGCCGAGTCACAGACAACATTGTCGACCACCGTCAATACAACTCTGATCACTTCTGCCTTAGGAAGAGGACTCAGCAAGCCTTGCTTCCACCAAGCAAAAAAATCTAAGACTGGGTTATCAGTATGTGACATAGATTATCGAAACGCGTTTAACAACAAATTTAGACGATTAGTGTAACCAGCTTACCGAGTAATGAATATAACTAATTGGCGGGCAAGGTTGAGAGAGAAACACAGCTCTAAAGAATTGCCTGAACCTCATACAAACGCCCTTTCTGGTTAATCATCTTAATGATCTGAAGGCGCGTATAGCGCCGACCGTTGAGCTCAAGCGATACGGAAATTCGATAATAAGCCGAAATAGTCGAGCTGAAGTAATCACTCTCTATGGGGTTACTGATCAAGCTCGGCGAGTCATCGTTGCGTGTGGCTAATAGCCGCTCGCTCTGCGCTTTCGAAAGTTTAGGCACCAGTGATAGCACCGCCGCTGTGGCCACGCTGGGATGCACCCCTTTCTGATTATTATGCAAGCTTGCCACCGATAACAAGGCCTGAGTGTCTATTGAGCTATCTCTCAGCAATTGCCTTAACCTGCGATAACTTGGCTCACGGCCTGGTTCTTTTAAAGCTTGAAGTGATTCAATTATCGCATCAACGTCTTGTCGCGAGGCTCCGCTTGCTGCTACGGCGGATCTTAGTAGTTCTTTATCGCCGGTTAAAAGACCAATAAAACCGGCTTCATTTTGTATTTCGATCAACACATCAGCAGCGGGCGACGAATAGACAAGATGCTTAGAGGGAATCGCCGAGCCCGAGACTTTTGCTCTCGGTGAGGCCAAACTCAATGCGGCAAAACGGGTGCCAGCATCGAGTAAATGTTGCGCCTCAAGTTGTTGCAAATCCAAGCTGGCCGCGCGCGTATTGGTGAGATACAAATTGGTCATAGCTAAGCTTATTAAGCTAATAACCGCGAGCAACATAATTACCGTAAAAATCGCAAAGGCTGAGGATCGCTTATGGTTGATCATTGTGCGTTAAACCTCCAGCGCTGCAACTGGCCTTGTTCGCTCCAGCTCAACTCTAACGCGCTTGGCGGTGACGCATTATTCCAATTTGGCTGACTTAGGCCATCATTAACGAAACTAAATTCGATCTGATCAAGCGACCCTAAAAGACGTGAGCCCGGCTGTTGATTATCAACATAGGCCCATAGACTTTGATCATCAGCAATCACTAAGCGCAAGCGGTCAGCGCCCTCTAGCCACCGGCTGTTGGCGCTAGACAGATCAAATTCGATGGCATACCTATCACCGCTAATACTCGCTTGCGAGTCAATTGCATTGCTTAGCGTGCGATACGCCGAGCGGCGTTCACTTTGTTGATCAATGGCATTAGACACCCGCAGCTTGGCTTGTGAACTCGACACTATAGATTGATAGGCAATCAATAATATTAGGCTAAAAATACTCAACGCCAACACCATTTCAATTAACGTGAAGCCGTTTGTATGGTTTGTTGGAGCCCTCACTTGGTTGCTGCCAATTTAAACTTGGGTCGAGATAGCGAAGATTGCTCTGTTTCGATTAGCGGCTCGGCCAAGATTAAGGTATGAAACCTTAACTCGCGCACGCCTTGATCGACCCACACTGACAAGTCGGCGCTTATCGGCCTCACTTTGTCACTTAAGGAGATCGACTCAGGTTGCAAAGCGTCATCACTAAGCGGGGTCAGTAACAACTGCCACGGATAACCGTCGACACTTTCGCCTCTCGCGTACTCCCCAGTTTGAGAACCGGATGCGATAGACTTTTGCAAACCCAGCGAACTTAAATGCGTATCAGCAAAGTAACTGGCCTGCTGAATCTCTTCGGTGAGTGCTATGTGTTGATAAGCCGTAAGGCGCAGTTTGGCAACACTGGCAATGCCTAAGGCTAAAATACTCAGGGCGACCAACACTTCGATCAGCGTGAAACCTGATGAAGAATGACGACCATTGGCCGGCGATCTACTAAGTTTACTCATCGCTCACTGCGCACTGTTTTGTAGGCTGACATTAGCGGTTAACGTGTCGATCGTCACAACCGTAGCTCGGCGATCCGCTGTCGCAGCGGCACCAATAATAATTTGCGCTGTGTGGCTGGCAGTGCCATCGGCATGAAACAGCGGTAACGATTCGGCATTTACCGTTAGCTCGGCGGTACCGGTTGGCAGTGGACACGACTCTGACCCTAGGCCAATCGAACGTTGTTGTTGCTGCGCTGTAATGCTGCATTGTCTTGCGGCAACCACTACCTTTTTCGCCAACAGTTGATGATTGGCTCTCTCATTCAGCCCCATTAAGCCGCTCGGCACCATGCTCACAATGAGGCTTAATAAGGCCAATACCACCAATATTTCGAGCAAGGTAAAGCCCTTTTGCTCATTGCCTAGCTTAGAGGGGATGAGTTGACGCGGCCCCCGCGGGTGTAACATTAGGCTCACAACGGCAGGTCTCCCATACCTTGCAAGGCGGCGAAAACGGTATAGATAATTAGTCCAATGACTAAGCCTAAGGCAAGAATCAAAATTGGCTCGACCAGCGACGCCAGGCGTTGTGCGCGTCGACTAAAGTCTTTCTCTAGGCGTCGTGCCAGAACATTCAGGGTAGCCGGTAATTGCCCCGCACGTTCGCCACTTTCAATGCTGTGGGCGTAAAGGTCGCCGAGACCTTCGACGGACTTAATCGCACTGCTCAAGGATTGGCCTTCTTTGATCTTGCTTATCGCCAGCTCAATTTGATCTCGATTGCTTAATTGCCGGAAACTCTCAGCAGCAATCGCCAATGCATCAGTCTGAGATAAACCCGAGGCCAGCAAACTTGACAAGGTCGAGGTAAATCGCGCAAATTCAATTTGACTCAAAAGCCGCCGTATAAAGGGCACACGCATTAACAGCGACTGCATTCTCTGTTTAGTATTGAGCTGGTCTTGCAATAGATAAGCCACGATGATCGCAGCGGCAACAACAAATAAAATCGTCTGCCCCCATGCCGTCATAAATTGGCCGACCGCCAACAAAGCCGTGGCAGAAAATGAAAGGTCACCGCCGAAGGATTCAAATAAACCGGTCAGCTTTGGCAAAATAACACCCAGCACCAAGGCGAGACTGAGAGTCATGGCAACCGCCAGGATAGCGGGGTAAACCAGCGCAGTATTGATCTGATTCTTTAGCTCTTGACTGCTTTCTAACTGCTGAGCGAGTTGCTCAAGCGCAGTCGCTAACTGGCCAGATGCTTCGCCACTTCGAACCATAGCAACCACATAGTTATCAAAAACCTCTGGGTGTTGCCGTAGAGCCGAACTCAGCAATACTCCTTGCCTGAGCTTACCCCTGATTTGCGATAGCACTGGCTTTAAGCTGCTCTCGGATCGTGAGTTAACCATTAAGCCTAAGGCCGAATCAAGGTCTGAGCCGGCATTGAGCAGCACCGCAAGGTCCTCAGCAAAGGAAATAAGTTGATCAGACTGATTCATAACTTCAGCTCGCTTTGACCAGCCACCTAGACTGGCTTACTAAGCTTGCTATTCGGCTCAGCATGAAACCCCAAAACCCGAAACACTTCGGCTTGATCGGTTTCTCCGCAGGCAATCAAGCGAGCTGCATCGTCATGCAGGCTGACGCCGTTCAATAGCTTTGTTGCCATAAGGTGTTCAGAAACTTGTCCAGAAACGCTACTAGCCCCTTCAGAAACTTGACCAACTAGGGCTGACGGCGGTAAGTACTCGGCAATCGTGGTTCGACCTGAATACTTAAGCCCGGCACAAGTCGAACAATCCTCTGCGCTATCCGTGTATTGACTCTGATCCTGACAGTCGCGACACACGCGTCGCAACAAGCGTTGAGCTAAGACCGCTTTCACCGTCGATGACACAAGGTATTCCGGTAGCCCCAAATTTATTAGCCGAGTGATCGCTGATGCGGCTGAGGGAGTATGCAAGGTCGCTAACACTAAGTGACCCGTGAGCGCCGCTTGAGCCGCTAACTGAGCAGTTTCGGCATCGCGAATTTCACCCACCATAATCACGTCGGGGTCTTGGCGTAGCACTGTTTTTAGTGCCGCTGCGAAACTAATGCCGTGATCTTCATCGACTTGAATCTGATTAATGCCTGCAATGTTTAATTCAACCGGGTCTTCAATGCTGATCAATTTAAGCTCTGGCCGGTTCAACTGATTTAGTAATGCATACAAAGTAGTCGATTTACCTGATCCGGTTGGGCCGGTAATTAATACTAGCCCTTGCTGCGAACTAATTGCTTGCTGTATCGACTCGGCGATATCGTCACTAAAACCCAGACCTTGAAGTGATAGCTGACTGAGACCAAATTCTAATAAGCGCAGCACGATGCTTTCACCATCGTGCAGCGGTAGCGTTGATACTCGCAGGTCAACCATTCGTCCGTCGGCGGGAAACTTAAAGCGACCATTTTGCGCTTGACGCCGTTCAGTGACATCTAATTTCGACATTAGCTTTAAACGGGCGACAACTTGATCTGCGTATTGGTCACTAAAACTATCAATGTCTCGCAACAATCCGTGAATTCGAAAGCGCACACGCAAACGTGACTCGACCGGCTCGAAATGAATGTCTGAGGCATTACTGCTAACCGCTCGCTGAATTAAACGATGCAAGTCACGTACTAAAACCGAGTCACTATTTAGATCATCGGGTAGATCCAGGTCATCAGATAAGTCAACGTTACCGGTCTTAGTTTTGCCGGTCTTAGTATCAGCCGACCGGCCATTGGGATAGACCCTCGCCAATGCCTCAAGAAGCTCGCTGCGTAGGGCCATATGAGGCTCTACCTGGCACTTTAATTTGGAGCCTAATACTTGCAAGGTAAACTCATCAGAGGGGTCAGACATAGCCAGACTAAGCACGCCGTTTACCAACGATACCGGCAGTGCTTCATGCTGAATCAGAAAGCCAGACAAGTCTTGGGTGCCTGGTAACGCCAAGGAGGGTAGTTGCTGACGGGTAATAAGCGGGGCTCGGAAGGCGGAGCTTAGCACCTCGGCAAACGCACGCTCAGGCACCAAGCCATTATCAATCATTGATCGCAAACCGCCACTGCTAGCGCTGGCGAGTTGGTCACGCTGTTTGCCCGAAAGATAGCCCTGATCAACAAATCGTTGCAGTACGTCGACGGTTACAGGCTTGGCTTCGGACTGGTTCATTTACAAGGAGCTAATCGATAAATTAGTTAGTTTCAATCTCAACCATAACAGCGCATTCGGCCGCGATCAAACTTTGATATCAGCATGACGGTCTGTACGGCTTTAAGACCTGTTATGCGACTTTAGACCTGTTGTGTGAGCAACTAGGCTACTGTACCATTTGCAGCTGTTGTACTCTCTAACTCAATGGCGCTGTTAGTAACTGGCATTAGCTGGGTATTAGCGACAGTTCAGGCCCTCCACCGTCTGACGCTACGCTTAATATAATAAAAAAGTACTGGAACAACTATGAATCGTTTTAATAATATTAAACGTAAATGCTTGAGACACGGGCTGACTATCATTGCAGCCATGTCACTGGTTGGCTGTGAAACGGTCAAGCCGAACTGGCAAAGCCATACTACCGGGCTAGGGCTAGATCATGAGCTTAAAACTCATACCGCCGATGCTAAGTTTAAAGCATCGGCTAATAGTCAGTCGTCCATGCCGTTGGTAAGCGAGAACAGTACATCACAGGCTAAGATTTATCCTGGTCAAGCAATCAGTGTGCCTAAACCTCGCTCGTCGACTAGGCCTGATGCACGCTTCCGCGCTAGAGGGGGCGACATTGTTCTCAACTTTGTCGACATCTCTATTCGCGAAGCGGCGCGCATGATCCTCAGCGATCAACTCGGTAAAGAATTTACTATATCGCCTGAGGTACAGGGTCAAGTCAGCTTAAATAACCAAGGAGGATTGGCTGTTAGTGATTTAGTGCCAACCTTAGAAGTGTTGTTGTCGACCGTTAATGCACGCTTAATTATTCAAGATAACAGCTACAGCATCGTGCCTGGGGCCGACAATAACTTAGCCGTTAGCCAAGGCAACTTTGAAATTATTCCATTGCGTTATATCGACGCCACCGAATTCGCCAAGCTTCTCGACGGCTACCAAGTGTCGGCGACGGCGGTCAAACGAGGCAATTTATTGGCCTTGAGCGGTTCCAATAGCAAGATAAACAAGGTTAAAGAGTTAGCACGTAGCTTCGATGTAAACTGGCTAAAAGGGATGTCAATTGGACTATTTCCGGTCGACAACACCAGCGCCGAAACAATACGTGGCGAGCTAGTCGAGCTATTTGGTCAAGAGATCGACAAGAGCCAAGCTCAAGCTATGCGGATCATCGCCATTGAGCGCTCTAATTCAATCATGGTGATCGCCAACCATAACGACTCAGTGAAAATGATCGGTGATTGGGTCGAACGCTTAGACAAGGCCGGCGGCGCGTCGAATCAAGCATTCTTTATCTATCGAGTTCAAAATGGCCGCGCCACCGACTTAGCCAAACTGCTTGAGTCTATGTTTGGAAATACAGGGTTTGGAAATACAGGGATTGGCAGTTCTGGAATTGGCAATGCAGGGCTTGGTAATACAAACCAATTGAGTGGCGATGATGAGCGCGGCCGAACGGCACCTCGCTCACTAAGTAATTTGAAGCAAAAAAATAACTTTAGAGTGGTCGCCGATGAAAGTACTAATAGTATTATTGTAACTGGCAGCCCGCATTATTATAAAGCGGTTCGCGATGCGATGAAGCAGCTAGACAGCACGCCATTACAAGTACTGGTCGAAGCTCGGATTATGGAACTCACCCTAAGCGACGATTTGCAGTATGGCCTAGAATGGTATTTAAACGGCTCACGCGGAAATTCAAATACCCGTGGTGGGCTTGACTTAGGCGGCTCCGGTATCGGCGCGATTCAACCTGGCTTTAGCTACGTTGTAGAACGCGCAGGTGAAGTGCGTGCGGCGCTCAATGGCTTAGCCGATGACTCTCGTTTGAAAGTCCTCTCGTCACCCTCGTTAATGGTACTCAATAACCGCACCGCTAGTATTTTAGTCGGTGACGAAGTGCCAATTCCAACACGACAAGCTGTCAGCAATATCTCGCCTGAAGCACCGACTGTTAACGAAATCGAATATCGTAATACGGGTATTCTGTTGACCGTATCGCCTCGCGTTAATTCGGGCGGCATGGTCACTATGGAGATTAGCCAAGAGGTTAGCAGCGTGATCAACAACACCACATCACAGATCGATGCCCCCACCATCCAGCAACGCCAATTGAACAGCACAGTGTCGATCAGAGACGGTCAGACCGTGGTGCTCGGCGGTTTAATTAGAGAGCAAAGTTCGAGCCGTGAAGCGGGGGTTCCGCTACTTAAAGATATTCCAGGCTTGGGGAAATTATTCAGCACTACGACTGATGTCTCGAAACGCACCGAATTGATCGTATTGATAACTCCCCGAGTTATCTCTAACGGCGATGACACCGACGCGATCACACAAGAGTATCGCGAAAAGATGATTGGCTTACGCCCTATTCCATTGAACCAGCTTTGATTTACCAAGATCGCTGAGTGTGAAGCTGAAGCTAGTTTAAAATCAAACACCAGTTTAGTGGCTAAAGACACGCTAATTGTTGCTAAGCGGACATTTAGTATGTGCTACATTTAAGACTTCCTCATTTCAGAAGAAGGGTCTGCGGGTTTGAACGAACTGATTGCTACCAACTTCTTGCTACCAACTTCCAATCCGTGTAAGTACTGCCAGGCCATGGAAAGCCTTCATTTTTTGACGCAAAAGAGCGCGTAGCCAGCCCTTGGGAAACAACATGCCGCTGTTGTATCATGGATCCGCCTTTAGCCGGCAAAGCATTCGCCAGCAGCGTATTACCGCTTTGACAACCTCTGTGGCTTGCCGCGCCCTAGTGAAAACCCATATTTTAAAAACAAGGCTCACGTGATTTATCTGTAGCCCATCGATGAGTGGCAAACCCATTTAAGTTACAATTTACTTGTGTTTTAACGATAAATTAAAGATTAATTATCAGTTATTTAACAGCCACTTATCAACCATTTAATGGTTATTTGCCTATTACTTACTGGTCATTTGTTGGTTATTTGATTGAATTGATGTATGGTTAAGGAGTTAACTAACAGAATGGTTAACTTTAGAACAACTTTTACACAACCCCAAAGGAGAACACATTGAAATTAAGAAACGTAGCCGTAGTGCTAGCTTGTACAATGTCAATGAACGCCAGTGCTCAATATATTTACAATCCAGATGATGCAGTTTTTGATAGTACCAATACCTCAAAGATCTTTTTTAACCCGGAGATAAACGGAAACTCGAGATTGGTTTATTACAATGCCTACAAAAATCACATTGCCAATAATACGTGGACGGCCGCCCATAACTTTACGCCCTCTGGTTACGCTTACGGTGGCCATTGGAGACTTAGGTCCAATTCGTTTAAAACCGAGACCAAGGCCGGTGGCAATGAATGGTTTACGTTTAGATCACAAGTGTCAAGGTCAAACACAGGCATTTCGTGTGACCCCGGAACTGCGTCTGAAAACTGTATCTCTGAGCGTCAGGATGCCTCAACCACGAAGTGCGTGACCCATACCGTCAATGTTGGCCTGACAGGTGCTGGCACTCAGAACGTTTTTCATAAATTAGTCCAATCAGGATCATTTGGTATCACCGCAACGGCTGGTTACTCAAAGGGCTGGTCTTTATGTCAAACTAATACAGTATCGAACACCTGCAAGGGGATACCCGGAAAGGAAGTCTATTTTACAACGGAGGCGATCAATACGTTTGGCGAAGCTACAGTTAGTGGCACACTAGAGTTATTGGGAGGCAAGTGGAATACCGCGCACCCAAGTGTGTGTAGAGCCGCTGGTGGTGACTGGAGAATAGTTGGCTCTGGAGGTATATTGGGCCCCACAATGGGCTGTGTAGGCGCAAAGCCTAAATGGGATGCCTGGGGATTTTACCCGCGCCGCAATGCGCCAACCTTAAAGCAGTGTCGCTCAAGGCCGTTGACTGGTTAACGGTTAAGCGTATTTAGATGAAAACGCCAGGCTGAAGCGCTGTTTTTTCAGCCTGGTTTTTGCCGAATCGGCGTTCAACGTTTAGGAGTGACCAATGAATATCATAACAACTTACAAACGTCCCCTTGTTGCAGGGGGCGTTTTACTTGCCATTGCAACCGTATCGTTTATATTTATATTTGACACGCAAACGAGCCCGCAAATTACCCAGAGCACTCAGGCGGGAGCGAGCGCCGTCGATGCGGCCTTAATATCAAATGATACCGTGATCGCTGACCAGACAGCATCAAGTTCTGAAAACCTTAAATCCGAAACTCCGTCATCCTTAGCCGAGTTTAAAGAGATAGATCCGAACGCGCTGAATTTTGGTGTTGAGGCGTTACCTGAGCAGGAAGTCGTGCAGCATTTTGATCAATTTTACAGTGCGCTTTTTGAGTCCGGTGACCCTATGACTGAAGAGCAAATAGGGGAGTTTTTCAACAGTCTGAATAAAACATTACATAATTCACCCATCGCTAGAGAATTGGTTCAAACTCGACTCCATGAGTCACTGGTTGGTCATGACCCCCAACGGTTAATTTTGCAAGAGGCCTTGTATGGCTCTAACGTTGGAATGCAAATACTCAAAGACGAAGCGGTTAATTTGTTGGCTCAAGGTTATGAAACAGTTAACGTCGAATCGTTCCAGATTTTAGAGAATGTACAACACTTAATGGGAGAAGCCGATGTGCATTCCTCAATCGAGCAAGCCGTTATTCATCTGAGCAACTACAGTGATGATCTTAACGCTCTGCCTGCGAGTTCATTTTTGTCAACAATGATGTCGAGACGGGATGATGTGAGTGACCTGCATCGGGATATGGCGGTGCGCGGCATCACAAAAGCGGCCGAAAATTCCGCTTCAGACGAGGGTGATTTCTTCCACACTCAAGCATTGTATTTTATGACAGACAAGCAGAAAAGTTCTGAAATAGCGGCCCATTTTTTAACCTCGAAACCAAGTTCGGGAACCGTATTGTCAGTCTTAGAGGGCATTCAAACAAACTATATTGAGCTCACTCAAGAGGTAAGGTCATCGTTAAGCATTGCACTCAATAGAGCCGATGTGACGGAAAGGGAGTTGGCATTAGCTCAAGGCGTGATGTCTACAAGCGGTAGTTAAAAAAAAAGCGTTTTTAAACACAACCTATCTTGAAATACTATGTGCGCAATAAAAGCGGGCAAGTAATAATAAGGGCCTTACGGTCAAGAAGTCATTTGACCCGAAATGATTAATCGCAGGCATACATCGGTGCACACTTATTTTCGCCGCCCGTTTAAAAGTTAAGCCTTAAAAAAGGGACATCTCTACTTCTAGAGCTGTCCCTTTTTCTCAACAGCTTGAGCGAGTTTACATAACGCCGTAGGCCAACATAGCATCAGCAACTTTGATAAAACCAGCGATATTCGCGCCTTTTACATAGTCAACTTGGTCGGTTGTCTCGTGCTGACCCGTACCATGCTTTACACAGCTCGCATGAATTCCCGACATGATTTTGCGTAAGCGTTGGTCCATCTCTTCGCGATCCCATGACAAACGCATACTATTCTGGCTCATCTCCAAACCAGAAACAGCAACACCACCGGCATTAGCCGCTTTGCTTGGGCCAAATAGAACCCCGGCATGTAATAACGCGTCGATACCATCTTTGTAGGTAGGCATGTTAGCGCCTTCGCAAACCGCCATCACGCCGTTGTCAATCAACATCTTAGCGTCGCCTAGCGTTATCTCGTTTTGCGTTGCACATGGGAAAGCCAAATCAGCTTTTACTTCCCAAGGAGCTTTACCTTCGTGAAACTCGCAACCATATTTCTCAGCGTACTCAGAAATACGACCGCGACGGCCACCTTTAAGCTCTTTAACGAAAGCCAGTTTCTCGGCATCAATACCTTTAGGATCATAGATGTAACCTGATGAATCAGAGAGTGTGACAACTTTAACGCCTAATTGAGTCGCTTTTTCACAAGTATATTGCGCCACGTTTCCAGAGCCAGAGACGATAGCAACTTTGCCATCCAGCTCATGGTTATGATGGTTCATCATGTCTTCCATCATGTAAACACAGCCATAGCCAGTGGCTTCAGTGCGAATCTCACTGCCACCAAATTCTAAGCCCTTGCCGGTTAGCACACCAACAAACTCATTGCGAATACGTTTGTACTGACCGAACATATAACTTACTTCACGCGCACCAACGCCGATATCGCCTGCAGGTACGTCAGTAAACGGCCCAATATGTCGATACAACTCAGTCATAAAAGCTTGGCAGAAGTGCATCACTTCACGATCTGATTTACCTTGAGGATTAAAGTCGGCACCACCTTTACCACCACCCATTGGCAGGCCAGTTAAGCTGTTCTTAAAGGTCTGCTCAAACGCTAAAAACTTTAAGATGCTAGGTGTAACGCTCTTATGAAAGCGAATGCCGCCTTTGTAAGGACCAATGGCATTATTACACTGCACACGATAGCCGCGATTAACTCGCACGTTACCATCATCGTCTTCCCATGCTACGCGGAAAGTGATCATGCGGTCTGGCTCACTCATGCGCTCTAAAATTCGAGCCTGTGTGTATTTTGGTTTGTCATGGATAAAAGGAATGATGGTGGCCGCCACTTCTTCTACCGCTTGTTGAAATTCAGTCTCCCCTGGGTTGCGTCGTTTCAAACCGTTCATGAATTCTTCTAATTCTTCGCTTACCTTGTTTGTTGTCAATTTCATCACCTTGTGTTTAAACATCTTTTTATTATGAATAGCTCATTTTAAGAGCCGCAGTAAACTCTAGTAGGCTGTCGAAAGATATAGCCCTCTTTGGTTGACTCCCCAGATTTACCCCTATTGTCGTTAGACTCATCGAACAATAAACCCTTTTTACTGGCATAGACACCTAATGTCTATAATCCTTTTGTTCTATTGCATAGTTAGGGCAAACAAGTTTTACTCTAAACACGCCAGTACCTAAACTCGTACTCGGGCTACTCGTGCACACTCAAAGTGTCGCTTTATAGGCTTCGGTTGACAATACATCGATCGCCGTTGAAGCTTAAAAAATAATAAAAGCACTACTCATCAGAGGGTAATAAATGAAGACTTCCGACCTGTTCGTAAAAGCACTAGAAAATGAAGGCGTTGAATACATCTATGGTATACCTGGAGAAGAAAATTTAGATTTTTTAGATTCTCTTCAAGGTTCGTCAATCAGGCTAATTCTAACTCGTCACGAACAAGCCGCTGGTTTCATGGCGGCCACCTACGGTCGCCTTACTGGCAAACCTGGAGTGTGTCTGTCAACCTTAGGCCCTGGCGCAACAAATTTTGTAACATCAGCCGCTTACGCGCAGTTAGGCGCGATGCCGATGATCATGTTGGCGGGCCAGAAACCGATTCGTAAGAGCAAGCAAGGTCGATTCCAAATCGTTGATGTGGTCGGTCTTATGAAACCAATTACCAAATACTCTGAACAGATCGTTGATGGTAATAATGTGCCAGCAATGGTGCGCGAAGCATTTCGGGTTACCTCTGATGAACGACCCGGCGCAGCCTACTTAGAGCTACCAGAAGACATCGCCGAAGAAGAGACTGATGCAAGTCTTTTTGAAGTTGTTAGCCACCGTCGCCCAAGTGCCGACCATAAGTCAATTGATGCTGCGGTTGAGATGATTCAAAATGCAAAATTGCCTCTTTTGCTAATTGGCGCTGGCGCCAATAGAAAGCTAGCAGGCAAGATGTTACGCAAATTTGTCGATGAAACCGGAATTCATTTCTTTAGTACCCAGCTGGGTAAAGGCGTAATCGATGAACGTCACCCGCAATATTTAGGCACCGCAGCACTATCGTCTGATGATTATTTACACTGCGCGATAGATCGAGCCGACTTAATCATTAACGTTGGCCATGATGTCATTGAAAAGCCACCGTTTTTTATGGAGAAAGGCGGCAAAAAAGTAATCCATATTAATTTTTTCGCTGCGCAAATTGACGATGTTTACTTTCCGCAGCTTAATGTTGTTGGCGACATCTCATCAACGATGTGGGAGATTTCTGAGAAAGTAAAAATCTCTGATGAACGCGATTTCAGTTATTTTAATCGTGTTAAAGATGAAGTAGATAGCCATATAACCAAGTACTTTAAAGACGACCGCTTCCCAATGCTACCGCAGCGTTTAGTCAACTTGCTACGCCAAAACTTGGACGATGAAGACATCGTCACTCTGGACAATGGTGTCTATAAAATTTGGTTTGCACGCAACTATGAATGTCGTGCACCGAACACGATGCTACTCGATAATGCCCTCGCCACAATGGGTGCAGGCTTACCATCAGCAATGGCGGCAAAGCAGATTCATCCGGAGCGCAAAGTGGTATCGGTTAATGGTGATGGCGGCTTTATGATGAACTCGCAAGAAATCGAAACGGCGGTTCGCATGGGCTTAGACCTAGTGGTCATTATTCTAAATGACAGCGCCTACGGTATGATTAAATGGAAGCAGGAAGGCGTAGGCTTTGACAATTTCGGCTTAGATTTCAATAATCCTGATTTCGTAAAATACGCCGAGAGTTTTGGCGCACACGGTTATCGGGCTGAATCTGATGAGCACTTTCAAAGTGTGTTAGATACCGCATTGAACTCTAAAGGTGTACACATCATCGACGTGCCAATCGATTATTCGTTGAACCATTCGATCCTCAATGTATTGCTTAAGAAAAGTGCCTGTCTTGTTTAGCGAGTAAGCGTTAACTGGCGACAATCAATACGTAATACCAACAGGGCCTGTCGGACAATGAATTTTACTAGTACGAAAGCGCCACTTTCTCCTGACGTAAATCATTATCCGACAGGCCCAAACAAGCAGCTCGATAGGCTGAGGTAAAACAACACTATGAGTACTATTCAGGTTAATAATCCGTTCGACCAAAGCTTAATAAAAAGCGTGCCGGTGAGCACAGCTGAACAACTTGAAAGCGCCATTAGCAAGGCGCACAGCCTAATCGAGAATCGTGACAACTGGCTACCCGCGCACCAGCGAGTAAAGATACTCGAGCGGGTGGTCGAGATAATGAGTGAGCAAGTTGAGGAGCTCACTCAACTTGCCGCAAGTGAAGGCGGCAAGCCGTATGTTGATTCCAAAGTTGAGGTGCTTCGCGCAATCAACGGCGTTAAATTGGCGATTGAACACATTCCACAAATCAAAGGCGAGCAAATTCCAATGGGGCACACCACCTCGTCGACAAATCGAATCGCCTTCACCCAGCGAGAACCGATTGGTGTTGTCTGCTCGGTCAGCGCGTTTAACCACCCGCTGAACTTAATTGTGCACCAGACCATACCGGCACTCGCGGTTGGTTGCCCAGTGCTGATTAAACCTGCGGCGCTAACGCCACTGTCCTGTCTTCGCTTTGTCGAGATTCTGCACGAGGCCGGTCTGCCAGAGGGCTGGTGTACTGCGCTGCTAACCAGCCGTGAAGATTCCGAACGAATGGTCTGCGATCAACGAGTAAATTTCTTCTCGTTTATTGGCTCGGCCAAGGTGGGTTGGATGTTGCAATCGAAGCTCTCACCTGGCACGCGCTCGGCCTTAGAACATGGTGGCGCGGCTCCAGTAATCGTCGATCAGAGCGCGTTCGATAACGAGAGCGATGCTGAGGAAATGCTCGATAGCCTAACCAAAGGTGGATTTTATCATGCTGGTCAGGTGTGTGTTTCGGTTCAGCGTGTGTATGTGCACCAATCACGCGCGGCCGATTTCGCTCGGCAACTCGCCGACAAAGCATCTAAACTTATTGTTGGTAACCAACTCGACCCGAACACTGAAGTCGGCCCATTGATTACCACAAAGGAGGTCGACCGTATCGCTGACTGGGTTGAAGAGGCCGAGCAGTCTGGGGGCAAAGTGTTGTGCGGTGGCAAACGAATTTCCGAGACGTGTTATGCTCCGACAGTCATTCTAAACCCTGCGGAAGATGCTCAAGTTTCTCAATTAGAAATTTTCGGGCCGGTTGTTTGCGTTTATTCTTACACAGATAAAAGCGACGCTATTGCCAGAGCCAATGGTTTGCCATTTGCCTTTCAGGCAGCGGTGTTCACCACGCTTCTCGACGATGCCTTAGATACCAGTAACCGACTCAATGCGACCGCCGTTATGGTTAACGACCATACCGCCTTCAGGGTAGATTGGATGCCATTTGGTGGTCGCGACGCATCTGGAATCGGTATGGGTGGTATTCAATATTCGATGCACGAAATGACCCGTGAGAAAATGCTGGTAATTAAGAGTAAGGTTCTCTAAAAGTCACTATCAATTGTCACTCTCTCGATAAGCTCTTGAGTTAAATTCTGAGTGCTCTTGATGGGATTTTGAGGCATTGTCGATTCTAACTTAACGCTCTCTCACATACGCGGACAAAGAAAGCCGAAACGAATTATAGATCTATAATAGTTTCGGCTTTAGCTAATTCAAAGTGCCGCCCTTCAGTCTTCGATTGCTGCTCGAGGTCTTGATCGATCTCGACTAGTTCAGACCATCGGCGACTCGGGTCATGATGGCCAATGTAAGTGTGTTTTACATTAGCCTTTATCGCCATATCAACCACGTCTTCAATGCAACTATGCCCCCAGTCTTTTCGTGCCACGCCTTGGGCACCGCCTAAGGGCTTTTTGGCATCGTATTCATCACGCAAGAACTGACCATCTCGATACAGCACATCGGCGTTCATCGCCTGCTCGACCAAGCGCTGTTCCGCATCTAAGCTAGCGACTTGCAGATGAAAATCAGGGTCGTCACCTCGACGCAACTCATGGTCGGTACAAAAAACGAACACCTTGGCATTATGCTCTATACGATACGCGAGACACGGATCTGGGTGAAAAACGCTAAACGGTTGAATAGTGGTTTCACCTATCTTAATTGGCTCACCAACATCATGATATTGGCTAACCAATGCATTATCTTCTGCACCATCTTTAGCAATATCTCTAATTTCAGTAGATTCAAAGCTGGCCGGCATCATTTCGTAATTCAATGGCGTTGGCCGCCCTTCATCTTTACGGTTCGCTTGATGAGAGAAAATTCCGAGATGGCGGTCTAATGAAGTGAGGTAAGACCGATTGGCAAGAAAATGAATATGGTTGCGCGGGTCAAAGCAAACGTTCGACTGGTCGAAGCCTTCGGTGTGATCGAAATGCGCGTGAGTACCTAGAATATAGAGTGTGCGCTGCTCTTTATCGCCCCATTTTTTTTCAAGATCCTGGGCACACAGCCGAAAACCACTACCGCAGTCAATTACAATATCGTAGCCGTCGGACGTTTCTAATCTGAAACACGTAGTCCAACCGCCGAAAACCGGTTGCTCTTGTGGCTCTAAACTTTCTCGAAACAGCGTCAATGATTCGGCGTTTACTGGGCCACCCAAGATCTCTTCAACCGAACAATCTAGAGTATTGTTAGCATTTGTTTTATCTTGTAGTTTGGAAAACGCTTTATTTAAAAGTTCTAAGTCGGAGTTCAAGCGAATGTAATCTCGCTCTTCCTTTTGGGGGAAAACTGAACCACTGCCCTGAACACCGTAAAAGTGTATTCGTAGGTTTTCTATATCGCCTATCATTATTCTTATTTGACCCTATCAGTAGCTTCTAATTTATAGCCTATCGCGATGATCACTTCAACTATTAGACCTAAAAGCTTTATAAAAGCGATTACATATAGATCTCGATATTGATGCCGAATAGAATGGCATAAGTATTGGTTCCTATAATAGCACTGAGAAGGCCCATTATCCGATGATAAAAAAGTACTTTAGTAGAATCCTTGTTGGCCTCATTCTTACCAGCGTATTTATCGCTTGGGAGCGCAACAAAATTGACTTGCCGCTACTGGACAAACTGGAACTCATCGCTTATGACACCCGACTCGCGGCGACAGTCGCTGAAAAAGCAGTAGACCCGCGCGTAGTGATTATCGATATAGACGAGCGAAGCTTAGTTGAAGAAGGCCATTGGCCTTGGAACAGAGTAAAGCTAGCTAAATTAATTGACACCTTGTTCGATGTTTACCAGCTCGACATTCTCGGCTTTGACGTGGTATTCGCAGAGCGTGATTCGTCAGAAGAACTAGAGCTACTCGAGACACTCGCATCGCAAAGTAATGATGAAGCCTTTCTAAACCGTTTTCAAGACTACAAGCCTTACTTGAATCCTGATGCTGTATTCGCACAGTCAATTAAAGACCGGCAAGTTATTATGGGCTATTACTTCGATAAAAGTATTACTCGCTCAACCCGCACCGGTGCTCTAGCCGCACCAGCATTCGAAAAAGGCACGCCCTACTACGATATGCTTACGCTGCAAAGTACCGATGATAGAAGTGAACATGCGAATGACGGCGAAATGGTTGAAGCCGCGGTTACGAGCTATACCGGCAATGTACCAGAGCTACAAGAGAACGCACTTGGCGGCGGTTTTTATTCCATTCCATCGCAAGATAGGGATGGAATTTTACGCCGTATACAGTTGTTAGAAAAGTTTGATGGCGCAATTTATGAATCACTTTCATTAGCCTTAGCACGAAATTATTTAGTCAGTGAAACTGAGCTAATCACCGCAATCGACGAACAAGGCAATGACGTTATCGAGGGCTTAGATATCGGCACAGGGGTAGTGCCAATTGACCCACATGGCTCTACCTATATTCCGTACACTGGCCGCGCATACAGCTTTCGCTATATTTCAGCTACTGACATATTAAATCAAACGGTTAAAAACCCAGAAGATTTGCAGTACGTGATCGGCATTGTTGGCACCACGGCAGCGGGTTTAGTCGATCTAAGAAACACGCCGCTGCAACAAAACAATTACCCTGGGGTTGAGGTGCATGCGGCGACGATCACCGGCATGCTCGACGCGAGCTTCAGATCACGGCCGTATTATGCTGCGAGCGCTGAATTTCTATTGATCTTGCTGATTGGTATTTTACTCTCGGTTTTATTGCCGATGCTTGGTGCCACCACGCAAACCTTGTTGTGGCTATTGTCGTCAGCAGCGCTAGTCGCGGGCAATATGTATCTATGGACATATGAGAACACCATCTTGACGATTGCCCCGCTGCTGTCGTTGGCAACCGGACTGTACATGATTAATATGGCCTACGGCTATTTCTTCGAATCACGTAATAAGGCCAAGCTTAGTGGTCTGTTCGGCCAATATATACCGCCCGAATTGGTTGATGAGATGTCAAAAGACCCCGAAGCCTATAATTTAGAGGCCAGGAGAGAACAGCTCACCGTGCTCTTCAGCGATGTTCGAGGGTTCACAAATATATCCGAAGGCCTAGACCCTAAATCACTGTCAACCTTGATGAACGAGCTCCTTAGCCCCATGACGCGCATCGTTCACGACAACCATGGAACTATCGATAAATATATGGGCGATGCCATGATGGCCTTCTGGGGAGCTCCTGTGTCGAATGAAAACCATGCTAGCGCAGCAGTGCAATCAGGCATGGCAATGTTAGAAGAACTCGGTCCATTGAATGAACGTTTTGCGGCTAAGGGTTGGCCTGAAGTTAAAATCGGCATCGGTTTGAACACCGGCAATATGAACGTTGGCAATATGGGCTCGGAGTTTCGCATGGCCTACACCGTTTTAGGCGACTCAGTAAATTTGGGCGCGCGAGTAGAAGGCCTGACTAAAGAATATGGTGTGTTATTTATTGTCACTGAATTTACCGCCGCCGAAGCCCCAGAATACGAATACAGAATCTTAGACAACGTTCGAGTGAAGGGCAAAGACGAACCAGTGACGATTCTCGAACCAATCGGTTTGAGCGAGGAAGTAAGCATTGGTGAGAAAGACGAACGCGATCGCTTCCATGCGGCACTCGATCTTTATAAGCAACAGAAATTCTCTGAGGCGATTAGCGTACTCGAGCGCTTAAACCGCGAATTCGGAGAACGTTTTGTACATCAACTCTACATCAGCCGCTGTAAACACTTTTTGGCCGAACCTCCAGCGTCTGACTGGGACGGAGTTTATACTTTCACTACTAAGTAATACTAATAAGCTCGAGCAGCGCACCAAGTACCGGAGCAACTTGCTTGTTAAGTAGCTTAAGCAAAAAAAAAAGGCTAACCTTACATTTATGGGGTTAGTCTTTTTATTATCCGATAACTATAGCGCCTGTTATCGCTTAACTCTGGGTCGATAATAGCGTCAGATATCATGCTAAAAGCATCACCTTCGACCGTGTCAGCCGCGTAACAGTCAGGTTTTTGACAATCAGGCCTTGTATGGTGATATCGCTGGGGTCAATAAGCCATTCGCCAGCAGCCCCATTATTGGCACCAGCATCGGGAGTCGCGTTAACTCGCAAGCCAATCAAACCAGAGGTTTCAATAAAGCCACTATCGCCCGATAGTTCACCGCCTCGAGTGGTGATAGAGCCATTGATTCTAGCGCTGTTTTCAGCGAATAAAATCACTCGGCCGCCGTTGCCGGTATTACCACCGCTAGACTCTAGCAACGCAGTTTCATCTAAATACACGAATTCACTGGTTCGAGTATCACCGCGCCCCTGTTGCTCACCACCGATTAATATTTCGCCGCCGCCTTGGTTGCCGCTTGCGCTTACCTTGGTGCCCGAGAACAGACCAACCTTATCGCCAAGCAAAGAGATATTTCCGCTGCCATGGTCCGCGCCGCTATCAACAGACGCATCACGCAATTCAACCTGACGGCCTTCTACCTGTATATCGCCGCCGTTTGATTTAAGGCTGCCGCTGACAATCGACGTGTCCGCCGCGTGCAGAAATATTCGCCCATCTGGGCTTTCTACTAATTCTATACTACCGCTGTTCGATACCTGACCACCGAGTATCGAAGCGTTACCACCGCCAGCAATAATGTCACCGAGATTGACCGCTTCGCCTTGTGGTGCCCGAACCTCAAATGTCAGGTCCTGAAGGTCATCAAAACTATTCGAAACAGACTTACCTGTGGCCAGTAAAATGTCGCCGTTATCGCTTTTTAACACGCCGCTATTTTCTATTGAGCTGGCGATCAGCGCTGTATCACCATTGCCGGTAACCTGAATCAAACCACGGTTTTTATCGTGCCGCCCTCACCAGTGAAGGAATAATTCCCCGATGAAAAAGCCTGATTGCTAATATCAAGAGTAGAGCCAATAAAGCCAGCGGCATCGATTACCGCGCCCTCGCCCATCAGAATACCATTGGTGTTAATCAGAAAGACTCTGCCATTACTCTGCAAGTCACCTAGAATTTCACTCAGGTTACCGCCAGTCACACGGTTTAATACCGCCGATGATGATGACTGCTGAATGAACCGGGTTAACTCGTCTTGACCGATTGAAAAGCTGTTCCAATCAATAATAGCACCAGAACTGTTTGTCACATTGAGCTCAGAGCCAACCATGTCGAAGCTAGCGGTGCCAGCAACGACGGTCGGGTCTAGCGGGTTTGCGAAAGCCGAGCCCGCGCCGATTAGTACGCCGATAGCACCACCTAAAACAGTGCTTGCTAACCGTGTATTTTTAAATCGTGACATAATATTGCGCCCATTCGGTCGAACTATTTCCGACCTGATGTTTAACTATTAAAACTAGCTTGCGTAAAATGAACAGTGCCTACCTGTTAGTGAAGGCATCTGTAAATCTATCTATTTTGTGACTGGCCAGCGCACTGACTTTAACAATAATCTACCGCTAAGGCGCTATCGGCACTGAGAGGTAAAGCTTCGTATCTCTTCATCAGATTCTGATGGGTCCGAACTTTCAAAGCCGATCCCGCCGGAAGAAGGAATACCGGCATCAAAGGCAACTACATCGTTAATAACATCAGCCGGAGGCTCTGGTATAGGCTCTGGTATAGGCTCTGGTGTAGGCTCTGGTGTAGGCTCTGGTGTAGGCTCTGGTGTAGGCTCTGGTGCTGGTGCTGGTGCTGGTGCTGGTGCTGGTGCTGGTGCTGGCGAGGGTGTAGGCGGAGTCGTTACGCTCACTAACAAACCTAAGGTATTGCCTGTAAACTCAACATCAAGGGTGTCAAAACCGATCGCAGATTGATTAAATGGTGTGCTTGATTGAAATATGCTACCGCCTACTTGAATCACATCGTGAGAAAGCGCAGAGTCAGGGTCGTAATCACCCAAATTAATAACATTTAGCACTACGCCCGGAGCAGGCGCCGTGGAGTTTCCAGGACCGCCGACAGTGAGGTCGTTGGCAACATCTATAAAATCAAAATCGCCAAGGTTGGGGCCGGCTAATTCAATATTCAATATTGCGCCGTCGTATAAGGTCAAATTTCCATCAATCTCTAATAAACCGGGAGAGTTACCTGGCGCGATCATACCACCAGACTCGACAAACACGGTGCCGTCGGTAAAAATTCTGCCGTTGCCTGTTATGGATGAACCCTCGCCAACAATTAGGTCTCCAGGAACGGGCACAGGACTGGAATCAAAAAGATCCAAAACTCCGCCGCCATCAAAATGAATTTCACCTGAATTTAGGATAAATGACGAGGTTTGTAGAAATCCGCCAGCACCGATATCCACCAGCCCAGAGTTTTCTATTGAGTCAACGAATAGATCACCGCCCGGGTCAAGGTTCAAAACGCCCGTGTTTTCTAGTGTGCCAAAAATTCCAACTGGCAGGCCATCCATAACCCCGATGACATTTAAAGTACCATCATTAATAATATCTTGGCTGCTACCAATAATAAGGCCACGATTAAGATTAAGAGTTGCTCCACTGGCGTTTGTAAACAACCCTCCAGGGCTAGGCATTCCAAACAAAAAACCAAAATCAATCGCACCTTCACCAGTGATGTCTAGCACTCCCTCATTTACTATGTTGGCCGTGATTTCCACCTGAGCGCCAGGCAACGGTGAGCCGCCAACGGCTTCGGCAATATTAAAAGTGCCGCCGCCTGTCAAGAAATAAGAGCCGCCATCTAGGATGGTCGACTGTGATGGCAAAGTACCAGGGGCTGCGTGAGTTATGTTAAACGTGCCGACGGTGAATTGACTGCCTCCGGCGGCGAAAATTGCTCCTCCGGTATCGTCGCCACCAGTGAGGTTCAACTCATCAATATCCGCCATGATAAAGTCTAAGTTTATATTCGAGTTATTAATATCAAACCCACCCTCTACCTCTAGCTGCATGCCCAGCATGCGAAGAGAATCAATGACTCCATCAGCGGTAACGCCACCGCCAATAAAACGAATTAACTCGGCCGCTAAACTGACACCGTCGGCTAGGCGAGTGGTGCCAACGCCGTTATTATTGTGATCCGAATTAAATACTATCGTGCCACTAGGAACAAACCCACTAGGGTCTCCAAAGCCTGTCCCACCTTCCACACTTACCCCGGAAGAAAAAACGATATCACGTGCCGCATTAAAGGTAAGGGTATTGTTAGAAATGAAAGCAATACTATCGTCAATAAATATATCGCCGTTATCGGTTCCAGTAGTGCCGGTATCAATGGTTACATTATTATTATTCAATGCATCAGCAATCGTCTGGCTAGTAATAGTGGCTCCCGAAGCCACCGCCGTAAACACTTCTGGAGCGCCAATGGGGGTCGGATCTATGCCAACATCTGATCCGCTGTCATTGACGATCGTTATATCGTTTGGATCAATTAACCAGTTACCAGCTATGCCATTCGAGGCCCCTGCGTCAGGTGTCACCCCAACTTCTAAGCCAAGTAAGCCTGAGGTTTCAATAAATCCGCCGTCACCTGAGAGTTCGCCACCGCGAGCGGTAACCGCGCCGTGTATTCGCGCGCTGTTTTCGGCGAATAATATTACTCTTCCACCGTCACCACGAGTGCCGCCGTTAGCGCTGACTGAGGCACCTGAATCTAGGTAAACGAATTGACTAGTGCGGGTATCACCTCGGCCTTGCTGTTCACCACCAATTAATATCGTGCCACCACCGCCGTTGCCACTTGCGCTTACCTTAGTACCAGCGAAAAGACCGACGTTATCGCCAAGCAATCCAATATCGCCCGCTACGCCATCACTATCGGCATCAATAGTTACATTGCTTAGCTCAACTTGTCGGCCTTCTACGTGGATGTCACCACCATTTGATTTAAGACTGCCGCTTACAATCGCCTTATCAATGGCTTGTAGGAAAATTCGCCCATCCGAGCTTTCTACCAGTTCTACCGTTCCGCTGTTGCTTACCCGACCGCCGAGTATCGATGCGTTGCCGCCACCGGCTATAATGTCACCGAGATTCACCGCTTCGCCTTGTGGTGCCTGAACTTCAAAACTGAGATTCTGAAGGTCATCAAAACTGAGTGAAACCGACTTACCTGCGGCCAGTAAGATGTCGCCATTATCACTTCGTAGCACGCCGCTATTTTCAATAGAGCTGGCGATTAACGCTATGTCGCCATTACCAGTTACGTGAATCAAACCGCGATTTTCTATCGTGCCGCCATTACCAGTAAAGGTATAATTCCCCGAGGAAAAAGCCTGATTGCTAATATCGAGAGTCGAGCCAATAAAACCGGCCGTATCAATAACTGCGCCCTCACCCATCAGTATGCCGTTACTGTTAATCAGAAAGACTCGGCCATTGCTCTGCAGGTCACCTAGAATTTCACTCAAATCACCCCCAGTCACGCGATTTAACACCGCCGATGATGATGACTGTTGAATGAATCGGGTTATCTCGTCTTGACCGATTGAAAAACTGTTCCAATCAATAATAGCGCCAGAACTGTTTGTCACAGTAAGCTCAGAGCCCAGCGTATCGAAGCTAGCGGTGCCAGCAACTACGGTCGGATCCAGCGGGTTACCGAAAGCCGAGCCCGCCCCGATCAGTACGCCAATGGCACTGCCTAAGACAGTGCTTGCTAATCGTGTATTTTTAAATCGTACCATAATATCTCGCCTATACAGCCGGACTATCGCCGACCTAATATTCAACGTTTTGGACTAGCCCCCATAAATTGAACATTGTCCGTCAGTATTAAAGGAATCTGGAAATTTATCTACTTTTTCAAGATCCGCATCGCTTGCATCGGATAGCTGAAAGTAGGGATCTTTATTTAAAATCCGTGGCGTTCTTGAAAGAACAACCGGCCTCTCAGTCAAGGCTGTTGCACTGCCCGCTTTAGCACTAGCAGCACCAGCCGCCGGAACAGTTCCAGCCGATGGAGTAAAACTGGTATAGCCTGCGGCACCTGCGCTTAAGCCAACTTCAGTACAATCTTTTTGCTGACTAGTACGACATAAACCAAGTTCAAAGTTCTCTGATTGACCAGCACACTTGCTCATAACAATCTCACCAGTTTCACAACTACCATACAAACCTTCAGGCAATTGCTGGTTGATCAGTTCGGCTATTTCAGAACTTTGCGACTTCGCAGTTCTACCCACCTCACCAAAGGAAAGTTCTTGCTCATCGACGGTACATTCATCGCCAGCGCAAATACGAGTGATGAAGTCAGTTCCGCGAATGCCTATGGAGGCAATAGGCGTGTCAACTTGAAACGAGTCAGGCTTGCGCTTGCCAATCAGACCAGTAACGGTTCGTAAGCCACCCTTAACAAGATTAATACACCCTTCTTCTTTGCCTTCCTCGACGCTAAACTTACCAATCGCAATGGTTGTCCCAGGCTTGAGAGTTAGCTTGGTGTTGTCGAGCATACGAATCACCGCGAAGCTTTTATTGGCGGTGTTGATAATATCGCCCTCCTCGATCGCGGCACCCTTGGCGAGCACCCGGTTGCTCTTGTCCGCTGCAGTAGCTGTTACTACGCCTTTAGCGAGAATAACCGTGCCGCTGGATGCGTGACTGATCGGCGATATTAGTGCGCTGAGCAAAATAATACTGAGCGCTAAATAATGTATTTTCATAATGTTGTCTCAGCTCTTTTAGAATCGGTAGGTTAGATTAAAATGCAATTTCCCGTCACCATCTTCAGGCGACCCTTCAACTGCGTTGTCACTATCGATCCCGTCAATCAAGTAACCATAACTTGCCGACGCTGATATTTTATTGGTCGGATTCCAGTTAAGTAATACGCCGATTGAGATAACATCTTCTGAGCGAAACTCGCCTTCTATCGGCTCGTTATTTGACACATGCCCAAGGTCAATAAAGGCGACCGGCCTGAGGGTTTTATAAACCGGTGGCGCCCATGCTTGCAGATTGAGCTGATAACCTTCATCGCCACGTAACTCACGCTCATCGAGACCCCGAATGCTACTCACACCGCCAACCGCAAACTGCTCACCAGTGATCAGGCGATCGCTAGAAAATGCGATGTTCAGTGATGCGGTATAGAGCCATTCTTTTAGTTTGTATTGGTAATTGGCACCAAGGTTAATTTTACTCCAATCATCAGACGCTCCAGATCGGGAAACAGCATAAGAGCGAGCATTATTGAATGAGCCGCCACTCAAGTTGCTGGTGAGCGACATCATGCCCGACCATTGAAAGCCTTTACCGTTGCCCCAGCTTGCTTGGTAAGTAGCGGAAAGCGGGCGGCTACGAACATCTTCTAGAACTTGACGCCCTAGAAACTGCACATCGTTGTCAAACAACTTGTCTTGAGCTTGCAGTTGCAGCCCATGATTATACGAACCGATGCTCGATAAAACATGTGAATAGCCGATGCCATAGACTTCGCCTTTACCGGCAACATCGAAGACCCCAGCGACAACGCCGGTATCAATGTTTGAATTAACAGCAACAAAATTTAGGCTACCACCCAGTGAATAAAGCGGTATACGATAGCTGGCGGCAATTTGCTGTACGTCGTTAACACCCTCTGATGAGGTGATGAAAGTCAGAGAACCATTATGATCAAGCCCCAAAATATTGCGGTGTGCAATGCTCGCGCCAACGCGATAATCCCCTGAAGCGTCGGTACCAGTATTGTTTAACCAACTGGTTAATACTAATGGCTGTTGGTCTTTAACAACGATGTTGGCGTCAATTTCGTTAGCACCTTCGCCAGGCGCTAATGTTACGCGAACGCGTTTCGCCGAGTTTTGATTGGCGACCCGTAAAGCACGAGCTATGCCCCGCGTACTTGGCGATTCGCCCTTGCGCAATAGCGGCAAACTGGATTGAATGTTTCGTTCGCTGTAATAGCTATTGCCCTTAACATTGACATTGCCAATCCTATACTGCGTTATCAGCAGGTCTACCACGCCATCGGTAAGTTCTTGTGGTGGAAACGAGACTCGGTAAAAGCTTAGACCCTTATCCGACATCTCAGTTTCAAGCGCGCCAGCGGCATTCTCAATGTCATCTATACCGCGATTGGAACCAATATACGGAGACAAAATCGATTTTGTCTTAGACGCACTCAATGGATTCCCACCGATAATTTGGTATCGAGTGACATCGAATTCGACTCTCTCAGACAGACCTTGGGTCAGTCGTTCAACATCAGTAACTGACTGCGCTGACACTGGCTGCGCCACACATAGACTTGCAGTGACCAATACCGCAGCTAATTTAATAGCATCAGTCGGCCGGTATCGCGTTATAGCTTTTTTGCTATTGCAGCTGGCATGACCAGACATTTCCCTACTAAATGAAATTCTATTTCCCATTCTATTTTTTACCCCGATTACTATAACAGGCACTTCAACAAGGTTTTTCTGTAGCCACGCGAGAGCTAGAAAAGTCAGCCTCGCACCGGCCAATAACCCCGTACAGGTCCAGTTTGGATAGGTTTATACTACCTATTTCTTAGTTTAGCTCAAGCTAAAATATTCTCATCACCCAGCGCTATTCTATGTTATACACATTCAACTTATTACCGTCTCCGACACGAAATCACATAATTTATTAGTGACCTACCGCCATCACAGGTGGTCCCGCGGCGAGTCAATGTATATTGCATAGAGTATGCTTGTGGATAAACATGCTCAATAGTCCTAATAGACTAATCTTGCTCGAACAGACCTCATTAATTTAGCAAAACGCCGCTTTCAATGAGCCAATTTTCTAACGCTGATTTACTAATTTTTGCTCGCTTTAGGCTTAATCAATTTGGACGCATTTTTTTCTAACCAAAGCAATGTTTCAATCTGCCCTGCAAAACGACGCAGATACGTTGGCGATAAATCACGCATCTGTGTTAACCACCTAATGGCCAACATTTGCGGATTTAGTGGGCCTGGGTTTTCAGGGCCTTCATCGATTGCTCGCGCGATGATTTTGTCAATGTTAAAATGCTTCATCGATTGCCGAAACTGCTTCATTGATTGCATCACCAATTGCTCACCACTGCCGTCAGAACTGGCTGGCGTCGAGTCACTGGGCACTTGGCGTACGCTTTGCTCTTGCGCCAAGAACACTTTATCGAATGACACCGGTTGATTATCATCGGTGCCATCGCTCTCGCCTGATTGCAGGTTAATACGCTTGGTCAACTCGCGAAGCACGTCAATATTGGCGTCGGCCGACTGTTGCTTAATCAAGTTATTACTCAGTTGCTCAAGCTGTCTAAACCGACATTGATCAAACATTAGTTTTGCCACCTCTGCCTGCTCAGGAAAATTAGCTGAGACTCTCTCAAGCGTACTTTGTGCCCCACATCGAGCGTCGCGAAGATCGCCCATATAATGGTTTACGCTGGTTTGAATTTTATCGAGCAACTCAACGTTAGCCTCATTGTGATGACTGCTTAGTCGTTGATACAGGCTTTGAATATAGTCGAAGCGCACCGGGTCGGAGTTATTCAAGTGGCCTGAATTTAAATCTGCCAACAGCTGTTTAAGTTTTAGCCGTTTAGCGGCCAAGTCATTAACTGGAGAAATGCTCATGAGGCTGACTTAAGTTGATCGTTTTGAGAATTTTTAGGCACAGGCGCCATTTCAACGCGTCGATTCTTAGAGCGCCCAACCTCATCGTTATTGCTCGCAACGGGGCTCTGTGCGCCGAAAGCCGCTGCAAAAACCATACTAGCGGGCAAGCCTTCTTCGATCAGTACCCGAGTAACCGTCAGCGCACGTTGTGCCGATAACTCCCAATTATCAGCAAAATTGAGGTTGTCCACACGAATAGGCCGATCATCGGTAAAGCCGCTAATCATAAGCATCTGATCGCGCTCACCTAGAAACAGTTGTAACGGCGCTACCAGACTACGCAATAACACACGCCCTTCAGTCTGAAGTTGATCCGAATTGACTGCAAACAAGACACTGCCGCTAATTGCGATTCGACCATTCTCTAAGGTTACCCGCCCATTCTGCAAGGGGTCGGCCAAGGCCTGCTCTAAGGCAATACGGCGCTGCTGCTCGGCCTGTCGTTTAACGGTTTCAACTTTTAAAGACTGTGCCAGTTCCAGCTGAAACCCGAGCGCCCAGATCAACAACAATACGAATACGCCCACCAATCCGGACATTAGGTCACCAAAAATTGCCCATATTGGCGGCGCGTGTGCCCCCCCTTCATCGAATTCGTTCATGAACTAACCGCCCTAACCATCGCAGTTTGGTCGCCGGAGCTGGCATTCATGGCATCTATAATTTGCTTGTGTGAGAGTAAATTATGATCAATAATTTCGCGCGCTTGCGCCACGTAGTAAGCAAGCTGCTCGTCGCTACGGCTGTTCGATTGCTCAAGTGAGGCTTGAATATTACTGAGATTTTCAATTAGCAAATTATTAGACTCACTAAAGATCATCACCGCGCTATTAAAGGCATCGCCTAAGCTGGCCATTTCGGTGCTACTGCTGGCAAATTGATCCACCATACCCGCCATCTTCTCGGCCTCGCCCTCTACGCTAAGAGCAAACTCCTGACCCACTTTACTTAGGGTTTCAGTCGAACGTTCGACCATCGAGTCAATCGCGTCACGCTGGCCAATGGCGCTTTGCTCTAAGCTTTCGGCTAGCGTGCTCAATTGCGCCATCAAACTGGTGCGTTCAAGCAATAAGTCATTGTCGCGCTCTAGATTCTTACTCATCTCACCACGCAGCTTTTCAATAACGTCGGCCGCCGCTTTTGGTGTTTGAGATGCGGTTTCAATTAAACGAGCCATCGGCTCCTCAAGTGCTGTGCCCAGAGTAGTCAGATGGGCAGTCACAACCGCCTGTAATTCACTCAATTGTTGAACTGCCGCACTGCCTCGATCACTTTCTAGCTGGGTTAAGCTATTAAGCTCCTGACCAATGGTATTGCTAAACTGTTTTGCTTGCTCACGCTGCTGCTCTGCCCATTGCTCAGTACTAGCGCTAAAACTTTGCAACAAAGCAGCGCTATTAGAGCTTAATTGTTGATTAGCATTTGAAGTGGCGTTGTTTACCTGGGCTATTAAGTCGGCGGTCGACTTTGCCTGTTGAGCAAGACCCTCCGCTGAAGACTTGCTCAACAACTGATTATTTTCTTGGGTCGATTGATTGATCGCAGCAAGTTGTTCATGACTGATCTTTATCAATTGTTGTTGGGTTTCCAGAGCGCCGGCACTAAGCTGGGACAATGTTTGTTCAGCAATCGGCTGAACGCTAGCATTAATAAGGCCAGCGCTCTCAACCAAAGTAGTTTTCAACGACTGATCTACCGACTCATTCAGTTCATGGTACAAGCCAGTTATGGTGTTTTGGAAGTGCTCTTGATTTTGCAGTATCTGCGCCGTCATACTGTTGTTAGAGGCCTCTAAACTATTCGCTAAGGCACTCAATTGGTCTGCAACTGCGGGCATCACCGCCGCTTGATCTTGCATTGCTTGAAAGGCAAGATGCTGTTGATATTTGGCCGAGAAAGGTCGCAGTGTGGTGCCAACGTGCGTATCTAACAAGTGACTTGCTTGCAGGCGCTCGCGTCGACTAATGGTTGATAGCAAGCCTAACATGGCCGACGCCGCAACCCCTGCGACCGAGGTACCAAAGGCCAGCCCCAAACCGGCAATGGGCGCAGCCAGACCCGCGCGAATAGCTTCAAGCTCACTGGTGCCCTGCAAGGCCACAACCGCGCCTTTAAGCGTATCGACCATGCCGACAAAGGTTCCAAGCAAGCCGAGCATCACTAACAGCCCTACCAAGTAGGGTGTTAGCACCGGCGCCGGAAGCCCATTTCGCTCACCTTCTACCCTTAAACGCACCGCATTTTGCAAGCTTGAGTCTATGCGAAGCAGCCATTTATAAAGATCTTCGAGCGGTTGGGTTAAGGCATTAAGTGCCTCGTTAAGTGTGGCTGTTGCGCGACGAAACTGCAGTAGCTCAAGCGTGCCAATGGTGTATACCATCGCGATTAACACGGTCACACCAAGACCAAGATTGTCGGCGCCTAGAAATATGCGCCCTATCCAAAGAATCGCCAAAGCACCTAGGATAAAGGCGCCGCTAAATAACATTTTTGTCATGCTGTTGTATTGCTCGTATGTTCGTAAAGTGCTTCTAACAAGCCCAGTATTGGTTGCAAACGCACATCCAATTCGGCTAATAATAGTTCTTGCATGTCTTGATAAAACAGTTCAAGCCAGCCCCCGGGTCTAAGCCAATGATGTAGCTCAGTACTACTGCTATCACTTTCTTTAAGCCGATGCGCGGCCAATAGCTGCTTAAACCTCTGCTGTAATAATTTTGGTGTTAGATTAAATAATTTTGCGCTATGAGCGCTCAAACTCTCGCCTATAATTCTGTCTAGTTCAGCCAGTTTATGTAACTCGACTGAAAAGCCCGACACCGCAGCCCGAACACGCAAACGTAAACTGTTTGCTTCGCCGGACATGGCCGCCTGGTGCATACTGTAGAAGCGTTGATACGGCTCATAAGTTTCTAGCGCCTCTGCACGAGTTCCAGTGCTGACGCTTGGTGCCTGAATTCCTGTGCCTTCGTGCTGCGCGTCAAAACTCCGCACAATTATGTGTATCATTTGTTTACGGCTAGCCAAAACATCATCTCGTATAGCATCAGCACTAAGCGAAACTTGCTTACCAAGATGTTCCGGCAACTGACCCAGTGAACGAGAAAGGGCAATTGAATCCGATACGCTTAGCAGGCGGCCTAAGTGCTCGGCAAGATTGTATTCAGCCGAACTGAAATTAATATCAGACAAGTCGGTAAGCAATCGCACTAGACGAGAACGATCGGACAATGTCGACGAAGCGGTTTGAATCATAACAAGTAGGCTATCGGTGGCAGGCTATTCTTTTAAAGGCCATTGCGCCGATCAGACGAAAACAGGGTCAGGTTAAGGTTGGAGCGAAACTATCACACTACGCAGTCGGTAGTAGACGGAAGCGAGTGGGCAGTAGATATTGGACAATGGCTAGAGCAATTAAGCAGTGCCCTCCAGAATAGTCACGCAGTATACAAGATTTCACTATAAGAATTGAACAGCAAGAGATGAACAATTTTAAGCCTTTGAGCGCTCCACCGCGATGCAACTTAAAGCCAAGCCCAATCTACCCGCGTTTGAGCCTCAACAACGCTCGCATCGCCGGAGCATTCGATAAAAGTCGCGGCATGCGATAAAAACCGCGGCATACGATAAAATGAGTGACCGATTTAAATAACTTTATCAAACCATTTAGCTATCTCCGCTATCGGTTCACGCTTGACTACAAGACGCATGTTCGGTGTGTAGTCTTTTTCAGCTGAAGTATGCAGTAATCGATTGATTGATACTGCTCACCCCCATAACTCGCGATTGAATATCACACATTTTTCAATAGATTTAAAAAAAATTCTCAGTTTTGAATCCAAATTCGAAGTTATAGCATCTTAACTTACACAAGCGGCCTATAGGGGGTCGCCACTCGATTAATATTTGACTGTCCATCAACCGGCGGCCAAACACCGGAGAACATCAACGTGCGCAACAATATTTTATCATCCGTTTTCATCATAACGGCTCTTTTAGTCTCTTTGCCTGGCACCGCGTCAGCTAAGCAGAGTTCCGATCAGAATGCTTACTATCTTTATGGTGACCCACGACCAGGGTCAAAGTTTAAACAAAAATTATTCAAAAACGATGTGCCCTTCGATACTCGATACAGTGAAATGTCCGCAACGCTCCAAGCTCGGGTAAAAGCCCCTTATGGAGGCTTGAAAGACTCGGAGCATCCTCCTTTTCCTAGCGAAGGCACACAAGCCATCTACTACCAATTATATAAGGCTAACCGAGATCTTAGAGACGAAGGCGATGTACTCGCTATCGCCGTGATTGGCTCTTCCGGTGAGGTCAAGAAAGTAAGCATTTACAAAGCTCCGACCACTAGCGCCGCGACCTTAATTAACTACATTATTAGCAATACTAAATTCGATCCTGCGAGCTGCGATGGCTCGCCGTGCGAAATGGAATATCTATTTGAAACCAAGTTAGAAACTAAGCCGAGCATAGCTAGATAAGCTTTTCAACGCTGCTTCTCGAACCGCCATCGCAAGAGAAGCGTGACTAATTTGACTCTCCAAGATTGAGAATATTTGCCATATCAAGCTGATTTTTATATTTTTCATGCTACAGCAATGCAGAGATCAACAGCTTGATGTGGTGGTGATGACATTAAATGCACAACAATTACGTGGCTTCAACTCGCTAGCCGCGCTCCCTTGGCATACCAAGCCGGTAATTGTCTTGGCGCTAATGTTGTCGATCGATATAAATGCCGCTGAGCAACCGACTTCCAACAACAGCAAGTGGTCGGTCAACACCAATAGGCAAGCTGACACAGCTGAAGAAGAAAAAAACATCGCTTGAAAGCGTCACAGTAAAGCCAGAGTTAGAGCCAGAGTTAGAGCCAGAGTTAGAGCCAGAGTTCGTTATAGCAGACACGCAGCCTCTCGTTATACTTAATACGCCCCAGTGTCAACAAACCTAGCACTACGCGAAACCTTAGACTTGCAACGCAAGCAAATACGAACCCTTGGCGAAACTCATGACTCCTTCGACCAACAGTTCGCGGAGTTATACTCAGCCTATGGCCGTAGGCTATTAAAAGCCGGGCGACTAGACGATGCCCGAAAAATGTTTGCCAACGCCTTACACAATGTCAAGATCAACAATGGCGTGAACAGTGTCGAACAGCGCCCAGTGCTGCGAGGCCTAGTTGAGACGGGGCTAGCAACTGGTAACCTTAGCGATGCAGAGGAGCAATTAAAGAGACTCCTATGGATTGAAAAAGAGGACCCTGAAGACAGCTACTCATTCGACCTGGTTATGAAGCTGGCAAACCATTACCTAGACAAACATTTAACCAGTCGAAGACCAACCGAAACCAGCTTAATCGGCTTGAACAAGTCTATTCATTATTTCGGTTACGCCCTTCGTCGCTACAGTTCGGCCTTGGTCGCCAAGCCCTCATTGCCTTATGGTGATTTTGCCTATGCCCACTTTCTGAAACGACAAGTCTTCACCGAAATAGATAGTAAGCTGTATCAAGACGCTCAAGGACGACGTTTTACCGATTTGAGTACGATTGATTCTCACCTATTAACTAACAATTCCTTTTCTCAGATCAACCAATTTCTAAGGCTATTTTATTCGGCAGCTAAAAAACGTGTCGATGTTGAAGGTGCAACTAAAGCGCTGCTAAGTATCGGAGATTTAACCCTGCTTTACGGCAATCCCAAAGGCGCTAATACCTATTATCAGCTAGCTAGAAAAAATGCCGAACATCTGCCTAAATCTCACCCAATAGCTAAAATTTTCGATGCTCCGCTAGCGCTACCAGCATTTAAACTTTCGAAACAAAGAGACCCCACTGCGGGTGGCCGTGCTTATCAAACTGTTCCGATGTTGCTAAACATCGACGCCACAGGTACCGTAGTAGAGTTACTCGACAGTCTCAGGCCGACATTTCGATGGGACTCAGAATTAAAGCCAACCATATGGCCAAGCGCCTAAGATTTCGCCCGATAATCGATGAAGGTGCACTCAAATCGATTGAAATCACCCATACGACATACACGTACTTATAATAGCCCCGCGCCATTGGGCAGATAAAAAGTAAGAAAAAACCGGCAATACAGGGCTTGAATTAACATCAAGCCGACAAAACAGCAAGAAAATATCGGCAAGAGACCTCTGCATAACTCTGCATAGATCTGATAGGATTGTCTACCTAGCAGACCTCCACCTACTGAGCCAACAGCCTATATGGCATACATTAGCCCTCGATTAGAGCCACTAATAAGCGATGAAATCGTCAGCAAAGGCCTGCCTAGCGACTTCGCTAGCACCATCGCCGACTATTACCTAAGCCTTGCGTCTGAAATAGCCTTAGCGGCAGATCCAATTGACACCCATCTTGGGTCAGCTCTATTGATTGGTGTCTTCGGCTCACAAGGTAGTGGTAAGTCGACATTAGCCGATTTCTTGAAGCTGATCTTAGAGCAACAGTTCAATACCTCAACGGTGGTAATGTCACTAGACGACTTCTACCTGACCCGAGAACAACGTCGCCAACTTGCGGTTGATGTACACCCTTTGCTAAGCACTCGGGGTGTTCCCGGCACGCATGATATCGAATTACTTAACAACACTATTAATCAACTTAAAACCTTTGACGCCGCGAAACCGGTGCGAGTGCCAGTGTTTGAAAAAGCCCGTGATGATCGCGCGCCATTGGCTCATTGGCAGAGCATTTCAACAAAACCAAAGGTGATTATACTCGAGGGTTGGTGTGTCGGTGTTCGACCGCAACTCGAGGCCGAGCTACAAATACCCGTCAATGATTTAGAACGGTCGATGGACCAAGACGCTCGTTGGCGAGGCTTTGTTAATCAACAATTAGCTGATGGCTATACATCGCTTTTTAAGCAACTCGACAAACTGATAGCGCTGGTGGCACCGAGTTTTGATTGTGTATACCAATGGCGGTCACTACAAGAAACAAAGTTGATAGACAAGCTTGAACGAGCAGGGCAATCGACCGCGGCGACTATGTCAGACGAGCAAATAACATTCTTTATCGCACATTATCAACGCATTACCGAACACGCACTAGCAAGTTTGCCAAATTACGCCGATTGGTGTTTGCCAATTGATAACAACCATCGAATCACTGGCCTCACAAGGCTGGCAAAGGTGGAGTAAAAATAGTGCAACTAGTGATATCAACGGATCTCGATGGCACCCTCATTGACCACCATGATTATTCATTTGACGCCGCCTTACCGGCGCTTGAAAAATGTCGCTTAGCTGGCGTTCCGGTAATATTCAATACCAGTAAAAATGCCTCAGAGGCATTAGCGCTACAGCAGAAAATAGGCGTGCAAGGCCCGCTTATCGTTGAAAATGGATCGGCATTGATTGTCGACACTGAACGAGTCATCTTTGGAGTCAATCGCGATGAAATACTAAATTTCATTAGCCAATTTAAATGCCAGCATGGTGACCTTTTAGAGGGCTTCAATGACTGGTCAGAGCAACAGCTTATTGATCAGACTCAATTAGACCTGCACTCCGCTCAGCTAGCCATGAAAAAGGAGTACTCTGAACCGTTTTTGTGGCACGGCAACCAGAGGCAATTAACCCTATTTGAAGCGACTGCCAATCAACACGGATTGACGCTAAGCCAAGGCGGACGCTTTTATCACTTACAAGGAAAATGCGATAAAGCCAAGCCTCTGAATTATCTTCTGAACTATCTTCTGAACTATCTAAAGTCGCACCCCAAAAACCTTTTCGCTGGCGACGCGAGGTTAAAATTGGTATGTTTAGGTGATAACCACAACGACGTGGCTATGCTCGAATGTGCTGATATTGCGGTATGCGTCAAATCCTCGACCACCGACTACCCGACGTTTGATAAGTCAAACAATCAGCATACGATATACACTCAGCTATATGGCCCCGAGGGTTGGAACGCTGCAGTAAACGATATATTGGCGAGCTACTCAAACGACTATTGAGCGAATCAAACGACTATTTAGCAAATAGTTCTATAGTCAAATAGTTTAGCCGCATACGCCGAGCCTCATTACATTACCTCTTCGAGCAAGGCCGAAAGAATTGCCGTGCTTTATAAGTATTTGGCTAACTGTGTCGATAGCAAAACTGCAGACACACAACAGACGCCGATTGAGGTAGAAAATTCATCAATTTAACCAAAGACAAATAAAAAATGGCCGACTTTTATCAAAATGGAATCATCACGACGCTTCACAATTTGAATCAACGTTCTGAAGAAGATTTAGAGAACGAACTGCGCTCATTTCGCAAAAAGCGACCAATGGCTTTGGTGCTGCCATCACTGTATTCCGAGTTAGAGGGTGAAGCACTACCTAATATAGTCAATGAACTAAGTAAGGTTGACTACCTTGATGACATTGTGATCGGTTTAGACCGCGCCAATGAATCTCAATACCGACAAGCACTTGAATTTTTTAAACCATTAAATCAAAGTTTTAAAGTGCTTTGGAACGAAGGCCCACGGCTTCAAGAGGTTGACGGGCTATTAAAGAAAGAGAATTTAGCGCCACTTGAACTGGGTAAAGGTCGCAATGTTTGGTATTGCTTTGGCTATGTGCTCGCCGCTGGGCGCGCAGGCTCAGTTGCTTTGCATGACTGCGATATCTTGACTTACAAAAAAAGCTTACTAGCACGACTGATTTATCCAGTGGCAAACCCAGGCTTTAACTATAAATTTTGCAAAGGCTACTACGCCCGAGTCGCCGACGGAAAAATTCATGGGAGGGTGTCAAGGCTGCTTGTGACGCCACTGGTTCGGGCCTTAAAAAAAGTGTACGGGCAAAACGACTATCTCGATTATATCGACAGCTTTCGCTATCCATTGGCGGGTGAGTTCTCTTTCGCCACCGACGTAATAAACGACATAAGAATCCCCAGCGATTGGGGCTTAGAAATTGGTGTGCTCTCAGAGCTAAATCGAAACTACGCCAACAACCGAATTTGCCAAGCCGATATAGCCGACGCCTACGACCACAAGCATCAAGATCTATCAGCCGAAGACAGCGCCAAAGGGCTATCAAAAATGTCGATTGACATCTGCAAAGCGCTGTTTCGAAAATTAGCTACCAATGGCGTGGTCTTCAACGCCGAAACCTTCCGTGCAATTAAGGCAACTTACTTTCGCATCGCATTGGATTTTGTTGAAACGTATTACAATGATGCGCGTATGAATGGTCTCAAACTTGACATTCATAAAGAGGAGAAAGCAATTGAGATGTTTGCCCAAAATGTGCTGCAAGCCGGTAACGACTTTTTAGAAAATCCGATGGAAACTCCGTTTATCCCAAGTTGGAATCGGGTGGTCAGCGCGATCCCCGATGTGCAAGAAAAATTACTCGAGGCGGTCGAGTTAGATATGCAAGAATTCAGCTGAGGTACGCTAATGCAAAGACTCCAAAAGGTGGTAGATCATCTCTCGCGAATCTACCCAGATCACGACCAAGAACGCCTGGCTCGGCGTTTACTCAGACGCATCGGCGTTAAGGTTGGTGAGTGCACCAGCGAACCATTCCAGAATACATGGTCGCAGTCAGACGCATGGTTGATTAGCTATGCAGACAGTGTCATCGAAGACCAACAAGCCCCCCTCCAAACGCTTAAAAAGTTTGTCGATCAGCGCTTAAGAAAAGCGGTAAGTGGTGTCCATATTCTACCCTTCTTTCCCTATAGTTCCGACGATGGCTTTTCGGTGATCAACTATGTCGAGGTCAATCAAAGCTTTGGCAACTGGGATGACATCAAGGCCATTGCCGAAGACTACGATCTAATGGCCGACCTAGTAATTAACCATTGTTCAGCGCGCAGCGTTTGGTTTGAGAAATATAAACAAGGCAAGCATCCAGGCGTCGACTATTTTGTTGAGGCGTCGGCCGATGACGACCTATCCCAAGTTGTACGCCCGCGCACCTCAACACTGCTAAAAGAAACTCCAACCTTAGACGGTGAGAAGCTAGTTTGGTGCACATTTAGTCACGATCAGGTGGATCTAAATTTTGCTAATCCTGATGTGCTACTGGAGATGGTTGGAATCATACGGCGATACCTCGAGCAAGGTGTTCGGATTTTTCGTTTAGACGCGATCGCTTTTTTATGGAAAGAAATTGGCACCTCATGCATACACCTTCCTCAGACGCACGAGGTAACTCGCCTGTTGCGAACCCTGATCGAAGAGCATTCTCCTCAAGCCATCATAATTACCGAAACTAATGTACCGAATCTTGAAAACCTATCATATTTTGGTAACGGTAACGAAGCGCACGCAGTGTATAACTTTTCGCTGCCTCCCTTAGTTCTACATGCCTTAGTAGCGGGAACAAGCGCTTACCTTAAACAATGGCAAATGAGTATGCCTCCTGCGCAGGCCGGCAACTTCTATTTCAATTTCATCGCCTCGCATGACGGAATCGGTTTGCGACCGGCCGAAGGTTTACTCAGCGAAGAAGAGATATCAAGCCTAGTCGCTACCATGGAAAACCATGGCGCAAAGATATCATGGCGCAGCGGTGAGTCTGGCGACCCGCGCCCTTATGAGATCAACGTTGCATTATTTGATGCGCTGAAAGGAACAAGCAAGGGGCCAGACCAATTTCAGATCGATCGATTCCTCTGTGCGCATGCCATTATGTTTGCACTCGAAGGCGTACCAGGCATCTACATTCATAGCTTATTGGGCACCCAAAATGACTACCAACGCTTTGGCTTATCGAACCAAAATCGATGTATAAACCGTCACCGTTGGGATTGGGATAATTTACAGCAGCAGCTTGACGACCAAGACAGCCATCACTATCACGTCTATCGAAAAATGTTGGCGCTATTAGCTCTGCGCCGTGCACAACCGGCTTTTCACCCAAATGCGGCTCAATACACCCTGCACCTCGGCGATGAGGTTTTTGCATTCTGGCGACAAAGCCTAAGACGCGATCAGTCAATATTTTGTTTACACAACGTAAGCGATAGAGCGATAGAGATACCACTTAACTCGGTCAACCTAGTGGGCACAGACGGCTGGCTAGACCTGATTAGCGGTGACTCAGTCGATGCGCAAAAGCAGATGCTAAGCCTCAGCCCCTACCAAGCAGTATGGCTGAGTAATCGCTTATTCACTTAGACGACTAGCTACTTATTTAGCCGTTCAAGCCGAGCAGTTTTGCTTTGCTAATATCTTCAGCAACGCTGAAGAATTGTTGTCTTGTAGATTGCAGAACTTGCTGCTTAGCGCCAACAGTTCGAGTAGTATGGGCACCGTTTTTTCTCAGTGTAATTCTGATATTGCACTAATCGAGGGAAAGGGCATTAGACTTTATTGAAGCCTTTATTCTCTGCTGAACCAACTTATCCGGTTGCTCACTATTGCTCGAATCGGTTAGTCTTGCGGCTTAAATTAGTGTGAGTAAGCTTAATCACTGCAGGTGACCCATTCGTAAGCGTTTTCTCTTTTGGTTGTTATTTTTGGTCGGCGCACTAGGGTTGTTGTCGGGCATTGTATGGTGGCAATTGCCTGCCTTATTGAACTGGAGCGTGACACAGTCTCTGCAGCAATACGGCCTGACTAAGGTTACTTTGCAAATAAGTGAGGTCGGTGTATCGCAGGCGTCGATCGATCGGCTCGATGTCACCTACCCAGATGGGGACACCACGCTGCGAATAGAGCTTAATCAGCTTAGCCTAGATTACACGCTGTCGCAGCTAATCACCGGGCACGCTGAGAACCTCTCTGTTGACTCAATCGTTCTAACGCTTGATCAGCAGACCAGCGAACAAGCAGGCCCATCGCCAACTCTACCGACTATCGAACATCTAATAGCCGCTTTCAAAGCCGCTGATACACGCAATTTTCCGCTAAACACTGTGCGGCTGCCATCTATCTCAATCTCACATAATCTGGCGTCTGAGTCAAAAACCGAATTTGATACCATTGAGTTACAAGCAGAGTTAAGCAAGCATCAAAACCAACTGAATACTGAGCTGTTGTTTGCCAATCAACAGAAAATAAATTGGACTAACGATCAAGACAATGGCTGGAACGTTCATTTTTTTGACGCCCCCGTGCAGGACGGGGTTTCTCAACAGCCTGAGCCCTCGCAACAACATGCAGATCTAAGTCAGCCTGCTTTCAAAGGATCACTCAATCAAGTTGGCCAGTCGCTAGTGTTTAGTGCTGAGATTAAACCTAGCTTATCGCAGCGCTGGCTAGCATCAATCGAGCAGGCAGAGAGTTCAATAGAACTATCTGACATTGCACTCACCGGAACAATTAGCGGCAACAATCCGGCGCCTGGATTGGCCTTAATATCTATAATTGAGATTCAGAATCTAGGCACCCAGGATTGGAATATTCAAACCTTAAACGCTCGGTTTGAGGTTCAGATAAAACAAGCGTCGGCAACCTTCGATCAATCGCAGGAAAGCTTGCAGATCAATGTTCAATCCAATAACACGCTATCACTCACGAGGGCCAGCCTAGCTGATTGGCAGGTCGACAACCTCACTCTAAACGTTAGCAGTGATGCAAACTTCACTCAAGATGTAAACCGGGTTAGCTCGCCGGCGTTTCTATTGACGGTTGGCAAACTACAGAAAAATCAAGGATTAGAGCTATCTGATACTTCATTTTCGGGCGCAGTCTCGGCGCACATAGACGCTGAACAATGGCAGATCGACGTGGCTGAATCATGGCAATTAGCCAGCCAATACAGCCGCATGGATAAGACCGAACTGCCACAGGGTTGGGCTATGACGTCAACTCAGCCATTGCATTTAAAAGGCGATTTCCAAGCAGCCGCTCAAGCAGCGCTTGAAGCAACACTATTAAAAATAACCATACCAGTTGTGCAAGACAAGACATTAGAGCAACGCATTCAGCCGCTTAACCTGTCGTTGCAAATCGAGCAGGCCCGATTCAATCAGGGCTCGTTGTACGCCGCAGGATTATTAGCAATACCTCAGCTGACGATTAATGATATCGCTACTAATAACAAACAAGAGAATGTTTGGCGATTGGATAATGTGAACCAGTCTTTTAAATTCAGCAATAACTTGCTGATAAGTCACGGCAGCCTGCAGAGCTCAGAGCGCAACCTGCATATAGAGACCACCAGTAAGCACAATTTTAAGAGCCGACAGGGCAGCTCAGAGTTTCGTTTCAAGACCTTAAAATTCAGCGACCCTGGACGACTTAACCAATTAACATTCCCCTTTGTGTCACCAGTAAACTTGGTTGTCGGCGAGGTTGATCTCGCTGGCCAGGCTCGCTGGTATGATAAAGAGGGTGAATGGCAAACAACGGTCGACATTGATGCGCAATTAGAAAATCTTGGTGGGGCTTATGAGCAAGCGTATTTCTCCGGTACCAATGGTCAATTGTCGCTGCAAGTGTACCCTGAAATTTTCAGTAAAACGCCACAGCGCATGACGGTGGCGCAGTTAGATGCGGGTGTAGAAAACAAGGATATGGTGCTAGAGTTTATACTACGGCCTTCAACCTTTGGTGACTTGCCTATCGTTGATATTTTGCAGGCGCAAACTCAACTATTGCAAGGCAGTGTTAGCCTAAAGCAAACAGCATACGATTTGAATCAGTCACAACAGAATTTGCAAGTTGTGTTAGAAAACATTGACCTCAACGAACTGGTAACGCTGCAACAACTTGATGATGTTCAAGCCACAGGATTAATCAATGGACTACTGCCAATCACCATTAACAACGGTCAAATCAGTATTGATGATGGTCAGTTGCAAGCGATAGCACCTGGCGGCGTGCTTAAGTATCAAGCCGATACAGATGCTCTGCTGTCAAACAAAGTTGCTGAAACAGTGGTGTTGGCTCTGAGAAATTTCCACTATGATGTATTGCGCGCAGACACCCAATATAAGCCCGACGGCACCTTACTCCTCAAGCTGCAATTGCAAGGCAATAACCCAGCTTTTGAGCAAGGCCGACAAGTTAAGCTAAATATTAATCTTGAACAAAACGTATTAAAGTTACTTGAAAGTTTGAGGTTGTATGACGGGGTTAGTGATAGGCTTGATAAACAAGTGCGAGATCTCTATCAACAAACTAAATAGGTACACAGCGGATGACGTTAAGCTCACCAATAACGCGATTCAAATTTAATAAGCTAAAACATTTTTTGCTCGTTGGCGGTTGTTTATTGCTCGCCACGGCATGCACCCCAACCGTGCAAGTGGCGGTACCGTCTGAGCCCATTACTATTAACTTGAATATAAAAATTGAACATGAAATTAAAATCAAAGTAGAAAGAGAGCTCGATGAGTTATTCAGTGAAGACTCTGAGTTGTTTTAACCTAGAAACCTCAGTTGAACGCGAAAAAGATGTGCAACTAATTGGTGTGAATAAGGAATTCAGAAAATGTGAAGTCACCTTGTTGGTGATGAACACTTTTATGGATTCCTTAGGCATATTAAGGAGTTGTGCAGGTTTTCGTGTTTCGACTGAGGTTTCTAGGTTTAAGCAAGCAACACGCTAGTACTTCCCTTTGTTATTAATTCCTACCTTATTATGAGTATCAAATCATGAAAAAGTTAAACATCATTCTGATAAGCCTATTGGCCTCATTATTAATCACCAACACAGCATTTGCCTTGTCGCTAGACGAGGCAAAGCAACAAGGCATGGTTGGAGAACAGCTTACCGGCTACCTAGGAACAGTGAGCGCGACAGGCGAGACCACCGCCCTAGTGAAAGACATTAATGCTAAGCGCAAGCAGAAATACCAAGAAATCGCACAACGCAATGGCACGAGTTTGGTGTCGGTTGAAAAACTGGCAGGCAAAGCGGCTCTACAAAAAACACCTGCAGGTCAATTTATAAATTTAGGCAGCGGTTGGCAAAAAAAATAATTAAACCGCATAAGCCTGGTTGGATAACCTAGACATAGATTAAGTCTGGATTTCGCTAACTTATTTTGATAGGCCGATTAAAAAGCTTGCCACAGTCACCATGACAAGCTTTTTCTTAGAGATCTCACTAAGAGAGGTCTCTAAGACTAGTTAGCGTCGACACCGTCTAAATCCAATACCAAACCTTGCGAACCACGAACATTGACAACACCCTCGCCTTCGCCGCCTTGCTCAATCTTTAGTTTTTCATCATCGCCACCAATTAATGAGCTTGAAATAACACTAACCACCACATCTCCGTCATCCGCTTCTTCAAGTTCAATGCCCTCTTTAGCACCGTTATTATCAACGGTAGTTACTCGGAGCAAGGTGACGTTTAAATTACCGGCACCTTCTTCAGAGGCTTTTACCGCCTCATCTTGGTTATTACTTGCTAACACATTATTCAGGCGCATCGATATATCACCCTCATCTTCTTCGTCAAAATCCAACCCTTCGTCATAGTTATTAGTGACTTGAGTATTTCGGACTCTGGCGTAAATTGTGCCAGCCCCGGCTTCGTCGATATCGAAACCGTCGTCAACGTCGCGATCACCATCATCATCGCAAGGGCCACCTTCAAATTCACTGACTAAGTTACAGTACTCGCCGTTGCGGTCGAACACACTATTGCGCACATCGGCGACAACATTACCGTTATTACCTTCATCTAACTCAACGCCATCGGCACCAATATTACTAAAAGTGGAATTGTAAGCGGCAAAATAAATATCACCTTCGCCTCGATCATCAACGCGAACCCCGTCGGCATCAGCTCGACCAAAACCAACGCCATTAATCGTGACATTATCTAATTTCACGAAAATTGATGCCGATGAGCCTTCACCACCGCCGCCACTGCCGCCGCCACAATCATCGCCAAGAGAGCAATCAGACACGTGAACACCGTGATGACCAACTCGAAATACCGACACGTCGCTCAAACTTACTTTAACAATACCCGTACGGTCGATCGGCACTTGCACGAAAATGCCCTTGCCACCTGTTGGCTCGCTAGGGTTATCATTCACCGAGTCAGCGCTGCCAATGAAGCTCATGCTTGAAATCGCCACATTCGCGCCATTGGTAATAGAAAGAACCGTTTCTTGCTCGCCAATAGCGGAACCATCAATAACTTGACCATTACCTTGTATACGCAAGCGACCATTACCATTGAACTGCAATCCAGAATTGATGATGATGGTCGACACATTAGAACTGATACGGATGGTTTGCGCGCCGCTCTGCAAAGCCGCTCGCAGCGACCCTTGGCCATCATTATGACCATTGCTGACGAAGGCATAAGATCTGGCAAAGGCTGAGTCACTCAATATTAAGGCACTGAGTATCGAGCTGATTAATAAACGTTTTTTCATTGTTTCTCTCATTATTGAAAAGTAGGGGTTTGGCGGTTTGGCGAGAGATAGTAGTTTACTTAGTAATTATGACAGTTTTAGGCTGGCACTCAGCTGGTGCCTATAAAAAAGTATTAGAGAAATCTGGCTCGCAAGAAAGCTCGAAAATTCGAAATAATGATGGATCTGCTGAACTAAGTAGCGAGGCCCTGATCTGATCTAGAGAGACCCCATCACTGCAAATTTATTAGCCTTAATGACGAGCCAAAAACTTTACTCTGACCCTGGCACATCTGTCGAGTCGCCGGGAAAAATTATGCGCACAGTTTGCGCATAATTTAATTGCGTGGTAATTTAGGTAGTTGAGGAGCCTCTGATTAACCAACCAACAGGTTTATAGTCTAATGACAACAGAACGTATAAATATTTCTATGCCTGCCGATATAAAGGAACAGGCACAATCTTTAGCCGATCGTTTAAGTAACGGCAAGCTAAGTCATTTATTTTCAGACTTTGTCTCTAAAAAGTACGCTCAGATGGAAGAACGTGATCGTTTAGCTGCGTTACTAGAAGAGGGTTATAACTCGCCAGTCATTGAGATGAGCGCTGAGGAATATTTTGATAAAGCACGTGCGCGTATTCAAACAAAAATAAAATAGAATGAGACCTCTGCACAACTCTAGTGCAAAAGGAAAATGAGAAAATATTTTCAAGATTGTTATCAAAATTGAGTGTAATAGCGGGATATTTTGGTAAAAATATTGGAAACTATTAGCCATTTTATCTTGTGCTAGACTTGTGCCGAGGTCTCATAGTATGCCTAAATTTTTAGTGCGCCACAGGGCCACCGTTGATATGGATGGCATAGCCGACTATATCGCCGATTCAAATCCTAAGATGGCTATCGCTTTTTATGATGAGGCTCAAACTATTTTCAAACTTCTTGGTGATGCGCCAGAGCTTGGTTCAAAAATTGATCTCATACCACCGCTTGAAATTCGCATGTTTCCAATGGGCAAATTTAAATCATATTTGGTTTTCTACATAGTCGAAAAGGGAGTGCCTTACATTATTAGAGTTATTCATGGTCGGCGTAACATAGAAGCTCTATTTGATGATGATATGCCATTGTCAGATTAACGCTTATCGTTTCAAACATTAGAGGGCTTATAGGGCCACCGCCCCCTTTTTAAGTGATGGGTTATTAACCTCCGATGCGAATGAGAATCGTTTGTGACCGACCCCAATGCCGCGAACTAAGTTTGCCACTGCCGTTGCGGACGTTCATTCTTTTGGCGCAAAAGAACAGAACCAAGAAAACACTCCGCTGTCGCAACTTCGTTCCGCCTTTAGGCAGCTCATAAAAGGAGACTACTGGGACACTGGGACAGCCATAACTAACACTTGTAAATCCTACTCTAATCTGAGAACCTAATCACTCAAAGGAATAAAGGAGAGTTAGGATGACTCAAGCCAGAGAAACTATCGTGTCGGTTGCCGACACGCCCTACTATCATTGTGTGTCACGCTGCGTTCGGCGGGCATTTTTATGTGGCCAAGACCACTACTCAGGAAAAGACTACGAACACCGGCGCCAAT
>JBKEFT010000034.1:0-69865 GCA_046709645.1 Arenicella sp.
TGCAACCCAATCATCGTTCATAAAGGCGGCTCCGTAGTTTGCTAATAAAACTAATTAAAGTCAGCGCTAACGCGCTGACTTAGGCTTCATTCGGCTTGCTATTAGAGAGGTATCCATATATGTCTAGATTGGGTTTCTATAAAAGTGAGACCGAATATATGTCAGTGCAACCCAATCATCGTTCATAAAGGCGGCTCCGTAGTTTGCTAATAAAACTAATTAAAGTCAGCGCTAACGCGCTAACGCGCTAACGCGCTGACTTAGGCTTCATTCGGCTTGCTATTAGAGAGGTATCCATATATGTCTAGATTGGGTTGCATACTGATTCATCAGTATACTTTTCAGTAAGAGATGATGTTTGTCACGCCATACAAGGAACAGATGCAAACGGGACCTCTGTCCCAGTTATTCAAAGAATAGGTATGTAAGAGTTCTTGAAAAATAAAGGCGTCAGGCCTAATGAGATGACTCGCCCAACCTAGCCTAATAGGCTAGGTTGGAGATCAGCCACACCAGGCGAGTCACCATGACCACTGAAGTATGAGGAATCGATTTAGGCAAGCGGTATTTTAATCTGCATGTTGTTGACAAGCCGCCCATCTTCGATAGAGCATAGTGGGTGACCCTTATTTCTTTTGCGTCATTGTTTATGATGGTCGCTATTTTGTTCTTGCTAGGCTTACCTGAGGCGATTACTGGCCGGCATTTTACTCATGAGATTGCGGCCAAATTAACCGGCCAAAGCTATGTAGGTATCGCCGACAAACGTTATGGGATATGGCGAGCCATCGGGCCAACCGATCACGCCATACTCTTTGGCACCTTGTGTGCCAGTTTCATGGTTATAGCGATCACCATGGCTCTACGGCAGAAGAAATATTAGGCTGCTGTATTTTTCGCTGGCGGCGGCGCGGTTATTTCTGCATCATCAGCATTGCGGCGATTTTCATCCAGCTTCGTGGAACGTATAAGCTTATGGCTGAGTTATTATATGGCAGTGGTATGCGAAGCGCTGAGCTGCCCGCCGTATCCGAAAAGAAACGGCTACCACAAAGTATTGCACCACCGCAGAGTAGCCTGTTCAACTGATCGCTGAGCTAGCGACCTGGTTACGCCTTGTTTTTAAAATGCTGTTTGATACGGCAGGGTCTTGTTCATTCCCAGAGCGGAGAATTGCCAAATAAAGAGTAAACCAGACTGTATTTCATCTTTGCTGCTCGTAGAGGCAGTAGATTTCGCTAGATTGAGGCTATTTTCAAAGAAAGTGACGAGATTTTGGGCTGGCTGATACTTATTGATTTGGGGGAATAGAGGGGTTATGCTTTTTATACTCTGTAAATCTTTGCTACCTTAATTGAGTTACACGCATTCTCGTGCAACTTGACGAATTTTAAAGGCGAGAAGCAAATTAACAGTGATCTCGATAACAAATAATAATAAAGGTCAATCTAATGTTAAATTCTATATTTCAAAAACGGGCAAGAAGAAGGGAGTATCTGCCCCTTACAAAAGAACAAGTGGAAACAAATAGGTCACCAGATAAAAAATGGTCGGTGGTTAAATCGCTTCTGATGCTTTTAATCATGAGTCAAAGCCAAGCTTATGCACATCATGAAGGTAATGGTGCTGACGCGGCGTTTGAGGAGCAGCTTGCTGCGGCAGGGGCTAGAAGTATAGTCTCATGTTACGCGGTCATGTCTCAGGAGGTCTATTATCCGCACGAGGGAGGCAAACAGCTTTGCGACGGAAATCAAGGTTCGCAAAGTGTTGCCTCTCGCGATAACCGTAACAACATGAATGCCTGGTACGTTTTAGAAAAGCCAGCTAACGTCGGCCACCTTTTACGGTTCTGGCAACGCACCTCGCCGGACGGCAAGCGTCGCGAGCTTGCTATCGCTAACAGAGGGTCAGATGACGGTGGAGACTGGGTACGCGACGGCCAATCGCAGCTTCCAGCAGTATCTCCTAAGAACAACGCTATTAGCAATATGGCAAGCAACGGGCAAATACCAAATATAAATCGTGGTAAATTTGAACCCGGGTTTCACTCTCGTGTGATGAACATTGCACCGTACATCGACGATTATCTTAAGCGCCTTGAAGATTGGCAGAGTAGGGACTCGGAGCGCAGGATTGGCGTTAAGGTCGTCGGTCATAGCCTAGGCGCCGCGATCTCCTCCCAAGTTGGCACCTACGTGGCCAATCGTTACTGGACCCGCAGCGATAGAGATGTAGAGATTATTGCCTACAGCAGCCCGAAGGCGATGACCAAAAAGATGGCGGCAGCCGTGCGCAACGCGGCGTCTACCTGTAACTTTAACGTGCACATCTTTAACAATTCTAAAGATGTCGTTACCAAGCTTCCGGTTGGTGCGCATCAGATATACGGCGACACGCACATTGATTCCAATCCGCCAGAGCACTGTATATATCAGGGTGGCTACACGACCAGCGTCGGTGCGCAGGGTGGCTATTACAAAAAAACCACCGGTATTGGCAGCTGGGTTTCAGAGCGTGTTAAGGGAGGGTCCGGCCTGACTTTTATCCTCAACCGTCACGGTCTGGCTCAGTGGACGCTGGGTGATCCGGACGAGCACCTAACGAAAACGGCTAATGCAACTGCGGCGGGGTGGTTTCCGCATCATGAGTTGGGAGCCGATAATCCGTCGACTATTGCCCGTCGCTTGGGTTCCACCGAGGGCACCTTTATTGCCAGCCTCGAATCCGCTCACGGTAAATACGTGAAGGCAAAGAAAAAAGGCGGTAGGAATGTGATGGCGGATACCTCCAGAAGAAGAACGAACGCGAGATTTCGATTCGTGCCTGACACACATGACTGCGTGCGCCACGGAACAGCGGTCACGCTAAGCACGATCGACAGTACACGACATTTTTTACGTGCGAACAATGGTAATGTCGACGCCCGGCTTCTGGGTACGATCGACGCCGATGATTCAATGAGCTTCACGGTTATCAATCATACGTCTCGCTCGGGTTGTATCAAAGAAAACGATCAGATCTCGTTGCAAGCCTATGACGGTCGCCATGTTGTGGCGGAGCCTGACGGCCGCTTATTAGCGAATCGCGATAATATCGGTGCTTGGGAGAAGTTCCACGTTCGCAGTGTGTATAACTCGACTCACATGGAAGACTATAACTTAGATCTTGGCGGCGGCGGAGAAGGCCGTGTTGTAACGGTGGAGGCGCAGCATCCAGTCCACAACAATGGTGTCTTTTACAATCTTAGTCATGGTGAAGGTGTTCCGGTCTTCGGTTCTAACAACAGTTATAAACACTATTCATTAATGAATGGCTGGGCGCTCTATTACTATGAGGGTAACAATTATACCGGCCAGCATTACTGTTACGATAGCACCAGTGGGACGGTCCCATCTTCGATTCGCTATCGCATCAATTCGGCGCGGGTCTACGTGGGAGCGTGTTATGACTGAGTAAGGAGGTAAACATCGTTTTCTTCTGAAAATCCGGCGAGTTTGCCATTGCGCAGGCCCGCCGGTTTTTTGTATGAGCATGATAAATATGCGGACGATTGTTTTACAGTAGATAGAATCATTTCAAGTGAAGATAAAGTAAGCGACTGTAAATGCGACTGTAAATGCGCGACTGTAGGTCAAACTAGAGGGGTCACGTCTTGAATCTTGAATCGAATTAGAGAAAAGTTCAAGATTCAAGACGTGACCCCTCTAGTTGTTACTCTTGGTTAATTAATGTGGGCCTAATAATTGTTGAATATAATTTATTCTGACCACAGAAACTTATAAGAAAGCAGCTGTTTTGCTACTTTCTTATAATAGATGTCAAGATAAACTTTGCATAACCAAACTGGACTTTCAGTTCAATTTCTTGTGCTTAGATTAGGTCAACTAGAACTGCCTAAGTTTATAAATAACATTTTCGATTTTGCTAAAACGGTCGGCGTAATAGTCTCTCTTAGTAATTTCTTTTTCAATCTCCCATAAATCGTATCCTACTTCATAACTGTCGCTAAGAGACTGACGGGCATGACTATTACCATGAGGATCATCCATTGAGCATTCCTCTAATTCATACTGATCATATGAACCACTAAGTGGTTCACACACTTCGCTTAACGGAAGGTCAGCTCCTTTCTTTGCATCTAGAAGTAACTGAAGTTGATTGGCAAGTTGATTCGCTTTCGCCTGTACAGATGTACTAGAAATAAAATCTTGAACATTTCGCTCTACATAAATTGCTACACTTAAAGAAGCAGCTAAAGCAAAACTATCTGCTAAATAGTAATACTCATCGTTAAATTGTTCATTTAATGAGTGATGTGTAATAAGATCATTTGAATCAATTAATAAGCTACCTAAAACACTACCGTCTGGGCTACCATTTTGAGCTGTATCAGCATAGTACTGCATACTTAACTCTAAAGATTCAAGCGCGGCGTAATATTGATATTCTGCATTGTCGACAAATTCTATATGGACCCTATCTTGAATTGCTTGTAGGCTTTCTTCGGTGAGGTTTACATAACTTGGTCCAGAAGAACCAAATATTGCATCTAAGAATATAGAAGCAACTTGACCACCAGCGGCATTGATAAATTTATCTTTAGCTTTCGCTAAAATTAGCTCACCAAATGACGCAACTTCCGTTTCTTTTCCATCCTCAGCTGAAAAAGCTGAACTAGAAGTGATTGATAGCCCTATACAGATAGCTAAGACTAGTTTTTTTTTAAACATATTAAAATTCCTTTTGTTATAAATAAAGTTAAAAAATTCTTTAATAAATATATCCCCTACTACGAATATCCCCTACTACAAATACCGGAATTGAATTTTGGTAAAATAAAAGCGTGGCGCATGATTTTTTATTTGATTGCCATAATCATTACTCCTAAAAAGTTAATATTTTTCAGTCAGTTATATAACGATTGCTAGGATAAAAATTAACCATAAACTACCTAGGTCAAGTAAATTAACTAGGTCGGGCATGTTTAAACAAAGTCGAAAAAGCCCTTCTTGGTAATAATGATTGCCTAGGAAGTTATTAGAGCAGACTTTTTTTATTTTAATACTGATAGAAATATCAGGTTTTGATTAGACTACTCACGACCGCATAAATTGCAGTGAGATCACAAACAAGTAACCCGTGGGTCAGGTCGTACACTAATGGGTGACCCTTCTTTCATGCTTCTTTCATGGATTAAACCCGTAACAAAATGATGGGATCACATTGCGCTAAACATTTATTAATGAAGATAATCTTGGCTAAAGCAGTTGCCACCTCTCTATTAGCATCAAATGCCTATGCAGATTCATGGTCTTTTGGAGACTCAATTGAATCTGAAGTTATTACATTTGACGAGCTGGAATCTTCGCTTGTAACCGATGCGACCAGAAGCTCTAAATACCCTGATTTTTCAATAGAAATTGCCAGTTCGGGAGTAATGATGGCTCTGTATAGGGGCATTTATGTAGATAAAATGTTCTCGGATAAACAAAAAAGATACTTCTTAGGACGTAATAATAAAGGCTTTAGCAATATTGCTTTAGTTCTGTTCGATAATCGGGGAACGTTAATTAGAATTTTATACTATGATGAAATAGCGCAGGATTATTGCAAGCGAAGTTCTTACGTTCAAAGAGAATGGGTATCCCTCAAAGAGAGCAATGTTATTTTCACATATAATGATTCAAGTCCAATGGAATTGAAGGATATCGCATTAACCTCTTGTGGCGGAGAGACGCTGTCACTTAATACAATTTTACTGCTTCAGAAGCATTAAAAATAATCACACAGCACAAACGGGCCTGCTAACGCGTCAGTCCCCGCCAAGTAAAGTCGCGACGCGTGAACCCTTTGACCACGAGTAGCATCCCAAAGAGTGACAGCCAAAGCGCCGCAAAGCCAACAACGATGATTTGGATATTATTGAAGCTGCCTTCTTGCACATAATCCATAAAGTGCAGCATCAGAAGAAAGTCCACCACCTTCCAATATCGATTTCGATGAGCCAGCACGCGTCCATCAACGTCCGATACATACACGCGGGTTGCCAGTGAGTCATCGAAATCAACGCGCCAGACAGGCTTCGAGCCAGGCGCTTCTGGAGACCCTTCCGCCAGATGATTGCTTGAAACGATTTTGCCTTTCCCCTGATAGCTGGCGAGCGCATTCCGCTCGGCCCAAGTTCGGGTGATCGTGACTGGCTCGCCTGTCTCCGCATTATAAATGTGTTTACTTGTCTCAACGTCGATCTGGTAAACCAATAGGTCACCGAGACGGCGCAGAGTGATCGCTTCAAACTGATCTGAAGGGATCCCTTGTAAACGATCGATTGGAAATAGAGTGCCAACACGCCCTAGGCTGTTGGAGGCTGGTAAGGGGGTCTTGGTGGTGTTTCCCGCCACAATTTGGTGATCGAGAATGCTGATGATCAAGCCGCTGGTGACCCAAATAAGCACTTGTAAGCCGATTGCCAGGCCAAGCCACTTATGGAATTTGCGCACCGTAATCATGAGGCTTTGCGAAACCAACGTCGCAGATTAAGTCGAAAATACAAATACCATACTCCGCTCACAACCAGCAGAAATCCCAGTGACGAAACAATCCTTAATATCCAGTTATTCACATCTTCGCGCTCGTCGTAATCCATGATGTGCAACATCCAGACAAAATCAAACACCCGCCATAATGCATGTCGTCGAGTGACCAGTTCACCGGTTACTGGCGAGATATAAAAAGTGGTCTGCCAAAGATCATCGAAATCAACTCGCCAGATTGGCAGGCTGCGGCCACCTAGTTCGGATGGAGGATTTGTCTCAATCAAGACTGACTTGATTATATCGCTGGTGTCGGTGTAATACTGCTGGGCGAGGCTTTCTGCTGTCCGAGCATTAATCGGCGAGGAGCGCTGGCCGCTGGTTGCGTTGATAGGAATGCGCTCGCCATTTGATTCAAGCAAGTAGCTAGTTTGACCTAAGAGCGAGGTTAAAGAAATGGCACTTGCATCAGGATTGGTTTTAGCCAGCAGGGTAAAATCGTCAGTTAAATTTGCTGAGCGCATCGAGATTAAAGCCGGCTTATTGGGCCTGACTAGGTGGTCTCCATGAATAATGTCGATATCCACTACTACCATGTAAAACCCGCTTAAGGTCCAGATACAAAGCTGAAGCCCGACAATCAAACCAAGCCATTTATGAAGTTTTTGTGCGAGTCGACTGTGCTTCAAGACATGTTCAGTGGGGTGAGTTGGTGATTGGTTAGCGTACGTGAAGCTATGTATCGCGTCGAGTCTAAAAAATAGAAAGCCGCCGGTAGGCGGCTTTCAAATAACAACGCTTAGCTTCCTGCTTAAGGTGATCGTCCGTGATCAAGCGATGTCGAAATAATAGTAAGTAATCTAGCCAATCCCCGCTTCACCCAGGCGGATGATATTTATAAAAACCAAGATTGACGTTAACTGGGCACCTATATTTTGGTAGCCCGCGCCTATTTTTGACCGAAATCTTAAGTCGTAGGTTCTGAGTTAGATTCTATTTCTTTTTGGTTTACCTCACTTTGCTTGTCATTAAGACCTTCAAGCGCTATCAAGACCTTCAAGCGCTATCAAGACCTTTAGTAAATATATATCAATCTCATAGAGTACATAAAGATTAATCTAACGGTAGGAGGCTTGTGTAGTGATTATGTTGGCTTTCAAGTATTCTAGGCAGCTAAATAGGGCATTATTTAAGGTTAATAAGTAAGTCACTATTAAATTTTTTAACTTGACCACATCAGTACCTCGGTAACTTCATGGATATTTCGCATATTTTCGACGATTTAAACGATGCGCAGCGCGAAGCCGTTGCTGCGCCGCCATCGCCGCTACTAATTTTGGCCGGCGCCGGCAGTGGCAAGACGCGAGTGTTGACGTCGCGAATCGCCTATTTAGTTGAGGCGCATGGAGTGTCGCCATTGTCGATCATGGCGGTGACCTTCACCAATAAAGCCAGTCGTGAAATGCGCACGCGCATTGAAGATATTCTTGGCTTGCCAATGGGCGGTATGTGGATTGGTACTTTTCATGGTCTGGCTCATCGCTTGCTGCGGTTTCATTACCAAGAAGCGAATTTACCGCAAACCTTTCAAATTCTCGACAGCGATGATCAGTTGAGAATGGTTAAACGTAGCTTAAAAGAATTGGCGCTGGATGAGGCTTACTGGCCGCCTAAACAGTTACAGTGGTTTATCAATGGTCATAAGGAAGAAGGTCGTCGCCCGGCTAATGTGCCAGTGGCAAATGACCCGCAACAAAAAACCATGCTAGCGGTATACAGCCATTATGAAGACCTATGTCAGCGTTTTGGGCTAATTGATTTTTCTGAGTTGTTGCTGCGCGCATTCGAATTATTGAAGAACAACCAAGTACTTAGAGAGCGTTACCAAGACCGGTTTCAGCATGTGTTGGTCGACGAGTTTCAAGATACCAACTCTATCCAATACGGCTGGTTACGCTTACTGGTGCAAAAATCACATTGCTTGTTTGCGGTTGGCGACGACGATCAAAGTATCTATGGCTGGCGCGGTGCCAAAGTAGAAAATATCCTGCAATTTGAAAAAGATTTTCCAAACACTAAAGTTGTTCGCTTAGAACAAAACTACCGTTCGACCACCAACATTTTGAACGCGGCGAATGCGGTTATTGAGAACAACACCACTCGGCTGGGCAAAAATTTATGGACCGCTGGCGAGCAAGGTGAACCAGTCAAGTTGTACACCGCCTACAATGAGCAAGATGAAGCCAAGTTTATTATTGGTCAAATTCAGGCGTGGGTTGAGCAAGGCGGGTTACGTAGCGAAACAGCCATTCTTTATCGTTCAAATGCACAGTCGCGTACCTTTGAAGAGCGTCTACTTAATGTTGGTATGCCCTATAAAGTCTATGGTGGCTTGCGCTTCTTCGAGCGTGCCGAGATAAAAGATGCGCTGGCGTATTTGCGCTTGTGCGATAGTAACGATAATGACCCGTCTTTTGAGCGTGTGGTAAATACGCCAACGCGCGGTATTGGCAATAAAACCATAGAAACTATTCGTGAATACGCTAGGCAAAACCAGCTATCAATGTGGGATGCCTCTAATAAGTTGATTGCCAGCACACAGTTAACCAGCCGCGCGCAATCCGCCTTGGCGACGTTCATTGATTTGATGCAAGAAATTCGTTCGCAAATAGCGGACCAAGATTTGTTTCAGCAAATTGAAATCATGTTGGATTTGAGTCAGTTAATCGAGCACTTCAAAAAAGAAAAGGGCGAGAAAGGCGAAGCTCGAGTTGAAAATTTACAAGAGCTCGTTACCGCCGCGCGTGGTTATGAGATCGACGAAACGGAAGATGACTTAGCGCCGTTATCCTCTTTCTTAGCGCATGCTGCATTAGAAGCTGGCGAAGGCCAAGCCGAAGAATGGGAAGATTGTGTGCAGCTAATGAGTCTGCACACCGCCAAAGGCTTAGAGTTTCCGTTGGTATTCTTAACAGGGCTAGAAGAAGGCTTGTTTCCACATCAACGTTCGCTTGAAGAAGGCGCGGGGCGTTTAGAGGAAGAGCGGCGTTTATGTTATGTCGGAATGACCCGTGCGATGAAACAGCTCTGGCTCACTCATGCCGAGTCACGACGGCTTTATGGGTCTGAAAAGTACACCAGTCCGTCGCGCTTTCTAGGTGAGGTACCGGATGAAATGGTGCAAGCAGTTCGGGTGAAACCTAAGAATCCCTATGTTGCGCCAGTACGTAAACACTCGACTTGGGTTGATGATCAGAGTGCGCATGAAAGTGGTGTTGCAATTGGTATGAATGTCAGCCATCCTAAATTTGGCGAGGGCACCGTGGTCAACTTAGAGGGTCACGGTGAGTACGCTCGCATTCAAGTTAATTTCAGCGATGTAGGTAGCAAATGGCTAGTATTGGCCTATGCTAATTTAACTCAACTGTAAACGGTTAACTCCCATGAGCAAAAAAAATGAGTGTGTAATTCTTCTTCACGGTTTAGGGCGAACCAAGTATTCTCTGGCCAAACTTGAGTCGGAACTGCTGCACGATTACGGCGTAGTGAATATTAGTTACCCTTCTCGAAAACACACAATTGAAGAACTGGCTAAAATCGCGGTTGGTGGGTCATTGGTGAAATGCCTCGACAACTACTCGAAGGTGCATTTCGTTACGCACTCGCTAGGTGGCATTTTGGTGCGGCAATATCTGAGTGAGCATCACGTGCATAAACTCGGCAATGTGGTGATGCTTGGGCCGCCAAATAAAGGCAGTGAACTAGTCGATTTCTTTAGAAAAAGCCCATTTCTTGAGCGTTTGTTTGCCAATGTTAATGGCCCTGCTGGCAGGCAATTGAGCACTGCGGCAGACAGTATTCCCAATTTGCTCGGTGAGGTCGATTTCCCGCTTGGAGTCATTGCCGGAACGCGAAATTTTAATTTTGTCTATTGGAACATAATGCCGAAAAAGTCCGATGGTAAGGTTTCGGTCTCAAGTTCTAAAGTACACGGCATGACCGATCATTTGGTTTTACCGGTCGATCACACCTTTATGATGCGTGACCGAACGGTTATTCGACAGGTCAAAGCATTCATTAAAGATGGGAAGTTTGAGCGTGATCTCAAAACTCAGTAGTTTTCGGCTTGAAACCCAACGGTTGTCGATCCGGCCGGCGCTAAACGCTGACATTCAGTCGGTCTACTTGATCCATAAAGATCCAATAGTGAACCGTTACCTGCCCTATCAAACATGGTGCAGCCTTGCCGATGCGCAGGATTGGTATGCCCGCGTAGAACGGCGACGTAACGATATCGCTGAACAATTCGTTATCACTGTTAAGGGTAGCGATACCTTGGTAGGAACCTGTATTGTGTTCGTTCAAGAGTCTGATAGCGCAAATTTTGAACTCGGTTATGTACTAGCAAAACAACACTGGGGAAACGGCTATATGCTTGAAGCTTTACGTGAGTTCGTGCCAGCAATCGCTGAGAAACTTAAGCTGACTTGTCTATTTGCGGTAATTCAAAGTGACAACGATGAGTCTTTGGCATTAATCGCCAAATTAGATTTTAGCGAATCATGCCGAAAGCACGAGGGCGATAAAGAGTTGATTTACTTCGTGCGTCGGTTCAATCGCCTTGAGCGCTAAATATAGTGTTGAATCTAGTTAGACAAGCAGAGGCAGAATGCAAGGCTTAGAGTTTATCAACTGTTAGGCTTAATCAGCTTGGGCGAATCGATGTGACTTCTCTAAGCTAAGGTATTTAGCATCGGAAATCGACTTGATGTTTTTCTCTGCATCGATGAATCTGGTTGTGCGATGCTGTAAATATGTTTAATTCCATGGCGTGCGGCAGACTCTAGTACTGCTTCGCTATCGTCGATGAACAGTGTTCGTTGTGGGTCGAATGCCTTGCGTTGATGCAGCTTGTGCCAAAATTCGGCATCTTCTTTTGGATGCTCAAGCTCGTGTGAGCAGAGCAATTGGTCAAAATACTGGTCGATATTTGTTTTTACGATTTTAAGCTCGAGCACTTTGCGGTGCGCGTTGGTGACCATGCGTACATCGTTAGACTCCTGCTGGCAGCGGCGTAAAAATTTCTCAGCGGTTGGGCGATAAGCGATTTTATGCGCAACTTGGCCCTTGAGTTCCATTATATCCAGCCCCAAAGCTGTACTCCAGAAATCCACGCAATACCAATTAAGTGTACCGCTATGTTGGTCGAGCATTCTGAATAACTTAATACGAGCATCTTCGAGCCTAAATCCGTTGCGTGTGGCCCAAATGCGCGGCATGTATTCTAACCAGAAGTGGCTATCAAAATGCAGATCAAGCAGCGTGCCGTCCATATCAAGCAGCACTGTATCTATATTGTTCCAATCGAATTGCATGCGAGCGATTATAGCAAAACTATGATTAAATACGGCTATGGAATTAACCTTTACTAAAATGCATGGCCTTGGCAATGACTTCGTGGTGTTCGACTTCACTAAGCAAGTGACGGCCTTGAGCAAAGCGCAGGCCGCGCATATTGCTGATCGTCATTTCGGTGTCGGCTGTGACCAAATTTTAATCGTTGAGCGCTCAACTCGTGCCGATATCGATTTTAAATATCGCATCTTAAATGCCGACGGCAGTGAAGTCGGGCAATGTGGCAATGGGGCACGGTGTTTTGTGCGATACGTTCATGAAAAGGGCTTGTCTGATAAGAACCCAATTACGGTTGAAACATCAACAGGCCAAATGATCTTGTTTGAAGATGAGACGACTAATCTCGTCACTGTCGATATGGGGGCGCCTCGCTTTGAGCCTAAGGATATTCCGCTCAAGGCCGATCTACGGCAAGCTAAATATCACTTAGAGCATGACGGTGAGACGATCTCGTTCTCAGCGCTTTCTATGGGTAACCCCCACGCCGTGTTAATTGTTGATGATCTTGCTTCTGCGCCAGTACTAGAGCTTGGTGCAAGCCTTGAGTGCCACTCAGTTTTTCCTGAGCGAGCCAATATTGGCTTTATGAAAATTAATGATCGAGCGGATATTTCACTTAGAGTGTTCGAACGTGGTGCTGGCGAAACCATTGCTTGTGGTTCAGGCACCTGTGCGGCCGTAGTTACGGGCATTCAAGATGGCTTATTAGATAATAAAGTAATTGCACACTTAACCGCGGGTGATTTAACTATTGAGTGGCAAGGTGAGGGTCATAGTGTAATGATGACTGGCGCGGCGGAAACTTCGTTTGAAGGTGTATTAAAACTATGACAATTGAAATTCAAAAACAACAGGATGCCGAGTTTACTAAAGCCGACTTGGTTGGCTATCTTCAGCAAAACCCAAATATTTTTCAACAGCATCCAGAGTTGTTAGAACTGGTTACCTTGTCAGACAGCCGTGGCACAGCATCACTGTTAGAGCGGCAGGTGGGGATGCTGAAAGAACGTTTAAAAGAGCACAAATCTCAGCAATCTCAGTATATGCAGATGGCGCGCGAAAACGAGCAAATCAGCGATAGTTTTTCTCAGGTGATTTGTCAGATGATTGGCTTCACTAACTTGTCTCAGTTTGCCACTGAGTTCCCTACCGAACTGAGAAACACCTTTAATATTGATGAGGTCTCGTTTAAAACTGGGCAGGCCGCTGCTAGGCGTCCCAGCGACAATCAAGGCTACGAGGATACGGTAAGGCGAATGGTTAATAATCGAGCTGTTTGCGACAATCGCTGGCCCAGCAATATAATGAATTTGTTTTTCTCGCCAGCGATTAAATCAGCCGCATTGATTCCCATGCGTAAACTCGACAGTAGCGAGTTGCTCGGAATACTAGCCTTGGGCTCACAAGACCCTGAGCGATATACCAACGACTTAGGCACGTCACACTTAGATCGGCTTGGGTTGATGTCAGGTCTTTGTTTAGCACGTTTACAACCCAGTAAAAGCTGAAGGTTATACGAGCTCCTGATAGAGCGGTTGTGAGCCAACTATGAGCCAACTATGAGCCAACTATGAGCCAGGGCGCATTGCAAGATATCGATGCTTATTTGCAAGTATTGTCGGTCGAACGCCGTTTATCCCAGCACACTATAAAGGCCTATCGGCGAGACCTAAATAAGCTGATCTTGTTTTGTGATGGGCGCGGTTTATTGTTATGGCAGGGCCTGAACAACCATATGGCACGGCTCTTTTCAGCTAGTCTGAATGCGCATGGAATGCATGCCAAAAGTATTCAAAGAATTTTGTCTGCTTGCCGAGGGATGAGCGCCTATTTGATCCAAAAAGGCGAACTCAGTACCAATCCATTCGATGACGTACGAGCACCGAAGGCTGAGAAGCGTTTACCTAAAACATTGAGTGTCGACCAAATCACTTCTCTGGTTGAAATTAGTTTAGACGACCCGTTAAGTTATCGCGACAAAGCAATTTTGGAGTTGTTTTATTCCTCTGGCTTGCGCTTGTCTGAGCTATGTTCGTTAGACCTGAATGATCTCAATCTTCCCCAAAAAATGCTAAGAGTAACCGGCAAGGGCGATAGAATGCGTGACTTACCGATAGGCCGCCAAGCCGATCAGGCGATTCGCAATTGGTTGTTACAGCGCAATTCTCTTGCGCTTAAGGATTATCAAGCATTGTTCGTTAGTAAGCACGGCAATCGCATCAGTGTGCGAAATATACAGGCACGAGTGAAGCATTGGGCGGCAAAGCAAGGCATTGAGGTTTCGGTAAGCCCACATATGTTGCGCCATTCATTTGCGACTCATCTGCTTGAGTCCAGTGGTGAGCTAAGGTCGGTTCAAGAGCTACTCGGTCACGCTAATATAAGCACCACACAAATCTATACGCATCTGGATTTTCAGCATCTTGCTCAGGTCTATGATGATGCGCATCCTCGCGCTAAGAAAAAGTCTAAGCCAGACGGTGAAAAACAATGAAACAATATTCAATCATTTCGAAATTTCTGCATTGGAGTGTTGCTGGTTTAATTGTGGCTCAATATGTTTTAGCCGAGCTCGCTGAAAATGCCAAGCATAACGATAAAATTCTTGAGCAGCTGGCGCTATTGGCGAATCATAAATCCATTGGCATCACTATTTTACTGCTGGCTGTTGTTCGGCTAATTTATAGGCTGCGAAGCCCTGCTCCGAGTTTACCAACCTCAATGGTTAAATGGCAGGTTAGCGCATCGAAGGCATCGCATTTTCTGCTCTATGGTCTGCTATTCGCATTGCCGGTTAGCGGTTGGTTAATGTCGTCGGCAAAAGCCTATACGGTTAGTTGGTTTAACCTTGTCTCGCTGCCTGATTTAGTGTCGCCAAGTAAGTCTCTCGCCGACCTATTGCACCTAACACATCACTATTTAGGCGAAGCATTATTTGTTGTTGCCTTGATTCATATTCTAGCCGCGTTGAAACATCATTTTATTGATAAAGACGAGGTCTTGAGTCGCATGTCTAGTAAGTTCAGCTGGCTGCTTTTCGTGATCATAATTGTGCTTGTTGTTGCTGTGTTTGGGCGATTTTTTAAGACAGAGTCGGTGAACACCAATAAACCTCAAGTTCAGCAAGCTCTTGGGCTAGAACCATTGGAGGCCCCGGCCGTATCGCAAAGTGACCTTCGGTTATGGCAGATCGACTACCAACAAAGCACGATCAAATTTATCGGTGATCAGGCGGGAGCGAGCTTCACCGGGGAATGGCAGCGTTGGTCGGCGGAGATTCAATTTGACGCCAAGCGATTAGATGAGGCTCGATTTAATGTCGAAATCGATACCGCCTCTGGGTTCTCCAACGATCAAGAGCGTGACGATACTATTCGCTCGAACGATTTTTTTGCTGTAGAGTCTTTTCCCCAAGCTGGTTATCGCGCGAATAAGTTCTTGCAAACACAAGACGGTTATCAAAGCATGGGCAAGCTTTCTATCAAAGCTATTTCGGCTGATGTGGTACTAAGGTTTAACGTTGTTGATGATGGTGAATTTAAAGTATTGACTGGTACTGCCGTGCTTGATCGGCTGCTATGGAATGTCGGTACTGGCGACTGGGCTGATACTACATGGGTAGGCCAGAGCGTGAAAGTTGAAGTACGAGTTGTTGCTAAAGCCGACTGATTTAGATAAGTGGCCTAGCTTCAGAAGAGTTGCAAAGCTAAGATCCGAATTACAGGAAAACAATTGTGAGCATAGAATTACTCGCCAATATTATTGGCATGGTCGGCACCTTATTTGTGGTCGGCTCTTATTTTTTAATGCAGCTGAATAAGTTAGACCCAAAAGGCTTACGATTTAATCTGATAAATCTGTTGGGCGCTATTTTTCTATTGCTAAGCCTATTGGTACATTTCAATTTAGCAAGTTTCGTGATTGAACTGTTCTGGATTGCCGCCTCAATTATAGGCATCTATAACCATTGGCAGAAAACGCCACCCAGCACGGTATAGCACAGGGCGGGGCTCAAATACTTGTTATCGATAAATCGATAACCCTTGCTTTAGAAGCGCGGTAGCCTTTGCTTTAAAAGCGCGGTAGCACGGCCAATTCAACTTGGCCGTCGATCAAGGTGATATTGCTTATTGATAGATATTGTATCGCTAAGTCAGTGGTATTCGCGCGTTCGACCTTTGCGCCCAGTTGGCGTAATGAGCTATTTGAAATTGGGATAGCGCCAACCTTTATGTGAAAATCATCTTTTATAGCGAGGTTGCCATTACGGACAATTGGCGTGCCATAGACCGTTAGGGCCACTCTGGAGTTGTTCAAGAACGGGAAAATACGGTCTAATTTTTCAACTGCTTTGCGTGCTTTTGGATCAATTTTTTCAACTTTGTCTAAATTAATGATCGCGCTTAATTCCAACTGATCCTTATTGATGAAGGCTTTAACTGCGTCGCTGACGGCGAGTAATTTTTGGCCATCTTCGTCTGCTTCTAAGCTAGCCAACATAATCGCGTTAAATTCGACTTCGCTGAAGGTTACTTTTCCATTTAGAACTTGATCAACTTTGTTACCGAGAAATTTTGATATACCTTGTTTTTCGATTTTCTGACTTAGCGCTTCGACGGCTTGATCTTGTTGCGAACTCTCTTGGCTAACCCATTTAGGTAGAGATTGCGCTGAATACCAAACATAGCCAGTGACAGCGATTGCAAGCAGAAATAAAAAAGCTAAAAATCTAAGCATTGTGAAAACTCGGAAATATAAATAGTGATGGCAATTTGCTGCCTTGTAGTGATAACTCGTAGCTAAGTAACTTACTTGGCGATTTTTATACTTGTTTTGGCACCACTCTTGTCCACACAGACAAAAGTAATATTGTTTTCAAACAGGGTTGCTTCAGACTCGGTATTGTAACGAGCGCCGTAGACTTTGACGTTATAGGTGATCGAGGTATTGCCTATGCGAGTCTTGCTACAATGAAAGCGTAATATTTGCCCTTCTCGGATTGGGTTTCTAAATTCGACATTATCCAAACCGATAGTCACAAAGTGTTGACCTTGAAAGTCTAAACTGACACGAATGTAGGCGATTTCATCAACCCACTTGAGCAAGGTGCCGCCAAATAAACTGCCGTAGTCGTTTAAGTCGGCAGGAAGGACTATCTTGTAATGTTCCATAAATGGCAATTTGGTCGCTGTTTAAGTCTCAAAATAACATGATTTTTGTGCAAGTGCTTATGTGCTTAAGCAATAGAGGCTATACTTGAGTGGTAAATAATAAAGGCGTCATATTGATTGTGAGCGCCTAAATTGCTAGTACTTAGCTGCTAGTACTTAAGTTGCTAATCTCTATGAATATAACACCAACCGACATTCGCCTTCACAGTAAATCTAGGCTGCTTGAAATTGTCTTTAAAGAAGAGACATTCTTGTTGCCATGTGAATATTTGCGAGTTAATTCACCGTCGGCTGAGGTCAAAGGTCATGGCCCTGGGCAAGAAGTGCTGCAGCTCAATAAAGAAGCGGTAAACATTGTTTCTATTGAACCCGTCGGCCACTATGCTGTTCGTTTGATCTACAGTGATTCACATAGCTCAGGTCTTTATACTTGGGACTACCTATATGAGTTAGGTAACAATCGCTATTGCAAATGGCAAGACTATTTAGCCCAGCTTAAAGATGCAGGTGAACAGCGCGAGCCTCAAGAAAACGATCAATATTTAGTGTAACCATCTCAGAAGTGCAACTATTCTAAAAGTGTAACTATGTCAGATACTCAAAATAAAACTCACTTCGGCTTCCAAGAAGTTGATGAGAACGATAAACAAGGCATGGTCAAGGGCGTGTTCCGCGCGGTGGCTGGTAATTACGACGTTATGAATGATGCAATGTCGATGGGTGTTCATCGTGCTTGGAAGTGGTTCGCGGTGGCACAAAGCGGTGTTCAAGCCGGTGATCGAGTTCTCGACTTAGCTGCAGGTAGCGGAGACCTGGCACTTAAATTTGCTCAAAAAGTAGGTGATCAAGGACAGGTTATTGTCACCGACATCAACGAAGCCATGCTTGAGCAAGGTCGCAAACGTCTGACTGATGCGGGTGTCGCCGGTAATGTTAATTACTGCTTAGTTAATGCCGAGAACTTGCCCTTTGAGGACAATACCTTTGATTGTATTTCTATCAGTTTTGGCTTGCGTAATGTGACACGCAAAGACGTCGCGTTGGCGTCGATGCAGCGATGTCTAAAGCCGGGCGGCAGGGTTATCATCCTAGAGTTTTCTCAGCCAACTAATGAAACTTTTCGAAAATTCTATGACGCCTACTCGTTTAACGTTATTCCCAAATTAGGCGAGATCATTTCCAATGATAGAGATAGTTATCAATATCTTGTCGAATCAATTCGCAAGCATCCTCCGCAAGAAGAGCTCAAGCAAATGATGTTAGACGCTGGCTTTGATCGAGTGCGCTATCACAACTTAACTGGCGGAATCGTTGCTCTGCATATCGGCTATAAGTATTAGGTTTGTTAATGCTGTTAGATTTATTTGAATTAGCCAGCAACAAATCGCTGGAGCATGACCCGCAAACGCTAGAGCGTTTAGCTAGGTTGCAAGGTAAGACGATGACCTTGAAGATTAAGTCAATCGGCCAGTCGGTGTCGATAACGCCTTATCCTGAAGGTTTGGAGTTCAGTCATGACGCACCGCAAAAAGTTGATGTGACCTTGAGTGCCACCTTAGGCGCAATGATTAAGATATCGCGCTATGGAATGGACAACGCCGAGCTGGAACCAGGCGAGTTAGAAATTGCTGGAGACCCTATTGTCGGCCAACGTTTCGCGCAGGTTATCTCCGATCTAAATATTGATTGGGAAGCTCTTCTCGCTGAGCATTTCGGTGAATCACCCGCTAAGGCGATTACCTTTGCGGCTGGCCAGGCGAAGGTCTTTGCTGATGAGTCGAAAATAAGGTTTAAGGAGTTTCTTAATACCTTGATCAAAAACGATATGGCACTGGTGGCCGACAAAACCGAGGTTGAAGTCTACCTTGACGACGTTGATACCCTGCGTGCCGATGTAGATCGTCTGAGTGCTCGGCTCGAGCGCTTAAAAACTAAGATTTAGGTAGATACGATTTAGATGCAAAAGATAAGCTCTCCAATCGCCCGATTGTGGCAAATTCGTCGTGTTGTTAAAAAGTACGGTTTGGCTTCACTGCTGAACGAGCTTAATCTCACCAAGCCTGCGAGGCTTGCTGTTCGCGCCACATTCGGGCGTATTTCAGAGCTTGCTGATCCGAGAGGCATTCGCATTCGCCAAGCGCTAGAAGAGCTAGGGCCAGTGTTCGTCAAGCTAGGTCAAACGCTGTCAACACGGCCAGATTTACTGCCGCAAGATATCGCTATCGAGTTGACTAAATTACAAGATCAAGTGCCTGCGTTTCCGGCCGAACAGTCGATGGATATTATTCGTCGGGCGTATGGCGACGAGTTTGACGCTATATTTGAATCCGTCGAGCAGCAACCTCTGGCATCGGCGTCGGTTGCCCAAGTGCATGCCGCGACGTTGAAAGAAGGTCTGTCAATCGTAGGCCAGAATGGTGTTAGCAACCGCAACGTCATCATAAAAGTATTGCGTCCGGGTATTGAGGCTGTCATTGAGAGCGACCTCAAAGTAATGTACACCTTTGCCGGTTTGTTGCAAAAACATTGGTCGCGAGGTAAGCAATTTCGACCTCTCGATGTAATAAAAGAATACGATCACACGATTCACGGTGAGCTAGACCTTCGAGTTGAGGCCGCTAATGGTGCTCGCATGGGTGCTAACTTTGAAGACAGTGATTTAATTTACGTGCCTAGAGTTTACTGGGACTTCACCAAGCGTAATGTTCTGGTGATGGAGCGTATATACGGCACGTCGATTCGCGAAATAGCCCTATTGAAAGAGAAAGGCTATAGCATGAAGTCGCTTGGTGAAGACGGTGTTGAAACCTTTTTTAAACAAGCATTCGAAGATAATTTTTTCCACGCCGATATGCACGCCGGTAATATTTTTGTCTCCGACGCGGGTAAGTGGATTGCCATAGATTTTGGCATCATGGGCACACTTGACGAACAAGATAAGCAATATCTTGGGCAGATGCTATTAGGTTTTTTCAATCGAGACTATGCCACCATTGTACAGGCGCATTTGCGAGCTGGTTGGGTACCAGCCGATACTAATGCGATAGAGTTCGAGCAGGCTATTCGAGTGGTATGTGAGCCTATTTTTGCTAAGCCGATTAGTGAGATATCGTTTGGTAATGTGTTGATGCAGTTGTTTCAAACTGTACGACGTTTTGAAATGCCGGTGCAGCCTCAGCTAGTGTTGCTTTATAAAACGCTGCTTAATATCGAAGGCCTCGGCCGGCAGTTGTACCCCGACTTAAACTTGTGGGATACCGCTAAGCCATTTTTAGAAAATTGGATGAAACAGCAGCTGTCGCCTAAGGGCTTGATCGAAGACTTGCAGCGAGAGTGGCCTCAGATGCGAGCACTGTTGCCGGAACTTCCTATGTTGTTGAAAGCGACTATAGAGCGACAGAAAGAAGAACAGAAAGAACGACAGAGAAATGGGTTAACGTCACCGGTGACAGAGGCACCCAGCTTACAAACAAAGTTGGGTATGGCGGCAACCGTTCTGGGTACCTTTCATAGCATTATCTCGCAACACCCGTCGCTAGCCGATGCGCCGTTCGCAAGTGCTGGGCCATGGGTAGCCGGTGTCGGTGTTATCTTGGTGTTGTTGACGCGCCAAAAGAGTCCTTGAGTGGCCCTCTTGCGATGCTAAGCATAATTTATTTCGGCTGAATGTTGCGCAGGTGTTGTGCGACTGACCATCGAGCCGCCAACCAACCAAGAAACGTACCGATGGCAATTAAGGCAAAAACCTCGCTAAGCGTAACTCGATGAATTAAGGCGTCGCTACTATAGAGAGTGGCCAGATCTGACATTGGTTGATGGGTTAGTTCAGCGGCGATTAATAGCAGGCCTAACGAAATAAGCGCGCCGAGAAGCCCAAATAAAGCACCGTAGTAAAGAAATGGTCGTCTAACGAAGGGATCGGTGCCGCCGACTAGTTTTGTTATCTCAATTTCTTGCTTGCGGTTGAAAATTAGCAGCTTGATGGTATTGCCTACGATCAATACTAAGGCCAGTGCTAGTAATGCGCTTAACAATAGCGATACTCGGCTAAAAACCAGCAGTATGGCGTTAAATCGGTCAGTCCAGTCTAAGTCTAGTCTAACCGTGTCGATACCGTCAAATTGAGTTAATTGGTCTTTGAGGGCCATCAAACTTTCTGATTTTGCCGATGCTTTGTCGGGCATTACCACGATTGACGCCGGCAAAGGGTTGCCACCCAAAAAAGTAAGCTCTTGTTCAAGGCTTACATTATCGTCAGAGAGAAGTCTAAATTCGGCCAATGCTTGCTCTGGCGTTATAAATTCAGCCAGTTCTATAGAGGGGTGCAGTTGAATTTCTTCAAAAATCAGTTGAGCGGCGCTGTCACTGAGGTCTTTTTGCAGAAAAATACTGATCTGTGGGCGACCTTCCCAGTTACTGCTTAAGCTCTGTGCGCTTTTTATACCAACGTAAAGCAGGCTTGGCAGTAGTAAGGTTATAGCAATAATCAGCAGCGTGTTAATGCTTGTCATCGGTGTGCGGCGCATGTCACCAAGGGTGGCGAACAATACCTGTAGATGTCGGCTTAGATAAGTGATCATTGATGATCACCACTGGTGTGATCATCTCCGCTAAAGGGTGGGTCAGGCTGAACTAATGCGCCGTTATTTAGTTGTAATGTACGCTTGCCTAGTCGCCCAACTTGGCGTAGGTCATGGGTGGCGATTAATACGGTGACACCAACTCGGTTGAAGTCAGAGAAGATATCAATGATTTCGTCGGACAATGCTTCGTCGAGATTGCCGGTTGGCTCATCCGCCAACAAGATATTGGGGCGATTTATAACCGCTCGGGCAATGCCGACTCGCTGTTGTTCACCGCCGGAAAGCGTAATTGGTGATTGATTTTCTTTGCCGGATAAACCAACTTTACTTAGTGCTGCACGCACCTTTTTTTTGATTTCGTCATGTGGCATGCCGATAACAATTAGCGGCAGCGCAACGTTATCAAAAACAGATCGATCGAAAAGTAGTTTATGGTCCTGAAATATGACCCCTATCTCGCGCCTCAATGCCGGAATCTTAGCGGGTTTCATACGGCTTAAATTCTGATTATCGACAATTATTTGGCCGGATGTTGGTTTCTCAATACGCGTGATTAACTTAAATAAGGTGCTTTTTCCGGCACCTGAATGGCCTGATATAAAGGCCATTTCACCCGCAGCTAATTCGAAGCTCACATCTTTCAATGCCTCGTGTCCATTAGGGTAGCGTTTGTTGACGTGGCTCAGTCTTATCATCTCAGTTCTATTATATTAGTCTTATTTTCTTAGCTTTATCATCAAGTTTGTATCTAATCCGTTGTTCAGGCCGGGTCAGCTTTCAGCTGATCTAAGTCAGGTATTAATGCATCGGCAAAGGCATTGGCGTCAAACGGCTTTAGGTCCATATAGCCTTCGCCAACACCTATATAACGAATCGGCAGTTTGTATTTTTGTGTTAGTGAAATTGCCAAGCCGCCTTTGGCTGAGCCATCTAATTTTGTTAGGCAAATACTGGTAACTCCCACGGCTTTTTGGAAGTGCTCTAATTGTGATAAGGCATTTTGCCCTGTGCCGGCATCGAGTATCTGCATCACTTCATGTGGCATAGAGGGGTCTAAATTGCCTAGCACACGGTTGATTTTTTGCAGCTGTTCCATCAAATCAGACTGCGTATGTAGGCGACCAGCGGTGTCGATAATGAGCACTTGGGTGCCCTTAACGATCGCTGAGCTCAATGCATCATGAGCCACCGCAGCCGCATCTGCGCCATGCGCTTGTGCTACTACTGGGATGTCCATACGCCGACCCCATTCTTGCAATTGCTCAACCGCCGCGGCGCGAAATGTATCAGCCGCAGCGAGCATTACCGTCTTGCCTTGATCTCGAAATTGCTTAGCAATTTTAGCCGTAGTGGTGGTTTTACCGACACCATTTACGCCAACCATTAGCATTACATAAGGGCGTTGATGGAGTACGTTCCAAGGTTGTTCGGCCGGTTTCAGCATGGTGGCTATCTCAGCTTTTAAACCAGCTACTACACCAGCCGCATCTTGAATTTTCTCGGTTTGAACTCGTTGGCGTAGCTTTTCGACTAATTCAAGGCTTGCCTCAAGGCCGATATCACTGGTGATGAGTACTTCTTCAAGGTCGTCGAAAAGCTCGTCATCAATATCGAATGAGCCTTTAAAAACATCACCGATTTTGCCCATAAGGCTGCTACGGCTTTTGTCTAAGCCTTCTTCAACCGTTACTGGTTCTGGTGTGGCTTGCTCATCTTGATCTTTGTCGCGACCGAAAAAGCGAGCAAAGCCCGACCGTTTCTTTTGTTCTGGCTGCTGGTCGCTAGATTTAGGGTCTTGAGGTGTATTTGTTTCGGTCATTCTATTGTAAGGCTATGGTATTGTCTGGCTTGGTCGCCATCCGATTAACCGTATTGTAGGGATTGTCCCAGAAATCACAATGAAACCACGTGCTAAAACAAACTCGATTCGCATAATTGCCGGTCAATGGCGTGGCCGTCGACTCCCAGTGCTTGATATAGACGGCTTAAGACCAAGTACCGACCGGGTTCGAGAGACTCTTTTTAATTGGTTGATGTACGATATTGCTGGCGCTCGCTGCTTGGATTTATTTGCCGGCAGTGGAGCCTTGGGTTTAGAGTGTCTATCTCGAGGTGCCTCCAGCGCGGTATTTGTCGAGTCGGACAAACGTATAGCGTTACAATTACAGCAAAATTTACAAACCTTGAATTGTTTAGAGGGCGGCGACGTGGTGGTACAAAGCGCGATTAATTTTCTGCGTCACCCAGCGACAAACAAGTTCGACTTGGTATTCTTAGATCCGCCATTTGACTCAGATCTGTTAGCGCAAGCCATGCCGCTGTTAGTTGAGAACGGTTGGTTAGCTGACGCCGCATTAGTATACGTTGAGCAGGCCTCTAAGAAAGACCCCGAGCAGCCACCAAAAAGCTGGCAAGCCTATAAAGAGGGTAAAGCTGGCTATTGTCGATATACGGTCTACAAAACATCGAGTGAGACCTCAGAGCAGTAATAAACCAAAGCAGCAATAAACCAGAGAAGCAATAAACCAGAGTGACTATAAGCTGGTGCGGCGATAAACTAGAATTTTTATAACCAGTTAAGCCTAGACGCCATGCGATGTTGCAGTGTTATACTAAGCGAATGACGAAAAAAGTAGCCATTTATCCCGGAACCTTCGACCCTATTACTAATGGGCACTTAGATTTAGTGGAGCGAGCCGAACAGATTTTTGATGAAGTGATAATCGCCGTATCCGATAATTCACGCAAAAACCCTCTATTTTCGACCGCAGAACGTGTCGCGCTAGTAAATCAGGCGACTAAAAACATTCCTCATGTGCGAGCTGAGAGCTTTGATGATCTACTGGTCAACTTCGTCTCAAACAATAATGCTAAGTTCGTGATACGTGGGCTGCGAGCGGTTTCTGATTTCGAGTATGAATTTCAATTGGCTTCTGCCAACCGGCGCTTGGATAACAATGTCGAGACAATTTTCTTAACGCCATTAGAAGCGAATTACTTTATTTCGTCTTCGTTAGTACGAGAAATTTCCTATTATCAAGGCGATATTAGCAGTTTTGTACCTGAACATGTCGCGATAGCACTGGCGGAAAAATGGGCATCAAAGAGGAGTGAAGACGTCTAGTTTCATCTCATTGATCCTCGTGAACATTACGCTATTTTATTTCAATCGTTTACATAACTGAGGTCTCTAACTATCTCGTTCACTATTTATTTTACTGAGTGATCAAACATGGCGCTTTTTATTACCGATCAATGCATAAACTGCGATGTTTGTGAGCCAGAGTGCCCTAACGATGCGATATATCAGGGCGAGCTGATCTATGAAATAGAGGCATCTAAATGCACTGAATGCATCGGCCACTTTAATAAAGAGCAGTGCATAATAGTGTGTCCGGTCGATTGTATATTGGTTGATCCTGAGCACCAAGAAAGCCAAACCACGCTACAACAAAAATATCAGCAGCTTACCGGTAAAGAGTACGATCCTTTGGCCGAAGTCTCTTAGCGACCTGAGTGCTTGGTTTAAATAGGCTTATTCGCCTATTTTTTGCATCTCGATTTCTACTGAATTCGCAGCTGCTAACGCCGCTTTTAAATTTCGCGCGCGCATGTTCAACCAGAACGATGATGTTTTCTCGTAATAGCCGGCTTTTTTTAGCTTTACAATAATGGTTTTGCGATTGCCGTTGCCATTCTTCCAGCGGTATGTCATTGGTGTGGTGCCGATAACGCTTCCGTCGTCTGCGCTGATCACTTGTGCGCCAGACGGCGACGAGACTATTTTCGCCGCGCCGTAATAACTTGCGCATGCGGATAGACTAAGTGCTAACGTTAGGCACATCAGTGACCTCAGCGTTTTCTGGAGCACAGCGAATTTATTTGCAATAAGTCTCTTAGGCATGGAATTTGGCATCTTGGTTAAAATCACAGGCGGGTGGCTTATAAATACTAACACTGCTGGCCGACGAATCAACATTAGGCGCTATCAAAATGTTTGAAATTGACTAAGTGCAAACCTTATTTGGCCGTGACCACATACTTCAAAAGCCTAATTTCAATCAGTTAGAAATTAACTTTATGTTCCCAATATAAAACATTGGCGCGACTGTCTTCGAGTTCCGGAGGCGTATTAGCTACTTCCGCTTCTATCAACAAATTTACCAACACGTTCTGTCGACGGGTAAACTCATCATGCTGGCTCAAAAGCTGTGTTTGCATTGTAGAGAGTTCTTCTAATCGCTGTTCAACCGTATCCGAGGCTTTGTGTATTCGCTTAACGCTTTCTAGCCGGCGGCGAAGCTGAGTATGATGTTCCCGAACGTAGGTCTCCATAGGCACCATTAGATTGTTGTTCCAATCAGTGGCGTCTCGTAGCGCTCTTGAGAAAATCTTGCGTGATACCGTACACACCGAGTCATAGAAGCGGTTGGTAATTGACATTTGCTCGCGAAAGAACAAAGTGCGGGTTTGTTTTAGGCTGCTGTGCTTGGCTTCTAAGCGGCTAATCTCTTGTTTGAATTTTTCTAAGCGCAATCGACGCACCCGAAAATTAGCAATACCATGATCGTGTTCAAAATCTCGAGTAATACCTTCGGATAATGTTGCGATTTCATTAGCTTGCGCAATCGCCGAATCAATGTAGTGATTTACACGTTCAAAATATTTTGAAATAGTTTTCTGTAGAGTGATCGATGTCGCGCACCGAGCCATATTATGTTTGGTGATAGCGACTAATTTTTCTAAACGCTCTGGGCTTAAAATCTTTATCAACTTCTTGGTTTCTTTTGCATAGACAGCGCGTAATGCCTGGTAGCGTTGCATATCCTTTTCAAGCGACGATTTCTCAGACTGTACCTTTAGCATTATATGCGATATTACGTCGGTATTTTTACTGCTCAGCTGCTTGAGTTCAGCAATATGGTCATCAGCATCTTTCAATCGGTTATCAAGAACTGAGCCTGCAGAACCAAGGATTTCTTCTAGCGACCCTCGCACCTTCTCGACGACTATTTTGCGCTTTTCTGGAATTAATTTATCGGCAATGGCGTGCTCTAGTGCTTCTATGTTGCTACGTTTGAGTAGCTCTTGATCACCTGATAGCTTTGCCAGTAGACCTTTTTGGGCCGATACTGGGTAAATATTTTCGGGATCCAAATTGAGCGTTTTAGCGGTCAGCATTACTTGCTGAATGATTTCGTTTTCGATCTCTTGATCGCTACGAATTCCGTCCCAGAGGGCATCAATTTTATTAAGGGCAACCAGTTTTCGCTGGTTTTTATCGGCACTCGAGCTTCGCTCGCCACCTAAATGCTTTTCCCACAAATCGAGATCGGTGGACGTCACGCCGGTGTCATGAGATAAAATAAAGACCACGGTATGCGCTGTCGACAGTTGGTTGATGGTTAGCTCTGGCTCGGCACCGATAGCGTTTAAGCCTGGTGTATCGAGAATGACCAAGCCTTGCTTCAATAAAGGGTGGGGAAGATTAATGATCGCATGACGCCAGCTTGGAATCTCAACTTCATCATATTCGTTAACAGGTAAACCGATTGCTGAATTGTCACTATCAATCAGGTCGAATTTTAGTCGTGCTGCATATGATTTGCTGACCAGCTTGTTTTCGGTCATGCCATACATTGCGGCACTGATACTGTCGACATCATCGGCATCAAATTCAATATGGTGCCAGAGATCATCGTCTTTTTTTAACTCGAAAAGAGGACGCTCGTCCTGACGAGCCTCAATTGGCAGCAGACGAATGCCGATCGGCTGATTGGCGTCATACATTAATTCGGTCGGACACATCGTGGTGCGACCGGTGCCTGAGGGTAATATGCGTTTTTTATAATTGCCAAAAAAGATGGTGTTGATCATCTCCGACTTGCCGCGAGAAAACTCGGCAACGAAAGCGACTGAAAGATTGTCATCAGCCAGTGCGCCAAGCACTATTTCAAATTGATGATGGGTGCGCAGATCCGTGATGTTGCTAGACTTCAAAAATGTACTCAGGCCTTGCACTGCGCGGCTTACATTTTGGCGCCATTTCGAGTACTGCTCGATTTCAATGTTAAGTATTTGATCTGTCACGGTTATTTAGTCAAGTCGAGTGGATGTCGGTTACTTTCTAAGCCTTCAAAACCAAGCTGCATAGCTTTTAAGCCCTGTATTTTTGATCACTTTGTGGATAGATAATAGCTGAGCGGCTACTCAAATGTCAAAGAAAATTAAAGTGGTTTACTATGAACCTCTGATATCCTATTGTTATTTATATGTATTGTTCTGATTTCATAGGCAAGCGATGAGTCGACAGTTAAAACCAAGTTAGCTAATTATGATGCCGTGCTGAAGTATGTTTTACTACGGCAATAATTAGTTAGCATGTAGGCACAGAGCTAAACCGCTAATTTCATCAGACCTCAGCATAATTCCCGATAGAAAAAAGCCGAATGGTGATTTTCAGAGCACCTCTCAATTAAATTTAATGGCGACCAAGAAAACGAGTAAAAAAAGCACTAGCAAGAAGTCTACTAAAAAAGTGACTAGTAAGGCGGTTGGCAATAATGCTAAGCGAATTAGTAAAAAAGCTGGGTCTAAAAAACGTACTACGACGCTTAGCAGTAGTAAAAAAACGCCGCGTAACCATCGCGCTTCGAGTACCAAGCAATCTAAAAAACGAAGATTTTTACTGTTTACTCGTTTCTGGGTGGTTCGTTTAGGTCTCATTGCGCTGGTACCCACGTTGGCCTACACGGTTTATCTAGACGTCACGATTCGTAAGCAATTTGAGGGTCAGAAGTGGGCCTTGCCGGCCCACGTGTACACTCGCCCGCTTGAGCTTTATCTTGGGCAGAAGTTTGACCGCGCGTTAGTGCAAGCAGAGTTGGACGAGCTAGGGTACGTCGATAGGCCATCTTTAGATCGAGTTGGCAGCTTTAGGCTTAGCCAAAATGAATTGGCTATCTATCAGCGTGAGTTTCGTTTCTGGGATGACCTACGACCGCAACAAAAAATACGCTTGCGGCTAAGTGAGGGGCTAATACAATCCATTAGCGTCGAATCAAATAGTGGCGCGCTGAGTGAGACAGAAATTGTCCGCTTAGAGCCTAGGCTATTTGGCAGCGTATCACCACTAAGTCACGAAGACCGAACCTTGGTTAAGCTTGAGGACATACCGCGGCCCTTAGTCGACGGTTTGTTGGCCAACGAAGATCGACAATTTTATTCTCACTTTGGCGTTAACCCTATGGGTATCGCTCGAGCTATGCTGAGCAATTTGCGAGCAGGGCGTGTTGTGCAAGGCGGCAGCACTCTGACTCAGCAGTTGGTTAAGAACTACTATTTGACCTCTGACGTTACTCTGAGTCGTAAGTTTACTGAGATGATAATGGCGATGTTGTTAGAGTTTCACTATACCAAGGATGAAATTCTTCAAGCCTACTTCAATGAAGTGTATATGGGCCAAGCCGGTAATCGCGCGATCCATGGTTTTGGCTTAGCCAGTCAGTATTTCTTTGGTAGGCCGCTTCACGAACTCGATCTGCATCAGTTAGCTGTGCTGATTGCGGTTAATAATGGGCCAAGTTTTTATAATCCTATCAGGCACCCAAAACGCTCACTTAAGCGGCGCGACCTGGTGCTGAGCACAATGCTCGAACAGGGGGTTATTCAACAGCCGGATTATCAACAAGCGATTAACGCCTCGTTATCGATAAGCCCCACTGCCGCAAGCGCAGCAACCTTGTCGTATCCGAGCTTTATGGGCTTGGTTCGTAAGGATTTACAGGCCGACTATCAACAGGATGATTTGCTAAGTGATGGTTTGCAAATACACACAACGCTTAATCCGCGGATACAGGAAACCCTAGAAAAGGCGATGCGCTCTGAGTTGGCGGCTATCGAGAAGCGAAAGAGTATTAAGACCGGTAGTTTACAGGTTGCTGCGGTAGTAATTCGAACCGATAACGGTGAAGTGGCGGCTATGTTGGGTGACCGAAATCCCAGTTTTTCAGGTTATAATCGAGCGTTGAATGCACGTCGGCCCGTTGGGTCTTTATTAAAACCCTTTGTATACCTTACCGCCTTAGAAAGCCCCGAACACTATTCATTAGCGTCTCTGGTCCGCGATGAGCCGATCAGTGTGTCGCAAAAAGGCAGTCCAGATTGGCGACCGCAAAACTATGACGGCTTGCCGCATGGTCAGGTAATGATGATTGAGGCCTTGTCTCGATCCTATAACTTGGCGACCGTTAACCTCGGCATGGAGCTGGGTATGGAGAACGTCTCAAGCACTATCCGTCGGGTCGGTTACCACCAGAAATTTAGTCAGCTGCCGTCAGTATTGTTAGGCGCTGTACCAATGTCGGTAGTTGAGGTTAGTCAACTCTATCTCACCTTGGCTGCGGGCGGTTTTAAAATGCCAGTTAAGGGTATTCGCTCAGTACTTAGCAGCGATAATGAGCCGTTAAGTCACTATTCGCTGGATATCGAACAGGTTATTGAACCTCAATTTGTCTCGTTAATTAATTATGCATTGCAGGATGTGGTGCGCAATGGCACGGCACGTAACGTGTTAACCGGCTTCAAATATGACTACGGCCTAGCGGGTAAAACCGGTACAACCGATGATTACAGAGATAGCTGGTTCGCGGGTTTCAGCGGCAACTATCTAACCGTGGTATGGGTTGGGCGTGATGACAATAAGCCAACTAAGCTTACCGGGGCCAGTGGAGCCGCGAAGATCTGGGCTAAGGCAATGCAGCAGATGCCGTTGCAGCGCTTGGAAATGGCCTATAACGATTTGGTGCTACGCCGAGAGGTATTTTATTCTCAAGATCCGCTAGCGCAAGACTGTAGTTTGTCTCGCACCTTGCCAATGTTGATCGAGTCGTTAGCGATAGAAAACGTTCCTTGCGCAGATCGTTTGAAGTATGATTTAGACTATGACGATGAATTACAGCATTTCGAGCCGTTGCCAGGCTACCCTATCCCTAGAGTTAAGAAGAAGTCGTGGTGGGAGCGAGTGTTTGGCTAAATTTTCTAGCAAGCTGAGGCCTAAAGCAATCAAAGCCGTTGGGCTTGCCAAGCTTCTTTTATTATTGGCCAAGCCGGGTTTATTAATCGCCTTAGCACTCTCTTTAAGCGGCTGTATTAGCACGTCTACCATTGATGTGCCGTCGCAAGATCCGGCTGAAGTAGAAGATAGGGCGGTGGTGAACGGCCAGCCTTTGCCGTTGCCTGAACAAAACGTGTTTACCGCAGAACCTTTGAGTGGCGATGCGCCAATGTCCCCGGTAGTTATGCGCTTAGTGGCAATCGCAGGTGATCAGCGGCGGGTTGGTAATTGGGCTAGTGCGGCCAGCTCACTTGAGCGAGCCCTAAGAATTGAACCTAGAAATGGGCGTTTATGGTCCCGGCTGGCTCAGGTTCGGTATGACCAAAAGGCGTGGTTGAAAGCGGTTCAGCTGGCCGCTAAATCGAATACATTGTCTGGTGGAAACTTTAATTTGCTTAGACAAAATTGGGTGCTGATGGCTAATTCTTATGATGCCCTAGACGATTCGGTCTTGGCTGATAAGTATCGGGCAAAACTAACCGAGCCTTACTTGAACTAACGCTGAGCTTTTTGCTCAGCCCAGAAATTCAGTTCGCTAGCAGAATATAGGTGTTTAAGCTGGTTGCTAACAATAGCCAAATTATATACGGAGTGAGTAACAGGCTAGACATTGCCAGCCCAGCACGTCTGCTTTTTAATATTAGGTTAATCACTAAAATATCTATAAATACAATATTGACTAAGGCAACGGCTACCCAGTGTTGGCCAAAAAACACCCAAGACCACAGCCCGTTGAGAATCAGCTGGCTTGCCCAAAGCGTTCTCAGGGTTGAGTTGCCTTGGTGGTATAGTTGCCAGCCAGCAATCGCGATAAATACATATAAGAATGTCCATACGATTGGGAATGCTATATTGGGTGGGCTCCAAGGTGCTCGGTTTAGTGCTAAGTACCACTCGCCAGGCCTAAAGAGGCCGCCGAAACTAAACACCGCTAAGCAAATTAAAAGAAAGACTATTAAGCTAGGCCATTTTTCTTTAAGTCTAAGTGATTTCACCTACCGCCCCCGTATTGTTCAACTCTGTATTCGTGTGCAAGACGTTCGTAACGCTGACGATTAACCTCGAAAAAGTCCAAATCTTGCTGATTTATATCGCGCAGTTTTTTTGCTGGGCGGCCAGCCCAGACTTCGTTAGCTTTGACGACTTTACCGGGCGTAACTAGCGCGCCAGCGGCGACCATTGCGCCGGCTTCTACGATGCAATCATCCATTACGCACGACTGTATACCAATGAATGCCTTATTTTCAATTGAGCATGCGTGCAAAACAGCAGAGTGGCCTACGGTTATATCATCGCCGAGATAGGTTCCCTGGCCGCGCTCGGCGCAGTGAATCATCGTCAGATCTTGGATGTTAGTGCGTTGGCCAATACGAATTTCGTTGACGTCGCCGCGTATTACGCAGCCATACCAAATGCCTGACCCAGCGCCTATTTCTACATCGCCAATTATGGTTGCGTTTTGCGCCACGAACGCAGTGTCACTAACTCTGGGTAGTTTGCCTCGATAAGGAAGTAAATATGGGTGACTAATTAGAGTATTACTCATCTTCAAATTCGATCATAAATGCTAATACGATATACGGTAAACTCAAACCTCCTAAATAGCAAACACGCCTAAACTACAGCTTATATAATGCCTGATACGCCACTTTCTCGTTATCGCCAAGATTTACTCAGTCCTGACTTTGAGGCCGATCACGCGCAGCAGCTCGCGGTTGAAAACTTACAAAGGTTATATGATGAGTTGAGTAGTCAGCTCAAGCCTAAGGTCGGCTTGTTTGAGCGCCTAGGGATAACCTCTGCAAAGCCAAAGGAGCCGGTTCGCGGTTTGTACTTTTGGGGCGGCGTGGGGCGCGGTAAAACGTATTTAGTTGACACGTTTTACGAATGCCTGCCATTTGAAAACAAGCTGCGCATGCATTTTCACCGCTTTATGCGACGCGTACATAACGAACGCAAGCTACTCAAAGACCAAGCAGATCCGCTGCTTATTGTTGGTAAGAAACTGGCCAGTGAAGCGCGTGTCTTGTGCTTTGATGAGTTTGTGGTCAACGATGTAGCAGACGCGATTATCCTGGTTAAGCTAATGCGGGTGTTATTTGACGAAGGTGTTACCTTGGTGGCAACCAGTAATGTTGAGCCTAAAAACCTATACCTTGGTGGCTTACAGAGAGATTTATTCATCCCTGCGATTGATATGATTTACCAATACTGCGAGGTAATAAATATTGATTCTGGGATTGATTATCGGCTTAGGTTTTTAGACAAAGCGGAAACTTTCTTTAGCCCTATTAATCAGGCTTCTGACGATGGCATGGAAAACAATTTCAAACATCTTGCGCCCGATGCCGGTAAGAACAATGCGACTATTGATGTTGAGGGCCGAGAGCTGAATTCTATTCGCCGATCCGATGGCGTAATTTGGTTTGAGTTTGACGAGCTATGCGATGGGCCTCGTTCGCAAAATGACTACATAGAGTTGGCGCGTTGTTTTCATTCAATTTTGCTCTCTAATGTACCAGTAATGAGCCGCCTTAAAGAAGATCAGGCAAGGCGTTTCATTAACCTTGTAGACGTATTCTATGACCATAATGTAAAGCTTATTGTGTCCGCCGAGGCACCGGCAACTGAACTTTACGTTGGCACGCGTGTTGCGTTTGAATTCCAGCGAACCATAAGCCGGCTACAAGAAATGCAGTCGCATGATTACCTTGCTCTAAGCCATAAAACCTAAGTAATTACACTCAGACCGTAAAATCTAGAAGCGAGCAATCGAAATAGTATTAATTAAACTCCGTATGGGCTATTTGAAACTATGGGCTAATTGAAACTATGGGGTTATTCGCAAAACCAAGATTTTGCTTTCTCGCCACGCTCGTGGTCACCAACAGGGTACCATCCAAACCCCTCTGTTAGCTCGGTTGCCGGAGTTGGTTCTTTGTCTCGGTAAAAGCTCATCAGTGATTCAGCATCGCAGCTCTTTTTTGAGTACACACGACAAACTTTATATTGAAATTGCACCACGCGGTGAAGCCGAGCTTTACGTATAAAATTGTGGCAGCCGGGTGTGCGCGCTTTCTTCGCGGTGAAGCGCAATGACTGGGTGATGTCGTCTTTGTTGATCTTGTAAAAGCGAATGTTTTGCAGCTCGCTAGCCATGCTTGGATCGCTGACCGAGGCGATCACCATCGTCACACAAGCAAGCTTTATGACTTTTGACGTCAGACTCTTTGCGATTGCTACTAACGTCAGACTCTCTGTGATTGCTACTGATGGCTTCGTTACCAAGAGCCTATTTTCCACTTTGGTAGATTTGGTGTTTCTTCAAGATCGTTTGACGTAGATTCGATATTGCCGTCTGAGTCAGTTTCCTCGATGTACTGGGTCGGGGCATTTGAATGCTGCAACTCAATTGAGTATACCTGACCACTTTCACGGCGCGATTCGACAACAGTCGATGTGCCCAGAACGCTGTTTTTTTTGCCCTCAGGCTTTTTATCCTTGGCCTTCGACGTAGTTTTGCTATGGGCCGCGTTGCTCTGCGCGCTTTGCTCTTCAATCGCGGGAGTGCCTTTGGTCTCTTCACCGAGCGTTGGTGGCGGTGCTGTCTGAGCATGACTCGCGCCAACAAACAATACAGCGCAAATTGCCATCGGCAAAATGCTAATCTTAGTAAGGTCGGATAAAGACATATTCATAGCGCACTCTCTCTGAGTCGGATTAAAGCTCATGCTATCATAAAGCAAATTTAGAGAAGATCGGATAGTCTTAACGTTTAATAACTCAAAGTCTTAACGTTTACTAACCTTAGAAGGTCGAAATATGGCTATAGCGTTAGTATTACGCTAATTTGTATTGCCCTTATATTAAGAAAAATCGAGAAAAAACTCTCCCAGCCAAGTCTCACTCCAACTCTCACTTACTACAGTAGCGCACCCATGAAGCAACCCCAACTAATTCTAATCGATGGTTCATCGTACCTTTATCGCGCATTTTATGTACCTCAGTTGAAGCGCATGCAAACGACTAGCGGCCAGCCGACAGGTGCTGTGTTTGGGGTAATCAACATGATTAAGAGCCTGAACAGCGAATACCCAGATTCAAATATTGTCGCCATCTTTGATGCTAAGGGTAAAAATTTCAGGCATGAGTTATATCATGAGTACAAAGCCAATAGGCCTTCAATGCCAGACGAGCTGCGTAGCCAAATTGAGTATGTGCATGCGGCGGTTAAAGCGCTTGGCTTGCCGTTGGTTGCGGTGCCGGGTGTCGAGGCTGATGATGTTATCGGCACTTACGCCAAGCAGGCGTGTGAGGCTGGCCAGACCGTGCTTGTTGCCAGTAGTGACAAAGATCTAGCGCAGATTGTAAATGACAAAGTAGCCCTGATCGACACCATGAAGAAGGTGATTCTTGATGAAGCTGGGGTGGTTGAAAAATTTGGCGTGCGGCCAGATCAGATTATTGATTATTTAGCCTTAATGGGTGATACCTCGGACAATATACCCGGTGTTCCCAAAGTTGGTCCTAAGACAGCGGTAAAATGGATTGCTGAATATGGCAGCTTAGATGGTGTGATCGAAAACGCCGACAAAATTGGTGGCAAAGTGGGTGAGAATCTACGTGAATTTATCCCGCAACTACCGCTGTCAAAAGATTTGGTTACCATTCGTTGCGAGTTAGAGCTCCAGCCACTGCTCGCTGAGCTTAAACAAACTGAGCAAGATAAAGATTCGTTGATTGAAATCTATCAAACCTTGCAATTTAAAAAGTGGCTTGCCGAACTCGGTGCCGATGCTTTAGCGGGTGTAGCCACAGAAGCAATTGCTGAATTTAAAGCCGGCGAATATCAAACAATTTTCGAAAAAGAAGAATTTCTTGCCTGGGTTGGCCGCTTAGGCGACAGCGAAGGCTTTGCCTTTGATACTGAGACAACCTCGGTAAACGCTCAAGAGGCTGAGTTAGTTGGCGTGTCGTTTGCCATAAATGCTGGCGAAGCAGCTTACGTGCCCGTAGCGCATAGTTATATGGGGGCGCCTGAGCAGCTTGATCGCGCTTGGGTATTAGAGCAATTAAAGCCGCTACTGGAAAACCCTGTGCTACCAAAAATTGGTCAGAATCTTAAATACGATATGAGCGTTTTGGCGAATTACAACATAGCCTTAAAAGGGGTTACTTTCGACACCATGTTGCAGTCGTACATCCTCGACAGCGTTAGCTCTCGACACGATATGGATACCTTATCGAAGAACCATTTAGGGCATACCCCTGTGCCTTTCAGTGAAGTAGCTGGCAAAGGTAAGGCGCAATTAACCTTCGATCAGGTCGATATCGATTTGGCTGGACACTATGCGGCAGAAGATGCCGACGTGACATTGCGTTTGCATAATGTGCTGATGCCGAAATTAACACGCCAACCGAAGTTGCATCGCATCTATACCGAGTTAGAAATGCCTTTGGTCTCAGTATTATCTAGGATTGAGGACAACGGGGTATTGATTGATGACTCCATGTTGCTCGAGCAAAGCCAAGAACTAGCGATGAGCATGCAAGAGGCCGAGAAAACTGCTTATCAATTGGCTGATGGCGAATTTAACTTAGCGTCTCCAAAGCAGATTCAAGAGATTTTATACGACAAAATGGGCTTGCCGGTACTCAAGAAAACCCCTAAAGGTGCGCCATCTACCGCCGAGGAGGTATTGCAAGAGCTTGCTGTGGATCATGATTTACCTCGGCTAATCTTAGAACACCGTAGCCTGGGTAAATTAAAGTCGACCTATACTGATAAGTTGCCCACCATGATCAACCGTAAAACCGGTCGTGTGCATACCTCGTATCACCAAGCTGTCACCGCAACTGGGCGGCTCTCGTCGAGTGATCCTAACTTGCAAAATATCCCGGTTCGAACGCAAGAGGGGCGCCGTATTCGAGAGGCGTTTATCGCTGAGGATGGATATAAGATTATGGCGGCTGATTACTCTCAAATTGAGCTACGAATCATGGCCCATTTGTCCGGTGATGAAACCTTAGTGCACGCCTTTAAAAATGGCTTAGATATTCACCGAGCTACGGCTTCTGAGATTTTCTCGACCAAATTAGAAGAGGTAACAGATGAGCAGCGACGACATTCCAAGGCGGTCAATTTTGGTTTGATTTACGGTATGTCGGCGTTCGGCTTAGCCAAGCAGCTACGGGTTCCACGCAAGCAGGCGCAAGCGTATATCGATCAATATTTTGAGCAATATCCTGGCGTTAAAGACTACATGGAGACGACTCGCGAGTTCGCCCGCGAAAACGGTTACGTCGAAACTGTATTTGGGCGCCGACTCTATCTGCCCGACATTAATGCTAAGAATCACAATATGCGCCAATACGCCGAACGCACGGCCATCAACGCACCTATGCAGGGCACGGCGGCTGATATCATAAAGCTTGCCATGATCTCAGTTGATTCTTGGCTTGCCAAGCGTAATGATATTAAAATGGTGATGCAGGTTCACGATGAATTAGTGTTTGAAGTTGAAGAGTCTGTGTTAGCCGCAAGCACGGGTGAGCTTTGTCGAATTATGCAAGACGTAGCGGAGCTCAAAGTTCCTTTAGTTGTTGATACGGGTAGCGGTAAAAACTGGGCGTTAGCGCATTAAACGGTTGTTGCCACGAAAGCTATCGACGTCATATCGATTTGATTAGCCCCAATTACACCCATTCGTTGAGTTTAAGTGGGGCTTTAGGCTATGGTCTTTGGGCTTATGGGTATTAAGGCTAATGGCTTAAGTCCACAGATTTTTCAGAGGTAATGCTTTAACATTACCTCGAGTCCATCATACATGCTTATAACTATGCTGGCTGAACGGCTAATCGCTTGCGATAATAATGAATAAATTTCCTATAAAAATCACCTTAGTCGCACTGGTGTTGCTAATAATGTCGCTTTGGCTATTATTTCCGCGAGATGCAACTCGGGATAACGCCAGCGATAAACAGGGTTCTGCAACTGGTGCTGCAACTGGTGCTGCAACTGGTGCTGCAACTATAGTCTCCGTTATTCAGCCTATTTCTGCAGCCAGCGCTAATAACACTTTGAGTGAACTAGGTATCGCCTCTGGTCCAATAAACTTTCGCGAGGGCGTAAAGGTTAACTCTCTGTCTACAGACGAGTTAGCATCACTGTCACGCCGCTTTGATGACGCTAATGCAGCAATTGAGCGCGGCGATATTGACGCAGGCTTAAAAGGCCTCGAAGCATTAATTGCAGAGTACCCAAGCGTTATCGAGCCGTACTTAAATGTAGCGTCTGTATACGCCGAGCGAGAGGATCTAGAGAAGGCTCGAGCAACCTTATTAAGTGGATTTTCTGCCAACCCGAAAGCGGGCATGTTATTTGATCATCTAAAAAAAGTTCATGGTGCTTTAGCCGCGAGCTCCTACCGCCAAGCACTGGAGACAGGTTCACCTAAAGAATCAAACATAACGCTTATTTTGGCGCGCGCATCAAGTATTTCGACCGAGCTTGATCAAAGCAAGCAGATCGCAGCATTGCAAAAGATGCTGCAAGAAAGTCAAAACCAAAGCCAAGGCCAAAATCAAAGTCAAAGTCGAGTCGCCGAACCGGAAAATCCATTGCAAGCTCAAAAAGTAGCTGCTTTAGAGTCAAGTCTTAGAGATCTTGAAGAAGGTAAACTGGTGGATCAATCTATCTACGAGCGGGAATTGGGTGGCTTAAAAAAACAAATATATGAGCAATCGCAGGCGTTGTTGCTCAGCCAAATAGCTGAGCGAGATGCATTAAATCAATTAGCTGAAATCACAGAGCAGCTTGAATCTCAGAAAGCCGTGGTCGTGCCTGCCCGTGCCTCAAGCAGCGAGCTGGCGATTACATTAGCTAAGTCTCAACAACAAGCGCAAGCATATGCTGTATTAGACGCAGAAAACAGTAAACTCAGGGAGGAGAATGAGAAGATGGCTCAGGCTGCTGTCGCAGATGAAAGTGTAATATCCGGCGCCAGTTTAATACAAAAAACGCGGCAGAAAAATGCAATTGACTTAGTCCAGAGTTGGGCCAAAGCATGGTCTGAGCAGGACGTGTCTGCTTATGTCGAGCACTACGGCGAAAACTATTCATCAAGTCGATCACTGAGTCGAGCGCAATGGTTGGAGCAGCGCGAAGTGCGTCTGACAAACAAAAGCTTTATTAGTTTTGAAGTCAGCAACTTTGAGGTTGAAGACATGGGCCCTCAGTTCTCAGTGATATTTTCGCAGTATTACCGCTCGAATACGGTCGATGACAGGGTCACTAAACGCTTAATTTTTAACAAGATTGGCGATGATTGGAGCCAGTCGAAAATTTTAGAAGAGCAAGTGGTATCAGGCTCGCCTGAATGACGATTGCTTATGATGTCTAAACTAAACAGCGTTATTCTCATCGGCTTTTTGTTGTTGCAAACATCAGGCGTTGTCGCTCAGTCAAATCCAGAAGTTGATACTAAGGCTGGCTTGCTCGACGCTAGAGAGGCTGAGCTGCATGCAAGCCAGGCTAATGGTGACTATGAATCATCGGTACTACGTATCATTAATTCAATTCAAACGGGTGAATTGGAGCGAGCGGTTGAAGAGGCTGATGCTCACCTAGAAAAATTCCCTAACAGCCAAGTTGCACATTTACTCAGGGCGGATGCGCTAAGTGCGCTTACCGGGCCGTTAGACACTGTGGCCGCTAATGCGAATTTGCCAGAGTCAAGTGTTGATGGTTTAACCCATCAAATACGAAATCGTTGGAGGCATCAAACTGATCATGCCGCGACCGTACATGGAAAGATTCCCGCTAGCCTATTAGATATGGGCAATCATCCCTATGTAATTGTCGCCGATATGTCACAGGGGCGTCTGTATCTGTATCAAAATGACTCAGGCAAGCCGAGGCTGCTGCACGACTACTATATGTCGGTCGGGTCCGCTGGTTACGGAAAGCAGGTCAGCGGAGACAATAAGACGCCGGTTGGTGTGTATGCTATCACCCGCTACATTGAAGGTAGTGCACTGCCAGATTTATACGGTAAAGGTGCGTTTCCAGTCAATTACCCTAATCGTTATGATCGCTATTTGAAGCGAACAGGCTATGGAATCTGGTTGCATGGCACTCCATCGAACACCTACGCTCGATCGCCTTGGTCTAGTGAAGGTTGCTTTGTACTGAGTAATGATGACCTACTTGATATCGCTAAGTTCATAAGCGCGGAACAACGCACACCGGTTATTTTGGCTGACAGCATTGAATGGCTTGCATTGGAGCAGCTCGAGACCCGCAAGAGATCGTTGCTCGATGTCATCGAGCAGTGGCAGCGCGACTGGGAGAGCCTCGACACGAATGCCTACATCTCGCATTATCAGGTTGGTGATTTTAACTTAGGTAAAGGTGATTACGCAGCGTGGAAGAAACGAAAGAAGGTCGTTAATGAGGCGAAAACATTTGTTCAGATAGATCTCGAGATTAACAGTCTATTTGCTTACCCAGGTGTTGACGACATGTTTGTGGTGAAATACAAGCAGCGTTACCTAAGCGACAATTACTCTAGCGAATCAGAAAAGGAACAACTCTGGAAGCTTGATAAGCACGGCCGTTGGCGCATCATTTACGAAGGCGAAGTATGAGGCTGGTCAGATTTTTTAAGCCAACTAACTAACTCTTGCCAAATTCTAGTGCTCTCGTATTTGCTCGGAATTATTCGCCAATGCGGTAGCTCTAAAGTAATAATGCTGTTTTTCTAAGCTTTTATTTTTCTCAGCTTTTAGCGACCCTGTTCAAGAACAATGGCAAGAAATCAACAACGGCATAAGACGAGTAAGCGTAGATGTTTGCGTGTGGTTTAACGCTATCAAATTCACCGGTTAGCCATTGGGCATGAGGCCCACTAGAGGCGATTTCTCTTAGGTGCTTGTTGGGTATTGATTGCTGTTGGTCAGTTCGAAATAAGCTGTTGGTCAGTTCGAAATAAGCTGTTGGTCAGTTCGAAATAAGCTGTTGGTCAGTTCGAAATAAGCTGTTGGTCAGTTCGAAATAAAAAAGTATCTTTAAAAAAATAAAGATGCCTAGGGCAGGCGAAATACCGTGTGTGAGGTATTTCAAGGGATGTCGTTTGGGGGGACTGCCCGCCCTAGGCAATTCTTTCGCTAAAAAAATGATTTGTTACTTTCACTCTGTAAATGAAATCACTTTCTAGAATTCAGTGTGTTAAGTCACAATGACGGTAATTCAAATAAGTTGGGAATACAAGATTTTTTATCTAAAAAGATCTAAAAAATAGTTAACCGTTAACCCACTCAGCTAATTGCGTACGCATTTCACTGACACCCAAGTAGCTTTCAGACGAAAACGGCTCTACTGCAAACTGGCCTGGTACTTTATTTAATTGCTTCTCTACATTAAGAACGGTCGAGAGCACTTTTCCGCGCTTAAATTTATCAGCTTTGGTTAACAAAATCTGTGTCGGTAGATCGGAGTCACTTGCCCAATTGACCATTTGCCAATCTAGGTCGGTCAGCGGGTGGCGAATGTCCATCAACAAAACTAATACTCTTAAATTTTCGCGATCGGCTAGGTATTTGTGAATAGTATCCTGCCATTTCTTCTTTACTGATAGAGGCACTTGGGCAAAACCGTAGCCAGGCAAATCCGCCAGACGAGCAGTCTCTCCCATGGAAAAAAAGTTTATTTGCTGAGTTCTGCCAGGTAATTTACTGGTGCGAGCGAGCTTGCGACGGTTGCAGATAGCGTTTATAGCGCTTGATTTACCTACGTTTGAGCGCCCAGCGAAAGCGATTTCAATAAGATCGTCGTTGGGGAATTGATGTGGCTCAGCGGCACCGAGTAAAAACTCTGGGTTGCGCAGTATCTCGGGTAATTGAGCCTTAGAGTCGCCGACATTGCTGCTTGGCGTATTTTTATTATCTGACATCTGACGATTGTAGCAAAAAAGCGCCGCCCTAGTATGCTATATCCTGATTGAGTATATAGCCTAAATTTTGCGAAAACGCTCACCTGGACTTGAGAGACATGAGTTAGCATGATATAAAACCGACCACAGAGAAATACATCTCTTCGAGCTCATTTTTGGAGGCTCCAAACATGTTTAAAAAATTATTATTATCTGTCGCCGTATTAGTTTCTAGCGTTGCTACCAGCAATATTGCATTTGCTGCTGGAGATGCTGAAGCTGGTGAACTCAAGTCGGTTGTTTGTGCTGCGTGCCATGGCGTGAAAGGTATCAGTATGGTGCCGATTAACCCAAACTTAGCGGGTCAAGTTCCGGGTTATATTGCCGCTCAGTTAGCCGCGTTTAAGTCTGGTGAGCGAGCCAATGCCATTATGGCTGGGCAATCGGTTGGCCTATCGGCCGAAAATATGGCCGATCTAGACGCTTACTATTCTTCATTGGTGCCTAATATTGAAGTCAAGTTAACGGAAGAAGACAAACAGCTTGCTGAGGCTGGTGGCAAAATTTATCGTGGTGGTTTCGCCGATCGCGGTATTGCTGCTTGCATGGCTTGCCATGGACCAAGTGGCCACGGTATACCTAAGAATTATCCGCGCGTTTCGGCTCAACATAAAGAGTATTTAGAGCAATCGCTGTTAGCCTACAAAAAAGGTGAGCGTAAAGGTTATAACGGCATTATGTACAGCATTGCCTTTGGCTTATCAGAGTTACAGATAAAGCAACTTTCGGCCTATATGGCAGGTTTAAATTAGAGTCTTATTCATTTAGGGCTTACGTTTAAGCCTCTTAAGGTTGTGTCAATCTGCCAGCGTCAGCGCTAGGCAAGTAAAAAGACCGCAAGCCAATTGGCTGCGGTCTTTTTTTGCTCTACTTATTTATTTTAGTTTAATTATCGGTGCCTAATTATTGGTGCCTAATTATTGGTGCTAAGGCGCCGATTTATTCAGGACGGCGTTGCCTTGACTTTACCTGCCATTCTTTCGTTGCGTGCTTCGGCCTCGGCCCAATCTTTAGGCAGAGTTTTAGCGGCCCAGAAGAATGCAGCAATAGATATAACATAGGGAACAACCAAGGACGTAATGGACAGTCGCAGAGCATGAACCTCTCCATACTGTTCGGTCAATGCCGAGCTTGCTAAGCCAATATAGGTTGGCCCTCCGCCAAGAGCGATCAGGTTTAAGATTAAAAAGAATAGTGCGGTAGACATTGCGCGCATATTAATTGGCGCTAGTGTTTGCGCTGCTGCAAAACTTGGGCCTAGGTATACGCCAGCAGAGACGAGATAAACAGTCAGCAATGCCAAGTGTGTAAATATATTTTGAACCCAAAATGCGGCGATTAAAGCCGGCACACCAACCAGCAACACGGATCCCGGTAGCCACCCGTAGGCGCTGATATTTTTTTTCGCCAATTTTTCGGTAATGACGGCTCCAAAATAGGTGCCTGCGCCATAGCCGACAAGGTGGATAAGACCAAGCATGAGCATTAACCAGCGAAACTTCCCATTGCCTAGACCCGGCGCGTATTCTGGTAGAAAACGAACGATATAGTCGACCCCCCAGTTAGCAACCGCATAACCTCCAAAGCTTACCCATGCGATGCCCATACACATGGCCCACCAGCTTGGGATTTTAGCCAGCGTTTTGATTGACTCGCTAATGCCAACAGGCTCTAAGTCAATGTTTTCGCCTTCCATTTGACCGCGTTTTGGTTCGCGAACCACCAGCGCGATAATCAATGCTAATACGATTCCAGCAACACCGAGTGAAATAAGAGTGCCTCGCCACCCAAGGGTCTCAACCAGCATGCCGGCTAAGATATACGAAAATGCAATACCAATTGGAATGCCTAGCGAGTAGACACCAAGTGCGCTGGCACGCTGCTCCTTTGGATATAGGTCTGAAATTATCGAGTGTGAGGGTGGCGAGCCGCCAGCTTCACCGATGCCAACCCCTGTTCTGGCAATAAGCATGGTTGTAAAGCTATTAGCCATGCCGGTAAGCGCGGTAAATAAGCTCCAGAAAAAGACTGAAAAACTAATGATCTTTTTGCGGCTATAACGGTCCGCTAGCCACGCTATTGGTATGCCAACGGTGGTATAAAGTAAAGCGAACCCAAAACCTTTGAGCAGGCCTAGTTGCCAATCTTCAAAACCAAGGTCGGCTTTAATACTCGGTGATAATGCGCCCATGATCTGGCGATCTATAAAGCTAAATATGTAGGCTAGTGTTAATAGCCATAATACAAACGTACGGTAATTGCTTGTCTCGGCCATACTGGGCTGACTCATACACTCTCCTATGTTTTTACGGTCTGTTTGTCAGACACTTTTTATTTGAGGTCTTTTTTTACTTTAATAATTCTTTTACAACGTTACGATTGATCAGGATATCAGGTATAAGTTAAAAGAAAGATGATTTTGAGTTTGCTGAAAAACGCAGGTCAGCGTTTTTAAGATTGGATGACGAGCCGGTAGTGAGCTTATTGTTACCAGCCGGTATACAGCGGGAGATAAGCGACTTGAATTTGAAGCCCAGGTATATAAGACGTAGACTGACAGTAGTCGCCTCACTGAGGCTAATTGGCTCGTAACTAGTGAGCCAATGAGGCGCTGGGATTAGATCTTACTTGAACGAGCCTTGCTTAAACGCTTTCGCGTGCATTGACTTCTGCATGCAAGGCGTCTAAATCATGTACCAAGTATCGGCCGTCTTGTTTGGTGATAGTGCCAACGCAGGACCACGTTCGAAATATCTTGTTGACGCGTTGCCGTGATCCGCCGCTCATAAGGGCGATGTCTGATTGAGAGAAATCGAGCGGCAACTTTATACCTTCTGGCGTTTCTTCTCCAATTAATTTTACTAGGTGTAAAACTTTGGCAGCAACTCGAGCCTGTAGTGTTTTAAACAATAGCAATTCCACCAAGTGGTATAGCTGCTGTGTGCGGCCAATCACGTCGTGTAAAATATTTTTATAAAATACAGTGTGGTTGTCTAATGCTGAATCGATCACATCGATCGGGATTATTAACACTTTTGTATTCGCGGCGGCCGATGCCTCTACTGGCATAACTGAACTTTCATGCAATGCGCCCTCGCCAAACCAATTACCCGTTTCCCATATGGTTAGAGGGAAAATATCGCCTTCATCACCGATTAGTGAAATGCTAATTAACCCCTCAATAATGCAGTATAGATATTTTTGTATGTCGCCAACGGTATAAATGACCTCATCGGTCGCGTATGTGGTTAATCGAGAAAGCTCTACTAACCTTGAGGTTTCTTCGTCATTTAGTCCAATAAACCATCCTTGATTTGTGGCTACTCTTAGTACCTGCTGTTTTTCTAAATCGATCATATTAGGGTTTGACTAAGTATAAATTGGAAAATTTTCGGTCGCTTATTTTATGCCCTTACGTTATGCAAAAGTGGAGTGGTTCTTGATTGAGGTTTTGCCACCTATTGCAGTTGCGTCACAAGCACGATCGCTAGTATGGAATCTGCGGATAAAGCGAGCGGGATGGTTTATAAATGTAACTTGTGTGACATTAACACGAAGAGTCTCGGCGAACCGTGTTTTACTGTAAATATTAGTAAATAGTAAGGTCAATCTTTAGATTTCCCCACTTTTAGGGCTCTATTTGATCTAGTTGTGGCCTGTGAGTCACGATTGGTGTCACTGAAGCTTATGAAATCCAAATCTAATAATTTTTGTTTACGAATCTCTAAAATTATCACCAATACAGTGCCGCCAATCAAGCCAGCAAAATGTGCTTCTGGAACAGCTGGCCACGCTAGCGTTGAGAATATCGACAGCCCAGAAAAGTATTCGACCGCAATTTTAGCTAACGACAGAACTAGCGTAACCACGCTGGCGACTTTGTAGTCGGCGAGTTGGTATAAAAAGTAGAGAGTAATCAATAGCATAGAGTTCAGCGCTCCCGATAAACCTGCGTAGGCATCGAGCGTAAACAGACTTGCCAGGTAAAAGTTTACGCCGACCACACCAGCGGCTAGCGCTAGCCCGAGTACTTTTCGCGAGGTCTGCTCAATAATGCTACCAAGGATGATAAAGGCGACGATATTCCAAGTTAAATGCTCAGTGCTTATGTGCGCGAAATGGGCACTAAGCCATTGCCAAGTTCTAGTGCCTTCGCCATTGTGCCAAATTAGGTGGTCGGGTATTGCCCCACCTAGTAAAAACACGCATATAGTCGTCAAAGCAATGCTTATAGTTACAATCGGTAATCGCATAATGGTTCTCCGCTAAGGAAAGTCAGAAGAGTTACTTCGCCGGTGAGTGAAGCAACTCCAATGGATTATGGTTTATCGGTTATTGAGCCTTATTGCTAATAATTCGACGTCGTAACCAAGCGAGAGCGATTGGCATCATCAGCAACAAGGTCAGCGGACTGATAGCTCCGCCACCGCCACCACCGCTGTAACTTGGGCGTTTAGTGGGGAACGCTGGCGTGTTTTGGTCGACTTGTTGTTGTCTTACAGGCGACCCGGCGCGCTTGTTTTTAGCGGCTAGTTCTGATTCGCGACGCTCTCGATTGTTGCGCTTAATACCGTTGGCCTCAAATTGCTCATCGGTCATGACAATCATCGAGGTGTAGTCGGTGACTAAACCATATTCGATTGCGGTGTTGATAATTGCCGATGAGTCATCCTCTAGTTTTGTTCCGAGATAATTCGATTTATCTTTTAGCTGCGCGATGGTCGCGTACGCCCAGAGACGTTCTATTTCAGGATTGCTGGTAGCTTTTTTTGGCAAAGAAAACTTAGTTTTATATTGTTTATCTTGGCCCGAAATCTTCGCATTTAAAACCGCCAGCGCTTGGCCATCACCGTAATAGTGACCAAAGATAACCATTTGTTGACCGCGATAAAGGGTTGCTGTTTTACTCGACACTAAGTCAGACGTTTTTATGCCCTTTATGTCCAGACTCACGTCGTGCATTGCCTGATACTTAACTTTTTCGATCGCACTCAGCATGACGCCCATAATGTCATCGCTATTCGAAACGCTCGTAGCGAAACCCTTAGAAGCCTTGGTCATTGCTTCAAGCATTGGTCGGTTGGCGCCATTGCCCATGATGGCAGTAAACAAACGCACATCTTGCTTACTCATCAAGTCCAGAAAATGGTGTTTCTCTGTTTTACCAACGTTGGCAACACCATCGGTAATCAAGACGATGCTTGAAGTGCGGTCGCCGTCTAGCTGGCTGATCGCCTTGTGTAAACCCTTATAGAGGTCAGTGCCGCCGCGTGGCGACGAATTATCTAGGGCCTTGGTGATCTTGGCGACTGAAACGTCGCTGGCATTGATCCAGCCAGTGCCGAGCTCTTCAACGCGGTCATCAAAAAGCAGTACACGAAAACGATCTTGATCTGAAAGTTTGCTTAGCGCTTGGCTGGTAGCATCCATAAGCGTTTGATACTTGCCTGACATTGAGCCAGAGCGGTCAAGCACAAATACCCAGTCGCGGCCTTCTGTGATCGGTTGAAGGTCAACACCAGGGGTAACCGTTAGCATGAATGTGCCGCGACGTTTGCCTGGCTCTCGATGAGCAACTAATTCTATTGCGCCCGGCAAGTCTTGCTGCAATCGCCAGTAAACGACCACGTCTTGATTGAGTGAACTTACCGGCCTACCCTGGTTATCGATCTCAGCGCTAGCAAATTCGGCGATACGCTGATCTTCTTGGTTATCTATGTCAGTACTATTCGACTCACCAACTATTGGTGTTGAAACGGCCGTCCCATTGTTGGTGATTGCGAGCTGCCAATTCTGAGAGTCGGTCTTTAGTATCGTGGCGTGGCTATGAGCTGGCGCACGAACAGCATCAATCGGAAAGCCAGAACGAAGCTTCAGATCGAAATTGAAGCTACTACTGACCTTACTATCGGTTTGCCAGAAATCGATCTTGGCTTGGTCTGTGCCGCCGTCCTCTAACGGGTAAACATAGCGGCCAATACCTCCTTCTACATCGGCTGCTTGCATATACACCAAGCGTGTTTTGGTTGTTTGCTGAGGTCGCACTGGCGATACACTCGATTGAAAACGAAAGAATGTTTTTTTCTCGGTTAAACCCGCGTCCCGCCCAGCAGCCTTCTCAGTTTCATAGAGCTGCTTGGCGCGTTGTTTCTCGACGACTTCACCAATAATTGGCTTATTGTCGATCCACACGGTGAATCCCGCTACTGAGCCATTCTCTGGAACCGGAAACTCGTAAACAGCTTCGAGTTCACTGCTTGATGGGTTGAAAAAGGTATTTTCAACTGTGGTAATGGCGTAGCCATCTTCAATCGTCACCGTGACGATGTGATCTTGAATTTGTAATTGAGTACTACTGCCTTTGGGCGTGAGAAGGCCACTGGCATTTACTTGAGTAATACTTATCAGTAAGCAACCGACCAGTAAGTAGCCTAAGGTAATCGCCGATGATTTAACTTGTTTTACTAACGTATTCATTTTTAGCTCCTACACTCAATGAGTGTCTGTGTTGACCAATGCAGTTACGCGCTGGCTTGAATAGTAGAAAGCTGACAATGAGTAATGGTGGTGTAATTGTAAACTTTAACCTTTAAAGTTCGAATTGCTGATCTTGGGGTTCAATATTATTAAACTTTATGATTTTTGCTTACTTCTTTGTAAGGCTTATTTAGTTATCGCCAAGCATCCTTATTGACGGAAAATTAACGCAACAATCATATTAGTGGGGGATTCTTCGATCTGGAGTTGAAACCGAACGAATGCTTAGCGTTCTCGTTGATAGCATCAGATCGAGTAAAGCCGGAAATGTCGGTATCGCGATGGGCAATGATTGTCTATTTGACGGGTGTAAATGAGATTGTTACTATGCAGACCAGTACAGAAATCACTAGAAAACCTTATAGCCTACTAGGTCATGGCTTTGCCGTAGGCATTAAAAGGGGCTTAGGAGCTGAACGTTTGACTATTCAACCGAATGTAACTGAGCAAATTGCCTGCCGTTTTTTCTTGCTCGGACCGTTTGCCGTGATTGATCGGCAAGGCAATGTAATTACGCCCAAGGCTCAAAAGACCTGCGCCATGCTGGCGATGTTAATTCTCTCTCCTCGAGCCACCAGAACCCGTGTATGGCTTCGCGATAAACTTTGGAGTGACCGCTCAGAGGGGCAAGGGGCTGCGAGCCTCCGCCAAGCACTACTGGATGCCAGGAGGTCGCTAGGCGAGTTAGGTTGTGAGGTAATTCTCGCCGATAAGAAATCTATTTCTTTGGATTTAACTAAAATCACACTGGATACCGATGGTCTGCTCTCGAGTGAGCACCAGCTGACGTCTGATCGCGAGGAATTGGAGCGTGCACTCAATGAAGACTTGCTTGAGGGTATGGATATCCGCGACCCCGAATTCGAAGACTGGCTAACGCTGGAGCGGCAAGTATGGCAGCGACGCGTTACTCAACAGCTCGAGTCAGAGAGTACGGTGGCGCCAATAGTTGATCAGCAATCTGAGCTACGAAACACCGGTCAAAAAATAGTCACCACGACGCTGATTATTCGCTTAGGCAATAATCAGCGGCCTACAAGTAGCGCTCAAGTTAACGATTGCATAGCCCGAGTTCGTGACGCCTGCGTTGATAGCGGCGGTCGAATATTTGATATACAACAACAGCATGTGTCGATTGAATTTCAACGCCCGCATGATGCGGTGCGTTTCGCGATGATCGTATCTAGGAGCTTGAATGAGCTTCTGGAGTCGCCATTGAGTATCGGAATTGGCATCAATAGCGGTTTGGTTTACCGAGATCACAATAGACTTTACGGTACCGAGGTTGATATTGCGTTTGCAGCCAGCAATAACGCTCACCAACATACCGTGATGATTACTGAGGCGACAGCGACCTTAGTGCAAGGCAAGATTGACTATCAACTAAGCTTTGGTCAAGAGTGTTCAGTAAGTGATATGGCTGGCCCTATTCGCTTATTCGCGGTGACCGATGGTGCCGCTAAGCAAGTGTCCTCTGAGCTAGAACAAGCGATGAGCAACAGTTTTTCCGGCACAGACGGGCCGTCGATCGGTGTTCTACCGTTTCGAGTCGCTGACGACTCTGTTCACGAATACATGAGTGAAGGCTTAGCCGACGATATAATTTTAGCCTTATCGAATAATCATTGGCTCAATGTAATCTCACGTAACTCTAGTTTTTCCTATCAGTACGATTCGGCTAATTCGAAAATGGTAGCTAACCAGCTCAAGGTTAACTACATCGTCGGTGGCACCGTTAAAGTTTTAAATTCGGTGATAACCATCATCGTGACGCTCGAGAGTGTGACCTCTAATTGTATAATTTGGTCTGAATCATTTTCGGTAAAAATGACAGAAATAATGCATTTACAAGAGCGCATTGCGACCAAGGTTACCGCGCATTTGTTACAGGAGCTTGGTAAGCATGAACAGGTTCGTGCGTATGAAAGCCGCATCGATGATTTGACCACGTGGCAGTTAGTGCACCGAGGTCATTGGCATATGACAAGGCGAACATCAACCGGCGTCGCGCGAGCAAAGAACCTGTACCAGCGTGCACTGGACCGTGACGAGTATCAATCGGATGCCTTGGTTGCACTAGCATGGTGGCATTTTTGGAAGGCTTGGTCTGAGCATGGTATTGGCGAAACCGACTATGATTTAGACCAGTCGATGCGTTTATGCCGTCGGGCATTGCTAATGGATCGCTCTGATGGCCGCGTTCATGCATACCTAGGTGCGATTGCCATTATGCGCAATCAAGCGAGCAACGCAGTTGGCTTCTTTGATGAAGCAATACGCCTTAATCCGAGTTTGTCGTTTGCCTATTCGTCTCGAGGTAGTGCAAATTTGTTACTCGGTAAGCCTGAGCTGGCCCCGGCCGATATTTGTAATGCGCTGGCCTTGAACCCAGCTGATTATTATCGTTTTCACAGCTTGTCCGAATTGGCCGCCGCCTATTACTTTTCATCTGATTTGGATAAAGCGATCGAGGCCGCTGAAAGTTCGTCGTTTTTAGCGCCAAGATACTGGTATGCCCGTTTGATCAAAATTGCTTGTCTGATTACCCGAGATAACGCTGGAGATCGGCAAGCCGCAGCAAAGGAAAAGGTCGAAATCACCAATCGGGAGATTAATGTAAGTGATGAAAAAATTCGAGCAATCCCATTTATTAACCGTCAATACAATGAGCGGCTGATCGAAATTTACAAGGAGGTTTAGCCATGCCGAAGGTAAAATATTACGACCGGGTCGACGATCTAAAATCGACCAATCTTGAGTCAAGCTTACCGCCGTTTGATATTGAAAAATTACGTAGCAAAGGGTTTCTCGCTAAGACCTTAGCGCCACTCGTTAGAACCCCGTTAACCTTGCTCAAGCTATTGCGCTGGGGGTGCCCTACATTTCGTGTTGGCCGTATTGTGCTAGTGACTCGCGCTGACGATGTTCGAGAAGTGCTAACCAACACTAAAGTATTTCACGTACCCTTTGGCATTGAGATGAAAGTGGTCAGTGATGGTGGCGATTTTATTCTTGGAACCAATGACGGTGCTGTATACCGAGCACAAAAAAAGGTCATTTTGAAAGCCTTTCCGCCTGACGAAATGTCTGATCTTATCACCGAGATTACAAGTCACGCTACACAGCAGAGCATACGTACGATGTCATCGACGATGAACCCGATCGATGTTCTTTTTAAACCGGCTGCACTGGCGGTGTGTGAACAATACTTCGGCTTAATCATCGGTAACAAAGAGCGGTTTTATCAATCATCGTTAGCGGTTAGTTCGCTATTGTTCGCCGATATGTCCGGCAGTGCCTCAGTACGTGAGCTGGCGATGAGTGGCGCGCAAACAATGTTAGAGGTCATCGACCACTCGATACGCCTAGCAATGGGTTCTACTGATGTTCCGAAATCAGCATTAGCCAAGCTGCTTGAGGCGCATAAATCGAACCCTGACGATGTTCCGTTAAAAGATATTCGCGCCATTATGATGGGCATGATCCTCGGTTTTCTGCCGACCACTATGTTGGCTTTAGGCAATGTGCTCGAAGTGATACTAGGCAAGGAGGAGGCACACGCAGCGGTATTAGCGGCGATCAACGAGGGTGACGACACTTTGTTGTGCTCGGTAGTCGGCGAAGCAATGCGATTCAACCCAATTCAGATTGGGCCGTTTAGGGTTTGCCAGCAAGACTATGTTATTGCTGAGTCGACCAAGCGCAAAAAGAAAATCGCCAAGGGATCGTTGGTTATACCTTCGACGCTCTCGGCGATGTTTGATCCAACAAATATTGATCAGCCAGATGAGTTTTGGCCAAACCGCGAAGCCCGCGATTCTATGATCTTCGGTTACGGTTTACACAGTTGTATTGGCGCGCCAATGGCCAGAGCCTTTTCAACCCAAGCGATTAAATCGCTATTTGAGCTACCAGACATAAAGCGCGATCATGGTAAAGCGGGTAAGCTGACTCGAATTGGTATTTTCCCCGAGTCGATCAGCATGAATTGGAAGCAACTGGATAAGGTCGGCGATCAACAACAATGGTTTTCGACCATTTGTATGCCAATCAAGAATACTGAGGCGCTTTCGGCATTAGAGTCAGCGCTTGAGTCCTTGGGAAACGTCGCTTGCGGCTCGCTAGAGATAGAGGCGGGTAATCAATTATTGGTTGATGAACTCAAGCTGTCTGATGTTATTCATTTTGCCAGCGGTTGTATTAGTGCTGCCCATTTCGAAGGCAATACCGCCGAAGAAAAGGTTGTCGAACCAGCTCATCTTTTATTCGAAATTTCGGGTGATTTACCGGAACATTTATTGCTCGATCATTTTGCCAGTATTGTCGAGCCAATACTCGGTAATGAGATAAAGGCCGCAGGTGACTACGCCCTTAGCAAGAAATTAGTCTCGGTTCTGATGGCTAATCGACTACGCAATGTCGACCCACTCAGTCTTAACCTCGGACTAAACTTTAACGGCACGCCAGGGCATAGTGTTAAACGCATCAAGAAGGAAGCTGAGCTGTCAAAAGTAATCTACCAATTGGTGCTGAGTGAAACTGAAACCTCAGCTAGTAACTCGCTAGAGCGACTGAAGCAAATTCGTCAACAAGTTGCCTCTCAAGGAAACTTTAATTGGGCATTTACCTCGGTCAGAAATCGCCTTTCTGAGGGCGAAAAAGGCCTGCTCAAATACCTATTTGATTACGTTCGCCAACCTTGGTCACTTGCGCCAGTGATCACCATCGCGTTTTTTATCTTAATAAATTTTCAAATTCTGGGCGGAGCTCAGCCCGGCTGGTGGGCAAATATAGGGCGCGTTGGTGCTGCAATCAGCATGACTGTTATCGGTGCTGTGTTGCTCATAGGCTCAATTGCGAGTGCTGTTGTGGCTTATTTGCGCCGTCTGGAAAACCGTGATCCTGCAGACTTGATAGTACCCGACCAAGCAAACTACGACCAAGTCACCTCGAGAGAAAATCAGTTAAAGCACAATCATATGTTTTCTGTCTCGCGAATTAAACAGAGCTTTATACGTTCACTATTGTTGCGAGGCGTGCTCTGGTCGATAAAGCTATCGGCAGGGTATAAAAATTCACCTGGCGTTATTTCAGTTATTGATTCAATACACTTTGCTCGCTGGGTTCGACTTCCGGGTACACGGCAGTTAGTGTTTTTCAGTAATTATAGCGGCAGCTGGGAGTCATATTTGGAGGACTTCATTACCAAAGCATCGGCTGGCTTGACCAGTATTTGGAGTAATACCGTTGGCTTTCCACGAACACGATACCTCGCTCAAAGTGGTGCCAAATTAAGCGAGCCGTTTAAGTATTGGGCGAGACAACAACAAAGGCCAACGCCATTTTGGTATGCGGGATACCCCAATTTGACCACCAAGGACATTCGCAAGAACGCCATGATACGAGAGGGCTTTGCCGGTATCAATGACGTGCGTGAAGCTGACCAATGGTTCTCCTTATTTGGCTCTTCATATCGCCCACGCGCCAGTTTGGATAAATCGAACATTCAATCTCTATTATTTGGTGGTATGGGTAAGCGCTTACCACATAGCAAATTGTTGTTCATTTCGTTGGCTGAAAAAGGCAATCGAGCAGCGGTTAAAGCGCTATTGGCGCATATCGTTGAGAGAGTTAATTTTGGTGAGAAAGCGCATAGCGATCCGGTATGGCAAGTGGCATTCAGCTACCGAGGTTTACAACGCTTAGGCTTGTCGGATGAAAGCGAATCTAATCGAATTTTTCCGAACGTATTTTGCCAGGGCGTTGACAGTGTGGCGCGCGCGCAAATTCTTGGTGATCGAGGGACAAGTCACCCCGATAATTGGCAGTGGGGCAGTGGCGAGAATAGAGCCGACCTAGTGTTGATGTGCTACTTCAAAGATCAGGTTCAGGCCGAACCTAATCTGCGAGAGCTTAGAGAATTAGCCGATACCGCAGGCGCTAAAATCGTTTGGCAGCAAGATTGTCAGGTAGAGCTTAATGATCAAGGGTTGGCGGTTGAGCCGTTTGGTTATGTCGATGGCATTTCGCAGCCAATCATCAAAGGTACTAGACGCAGCCAGCACAGCGATCAGCATGATCACTTGATTGCTCCTGGAGAAGTTCTATGTGGATACCCCGATCAGCGCGATAATATCTCGCCATCGCCGGTAGTTGGGTTCGCAAAAGATATTTCAAATGTGCTGCCGCAAGAGCCATTTCAATCTAGGCCGGATGCGGGTAAAGATTTTGGCTTTAATGGCAGCTATCTTGTGATTCGTCAGTTACAACAAAACGTCGATGCCTTTAATGCGTTTTGTGAAAGTAAATCTGATGAGCTCAAGAAGAGCAAAAAACTAGAGTCGTCTAGTGCCGAATTGGTCAGTGCTGAATGGGTTGGTGCAAAAATGCTTGGGCGATGGAAAGACGGCCGACCGTTAGTAAGGTTTCAATCCGAGAATATGCCTGGTGAGGCGGGTAATAACTTTCGCTACCGTAAAGAAGATCCGCAAGGACTGCAATGCCCTCTTGGATCGCATATACGCAGAGCAAATCCTAGAGATAGCTTAGGCGACGATACTGAAGTCCAAATGGGCCTATCGAATAGGCATCGAATTTTACGCGTGGGGCGTTCGTATCAGCGAGACAACGGCAACGAAAAAGGCTTGATGTTCATGTGCTTAAACGCCGATATAGAACGCCAGTTCGAGTTTATACAGCAAACTTGGTTGGGCAATTCAGGCTTTCATGATCTGATCGGCGAAACCGACTCTATCACCGTCGGCCAATGCCCAATCAATAATAAGTTTACCATTCCATCTCGCCAAGGCAGTGTCACGTTGACTGGCCTACAATCGTTTGTGACCACCAAAGGCAGCGGCTATTTCTTTATGCCTGGGCGTCAGGCGCTTAACTTTTTACTTAATTTATAGCTGTTTGCCCTGTTGTGACGTGAGTTGCTATTTGAATTGTTATATCAACCGCTATTACAGTTTGTAGTTTAGTTGCTAAGCGCGTTCGCGGCCTTAGATTGGTTGGCACGATTTAAGCGCTTCGAAATAAAATTTCCAGTATCAACAATCGACTCCAGGTTTACGCCAGTCTCAATGCCTAAGCCGTTTAATAAGTACAACACATCTTCAGTTGCGACATTACCCGAGGCACCCTTGGCATACGGGCAGCCGCCGAGTCCGGCGACCGAGCTGTCAATGGTTGAGATACCCGCCTCAAGCGCGGCGATGATGTTGGCGATTGCTTGGCCATAGGTATCGTGGCAATGAATCGCTAATCTATCTACCGCCACCCGGCTTTTGACCGCTTCGATCATAGCTCTAACATTGTTGGCAGTGCCTACGCCAATAGTATCGCCTAAGGATATCTCATAGCAGCCTAAATCAATTAGCTGCCGACTTACCCTGGCAACTTGGTGCGGTGAAATTGCGCCGTCATATGGGCAGGCAATTACACAAGAAACATAACCCCTAACTCGAATATTATTATGTCGAGCTTTTTCGACAACAGCCTCAAAGCGAGCGAGACTTTGTTGAATACTGCAATTAATGTTTTTTTGTGAAAAACCTTCGGATGCAGCTGCGAATACGGCGATTTCATCAACACCCGCTGCAATCGCGCTATCTAAGCCTTGAAGATTAGGGGTCAGAGCTGAATAGGTGACGCCAGTCTGGCGGTCTATCTGCTGAAACACCTGATCAGAGCTTGCCATTTGGGGCACCCATTTAGGTGACACAAAACTGCCGGCCTCAATGTTCGTTAAGCCTGATTGGGATAAGCGATTAACCAGTTCTACTTTATCTTCGACTGATAAAAGCTCGGCTTCGTTTTGTAGGCCGTCACGCGGGCCTACTTCAAAAATTCTGGCCGATGTCGGCAGGCTAACATTACTCATCAAGGTTTCTCATCACTGGCAGTATCTGTTGTAAAAGTAAGTAGTTCAGAGCCGCCATCGACCAGCTCTCCTTTAGCGTAAAATACGTCAACGATACAGCCATCACTAGGCGCTTTAATGGCATGCTGCATTTTCATCGCCTCCATAATAATTAGGCTGTCGCCCTCTTTTACTCGGCTGCCAGCTTCGACTAGTACATCAACGACGGTGCCGTTCATCGGCGCGTTAAAATGACTATTTGAGGTGGCATCTTGAGCATCGCCATAATCGCGCTGGGCGATATCAAAGGCGATCGTTTGACCGTCGATAAATAAGCTATAGCCGACAAGGCTCTTAAGTATTGTTACGCGTTGATTATGGCCATTGACAGTGGCTTGAAGTTCGCCGTCAACGTATCTGCCAGCAACATCATAGCTATTGTCGTCAACGTTAATTCGGTAGCTCTGAGTGCTTGGCTTATGTTCTATTTCAGTGATGTAATCTTGCTGATCAATACACAGTATTAAACGTTGAGTATTACTTTGATTCAACCGCCAGGTATTTATTTTTGTCCACGGCGTATCGGCTTTGCTTTTATTTAAGATCAAAAATAGACTGACCAAAGGCAATACCACGCAAGCGTCGATGGTCGGTTTTTGGAATAAGTCATCAGCATGTTTTTCGATAAAACCAGTATCCAGTTCGGCATTAGCAAAGGCGGTATGACTGGCTAATGTGCGCAGAAACGAAACGTTGCTAGTGATGCCGCTGATGTTGTATTGATCTAAAGCGGTCACCAATTTATTCAACGCCAGTGCTCGAGTCTCAGCCCAAACTACCAGCTTAGAAATCATCGGGTCGTAGAATGGGCTAATCTCGTCGCCCGCAACGACTCCGGTGTCGATGCGAACTGTTTTACTGGTTTCAGGTAGTTTCAAACCGATCAGTTTGCCAGCGGTAGGTAGAAAATCGTTATATGGATCTTCGGCGTAAATACGTGCCTCGAAGGCATGCCCGTGAATTTTCAAGTCGGCTTGTTTGGCGGGTAATCGCTCACCGGCTGCGACTAATAGTTGCCACTCGACTAAATCTTGGCCGGTGATCATTTCGGTAACGGGGTGTTCTACCTGAAGACGCGTGTTCATTTCCATAAAGTAGAAAGAGCCGTCTTGGTCTAATAGAAACTCAACCGTACCGGCTCCTTGATAATCTATTGCCTGCGCAGCTCGAACCGCAGCGTCGCCCATTTTTTCACGAAGTTGATCTGAGAAATTAGGCGCAGGAGCTTCTTCAATTACTTTCTGATGTCGCCGTTGTACCGTGCAATCGCGCTCAAATAAATGTAGGGCATTGCCATGTGAATCACAGAATACTTGAAATTCGACGTGGCGGGGTGCGGTTAAATATTTTTCGACCAACATGTCGTCGTTGCCAAAACTAGAGAGTGCTTCTCGTTTTGCCGCATCCAACTCGGTATCAAACTCGGCTTCTGACCACACCTGACGCATGCCTTTGCCTCCACCGCCGGCAATTGCTTTTAGTAGCACCGGATAGCCCATGTCGTTTGCAGCATTTTTTAAAACCTGAGGGCTAGGGTCTTCGCCATGGTATCCGGGTACTAGCGGTACACCTGCTTTTTCCATGATCGTTTTAGCGGCTGATTTTGAACCCATCGCTTTGATTGCAGGAATAGGCGGGCCGATAAATAGCAGTTTATTATCATGGCATGCTTGCGCGAACTTGGCATTCTCGGATAGAAAACCATAGCCTGGATGAATCGCCTGAGAGCCTGTTTTTAAGGCGGCGGCTATGATTTTTTCAATAACTAAATACGATTCACTGGAAGCCGCTGGCCCGATGTGAATCGCTTCATCGGCCAATTTGACGTGTAAAGAATTTCGGTCTGCTTCAGAATAGACGGCCACGGTTTTAACCCCAAGCCGCTTGGCTGTGTTAATAACTCGACAAGCAATTTCGCCTCGATTGGCAATAAGTATTTTATTAAACATAGCGTTACTCAGGTGAGTTTTGTTGCCAAGACGGTGCGCGTTTTTCAAAGAACGCATTCAGCCCTTCTTGCCCTTGCTCTGATGCTCGCAGCCGGGCGATAACGTCGCTAGTCTCATTCATTAGTTGCTCATCAACACTGCAATGCGCTACTTGGCTAATCAATTGTTTAGAAATTTTAATTGCGTTCGGGCTATTGGCTAATAGCGCAACAATAAATTTCTCAAGAATATCGTCTAACTGCTCTAGCGCGGTAACTTCGCTTACCAAGCCTAGAGATCGGGCGGTATCGGCTGAGAAACGCTCGGCAGTAAGAAAATATCGACGGCATGCGCGTGCGCCAATGGCGGCAATCACGTAGGGCGAAATAGTCGCCGGCGCGATACCAACCTTCACTTCGCTTAGGCAAAAGCTGGCGTTATCACTGGCGACCACCATGTCGCAGCAACTCGCCAGACCGACCGCGCCCCCATAGGCGGCACCTTGCACGCGCGCGATTGTCGGTATACTGAGCGTATTCAAGGTTTGCAGCATAACCGCCAGTTTTCTTGCGTCGGCCAGGTTCTCTTGATACGAGAAATCGACCATGCGCTTCATCCAATTTAGATCACCACCCGCAGAAAAGTTCTTACCGTTTGCAGCCAACACCATCAGCTTGACGTTCTGATCTTGATTGATCTGAGTGAATAAACTCGTCAGCTGGGCGATGATGACATCATCGAAAGCATTGTGTTTTTCTGGGTTATTCAAAGTGACGGTCGCGACCCCGCGTAGGTCTAGCTGATAGAGCACTGGCCCACTTACAATTTCTGAATTACTCATGTCTGTTGAATTACTCATAGCTACATCCTGAACACGCCATAGCGTGTCTCTTCAATTTCTTTATTGAGTGAGGCCGAGATAGCTAACCCCAGCACTTGGCGAGTATCGGCAGGGTCGATAACGCCGTCATCCCAAAGTCGTGCAGAGGCATAATGTGCATGGGCTTGAGCTTCGTACTCATCAATTATGGGTTGCTTGAATGCGGCTTCGTCTTCGACACTCCAGTGTTCACCAGACTTTTCTTTCTGGGCGCGCTTTACTTGAGATAAAACGCCGGCCGCTTGCTCGCCACCCATCACTGAGATGCGGGCGTTTGGCCACATGAACAAGAAGTTAGGGTCATAGGCGCGACCACACATCCCGTAATTTCCGGCGCCATACGAATTACCTATCAGAACGGTGAATTTTGGAACTTTGGCACAGGCCACAGCCATCACCATTTTTGCACCGTGCTTAGCAATGCCGCCAGCTTCGTATTGCTTGCCGACCATAAAGCCGGTTATGTTTTGTAGAAACACCAAGGGAATTTTTCGTTGCGCACATAACTCAATAAAATGAGCGCCTTTCTGTGCTGATTCGCTAAACAAGATACCGTTATTGGCGACTATACCAATAGGGTAACCCATAAGGCGGGCGAAGCCGCAGACTAGCGTGGTACCAAATAATGCTTTGAATTCATCAAACTCAGAGCCATCAACGATGCGCGCAATTACCTCGCGCACATCAAAGGGCTGACGCTTGTCTCTAGGAATAATGCCGTACAATTCTTTACTGTCGTAGAGTGGTTCAACACTGTCTTTAACATCTAATTGATTAGGCTTAATGCGATTCAACCTAGCGATCGATTGGCGTGCTAGTTGTAGCGCATGACTATCGTTTTGAGCGTAGTGGTCAGACACCCCAGATTGGCGGCAATGCACATCGGCACCGCCCAATTCTTCGGCACTAACCACTTCACCTGTGGCCGCTTTTACCAGTGGCGGGCCAGCTAAAAAAATGGTCGCCTGATTAGCAACAATGATGGATTCATCAGCCATTGCAGGCACATAGGCACCACCTGCGGTACACGAGCCCATGACCACGGCAATCTGTGGAATATTTTGTGCTGACATATTGGCTTGATTGAAGAATATACGACCAAAATGTTCTCGATCAGGGAACACTTCGTCTTGCCTAGGTAGATTGGCTCCACCCGAATCAACTAGGTAAATACACGGCAAGTGGTTTTGCTCGGCAATAGCCTGCGCGCGTAAATGTTTTTTAACCGTAAGCGGGTAGTAGCTGCCGCCTTTGACCGTCGCGTCATTCGCTACAATCATACATTCTTGTCCGGCTACCACGCCAACGCCAGCAACGACTCCGGCACTGGCGACTTCTTCTCCGTCATAGACTTCATGAGCGGCTAATTGCGATATTTCTAAAAATGCCGAGCCCTCATCAATCAATTGATCGACACGATCCCGCGCCAAAAGTTTGCCGCGAGATTGATGCCGAGCTTGTCGGCTCTCACCACCCCCCAATTTTATATGCTCAATTAGCGCATACAATTTATCCAGATGCGTTTGCATGTACTCGGCATTGGCAATGAAATCTTCAGAGCGTGTATTGATCTTGCTTTTAAGTTGGTTCATGGTGAGCATCTACTAATAATTTCTAATCATGGCTGGTTTTCCCAATCTGCTGCTACTTAGGTCTGCTACTATTTAGTTTCGGTAAATAGTTCTCGGCCAATCAGCATGCGCCGAACTTCTGATGTGCCAGCCCCAATTTCGTATAGTTTGGCGTCACGAAGTAGCCGCCCTGTAGGGTATTCATTAACATAGCCGTTGCCACCCAGTGTTTGGATTGCTTGCAATGCCATTTGAGTCGCTTGCTCTGCGGTATAAAGAATCACCGCCGCCGCATCTTTACGGCTTTCGAGTCCGAGGTCACATGCTCTCGCGACCGCATACAGATACGCTCGGCTAGCACTTAACGAGGTGTACATGTCGGCGATCTTGCCTTGCATTAATTGAAATTCGCCAATGCTCTTATCGAATTGTTTGCGCTCATGAATATAAGGAACAACGACATCCATACAGGCCTGCATAATGCCCACAGGGCCACCTGATAAGACCGTTCTTTCATAGTCTAAGCCCGACATCAAAACGCGTACGCCACCACCCTCAAAGCCTAAAATATTTTCTTCTGGAACCAAGCAGTCTTGAAAGACTAATTCGCAGGTATTGGAGCCGCGCATACCCAGTTTGTCGAGCTTTTGAGCTTGGCTGAAACCGGCAAAGTCACGCTCGACAATAAACGCTGTGATGCCGCGTGAGCCACCGTTTATATCTGTTTTCGCATAGACAACATAGGTGTCGGCGTCGGGGCCGTTGGTGATCCACATTTTGTTACCATTGAGCACATAATGATCGCCTTTTTTATCGGCTCTAAGCTTCATGCTTACCACATCTGAGCCAGCGTTCGGTTCTGACATTGCCAATGCGCCAACATGCTCGCCCGAGCAAAGCTTCGGCAGATATTTTTGTTTCTGTGCTTCGCTGCCGTTCTTATTTATTTGGTTCAGACATAGGTTTGAGTGTGCGCCGTATGATAAACCGACCGACGCTGAGGCCCTGCTGATTTCTTCCATTGCCACGCAATGCGCCAAGTAACCCATATTGCTACCGCCATAGGCTTCATCGACGGTAATGCCTAGTAAGCCGAGGTCACCAAACTTGCGCCACAAGTCCATTGGGAATTCATTTTCCGAATCTACTTGTGCCGCTCTCGGGGCTATTTCCGCTTGCGCGAACTGGTAAGTCATATCACGCAACATATCAATCTCTTCACCGAGGTTGTGTTGCAAAGTTGGGTAAGAAACAGTCATGGGTTCTCCGAAGCTCTAGTGCCTTAGGTTTTTAATTGCTTAGCGTTTTACTTATTTAACCCTTTATTTTATCAGGCTAAAATTACTTAATGAATTCTACTTAGCGATTCGGAGCAGCGCTGTTCAGCGGCTTCGAGATCTAAGAGAGTGAGTTCGAGGTCTTTCTGCTGCTGCTCTAACTGCAAACGTTTATCTTGAATTTTATCGATCAAACTCAGTATTTGCTTGCTGTTAGTACCGACCGGGTCGTACATCAAAATGATTTCAGCGCTCTCGTCTAGGCTGAGACCTAAACGTTTACCGCGCAGTATCAACTTGAGACGTGTTCGATCGGCCATAGTGTAAACACGCGTTTGGCCCGAGCGACTAGGGTTTAGTAAACCTTTCTCTTCGTAAAAACGCAGAGTTCGAGTGGTAACGTCGAATTCTTTGGCGAGTTCGCGAATAGAGTAGTCTTGTTTCATCTTGTCGACTTTTCTATCGAGCTGTTTATCTAGCTTAGACATCGTTTTGTTTGATCATTAGCAGTTAACATCATTGACGGTACTTTAAATTACGTTTACGTTAACGTCAACTTTAAAGATGGCGATTGTCCGTTTAATGTAATGAGTTCAACTGATCTACCCGCGTTGGCCAAAGCGCTTTTTATCAGTTTTTTTTACACTGGATTATGATCAAATATAGCTAGTAACATTGGCTACAATACTGCTAATGTTGTGCTTTATGAATAACCGTCAGAGTTAGTAATGGCTATAACGACAGCACAAAAATGGATTTTTTCGGTTTGTGTCTTGGTGTTTGCTGCTCTGACAATTATCGCCTTATTAATGTTCCAGCCTCGACTAGAGACAATCCAAAACGATATTGAAAACGACTATCAATCAGTTTCGCATATCAGTGCGTCTGAATTTTCTAAATTAGATGTTAATAAGGTTGTGGTGTTTGACGTCCGAGAGCCGGAAGAATTTGCCGTGAGCCACATAGCTGGCGCAATTCAAGTTATGCCTAATATTGACCCAAGCGAATTTTTTCAAGACTATGGTGATTTGCTTGAAGGCAAGCAAGTGGTTTTCTATTGCTCGGTTGGTCGACGATCATCCGAACTGGCAAATAGGCTCGGTGATGCTCCGTCGGAATACGGAGCAGTCTCATCGAAAAACCTGATTGGTGGTGTGTTTTCATGGGTCAATCAGAGCCGTCTATTGCGTAACTCAAGCCAAGCTACAACTAATTTGGTGCACCCATATAATAAATACTGGGGGCGGCTAGTAGCAGATCCCAATAGGCTCAGCCTTACACCTCAATAGCTGAAGATGGTAGTCTCGGGCAACTTGTATTAGCGGTTATAGCTTAGTTACTCACAAATGTAATCTTATTCAGCTATCCTAGTGCTTCGCCGATACTATGGTTGTGCTCCGCAGATACTATGGTTGTTCTTAGTGGATACGATGGTTGTGCTGCGCGGATACTTGCCATACTACGATAGGCTATGCACAATGATTGAAACAGCATTGTTTACTTATGGAGCATGAGCATGATTCAGTTTGTAACTGAAATAGTAGTAGTGGCAACCTGCTTTGCATTTGCCAGCTACGCCGATGCCGGAGACCAGTATGCCAAGGCTCAAGATTCAATAGTCAAATCGATCGACAATGAGGCCCCTGCGGCTGAAAAAATCAGCCTAGCGAATGGTAAGAAAAATTGGATTATTGTCGACGGCGTTACCCCAGATGATAAAACGCTGACGTTTGCTGAAGTTCACATCGATGGAAATGGCTGGTTAGTGATGCATCCTTTTGAGGGTGGAAAGCCCAATGGTGATAAATATGTCGCCGCGTCATATGTTCAAAGCGCTAGCAATAAGAACGTTGAGACTAAAGTTCACAAAGGTGTCGAGACCGGTGACATGTTCATCGTTATGCTGCATCGAGACGTGAACCAAAATAAAGTACTGGATTTTGTGTTTACCAGTGATACAGGCGTGATGGACGAAGCCGTTTTCGAAGGCAGCACCATGGTTGCTCATGTTGTGTCGGCTCCATAAAGTTCTTTGCTAAGAGGTTCTTTAGTAAGAGGTTTTTAGTTTAGCTTTGCTTTGAAACTAAAGCAGTTTTAAGATTAATAATTAAATAGAAATTAGTGATGAAAAAATTAATAGCAGTACTCCTCGTATCAGTCAGCGTAATGGCGTGTTCTGGTAACAACGAGCAAAAACCAACGGGTAATGTAAACGCTGATCAGATGCCAGTTAAGAACGTTATTTTTCTAATTGGCGATGGCATGGGCCTGGCCCAAGTATCTAAGGCAATGCAGACACGTGATGAGCCGCTAAACCTTGAAAAAGCAAACTACGTTGGCTTGATGAAAACTAGTAGCTCTAAGGAAGTGATCACAGATTCAGCCGCCGGTGCTACCGCTTTTTCTATCGGGGTTAAAACAGTCAACGGTGCGATTGGTCTAGACGGTAATGGCCACTCAAAGAAAACCTTATTAGAAATGCTCGCTGCTGATGGTTATTCTACTGGTCTTATTGCTACGTCAGGTATTACTCATGCCACGCCAGCCAGTTTTTATGCTCACGTCGAAAGCCGTGAAGACTACTACTCGATTGCGCAAGCATTGGTAAATGCACCGGTCAACCTCTTCATTGGTGGCGGCGAAGATCACTTCGATAAACGCAACAATGAAAAACGAGGCAAGCCTGATGATCGCAATTTAGTAAAAGAGATGGAAGATAAAGGCGTTACCTTGATTAACAACTTGGGCGCATTAGAAAATGCCACCGGCCGAGTTGGCTACTTCATCGCCGGCGAACATCCTGAATCAATTATTAAAGGGCGCGGCGACTATTTACCTAAGTCGATAAAACCAAGTATCGACTTTTTACAGAAAGAGACTAAGAAAGGCTTTTTCTTAGTAGTAGAAGGTTCGCAAATCGATTGGGGTGGTCACGCCAATGATCTTAATTACACCATGACTGAGCTCTACGACTTCGATAAAGCGGTTGGCGCTGCGATGAAATTTGCCGAGAAAGACGGTAATACATTAGTGCTGATAACCGCCGACCACGAAACCGGTGGGCTAACGTTACCAACTTCTGATATCGAAAGTGACGAGCCCTATAGCGAAGCGGGTCATGCGTACTCAAGCATTGGTCATACCTCAACAATGGTGCCGGTCTATGCTTACGGCAAAGGCGCTGAAAAGTTTACGGGTGTCTATGAGAACACAGCGATTTATCACAAGTTGCTGAGTGTTTTAGGTAAGTAGCATCAAATAAAAATCGAGCCTCGTTTTGATAAGCGAGGCTCTTTTAATCGTTGAGACTCTTTTTAATCGTTGAGACTCTTTTAATAAGCAAACCTAGGTCAGTTTATTTTAATAAGCCCCGTCGCTGTAAACTAGCTCATAACTATGGCTGTATATTTCTAGAATATTGCCAAATGGATCTTCCATGTAAATCATGCGATACGGCTTTTCGCCCGGGTAATAGTATCGCGGTTTCTCCATTCGTTTTTTGCCACCCGCTTCAACGATTCTTTCCGCCAGTTGTTCTAAATTAGGATCTTGAACACAGAAGTGAAAAACACCGGTTTTCCAGTATTCAAAATTATCTTCTGGGTTAACTTGGTTCTTGAACTCAAACAGCTCGACACCAATGCGATCACCGGTTGAGAGATGAGCGATTCGAAATTTATCCCAATTGGCACCAAATACATCGGTACACATTACGCCTATTGGGCTGTCATCTTCGACAACGTTAGTCGGCTTCATTATCAAATACCAGCCCATTACTTCAGTATAGAATTTAACCGCTTGGTCCAAGTCGGGCACCGAAATTCCAATATGTGAAAAGTTACGTGGGTATACATTGGTCATAGTGTTTTGCTCCTTAATTTAGCGTGAGACAAGGTTATATTCGATCAATAATTATGTAAAATTATCATTTATAATAATTATGAGTAGATTTTGTGATGATTAATCTTATCTGGTTACGTACTTTTTGCACTCTCGTTGAAGTCTCGCACTTCACCCGTACGGCTGAGCAGCTGAACATGACACAATCTGGAGTTAGCCAGCACATACAAAAGCTTGAAGATTACTTAGGGTTTCCCTTACTGCTAAGGCTAGGCAAGGGGTTTACACTTACTGATGCTGGAGAAAACTTATATCGAGATGGCAAGAAAGTGATAAGCGCCTTATCTGATATTGAGATGCAGGTCGGAGCCAACCCAACTCACGAGGGAGTGGTTAGAGTTGCTTCGCCGGGAAGTATGGGGCTCAAGCTATATCGGCATCTACTAACCTTGCAACAACAATACCCCAAGCTGGTTATCGATTATCGCTTCGCGCCTAACGCGGCCGTTGAGAAATTAGTCGCCGAAAATAAGGTTGATATAGGCTTTATGACTAGGCCATCAACCCTAGCCGAAATCACTTGTAATCCTGTTGCCAAAGAAGAACTGCTGCTGGTTACTCCGGCAGGTATAAGCGAGCCCAGTTGGCAGCAACTAGTATCGCTTGGTTTTATAGATCATCCTGATGGTGCTTATCACGCCGGCCTGCTTCTAAGTGCTAATTATCCTGAATTTGAGCATGCTAAGCAGTTTAATCCGGCAGGTTTTTCAAACCAAATTAACTTAATACTTGAACCAGTAAGTATGGGCTTGGGTTTCACGGTGTTGCCTACTTATGCTGTTGGGGCGTTTGAAAATTCGACCAGTGTCACAGTGCATCGGCTAACTAAGCAAGTCAGTGAAACACTCTACCTTGGAATCAATCGCAGTAAAGTCTTAGCTAATAGAGTTAATACTATAATTACCGAGGCCAAGGTTTGCCTTGCGCAAGAGTTTGTAGAGTAGTCACTAATGTCTAAAAACTTAGACCCAATCTGGTGCAATCAAAATCGAGTTTAGATCAGCTTTGACAATTGGGCTTTATTTTTTAAAAACGCAGAACTCAAAGCGGTCGTTCAAGGCCTGTTTGATATGGGCTTTGACCCTTAAGGGTAGTACATAGTTTGCCACTGCCGTGGCGGGCGTTCATTCTTTTGGCGCAAAAGAACAGAACCAAGAAAACACACTCGTTACGCCTTTAGGCGGCTCTTGGTTCGGGCTAGCTTTACGAGCGGCGCCACTTGTGGATACAAGGTGCACCTTGAGGGCATCTAAAATTCAAGCGTAATTGAATAGACTCTGATCATGCATTGAGATTTTTCCAAGCCGACACCCAAATAGGTCTACGAAATCTATAAACTAAATAAAAATAGTGAACATCCACTTGTAGAATAGATCCTCGGATTTAATTGAGCGTGCATCCAAGTGTCGAGGGTCATTCTTATTAGCGAAGCTTTAGGGATTGTTCTGAATAAAAAAATCGTTGCGCCCTGATGCCACAGCACTCACAATGATCTAGATGGGTGTCCATTTCCACTCCTGTGTTGGAGTCGCAGGAAAGGGCGCCTATGGGCTTAACTGGTTGGCAATATTGCTGCCAATTGCCGGTGTAATCGGCTTGTCGTTGATTGGTAAAAAATCGGCTTCGTGATTTAGGTAGTCACCGATATGCCGCTGAGTTCGCGCTGTATTATACGAATAAAAATAATGGAAGGTTTGGGCTATACTGATGTACGGCCTTATAACTCTAGTCGCTTTATTGCTTGATTCAGCTCAATAAAGAGCTCTCAAAAATGAATTTTAAAATACTTGAATTAAATGATGGCTTCATCCGCACGCATTGTATTGGGCGTAATTGAGGTAAATATGAAAGCTACACATATCATTCTAAGCACACTCCTTTTACTTTCTGTCTCAGGTTGTTCTACTACGTCTGTAAAGCATTCTGAATCGTTAGACGACCCTGAATTAAAGGAAATAGCGGCAAGATCACAAATGAAATGGTTAGAAACAGCGGATCCGAAAGCTGACGCAATAAAAGCTGTTGCAAATAACCATATAGGCTTGTTATGTTTCTCAAGAGATAAATTAGATTGTCCTATTAAAGGCGCAGATGTTTCAAATGAATTTCTTATGAAGCACAAGTTTCGGCAAATAATATTCTTCGGAACTGATGGGCTAGATCCTGACTCTGGACTTGCCGTTGAGGCTACTAATTATGTGAAAAATTTCAACAGATATATAGTTGATTTAATGTCTTCTAGTGAACTCAATAATAAGTAACAAAACTAACACTTACTGCGTTCGATTGGACGCGTTTTTAACGCGCCCGTTTGCAGAGCGTTATCTGAACCCATGACTATTAGAGCATTTGAGACATCGTGCATCAGAGCGGCAAACGCATTTTTAATGTATCTCGGAGCATTATTTAGTCCATTTTTCATTGTTGCTAGTTTTGATCCCGCGCGCATAGGTAATTTAGTCATTGGATGCTTATTATTGGCTAATCTCCTTTATTCATTGTGCAAACTATTCCCCCAGCGTTACTCTTTAGTCAAGTCGGACAAGCTGGCATTTGTCACCATTCCTCTATTTTTAGCGCCAATTGGTGTGCTTTTTTCTATCGTCGGGCTATATGCATGAAAGTGTCCACCAAAGTGGTATCAGTGCATCGCCTGTTTGTCGGGCATTATAGCTACTGAGATCTATGGCAAGTAAGTACACAGAGCTAATAGAAGCATATTGCATAGTAAACTCCGTGGAAATTCCAGCCGGTTTTTATCGACATGCAGCTTCTCACATAGCTGTAATAAGAAACGACTTAGAAAAATCTAAATTAGTAGCCAAAACCTTTTTTAACAAGTCAGATTTGAACTACTATCTAGGTAATTTAGACATTCAAGATCAGAATTTAAATGAAATCGCTAAGGTAATAGACTTTAAAAATGAAAAGCAATATATCGTTGGCAAAGACCGAAAGGCAATCGAACTATAAGGTCAAAAACTTACGTTCGCTCGGACGCGCCGAAAGCGCGAACCCGTTTTAACGGGGTTATCTGTATTACTTAGCTTATGAGTCGTAAAAGCATATTTGGACTAACAGTTGAACCAAGTGGTGTATTTTATTTGCCGCTATATTTCTTCTCATTCATTGGTGCTCTTTTAATATCGAGTAGTTTTGGGTTTAACCAATCTACGTTTACTGGTTTTGCTATTCTCTCTATAGTTTTTTATTTCCTAATTGGTGCTCATCGTTCTGAAAGAGTCAAGAATAGTTATTTTGGTGGTAGGTTTGTAGTTGTAGTCCTACCATTGTTTTTTATACTCGTAGGTTTTGCATTAGGCATATACAAATGGCTTCATTAACGGAAACAGATAAAAAACTACCACGCACTGGGTGTGCTCGGATGCGTAGAAAGCGCGAGCCTGTTTTAACGGGGTTAGTTGCACATTGGTAATTTAATGCTCCGACTACTTGTAGTCGTAATACTGTTTTTTAGCGGTGAGTTAATCTTTGCTGAAGGTGATCTTGGATATGGAGGTAAGAAAGGAAAAGTTTTTGGTTACGAAAGCGTAGAAGAAGCCTTAGAGACTTTGAAAAACGATCCTAATGTAGAGGTGAGCGACTCGGAAGGCTGGACGATAATCAGTGATGAAGCCGGTCGAGCGTTATGGTCATTTGCCCCATTATCACACCCATCTCACCCATCTGTTATAAAACGATCTGTGGTTGAAAAAGACGGTCAAATTGGTATAGACACGCAGGTGAGATGTGGTGCTAAAAAGGGCGTTTGTGACAAATTGGTTCAAGATTTCATTGATCTAAACAATAAGGTCAGAAAAGATGTTAATAATGAGTCTGGCAACTAACAAGGCAAAACACTGCCGCTTCGTTCGGACGCGTTTCACGCGCCCGTGTTCGGGGCGTTGAGACCGTAGAAAAAGCCCATTGAGGGCTAATATTTGATAAAATTAGGCAACTGAATGAGAGGATGGATTGATGCCTAAGTACAAGCCCTACAACTATGACCAAACCTCGATGGTCGTGATTAACTATCAAGA
>JBKEFT010000035.1:0-69369 GCA_046709645.1 Arenicella sp.
CTCTAAATAGAAATTTTACAGAATCAAAAAAGTGGCCACGCTTCGACAAAAATAGGTGGTCACGATTGGTAAAATTAGGTGGTCACGCTACGCAAAATTCGGTGGCCACGCTACGCAAAAATATGCAGCTGGAGAAGATAGCCAGTGTTTTGCTTCTTCCATCGCATGCCTGCAACCCGTAGAGCGAAAGGAGTATCACGCAAATGATGGAATTTCTGCTTTCAAGCCTTTTCTTCTTCGCAATTGGGGTGTTAGTTGGTCGCCTCTTTTGGAAATTAAACCCATTTCTTCTTATTATTGGCCTTTTGCTTGGTGGCACCATATTTGTGGCCAGTCTTAACATGAACCCCGTGTACAGCATTATTATTGTCGCTGGAATTGTCTATGGGCTTCATATAATGAAGACACGGCATCAAGGCTCGCAACAAAGCCAAGGCTCAGACGGTTCTCCATTTAGAAAGATATTTGATTTTTTCTATCTTCATCACCTCCAGAAACAAGCGGGTGCGTTCGGTCGTACTCAAGAGCGAGAACAACGCGCTTACGATGATTTTCAGGAATACAAAGACCATGTAAACCGAGAGAAGGAGAACGCTCAGCGTAGGGCAGATGAACAAGCCCAGGAAGCTCAACGAGAGTCTGACCGTGCAAGGAAGCAGCAAGAAAATATGAAGCGGCAGAAAGCTCAATTCGAGGAAGAAAAACGTAGCTATGACGAACAAACTCGACAGACTGAAAACGAGCAAACACCCGTTGATACTCGAACCCCTTATGAAATTTTGGGTGTGAACGTGAATGCTAGCAAAGATGAAATTAAAAAAGCGTACCGCAAGCTCTCACAGAAATACCACCCTGATACGAACTCGCAAATGTCAGAGTTGTTTCGAAAGGAATGTGCTGAAGAATTTATAAAAGTTAAAAATGCTTACCAAGCGTTGAAATAGGGGGAAATATGACCGATGAGAATATAGGGTTTTGGAATCGTCCTTGGTTACAAGTATTGGTGGGAATAGTGGTGACTTCTGGTTTGCTGGTCGTATGGATTATCCAATATGCAGAACCGATAATTACAGCAAAATCCGAGCTCGCTGGAATTAATGCTCAAATTGCCTTAAAGCAAGCCCAGTTGCAAGAGTATGAAAACAAGATAAAACAAGGCGAGTGGAAAAATGAAAATATTGTTTTGCGTAATGAAAAGGACAAGCTTGCCAACGCGATTGAAAAATCTCAAGAACAAAATAATGCCTACTCCGATCGACTGAAGGAGATAGCCCTCTCCGGTGTATGGCACAGCTCTTTGCACGATGGATTTACAAACAATCAATTTATAGAGTTCGATAGCCGTGGACGAGTATTTGTCTATAACAAAGGCAATATAAACGTGACAAATACTACTACTGGAAAGTCGCATGTGACCTTTAAAAAGAAGCTCGTAAGTAAAGACTGGTCAATATCGGGAGACAAACTACAAGTTCGTTTTCTTGGTGCGGGTAGTGCGACGAATAATGTTCAAGCGAGATTCACTGGAAGAACTTTCACCCTAGACTCAAAAATTTCCGAATTCGGTATATGGGATGGAATTTATATCAAAGCCCCAATTGAAATAGAGTTAAAGATTAGAGCTGCGTTTAGCCGAAATGATAAGGAACTAGACTATGCTTCTGTCGATTGGAACATAAATGAATGATCTCGTTTTTCTCATAGTAAACGCATCTATCGTTTGCTTCATAGCCTCATTTGTATTACTCAAAGTACTGCGCTCAAAGGTTCTCATACTTTGCTTGGTGTTCAGTCCATTTGTACTGATACCATTCTTCGATGGTGCTATGCAGGAGCTTATATTTGGCTACGTGTTTGTACTTCAATACGGTGGGCTGGGAATCGTGCTTGCGGTTTTATTGTTTGAGCTAGATAAAATCACCAGAGCAAGAAGGCTTAGATATCTTACCAGTTCAATAGCGAAAATGACGATTACCGTTTCTAGCTTTTACGTGTTTGTTTTTATCGCTAAAAATATGGTCGGCCAAAACGAGACAGTGAATACTTCACTCAATTACGCCTCTGCCTTTGGCATATTGGAGCAGAAGGATTTAGCCACTGTGGAGTATTTGGGCAGTTTTTTTCACGTCACTGGTGTGGTCATTTGTGTGTTAATCATTTTGAGCAGTTTGGGATTAATTGTGTTTAATAAGTATCGAGCATTTAGAGAAGTTCAAAGAGTATGAAAAAAAATGTCATCATCTATGGCGCTATCGGCGTGTTTTTCTTTGTCGCATTGTTCAATGTGTACAACTACTTTCAGGAGCGCAGGCAAGCTGTACTGGAACAGGAAGCGCAACGTATCGCTCAAGTAGAGAAGCTAAAAGCAGATGCCGCTGAGGAAGAGCGTAAGGCTCAGCTTGAGCATGAAGTTGAAATGCAAAACTTAGCACTTGAAAAGGACAGAAAAGAGGCTGAGCTTCTTGATCGAAAAGTTAAAAGCCAGCAACGTCTCGAAGGCTACCAGCTACTCAAACAAGCCCGCAAATCAGCCACCCAAGATAGATATTTACAAAGGCGAATAGAAAGTGCGCGTAAACATAAATATATTCCCGAAGGTTTATCCGGAAAAGTAACGAGAGGCATTAAATCAGCAACGTATTTGACGATACGTAATAACCCTGAAGATTACTCTGGAAATTTTAAGCCTAGTTCGATTCTAAAGGCCGATAAGCTCACGAGTGGTGGCGCAGATGGCTTGATGCTCTTTTCAATGGTGAGTACGGATTTAAAAGCTATTGGGGAAGTCATCAATATTGGACATGATGTAAATACAAGAAACAAATCAGGCTATACAGCACTGATGTTCGCGAGTGCGTATAACAGCCCCGAAGTCGTTTCTTTTTTAATCGAGCAGGGTGCTGATCCAAAAGCCAGCGAATTCATTACAGAAGGCAATTCTCTGCATGTCTCGGCAAGGTTTAATCCCAAGCCTGAGACTATAGAAGTGCTGGTCAAGCAAGGCTTGGATATTGAGGCCACAGATAAAGATGGAAACACTCCCTTGCTTTTAGCAACAAAGTACAACCAAAACCTAGAGGTCGTTGAGAAACTTATTGAGCTTGGAGCAGACGTAAATGTGCTAGATAACTCTGGTAAGGATGCTTACGGTTACGCGTATGAGCGAATCAACAAGCGTGTACCAATGGGAAGGTATGAGACGATTTCGAAAGAGTTTCAAGAGAGTGTTCTTGAGCAATTAAAACCGTAAAAAGTGAGGGGGATGTGATTGAAATATTTTAAACAATGAGTCGCTACAGGCTTCTCCAGTGACTTTTACTCGATATCACAAGCACCTTTGTCTTATCAACATATATGGAGAGAAAATCGTATTGACAGACTCTAGAAGCAAGGCAAAGTATAAATGCATTAATGAAACTGATTAAGGCTAATTATTAAAAAAATATGAAGGTAATATTGGACAAACTCTTGACCTTAATTAAGCAAGAGCCCCCAAAGCCTATACAGTTAAACTAATAGACTTTGGAGTATATACATCTAATTGCTAATGGTAATTGAGTGTGGGATTTTTCTATTGTCGCCAGACAGTATGGTTGATGTGCCCGTATAAGTTTTTAGACTAAATTGAGCGGAACCTGAGCCGTCCATCATCATCCTAAATTTTGGATGGGTGGCCCATTCATCAAGTTGATTGATCATTCCCGAGCGAGTAGCTTTGTTAGCAATAATAAATACTAAATACTCTGCTTCACACGTCGCATAGTCAGGATTGCAATTAGATGATGGTATTCCACCAATATAGTTACGTCCAATCGTAGCGTATGGGCTTATACCATGATTAGGGTGTATGCCTGTAAGGTACTCTTTGATGGAAGAATTATTAAATATAGATTGTGAGAAACCTTCCTGGAAATATGCTCGACCATAGTTATCTATAAACAGACTTCTTAGCGGAATACTATTATCGTAATTCCCCGACGAAATCGTTGCCCAGTTACTTTTAATGGGAAACATTAAGCGAGCTGGTTGGGTTGAGTAATAATCAGCACCTAGAACATCAAAAAATTGACCGTTCATAACGGCTACAGCATTCGAGTTTTGGTTCCTATGACCAAGTATAGCGTCTCTGTAGTATTTATCATTACCAGCTACCCCAACATGCCCCCCAAAACTAACGCTCGCATTTCGAGATTTTACAACAACCGCATAGGTAGAGAACCACTTATGTTTATAGGTAGTAACATTGCCAATGCTCGAATAAAATTCGTAACTACTGGGGATATTAACTGCGAGTGTTGATGTGCTAAAGGTCATTAAGCACATTGAAAAAAATATGTGTGATAAAGAAATTGTGAGTTTTGATATAGCTTTCATGGTAAGTCATCCTCTTGGATCTAAGTGTTTAAAAGAGCCTCTAAATCTATATCTACTGCTCTCGACATGGAATTACTTTAAAAGTAATTGCTTATTCTCAAAAACCATTTTTAATTTGACTATAAGAACTAACTCACTAAAATCTTAATATTATTTAGTAACAAAATGCACATGATGTTAAAGAAAATCATTGAATTTCCGATGCTTCTAAACCAATGGGTTATTGAATTTATGTTTTGAGCTGACCCAAGCTTTACTATCAACAGCATGTTTTTGGTATCTTTAGCATCAAGTTATGTAAGCTTAGTTATTGGTTCTTCGATTCAAAAGGCATTTATAAAAAAACCGGTACACAATCTATTAGTGATTCTTGTTTTTGTCCCTATATTCACACCCTTTATTTACGGTCTCTTAGGATGAAAAAATAATCTTCTGGCTTTATCCTTAATCGCAGTCTTTAGTTTTATATATGTGAACATCGCAATGTTTCATGATCGGAATATTTTGACAGTGAATTTTTTATGACTTTTCCTATTTGCACTGATTTTGAGTGGTTTAGTTAAAGAAAGTGGATAGATTAACAAGCTCTTGTATGAGTCATTCTGAGTAAGCCTAAGTCCTTAGCTTTTGAAACAGTATGAACTCTCGTTTTAGCCTTTAAGATTTCACTTGCTTTGTTAACCTCCAGATTGACAATCTTTTGAGTCCTGCCAATTTTGTCAGCAATTCTTTCGGCACTATTTCCAATATCAAATTGACTTAGGATGAACTTCTGCCTGTCAGTAAGTGGGTACATTTCATCTTTAAACTTTTCACGCAATAACCGGTCAAATATTCTGACAGCACTTACGATTTCACAACGTTCGCTTTGCCAAAAGCTTTCAAAATCTTTAGGTTTAGCATTTTTGAAGTTTAACCCAATACCACTCCATCCATCGCATTGACCCTCTCGTGGGATTGGAATAGTAATACCAACGCCCAAACCCTCTCCAACAGCAAACTCATGAGCTTGTAGTTCTGCGTGAGACATAGCCTTTAGTTTTGCTTCACTTTTATTCCAAAGCGATGGGGTCGAGCCAATTACACATTGAAGGTTATCAATGTCATCCTCAATAAATTGAGGGTGTCCTTCTAGGTAAGAGTCTGGATGATTTGTTTTGTACCAAGCTGACGGTAACAATCCATGTTCCCTTGTTGCTGCCCTCGAATTATTTGTTCCATAAAACATACTAGAAGCCCCATACTTCTGTAGATTTATGTTGCTTGTTGCTTCCCAAAAATGTTGTAGGTTAAGTGTGTTGCCAAGTAGCTCTGTTAGGTCATCTAAAAAGTGTGTCAATGTAAAGCCCCCCAAGGACATAATTGATATATAAAAAGTCGTTTCCATTATCACATCAAAGTGTCCAGTTTATTACTTCTTCACAAAAATAATTTGGGGTTGTTCCGAGCATATTCACTTTGGGAGAGGAGCTATATCTGAACGTAAGTAAAAGCATCCCGTGGTATAACGCTAAACTCAGGCGCTTATGACGTCTTTGTCCAGCGAGAGGGCTATAAGTCTCACCGAGAGAGGGTAAACATTTCTAATTTAAACCTAAGCCGAAATGTAGTGTTGAGTGCCTTGGTGCAAAAAAAACTTCCCAATCCTCCCCGACCACCACCCAGGCAATTACAAAATCCCACGTAACAGAAGAGGTCGCGGTTAATTCTACTTTGATTTACTGAATTTTATACTAGGCGAACATATGAAAATTCGCTTGGTATAAAAATATTCTTATTTGACTTTAGCTGTGAGTCATTAAAATAAGCGTCAACTATTACTTATTAAATTCAGAGTAGATGACAAGGTTTGTATGACTCGATACATTTTTGGATAAGCAAGTAAAAGCGGGTGTTTACCCGACGAAACAAGAAGCCGAAAGCCAGTTAATGGTTACGCTTATTCAGCGCGATATTGACGACAAGGTAAAGAAAGGCCGAGCCGATTATAAGGCTTGAAGGTATCGAATAATGACCGATCAAAGTAACTCAGAGTTTGTTAAGCGGTTACAGGAAAAGAAGCAAAATAATCACAGCAGTTAATGGAGTTGTATCAAGTAGCGCTTACGGAACAAGCCGAAAAAGATATAGAGTCTATCCATGACTATATCGCGCTCGACAATCCCCAATGAGCCATAGGGTTTGTAGTCGAACTCCAAGCACAAATTACGCGAGTTTTATCAGTGTTTCCGTACAAACACCGGAAAATAAATGATCACTATGTTTTTACGCACTGAAGCTATTTAGTGCTTTTTGATATTACGGAAACACCGAAGAGAGTTATTGTTTTTGGTGTCGTTAATTCAGCTCAATATATGCGATACGCAGACAAGCTTTTCGAATAAAAACATTTTTAAACAAGCCCATAGCCCTGTTTACGAAAACTTCGTAACCGGGATAGTGGGCTTGTTTCACTGAGGTGGGACAGGCTGAATTTTCACATCTATTAAGGATACAATTCGATGTCTCAATTTCTTTCATTAAAACAAGAATTCTATAAATTATTTTACGCAACAGCTCTGCATCAAAACCCGCAGGAAGTATTCGCTGATTTTGTAAAAACCAGTGCGATAGCCATACATAACTCAGGCGCATTTTGCAAAGACCGAGAAGAGCGTTATTTCACAATCATTGAAAAATACTCTGATGAAGATAAGCAAAATCTCTGTCGTATGCTTTCTCAGTTGATTCTCATGCTCCAAGAAAAACCATACGATGTATTAGGTGAAGCAATGAGTGAGCTGGGTCTTACCAATGATAAAGCAGGTCAATTCTTCACACCCTTCGCGGTAAGCGCTATGTGTGTAAAAATTGGCTTCGATGAAGAACAGGTTGAACGAAAAGCATTCGTCACCGTGTCAGACCCTGCGTCTGGAACTGGAGGAATGTTACTCGCCTTTGTTGGGGAGCTGATTCAAAGGGGCTACGACCCCGCTGAAAAGGTCTTTTGCGAAGCAGTAGACATTGATGAGGTCGTAGCTCTTTGTGCCTACCTTCAGCTGAGTCTTTGGAATGTCCCGAGCCGTATTGTTATCGGAAATTCTTTATCTATGGAATATAGAGAAAGCTGGTATACCCCAGCGGTCTATTGGTTCGATTGGGAGCGCAAGCTTCGAATGCGTAGAATAATTGACGCAATGAAATCGCTCTTTGATACATCTTCGCAGATTTTGAAATCTGCTGATGTTGTGGTTGATCAAGGGCAATTGAAGTTGTTTTAAAAAGAGCCTCCATACTGGTAAGTATGGAGGCTTTATGCTTTTGGGCATACTTGTTTAAAACCTTCTCTCGACTACTCGAAACGCAAGGCTTATTCATCTTTATATTTACCTTCGCATGGATGTTTGGGGTGATTTCAGTGGTGTCAGTTAATATCGAATAGCTCCAAAACTGGTGGTACACACTAGGCTATTTAGTCGGATTCTCAATACGGTTCTTTCGACATGATTATTGAGATCACAAATGACTCTCATGCTTTCGTTGCCTTTCTTACGGCAAGTATGGGGATTGGTTATGCTTTTTTTAATCGCCCAGGATTTGGCATCGGTAAATTGCTTGTGCTCGTTTTTATTGGTGGATCACTCGCACTCACGGCATACGAGAAACATCATATGCTGGATATTGGGTTGGGGCTTTTTGTTGGCTTCTTGCATGCAAGGGGGTATACCGGAACGTTCAATCCATTTGCGTAGTTTGGAGGGCTGATAAATCGGTTTCGATGGAAGATTCAGGACAGGAAAAATGAACGTGATGAGGCTCGTGTCCAAGCTGATGCAGACCAAGAATATATGGATTTTCGCGAGCAGGAAGCCCGCAATAGGCAGGAGCAGGCTCAAAGGGAACGTGAACAGGCCAAGCACAAAAAGCAAAGCTCAACAGGCTCAGGCAATTCAAGCCAAACTAATAAACAAAGTTTGTCAGGTGAAGGTTATCAGGAATATAAGCAGAGCTATCAACAATCGAAACCGACACCTAAGCCAAAGACAGAACGAGAAAAAGCTTTCGAAGTTTTGGACTTAGAGCCAACAGCAGCGATGGAGGAAGCCAAACGTGCCCGTAATAAATTAATGAGCCTCTACCATCCTGATAGGTTGGCGGGGTTGCCAGAGGGAAGGAGAAAGCAAGCTGAGGAAGAGGCTAAAAAGATAAATGTGGCTTGGAGCATAATAAAGAAATAAACAATGAGCTAATCGTGCAGAAAACTTGATTTAAATATTAATCTTAGTAGCATCTATCTAGTCGAATATAAAAGGGACTTTACGCCCGCTAAGTTTTCAAAGAATGAAAAATAAGAAAATTCCTGTTTTTATTATAGGGGTAGCTATTGCGCTAATCTCTGTTGCTGCTCATCCTGCCGCTTCAACTCAGGCTGTTAAAGCATTACAGCCGATTATCTCATTGCTTTTGTTTAGTGATGAAGATGAAGTACTTAAGAATGTACGAATATCTAGACAAGGGAAACCTGAAATAGGGGAAGAATTTAACTTGGAATTGGTTAGCATTGAAGGTAAAACAATTTCAAAAATTAATTGTCATTTTGCTAACAAGCCACTGAACTCGCTTGCTGAAGTGTCCGTAAACTCACGGGGGTTGATGACATTTACGCCGGATTTAAAGGGTGCTTATATAGTGCGATGTCAAGCTGGGTTAGAGAGCATAGATATTGAGATTGTCGTTGATGAAACTCCAAACTATAGCCCCGAAGATGTCGAAGGATTTGATGGACTTTCTTCATTTGAAGATATAGTTGGTCAGATCAGGAATCAGTCGTGGGTATATTCTCAAGGCTTATCTAATGCCGATATTGAAGAACTACTTTCAGAGTATTCATTTGAAGTTGTAGGCTTTGATAAAACGTTTGGTGTGCTTATTGAGTATGATAGCAGTAACCCTCTTTCTCATGAGGAGCTAGAAGAACTTAAACTTAGGCCAGGAATTTCAGATGTGTTTAATCGGTTGCATATTGGCGAAAATATCGACTTGGCGTATTCGCCTAGTACTTTACCACGGGGGTATACAGAACAAGATTTTATGGATGGCGGGGAAAATTGGTATCTTGAAAAAATCAAAATTAGGGAAGCTTGGGACATAACAACAGGAAGTGACGATTTCTATATTGGAGTTTCTGATAATGGCTTTAATCGACTTCACGATGATCTAACGAAAAGATGGGGCTCGAATTTCTCCAGAGTCACAGCGTCACACGGCACATCCGTCGCAGGTGCAATTGGAGCATCTGAAGAGAATACTAAGGGGGGCGTTGGAGTCAATTGGTCTAACAAGTTGGTGTTTGGTGATCTCGGCAAAGATTATTTGAAGTTTATGGAAATTTTGAATGAGAATGCTTATCTCGATAAGCCAGTCAAGATCATTAATAGTTCATGGGCAGCAAATTTTGAACGTATTCCCTCAAAGTTCCACCCTGAAAATAATATTGAACTGTCTGAGTGGGAAAGAAAAATAAAACTCCCTGGTAAAATTCATAGACGTCTCATCGCATACAAAAAGAGCCAGGATAAACTCTTTGTTTGGGCAGCCGGAAATGGAATTGGTAATGGACTAGGAAGCAATATTACCTTAGATCATCCGGTAAAAATTTACGGTGTTGATGCAAAGTATGACAGCGGTAATTTGCACTATGATAAAGGTCAGTACCGTCCGCTAGATAATTTAATCGTAGTCGGAGCGTTAAATATAGATAATAAGCTGAACTACGATAGTAATTTTGGTGAATCGGTTGATATAGTGGCGCCTGCAGGCTATTTGGCACCAAAATATGATCCCGATGATCCCGACAATAATAGTTTGTATACTACCGGTTTTAATTATGGTGGTAATGTTGTTAGCACTGGATTTTCTGGCACCTCTGCTGCGGCACCTTTGGTTAGCGGCGTTGCTTCGTTAATATTTTCATTGGACCCGTCATTTTTTACACCAAACCTAGTGAAAAAGGTACTAATTAGCAGTAGCACAGAAAGTGTGACGGTAAGGAATGCTGATATCTTACCTCCTGTTCGAACGGAGATATTGGACCTATCCATTCCAATTCTTAATGCAGGAAATGCACTTAAATATGCGCAGGAATTAGTATCCTCAGAAAAACTTACTGCAGAATTGACGATTGTGGACGCGTCGAAAAATGAAATTCAAGTTACCCTAAAAACGTCTTCTATCCAATTCCTTGATCAAGAATTTGTCCTCAATCTAGAGAGATATAATTCTTTGATTGAAGACTGGGAGTCAGTTGTCGCTGGGGCTGTAGTTACCGACTCAAGTATTAAGTTACCTCTATCGGCTGGATACAGTGAGTATAGGGTGTCCGGTTCAGGCCAAGTTTTACATCAACCAACTCAAATTGTAAAAGGCTCAACGCTGCCAGCTGTTAGTTTTAAAGTTGTTACTGTTGATTTGAATTCGAAACATAGCGTCGACCAACAGCGTCTTCCAAATGTGGATTTAGAAATTGAGCCTTTGGGGTTCAATAATTCGACAACTAACTACAATGTAGCTACTGATTCGAACGGATCAAAGGTTGTGTACCTATTCCCAGGGTCGTACAAAATTCACGCAAGCGCCAATGGGTTTTTAGATACGCCTTCTGAACTATCAGTGCCTGAAAATGTTGAAGGTTCGATATCAAAGGATGTTCCACTATCCCCAGTTAATGCACCACTAATTAGTTCATTATCTGGACATGTCATCAGCCAGAATGGCCATGAAATAGCAAATGCGCTTGTATCTATAGTTGGTGGTGGTTTCACAACCTCAACGACAACGAACGAAGCGGGTCAATATCATCTCACAGGTATTCCAAAAGAGCTAAATGGTAATGAGATATTTGACTTCACACTTACCGTTTCGGCTTTTGGGTATGATGATTCAGTAATTGAAAATGTGGTTGTCCTACGACCTACGAGTGGTGAGAGGTTAGAGCCTCCTATAACCTTGGTTGAAAGTAATGTGCCGTTACTAAATGTAGATGTAGGTTTAATAAAGTCAGTGGCGAGCGTCGAAGATATTAGCGGTAACGGTATTATTGGGGTGAGAGATGTGATTAATTATAGATTTTTTATAACTAATCAAGGGGATGAAACTTTGACCGTTTCTGTTACTGACCCGCTTATTAGCAACCTCAATTGTTCATTTACTGGTTTAGTTTCGTTAGCATCAAAAACTTGTACAGGAGCATATGTTATTACTCAAGACGATGTAGATAAAGGTGCAGTTGAAAACTCTTCGACTGTAACAGCAACTCCTTCTTCTGGGTTGCCTCCTATTCAACGTAGCTCTGATGCCGGTACGGATACTAACGGAGAAGTTATTTTACAGCCATTGAATACAGAGACAAGTAGCCCGCTTGGCTTGAATCCAAATGATCCCGACGATCCATCCGACGATCCGACTACATTTAAAATCGTTGATACATATGCTGCAGTCTTCCTTCGTAAGAGTGTGAAAAGTATCTCAAGCTCATTCGGTGTATTAACAGATGAGGTTGATGCTGATGATAAAATTTCGTATGAGTTTTCAGTCATTAACGATGGCAACCTTTCGTTAAATTTAGGGCCAATCGTTGATGATAAGTTAGGTTCTATAAGTTGTGATTTGTCTGTGATTGCTCCGAATGATGTTGCTATTTGTTCGGGCAATGATTATATGATCTTACAAAGCGATATTGATGCTGGTGGTGTCGAAAATTCTGCAACAATAACAGTTACCCCACCTTACGACCCCAGATCATCAATCGATAAAAAGTCTGATACCGGGACCGATGCTGATGGTAATCTAATTGTAAATTCACAGTTCGTAGAGACCCCAAACCCCTTGGGGGGGTATTTTAATGACTCATCCGACCCTGCGGATGATCCTACTACGTTAACGCTAGTAACACCCTCACAAATAAAGCCTTCAAATGATACGGGAATCACTTTTGGCGGTGACTTTCCAAGTAGTAATAATTCTGATTGTTCGGGAATAACTATCACTCAGCAAGATTGTTATCATGGACGCGATGCAACTCATAATGATGATTCGGATGGTCATGCTGGATTTAGCTATACAAAATTGAACAATTTAGGTGTCGAACTATCTGCTTTAGCTACTGATTGGTCATGCGTTCGAGATAACGTTACCGAATTAGTATGGGAAGTAAAAACTGATGATGGTGGTGAGCATGATAAAGATAATGATTACAAGTGGGGTGGTGATTCTGTTTTAGGCTCTGGTTATGGAGAATACTTCACTGATTGGAATCAATTGATTAATAGCGCTAACAACTCGGAATTATGCGGATACTCGGATTGGCGAATTCCTTCACCTTTTGAACTTATGGGCTTAGTTAATTTTAATGTAGATACTTCCGGTATTGACGATCGTTACTTTCCAAGAACTAGAAATATTTTTCAAGACTGCTATTGGACCAATACTCATAATGCGGTAAACGAGTTCCGGGCAAGCTGCGTGCAATTCAATTTGCGAACGCTCTCTCATGTATATACTGGTACAGCAAAGCCCGTGAGATTGATACGAGGAGATAGTCAACAATGAAATTAATACAATTTTCACATAGTAAAAAAATTCTATTTTTAGTTTTTTTTATAATATACCCGAACTATGCATTCTCTATATGTAGAAGTGATTCCGCTATCCCTGCCTCAACTCCAACTAACAAATTTATTGATAACAACGATGGAACTGTCACAGATATTAGAACAGAATTGATGTGGACTAAATGCGCGATTGGCCAGAATATTAACACCTGTGCGGGTGGTGGAAATAATTATACTTGGGCATCAGCACTACAAGCAGGCAGTGTAATTGACTCGGCTGGTTATGATGATTGGCGTGTACCAAATGTTCGCGAACTTATGACAATTTTAGAATTGCAATGCATTTCACCAAGTATAAACTTAGCAGTCTTCCCGAATACCTCATCGGCCAATTTTTGGACTTCTTCCCCATGGGATGCTGGTTATTACGATCCAAGGTCAGGAACTACTTCTATAGGTATTAGTTATGTCGTAAGCTTTGATCGAGGTTCATCAGATACTAGGGAAAGAGATGAAACCGCTCACCTTAGATTAGTCAGACGTTTAGATTAGTCAGACGTATGGATAATAGCTCGATACGTTAATAATTTTTCAATATGGTAATCTGCCCAAGAGTATTTTATGGGAGGGTTATATTAAGTTACTAATATAGTCTGCATACCACTGCATCATTTCTGCTCGCTCCTCTAGATACTGGGCATGATTATATGCACTACGCACTGAGTTATTTTCTTGGTGAGCGAGTTGCTTTTCAATAGCATCATTTCTGAATTTTCCGCTTTCGTTGAGAATGGTAGAAGCCATACCACGAAAGCCATGAGAAACCATCCGACCAATATATTTGCCGTTATCTATTCTCCGTAAAGCCTTGTTTATGGTTTCGGAGTGCATTGGCTTTGAATCGTCTTTTTCATTTGAGAAAATGTACTCACCATGTCCAGTGAAGGGGTGAATTGTCTCTAGTAGCTCTTTTACCTGACTGGGAAACGGTATCAGATGCTCTCTTTTCATTTTCATGTGTTCGGCAGGAATAATCCACTGCGATTTCACGAAGTCTATATATTCCCACTTGGAGATAGCTAGTTCACTTGGTCTTAGAAATACATAAGGAGATATCTTGAACGCTATTTGAACTATGAATTTACCCTCGTAAGCATTTATGTCTCTTAATAGCTCTGCTACCTCGCTTGGCTCTGTAAGCGCAGGTAAATGCTTAGATTTGGCAGTTTTTAGCATCCCTTTATAGTCTTGAGTAACATCACGATCCGAATATCCCTTGACTACGCTATAACGAAAGACCATCGAGCAAATACCATTCACTCGCTTTCCTGTAACAATATTACCTGAATCTTGAATTGCTTCGATGAGGTTAAACATCATAGGAGCGCTAATAGACTTGATTGGCAGATGACCTACTGTCGGGAAAGCATGGTTTTCGAGTCGAGCTATAACCAGCTTGCTATAGCGTTCACTTTTGTCTTGATATTCCTTTTTATGCCACTCATAGGCAACATCTTTAAAGCTCTTTTCAGCTTTCCTTTCGTCGAGTTGTTCTCTCTTATGAGTGGATGGATTGACACCCTCACTGAGCATATCGAGATATTCTTGAAGCTTATCTCGTGCCTGACGCATGGTCACTTGTGGATATTGTCCAACGGAAATGAGGCTCCGTTTTCCGAAGTGCGAGTATCTAAATCTCCATAATTTACTGCCTGAGCTTTTTATTAGTAGTGATAATCCTCGATCAACCTTGATCGTGTAATCTTTTTCTTTTGGTTTTGCGTTTCTGAGCTGTATGTCTGTAATCATAGTTCCTGTGCCTTAACGATAGTAAGTGTATACCAAAACGTATACCGTTTGGTATGAGCAGTGAGGAAACGAGGTGAAACAAGCTGAAACGCCAACCAATTGATTTAATTGACGATTTAGTTCTTTCGAAACAACGTGAAACACGCTGAAACCCCTATTCGGGTTTCCTTGGGGACGCCATTTGAAAAAGCCTTAGCTATTAATTAGTTAGGGCTTTTTTAATGGCTGAATAGTGTTTGATCGAATCCGCTACGTTAACTACCTCCTTACCCAGATAGTCGACTTAGTCTATCCCCAGACGTCAGGATAGTTGCGTCATATAGAGCTTCCTGCTAATCAAAAAATACCGTTGCAATGTAGAAAGTCCCCAAATGACAGTTCTCAGTATTTAACAGCTAAAACAATCATTTAATTGGACAAAGGTCTAGAAATCATCGTTTTGAGTTTGATTCTGCCTTTTTAAAAAGTAAAGCCCCGTTGACAGACTTCGTCTAAGCTTGATTTTTACAGCGCTAGGTTGAGCTCTAACGTTTACATACAAACCTAATAAGTTAATGTTCTCCCGTGTAGAATTATGACTCCGGCGTTTGACGCTTTAATTAAATGTCCGTTACGGACAGAGCATGCTGCCAACTTATAAATTATTACTTGCCAAAAACGTTCCAAGCTCGAGAGCATATTTTCCCAGATCATGTCACATTTTTAGTACATCGATAGCGGCGCGCTTGGACTAATCTTTCAACTTGACCAAAAATCATTTCGTTTGGCTTTTCATTAGTCTCAAGGCCGCTAATCAGCCTCAGGCGATAGCACCTCCAAATACCAATCCAAGAAGCTTTGCTGAAACGTCTCCATCTCAGATAATCTACCGGATTTATAAAATCGTGAGTCTACGCCTTTCTGATTGTTGGCGATGATGGTTTTGTCGGCTTGGGTGGTCACATCCCATAGCCAAGTAAGTTGATCTAAATCGTAGTCTCGACCGTTCTCGGCATTTTCATCTACAAACCAAAATACGTCGCAGGCGCATTGATCTTTTGATAGAGGTAAAAAACGATAGCCCAGCACATGGTCATCGTAGATTAGGAAGAAGCTTATAGGGCCAATCATTAGCTCTGATGCGCCGCCGTCGTAACAATTGAGGTCGCCGAGAAATGGCGCTACTGCAGCGCCGTTTTTACTGCCGCTTAACTTATTCGGCAGCAATGGATTGCGATCATATTGATAGCCTTCTTGGCCATGCTCTGCCAGTTCAAAATAGCGATTAAACTGCTGAAATTTAATGTTATGTGGGTGCTTGGCCCAATATTCGGACTTAAGTTTTTCGTATACCTCAGGTGATTTTGCCATGGCGTGAACTTTGGCAAACTCTTGGTGTGATGGCGCGCAGTGATAACACTCTTGATAGTTTTCTAAGGCAAGCTTCCAATTGGCTGGGATGACATAACGCTCGTGTTGGGCGAGCTTGAGTCTATCAACTCCAAGATGTGACAACATGTCACCGAGGTCATCTCTCATCGCCTTCAGGCTGGGTGGGTTTGCTGACAGGCTAATAAATATCAGCCCGCCGACCAGTTCGAGCTTAACTGAGTGCAGGCTATTCTCGGCATAATCGAAATCATCGGGCATGTTACGAGCCGTGGCTAGCTCGCCGTTTAAGCGATAACTCCATGCGTGATAGGGGCAGGTAAAGCGCTTCGTGGTGCCACTGTCTTCGATACATAGCCGTGAGCCACGATGGCGACAGACGTTGAGATGAGCCTTGATCTGATTGTCGTCGCTGCGCACTACGATAATAGATTCGCTATCGAAATTGAGGTTAAAGTAATTTCCTATCTCTGGGATTTGCGAGGTGTGACCGGCAAAGATCCAATGTTTGAGAAAAAACTGATCAAGCTCGGCTTGGTAAATATCTTCATCTTGATAGAAGATTCGATCTAACGAATGCCCGCGTTGTTGTGCAGCAACCGCGGTTGCTATTTTTTGGCTAGAGGGGGGGCTAGAAGTGACGCTCATGTTTAGGCTGTCGCAGTTGGTCTATCAAGTTGACAGTATCGAATGTCTGTTCAATACTCGTCAACAATCAATTTAACTAATTTAGAAGAGTCGTATGTGGGATGCAGTTATCATTGGCGGTGGACATAACGGCTTAGTCTGCGCTAACTACTTGGCCATGGCAGGCAAAACGGTCAAAGTACTCGAGCGTAGAGGTGTTGTCGGAGGCGCAGCGGTTACCGAAGAATTTCACCCGGGCTTTCGCAATTCAGTCGCTGCATACACGGTAAGCCTGCTCAACCCTAAAGTGATCAAAGATCTTGAACTGCATGCCAATGGTTTAGAGATAGTACATCGTAAGGTAAACAATTTTTGGCCAATTGAGGGCGACGATTTACTCGCTTTTGTTGTCGGTGCTGAGAACCTCAAAGCTGAGATAGCGCGCTTTTCGAGCGAAGATGCTGACGCCTTAGATCGTTACTTTAGAGATATCGGCATGGCGGCGGACCTGATACGTGATTTCTTATTAGAAACGCCACCGAATGTCGGAGGTGGTATAAAAGATATCTTTAAGGCCGCGAAGTTCGGTAACCGCTTGCGCAAACTGTCGATTGAAGACCAGCGCATCGTGCTCGATATTTTTACCAAGAGCGTGTCAGACTTCCTTGATTTGTATTTTGAAAATGAATTTGTAAAAGGTGCGTTTGCCTTTGATGGCATCGTTGGCAATTATGCCGACACTCAAACCCCGGGTTCAGCCTATGTGCTTATGCACCACGCGTTCGGCGAGGTTAACGGCGAGAAGGGCGTTTGGGGCCATGCAATCGGTGGAATGGGGGCGATTACCCAAGCGATGGCAAAGTCAGCGCGAGCCAAGGGTGTTGATATTCAGACCGATGCGGCGGTGGCTAAGGTGCTGGTACGAGACGGTCAAGCTTATGGTGTAGAGCTAGTCAGTGGAGAACGTATTCAAGCCAAGGTTGTGGCCTCTAACTTAAACCCCAGTTTACTGTATAACCAGTTGCTCGATTCCGCTGAATTGCCTGAAGATTTCGCGCGCCGGATCAAGCACTATAAAAATGGCTCAGGCACATTCCGCATGAACGTCGCGCTGAATGAACTACCCAAGTTTAGCTGCCTAGAAAAGCAGGATCGCGCGGGCGAAGATCATCTCACTGGCGGGATTATAATTGGCGCTACCTGCGACTACATCGATCAAGCCTATCGAGATTCTAAACAATTTGGTTGGTCAAAAGCGCCGATTGTGGAAATGCTAATACCGTCAACCTTGGACACGACTCTTGCGCCGCTAGGTCAGCATGTGGCCAGTTTGTTCTGTCAGCAATTCGACCCAGATGTTGATTGGGATACTCATCGTGAGGCAGTCGCCGATTTGATTATTGAGCAGGTAGAAAAAGTTGCTCCAGGTTTTTCTGCTTCTGTGGTCGGGCGACAGCTTATGAGCCCATTAGATTTAGAGCGAACCTTCGGGCTGACCCGAGGTGACATCATGCACGGCAATATGAGCCTCGATCAAATGTTCTCGAGCCGCCCGATGTTAGGCTTTGGCAACTACCGTTCACCGATAAAAGGCTTGTATATGTGCGGTGCCGGAACACATCCGGGTGGCGGCGTTACTGGGGCTCCAGGGCATAATGCAGCGCGCGAAATTATTAAGGATATGTAGCTCTAATCGAGCTATCTGTAACTAACCTATCAGAAAAGACTAACCGGATATCACACTTATTAATACTGATCCCATCAAGCCTTTAGGCAGTATAGACGCTCTAGTAGTCGCGTTTATTTTACTGGGGCTGATGGGTGGTGTGATCGCTCTATTTGGCAGCGATGCGCTGGCTGGCGCGGCCCAAGTTGCGATGATGATTATCGGTTTTGCGGCGGCATTAATAGGCCTTAAAAATGGCCTCGCATGGGCGCAAATAGAGCAGAGCATTATTGCTTCATCGGCAAAAACCACCGGACCGATTTTAATATTTCTATCAATTGGCGCCTTGATAGGTAGTTTTATGCTGTCGGGCGCTGTGCCGAGCTTGCTCTACTATGGCCTCAAAATACTTTCTCCGACTTACTTTTACGCCCTAAGTTGTTTGATTTGCGCCTTGGTAGCAATCTGTATTGGCAGCTCCTGGACTACCGCGGCAACCATTGGTGTTGCCTTGATTGGTGTTTCCTATGGCTTTTCGTTATCGGCTGAAATTACCGCCGGAGCGATTGTTTCAGGTGCTTACTTTGGTGACAAGATGTCGCCATTATCAGAGACCACTAATCTTGCGCCATCAATCGCTGGCAGTGATCTGTTTGCGCACATTCGTTATATGGCTTGGGTGTCGCTACCAAGCTTTGCTATTACGCTAACTCTGTTTTTTATTATTGGTCTCAACGGTGCGGCGCAATCGGGCAGCCAGGAGGGTATCGCTGATTTTATACGAACGCTCGATCAGCATTTCTTTATATCGCTAATTAATTTAATTCCGGTGGCATTACTGCTTTGGCTTGCAATTAAGCAAACGCCGGCGTTCTTAGCCATTATGGGAGTCACTCTGCTAGCCTGTGTATTCGCAGTGTTGTTTCAAAGCGAGGCGTTGTTTATCTTTGCTAAGAGCGCTGAGCCATTGGCTATCATAGAGGCGTTATGGATCGTGTTGTATGACGGTTTTGCGATAAATACTAATAATGAAAGTGTCAATACACTGCTGTCTAGAGGCGGTATGGCCTCGATGGTAAACGTGGTTTGGTTGGTAATCGCCTCGATGATGATGACCGGGGTGTTAGAACGAATAGGCTTTATCGCGGTGTTGATGCGACTGATGATGAAACTGGTTAGTTCCACCGGCTCATTGATCGCCTCGACTATGGCAACCTGTCTTGGCGTCAATGTGCTGACCGGTGATCAATACATGTCGATAGTCTTGCCGGGGCAAATGTGGAAAGCCGAATTTGAGCGTCGCGGGCTGGCTAACGTCAACTTGTCTCGTACATTAGAAGATGCAGGGACCCTTTCATCGCCGCTGATTCCTTGGAATGCCTGCGGCGTGTATATGGCGGGAACATTGGCGGTCACGACCTTCGCTTATTTGCCGTATTGTTTTTTCAATCTAATAAACCCGGTTATTGCTCTGCTATTTGCCTTTATGAATATAAAGATAGCACAGGTAAGAACTGGGTCTGCTTAGTGTCTAATTAGGTCTAGCCTCAATGCTCGCTTGGGTCTTTAGGCGAGACAAAATCTTTTACTCCGCGTAGCAGTTGGCGACAGGTAACCTGGCCAACTAAGCGGCCGCGCTGATCGATCACGGGGCGGCGGCGATGCTTGTGTTTGAGCATGTCGTTGGCAACGTCAACGATGTTATCGTGTAAAGCGACACTGATAACATCTTTAGTCATAAATTCACTCGCCACGCCAACCGCTGGGGAGTCGTTATAAACAGCGCCTAGGATGGCGCGCAGGCAATCCATTTCGGACAACACACCGATTAAAATATTGTTGTCATCTACCACGCAAAGCCCGGAAACTTTATAAATCAAAATCTGATGTATGGCTTCAAAAATATCAGTATCGGCTTTGATTTTGACTGGGTTGCTTAACATGTAGTCTTGCATATCGACTGATTTTAACATCGTGACTCCTATAATTGGGTTAGTAAAGATTACCTATTTGTTCGATTAAAGGTTGCGGTAACACGCCGAGGGCTAACATCATAAAAATGAGTAGGCATATGACCAATTTTGCCACTAAGGACATGCCCTGTTGAGCTGAAGGGGCTAAACTAGTTTGATTAATTTGCTCTGTCATTGCAAAGACTACGCGCAAATAGTAGTAGATACCAATCCCGCTGCCGATCACTAGAGCGGCTATTAATAGCCAAAGCGCACCTTCTATAGCAACGGTAAGGATATAGAACTTACCAACAAAACCGATCGTTAGCGGTATGCCTGCGAGAGACAATAAAGCAATGGTAAGCACTAATGCGAGTAAGGGTTTACTCCAAAAAAGGCCACGTACCGAATCGATGCTATCAGAGTCTGTTTGCTCGTAGCCCCGATTTGTCTGAGTCGAAAGAACCGTCAATACCGCAAATGCGGCTAACGAGGTTAGCATATAGGCGGTTAGGTAGAAGCTTGCGGCTTCAACCGCAAGCTGGGCTTTTTGCAGTGACCCGTAGACCACGATGGTGATTACCAAATAGCCAATGTGAGCAATTGAAGAATAGGCTAATAACCGTTTTAAACTATTCTGTTTTAAGGCTAACAAATTACCGATAACCATTGACGCCGCCGCGACAATAGACAGAGCCAGTAACAAACTTGGAAACCGGTACAATTGGGCATCGATAAATAAACGCATCAGGGCAGCAAAGATAGCGCCTTTTGAAACCGTGGAAAGAAATCCAGTAACCGGTGCTGGCGCACCTTGGTAGACATCTGGCGTCCACATGTGAAAGGGCACTAAGGAAAGTTTAAAGCCGATCCCAGTAAATACCATGGCCGTGCCGATGAGTACTAACAACTGTCTATCAGCCGCGAGCTCTTGGCTCAGCTGTAGACCAATGCCGACGAATGAGAGAGACCCTAAAGCGGCATAGATGAGCGCAAAGCCGAACAACAAAATTGCCGACGCCGCGCCGGATAAAACCAAGTATTTAATCGCCGCTTCGAGCGGCAAGCGACCGCGCTCAGGGTAGGCGATTAAGGCGTAGAGCGCGACTCCCAAAAGCTCCAGACCGAGCAAAAACGAGGCTAGGTGAGTAGCAGAAACAAGCACCAGAGCGCCTAACGCCGAAAGCATTAATAATAGATAAAACTCTTCGTTCTCGCCGCTACGTTGCTCTAGGTAATCCTTTGCAAGTAGCGACGTGATTAGACTAGCGAACAGAATCAGTAGACTGAAAAACAAACTGTAATGATCGCTTACTAGAATTGATGACACTTGCTGTGGAGCCACTGATGACGACCAATACAGCGCCGCTAGGCATGCAATTAATGTGCTGCAGCAGATTATCCACGAGGTGACAGCGTGCCGCCAAAAGGCAATTTGTAGCATCATCACCAGTGTGGCAATTGACAGTATCAGTGGCGCTAGCATTGCCACTACATTGGTTTCGAACATCGCTAATTCTATCATTGTAACCCCGCTCCCAGCGTGTGTGCTAGCAGTGAGTCTATGACTGGCTGAACAAGGTCGAAAACTGGCTGAGGGTATAAACCTAAACCAATCAAGGCGATAATCATCACTCCCATAGCCGCCATATCAAGGTTGTTGAAATCGGCTACCTCCAATTCGGAGGATGGTTTTCCGTAGAATGCTTTTTGCATCATAATAAGCGAGTAAATGGCGGCGGTAATAAGGCCGAGAGCGGCCACTGCTGTGAACCAAGGGCTAACCGCGAATAGGCCGACTAAGACTAAAAATTCGGCAACGAAATTGCCCAAACCGGGCAAGCCTAGTGATGCCAATGCAAAGAACAATGCAACGGCACCCATGCGTGGCATATGATGCCAGAGGCCCCCCATCTTATTCATATCTCGAGTATGCAGGCGTTGCTGTAATGCCCCGGCAATCATAAATAAAGCGGCGGTGCTAAAACCATGCGCCACCATCTGTATCACCGCGCCTTGCAAGGCTAATGCGTTCCATGCAAATACGCCCAGTAGTACAAAACCCATGTGACTTACGCTGCTATAGGCAACCAAACGTTTAAAGTCGGATTGAGAAAACGCCAATACCGCACCATAGATTATACCGATTACCCCCAGTATCATCGCTATCGGCGCAAATTCTAAGGCGGCATTAGGAAATAGTGGCACAGTGAACCGGATTAAGCCGTAGGCGCCTGTTTTCAGTAGAATACCGGCCAGAATAACGCTACCAGCGGTGGGTGCTTGAGTGTGAGCGTCTGGCAACCAGGTGTGAAACGGAAAGCTTGGTAACTTAACTACGAAGGCGATAAAGAAACCTAGCATTAACCAATAAGCCGTGGAGCTATCGATATTGAGGTTAAGCAGGTCGAAATAATTAAAGCTATAAACCCCAGTGGCACTGTGATGCAGTTTGGCCAACACTAAAATAGCAACGAGCATAAGCAGACCACTAAGCTGCGTAAAGATGAAGAACTTCATCGATGCATAAGCTTTGCCCTCGTGTCCCCAAATCGCTATCAGTAGGTACATCGGTACCAGCATGACCTCCCAAAACAAGAAGAATAAGAACAGATCCATTGCTAGGAATACGCCAATAACACCCGCCAGCGTCGAAAGTATGTTGGCTTGAAAAAAGCCTTGTCGTTGATTGTCCTCGTTCCAAGAAGAAATTATGGCGATCGCACCTAGCACTAATGTCAGTGCAACCAAAATTAAGCTCAAACCGTCCATCGCCAGATGCAGACTAATGCCAAATCTCGGTATCCAGTCTATCTGGTAACTTAACAGCCAAGTAGAAGCGCTGGCTGCGCCTGAACTAGTGCCGATGGCGAATGGCTCAGACGAAAGGCCAGCGGTAGCAAGCAGTAAATAGAGCAGATCAGAGATAACAATCACTAAGGCAACTAGACGCGGAGTGTTGCTACCAAATCGCTCAGACCACCAAGAAACAGCTCCGCCAATTAGCAACACCAAGATTAGGTTAATCATTAACATTAGCGCGCCCATCCGAATATCGATACGAGAACGATTAAGCCAAACACCATACTAGTCAGGTACCAGCGCATCTTGCCGGTCTGCGAGTTGCTAAGCAATTGATGCAGGCCAACTGAAATAGACACTACGCCGTGATAGATTTTATCTAGCCATTCGCCACGCATCGCATTAGCAACGGTGACATAAGGTGACACAATCAAGCGGTTATAAAGCGTGTCGATTGCCCAGCCGCTTTTCCAGAAGCTACTCAGAGCCTGGCCACTGGATGAGTCGGTAATACTTGAAAATGAGTTACTTTTTTTGTAGTAAATCAGCCAGGCAATAAATACACCAATCAATGGAATCGCAATTGAAATACCTTCAATTAGGTGGCTTACGTGATGTTCAGCTGAGGTTGGAAAAACGCTGGCAAGAGGTAAAGCAAACCAACCGCCAACAAGTGACAATAGGCAGAGTAACGTAAGTGGCCCAGCCATACGCCAACCGGGCTGTTTATCGGGCTCAGTGTGCGCTTCTCCAAAGAACACAATAAACACCAAGCGAAAGCTATAAATAGCCGTTAGCAAGGCGCCAAGTAAGCCGCCAGCCCATAGCCATGGCCCGACATGCATTCCAAGTAACGTTGATGTTCCGTGCAGTTCGAAGGCTGACAGTAGTATTTGATCTTTGCTGAAAAAACCGGATGTGAAGGGTAGTGCCGCTAGAGCCGATGAGCCGATTAGAAAACTCCAAAATACGATTGGTAGTTTGCTTCTCAAGCCGCCCATTTTGAAAATATTATGCTCGTGATGTAGGCAATGTATTACCGCACCGGCAGCTAGAAACAAAAGCGCCTTAAAGAAGGCATGGGTCATCAAATGGAAGATGCCAGCACTCCAAGCACCAACACCAAGCGCTAGAAACATATAACCAATTTGGCTGATGGTGGAGTAAGCCAGAATTCGTTTGATATCGGTTTGGTTTAAAGCGGCAAACGCGGCTAACAATAGGGTTGCAAGCCCAATTACGGCAACCAACATTAAAACGTCAGGTGCCAGCAGAAACAAACCATGGGTTCGAGCAATCAAATACACACCCGCGGTCACCATGGTCGCGGCGTGTATTAATGCACTTACGGGCGTTGGGCCAGCCATCGCATCGGGTAACCAGGTGTGCAAAGGTAATTGCGCCGACTTGCCAACCGCACCGCCCAATAACAGCAGGGCCGCGATCGCTGGAATAGAGTCGCCGATGCTCCAAGTATTATTGGCGGCTTCGAGCATCGGTTGAATTTCTAAGGTTCTTAATTCAGTGAAGAGTAAAAATAGGCCCAATGCCATCGCCGTATCACCTACGCGGGTTACCACAAACGCTTTACGCGACGCGGCACCATTGGCTGGGTCTTTGTACCAAAAGCCAACTAATAAATAACTGCAGACACCAACGCCTTCCCAGCCTAAGTACAACAACAACAGATTGTCAGCCAAAACTAGAATCAGCATCGCCGCTACGAACATATTCATGTAGGCAAAGTAGCGGCTATAGTCGCTATCGTGCTGCATAAACTCGGTTGAATACAAGTGAATTAGAAAGCCGACGCCGGTGATGATCGAGAGCATTACCAAGGTTAATTGGTCGACATAGAATGAGAAGCCGGGTGAAAAGTCGCCGATATTCATCCATGTCCATAGATGCACGGAATAGGGCGTTTGCGTTTGCATGAATTGCCAACCGATGACCAATACCAATAGCGCCGCGAGGCCGACCGAGCCAGCACCAAATAATGCCACTAGCTTACGTGGCAGCCGACCAGCGCTTAAAATTAACAGTACTGAGCTGACAAATGGGAGCAGTGGGACCAGCCAGACGTAATTCAACATTAGCTGTTTAACCTCGTGGCTTGATCCATATCGAGCGTTCTAAAGCGTCGCTGTATTTGCAGTACCAAGCCAAGCCCAACCGAAACTTCGGCCGCGGCTACTGTGAGAATTAGCATAAAAATCACTTGGCCATCGGCTTGTTGCCATGCTGTGCCAGCAGCGACAAAGGCTAAACCCGCTGAATTTAACATTACCTCTAGTGACATCAGGATAAAAATTATATTTCGTCGAAACATAATTCCAGCCAAGCCTGTTATGAACAACAAGGTGGCAACGATCAGCACATGATTTAGAGGTATCGCTAGGCCTTCCATTAAGCTTGCTCCTGATTGTCTGAATTTTTTCCCGCTTTTTCTCCAGTACTACCTTCAGCCGGTTCACTCAAACGAAACCGACGGCCAACATGGTAGGCACCGACCAAGCCAGCTAATAGCAGCATAGAGGCGATTTCTACCGCCAATACATAAGGCCCAAATAGAGTAAGGCCAACTTGCTTGGCGCCGATCAATGCCCCAGTTTGAGGGCCATCAAGTTTAACGATGACTAATAGCATTTCGATTAACAGTACCGCGGATAGAATCGAAGGGCCAATCCAAACCGCCGGATGCATTCGTTGGCGTTCGCGCTGATCGCCTTCTTCGCCAAGGTTAAGCATCATAATGACAAACACGAACAACACCATAATAGCGCCAGCATAAATAACCACTTCAAGCGCTGCTGCAAATGGCGCGCCAAGTAAAAAGAAGATTACCGCTACCGCTAAAAGAGAAACAATAAGATAGATAAGTGCATGCGCAGCGTTGCTTCGAGTTAGAGCGAATACCGTGGCTAAAATAGCTACGGTCGAGGCGATATAGAAGAGTATCAATTCCATTATGGCAATAAACTCCTTATGTCGATTGGTTCGGATTCGTTCTCTGCCTGACCTTTTTTCTTGCCCTTTATTTCCATGCCGGCGACGCGGTAGAAATTATAATCGTGATATTTTCCTGGCCCGTCGATCATCAAGTGTTCCTTTTCGTAGACCATGTTTTCGCGATCGTATTCGCACATTTCGAAATCAGGTATAAGCTGTATGGCGTTGGTTGGGCATGCCTCTTCGCACAAGCCACACATAATGCAGCGAGAGAAGTTAATGCGGAAAAATTCAGGATACCAACGGCCATCTTCTTCCCGAGTTCCTTGTTGCAGCGAGATGCAGTCGGGAGGGCAGGCGGCTGCACATAAGTTGCAGGCGACACAGCGCTCATCACCATCCGGGTCTTGAGTGAGAACTATTCGGCCTCTATAACGTGGCGCTAAGTAGGGTTTTTCTTCGGGGTATTGAACGGTCTCGGCTTTGGTGAAGGTGTGCAGTAAAATAGTCCAGATGGTTCTCAGTTGACTGACTAACGATTCGACTAAATCACGCATATTAAGCTCCGGCTATCCAAAGCGCGACTGCGCCCGTAATCACGAGGTTTATGAGGGTGATGGGCAACATGATTTTCCAGCCTAGCGACATCAGTTGGTCGTAGCGTGGCCTCGGTATTGCACAGCGTAAAAGAATAAAGAAACAAATAACTAAGAAGGTTTTTAATGAAAACCAAATGATGGCCGGTATAAAGGTGAGTGAAAATGGGGCTAGCCAGCCGCCGAAGAATAGGGTGGTGATCATGCACGAAATTAGAATCAGCCCTAGATACTCACCGAGCATGAACATGGCGAACTTCATGCCACTGTATTCGGTGTGAAAGCCTGCGGTGAGTTCGTGTTCGGCTTCGGGTAAATCGAACGGCAGCCGATGGCTTTCGGCAATTGCGGCAATTACAAACACGAATAGACCTAAGAACTGAGAGAAGCAATACCAGCCCTCTCGCTGAGACTCAACGATGTCTACCATGCTGAAGCTACCGCTGAGCATCACAACGCCCATTAGCGATAGACCCATAAAGACTTCGTAGCTAACCATTTGTGCGGCTGACCGTAGGCCGCCTAATAGCGCGTATTTATTATTAGAGGCTAAGCCGCCCAACAACACGCTGTAGACCGCTAAGGAGGTCATGCCAAGAAAGAACAGTAGACCAATGTTTAGGTCTATTATTTGTAAGCCGGGGCCAAAGGGAACCACGGCAAAGCCCAATAGCATGGCCACAACGATGGCCGTTGGGGCAAATATAAACACCCATTTATCGGCGAATGGCGGCACCCAATCATGTTTGGTTAATAATTTAATCATATCGGCCGCGACCTGGCCTATGCCAAAGGGGCCAATTCGGTTGGGCCCGTAGCGGTCTTGCCACAAACCGAGTAAACGTCGTTCAAACCAAGTTGCCACAGCAGCGCCACCTACAGCACCCAGCATGACTGATATAGCGAATACAATGATCCAAAAATCAGACATTTGACGCTCCCTGCTTAATGACTATTTTCGCTAGTTTGTTGTCACGGTTAGTATTAGACCAAGCGTGATTCTCTTTAATTGTTACTGACGATCCGGGAGCAATCCAAGGAGTGCCTGGTAAGCCGACGCTGTAGCCTAAACAACCATTCGCAATCGATGGATTAATAATCACTTCGAAGCAGACCTTGGTGTCCGGTAATGAAAGTAAAACACCATCGCCGTCAAGCAGCCCGAGAGTTTCGGCGTCGTCGACCGAGATCTCAACAAATGCAGAGGCGGTTAATTCATTTATAGCTGGAGACCGTGCGCTCAGCTCATCACTGCCGAAAATTCGGTAAAGCGGTAGCAAACGCCAATGCCCTTGTTGTGCCTCGAATGGACCAGGAGTTTCGACAACTGGTATTTTATCTCTTTCGGACTCTGCAGAGCTGGCCGATGAGGTTTCAAATAATCGTTTACCTGGCGTGCCTCCCTTTAATGCGCCACCCGCTTCAGCTTGAAACTTATGCACCGATTGATTGGAGTTCCAGCCAGGAGCCCAGACGAAGGGAGTAAGCGCACTGGATTGCTTGCCATTGACGCCTTCCATTGAATAAGAGAGGGGCGTGTCGTTATCAATTGATTGCTGAGGCTCATGCACAGATATATCGGCTAGCATCGCCGTGCGGCCGCTATTGCGATGAGTTTGCCGTGCAATTTTCATGCCACGATATCGATAGTCACCATGCTGGCTTGCTTCAACGATACCCGCTAAAACAGCAAAGTCATCGGAGCAACTAGCGGTTACATTATCGAATTCAGTAAATTTCTCGAAGCCTTCTGAGCCGATAGATTGGCCTAGCTGAGTTAACCATCGCCAGCTCGATTGGCGTTGTTCGGCCGGTTGGTAAACAGGGTAGAATCGTTGGGCTCTCGCTTCACTGCTAACCAGTGTGCCTTCGGCCTCTGCGAACGAAGACGACGGTAACGCTAAGGCTGATTGAGCTAACGTTTCGGTATCGATGCAATCGAGTACCACTAGGTTTTTAATATTACTAAAAAGTGTTTCTATTTGCTGACGTGGAGCACGACGAAATAAATCGTTTTCAGCAATCAATAAGGTTTCAATTTGACCTTTACTTGCGCGCTCACAAAGTTCATTTAGCGACGGCTCTGAACCATCTTGCATTAGCGACGCGCCTAAGGTGTTTGCTTCATTTAAGCAGTAGCTCAGCATGCTTCGTGAATTATTCAATGCCAAGTTGATCGCGGCAGCAGCGTTTATTACGGCTTTGTTTTGGCAGCCGGTTCCGGAGACGATTAGCGGCGCGCTTGCCGAGCTTAAATCGTTAGCAATGGATTTAATTAGCTGCGTTTGTATCGCTCCAAAACCAGCGACAGGCTTAAACGATGAATCAAGCTCGGCGGCGATGGCAAACCCAAACCTAGCAATATCTGCGGCGCTAATGGAAATGCTTTGTTTGGCGATATCATCGAGACGGGTATCGGCCATAGAAATTATATAGAGTGGGCTTAAGCGGTCTTGCGCTAGCACTCGCACCGCTTCGTCTTGCCATGGCGCGATACGCATTTCTGCAGCCATGTTCTTAGCTAAATTGCGCACCGACTGGCGCAATGATAAGGCCATTCTTGGGGCTGTATTGGTAACGTCTTCGCCGAGAATTAGAACTGTATCAGCGGATTCGATTTGCCGTAGCGATGGCGTGTTTACCGAACTACTTTGCATTATCGCGCTGATCTCTTTGACCAGTAATGCTTCATGGTCACCAATGCCGTTGTTGAAGTTTTTGCCGCCAACAACTCGTCTTAATAAATAGTTAGTTTCAATCGATGCTCGTGGGGAGCCAATTGCCGCAATTCGGTCACTATTGGCGCAAAAGCTAGCCAGTGTATCAATAGCGAGCAGGCTTTCAATTGCGTTGTATCGACCGTCATCGGCTCGCAAACCTGCAAATTTAGCTCGGTTTTCGTCGTTCACGTAGGCGCCACCATAGCGACCTCGATCACATAGGAAATAACCGTTAACCTCGTGGTTAAATCGGTTATGAATACGCTTTAACTTGCCATAGCGTTCTCCAGGAGATGTGTTGCAGCCTAGGGCGCAGCCGGTACAGATCGATGGCGCTGATTGCAAATCCCATTTGCGGGTGTAGTCGTTGACCAATGGTTTGTCGGTGAAGACACCGGTCGGGCATACCTCGACTAAATTGCCAGCGAATTCGCTTTCAAGGTTACCATCTTGCTGCCGTCCGAAATAAACGTGGTCGTGCGCGCCTTGCGCAGATAGATCGGTGCCGCCGGCATAGTCATTGTAAAAACGCGTGCACCGATAGCAGCTTATACAACGGTTCATTTCATGGTTGATTAGCGGGCCGAGGTATTGATTATTATGGGTGTTCTTTTTGCCCCTATAACGCCGATTTCGATGTCCAACCATGACCGTCATGTCTTGTAAGTGACACTCGCCGCCTTCGGCACATACTGGGCAGTCGTGTGGGTGATTGAGCATTAGCGATTCGACTATATTCTTGCGAAACTCACTGGCTTTCATGCCATCCATGGAAAATCGTGCGCCCTCAGAGACGGGTGTCATGCAGCCCATAACCACACGACCATGCTCATCGTCGGAATCGCGAAATTGCACCAGGGCACATTGCCGACAAGCCCCAATCGAGCCCATTTCTGGGTGCCAGCAAAAGTAGGGCAGATCAATGCCGGCGCTGAGGCACGCCTCTAAGACGTTATCGCCCTCAGGAACGTCGTAGGATTTATCATCAATGTAAATAGTTGGCATATTAGTTAACCCCCGCGTCAGTTAATGGCGCAGTACTTTCGGTGCTGTAAGGGCAGGCTTTGCCGTCAATGTGCGCTTTGAAGTCGTCAGCGAAGTATTTCATTGCGCTGGCTAAGGGCTCCATTGCGCCAGGTGCTAACGCACAATGGGTATTACCGATTGCGCCAATAAATCGCACTTGATTTTGCAATGTATTCAAATCGGCGGGAATGCCATTGCCGGATTCTATGTCATCTAATACTTGTGCTGACCACGGCAGCCCATCGCGACACGGTGTGCAAAAACCACAAGATTCTTGTGCGAAAAACTCTACTAAGTTTTTAGTCATGCCAACTGGGCAGGTTTTATCGTCTAGAATAATCATGGTGCCGGTGCCAAGGCGACTGCCAGCTTTGCCGATTACGTCATAATCCATCGCCAAGTCTAAATGCTCTTCAACTAGGAAGTCCGTCGAGGCACCACCTGGTAAGAAGCCTCTCAGTTTGTAGCCGTCTTGCATTCCCCCGGCATGTTGTTCGATTAACTCCCGAATTGTTGTTCCCATTGGCAATTCCCAACAACCGGGGTTTTTTACTCGGCCACTTACGCCAAATAGTTTGGTTCCATGATCTTGGCCTATGCCCAAGGTTTTATACCAGTCAGCGCCATTACGGATAATGTGGGTAATGTTACACAAGGTCTCGACGTTGTTGACAATGGTCGGTCGGCCCCACAAACCACTTATTTGCGGAAATGGCGGTTTAGCGCGGGGGGTTGCTCGTTTACCTTCGAGAGATGAAATTAGCGCGGTTTCTTCGCCACAGATATAGCGTCCAGCACTACTATGTACATACATTTCAAGATTAAAGCCGCTAGCAAAAATGTTTTTGCCCAAATACCCCTTGGCGTGGCATGCATCGATTGCGACCTGCAATAACTTTGATGCTAAATGATATTCATGGCGGATAAATATGTAGGCAACATCAGCTTGAATCGTCCACGCCGATAAGATCATGCCTTCAATAAGTTGGTGAGGATCGCACTCCATTAATAGTCGATCTTTGAAGGTGCCAGGCTCCATTTCATCGGCATTGCAAATTAGATATTTGTGACCGTCAGACACGTTATTCCCTTGAGCGTCCGTGTTCATAGGCACAAAGCTCCACTTCATTCCGGTTGGGAAACCTGCCCCTCCACGGCCGCGTAAACCTGAATCTTTCACCACCTGCAAACAATCGTCTGGTGACATTTCCAAAACCGCTTTGCGGGCGGCTTGATAACCATGGTTTGCCTCATAGGCCTCAAGGTTAACAGGATCGCGCGCGGCGTTGATATTCTGGGTCAGTGGCAATTTGGAAATCATTCCGGCTGGCCTCCCTTAGTCTTTAGAATTGGAGTCTTAAGTATTTGGTTTATCTTCTCTGGTGTAAGATCTAGATGAGTGTCCTCGCCAACCATCATGACTGGGGCTCTGTCACAGGCGCCTAGGCAAGGCGCGGGCAGAAATGTATAGCGGTTGTCTGTCGTGGTTTCACCCAAACCGACGCCTAATTGATGACTAATATGCTTTTCGAGTTGTGTGTATCCCTTGATCCAGCAGGTGACGCTGTCACACAATGAAATTACTTTTTCGCCCACCGGTTTTCGGTAAATCAAGCTGTAAAAAGTTGCTATGCCCTCGAGCTCAGCGGTCGACATATCTAAGTAATCGGCTAGGCCTGATAAGCTTTCATCCGATACCCAGCGGTGATGTTTTTGAACAATTTTTAGCGCGTCAATTGCAACCGCTGAACGATACGGTGCGTGCGAAATTTCGTGATCTATCTCGGCCAGCTCTGGCGCGGTTAATATTGGGTTTATTGTTCTGGCATTGGCCTGCGTATTTTTGTTTTCTGCGCTCTCGTTTTCTGTACTATTTATTTTCGTACTATTTGTTTTTGTACTATTTGTTTTTGTACTATTTGTTTTTGTACTATTTTTTTCGGTAATCGGATTCATAATTTTTACTTACCTATCCACGTCGGCCATAACAAAATCGATGCTGGCGATGATGGCAATTAAATCGGGGATCATTAAGCCGCGGCTGATTAACGGTATCTGCTGCAAATGGGGGAATGATGGCGTCCTGATTCGGGTTCTATAAGAGGTAGTACCGCCGTCACTTATTAAGTGGTAACTGTTTAAGCCCTTGGTTGCTTCAATCGGTACGCAGGCTTCGCCGGCTGGAATTGCAGGCCCCCAACTAGTATGTAAAAAATGATGAATCAAGGTTTCAATATCATGCATGGTGTTTTCTTTTGGCGGTGGCGAGGTGAGCTTGTGTTCCGACTTGTAGGGGCCCTCTGGCATATTGTCTAAACACTGCCTTACAATTCTTAGGCTTTGGCGAATCTCTTCTATTCGAACCACTGCGCGGTCGTAGCAATCGCCGTTATGGGCAATTGGCACGTCAAATTCGAATTGGTCATAGCCGGCATACGGCCGCTGTTTTCTCAGATCCCAATCAACGCCAGTTGCACGCAAGTTAGGGCCTGTTACGCCCCATTCAATTGCTTCTTCAGCCGAGTACTTACCAATGCCTATAGTGCGATTCTTTAGAATGCTGTTTTGCATTGCCATCTTGTCGTAATGATCAAGGCGAGCTGGCATTGAATCGATGAAGTCTCTGACTAGTTTTTCCCAGCCGTTTGGTAAGTCAGCGGCGACGCCGCCTATACGAAACCAAGCAGGGTGCATTCGACCACCTGTGATCGCTTCGATAATGCCAAATAGGCGTTCACGATCGGCAAACATGTAAAACACCGGTGACATTTGGCCGATGTCTTGTACGAAGGTGCCGTAGAACACAAGATGACTGGATATTCTGAATAGTTCGGCCAGCATGATACGAATTACTTTGGCCTTTTCAGGCACCTCGATACCGGCAAGTTTTTCAACCGACAGGCAATAGGGCAGGTTATTCATTACCCCGCCAAGATAATCGATCCGATCGGTATAGGGCATATAAGACGGCCACGATTGCCGTTCACCCATTTTTTCGGCACCGCGATGGTGGTAACCAATATCAGGTACGGCATCGACCACAACTTCGCCGTCGAGCTGTAATGCAATGCGAAACACCCCGTGTACACTCGGGTGATTAGGCCCCAAGTTTAAAAACATATACTCGGTGCCGTCTTTGCTTGTTTGCATGCCCCATTCTTCAGGGCGAAATCGTAATGCTTCCTGTTCTTCGGCTTGCTTGGTTTCGTTTAAACTAAAGGGCTCCATCTCGGTGGCCCGAGCAGGGTGTTCTTTACGTAGGGCGTGTCCTACCCAGGTTGGCGGTAGGAGAATTCGGTATAAGTTCGGATGGTCGGTAAAACTGATTCCAAACATATCCCAGGCTTCACGCTCGTACCAATTGGCATTTGCCCATAATGGCGTAATACTGGGTACTGCATATTCAGCGACAGCCGACGTTTGCGCTGCTAGCTTAATGCGAATATCAAGGTTTTGAGCTAGCGAAAGAAGGTGATAAACCACGGTGAAATCTGATTCAGGCTGGTCTTCGCGGTGTTCGCGAAGTCGTTCATCAATACCGAATAAGTCATAAAGCATTGGAAAATGAGGCTTAAGAAACGTCAAAACCGGATGCAATAACTCGGCTTGAATCCAAAGCGTTGGAATACCATCAACCGTTTTCTGGACCACAAAGGCGTGCGCACCAAACTCTTCAAAGAGCTTCGCTACCATGGTGAGGCCTGTAGTTTGTTCAACTGCCAGCATGCTGTTCCTATGTGTGTTCGTTACCGCTTAAATTGCGGGTAGGTCTATCCTCATACGTCTGTTGGTGGGCGATACTTAGTCGCCGCATTACGTTCTTTTTGTAAACGGTCTCGTTGGCTTGGCATTTTAGGCTTAATAATGCCTTGTTCACCAACCGTCCAACTAAGAGGCCGTTTTTCCTGTTTTATTGATTCCTGCAACATCATCAGGCCTTGCATTAAGGCTTCTGGTCGAGGAGGGCAGCCCGGAACATAAACATCGACCGGAATAAACTTGTCGACGCCCTGCACCACACTGTAAATGTCGTACATGCCACCAGAGTTGGCGCATGAGCCCATTGAAATAATCCACTTGGGTTCCAATAATTGATCGTAAAGACGTTGCACCACCGGCGCCATCTTGCGAAATACGGTGCCAGAAATGACCATCAAATCGGCTTGCCGCGGGGTTGCTCGTATGACTTCTGAACCAAAACGGGCAATATCATGACGAGAGGTAAACGAAGTGGCCATTTCTACATAGCAACATGACAAACCAAAATTAAATGGCCATAGAGAATGCGCTCGACCCCAGGCGATTAAATCGTCAAGATTGGCAAACATCACATTGCGTTTAACTTGCTCCTCAATCATTTCATCTGTTTGTACAGAAGACGATTCTTCTGGGCGAGTTAGATTCCATTCCATCAACGAGGTTCCTCTTGGATAGGTGGTTTGACAGTGATTTCTGGGACCAGTGCAGGTGTTAGTGTCGGCGTTCCTGTAGGCGTAAGGTTGAGCGATGGGTGAGCGTTCAAATGTCGTCGATCAAACATAGGTCGTCCATCAGAGTCCGTTCGAGCTTTAATTCCCCAGTCCAAAGCTCCCGAACGCCATTCGTAAACCAAGGCAATAACCAGCACGGCGACGAACACCAACATCGAGAAGTAGCCTTGCCAACCCAATTCGAAAAAGGCGATGGCCCAAGCAAAAATGAAAACCGTCTCAAGGTCAAAGATAACGAAGAAAATTGCGATCAGGTAGAAGTCGACTGAGATGCGTCCTTGAGCATTGCCGACAGACACAATGCCAGATTCGAAGGCCTCGTTGGTGGCGGCATTAACACGACGCTCGCCTAACAACCAAGATAAACCTAGCATTGTCAGCACCAGAGCAATAACCGCTACGAAATAGACAACAAGCGGCCATATTTGCAAACTTGTAGCTTGGCTTATCGTCGCTTCATTCAACCTAAATACTCCGTATGGCATTAGACATCGGTTGTTCAAATCAGAACAAACATTGCACGGCCAGCGGCTGAATTCTTACTCACTTACATCAGCGTATCTGACAGGTGACTAAGAAAAACTGTAACGATCTTTTAGTGAAAACGCAACTATAGTATTTTAAATTTACTATTGTCTAGTTTAAAACCAGTTGAAGAGATGCATAAAAACTACTCTTTTTAGAACTCATTTTTAGCTGAAATTTTGTCGTATTCAGAGCGTCGGTATGGCACTTTTATAGACAAACTTAAGCGCAAGAAGGGCGCGCCCCTGACAGGGTAAAGGCTATCGATTTACAATAACGAACGACCATATTCGACTTGAAACGATGGGCATAAAAGGGAGTTAAGCATCGATCAACTCGACGGAAAGATAGGCGCATGAAACTGTTCTGATCGATCAACTAGCGCCAATTTTTTGAATGTTCACGCAGCAGTATTTAACTTAAGCCGCGCTGAAAATCAGCAACACTTAAGGAGTGATTGGTTTAATAACTGGAATTTACTTGTAGATTAAGCATGCAATAAATGTATCTTTATTGGCTCTATAGAGTTATGTTCTAGGCCTCGCCACGGTTTTGGCTACTAGACAGGTGCGGATCGGTCTTAAAGGGTAGCGGGTGCCAATAAGTAATTGATATATTATCTGTTTTTGTTGGCTGGGGTTTAATTGTTCATATCACCTTGGTGATATGAGAATTATAAAAAGTAATAAGGGTTTTATGGATATTAAAAATAACTTCACAGTCTTTTTTACTGGGCTGATTTTGCTTGGCGTTTTTGTCTACTTGGGTTATGGACTGGTTAGCGAGAGGACAAACGAGAGTGGAAGTATTGCTGGCGGGTCGGCTGAAACCATCGTTGCCGATAATCAAAAGCTACGAGTAAAGAGAGTGTCTGATAAGTCTATTTCTGACGTGAAAATAATCGCTTCATCGACTCAGGATGGTAATGCCGTAGTCGAAATGGATGGACGCACAACCGTCTTTCGTGTTGGCAACGAGGTTGTGATTAGCGGAAATAGCTACTTAGTGTTGCAAATTGCTAGCCACCAACTTGCTCTACGTTCGATTGATGGCCACAATCAGAATGATGTATTTTTGATAAAAAAGGATCTTGGGTCAGGGGTATCTACTATGTTGCGAGTTTCAAGTGATGTCGCCATAGAATCCCCTGTTTCGGGGATACCAAGCATCAACTCTAATTAGCTTGATGTAAAACTGACGCTCAATATCAGTCTTTTTACTCATTATCTTTAAAATCGCTAGGATGCGTTACCGGTAACTCTTAAATGAATTTAATTCGATTACTCCTCGTTATACAAAAAGCAGCGCTCAATAGTGTATGGGCATTTATGTTTGTAGCAATCGTTAACATACCTTTGGTGTTGGCAGATTCGAGCACCGAGACCAATCCGTTCGAAATTCCTGAAGGAGTTCACACCGCCACCTTTGTAGAAGATGTAGACGGAATTTCTGTTATCAAGTTCAGTGGTAATTACGATAGGGATGATTCAACCGGCGAGACCAATGCGGCGGCTAGAGCGGTTGTTGCAAAAGAGTTTTATCGAACTCACTCTGACGACTATGATTTTCTGGTTGTTTTTAGCGATTTTGAATTCGATACAGGGTCGGCACTAGCATTTCATTTAGGCGTGTCGAACAAGGTTGAGGGAATCGGTCGCCCAATCTATTCGAATTCAGTTCTTTTCGGTAGTGAATCTGAGCTTAAAGGCTATATCGACATGGCTAACATTGACCGTTATGAGACAAACTCATTAAACACCAATGTTGGCACTGCTGTTGGAACTACAGGCGATTTTTCGTTTACTCTGAAAGTTCTCGCGCATGAAACTCTCCATCAATGGGGGATTGTTAGTGGCATTGATGCCTTGCAAGGGCAGTTCGACAGTCATTGGAGCTTTTTTGCCGACACTGATGCATCTGTCCAATATGGGCATGATTGGCGTGATAACGGAGATGGTACTTTTACCGCAGAGGCAGCGGGTGCTAGATATAGCAAGTTAGACCTATATTTAATGGGGCTCGTGACAAAAGAAGAAGTACCAAGCTTCTTCGTAATAGAACCTTCACTAGGCACCGAGTTTTCCAAAGGAGATTTGCCAAAACCGGGCGTTACCGTCTCGGGAACCAAGCAAGACTTTAGCGTTGATGACTTAATTGCCGTCAATGGCGTTAGAAATCCGAGCTTTGACCAATCTCAAAAAATATTTCGCTACGCATTTATTTATCTAACATCAACTGACGACTCTACCGGTAACGCGACGGTCGATAGTGACCTAGGCAAAATTCGTCAGGTTCGTGCTGAATACGAAGATCGTTTCAGTGTGCTTACGGGTGGGCGAGGGATAGCGCGTGTTTACCCTGCTGCCAGATTCAACACTGACGCTGGCGTTATTGACGACGTTGAGAGTGATGGAATACTTGATGGTTTAGGTGATGGTAGCTCGGGTAACGCTATCGCTTGGTTGTTAGAACAACAAAATGATGATGGTGGCTGGAGCGATAGAGACTCGACCTCGGTGAGGGACAGTGCCAGAGTACTACAGACGTTTATGCGCCAGGGAGTGCAGTTTGACGCACAAGTTAGTGTTAAGGAATGGTTTGAGATTCTTGAACCTGAAAACGCCGATTCACTTGCAAGGAAACTGCTTGCTGTGGCCGAAAGATCACCTCAACAAGCGAGTGAGATCGCTGAGGCTTTGCAGGCCAATCAAAACAGCGATGGCGGCTGGGGTTTAAGCAAAGGGCTAGACAGCAGTGTAATCGATACTGGCTTGGCGCTTTGTTCCTTATCAAATCAAGCACAAGGCGTCGCCAGTGACGTTCTGGTATCAGCTTCTAAATTTATAGCCGATGCTCAAAATCTTGACGGTGGTTGGGGTGTTACTAATAAAAGCCCAAGCTCGGTGTCAATCACAGCGAGAGTATTGATTGCATTGTCGTGCGCCGACATGCAACTTGACACTAACAAGCAAGATTTAGCATTGAGTTGGTTGTTAGCACAAAAGAAAATTGATGGTGGCTTCGGCGATCAAGCTAGTAGTGCTCATGAGTCGGCTGAAGTTATGCTTGCGTTTATCTCGGTGCAGCGCCCCGAGCAGTTGGCTATAGAAGAGCTCACCACGTTTATTGTGTCTCAGCAGAGCAGCCTAGGAGACTGGTCGGGAAGTGTCTATCAAACGGCGTTAATCATTGATGCGCTGCAGTCCTTTGGGATTACTAATATATCGGTCACCAATTTAGACGTATTAGACGACAATATCCTTTCTGGCGAAATAGTCAAAGTGGTTGCCACGGTTGAGAATAATACAGCCCTAAATACGGAACCTAGTGTTATAGAGTTTAGTATTGGCGAGCCGTCATCCGGCGGCGCAGTTTTCGAGACGGTTAGTTTTCCTTTAATTCCTTCTTTTCAATCATTGCAAGTAACGGCCTATCTCAATACATCGGGCATAGTAGGAACTCGGTCAATTTTCGCCACCGCAGACCCGCAAAATTTATTGCCAGAAAGAACCAGTGGTGATAATCAGTTATCGCTTAGCATTAATATTCTTGCACCACCTATAGCGCCTGAATTGGTCTTAAACGACATCGATATTAGTATTACGCCCAATCAAATATTGACTCTGCCCACAACGTTGAGTGCAACGATCGATATTCGCAATATTGGTGTTGAAGCGGCTGATAATTTACAGGTCGAACTTTGGCAGGGTGAGCCAAACGAGGCTGGCTCAGTGCTTGTAGGGTCGCGAAATTCAAGCGTTGATGGGCAGTCTATTAGAACGGAAATCTTTGATATAGAGCACTCTCGTATTGGCGAAACAAGCTACACCGCTGTCATTGATGGCAACAATCTTTACGCTGAGATCAATGAAAATGACAATCGGGCAACGGCGCTGGTGACGAGCGTCGCGAGTGTTGATTTATCAGTATCAGAAATTGAAATAAATGTAGCTGCTGATGCGATTCTGCTTAACCAGGGAGCCGAATTTTCTACTACCATTAAAAATAACGGAACAACAGCCACTCCGGCTACCAGCATTGAATTTTTGGTTCGAAATGGTGGTGGCGAGTCTGTGATTCAAACAACTCAGCTGAGTCTAGAGCCTGGAGAAGCACGCCAGTTAACCGCTTCTTGGTTAGCGGACGTTGAGGGCTTATCGACAGTAGAGGTTAGAGCCGACTTCGAGAATCTCATTTCTGAGGTAGACGAAGATAACAATATAACCTCAATCGAGGTTGAGGTAAGGCTTGCAGAAGGCAACAATCTTGCGCTAAATTTTACCGATTTACAGTTTAGCCCAAACCCAGGTTTAGAAGGGATGGGAGCCACTCTTTCGGCTATCGTGCATAACAATGGAACAAGCGATATTAGTACCGCTGATGTGAATTTTTACGACGGTAATCCGGTGACAGGAGGGGCTTTAATTGGTCAAGCTTTGATTGTTAACTTGGCGTCGGCAGAGTCTCGGTCAGTATCAGTAGCGTGGTCTGAGATACCCAGTGCCGATGACAGGTTTATCTACGCCGTAATTGATCCTACTAATCAACTGATAGAGACAAGTAAAGATGACAATATTGCATTCGAGAAATTCCGGGTAATAAGTTTGCCCGACTTCTCTGTGTCGGATCAAAGCATTGTCACGACCCCAGTTTTTCCTAAGATCGATGAAGTGACCTCGGTGGCCGTACAAATCACAAATCGTGGTAGCCAACGACAAGAGAGCCTTACCGTTAGCGCTTATCTTGGCAACGTTGATAGTGGTGTATTAATCGCCAATGGCGAGGTGACGATAGGAGGTAATAGTGACGCTGTGTTCGAGTTTGATTACACGTTTAGTACGTTCGAGAATACGCAAATTTCGATTGCAGTCGATCAAGACGATTTAGTCAGAGAGTCGAACGAACTAAACAATATTAGCAGTCGTCGCTTTACTATCCAAGACGGTGACTTCTACGTATCAGATCTGTACCTATCGCCAGACAGCGATGGGATTAAAGATCGAGTAGAGTACTACTTTAATCTCGACTCGCCAGCAACGGTGGTCGTTATTGTTGCTGACGAGCAGGGTGATACCGTTCGTGAATTAGGGTTGCCGGATCGAGCAATTATTAGCGGATCTGTGTTATGGGATGGCAAGAACGAATTTGGCGGTTTAGTGTCCGATGGTCGATATACCTTTGCGGTTAAAAATCAAGCAGGGGTGTTACAAGGAGAGCGAACAATAACCCTAGATACCAACCGTTCTCCACTCGCTGATGCAATCAACACACCATTTGCATTAGAGCGCAATTTAAGCTGCCGGATAGGAGAAATATACGATCCTCGAACAGAGTTTGATAAATCTAATAGTGGTTTTGAAGGTTTGGTTTATGGGCCAAATGATCAATTTTTATATTTCCCCACCTTTCTCGAGCCCGAACTGGATGATCAAGGGGGATTGATCACCACTAATCAAAATACTCTTTTTCCTTCTGGTATTTATCAAGCGCAAAATGATGGTTCGCAAGTTATTCAATTAGTCGCAGACGGGGCGGTTGCTGATGCTGGTTTGGCAGAAAGTGACCCTGTAAAACTACGCTTGAATACCCTTGCTGGATTCACTGTTTCACCGGATGGCAAAACAATAGTGGCGTTCACGCATTCTGATTTGAACCATTTTTGGGTGATTGATATAGAAACAGCTGAATTGAAAAAGGTCGAACACCTAGCGCGGTTTAGAGGTCGCGTCGAGGACATGCAGTTTGTCACTGATGACTTAGTTATTTTTAATTCAGTCGACGATGCTATTTTTACTCTCAATACCAGCACTATGGCGCTGAATAGTATCGTTTGGTTCGAAAGCGATCCAAGCTATGTGCAAGATGCAAAATTGAGTATTAATTCTAAAGGCACGCATGCATTAATGTCGTTTAGCACCAGGCAATCACTGTTTCGAGCCAATTTGCCAACGCTCTTCGATGGAACATTTGAGTTTTCGGTGTCATTGATTGACCTCGAGACCAATGAAGTCTCGAGTATTGCAACAAACGCTAGCGGTTTTTCATGGAGCCCAACAGGTGATAGGTTTGTCGTCGGGCTGCCAAGTGAGGCAACGCTGAGTGTATTTTCCAATGCTGGCAATGTGATACAAAACATTCCATTTTCTGAACAACAAGGCTCAGGCTTAAGCCAAGACGAACGTCAGGTGCTGGCTAACTTTATAGATGGCATCGCAGGCAGCGCTATTTTTACCGACCGATTCGACGGCGACTTTGGGCACTTTAGTTGGTCCCCTGATGGCGCTGAATTTGCGTTTGTCGCCTACGATTACATAGCAACTGTGATGTTGAGTAATGGTTGTGAGATCGATTTTAATGGTGAGTCTGGTTGGTTTTCCCCAGAGTCGAGATTCGATATGGTCGCTAACCTTCTCGACTTTTTGATCTCCGATGCTCAGGCGCAAGAGGGCGCGGACTCTAATCGATGCTTTGAAATTCCAGTAACTATACAGCCCTTGTTTGACAAGTATCGATCGCTAGATGGTATTTATATCGCTGAGTTATCATCTTCATCTATTACACGTTTGGCTAGAACAAACAGCGCTGTGTTTAATGGTCAAGGTTCTTCCGGCGTCGATTTATTCGAGTCTGGCAAGTCAAAAAATGAAATCAACCTCACTGTAAATGAATTCGGAGTGCCGATAACGCAAGACGGATCAGTCTATGCATCGGTTGCGGGAGAAAATGATTTTTTCCTTCTACTAAGAGATTCCGTGTATTCAAGTGGCCGCGTGCGTGGTGTGGGGAACATTAGCCACCGTGAAATCAAATGGTTAACGGGTGCCAGAGAACTACTGATCTCGAACGGTGATCCATTACTTCAAACAGAGTCAGGAGCGACTGCTGATAACGGTACGCCCCTTAAACGCAATGACGTATTTATCTTGAACTTAGATAATCCGGCAAGCAAAAGTCGTACGATCTTTGCGCAAAGGAATATCATTGATGGCGTTAATGAGACTGCTACGGGTAAATTCCTCAATTGGTTTTCTGATGATAACGCTGATCAGTGCTTCAGCAGCGGCGAAACGCGCGGTTACCGGCAGTTTCAATCACTTTTAAACTTAACCGCTGACCTACGCGTGCGACGGGTCAATGATGTCGGTGGGTTTATTCTAGAAGGGTCAGCGGTAGATCAAAATTTCGAACGCTATATCTTAGAATTTGCAGATGCTGAGCAACCTGATTTGTGGACAGCGATTGCCCCAGCCTCGTCAAAATTTGTTATTGACGACCGCTTCACTAATTGGGTAGCGCCTTATATCGGCCGCTTTCTGGTAAGGCTGACGGTATTCGATTTAGCTGGCAATAGTCGTCAAGAAATCGTGCAGGTCAACAATGTTGAGCAGGCCAGCATCTCGTCTCTTTTCATCTCAGAGCAATTTGTTTCGCCGAATGGCGATGGTATTAAGGATGTTACCGCGCTTAACTTCAGAGTGCTGCAAAGTGTCAATTTAGACCTTCGTATTTTTAACGCCGGTGATCAATTGGTACGCTCGATTGTTCGGAGTTTCGATGTTATCGGAAGTCAACAAGCGATCGAGTGGAACGGTCGAGATGCCAGCGGTAACATTGTGCCGGATGGTCAGTATCGCTTAAAAATTCAGAACTTCGAGTTTTTTGTGACAGTCGATAACTCTGCGCCTAGTTTGATTGATACTACCGAGCTACTGTTTAAACCTCCCTTATATTATGTGTCGTATTTAGATCCTTTGCCGCGTCCTTGCCGTTTTACTCAAAACGAGCCGATAGCCGATGACGTTCGCGACGAGAATTTGCGACCTTGTAGTGTTCAGGTCGATCGTACACTTAAAGGCTCAGTCAATGACTTGTCGCTCAAAGACTTAGTACTTCAGCAGCGTGAAAATTCGTCTTCTATTTGGCGTGACGCACCGCGTGCTGTTGTTGGCAATAATGGCGATGCGATTCATGGCGTGTTTTCCTTAGCTGAATTGACATCAAATAAATTTAGATTAATAGCAAGCGATTTTGCCGGCAATGTTTCGATTTTAAATCTCGGCGAAAAAAAGTTGGGCTACGCCCACATAATGCAATTCTACGACGAAAACCCTCTTCGCCGATCTACAAACAGCTTTGGCTATGCTAGTCAGCCAGGCTTTGGGGTTCGAGAGAGCTACCGTTCAACAGGCGTTCTTGACCCGGATACCGACATTCGAACGCTACGATATCAACACTCTGCCCCTGACGAGGTTCAATTTGTTGAATTACTTTATCTAGATAGTTCGGTGAGTGATGCTGAGTTCACAAGCATCTCTGTGACGCCGGTGTTTCAAGCTGCAACGGATAGTGCCGAAGCAGGCTTTGACGTGGTGTTTGATGCGAGTCAGCTGCCTGAAAGCATTCTTGCCTTCGACGTTAGAATACGCTTGCGACTGGTTACTGGTGAGATCATTGACACTGATACAGTAACCTTAAGACGCGATACCGCGAATCTGGCTCTGGACTTGTCATTAGTCCCTAGCTTTTTAGCCAAGCTTAAAACTAATATAGAAGCCGCTCAAACTGATCGCGTAGTTCTAGTATTGACGTCAACCGGTGCTCGAGATGATTCAAGATATGCTGGGGATAGCAGTGTCACGCGTCAAATTGAGTTTATTAATGGCCTCGGTGTTATCGAAACGGCAAGTAATACTCAGGATTTCGACGGAAGAGTTATTTCGGATCAGCGGCAGCCATTATTTACCGAGGCCCTTGAAGCAGTAAAACAGCCTGATGGATCAAGTTCAATTGAATTAGTAAGTTCTTTGTCTTACGAAAACACTGACTTAGGTTTGATTGGGGGATGCGGCTTTGATTATAGGCTGACCGCCTTGCTCTATTCTGTCGGTAGTCTTGTGCCAATAGAAAGTTATCAATCGGTAATAGGTTCATGCATCGAATCGAGAATCGATGTCGACCCAGTTTTCACCTCATCATGTGCCGCTGAGCCTAGTAACGCTGTGGACATTCATTATTTCGCTAAGGCCGCAACCGGTTCACAATCTGATGCCCTAAAGCCATTGCTTTTACGCATAGGCTCAGCCGATGGCTCGAACGGGTTTGGCTCTACTTTATTTAGTCAAAACCTGCCCGAACTTAATACTATTCATTCATTTAGATTAAACACAATGTCGTTTGATGAAGGCTTTCTTGAATTGAGGTCAGTATTAACTTTGGAAGACGGTAGTACTGTAGTCGACAATTTTTCCGTTCCCGTGGTCCACCAGGCGCCGCTAGTAGACATTACGTTCCCGGTTGATGGCAGCCAGATTTGTGCTTTAGAGTACAGCAACAATCCCAACTCCGAACCTTATTCGGGAGTTGAAGTTCAGGGAAGTGTGAAGTCGGTTGGCCCTCAAGTTAGCTTCTCAGGGTTGCTTGAAGACTTAGGTGATTCGCCTTCTGGTAACTCATCTAGCTCTGATTTAGGTTTTTCTGGCCCGTCGTCAGGTTTTCTTTTAAGAGACCTTATTGGCGAAAATTTAGCAGGCCCTGTTATCACTGGAATTACGCTGCGGGATATCACGGTCGATCGCTTGGCTGATAATAAGAAGTTAGTATTGGCACCGATTCAGTCGTTAGATGGTGAGTTCTTTGCTACCACGCAAGGCCTATTAGCCGTTCCTCAAGCGAACTTCGACGGCCTAGTTCGATTCGGCTTCAACGTTGTTGACTGGAGTGGCGCTAGCCAATGTCGTGCTATCGAGGTTGAAGTCGATGGTGCAATAGAAGGCGCCAACGTTAGTTTAGAAGAATTGTTTCGAGCGACTGAACCGGCCTACACGTTTGAAGGCGTCACTCAACAATATCAATTTTTTTCGCCTAATGGCGATGGACAACTTGATACGGCCGATCTCACCTTTACGGTGAATGAGGCTGTGCAGGTCACCATGGCGGTTTATGAAACCAGCTTTGATGCGCTAAAAGGAGATGTGGTTCAGGGTCACCGCGTTGCTTTGGTGTATGACAATTTAAGGTTTGTCTCGGGTGATACCCACCTACAGTGGAGTGGTCGAGACAGTGATGGGCTCGTTGTCGCTGACGGTATTTATCAAATCGAAATTACCGCAGAGGACCCGTGTGGCAATCGTTTCATCGATAGCCACTATGTCGGTGTCGACAACACGGCACCTAGTGTTGAAATAAATTACCCCAAAGGGTCAGAAGACCTCGCTATTGAAGTCCGCGCTCTTGGCAGGGTTAGCGACCCTCGTGGTGGTCAATATGAATTAACCGCATCGCAAGATGGATCAACCATCACGATTGGCACTGGGTTAATTACTAGGTTGACTAATAGTTCAGGTCAAATCGGAACGTGGAATACCTACGGTTTAAGCGGAACTTGGACATTAAGCCTCAAAGCGACCGATGGCCTTGGTAACCAATCGTCAACCGTTGAGACGTTTACAATTCCAGAACGATTAAACCTAATATCATCGCTCAATACCACTGAGTATTTTATCTCGCCGAATAGTGACGGCCGACTCGACAGTCTGGCTATTAGGGTGGCTTTTGAACAAGCAGTGACAGCCACTATTAGGATTAGAACCGTGAGTGGTGATCTGATTAAGTCACTCGCGTCTGAGGTCGAATATCCAGCCGGGTTTCATACCCTTAACTGGGATGGAACTAATATAGAGTCCATTGTGGTTGCGGATGATGTTTATCAGGTTGAAGTGCTTGCTTCTGGCTTTGGCAATATTCAAACAGAGTTAGTTCAATTCGAGTTGGATAACACCCCGCCCGAGCTGCGCTTATCGCAGCTAAATAACGGTTTTATTGAATTAGGCAATCAGAAAAATATCTTAGGCGCAGTGTCTGATCAAAATTTTGATAGTTACGAGATAGACCTTACGCCAGTCGATAAAGATGAAAAACCAATTTCCGCACCGTTCAACCTGACATCGTCTAGCGATGAGGTAGACGGCGTATTAGCGGTAATTTCAGACCAGTTACTCGATATCGAACAGCCGTACTTGGTGACCACCGTGGTTAACGATCTTGCCGGTAACCAAACCCGATTGACGTCGTTTTTAGTGATCGATAAGACACCCCCAGCATTAACCTTAGTTGAACCTTTAGCTGACGCGTTCTTCAATAATGATAAATCGCCGATCACCTTTAAGGGTTCTGTATTAGATGGCTTTCTGCGTGACTACAGCTTATCCGTTGCCCCAGCTACGGACTTAGAAAATAGCACTGAGTTGGACAGTGGAGTAGAAAATGTTGACTCATTAAACGTTCCCTGGTCGATAGAAAATACGGCAGACGGAGCGTATCGAATAAGTTTCTCTGCATCTGATCGCGCAGGTCTAAAATCGAACTTGAGTCGCACTATTTTTATCGATAATACTCCACCTGAAGTCGCTATCAGTGTGCCTGTAGAGCTTGCTTATGTGACCAATCCTGGTGCTGTTATTGGTTCAGCAAATGATGACTACTTTTCACAATACTCGATTGCTATTGCCAACGGTCATGTCGATGACTCGAGCAACTTTGATGAACTACTTATCTCAGGTTTGAGCCGTAACAATCAGCGATTGTTTATCTTCGCTGAACTACCCGATGATGGTAATTATCGATTGAAGCTTGATGCCTTGGATAAGGCCGGCAATGAGTCATCAGTGGTTCGTCAAATCATTGTTGATACAACCCCTCCAGCTCAACCGACACTAATCTCGGCTGATGTTACCGACAGCGCTGAAGAAATTTTGCTCAGCTGGGAGGCTAACACTGAAAGCGATTTGCAAGGCTACATCGTGTTCAGAAATGGTCAACCCATAAGTGATATTGTTGATGCGCTTGAGAACCTTGATCAAGGCCTGCTAGAAGGGCGTTACACTTATCAAGTGTTAGCGATTGATAAGGCTGGTTTACGCAGTGAGCTTTCAGAGCCTCTGTTAGTGGTAATAGACATTACTCCGCCAGTTGTGCAGATACTCCAGCCTAGGGTTGGTAGTACGGTTAATCTGCTAGTTGATATCGTCGGTACGGCATTCAGTGAAAATGATTTTAAAGAATATAGAGTCTATGTAGGGCCGTCCGGTGGCGGATTAACTAACATAAGGACCTCGAGTGTGCCGTTACGAGGAGCTGAACTAGCTCAATGGGATACTACCGCGATTGCGAGCGAGGGTGAGTATGTGATTCGCTTGGAAGCAGAGGACGCAAATGGCAATAGCGCGTCGATAGAGACAGTGCTACTAGTTGATAATATCGCACCAGCCGCGCCGGAAAATTTGACCGCCGAAATTTCAGCATCAGATAACAATGATGTATTGGTCGCATGGGAGTTTCCATCGGGTGAAGCCGATTTACTCGGCTTTTTGATTTTTCGAAATGGTGAACTTGCCAATACCAGTGAAGTGGTACTTGGTGACTTACGCCAGTTCGCCATAAAGGGACAACAATTTAACGACCAAGATAGGCCCGACGGTAAGTTTGAATATATTGTTTATGCGATAGATATTGCAGGCAACATCAGTACGCCATCGAATTCTGATGAGGTTGAACTCGATAACAATGCCCCCGTTGCGGTAATTACCAGTGTCGATGACGGACAAGGTTTTGATCAATCATTGTATCTACTGGCGGAGACTGAAGATCGTGATGTAGCCCAGGTTCTGTTTCAATACAGGCAAGAGCCTAACCCCAGCTGGATCGACATAGCCTTATCGCAGACTGAACCGTTCGAACATCAATGGGATACTCAAGCGTTAGATTTGGGTGCTTACGAGTTGAGAGCCATAGCGACTGATATCGGCGGTCGTTTTGATCAAGCGCCCACGGTTTTGTCAATCATCAAGCGTGATATTTTGGCACCTCAAAAGATCGACGGCCTAGCTATCTCGGTAGTCGGCAGTGCCGGAGAATTAAACTGGAACGCAAGCACGGCTGACGATTTTTCTGCCTACAACGTTTATCGCGCTCAATGCGTCGATTGTAGCGCTGACGATTTCGAGCTAATAGCCGAAGGACTAACCGTAACGTCGTCAGAAGAGTCCATTGTCGCCGATGTAGCTTACCGCTACAAAGTTACCGCGCTCGATAGTACGGGCAATGAGAGTGTTGACAGTGATCAGGTAATTGGGGTCTACGGGACTGCTGAATTTAATCTATTAGGGCCGCAGCGATTTGTCTCCTTAGACGGACTGACTGAGCCTAGCGCTCAAGTTACTTCACTTGTTGTCACTAACGCTGGCTTCCCGTTACCGATTGATGAAGTAGTGGTGATCTATGTCGATAAAAACCTCCAGACAAGCACTCAAACGGTTACCTTTGATCAAGCCTTAATACAGCCAATAGTCGCCCTTGAGTTACCCAATAGTGGTGTTACTAGCCTAACAATTATCGCTCGATCAGCACAGTTTAATACCACCACCCGATCATCGATTCCGCTGTCTCTGATTGCTTACCAAGCTCCTTCGGTACCGACGGGCCTCACCGCAGCGTGTGCATTAGGGCAAGGCGAACAAGGTGTGAATATTAGTTGGGACCCAAGCCCAGCGCTTGAAAATGTGATTGCTTACCGACTATTTAGAAGCGGAGTGCGCATCGGCGGCGACAATGAGTTTTCGGATACGCCGCCGGAAATTGAAGGCGCTTCGGCATTCGCCAATGTTGGCAGCTCGCCAGAACGTTTCTTGCCTGATAGCCCCTTTAGCCAAGCTTGGGTGCCCGGCGATATCGACGGGGTTGAATTCGGCCAAACCTGGCAAGGCGTGAGAGAAGTAAGCTCGGTAGAGTTTAGATGGCGTTCTAGTAATTACTCAGCCGCTGATATCGCGATTGATGCGCTTATTGACGGCGAGTACATTGAGGTAGCGCAGAGTTTAGACCAGTTTAGCTCCACGGTAGAGGTTACTCTCGACAGACCGGTGCCGACAACCAGTCTGCGCGTCAGAGTGTTGCGTTGGAATAGTGTTTCCAGCAGCAGCCCTGGTAGTTTGCAGCTCATGACTGTGTTTGCTTATGACTTAGTTGGCAGCAATGTTGGCAGCAATGTTGGCAGCAATGTTGGCGGCAATATTGGCAGTAATAGTTTTGCCGATGAAGACGTCGATTTTTTCGAGTTAGACGACATTAGTGACGGTTACGACTACCAAGTACAGGCGGTTGAAAAGTACAGCGGTGTGAGCCCGCTTTCCGAGCCGTTCAATGTTCAGTGCGACGGGCAAAATCCTGAACCTCCCCTAGGCTCTGGTGACTTCGTAATTGCAGGTCAAACGAATGGGGCTGATATCGTGTTGACGTGGGCGCAAATTGAACCTGATCTTTATTACGAGGTATATCTGTCGAATGAGCAATACACCAACGAATATTGGGACGATGTTTTTGCCGATAATCGTATCGAATTAGGCGCGTTTGAGAATGGAACCCATCGTTTCTACGTGATCGCGATAAATGATTTTGACGATGTTGTTGACGTTTCGAATACCGTAGAGCTTGAAGTAAATCAGCCATTGCCAATGGCGCCGACCAATCTTGAGGCGATTGCCAACAATACTGATCAGACTATTAATCTCACTTGGGATGTCGTTGACGGAATTTTACCTGCAGAATTTGACGTTTACCGCTCTGTGTCTGAGGCATCTGGCTTCGAGACAATTGCTAATAACAATGGAGACGACTTCGATTACACCGATCGTAATGTTCAACAGGGCGTTAGCTATTTTTATCGAGTAGTGATGGTCGACGAGGCCGACAACGAGAGTGAACCTTCAAGTACCGCGAGTGCTGAGCTTGATATTGTCACTAGTTTTTCAACACCAATTATCAATCTCCCTACTGATCAACATCAACCAATTAGCGTTACTAACAATATCGCTAATATCACTGGCCTAGCCGAACAGGGCGCGCTAGTAAGCCTACTTCAGAACGGCGAGTTTGTTGGGGACGCGACGCGGGCGACCGATGTCGTTCAGACCAATAATCTGGCGATGGGGCTTGGTTTAGATGTCATAAACGTAATCTCCGATTCACAGGGGCAAATCGTGTCGACGGCTGAGAACTATGATACGGGTGCTATTCAATTATGGGTTAAGCAGGGCGATACTCTTCAGCTGCTGAGTGACCAGTTATCTTTTACAGATTCAATTTCTTTTGTCGGGCCTAATCTGCTTATGCTGAATCAAGGTGGCATAAACGATCTATCTGTTTACGCGCTTGATGGTACGACGTCTGAACCTCTCGATTTACAGTTCCCACCATCGAGAGCCTTTATCCGATCGATAGAAGCCGTTAATTTGGCAAGTAAGACTTACGTGGTTGATGCGTTTTTATTTGGTCGAGGTTGGGGCGACTACCTCTATCATCAAGAGACAGGTGAGTTCGATGGCCTTACTGGTTCGCAATACTCCTATAGCCCTGATGGAAAGCTACTTGCCTATATTCGCTCGCAATCACCTACAATTATTGAAGTTCGCAACTTAGAGACCGAGCAAATATTGAATTTTGAACTCGCATCGATCGCCGGTAACGTGAGTTTCGAGCTGAACAATCCATGGTCGCCAGATAGCCGCAAATTGTTATTAAACACCACCGAAAATTTCACCCCACTTGTTATCGATATCGAAGCAAGCACCAACTCGGTTACTCAATTAGGGGATCAACCCTTACAGAATTCTGTTTGGGCGGGTAATAATCGTGTGGTAACTCAGGCTAGCGTTCAGGGCTTTGTTACCGATACCGAACTCTCGTTGTTCGACGTAGTTACTCAAACGTCACAATCGATTGGCCGTATTGTCGGCTCAAACAATCCCTTTTCCTCTCAACCGATACCGTTATTGTTGGGTTTCAAGCCTAGTTTAGAATCTGGAACGTATATTACTCCCGATTCTGGCGCGGTCATAAGCTTTAGGCCAGCAGGGTACTTTAAATTTGATAATGTGATTCTTGAAAAAGGCGAGAATATTTTTTCGGCTATAGCGATTAATAATAACGGTGAAACCAGTGCTCCGGCCGAAAATATTAGTGTATCACTGCAATCTGCGGCTATGCCGGATTACCAGCTCGACCTTGAAATAAACCCGCCGTTAGTTGTTCGCGGCCAAGGCGCTGCGCTGACTTTGTTGGTCAACAATATTGGCAGCACCATTGCTGAAGCGGCTAAGCTAACCATCAAAGTATTTGATCCGTCAGGTGAATCAGAGGTTTTGCTTGATCAATTAGTGGGGCCTGTTGATATTAACACCAGCCTCGATATATCGACTGCGTGGATTCCCTCAAGCAACGGTCCCCACATAATCGTTGCCGCGATTGATGATGCGAACCTGATTTTAGAGCAATCAGAAACCAATAACCGGCGAATTAGACGCATTGAGGTAAGAGACAACGCTTTGCCTACTTTATCAGTGCAGCTTACGCGTTCTGAAGCGGATAATTTTGTCTTTGGCCCAACTGAATTGATTGCCAGTACGATTGCTATTGCAAATCCAGGTCCGAGTTTTGATGGTCGTGTCGTATTCGAAGTGGTCGATCAACTAGGAGGCCTAGTCGACGTACTTGAGCAGTTACCGGTCGACGATCTTATTTTGGGAGAAGAGCGGAGTTTCGCCGTTCAATGGAACCCCAAACTGGCTGTGTTAGGTGACTACCGGCTGCAAGCACGACTGATTGATGAGCTGGGTACAACGGTCGCTACGAGCTCACAACCGTTGTCACTACGAGAGCCGCTACGTGTTCTCTTAGGATTACGTCCACAGAAATTTAGTTTCGACGCTAACCAAGAGGTGCGGCTAACCGCAACCCTAATCAACAACTCGCTAAAAGCGGTAGTTGATCAGGGTGTGTTGAATTTGAAAGTGTTTGATCAAGACGATAATCTGATCGATGAGCAATCGAGTAATCCATTGAACCTGCTAGTTGATGGGCGCGTGGACGAAGTATTCACATTCCCGACTGAAAATAATCATGTTGGTGAATATCGAGCGCAAGTGGTGCTGCTTGATAATCAGTTAGAAGATAGCCAGTTAGAAATTTCTCGGGCCATAGCCAGCTTTGAAATCGTTTTGCAAAACCGTACTTTCATTGGCGAGCTGGTGGTAGCAAATCGTGAGTTATCGTTAGGGCAAACACTTGCTTACCAGAGCCAAATCAATAACGCTGGCAACACCGATATTGACGATTTAACGATCACCTATCAGATTGAGAAAGGGCTAGAGGTTGTGGTCTCTGAGCAACAAAATATTGCACGCCTCTTGGTAGCTGAAGAGCTTTCGGAGCAGCGAGAGTTTGCCACATCGGCGTTACCGAATAGCCGTTATACGTTAGTGATGTTAGCCACCCAAACCCTCGAAGGTGGTGAGCGACTAACTCAACGCCTTGATGAAGAGAGTTTCGCTATTGTCGAGAATCAGCCGCCTTTAGTCGCCATTAGCCGACCCAATAACGAGCAAGTTATTAATAGCCAGAGAACCTCTGCGTTGGTCAGCGCGATTGATGAGTCTGGCGTTTCTTCGGTTGAAGGGCGTTTTAATAGCGGGGCTTGGTTCTCTATCAATAGCTCTACATTTGAGGCAAATAGATACCGGATTGGGCTCTCAAGTTTAGACGAGGGGACTCAGCAATTCTCGCTGCGCGCAACTGATAGCAATGGAAATTCGAGTAATGGGCTTACCCATCGTTTTGTAGTCGATAACACCGCCCCCCAAATTAATTTTGTGAATATCACTGAAATGCAGCGGTTCGCAGAAGAGCTACAGCCAAATATTGATATTTCCGATTTACATTTAGATCGAATTGAAATGCTCCTTAATGGCGAGCCTTATTTCAAAGGCCAAACCCTTAGTGGAACTGGCGATTATACGCTTCAAGTTAATGCCTTTGATTTAGCCGGTAATACTCAACGAGCAAGTGTTAGATTCGCCATAGGGCAACAAGCCCCCGCGGTAGTTTTAACCGCTAAAGATGATTTCCTTGAGCTTCGTCGCGGTGGCTTGGGTAACGTTAAGCTGTTAGCCAATGATGTTTTCCGCGACATTGGCGATCTAACTGTAAGCATAACTAAACAGCCAGAAAATGGTCGATTAGTTAGGCTCGCTACGGGTGATTACAATTACTATCCAGGTCTACTATTTATTGGCTCAGATTCATTTTCATATTCCATTACTGATACGATCAGCAAGGAAACCTCTAGCGCAAATGTGACTGTGGCTGTAAGGCCAGGCGCCAGCTGCTCGTTTGTTCCGGATCATTCTACCTCTGAAACTCAACCGGTGCTGCTACCAGCTTGGGCCAAATCAACAGGTGACAATCAAGCTCCACGCTTTAGAGTAAGGCTCACAAACGTATCGGATGTTAGCGCTTTTGAAATCGGTGGAGCACCAACCATTACCTTCCCAGATTGTTCACTAAGCTATACCGCAAAGTCTGATACGCGCGCGACGGTTAGCGTGCAGTATGTGGTCGAAGATGTCGCAACCGGCGGGCGCAGTTACAGCTCACCATCAAGTACCTTCAAAATCTTGATTAACACTAAAACCGGCAACTCATCGGTGATCATACCGGTACTCAAGTTGTTATTGCTGCAGGAGGAAGGATAGATGAACCCAGCAAAAAGAAAGTCACTACTCGCTCTGTCTGGGGTTGCCGTATCCGCGTCATTACCCACGCAATGGACTAAACCGCTAGTCAATTGCATTGTGATCCCTGCGCATGCCGCTACCTCGGCAGCGGTGTGTAGCGGATTTGTAACCGAGGCCGTGAACGGGACAATCACAGTACAAGTTACCGATACCCAAGCAATCGGGCCATTGGCGGCTAATCGAATTGCCAATGATTTCTCAGTGGTTATCGACGAAATTGTCAGCCCAGCAGGCTTGAATGTGCAAAATGTTGATCAACGAACTGTTTTCTCTGGTTTTATTGACATTGGCGTTAATGAGATTCGCGGCGAGTTAACGGTGCTGCAAATCTGCGATGGGCAATTTGTCTGTGAGCAGATAACGACCTATACGGTTGCTCTTTCAAGCGCTATTTTAGCTAATGGTGTCGGGCAATATGATGGCCAGCTATCAGGTACGCTTCGTTGTTGCCAAGATTTTGTGGTTTGACCCCCAGGCTTAACCGTGGCTAATTCACTCGTACATTTAATTCAAATGCTTGTACTAAGAAACTAATAATGCGTTCAGAGATAATGTTGAAAGACTTTAAACCAAATCATACAGGCCGAGTAACTCAGCTTAAATTGCTAACTGAGTCTGCTTGCAAACGTGTGCTGCTAGCCGTTCTTTTATGCTCCTTATTGATCTTCATGCCGATTTCCTCGGCGCAAAACCGTGGGGCTGAAGATGACTCAGTGATAGCCAAGGCTAGAAGCTCAGAGCAACTTCTAAATGACTTTGTTAATGGTCGCGAGTTAGCTGAAAACGCATTATCAAATTCACTATCTAACTCGCTATCTAATTCACTAACCCACTCAAGATCGAATTTTCAGGTTAAGGCTGGCGATTCTTTTCAGCAAACTTTATCAGGGTCTTCTACTGCAGCCAATTTAGTTGCTGCTCAACGTGAAATGCTCACAGAGTTTGAAAATACAGTCGGTCAACATAAAGGGTTTCTCGCGAGAATCGGTTCGACATTTGATCAACTACCTGAACTACAAAATTTAGCGCCAAAATTCAAACAATGGCAGGCACAGCATTTACTCTACTTAGAAAATTTTAATTTAACAGAACAAAAACTTATAGCGGTAAATGCGTCATCCAAACACCTAGACCGGCTAACTAACACTAAATCGACCTATCAGAGTAGGGCGGAACCTCTGCTAGCCGATATTGAAGGCTTGCTACTTGCACACGAAAGCAGCTCAAGTGCTTCATTTTTAAAACGAGCGGGTCTGCAACAAGACCTTCACTCAATTAGTGATCGGCTTAATCAGCTGGTAAAAAAGAGCACTCAAGAGCCACCAATTTTACGCTTTAGTAATCTTCCATACCAAGCACTAGCATTACCGCAGAAAGACATTGTGTTAGAACCTGCAATAACGCCAAGCTATGCTCAGACTACGGTTGGCGAGCCGACAATAGAAGATTTTGAGGTCGGAGCGATTGAACCGGCCGTGCAAGCCTTAGCAGAAGAGCTCGGCTATGACCCGATTAAGCTTTACCAGTACGTTCACTCACAGATAGAGACGCGCTGGTACGCCGGCTCGATGTTGAGCGCCGGCTCGGTGATAGAGCAGGGCGAAGGCAATAGTACCGATCAAGCGTTGCTTCTATCCGAACTGATGCGTGCTAGCAGCATCCCAACGAAGTTTGTTAATGGGGTCGTTAGAGTGCCATCAGAAAAGCTGCTGGATATGACCGCCGTCGATGGCTTGAACCAAGCCTTAGCGGTGTTGCAGCGTGCGGCCGTGCCATATCAAACTGTTGTTGAAGCCGGTCAAATTCGCGCGGTTCTTATACAACAGACCTGGCTCAGTGTTTATGTTCCCTACACCAACTATCGAGGTGCTAGTCTTGATCGAAGTGGGCAAGTATGGCTTGCCCTTATGCCCTCAGTCAAAGCTTGGAGCCGGGAAGAGAGCGGTACCTTACTCAGAGACAGTGGCTTTAATGCCACTACTTTGCGAGAGTCATTTTTACAGACAGTGCAAAGTCAAGACGTTGTCGAACAAGTCAAAACACAGCTAGCTGATGCGGTTTTAAATCAGCCCCAGGGCAGCGAGCCAGTAAACCAGCTAAGCAATCAGCTGGATACCACCACTCTAAAAATTCAAAATGCAGGTTACTTACCCAATACTCTGCCTTTCTCCGTCGAAGCAGTGTTGTCAGAAAATGCCGTGCTGGCAACGTCTCTTTTCCATCAAGTCAGGTTTATCGCCTACCGTGATGTTAATCAGAGTCAGCCAATCATGGACGTTACTATCCCAGTATCCGAGTTAGGTAATAAAAGTCTGAGTCTGTCGTATCAAGCCGGTAGCCAGGATGATCATGATTTGATTTTGAGCTTCGGTGGTCTGGGGCTAACGCCGTTGTACTTGGTCGACTTAAGAGCACAAATAAAAGTCAACGGTGTTCCGATAGCGGTCTCTGAGGAAATTTTACCGGCGGGCATATTACATAAATTCAGTATTGAGTTTAATGGCCCAGCAGGGAGTTATCGAGTTGATAAGGTGGTTCGCTCAGGCAACTATCACGGTATCGGAATTACCGCTCAAGATGCGCGTTCTGTTGAGACTGAAGAGAATTTTGAAACCTCAGGTGGGCGAATTTTAAGCCAGATAGCATTGCGCTATTTAAGTGATTGGTCGGAGTCCGAGCGAGCGTTAAGCCAACTTCTTAAACGCCGTATTGTTCAACCATTGCCGAATTTGGTGTTCGCCAGCAACGAATTAAAGGTGAATGTCGAAGCGGTCTTAGGCCAACCTATCTCGTTCGATTTTTTAGGCGTAAGCCTTGACGCTGCGTTGCGCATAACTGAGTCACTAGCCGCCAGACCCGATGCATTTTCAGAACGGGATTTCGCAACTCTTTCAGCGCTTCAAGGATCCTATCTAGAACACGCCGTTTTTGAACGGCTATTTGGTGTTGAAAGTATTTCGGCCGACAAAGGACTGGCCTTGGTGGTCAGTTCTGGCAACAACGTTTTAGCGCTCAACACAGAAAGTATAAGTGAGCTAGAGTTGACGCTTGGTTTACACTCGGCGTCGGTTATAAACGCGGTACGCGATTGGCTACAGCTCGGCTTTGATGTGCTTATACCGGTCGAGCAACTGACTTATTTGGAGTGGTCGGGTTCAGTCTGGGTTGTCACCGACCCATTAACCGGCGAGGCGGGTTACTTTATTTCTCGTGGCTTAGCTGGCGGGGCAACCGCGGAGCCATTTCCGGGTGATCTTGGCGGCCTACTGGCTGACCCAACTTCGCAAGGCACTAACTTTGACAGCTCGCAAGCCACATCGATAACGCTTTTCAATAATACTAATTTCCAGACAGTTGCGGCGGGCCAAGAGTATGAGGCCTTAGCCGTTTATGTTAGAGATAATCAGGGTCTAGCGGTCGCTGCAGCCGAAGTGGTCTTCGATCATTCGGTCAGCGTTGGTGAATTTGTTGCCGAGGACGGTGTGATTATTGGGGCGAATGGAAGTGCATCCGTTATCACCGATCTACAAGGCATTGCCAGAGTAACGTACCGTGCCCCGGAAATCATTCTCGATAGTCCTGATATCAGTTTTCTACTTGAAGATAATGGCGATACCATTCCAAGCCGAGTCGCGCTCAATTATATCGAGGTTCGAGTTGAACCCACCGGTCAATCAGCGTTACGTGCAGAACAATTTTTCACATTACTAACGGTGCCTGGCGACCCCGTCGAACTTTTTCACGACCTCGAAACTGGCACGGGCTTAGTGGGTCAAGACAATGCCGAGATAGGGTTTGATGAAATTTATGTACGAGATGAATTTGGGAATACAGTCGCTAACATAGACGTGCTAGTCAAGACTGAAGCGGTTCGTCCAGAGGGCGGCGGCGGCCTGCCTGAGAATGAAATCTCCATTACACCGCATCGTATCTCGACCCCTGATTGTGACAAACTTGCATTTTCGTTTACCAACTGCGGTAGCACCTCAGTCACCTATAAAAGTAACTCGTTGGGCTATGTGAGTGTTGGCGTAATTCTCGGTGAAGTTAAGGTCAAGTTAGCTCGAGTACGTGCAGAGTATCCGGTTAGCATCAGTATTGATGCCGACACACAAATCGAGTTAGCTTACCAAGTTAGTGACTTTGTTAGTGTCTTTAACGGGGTTGGGCCTAGTCGTCTTTCGGCGGTCAAAGTCGGCGGCACCTATCGCGGCAGCGGGTTCGAAAGCGCCAACCCTTCTGTTGGCAGGATTGTTCAGGGTGAGCCGAGAATTGAAAGAATGGAAGCCTTGAACGTGGTCATGCAGCTTGACGACTTTGAGGGTGAGGCAACGTTTACTAATATCACGCCATCCTCGTTTAGCGGCGGTGCTGATATTGAATACACCAACATGGTTGTCGGCAATGAGCCTGGGTATTACACGCCAGTCATCAGCTGGAGTTACCTAGGTGACCCGGCGCAGGGCGAGGGCGAGTTGCTTCAACGTTCACAAGCGACTTTGCAAAGAGTCGCCGCGGTGCGGATTACGCCGACTAACCCGAACCCTTTAGAGTTAGCAAAAGACCTTCTGCCGCAACGCTTTGAGCCGCTAAAATATGAGCATGAACCGGCGGACTATAAGCCAACGTATGAAGTTCTAGAAGTCTTCGAAGACGGCGAGTTGATAGACACGGTAGTCGGCAAAAACGGCGAAGTCAATATACCGCCGATACCGTTAGACCCTGCAAAAAAATACCATGCTGAAGTGGTTTATAACCAAGGTTCAGAGTTTGATGAAGTACGCTCCGATCGTTTTGAACTGCCGGTTACCGCGCCGGTCATTTTTAGAGCCGGAGCCGAGACACAAAATGAACGCGCCGGGCGAGTTAGTCGAGGCGGTGGTGGTGGCGGGTCAATTATCATCGACCGTGTTAATGGGCGAACCTGTAATGCGGTAGAGCCAACCTTCAGCCTTGACCTTGTTCAAGAAGCTAAGGTCACGATTGAGACCTTGCACCCAGATTTTAAATCCCCTAGGCAGTTTATTACTCGAAAAACCTTAGACGCAGGCCTGACTGAATTCGATGTAAAGGATTTTGGCTTCACAAAAGCGTTCTTACAAGAAGGCGTTACTCGTGTTTTCATTACTGCCGAGTCAACTGAAACCGGCCGTATCGATACCTTAGAAAGTCGCTTTTCGTTCTCCGAGACCAGAATCAATGTTCTCCCCGTTGGCTCGCCGACGTATGAAAATGTTAACCTCTGGAATGGTTCACTATTTCTGTCCAAAACCGACGTTCAAGTGCCAGGTCGAGGGCCAAACTTAGAGTTCAGTCGCCACTATTCAAGTCAAAACCGTTCGGCATCAAGCTTGGGCCCGGGATGGAGTCATAATTACGATAGCTTTGTTCAGATTACACCTTGTGGCTGGGTAGTCGTGTCAGGCGGTGTGGCCGGTGGTGTGACTTTCTTTCCACAAGCCGATGGCTATAAAGCGGGTCTTGGTTACCACAGTTCTCTTGAGCGCAATGAAAGCAATTGGGATTTTTACGCGAAAGACGGCACGCGCTATCACTACAGCCAACGATTTCGAATTAACTTCGCGCCAGTAACCGTTCTCTCGCCCGTGTATCTCGAATACATCGAAGACACCAATGGTAATCGTACTAGCCTAGGCTACAGCCCTGGTGGGCACCGAGCGCCGCAACTAGATTTTATTCGAGACTCATCTGGCAGGCAGATTAATCTTGAATATCGCGCTATCCAACAATTAGCATCAATAGCCGCCGGCGGTCTAAATGAAGATGGTAGCCCGATTGACCCTGAAAACATTAAGCCAAGTGCGGTAAATGATCTCTATGGATTCCCTCGCAATGTTATTACCCGAGTCACCGGCTTAGGCTATGACATCGGCTATGGTTATGACGAAAATGGTCGCTTGGTCGAAGCAACTAATTATCAAGACCGTGGAGATTTGAGCAACGAGAGCCCTGCGGCTGAGGTCGATAATATTACCGAGTTATATCAGTATCAAGATATCACTGATTTAACCCCAGATTCCCCTGGATTGGGGTTTGACGTTCAAGCGGCAACCGCGATTGAAGCCATAATCGACCCTAGAGGTATCAAAACTGATTACAGCTATATTCGCCGTGAACGTGAGTTACTGCTTGCCTTAAATGGTAACGAATTCACGCTGCCGTATACGTCTGCCGTGGTGCAAGTTACTGAGATTTCGAAAACAGACGACCTTAATCTGCCGATTAATAACGCTAACGATATTGTCTCTAAACTTGAATACTTTGACCGTTTGTCCAGTGATGAACTGCCAACAGTTGAGATAACCGACCCTCGAGACGTGCTGTATCGGCATACCATGGACTTAGTCGGTCGAGGAGTGCAGGTCGATGGCCCGACTGGCAGTAAGTTTATGACCTGGACCCCAAACGACACGTTGATGCTCTCTGAGACCGATGAGAACGGCGTGAATAAAGAGCATCAATACGATGAAGACGGCAACCAAACTCAGGAGCGTGTAAGTGGCGTCAGCGGCGATACCTTTAATGCCGGCCCCAGCGGAGGCACCTTCACCTCAACCAGCCGATACCAGCGAGAGGGTTACAATGGCACAATTCGAAACCTGATTCGCTCGCGAACCGACCGTCGCGGTAATACCACCGATTATGACTATGATGTTCGAGGTAATCTAAAGACGATCACCCATCCCTCGACGCCGGCCTGTGAGGCCCCGTGTGTCGAACGCTTTACTTACCTAGCCAACGGTGACCTTAGCGACTATTCAGATGAGCGTAATAAGCGTACAGCTTATGCTTACGATCAGTACGGCAATGTTCGGCAAACCAACCTACCAATCGGCATCACTCGTGGTACCTTTGATGAGCGGAGTCGGTTGCTTGAAAGCACCGATGAAAACTCAAATAGCACTCGCTTTGAATACGATTGGTTAAACCGCCTAACGTTGCAAACCAATGCCGAAGGCGGCCGTCGGCTATTTGAATACGACCCGAATAACAACAAAGTCTTAGACGTCGACGAAGAGCGTCGGTCAACGGTCTTGGTCTATGATTTTGATAACCGCGTAATTGAGCAACGAATTAAATTTGGCACAGGCGGTTCGTTGCAAAGCGTCAGCAAAACAATGGCTTACGACACCAACGACAATCAAACCTCGGTGAGCGATTATCGTGGTAACGCAACAACGCTTGAGTATGACGATGCCAACCGGGTCACGCTACAACGTTACCCTGAAAACGAGCAAGGGTTTGCGAAAACGCAAGCCTACACCTACGACAATACCAACAGCATACTCACCACCACGGTAAGTGGTGATAGCTCATTACTTGAGCAGGTCACTGGCCTTGACTACGATAATTTGTATCGCCAGACACAAGTGACCGACGCCGAAGGTGGCGTCACACAGATTAGCTATGACGGCAATGATAACGTCATTGAGCAGATTGACGAGCTTGGTCGAATAACCCAAGTAGACTACGACGCGGTGAACCGAAAGGTGGCGCAGCGTGACGCCGTTGGTACTGTTGATCAGCGTTCAACGGCCTGGCAATACGATCGCGCTAGTAACCTAATTAAAACCATTGACGCGCGCGGCAACAGTGAAACGCATGCCTACGATGATAAGAATAGACGCATCTTCCATACTAATTTGGACGACAACCGATACGTTTATGAATACGACGATTACGGCAACTTAACAGACGAGTTTGATCATTTTGCTAACCATGTCGAGTACCAATACGACGAGTTGCATCGCCGCACCAAGGTCATCGATCAACGCGATTTTGAGAACGTCACAGACTATGACTTGGTCGGCAACCCGATACAAGAAACCCAGTTTAATGGCAACGTGATCACCCGTGAGTTTGATTTTTTAAACCGAGTGGTCAGCGAGGCAGATAGTATTGGCCCATCAATGGGCTATACCTATGACGACGACAATAATGCGCTCACGCATACCGACGGTAAGGGGTTTGTCAGGACCTATGTTTACGACGCACTGAGTCAACGCACTAAAGAGCGACAACCCGAAAACAGAACGCTGGCGACTCACTATGATGTCTACGGTAACCTCAGCCAGAGTGCCGATGGCGAGGGTAATGTAACGCGTTTAGAGTATGACAAACTCAACCGAAACATCGTCGTCACCGATGCATTAGAGCAGCAGGTTACGACTCGCTACGACCCGGTAGATAACGCCCTAAGCATCACCGATAAGCGTGGCAATACCACCGACCACGAGTATGACGCACTAAATCGGGTGGTCAAAATTACCGAGCCAGAAGCGGGTACTCATGGTCGAGAAGTAAGCAACGTTTACGATGCCAACGACAACTTGCTACAGACCACCGACAAACGAGGCATCGTCACCCGCTACCAATACGATCGCTTAAACCGCGTTGCGGAACAACAGCGCAGTGGCATACGCGTGGTAAAAAATACCTATTCAGAAATCGGTGACCTGGTTGGTCTTGAAGACGCCAATGGCAATGTTACCGCCATGGAGTTCAATGAGCGCCATGAAATGGTCTTAGAGAGTCGCCCAGAAACCGCGATTAGCACCTATGTCTACGACGCCATGGGTGATGTGCTCAGTATGCGCGACCCCGAGCAACGAGAAATGAGCTACGGGTACGATTTGCGTCAACGCAAGCTAAGCGAGACCAATGGTGAAAACGAAACCACGCGCTATGCCTACGATCTGAATAATAATCAGATCCAGAAGACCCGCCCAGAAGGCAACCAGTGGCAGTATGACTATGATGAGCTAAACCGACTGATCACCATCACCGACGCCAATAGCCAAGACAGCGCTTACGCCTATGATCGGCAGAACAATCTAATCACCCAAACCGACGCCAACACCAATATCACGCGCTACGAATACGACGTGCTCAACCGTAAGGCGCTAAAGCGCTACCCAATAACGACACAAGGCGAGACGATTTGCCGCTACGACTACGACCCGAACAATAATTTATTAGTAAAAACAGACGCCAATGGCCAAAGTGACACACACAGCTACGATGCGTTAAACCGCCTCACTAATACAGAGTACGCAAACCCCCAAGCATCGGTTGGCCGAGACCTGACCAGCGAGGCGATGGTCTACGATGGCAATAATAATGTTACCAGCGTGACCGAAACCTACGACCTCGCCAACGGTACCGAGGTAAGAGTTGACAGCAAAACCTACGACGATTTTGATAGGCTGTTTAATCGTACCGATAGTTTTAATAAAACCATTCGCTACGGCTACGACCTCAACGGCAATCGCACCCGATTAACCGACAGCGACGGCATCATCACCACCTACCGATTTGATGGTTTAAACCGCGTAAAAGACGTCATGACCCAGCAAGGCATTACCGCCTACCAATACGATCGCAGCAGTTTACTCACACAAACAAGTTACCCGAATAACACCACGGCGAGCTACCGCTATGATCAAGCCAAGCGCAGCATTAGAATTCATAACCAGCAGAACAACGCCACGGTGTCGAACTACGAATATGTGTTTGACGACAACGGCAACCGAGTAGAGCAAAGAGAAACCAACGGCGGGGCGCAAGAACTAACACTTTACCAATTCGATCTAAATGACCGATTGCTCGAAGTCGCTTACGACGTGCAAGCAGGTATTCCAGATGTCACCACTACCTACACCTACGATGCCGCCTATAACCGCACCAGTGAAGTTGATACAACGATAAGCGGAATAACCAAGAACAAAACCTATCGTTACAACTCAAGAAATCAACTCACCAACGTAGACGACAATTTAGACAACGCCAGCAACGCCGCCTACGCGTTTGATCAAAACGGCAATCAAATACAAAAAACCAAATCGGGTGAAACCACCAATTTTGTGTTTGATATAAGAGATGACCTAAGAGAAGTGAAAATCGGCGGCAGCACCGTCGGTCAATTCCTCTACGACTACCAAGGTTTAAGAATCGAAAAACTAGGCGAACGCGGAGCCGAACGCAACACCTACGACGACCAAAGTATTTTACAGCAGTATGACAATGCCAATCTTACAAGAGCCAAGTTTGATTACGGCGCAAGCAGTTTACTCAGCCTAAACGCACAAGGCGAACCCACCCAGTTCTACCTGTACGACGTACTCAACAGCGTCGCTAACTTAACCAACAGCGACGGCGCGGTACAAGCGAGGTATCAATACGATGCTTGGGGAATAAAACGCAATCAGGTCGGGACGAGTTATAACCGCTTTAGTTTTACTGGTTATGAGGAAGATAAGGAGACTGGGCTGCTGTATGCCAAGGCGAGGTATTACGATCCGGATACCGCGAAGTTCTTGAGTGAGGATGCGTGGGAAGGCGATAATATGATTGCTCCTAGTCTTCACAGGTATCTTTATGCTTACCAAAATCCAACCGTGTGGATTGATCCGACGGGGAACTGTCCGTCAGGTCAAATCGGTTATGTAGGTGCAGTGTCTGCGGGGTGCCGAGAACCGAGAACCTGGGGGGAGAGATACCCGATAACTGCCTCAATTGTTGGGCCAATGTCCTCTGTGGCTTTTCGACGTAATGGCAACCTTTATGACCCAGTCAACAAACAAGAGTTGACTGGAAAGCAGGCATTCGATGCGAAATTCAATACCCTGTTTACTGCGTTGCCAGCGTCAAAAGCGAAAGCTTTATCAAGTGCGGCCAGTCGATTCGTTGGTGCACAAGCGACTAAAGTTAAAGATGCCGCAGCACCATTTGTTAATAAAGCGAATGAAGTAGTTGGGCCAGCAGTACGGGCCACGAAAGAGCAAATAGGAAAAGTAACTAAGCCAATAGCGAATGCGATTCCTAGCAAACTAAAACCGAGTAGCTGGAGTTTCAATCCAAGCGCTCGGTTTGATGAAGCGGTAGCTGAACAGGCTCGTCAGCGTGCGAGATCGAATGCTGGTGGCGCTAATCTGATAACTGAAAGCAATACAGGTGTTGCGCCTAATATTGCAGATGATTTCGTTTACCATGGAACTGATAATTTATCGGCTAGAAGTATTGCTAATGATGGACTTAATATTGATAAAAATCAGTTAGCAGATAGTGTTCCAGATAAGAATGGTTTTTCGGTAACAACAAATAAGCAGGATGCTATAGATTTTGCGTATGGTAAATCTGCAATTAGAAATGCTGAGCAAGGCAGAACAGATTTAACTCCTGTAGTGGTAAAAGCTAAAAAGTCTGATTTGCCTAATTTGAGATCGAAAAATCAAGCAAGAGAAGGAGAAGTTTTTGACAATGCAGATGAGCTTAAAATTCAAAGAAATGATTTTGAAAAAGTTGGCCCAAACACCTTTAAGGTAGATGAGGATTTATAAGTATGAATTCAATTACTATTGATATTAGCAGTATAGAAAACATTGGTTTTCAAGGCCTAGGCTTTGTGCCGGAAATTATTATTCAAAAACTAGCTGATCTTTTTGATAATTTCGAAGAGTTAGGCGTTGATGCTTATTCAAAAAGAATTCTTTGGGCAACAGAGCAATTCGAAATAACTGACAGAAATTATAGTGATAAATTTTTAAACACTATAATTTCCGATTGTAAGGCCTGCCTTCCTGCTAGATCATTCAAAATTCCTATTTCAGGTGATGATTATTTAGAAGGGACTGTATGGACAATGAGTATAAGTTTCAAAAGTATGAATGTTGAGATACCAGAATATATTGTTTTGAAAATTAAAGAATTTGCTGAAAACTATTCAATTAAGTTAAACGAATTTAGTAAATAAAAAGTGAATAACTGGGCGGGCATGTCTAGTATTGGAGCGATTAAGCTGGATGCCGAACGTAAGCATCTTTAAGAAAGCCACCGGAACCTGTAAATAAGTCTCCTGGAATCGAATAGCTAGGACAGGCAGAATCGAATAGCTAGGACAGGCATGTCTAGTTTTCCCATGCGTGAGTAAAAGTAGGAGACTGTAAACTGAACTGTGTATCTGCTTAACTCAACTGTTAAGGTAGATACTGTAGAGCGCCATTTTACCATCGTATAAATTCCCAAATTATCTATCATAAGATTTGGCCGTTTTATGATGTTTTTACCACGCTCTGATCATAGTATTATTCCTCTTTGCCACTTTAAAATCTGACGTTTTCCCAAACCGCGTCATTCTTTTTCCCAACTTCCCATCATAAACGTAGCTCGTCAGAGATGATCAAGATGCGTTCGATCACCCTGATTCTCCATGCCGGCACACATTTGCTTCGATAAAAAATTACCGATTCTGTCTGCCTATTTCTCGTACTTATGATCGGATTGACTATCTCCATTAAGGACTAAAGCCGCCCAATTGGGCGGCTTTTGCTGGGACTGTTCGATGGTTTAGGTCGCCTGTTGCTTAATTAATTCATCGTGTGAGCGCCAGTGCGGCTGCACCAAAACGGCGTTGACATGCGTGATTGAGACGACCTTTTTGGCTTCTCGGCAGGCTTCAATCAGACTGCCATAACAAAGGTTTCGACATAACCTTAAATTGCCTTGCGCAGACCGTAAGATAAGCTCGACTGCGGCGCTATCAAAGGTATTAATGCCGAGCCTGACAGCCTCCAGTTCTTTGACGATATAGTGTTCTAAGTCATCGTCATTCAACCTTAGGATACTGGCCGAATAGGTGATTCGACTCTTGATATCCTGATTCACATTGAGAGACAGATAGTACAATAAATCGCGTTGCCCGAAGAGCACAAGATTGTGTTTTTTGGGGAACCGGTCGAACAATAACCGCAGCTTGCGCAACACGATCATATCGAGTGAATGCGCTTCGTCAATCAAGGTGTAGAGCGTTTTTCGCTGTCGGATATGATTGAATGCGCTGTTGATCAGTTCTTTCTCCAAATGGTTGATCGGGACATCTATCTTGAACGATTCGGCCGGTTGTTTGAGGATATTAAAGTAGGTGTGTAGGGTTTGCGAGCAGGATACGACGGTCACCTCGCGTTCGTTCTGAAGGGTTTCGAGGTGTTCACGTAGCACACTCTTGCCAACCCCGGGTTCACCCACAACGACCGAGAAACCGCCTTGCTGAGCATGGATTTTAATGATGTCGGCAATGTTTTTCTGCTGGTCGAGCAGCGCATGACCCTGACGATGAAACGGCTCTTTCGTTAGGCCGAAGACAGATTTAATCATGATGACACCTCGCCTTCTCGCCTTGCGTGTGCGTTATAGTACAGATTGAGCAGCGCAGCCTCGCCCATGCGTTGATCTTTAAAGAAGACGATAAAGCGATTGCGCCGGGTGCGGTCATAACGCACCTGGATGGCTTTTTCGCGCAGGTCTACAGGGCATTCATATTTCTTCGAATTGATCGAGAAGACATTGGTTTTACTAACTTTTCGGGTTTCTTCAACGAAGAAGACTTCTTCTGTATATTCATCGTCGCACAGGAAGTTAATGCGGCTGTGGTCAAGGTTAAATCGGTCGATTGGCACGATTGCCTGCATGGATGCAGGTAAGGGGCGTGAGCTGGGAGCGGAAGCTTTTGAATGCCGCTGTGGTGTTGGGCGTTATAGTCGTTTTCAATCCATTGCTGCGTTTTTGTGTTTAATTCATCGAGCGCATTAAATTCAAGATGTTGTACCAAGAAGCGATCCCGAAAGCCTCGGAAGAATCGTTCTATTTTGCCCTTGGCGGCACCGTCACGCACCGGCGCATGTGAGAGTTGGATGTCGAGCCGAACACAGGCCTGAAGTATCTCTTTGGAGGTGTAGTTGGCACCATTGTCGAAGTAGAGGCGCTCTGGCTTACCGCGCTTGAACAGCGCGGTGCGAAACGCGTCAACCATGTTCTGAGTATTGTCACGGTAGAAGAACTCGGCGTGAGTGATCACTCGGCTGGCATCGTCAATGAAGGCGATGAGGAAGGTTTTGCGCCACTTGCCGTCAGGCTGCTTGATCGACGGGCCGTACATCGTATCGGCTTGCCAGAGTTGATTGGCAAACTGCATCGAGAACGAACGCCGTAGCTTGCGGGTCTGTTCAAGGTTGAGCAATTCGTTCTCGCGCACCATGCGGTAAAAGGACGTTTGTGATAGCTGGCTGCGCTGGAAGTAATTCTGTTTGAGCAGAGTTCGATACAGCGCCATTTTTGGAATGATGCCGGTTTTGTTGTGGCTTAGGGTTGGCAGGACATCGCTGATGGCTTCGGCCAATTCGTTGACTTGTACTTTGCGATAGGTGTTTTTGTCGGCGCGCGTTTTATTGTCCAGCGTGGTGATGCCGTGTTTCTTGTGGCGATACAACCAGGTGCTGATAGTGCGCCACGTGAACTGATAGTCAAACCCGGTTTGCGGGTCCGCGAACGTGCGCTCACTGACGGCTTTGATGCGCGCCCGAATACTATTGCCTGGCGCGTAGTCGACCGCACTTAAGACGCGCAGCCTGAGTGGCAGTGATGGTTTTTTATGATGAGGCATGGAAAAGCTCCAATGAGTTGATATGAGCTTGGAGGGTAGGGCTTTGTCAAAACCGTCGAAACGACAAGGTCTGTTGCGTGAAGTAACTAAATACGATTGGCGACATTCAGCATGAACGATTTGATAGAATTCTGGTAAAACTGACCGTGATTCGAAAGCACGTTCACCTCAGAGAAAGCATAATCAGGGCGAGTTTAAGACAAGTTCAGGCGATTAATCACAGTGAATCGAATAGCTAGGACAGGCATGTCTAGTTTTCCTACCTGTATGACGTACTCAACAGCGTCGCAAACCTAACCAACAGCGACGGCGCGGTACAAGCAAGGTATCAATACGATGCATGGGGGATTAAGAGAAACCAAGTCGGGACAAGCTATAACCGCTTTAGCTTTACTGGGTATGAGGAAGATAAGGAGACTGGGTTACTTTATGCCAAGGCACGGTATTACGACCCTGATACCGCGAAGTTCTTAAGCGAAGACGCTTGGGAAGGCGACAATATGATCGCTCCTAGCCTTCACAGGTATCTTTATGCTTATCAGAATCCTACTGTTTATGTGGATCCTGATGGGAACGAATCAGTTACCCAAATGATTGATCGTGGTGCAGAGGGCTGTGGTGCTTGGTCTTGTGCTGGCTGGGCAACGTTACAGGCCGTTTATCAGGTTGGCACAGCAGGCTTTGCATCTGTTCATGACCCCGTCCTAGAAAAACATGATCGAGGTGAAATCAGTAGTGGCGAATATTGGGGTAAGGGCGTTGCTGGAGGTGTGGCCGTTGCCGGAGTTAGTTTAGC